>JAUNUJ010000004.1:0-225734 GCA_030538235.1 Alcaligenaceae bacterium
TAAAAAGACCGTCGCTAAAAAGACCGCAGCCAAGAAAACTGTTGCTAAAACTGCGGTAACGAAACAGGCAGTAAGCAGCAATATCAACACAAGCACGGAAGATTTTGAAGACGAATTCGATGGTGAATTATCTGATGACTTCGAAGGTGATTTTGTTGATGACTTCGATGATGCTGATGATATCGTTGATGATGATGTTGACGAGGATCTGGAAGATACTCGTGTTGCCGCCCCTAAGGGTCGTGCCTCAAAAGTTGCCAGAAAAACTCGCTCTACAAGAGGTGGCGGTGGGGGTGGTTCGCGCACGGCTTCACCGGAGATGCTTGAGGAGCGTCGTACCCGTCTTAGACAGTTAATTAAACTGGGCAAGGATCGCGGTTACCTTACCTTTAGTGATATTAATGACACTATGTCAGATGATTTGGTTGACACCGATGCCATGGAAAGTATCATTGGTACCTTCGATGAGATGGGGATTAAGGTCTACGATCAGGCGCCTAGTGCCGAGGATTTACTACTCAGTGACTCCAACCCTATTAGCGATGATGATGACGTCGAGGATGAAGCAGAAGTTGCTTTGACCACGGTTGATTCTGATTTTGGCCGTACGACTGACCCGGTTCGTATGTATATGCGCGAAATGGGTCAGATTAATCTACTCGATCGCGAGGGCGAGATTGAAATTGCCAAGCGCATTGAAGACGGTTTGAAACATATGGTGATGGCCATCGCTACCTATCCCGCGACGATCGATGAGATTCTATCTTGTATCGCCAAGGTGCGCGAGGGTGAAGCCACGATTGACGACTTCGTTGATGGCCTGATTAACGAAGAGGGCGAGGACTATGCCGGTTCCGGAGTGACTGCAGAAGGTGAAGAAGCCCAAACCGGTGCGATGAGTAGTAAGCAGATCGAGAATCTAGAGTTGCAGACCTTAGAGAAATTCGACAATATTCAAAACTGTCACCTAAAAATGCAGGCAGAGGTCAAGGCCGGCCGTATCCGCTCAGATGTTTATTTGGAGCATCAAGCAAAAATGCTTGATGAGTTAATCGGTATTCGTTTTACTGCGAAAATGACTGAGGCGCTTTGTGATCAGTTACGTGACAAGATGCAAATCGTTCGTACATTAGAGCGTTCTATCTTGACCACTGTGGTTGATCGCGTGAATATGCCGCGTGCAGATTTTATTTCAACCTTCCACGGCAATGAAACCAATTTGGACTGGGTGCACGATCTTTTAGCTAAGAAACCGCCTTATGCTGAAGCCCTAGAGCGTGCTGTGCCTGATATTCAGGATGATCAGAAGAAAATCCTCGAAATTGAAGACGAGATTCTGATGTCAGTTCAAGAGCTTAAGGAAATTAACCGTCGCATGGTCAATGGCGAAAATAAAGCCAAAAAAGCCAAGAGCGAGATGATTCAGGCCAACTTGCGACTGGTTATTTCTATCGCAAAAAAATACACTAATCGTGGTTTACAGTTCTTAGATCTAATCCAAGAGGGTAATATCGGTTTAATGAAGGCCGTCGATAAGTTCGAATACCGTCGTGGTTATAAGTTTTCGACCTATGCAACTTGGTGGATTCGTCAGGCGATTACCCGCTCAATTGCGGACCAAGCGCGTACCATTCGTATTCCGGTTCATATGATTGAAACCATCAACAAAATGAATCGCATTACTCGTCAGATTCTTCAAGAAACTGGTGCAGAACCTGATCCGGCAACCATTGCAGTAAAAATGGATATCACTGAGGACAGAGTTCGCAAGATTCTGAAGATTGCCAAAGAGCCGATTTCTATGGAAACGCCTATAGGTGACGACGATGATTCACATTTAGGTGATTTCATTGAGGATACGACGACGATGTCTCCCGAAGAGGCATCGACTTACAAGTCAATGCAGGAAGTATTCGACGAGGTGCTTAATTCCTTGACTGAGCGCGAGGGTAAGGTTCTCAGAATGCGTTTCGGTATCGGTTTAAGCTCAGACCAAACCTTGGAAGAGGTCGGTAAACAGTTTGATGTGACTCGGGAGCGTATTCGTCAGATTGAAGCTAAGGCATTACGTAAATTACGTCACCCTAGCCGCGCAGATAAGCTAAAGAGCTTCTTGGATAGCGATAGCTCGAACTAGTTTAAAGTTCAACTAGTTGTTGGGCTTTATACTGATAGGATAAAAGCCGAGTTTGAGCCAGCTCATAACTCGGCTTTTTTACGTTATGAATTGCTCGCATGAATAGAGATAAATATGACAACTAATCAAGACGTGGTAATGTCCATCAAAGGCATCAGTAAATCCTATAACAATGGTTTTACCGCTTTAAAAGAAGTGAATCTGGATATTAATCGCGGTGAAATTTTGGCCTTATTGGGACCTAATGGTGCCGGTAAAACCACACTAATCGGAATTATTACTGGGCTAGTTAATGCCAGTAGTGGTCATGTCACCATGAATGGTTTGGATACTTTAAAGCATCAGCGTCAATTGCGTCAAAAAATCGGTTTGGTGCCTCAGGAATTACTTACTGAATCTTTTGAAACGGTGATGAATACCATCAGATTTAGTCGCGGTTTATTCGGTTTGCCTCCTAATCCTGAGTTTATTGAAAAGCTACTTAAAGATTTATCGCTATGGGACAAGCGGGATAATCGCATCCTTAGTCTTTCCGGTGGCATGAAGCGCCGTGTATTGATTGCCAAAGCCCTAGTGCATGAGCCGGAGGTTCTTTTTCTTGATGAGCCAACCGCCGGCGTTGATGTGGAGCTTAGGCATGATTTATGGCGGATGGTCCGTCGTCTCTCTAAAGAAGAGGGTTTGACCGTGATTTTGACCACGCATTATATTGAAGAGGCTGAGGATATGGCGGATCGTATCGCCGTGATCAATGCCGGTGAAATTATCTTAGTCGAAGAAAAACAAAGTCTAATGCAGCAACTAGGGAAAAAGTCACTACGTATTGAATTAAAAGATGCTTTAGTTGAATTGCCAAAAGTGCTTCAGGATTATCCAGTCGAGTTGGTCGATAATGGCCAAACCCTGCTTTATACCTATCATACAGATGGTGAAGCAAAGACCGATGGACATAGTTTATCGGAGTTGCTAGGGATGCTAACGGTTAAAGGCGTGGAAATTCTTGATCTGACGTCACAGAAAAGTAGTTTAGAAGAAATTTTCGTGTCTTTATTGGAGAGTCAAGCAGCACAATCGGCAACAATGCAGTCAACAACCAAAGCAACGAATCAAACAGCGGTAGTCGGAGAGTAAATCATGAATTTTTTAGCCATTAGAGCGATTTATCGTTTCGAAATGTCCCGTGCGTTGCGAACTTTCTGGCAGAGTATATTTTCTCCTGTCATCACGACTTCACTATATTTTGTGGTCTTCGGTGCGGCCATGGGTTCCAGGATCGGTGATATATCTGATATCAGCTATGGGGCTTTTATCGTACCCGGTTTATTGATGATGTCTTTACTGGGTCAGAGCGTGAGTAATGCGGCCTTTGGGATTTATATGCCGCGCTGGAATGGTTCTATTTATGAAGTGTTGTCCGCACCAATCAATGCCATTGAGATTATTATTGGCTATGTCGGTGCCGCGGCCAGTAAAAGTATTATTTTAGCGATTCTGATTTTGGCGACAGCGCGAATTTTTGTGGATTATCACATTCAACACCCGATATGGATGGTGGTGTTTTTACTACTTACCGTGATTACTTTTAGTATGTTCGGATTTATCATCGGTTTATGGGCAGATAATTTTGAAAAGCTACAAGTGATTCCATTAATGATTCTGACGCCTTTGACTTTCTTGGGCGGTGCTTTTTATTCAATTGAGATGCTCCCCGGTATTTGGAAAAATATCGCCATGCTAAACCCGGTGGTTTATCTAATTAGTGGTTTTCGCTGGAGTTTTTATGGCATCTCTGATGTCAATCATTTGCTGAGTTTAGGGATTATTCTTGCCGTGCTTGCGGTCTGTGTTGTGCTGATTACGATCATATTTAAAACCGGTTATCGATTAAGACCGTAGTCGCTTTATCAGTGATTGCTATATTATTTGTTTGAAATTTAAACACGTTATACTGCTTAGGTTTTAGCGACTCCTGCTCATTCGAATTGTTAATACTGAGTATTTAAGCTACTGCCTTGTGGTTGTTATGTGAAAAAACCACTATCATATTAATAAACTTACTCTTGTTTCTCTTTGCAGTCTTCAGCCATATGTTTTTTGGTTAAGATATGAAAAATACTTTTCTATCTATCCGGAATGGTTTGTTTCTTTGCTTTTTAAAATTTGTCGACCTTTGCAAACATACTGTGGCTAGGAGATTCTTTACGACTTGTATTACTTTTTCGGTTCACTAATTAATGTGACTGTCTTGGTGTGCTGTTGTATCTGTTTTGCTATGTACTACAAACCAAGCAACAAACGGTCTAAAGACTTTAAGCAGGAGATTCAAGAAGATAATGAACAAAGCCGGTATCAGATGAACCTCTATCTACCGGCTTTGTTTTATTGATATTAAATTTATTTAATATCTTCTTCCTTGCGTAAGTGAGGAAAGAGCAGTACGTCACGGATACTCGCACTGTCAGTCAACAGCATCATCAAGCGATCAATACCGATACCGCAGCCACCGGTAGGGGCCATACCGTACTCCAGCGCGCGAATATAGTCAGCGTCGTAGAACATGGCTTCTTCGTCACCGGCGTCTTTCGCTTCTACTTGTGCCAAGAAGCGTTGAGCCTGGTCTTCAGGGTCATTTAACTCCGAGAAGCCGTTAGCCATTTCGCGTCCGGTAATAAACAACTCAAAACGTTCGGTAATCTCAGGATGATCATCTGAGGCACGAGACAAGGGTGAAACCTCAGCAGGGTAGTCAATGATAAAGGTTGGATTCCATAATTTACTTTCAGCCGTTTCTTCAAAAAGGGCTAATTGCAAGGCGCCCAAACCGGCACGACCTAAGACAGGACCGTCTGCTTCGGCACCTAGGAATTTTCTGAGTTCTTCACGGACAAAGCTTTCATCGTGTAATTGCGACTCGCTGTATTGTGGCGCATGTTTCATGATGGCCTCAACAATGGTTAATCGCTCAAAAGGCTTTGATAAGTCCAACTCTTGACCCTGATATTCAAGTACTTGAGTGCCTAAGGTGCGCTCAGCAACTTCACGAATAACATACTCAGTGAATTCCATCACCCAACGGTAATCACGATAAGCAGCGTAGAACTCCATCATCGTGAATTCCGGGTTATGGCGTGGACTCACACCCTCGTTACGGAAGTTTCTGTTGACCTCAAAAACACGGTCAAAACCACCGACAATTAAGCGCTTTAAATATAACTCCGGTGCAATACGTAAGTACATGTCCATATCTAGCGCATTGTGGTGGGTAATAAATGGCTTAGCGGCGGCGCCCCCGGGTATGGGTTGCAACATCGGCGTTTCGACTTCCATGAACTCATGCTCGGACATAATCTGACGTAAGGCATTCATGGCTTTGCTGCGCGTCTGAAACGTCTGACGCGTTTGCTCATTCATAATCAAATCAACATAGCGTTGACGGTAGCGAATTTCCTGATCGGATAAACCATGGAATTTGTCAGGAAGAGGGCGCAAAGATTTTGAGATAAGACGTAAAGAGTTGGCGTGGATCGATAATTCACCGCGATTGGTTTTAAATATACGACCTTCTACAGCCAAAATATCGCCAATATCCATGTGTTTGAAGTCCTCGTAAACTTCTTCACCGATGGCTTTTTTGTCGAGGTAAATCTGAATACGACCACTGCTGTCTTGCAGAGTTGCAAAACTGGCTTTACCCATCACCCGTTTGAGCATCATACGGCCGGCAATTTTGGCCGGAATTTCCTGAGGATCGAGCGTTGCTTTATCTAAATCATTGTATTTAGCATGTAAGTCGGCTGCCTTGTCCTCGGGCACAAAATCATTTGGGTAGGCTTGACCCCTTGTGCGGATTTGAGTTAATTTATTACGACGCTCTGCAATTAAATGGTTTTCATCAACGGCAATGCCTTCAGCTTGTTCAGCTGCTGTGTTCTGTTCTTGTTCTGACATAATTAAATTCCTTGTTTTAGGCTGGCCTCAATAAAGATATCTAAATCCCCATCCAGCACTTTCTGTGTATTTGAAACCTCAACACTGGTGCGTAAATCCTTGATACGGCTTTGATCCAAGACGTATGAACGAATCTGATTGCCCCAGCCCACGTCACTTTTAGCATCTTCAACCGCCTGCAATTCACTTTGACGCTTACGCATTTCAAATTCGTAGAGCTTGGAGCGAAGCATCGACATGGCTTCAGCCTTGTTACGGTGTTGCGAACGATCGTTTTGACATTGCACCACAATGCCGGTGGGATTATGCGTAATGCGTACCGCCGAGTCGGTTCTATTAACGTGTTGACCACCGGCACCACTGGCACGGAAGGTATCAATACGTAGGTCGGCTGGATTGATTTCTACCTCAATGGAGTCATCAATTTCCGGGTAAACATAGACGCTAGCAAAGGAGGTGTGTCGTCCTTGTGCCGAGTCAAAGGGGCTTTTGCGGACTAAACGATGAACCCCTGATTCAGTTCTTAGAAAACCGTAGGCGTATTCACCCTCGATTTTAAGGGTAGCGGATTTAATACCGGCAACATCACCATCGGATTCTTCCAGAATTTCAACTTTGAAGTCCTTGTTTTCACAATATCTTAAATACTGACGTAATAGCATGGAGGCCCAGTCTTGGGCTTCAGTTCCGCCGGCACCGGCCTGTATATCGAGGAAACAGTTTAATGGATCGGCTGGATTTGAGAACATGCGTCTGAATTCGAAGTCCTCAATCGTTTTGGCGTATCCGGCGATACTTTCTTCGAGGGCAGCGAAGGCCTCCTCGTCATTTTCATCAATAATCAATTCAAGTAGCTCTCGGCTATCTTGTAAATTGATTTTGAGCTCGTCTAATACTAAGACCACATCGTCTAAGCTTTTCTTTTCTTTGCCAATGGCTTGTGCTTGTTCTGGATTATTCCAGAGGTCAGGATTCTCGAGCTCTAAATTAACGACTTGTAAGCGTTGCCACTTACTGTCATAGTCAAAGATACCCCCTTAGGCCATCTTCGCGCTCAATTAAATCTTGAATATCAGCAGCCAAACTATTTTGCTTTTCGGCTTCCATGAATTATTCCTTTAAATATAAAATATATGATAGTTTGTTAACCCTATATTTTACAAGGTTTTAACTATTTTTGGGTAAATTAGAGGGCTTTTATACCCTAAGGATTGGGTGCGGTCGATATATTGCGATAGGCGCCACCCACGGTTCCTACCATCTCATCAAGAGCGCCGGTAGGATTAGGGTGAGCACAGGCTGAAATTAGGCAAATAAGTCCAAGCCATAGTGGAGTACAGAGTTTTTTCATTTATGTGTTTTGCCTAAAGTCTACAAGGCTAAATGGTTAGGAATGCGTGGGATCAAATGCTTCCGCATGTCGTACCATGAATTGTACATTGACTTGACCATTCCATTCATTAGCCTTTAGCTCATATACAACATGGGCCATGTCAGGTAAAGGTTCTTTGTGGTTAAACCAGATGGCATCATAGAGGACTTGGTCTTTTTCTAACTGTAATTTTAGATGTTTGTCTTTGAGAATACGTTGTGAACGCACAATAAAGACATCATTAAAGCTGGGTGGCGGAAAGCCTGCACCCCAAACCTGCTCTTCCAGTAAATAAGCCATACGAGTTGTTGCATGGGTGTTGGGCAGGGAGCCGTCAGTTTCAATTACGGAGTCAAAGCTGCTTTTATCCGTCATGTTTATAATCGCTTCATGCAAAGCCTCTTTGAAGCTATCCAGACTTTCCTTGTGGATACTGAGACCTGCCGCCATCGCGTGACCGCCAAATTTTAAAATCATGCCTGGGTGGCGTTTAGAGACTAAATCCAGCACATCACGTAAATGTACATCCGGAATCGAGCGTCCGGAGCCACGAATTTCGCCATTGTCGGCCGGCGCAAAAGCAATCACGGGGCGCCAAAACTTTTCTTTTAAGCGTGAGGCCACGATACCGACCACGCCTTGATGCCATTCATCTTCATAAACACAGATAGCTGCTTGTGGTTGTAGGTTTTGTTCTTGTTCCAGAGCCAGGGTTTCAAGTGCCTGTTCGCTCATTTCGTGTTCGATATGACGGCGTTGTTGGTTAATTTTGTCCAACTCTTCGGCTAATTGCATGGCTTCACTTTCGTCGTCCGTAATTAGGCAACGAATACCAATGCTCATATCCGCTAGGCGACCGGCTGCATTAATTCTGGGACCAATTCTAAAACCCAGATCACTCGCACTGGCACTACTAAAATTAGTACCCGACACCGCAAAGAGGGCACGAATACCGGGGCGCATCAAGCCCTTGCGCATACGCTCCAAGCCTTGAGTAACTAGAATTCGGTTATTGGCATCTAGCTTAACCACATCGGCTACCGTGCCTAGAGCCACTAAATCGGCTAGGGTATCAAGGCGGGGTTGGTTGCTATCATCAAAGCGACCGCGTTGCTTAAACTCGGCACGCAAAGCCATTAGCAAATAATACATCACACCCACCCCAGCAAGATTCTTTGAAGGAAAATTACAATCCGCTTGGTTGGGGTTAACAATGGCTAGAGCCTCAGGTAATTCATCGCCCGGCAAGTGATGATCGGTCACGATAACATCAATGCCATGCTGCTTAGCGTATTTGACCCCCTCGACACTGGCAATGCCATTGTCAACAGTGATAATTAAATCAGGAACTAGAGTAGAGCGTTCTAGTATCAGATCAATCACTTCGGGCGACAGACCGTAACCGGTTTCAAAGCGATTAGGTACCATGAAATCGACCTCGGCGCCCATCGCTCTGAGACCGCAAATGGCGACTGCGCAAGCAGTTGCACCATCACAATCGTAGTCGGCGACGATTAATAAGCGTTGCTTTTGTTCAATCGCATCGGCTAAGAGTTTTGCCGCTTGTTGATTCTGCGTGAGCTGCTTGGGGTGAATAAGACGATTCCAACGATAGTCAGTTTGCTCCGCTGTTCGCACGCCACGAGCGGCAAATAAACGCGCAAGAAGAGGATGGATGCCACTGTCTTCTAGAGTTTTTGAGATCTCAGTTACTAAGGGACGGGTTTTGATTATGACTGATGCCACCATGATTTCCAATCGGTAGAATTTTTAAAATTGTTGACTGTGCGCTGCCAGAAACTTAAGGGCTCTAGCTTAATTAATTGATCGTAACCGGCCAATAAAAAAGAAGGCTCTTTTTTTGTATTCTGAGCTTGATTTTGACCACGGTAGAAAATGTCCGGATGAGGCTCGCTTTCTTCCTGTCCCGGTTTTAAACTATTAAAAGGATTGTTAGCTCTGGCAGCGGCCTCGGCACGGGCTTGATGATATTGCGGACTTTGAATGGTTTTGATATCTTTTTCCAGTTGTGGGAGCAAATCTAACCAGCGTCCCCAGTCCTCATTGCGGTAAGCTTGTTCCAGTGTACTAATAATGGCATAAGGATAACTCGGTTGAGCCTCTATCTGTTTGGGATGAGCACCACCATAAATCCACGGGCTATTGATTTCTCGCAAACCCTGTTCTTTGCGCGTCTGATTGACCGGATGCTCATGCCAGAGCATCTGCACTTCGTTTAGTAATTGGCGCAATGCCTGATTACTCTCTTCTTTGGGCCAGTAATCATGAAGGGCTTGATAAGATAGGAGGTTTGGTGAAGAAATATTGTGAACCAAGGATTGTGGCAGTGAGATAACCCAGTGGTCGACATTAATCGCGATTAATTTAATTTTTTTATCGGCGAATAAATATTTGACCGCCTCAAATAATGCTAAGCTTTGCTCTTTAGTTATCTGCAACTCATGACTCGGGAACAAGCGTGTGCTTTGGAAGTCTATGTGAATATTGCACAATGCTAAAGTGTAAATGCCGTGATTATCTTCGATCTTTTTGTTTTGATAATCCAGTGCAGGGATTGCATCGACATAGCGTTGGCCGGCGGTGGGGCTAAACTCTTGTTGTTGTACTCGATAATACTCGGCAGGCGTGCAGCCGATAAGCTCACTGTCCAATTGGTGTAGAGTTGCTTTGTGTTGTTGCAGGCGTTTAATAAAGGCTGAGTCCTGAGGGATTTCCTTGATGAGGGCCTCAGCAATGCGTTTAGGTGGCAGTGCACCGGTAATTAAAATTTCCATCGTAATATTGTAATAGTTAACGCAGTTTAAAGGTTTAAAGTGTTCAAAACACCCTACGAATTATGGATCGGTATACGTTATGCCGGTTTGACGCGCTCGAGAGGTCGAGGTAAGCGTCGCGACGGTTTCGTGTCATTTGTTGCTGGTAGTTCCATGGCCGGTATTGCACTTGGTGTAGCCGCTCTGATTGTCGTGATGTCAGTGATGAATGGTTTCCAGGTACAAGTCCGAGATCGTATGTTATCAGTTATTCCACATATTCAGGTATTTCAGGCTGATGTTGATGCGCTCACTGGTCTGGAACGATGGCAGGAAATCGCCGCTATTGCCCAAGAAAACCCAAATGTGATCGGTGCCTCTGCTTTTGTTTCCTCTAGCGGTATGTTAAGTCGTGGCGATGTATTGCGCGGGGTGGAGATACGCGGCATTGATCCTACAAATGAACACCAAGTATCCGAATTGCCCGAACAAATGATGGTGGGCGAGCTGGAAAGTCTGCAAAAGGGCACTTTTAATATTGTGTTGGGGCGTTATCTTGCCAATATGCTCGGAGCTAGAGTTGGTGACACTGTGCTCCTCATGTCCCCACAGGGTTCCATTAACCCGTCTGGTTTCTCGCCCAGAATGCGTCAATTCACGGTTTCCGGGATTTTCTCATCGGATCATTACGAGTATGATTCCTCTATGGCTTTTGTGAGTGTGGGTGATGCTGCCGTGTTGTTCAGAGACCAAGGTCTTGCCGGCGCACGCCTTAGAATCAAAGATATGCTCACTGCTCAGGATGTGGCTAATCAGTTGATGATATCAATGCCTCATGGTTTGATGATTAGGGATTGGACGCAGGATAATCGCACTTGGTTTGCGGCGGTAAAAACCGAGAAACGCATGATGTTTTTAATCCTCACCTTAATTGTGGCGGTGGCTGCCTTTAATCTACTCTCATCGCTGGTAATGGCGGTCAAGGATAAACAATCCGATATTGCCATTCTTCGTACTCTGGGAGTGAGCCCATTTTCGATTGCTAAGATTTTTCTGGTTCAAGGTTCATTAATCGGGATAATCGGTACCTTATTAGGTGTCGCTCTGGGTTGTCTGATTGCCTATAATATCGATGTGATTATTCCTGCGTTCGAGCGCTTATTCGGCGTGCAGTTTTTGGATCCTAGTATCTACTTTATTACCCAATTGCCATCAGAACCGGTTCCAAGCGATATTCTTGTGGTCGCGGTAGTTTCTCTAGCGTTATCTTTATTAGCGACATTATATCCGAGTATTCGTGCTTCACGCTTACAACCGGCGGAGGTCTTACGCCATGACTAATACCGTATCGAATCAACAGGTAGTCGTAGCTCAGGATGTGACCAAAATCTACCACGACGGTACCGATGAATTACAAATTCTCAGTGGCGTTAATATCGCCGTTGATTTGGGTGAGATGTTGGCGATCGTGGGGGCTTCCGGCTCGGGTAAAAGCACTTTATTACATATTCTTGGCTTACTCGATGAACCGTCCTCCGGTGAGGTCTTTATTGATGGACAGAGTAATCGCAACCTCTCTGAAAAAGAGCGTAGTTTTATCCGCAATCATAAGCTTGGCTTTGTTTATCAGTTTCATCATTTATTACCTGAGTTCTCGGCTTTGGATAATGTCGCTATGCCCTTGATCGTTCGTCGCGTCTCACGTCAGAATGCACGCGAGCAAGCAGCCGAGGTGCTGAAAAAAGTTGGTCTGGCCGAGCGTATCATGCATAACCCCAGTCAGTTATCCGGTGGTGAGAGACAGCGTGTAGCGCTCGCGCGCGCTTTGGTGACTCAACCTTTGTGTGTGTTGGCTGATGAGCCTACCGGTAATCTGGACAGCAAAACTGCCGCAACCATGTTTGACCTATTAGTGCAAATCCGCGAAGATTTTAATACGGCCTTTATTATTGTCACTCATGATCAGAAATTAGCCGATTTAGCGGATCGTCAATTAATTATGGAGCGGGGTGTTTTATCGGCTGGCCGTTGAGTTTTTTATTGAAGACTGTTTGCCATGTTAATTGATAGCCATTGCCATTTAGATGATCGCGTATTCGATCACGACCGTAAGGAAGTGATTGAAAAAGCGCAGACCGCCGGTATTCAAGCGATTATTATCCCGGCGGTCGCCACTTATAATTTTGCTACAGTACGTGATATAGCACATCAATTTGAGGGTGGCTTTTATGCCTTGGGTGTCCATCCTATGTGGGTGCATAGTAGCAACTTTGAGGATTTGGATGTACTGTCACAGTCAGTTGAAGCCGCTATTAGCGATCCACGCTTTGTCGGTATTGGTGAGATTGGTCTGGATTTTTTTATTAAACAAATCGCTGTGGGTGAGCAGCGTGAGAAGCAAGAGCATTTTTACAATGAACAATTAAAACTGGCTCGACGCTTTGATTTACCGGTGATTCTGCATGTGCGCCGTTCGCAGGACATGATTCTCAAGTATTTACGTCGTTATGATGATTTGCGAGGTATTGCTCATGCTTTTAATGGCAGTCAACAGCAAGCTGATCAATTTATTGAGCGTGGTTATTTATTGGGGATTGGTGGTGCTGTTACTTTTGAGAGAGCGCAACAAATTCGACGTCATGCACAAAATTACGATCTAAAACATTATGCCCTAGAAACGGATTCGCCGGATATTGCACCCAGTTGGTTGGCGTCACATTCGGCGCGCAATACACCGGCTCAAATTAGAGGGATTGCCGAGGTTTTTGCGGAATTGAGAGGGGAGAGTTTTTCAGAGATTGAAAAGCAAACCGGGGAAAATGTGTTAAACACTTTCCCCAGAATGAAAGACTTAATAAATTAAGTCAAAGGACCGAGTACTAAATTAGTACATGTGTAAACCGCCGTTAATAGCGAGATTAGCACCAGTCATAAAGCCCGCGCTTTCAGAGCAGAGGTAAGCAACTAACTCACCGATTTCTTCAGGTTTACCTAGACGACGCATAGGGATTTGAGGAAGAATTTGCTCATCAATAATTTCTTGTGGTACCTGAGCAACCATCTCAGTCATGATGTAGCCCGGTGATACTGTGTTAACAGTAATACCTTTTGAAGCGAATTCTAAAGCTAAGGTTTTGCTGAAACCGTACATGCCGGATTTAGCTGAAGAGTAGTTGGCTTGACCAAACTGACCTTTGCTGCCGTTAACCGATGAAATGGTAACAATGCGACCCCACTCAGCCTCTAGCATATCTTCAATGACTTGCTTGGTCACGTTAAAGATTGAGTCTAGGTTAGTGCGGAGCACATCACTCCAATCAGCCTCAGACATTCTGCGGAAGGAACGGTCTTTGGTAATACCGGCGTTGTTCACTAGGATATCTACTTTGTAGCCATCGGCGTGAACTTTTTCAATCATTTCCTGACAAGATTCAAAACTGGAAACATCGACAGCGTATGCTTTGAAGTCATAACCTTGTTCTTTTTGTTGAGCTAACCACTCATCAGCGCTGTCAGCAACGTAGTAAGTTACTAACACTTGATGGCCGCGATCGGCTAGTGATTGAGCGATTGCGGTACCTAAGCCACCGGTTCCGCCGGTAATAAGTGCTGTTCTTTTTGTTTCGTTAGTCAAAACTTTTCTCCTAAAAAGGTTAAATAATTTATTGCGACAATCTAAAATGATCATAGCAAGAAATTGTGAAAATTATGTTGCAGCGCAACAAGTGGATTGAATTTTAGTCTTCTTGCGACAAGCAGGGTACAAATTCACCACTTTCAGAATTTCTGTAATATAAAACGCCGGAAGCGATCCCGAAATATGCGCCATGCAGATATAAATCACCGCTTTCGACGCGTTCCCTGACACTTGGAAAAGTCATTAGGTTATTGAGGCTATGCTCAACAACGCCCATTTCGATTTGGCGTAGCCACGACGCCTCATCTTCTGGGGATTCCGGTCGTGGACCGACTTTTTTGACAACCCCCTCGATTTGTGACATCCATTTGCCGATAAAGTCACTTTTGCTTAAGGGTGCGATTTGATTGGCATACGCTCTGACGCCACCACAGCTGGCGTGGCCTAGGACCACGATATGTCGTACCCGTAGGGCGTTAGTGGCATACTCGATGGCAGCAGAGGTACCGTGTTGGGTGTCTGCGTTAGAGTGACCGCTTTCGGCTGAGGGTACTAAATTAGCGATATTACGAATGACAAAGATTTCACCCGGACCGGCACCGAATATGATTTCCGGGGCTACGCGCGAATCACCGCAGCTTATAACCATGATTTCAGGGAGCTGACCCCGTTCGCCGAGTTGCTTATATAGATGACGCTCTTTTTCCATGCGCCCATTGAGGAAGTCATTATAGCCGTTGAGTAATCTTTGGGGAAACATAGTTGTTTTTAATAAAGTTTATAACAACTTTATTTTACACCGCAGCGCACAATTTCTCTCTAATTATTATGCTTTGCATAGACAAAAACAGCATATCTTTTATTTAAGTTAGGAGGTTGATTTAAATTAAAACCATGAAGAACTAATTTTTGTGCTATGGGATTCTGGTTTTTAATTTGCTTATTTGCCATTGCGGGATTGGTGACTGTACAGCAGTTGTCGGTTTTGCCGGCGCTTTATGTTTTATTGATTGGTCAGTGTTGCTGTCTGCTCGTGGTTCTTTATAGCTATTTTTCAGTTGATCAAAAAACTTCTTTAAGGCGTCATCTGCTGAGAAGTTCTTGTTGTTTATTAGTCTTTCTGATGGGTATGAGCTATGCCACATGGCGAGCCGAGTATCGCCTAGCTGACTATCTCGACTTGACGCATGATGACCGAGTTTCCCGATTAGTTGTAGAGATTAGTGATTTAGTCAATTATGGTGACCATTATCTGCAATTTGATGCGCGAGTCCTGGCCTCCAAACCTGCTGATGGCATACCTCGAAAGGTACGTCTACGCTGGTCATTTGGTGCCTTTGTTGGACCTTATCAAAAGCCTCAACCACTCAGTGAAGCTATGCCGGAAATCAAGCCGGGTGAGATTTGGGAGGTTTCCGCCTTGTTGCGGCGCCCTTATGGTGCCTTGAATCCGGGGCAGAGCGATATGTTGAGCTATCGTTTTGCCAATAACCATCGGGCTATCGGCAACATTAAGGGGCAGCCAAAACGTCTAGACGAACGAGGGCAATGGCGTTGGTCTATTATGGTTGCGCGTATACGACATGATATTCGTCATCAGCTGAATCATTATGCCGGCGATAAACGTTATGGGGCTGTGATGATTGCCCTAGTAATGGGCGATCAGGCGGCGATTTCTCAAGATGATTGGACTCTTTTTAATCGCTCCGGTTTAACCCATCTTGTTTCTATCAGCGGTACACATATTACGATGCTGAGCTCTTTGGCCAGCCTGCTGGTTTTTTTATTGATTAGACGCTGTCAATTTGCCGGAAAATTATTTGCTGAACGTATAGCGGCGCAGCGTTTGGCTGCTTTGGTAGGTATTTTAGTGGCTTTTTTCTATTGTCAGATTGCGGGTTGGGGGGTACCGGCGCAGCGTAGTTTTTTTATGTTGTTGATTTTTTTTGCTAATTGGCTTTTTGCTCTTCAATGGTCCATTCAGATGATTTTGGTGTTGGCTGCCTTGGTGATCATTTTTATTGATCCTTGGGCAGTCTTAAGTGTCGGTTTTTGGCTATCTTTTGGGGCCATGCTGGTCTTAGTTATGTTGCTGAAAGAGATATTAAAGGTTGAGGGTTTCAAGCAAAAAACGTTTTTTTTTGTACGCTCTTGGGTTAAAACGCAGCTAGCCGTGTTCTTGGGTCTTGCGCCATTATTAGCATTGCTTTTTAATCAGGTTTCGCTGATATCACCTTTGGCTAATGCCTATGCGATTTTTTTAATTGGTACCATCGTGACGCCTGCCAGTTTATTGCTTGCTTTTAGCAGCTACTTTGAATTTCCGGCAATTTTTAATCAATCCCTGGCTGATGCGATTCATTATCTTTTGTATGTGACCTTGGAGCTGAGTGCCAAGTTAGCGGGTTGGTCATATGCCTTATTGGATGTTGCTGCACTCTCCCTCTGGACAGTGATATTGGCCTTGTTTGCCATTTTTACTCTATTTGTTGCCCGCTTTTCCAAGTGGAGCACTTTGTCCTTGTTATGGTTAGTGCCGATATTTATGGGCTTCTCTTCCAAGCAACAAATCTCATCGGGCGAGTGGCAGGCGTATGTCTTGGATATAGGGCAGGGCAGTGCCATCTTATTAAGTACTAAAGAGCACAATCTACTATTTGACATAGGACCACGTACTTCCTATGAGATTGAAGCCACTAATCGGGTTATTATCCCCGCCCTGAGGGCCTTAGGGATAAATCATCTGGACTATGTCGTGGTGTCTCATAGTGATTTGGACCATGTGGGTGGTTTTTCCGAGTTGGTCAGTCAAATATCCGTCGGTCATGTGTATAGCTCGTTTAGATTGGATCACTGGTTGAGCAAGGAAGAAAGCATTTTTCATAAAGACTATCGTCCGCGCAATCCAAATTTGCGAGCCGAAGCTTGTTTAAGCGGTCAGGAATTTCATCTCGATGGGGTGAGTTTTCGATTTGTTTGGCCAAACGCCGAAGAGATCATGCCATTAGCAGCTAAAAGCGCTAATGAAGCAAGTTGCGTTCTTTTGGTTGAGGGGCGATTTCATAAAATGCTTTTGACCGGAGATATCGATAGGGCAGTTGAAGCCGAGTTATTGGCAGCCCGACTTTTGCCGGTAATTGATGTGGTCGTGGTGGCTCATCATGGTTCCAAGACTTCTTCATCCATGGCTTTTATTAAACAAGTAAATGCTGACATTGCGATCGCTCAGGCCGGTCATTATAATCGCTATCAGCATCCTGACAAACAAGTAGTTAGTCGTTGGTTGGAAGCTGGGAGTGATTTTTATAATACGATTGAAGAGGGTGCTGTGATGATTCGTTCTACCGCTTTGGGTTTGCTGCATCGCAGTGAAAGAGCCAAGAGAAAACGCTATTGGCACTAAAATAGTATACTATTGAATTCACTGTTTAAGCAGAAGAGCTTAAATTATCAGAGGATAAGTCATTGAAAATTAATAATTTTATGTCTGTTGATTTGCATTGCCACTCCACTATTTCAGATGGCGTTTTAACACCCGAAGCAGTTGCTAGGCGTGCATATGACAATGGTGTTCGCTTATGGAGTCTAACCGACCATGATGAAACAGCTGGTCAAGAAGCCGCTCGAAAAGCCGCTGAGGAATTAGGTATGGAGTATATTACAGGTATCGAAATTTCCGTCACTTGGCAAGAGCGCACTCTGCATTTGGTCGGATTGAATTTTGATCCGAGCAATCTGACTCTTAATCAAGGCTTATTGGCTATTCGCGCTGATCGTGATACTCGTTCATTTAAAATCGCTGAAAAATTTGATGCCTTAGGCATTCCCGGTACCTACGAAGGGGCTTTACAGTTAGCGGACAATCCGGACTTAATCAGTCGTTCGCATTTTGCTCGGTATTTGGTGCAAAGCGGTCATTGCAAAACCATGCAGGAGGTCTTTGACCGCTACTTAAACGATCAGGGGCCGGCTAATGTACCTACGGAGTGGGCTTCTTTGCCTGATGCCATAGCTTGGATCAAAGAAGCCGGTGGGGTTTCAGTGATTGCCCATCCGGGACGTTATAAATATAGCCGTAACCAGTTTATTGAATTATGGCGTACTTTCAAGGCCTTAGGGGGTGAAGCTGTTGAGGTGGTGACAGGCTCACATACAACGGATCAGTATCATCAATACGCGGATATTTGCCGACATTATGGATTTATGGCTTCCGCCGGCTCTGATTTTCACGGTCCCAAGGAGAGCCGTCTGGATATTGGTCATTTGCCGCTATTACCATCCGGACTAACACCGATTTGGCATCATTTGGGCTATAGCGGATACTAGTTCCGGCTAAGTTACAGTATTAATAAATTTTATTGAGTTAGTTATGAGTAAAGCCTTTGTCAAGGAAGATAGTAGTTTTGAGGACGATGATTTTACGGCCGAGGGTTTAGCGATACCTGCCGGTTCAAAAAACTATATTACTCGCGATGGTTACAACATCATGCGCGAAGAGCTATCGTTGTTGGTCAACAAAGAACGTCCTGAAATGGTCAGTACGGTTGCGTGGGCAGCGTCAAATGGCGATCGCTCGGAAAATGGCGATTATATTTATGGGAAGAAGCGCTTGCGAGAAATTGATCGTCGTATTCGTTTTTTAACTAAACGTTTAGAAACTATCGAAGTGGTCGATACACATCTGCAAACCAATCGTCATCAAGTGTTTTTTGGTGCGACTGTTGACTATATTAATCAAGATAATGAAGAGTTTAAAGTAACGATTGTCGGCATCGATGAGGCAGAGCCATTAGCCGGTAAAATCAGTTGGATTTCACCGGTTGCTCGTGCGTTGATGAAAGCTAAAGAAGGTGATGTAGTTTATGTCAATACACCTAATGGCAAGCAAGAGCTTGAAATTCTCGAAGTGAGTTACCCCGAGCATTAAGTTATCTGTGCCGGGTTTTAATGATTAATTTTTTGCTTTTATATTAATAATCCTCTATCATTTGCTAATTGATATTGAGAATCAATATCATTAAATTGCTTATATTGATAGGAAATATAATGAATACATTAGCAAAAACCGTCTCTTTTTTTGTTGCCTTGACTTTATCTTCTCAGTTAATGGCGTTCGAGTTAAAGCATAGTGAGGGTATTGTCAAGCTCGAAAATACACCACAAACCATCGTTAGCTATGATCTGGCGGTGATCGATAGTTTGAATTATCTGGGCATCACTGTCGCTGGTATGCCAAATGTCCATGAACGCGAAGCCTTCAAAAAATATACTGAAATTAAACCTGTAGGTACAATGTTTGAGCCGGATTACTTTCTACTCAACAACTTAAAGCCTGAACTGATTTTTGCTAGTCGACGAACGGCAGATAAACAAAATGAGCTTAATAAAGTAGCTCCGGTGGCTTATTATTCTGTTAATAACTTTCAATTTTTAGACGATTTTCGAACTAATAATATAAATCTTGGCAAGGCTTTCGCTAAAGAAGCTGAGGTTGAAGCCAAATTAGCAGAAATCGATAGTGATTTAGCACGTCTTCATAAGATAAATGCCGGACAAAGTGCGGCCTTTATGATGGTTTTCAAAAATGGCAATATTATTAATCAAGTGCCTGGTGATTTAATGGGTTTTGCATATGAAGCCTTTGGTTTAAATTCAGTTTTACCGGCTCGTGACCCTAAGGTAGCGATACCACCACGCCCTCAGCCAGGAAGTCCAGAAGCTATCGCAGCAGCTGAGCGTCAAGCTAAACAAATTAGTGACGTAGCGAAAGCAAATCCCGATTGGTTAATTATCTTTGACCGTCAGCAAATGACTAGTGGGGAGATTAGCGCGGATTCAACACTTAAAAATCATCCAGAACTCGCTCAAATCAACGCTATAAAAAATAATAAAATTATTTATATTGATCCAGCCGAGTGGTATTTAGTGGTTGGTGGTTTAAATAATTTTCACGGTATTATTAAAAAATTAATCGATCGTATGCAATAGCTGAATAGGCCACAACAAGCTCTTAGATGAATAGAGCACTCTTTATTTTAGGATCTCGTTTTTTAATAAAGTTTGGCGCTAAATCTGCGTGTCTTATGGTTTAATAGTCATTATTTTGAGGCTAAGCGGGCGATCTTCTATATTAGTGTGCTTTTCATCTTAAAATAGTTGGTTAAATATTTTCTCAATTCGTGGATATAGGTTGAATGTTAGATTTTATTCGTAAGTACCAGAAATGGATGCTGGTGTTCGTCATCATTCTTGTTGTGCCGTCTTTTGTCTTTTTGGGGGTAGCTAATTATCAAGGTATGTTGTCTAATGATGCGCCCCTAGCTCAGGTTAAGGAACAGAAAATTACCCGCGATCAATTCAATATAGAATGGCGTGATCGCTTAAATCAGCTCAGAGTACAAACCGGTAATCAATTTGATATTAGCCAGGTTGATGTGCCGCAGAATCGTCGCGCTTTTTTAGATCAGATGATAAATAGCCGTGTTCTGCATGAGCAAGTGGTGTCAGACCATTACACTGCCACTGATGATATGGTCAGACAGGCGATTGCTGAGGACCCGCAGTTCCATGATGAGGGTCGCTTTAGCGTTCAAAAGTACAGTGAGTTCTTGCAGCGTGTGGGCATTGATGCCAACATATACCAAAACAGTATTCGTTACAGCTTGGCTCTGGAACAAGTGACTCAGCCGGTGATGAACTCATTGACTCTACCAGTGCAACTCGAGAATGCGGTATTATCTTCATTATTACAAGAGCGTGTCGTGCGTTTGCGTTTATTTGAAGCATCAACTTATTTTGCGGATAACGAACCCACTGAAGCTGAAGCTAAGCTCTGGTACGATGAAAATAAAGCCACTCTTGAAGTACCTAGCCATGTTGATGCTCAGTATGTGATTCTTAACGAAGAGGCTGCTGTTAAGGCTGTTCCCGTTCCTACGGATACTGAATTAGAGCAGTATTATGAATCAAATAAGGCTCGTTATACGCGTATCGAACGTCGTTCGATTAATCATATTCAACTCAATATTCCTAGCGGTGCCTCTGCGGCACAAGTCGCTGAGGTTGAACAAAAGGCAGCTGACATTATTCAGCAAGCTCAAAGCGTTCCGAGTCAATTTGCCGAACTGGCAAAAACTTATTCAGAGGATGCGGGCACCAATCAACTCGGCGGGCGTCTGGGTGTTTTAGCTAAAGGCGATATTCCTGAATTAGATGAAATCGCCTTTACACCTGCCGAGACCGGTATTTATGGTCCTGTGCGTATTGATAACGCTTTCCATATTATTCAAGTTGATAATATCGAAGCCGGTGAGGTTAAGTCATTTGCCGAGGTGCGAGACAGTTTGATACAGGAAGTTCGATTACAGGTTGCATCGGATCGTTTTGCTGACTTGTCTAGTGAATTGGTGCTTTTGGCTAATGACGCACATCAAAGCCTTGAAGACATATCTTCTCGTTTAGAACTGCCGATCCGGACTGTTGAAGGCATCACTCAAGCCGGCGTGTTAGCTGGATCACAGCAAACACAAGATATTAAAATCTTTAGTGACTATCCTCTGGTCAGAGAAGCGTTGTTTAGTCATGAGTTGCTCGAAGAGGGGGGTACCTCGGGTGTTCTCGAATTATCGCCCACTGAATTAGTCGTGGTTAAAGTTAGTAACCATACCCCGGCGGCTATTCCTGAATTTGAACAAGTCAAAAATGATGCGTTTAGTGCGGTGCGAACAGAGAAAAGTCTTGTTCAGGCTAAAACGACAGCAGAAGAGGTGATGGCAAAGTTAAGCGCTGGGGAAAGTACGTCGCTCACAGATTTTGATGAGCCTTTAACTGTTAGTCGTTTGGCCGGAAATCTGCCACAGAGTTTATTAGATGCCATCATGGCTGCACCTGCTGATAACTTACCAAGTTACACTACATTTTGGATGCCTCAAGGGTATGTGGTTGCTCGTATTGAGTCCGTTAATGAGCCTAGAGACGATCTTAAGCAAGAGCTCAAAGCGCAAATTGAGCAACTTCTAATTACCGGTCAGCAGAGAGAAAGCGAAAGACAGATGTTGTTGACGCTAAGAAATAATATGAAAGTAAAACTTTTTGATGAAAGTGAGCGTGTGATCAATGATGTTGGCATGGATTAATTGATTGCCTAAATTTCGGCTCTGAAAACTATCATTTATAAAAAAGGTTGAATTCAAATTATGAATTCAACCTTTTTTTATTTGCTTTTTAACCATAAGCGTCTTTTGCTGATATTCGCTAAAAGCACGCATTAGTTAATGGTTAGTTGCTTTTGAGTCTTACTCGTCACCGGCAATTAAATACTTATAAATCACGGCACCGATAGCAGCACCGACAATAGGAGCTAACCAGAATAACCATAGTTGTTCAATTGCCCAAGTGCCTTGGAATAGAGCAACACCGGTAGAACGGGCAGGGTTAACAGAGGTATTAGTAACCGGGATACTGATTAAGTGAATTAAGGTCAAAGCTAAACCAATCGCGATTGGCGCAAAGCCTTTTGGTGCACGTCCATCTGTTGCGCCTAAGATAACAATTAAAAAGAATGCCGTTAGAACCACTTCAATAAGTAGGGCAGCTTGTAGACTGTAACCATCGGGTGAATGTTCACCATAACCATTACTTGCAAAGCCTCCGGCAGTAGCGTCAAACCCCATTTTGCCGCTTGCTATTAGATACAAGACCGCTCCGGCGGCGATAGCGCCCAATACCTGAGAAATAATATAGGGAATTAGTTGTCCGGCTGAAAAACGACCACCTACTAATAAACCGACAGAAACGGCCGGATTAAAATGGCCCCCGGAGATATGACCAACTGCATACGCCATGGTTAACACCGTTAAACCGAAAGCAAGCGATACACCAACAAAACCAATGCCGAGTTCAGGATAAGCTGCCGCTAAGACAGCACTACCGCAACCACCAAAAACCAACCAAAAAGTACCGAAAAACTCGGCAAAATACTTGTTCATAATTTTCCTCTCAAAAAGATAGTGAGAACAACGTAATTTTCTAAGCCATTACTTCATAAACAGGATTAGATGTTAAACATAGAGTTTGCAGGGTTCATAGCGAAGTTAAACACTCCGCAAGGAAATAAATCATCAACCCTAGGGTTTGCCCTAGGCGTATTATAGACTGAAATTATGTGCTGGTAATTGGCTAAGATTTTTTTTAATGTAAAGGATAATTCCCCTAAATTTTGTCTATTAATTTAGGGGAATTATGGGGATAAATGTATCTTAAAAAAGTGATGCTCAGTTTTTAATGCGCGTAATTCGATGCACTGCACGAATAGTACGAATTTTGCGAATCACTTTAGCTAAGTGGTCACGATCTTCAACCTGAATTGTGGCCTGTACCTTGGATATATTCATACCGCCATCTTTGGTCGTGATGTTGATAATATTTGAATCAGCTTCAGCGATTTTAATCATCAGGGCACCCAAAGCGCCTTTTTCATTATCGAGAGTGATTTCGAGGCGTGTGGATAAGTGCTTGGAAGGGTCTTCATCCCATGCAACATTAACCCAACGTTCGGGTTCTTTATCTTTTTGTCGAAGCGCGGTAGGGCAGTCATTAGTGTGCACCACAATGCCGTAACCGGGGCGTAACACAGCAATAATCTGATCACCCGGAATCGGTGTACAACAAGGAGCGAGTTGTACCGATTGACCCTCTTTGCCTTGGATTAAAATGGTCGAGCGGTAGGCAGTAGACATTTCATCCAGTACGGCAGCAGTTGTGGCCAATAATGGATTATCAATCAAGAATCGACGAGCCACCACTTGAGCTAAACGTGTGCCCAGACCAATATCCAAGAACACTTCATCAATACTCTTGGCACCGGCACTAATGGCTAATTTGTACCAAATCGGATCTTCATCTTCAGGTATCCGAATGCCTAGCGCCGCCATCGCTTGATGTAATAATTTTTCACCAAACTTGATGGAATCGTTAGAGTTAGAGCGACGTAGATAATTGCGAATTTCAGAGCGCGCACGTCCTGTACGTACAAACTCCATCCAAGAAGTTTTAGGGGAGGCTTCTTCGTCAGTAATGACTTTAACCGTTTGGCCACTGTGTAAAGGCGTGTTGATAGCTACCGCTTCGCCATTTATCTCGGCCGAGACAATGTGATTACCCACATCGGTGTGGATAGCATAAGCAAAGTCCACAGGTGTCGCCCCCCGCGGCAGAGAAATAATTTTGCCGCGTGGGGTGAGAACAAAGACTGCATCCGGGAACAAGTCGACTTTGACATAGTCAAGAAACTCTGCAGAATCATGAGTTTGACTTTGAATATCGAGCAGGGACTGTAACCAGCGATGGGTTTGTTGTTGGATTTCGTTAAGATCGGCTCCCTTGGACTTGTAAATCCAATGAGAAACCAGACCTTTTTCAGCCATGTTGTGCATATCGCGTGTACGTACCTGGAATTCGATAGCACTACCATGAGGGCCTACCAAGGTGGTATGTAAGGATTGGTAGCCATTAATTTTAGGGATGGCAATATAATCCTTGAATTTACCGGGTACCGGGCGGTAGAGTTGATGCAAGACGCCTAAAGTTAGATAACACTCGGGGAGCGTATTAACAATAACTCTAAAACCATGTAAATCGAGCACATCAGCAAAGGTCTTTTTCTGTTCAACCATCTTGCGGTGAATGCTATAAAGTGATTTTTCTCGACCGTAAATTTCCGCCTCGATGCCTTGGGCAGTCAATGTGGAAACGACATTGTCGAGGATTTTGGTAAGCACTTCACGGCGGTTGCCTTTGGCTGCCATCGTGGCTTTTTCTAAGACACCGTAGCGGAACGGATGTGCTGCTGATAAACAGAGATCATGAAATTCGCGTACTAAGGTGTTTAAACCTAAGCGATCAGCGATAGGCGCATAAATTTCCAAGGTCTCACGGGCGACACGACGACCTTTATCGGGGGTAACCCCGCCCAGCGTGCGCATATTGTGTAATCTATCGGCTAGCTTAACCAGAATTACTCGCACATCCTTTGCCATGGCCAGGAGCATTTTGCGGAAGCTCTCGGCCTGTTGTTCGGCTTTGGAGGTGAAGCGGATTTTTTCTAATTTTGTCAGACCGTCAACGAGTTCGGCCACATCAGAATTAAACGCTTCAGCAATTTCTTGCTTGCTGACATCCTGATCCTCGATAGTGTCATGCAACAATGCGGCAATTAAGGCGTTAACATCGAGTTTCCACTCGGCGCAGATCTCACAGACTGCCACCGGATGCGTGATATAGGGTAAGCCACTATCACGCATCTGACCCAAGTGTGCCTTGTCGGCAAAATGATAAGCACGGATCACCGTATCTATGTCTTCATCGGGGAGATAGAGACTGATTTTTTGAAGTAACTCATCAAGAATGCCGATTTTGACCGGATCTTGTTCCTCTGGAGTCGAGTCATTAAGGTGATTCATGAGCAGATAATTTTGCACAGCGACTTGAAGATTTCTGCCTCTAGGCGCAGCTTTATCCCGACGCGACGATGAGCCACGTCTGAAACGACTTAAGAAATCAGTTGCACCTTTTTTGTTCATAAGCTAAATCAATCAATTTAATGGGTTGGCGCTGTATGTATCTGCTTACTTCAAGCTTATACTGGTACCTTGCGAAGCATTTCTAAACCGGTTTTGCCGACGGCAATTTCGCGCAATGCGATAACAGTTGCTTTGTCACGGTTGACATCAACACGTGGTTCATGGCCTTGAGCAATCTCACGCGCACGGTAGGTCGCAACTAACGTTAAATCAAAGCGGTTATCAATTTGTTCTAAACAATCTTCAACAGTAATACGAGCCATAGACTAAAAATTCTCACTAAAATTGGGTTAAAAAGACCGGGACGCATATCGTATAATATGTGCCCGAAAGCAGCAAAAACAAGGCACTAGGGACTTATTTATGCTTCTGTAATTCCATAGTTATGGAAGAGTTTTTCATGTTTTTTTGCTTGGCAAGCAAAGCGCAGACGCGAAACCGCAACAATTTGTTGTAATTGTTGTAAGGCTGCGCTGAAGTCATCATTAATAATAACATATTCACATTTGTTAGCATGCGCAATCTCCTCACTCGCCGCTTGCACACGTCGTTCGATTACTTCTTGGCTATCTTGTCCACGCTTATTTAAGCGTTCTTTTAGGATATCGATGGAGGGTGGCAGGATAAAAATGTCAACAACCTGTGGAAATTGTTCTCGAACCTGTGCCGCACCTTGCCAATCGATCTCCAACAGTATGTCCTGACCTTTGTTAATACGGTCTTGTACGTAAGCCTTTGGTGTACCGTAATAATTGTCATGCACTTTGGCCCATTCGAGTAAGGCATTGTTTTTTCTTAGCTCTTCGAAATCATCGACAGTCAGGAAGTTGTAATGCACATTGTTCGTTTCTCCGGGGCGCGGTGCGCGTGTAGTACAAGAGATAGACAGACCGATATTACTGTCTTCACTAAGAAGGGCATTAACTAAACTGGATTTACCGGCACCACTAGGAGCCACAATCATAAATACATTGCCTGGATAATTTTTCATGAGACGCACTTTTATTATTCAATTAAAATATGACAGATTGTACATATTTTAAACCAGATAGCAGGGGGTTGCAGGTGCAAACTTGGGAACAGTTAATTGCGACTGAACAGTCTAAAGCTTATTTTAATAATCTGATGCAGCAGATTGAGTCTCAACGAGAGCGCTCTTTGGTTATTTATCCGCCTCAAAACGAAATTTTTAAGGCCTTTGAATTGACCCCTCTAGAACAGGTAAAAGTGGTGGTGTTAGGGCAGGACCCATATCACGGCCCAAATCAGGCACATGGGCTAGCTTTTTCAGTGAATCAAGGCGTGGCTCAACCACCCTCATTACAAAACATCTTCAAAGAATTGGCCAGAGATATTCCCGATTTTGAGGTGCCCACGCATGGTGATTTGCGATCTTGGGCGAGGCAAGGAGTGTTTTTATTGAATACCGTGTTGACAGTTCAACAAGCACAAGCGCATTCGCATGCCGATTTGGGTTGGGAGCAGTTCACTGACGAGGTGATTGCGATCTTAAATGCCCAAAGAGAGAATTTAGTGTTTTTGCTATGGGGAGCTCATGCTCAGAAAAAAGGGCGTTTTATCGATCAAAATAAACATTTGGTTCTCATGGCACCACACCCATCACCTTTGTCAGCTTATCGTGGTTTTTTTGGTTGCGGCCACTTCTCTAAAAGCAATCAATACCTGATGGAACATGGCCGAGAAGCGATAAACTGGTCATTGTGATTTTTTAATAAAAAGCCTGTCAAGCGCTTTGCATGTAGATATCTATAGTTAGTTCTGTTGATTGTTGTTTAGTCTGCTCTATTGCAAACTGGAATGCCTAAAACTCATTTCAGGAGCAGAAAATGTCTCTACCTACTCAGTACCCGCTTCAACAGTCCGCTAATCAGCCTAAAGTCGGTCTGAACTCCAAAAAGAGCGACAAGAATTCGAGCCTGTTGCGACAGAGCGGCCAAGCCATGACCGAGTATATTATTATCGTTGCCCTAGTGGCTGTGGCAGCGATTGCTGTCTATCAACTCTTTGGTCAAGTCGTGCGCTCTCAAACTGCCGCGATGGCAAAAGAACTCTCTGGTGAAGATGGCACCGCTCAATCTCAGATGGCTCAATCAGCAGCACAAAGTGCCGAAGCACAGACTGCCTCTAAATCTTTAAAATCCTTTACCGGCAATGCCGACGCTGCCGGCGGTTAGTCGTTTTCAGGTGTGTACTGTTGATGAAAATCATTAAAGCTTTAGGCTTAAAGCTCTTAAAGCCACGACGAGGTATTAATTGGCAACAGTCGGAATTACTGTCGCAGAGTGGTCAGGTATTGATTCTCGGCTTGTCCATGATGATGATACTGGTCGTGGTTTTATTGAGTTTATTTAATTATGGTCGTTTGCTTAATGCCAAGGCTAAGCAGACCCACACGGTGGACGCCGCTGCCTATTCGGGTGCGCTGATTCAGGCGCGGGCATTAAATATGCAAGCCTATCTTAATCTGGCTCAAGTCGGTCATCAAATCGCTATGGCGCATTTGGTGACCTTGGGCTCTTGGGCAAAATTCTCAGCGACTGAAAATCGTCAATATTTGCGTGCGAATCCGCCGTCTTATCTGATCGGCATGATGTTTGGTGTGGCTCATCAAAATGCCTACGCGGCCTCACGTCGTGCTTCTTCGATTATGTCGATTGCGGAACGACATAATGAACTAGAACAGCGGTATGCCAGGCACGATGAGATTGTTAATGATGTATTGCTCGAAGTTGCTTATGCCATTCGCGAGCAGCAACAAAAGACTCGTAATGCCGCGATTCAAGAAGTCATCGTCGCGAATTACCCACAGCACGAAGTCTTGGCTGCTAGTGATGTGACGTTGTCGACGGCTAAAGATTTCAAAAACCACTTGCAATGGACTTTGTTAGAAGACGATTTCGAGGACTTTACGACGATTTATAAACCCACCGGCAATTACCGTTCCTTAATTAGTTCTGTAGCGGGTGTTTATAAGTTTCTCGATCCGCGACAAGAACTGACAAGAAATAGTTGGCCTGTTAGTCACCGTTGTCCTCATTTGCGTCATGAATTAAGACGTCAGGGTTCAACTATCCTAAATCAGGAGGGAAATTGGCAGTCTATTGATACCCAGTCTTTTCATGCGTTACGTTCGAATAAATGGATTGGTTGTTATTACCGTGAGTATCCGATGGGCTGGGGCTGGGTATCTGGACGTTTTAATGCCATTCCCGAAGGGATGGAATATAGCGAGGATCCACCGGATAACTTTGCTAATCAGGATTTTTGGCGTTGGGTTAAATCTGCCACTCAATGGGATTTGTTAGGAGGTTTGCAAAACCCTCTGGCCAATTCCCGAGCCATTATGCAACGGGTTCAATGGGGTGGTGGCGGGCTCGTGCCATATATTGATATCAATGAAGAGGGTTGGGACAGTTTAACCTTTGAGTTACTTTTGAGCGGTCCCGAGGTCGGTGGTCATGTGATGACGGTTAGTGCTCGCGCAGAAAGCTTTTTTGAACGTTATAAAGCGCGTGTTGACGGCAAACATGAAAAAGCCAATTTATGGCATCCCTACTGGTTAGCCCGCCTGATTTCAATCGATGAGTCATCTACCTCGGCTTCAGTTGGTGGTGGCTCTAGTGCTTTGTCTTATTTCAGGGAATAACTATGGGCATTTCATTTGACGATAAAAGTTTCGACGCAAGTCATTTGCAGCAACAAAGTGGTCAATCGATTGCTGAGGCTTTGGTGCTGCTTTTAGCGTTGATCGTGATGTTCACAGCGATTCCATGGTTAGGCAGAATTTCAGATATTGCTCTTCAGCAGGCAAATGCCAGTCGTTATGCAGCATTTCAGTTAACGCGACATGAAGATGGGGTCGATGAAAGTGATCTGAAGTATCGCTTTTTCTTGTCGCGAGAGCATCAATGGAAGGATCGGGCTAACAGCAATATCATCCCAAACGAGGCTATTCATATTAATGCAGAACGTTCCAAAAAACTGGATGAAACCATGCAGCCCGGCGGCAGTGGGGCACATCAAGCGAGTCTCAGACGCGAGTGGAAGATTGAGGATAAAGGGATTGCTACTATTCATGTTAATACTCAGCCCCAATACACTTTGG
This sequence comes from Alcaligenaceae bacterium, assembly GCA_030538235.1. Taxonomy (GTDB): domain Bacteria; phylum Pseudomonadota; class Gammaproteobacteria; order Burkholderiales; family Burkholderiaceae_B; genus Oligella. The sequence goes on from JAUNUJ010000004.1 coordinate 29,574, forward strand.
TCGATGATAGGACACATGAAGCAATGAGTCCCGGTTTGTCATTTTTTGATCAACAGATTCTTAATATTCAACGTCACACGTCGATACTGACGGGCACAGCTCATAGTTTCAGTGATTTAAATGCTCACCAAAGAAGTGCCGATAGCAATCTAGCTTGGAAAGAGGCGGTCGAGGCTTCTTATGAGCGTGGTAAACAGGTTGCGGAAATTGCCGCGCCCGTGGATTCGGCATGGAATCGACCGGATCCGGTTTTTGATTGGTTGACACCGTGGGCTGGCCAACTTCCGGGTCATCATCTGGAGTCACGAAAGAGGGAATAAAGATGACTGTTAAATATAAAAAACTACTAACTTGTCTGGCAGTCTTTGCCTTGAGTTTATCAACTTTACTGCCTAAAACCTCAGTTGCCGGCGATATGAGAACTTTCTTTGTCTATGATTTGGCTCGTCAGTTATCACTGGATCTCGAACAAAAGATTTTTCAGGGTGAGGTTTTTTCACTAACCATGAGCGCTTGGCAGATTAAAGCCGATTATGGATTTGAGCAACTATTAGATGCTTTGTCCAAGCAAAGCATTCTTCAGCAGTATCACAGTATGGGTAATTTAATCTTTTTAAGTGGCGAGTACGGTCAACATAGCGTGTTGTTGCAGCTCGAACGACTAGGAGCAGAAGCCTACCGTGGGATCTTGAGTGTGATGCCGGTGGCGCCAACGACTTTTGGCGATTTTTCAGCCGCTGAAAGCGGGGCGCTGAAGCAATACTTGCACCAAGAAACCAAGCTTTTGGCCGGGCGAGCTTTGTCTTGGGTGCCAGAATCCGCCGTTTTATTAATGAGCATAAAAAGCACTCCGACACGTGCTCAGTATATTTATCTGGACTCAGCGAGTGCTGAGGACTTGAATACTTTGCTTAAGGCCAATTTAATGGCGCTCGGTTGGCGACAAAGTAGCACTGATGGCCTCGGGCTTAAGCTGTGGAGCAAGCAGTCTCAAGAAATACAGCTTTACTTTAGCCAACAAGTCGAGGGTACCGCTTTATATGTTCTAAGTAACGATTTATCAAAGGATTATTATGAAGATACGCATTAACAAGAAAGCGACCATTGTCATCTCTTTAGCAATCTTGGCAGGTTTGTTAGCCGCTTGGTCAGCACAAAAATACATCAGCGATAAAGTTGAAATGCTTGAAGCCAAGGCTCGAGTCGAGACCGTGCAACGAGTTGTGGCGGCCTATGATTTGCCTGAAGGAACCAAAATCGACTCTGCCCATGTGGCGGTACGCGACATACCTAAAGATTGGGTTTCTAGTGGCAGTATTCTGCCGGATGAGTTTATCCATATACAGGGACAGGTGGTGACTGCTTCTTTAAAGCGAGGCGATCAGCTTTTATGGGCCAATACCGCGCATCTTAAAACTAAGCCATTTTCCGACAAGATCAGCCCCGGGCGACGTGCTGTGACAATCCCTGTCGACACGATCAATTCGGTTTCGGGTATGTTAGTGCCAGGGGACTTAATCGATCTCTATGTGTCTTTTGAATATCGGCGCCGTCAAATTACCGCGCCTTTATTACAGGGGGTACTGGTGATGGCCACCGGGCAGCAGAGCCGTCCTGGCTTAGAAGCAAGCGATACAAGCTCACGCTACTCTACAGTAACGTTGGATACCGCACCAGAAGAGGCGGCCAAACTTGTGGCTGCACGGCAGGCAGGTACTATCACTGCCTTATTGCGCAATCCGGATGACGATAAAGCCACACAAAAAGGAGTCAGGGGCGACTTAGCCAATATGCTGGGTATTGCCACACCGCCGCCACCAATCAAACGCAAACCGCAAGTTATTTATGGTGACCAGAACAATAAACGCTTACCGAACCTAGCTATTAACCAAAACACTGAAAATCCTCATCGAGATGAGCGTGGTGTTTTTGAATTACCCGGTCAGGAAGATTTGGTCAGTGCTTGGATTAATTCCTTACCTAAGGTTCAGGTAGGTGATGAACCATCTTTGAGTAGTCATTTTAATGATGAACAAGAAATTCTTTTACTGGATTAGTTATTAATTCATATTTTTAAACATAGCTCTGTTTTTGGGCTAAAGGGAGGAGGTTGTTATGAATAAGGTCTATGCTTCTATACATGTTAAATCTGTTGTCATGAGATTTAATTTTGTCTTTTTTTATTTAGCCGCGTTACTGCTGCTTTTGTTGCCATCGCTATCAATGGCTCAACAAAAAATCAATTTAACGGTCGGACAGATTCATGTGCTGCCTTCTGAAAATATCGCGCGGGTCGCTGTGGGCGATGGCAGTGTGGTTAATGCAGTAACCGACGACGATAAAGAAGTGGTTATTTTTGCTCGTGAAGCCGGTGATACCAGTCTACAAATATGGGATGTTGAGGGTAACTCCAGAAGTTATCAAATTCGTGTGGCCTCGGCAGTTCAAAATCGATTGCAACACGATATCCGTAATATGCTGAATCGTATCCAGAATGTTAAAGCCACGGTCCTTGGCGAAAAGGTGATTGTCGAAGGCGAAAAGCTTAGCGACGCGGATAGAGAGCGCGTGCAGTTATTGGCTAAACATTATCCGCAAATTGTTGATATGACGAGTCAGGTCGGTTGGGACCAGATGGTGCTGCTGGATGTGCAGATTTTGGAAATACCCAGGAACTTTCTTCATGAGTTGGGTGTGAGTTGGCAAAACACCAGTGTTGGCGGTTTTAACGCCGGTGTGGTGTGGGATAGTGCCGGTCGCAACTTGATGATGAGACCGGGCGAGCAAGCCATGGAAGCCTTGTTAGGGCAGCATAATCCTTTAGGTTATTTTGGGGTAAATGCCTTATTAAGCTCCAATTTGAAGGCCATGGCCAATGAAGGTAAAGCGGTGATGTTGGCTCAGCCTCAATTAATGGCGCGTAGTGGTGCCACCGCGGAGTTTTTAGCTGGTGGCGAGGTACCCTATGCCATTGCCGATGGCAATGGCAATACACAAACCGTGTTCAAACCCTATGGCGTGAGTTTACAGATTACGCCACGCATTGAGAAAAATGGCATTGTCCGTTCACGCATTAATGTGGAGGTTAGCTCTATTGATGGTTCGATGGTCTTGCAGGGCGGACCGGCCTTAAAAATTCGTCGCACTAATACAGAGTTCAATGTGAAATCAGGCGAAACTTTAGTGTTGTCAGGTTTTATCTCTCGTGACCAAATGCAAAACATGGACAAGGTTCCCGGTATGGGTGATGTACCCATCTTAAGTGCCTTGTTTAGGTCTAAAAAATTTCAAAACAATGAAACTGAATTAGCTATTTTCGTTAGACCAGTGGTGGTTTCTTCAGACAATGAAGATATGCAAAAACGTATTATGCGTTCACAAGCCATTGTGGATAGTACCTTTGAGCAAAAGCCTTTACTTAATGTTCCGATTCAAGCGAGTGAGTTACAAGCTAATGCTTCGAGCACGTCTTCACGCGCCATACCTCAACCGGAAATTGATTTAGTAAAAACCTTTGGTGCACAGAGTTTTCATGCCACGGATATACCCGCTTTCCGTGTACCTAAAAAAAGAAAATTAATTATTCGTCCTGTTACCTTGAAAAATGGCAAGACATCGTGAGTAAATTGCTGCTTAATCTCCAGTTTGAGGGTGGGCAAAGTGAACAAAAATGGTTTCCACTGCCCATTACTATTGGCAAACATGAAGCTAATAACTTGCAACTAAAGAGCTGGCGTGTGGCTAAGCAACACGCGAAAATATTCTCTAAAGAAGAACTGCTTTATTTGCACGATTTGGGTTCAATCGGTGGGTCCGTTCTTAATTCGCAGCGTATTTATCATGTTCATCCGATACAGCTTAATGACCAAATTGTGATCGGACCATGTCTGATTAGAGTGATGGACATTCAATCAGGGGCTTTAGATACGAAAGGCGAAACTAGCGAGGTCGGTAACAATACGATCTTTGAAGCGGAATCATATCATGTGACTGTTGAAGAAGCTAATAACCAACCTGTTGATGGCACGGAGCATATATTAAAGTCTGAGTTGGCGACTGAGAATGCAGAAGAAACAGACGAAGTGCTTTTTAAGGAAAGTGGTTCAAGTTTCAATAATATTGAGACTAAAATTGAAGCGTCCTTGTTGATTTCTCAACGCAATCAATTGCATAAGCTGTTGGTCGAGGCCTTAGACTTAAAAAGAAATAACATCACGATGATGGACGACTCACTCTTGCGAGAGGAGGCAGGTAAATTACTCGACAAGATTGTGCAGGCGGATAAGCAATTCAGTGAGTTGAGTTATGCGCAGGAATTATGTGCCATGGTGCTTGATGAAGCGGTAGGTTTGGGGCCTTTGGAGCAACTTTTAAAAGATCCCGAAATTAGCGAGATCATGGTAAATCGCTACGATGAAATTTATATCGAAAAGGCAGGCAAACTCGAAGCCTATCCGATGAGTTTTAGTAGTAATCAGTCCGTGCTCTCTATTATCGATCGTATTGTGGCACCGATTGGTCGACGCATTGATGAAAGTGCGCCCATGGTTGATGCCCGTTTAAAGGACGGTTCACGAGTTAATGCGGTAATTCCACCAATAGCGATTAAGGGGCCTAATCTCACCATTCGTAAATTTCCCCTCAGACGCCCCAATATGAGCGACTTGATTAAGCTCGGTTCATTGGATAGGCACATGGGTGAGTTTCTCGATCTCTGTGTCAAGCATCGCATGAATATGATTATTTCAGGCGGCACGGGTTCAGGTAAAACGACCTTGCTAAATATTCTCTCCAACTGTATTCCCGAAGGAGAGCGTATCGTCACGATTGAGGATGCGGCGGAATTGCGTCTTAATCATCGCCATTTAATCAGTTTGGAATCACGCCCACCGAATACTGAGGGGCGCGGCCAGATCAGTATTCGGGACTTGGTGAAGAATGCTTTGCGTATGCGTCCGGATCGTATTGTCGTTGGCGAATGTCGAGGCGGTGAGGCCTTTGACATGCTGGCGGCATTTAACACCGGCCACGAAGGCTCTCTAACCACACTTCACGCAAACACACCGCGCGATGCCATTTCCAGACTTGAGGTGATGATCTTGATGGCCGGGATGGATATTCCTTTAGCTGCTATACGTGAGCATATTGCCGCCAGTGTTGATTTCATTGTGCAGCAAACACGTCTAAGTAATGGTCGCCGGGTGGTTTCATCCATTGTTGAGGTTTGTGGTATGGAGAGTGGCATCATTAAAATTCAGGAAATATTTAAATACGATAGAGGAGCTAAAAGTGGTTTTTATGGCTTGGGTATTATTCCGGATCAATTTGAAGGATTAATGGCAGAAGGACTAACACTCGATGTCAGTCGTTTTAATCAATTTAGCAGGGTGTCCGACCATAGTGCTCGGAGTTTGCACTAAAGGTTTTATATTCGCTAAGGAGTCAATATCATGGTTCTGATTAGTTTGTTATTTGCCACTATCTCTATTGCTTTAATCTGTTGGCTGGTACTGCAGGGCTTTAATCAAGCGGCATCACGGTATGAGAGCGAGCTTAAAGAGCAAATGCGGGTACAGCTAAGTGATGCTTTTATTTTCTTTGACCCGATGCAGCTATGGAGCTTAGCGGTTGCCAGTACGACGCTTGTGTTTTTTATTTCTTGGCTACTTTTTAAGCTTTGGTGGCTTTCCTTATTTTTGGCATTAATCGTTTTTTTTATGCCGAAGTTACTGCTTCGTATTTTAAGAAAGCGACGCTTACAGACTTTTGATCGACAGTTACCGGATTTTCTCCTTGCTTTAGCGGGCGCTTTGCAGGCAGGTTCCGGCGTGCAAACCGCTATCCAGTCCTTAGCCGAAGATGCGCAATCACCATTAGCTCAAGAGCTTTCCTTAGTTTTGCGTGAGCAAAGACTCGGGGTGTCTTTTGATCAATGCTTGCAGAACTTATCTCTACGGATGCCTTCGGAAGCGTGTGAGTTGTTTGTTTCATCGTTACGTATCAGCGCGCAAACCGGGGGTAATTTATCCGAAGCGATTGAAAGAATCGCGTCCACGCTAAGGTCACGATTGCAAATACAGGCGCGTATTAAGGCCTTGACTTCGCAAGGCAAGATGCAGGCAGTGGTTATGTGTTTATTGCCGTTAGCCCTTATGTTGATTCTGAATCGGCTAGATCCTGAAGCTATGCATCATTTATGGTACAGCTATATGGGTTGGGCCGTGCTCGGACTTATTTTCTTTCTGGAAGCTTTGGGGGTTTGGATGATCTCTAAGATCGTTGCCATTGATGTTTAAGCTTTTAAGGTGAGTTTATGTCTTCCTTGTTTATATATTTGAGTTTATCAGCCACCACCATTTCTTTAGCTTTGTTGGTTTACTGGTTTTTAATGCCAAGCATGAAAGCCGATGCCGGTAAGCCTGAACAATTGCAAATTCATCGAGCTTGGAATCTAGTATGGCCCTGGATCAGTTTATTTGTCGCGATGGGTAAGCCCTTTATGTCGTGGCGTTATCGAATGGCGATTGAAAAAGACATCATTAAAGCCGGACGACTAGATTATTTAGAGCCGGAGCATGTTTTCGGGATGCAAACAGCGTCGGCTTTATTAGGTTCTGTTGTCAGTGGCTGGATATTTTGGCAATTCGAGTTCTCGAACGTGCTGATTGCTTTATTGCTTGTATTAAGTGCTGTTTTGTTTTTTTATTTGCCACGCTATCACTTGAAACAACAAGGCGCACAACGTCAACGTTTAATGCTTAAACAATTTCCTTTCTTTTTGGATATGATTACGCTCTCAGTGGAAGGTGGTTTAAATTTCCATGGGGCACTAAACCAAACTCATCACTTATTGCCAAAAGGACCATTAAAGACAGAAATCAGTCATGCCTTAAGTGATATGAGGGCCGGTTTATCTAGGCATGATGCCCTTAAGGCGATGGCTAAACGTAGTGATTTGGAAGAAGTGAATCATTTGGTTTCCTCGATTGCGCAGAGTCAAAAACTCGGTGTCAGCCTAGGTCCGATTTTACGAGCACAATCCGAACAGCGTCGCAGTGAACGCTTTATGCGTGCCGAAAAATTAGCCTTAGAGGCGCCGGTTAAGATGCTTTTTCCGTTGGTTAGTTGTATTTTTCCTTGTACTTTTATCGTCATTGCTTTCCCAATCGCTTTGAAGCTGATGGACGCAACTTGGTAGAGGGCGTCTGATGATGCAGATTACATATTGTTTAAGCACTTGGGCTAAATTAAAAGGTCTCATCGGTAAAAAGGAGTTAGGACAGGAAGCGTATTATGTCTTTGCTAATTGCGCTGTGATTCACACCTTTGGTATGCGTTTTAACATTGATGTCGTTTTTTGCAATAAAAGGGGAGATATTCTAAAGTACTATCGACAATTGCCACCTAATCGTTTAGTCTTTGTAACTAAGGCTTTTTTTACCATCGAATTTGCCTCAAATCACTTATTAAGTGCTGAGCAGCTTAAAATAATTGTAGAGAATTGTTTGAATATCAAGAAATCCGCTCAAACTAGGTATCGATGGATTTAACAGCCACGAATTATTTTTTGTACAACAATGGAGGGGATATGAGTTACAAAGTACCTGTTGATGATATTAATTTTAACCTTAAAACAATGGGTTTACTGGAACAAATCCAAAACCTACCCGGTTTTGAAGAGATTACAGACGACCTAGTTGATGCCATTATTGAAGAAAATGCGCGTTTGGTCGAAGAGGAAATGGCACCGCTTAATATAGTTGGTGATCAGGACCACCCGGTATGTACAAATGGTGAAGTCACACTTAGCAAAGGCTTTAAAGAAGCTCTCACCCTATTTACAGAGGGTGGTTGGCAAGCCTTGCAACATGATCCTGAGTTCGGTGGGCAGGGTTTCCCAAAATTAATCTCTACAATTCTTGCTGAAAATCTTAATGCTGCTAATATGGCTTTTGCTTTATGCCCATGCTTAACCGATGGTTGTATTGAAGCTATCAGTCAAGCCGGTACCGAAGAGCAAAAACAGCGTTATATTCCACCGATGGTTGAAGGCCGTTGGACCGGTACCATGAACCTGACTGAACCTCAAGCCGGTTCCGATTTAGCGCTTTTAAAATCCAGAGCAGTTCGTCAGGATGATGGCACTTACCGTATCAGTGGTCAAAAAATCTTTATTACTTGGGGTGAGCACGACGCCGCTGAAAACATCATTCATTTGGTTTTAGCGCGCACACCGGATGCCCCAGAGGGAGTTAAGGGCATTTCATTATTTGTGGTGCCTAAGTTTCTGGTTAATGAAGACGGCAGCCTAGGTAAGCGAAATGACGTGTTTTGTGCGTCGCTTGAGCATAAACTGGGTATCCACGGCAGTCCCACCGCCGTTATGGTCTTTGGTGACAATAAGGGTGAGGTTGGCGAGGGTGCCGTTGCTTATCTGATAGGCGAGGAAAATGACGGTCTCCGCCATATGTTCGTGATGATGAATGAAGCGCGTTTTGCTATTGGTGTGCAGGGTGCTTCTATTTCTGAACGTGCTATGCAGATGGCTTGGAGCTATGCACAAGAACGCCTGCAAGGCAATGCGGTCGAAGGCGGTAGTCGAGAGACGGTGAGCATTAACAAACATCCGGACGTGCGCCGTATGTTAATGACGATCAAGAGTCTTACTGAGGGAAGTCGCGCCACCGCACTTTATGGTGCGAGTCGTGCGGATTTAGCCAATCATCATACGGACCCCCAAGAGCGGGCGCGCTATCAGGCGATCTATGAGTATCTAGTGCCTATTGTTAAGGGCTTCAGTACTGAAATGGCTCAAGAAGCGACGTCACTGGCTTTACAGGTACATGGTGGGATGGGCTTCATCGAAGAGACCGGTATTGCCCAGCTCTACCGTGATGCTCGTATTTTACCGATTTACGAGGGTACCACAGCGATTCAGGCCAATGACATTATTGGTCGTAAAACCATGCGCGATGAAGGTGCAGTCGCTAAATACTTTATCGAAGAAATGCAAGACACAGTCGCTCGATTGGATGCACATCCCAATGAAGATCTACGATTTATCGGACAACGCCTTGAGCGTGCGGTCGATGCTTATGCAGAAGTCGTCGATTTCTTGTTAAAACTCGGTGCTAAACGTGCTATGAATCAGGCGTTTTCCGCCAGCGTCCCTTATCTAATGCTTGCCGGTTATGTTCACTCGGCATGGCAATTAGCACGTCAAGCTTTAGTCGCCGCAGATATGGACAATGGTCATCATGAAAAAGTTGCGACCGCCTTATTCTACGCAGCGCATATCACACCGCGTGTTAATTCCTTAGCTGAAGCGGCAATGGCTAGCGAACAATGTGTTAAGAGCTTTGAGGGCATTAATTTTGATGCTTAATAGCTGTCATTGATAAGCTAACTAAAGTAAAACAGGGACTCATTTATGAGTCCCTGTTTTACTTTGTGTGAGGCATTTGATGAAGGTTTAGAATTTTTAGCTTGCTAAAGCGACAGCGACGGATTGTTGCAATAAAGCAGCAACACCTATAAAGCCGGAAAAATAACTTGTCTAAAACACTGTATAAGTGTACAGTACTAGATATCGGTACAGTACTTTAGTCCCGATTGTCAGGTTTAGGGTCCTGATAGGTTTGCTCAGTGATTTATGTGCAAAGTTTACACTGAGCAAACCCCACTCGAGCCCTACATAGCCCCACATAGCCCACATGTTAATTAGGTTCAGGAGTCTGTTATGACTATCAAAGCGACAGTTCGTAGTAAAGACAGTGTAAATCAAAACACAGCAAAATTACAATTAGCACGCTTATACTCTGCGCAAGATGTGTTTTCCGTACACCCAAGTTTTACCCATCAATATAACCGTAGTTACGTGACTCTTTATAAGCGTCGTCCATCATCTTTTTTATCAAAGATTAAGTCGGTTAATTTATCAATGGCCGGTGATGTGCTTGGCGTTGTGTTGTGGGCGGTATCCATTCCCTTTATTTTTAGCTTAGGCGCAGTGGCAGTGGCTTAGTATTTCTAGCTTTCGTTTAAGGTGGAGAGCATGATTATACTTAGAGAATAAAAACCCCATAGAATCAATGTTCTATGGGGTTTGGTGTTAGGTACTTGGGTTTCTTTTTACTTCATTGTTTAGTGATCCTATAAATATAGTATTTACGATTGATATATTTCATCCAAGGTGATAGATATTTCGTAAAAAGTACTATAAAAATACCAACTATACAAATAGTTACATGAATCCCTATGCAAGGCATAAAAAACAAAAAAAGCCCATAAAATCAAGGTTCTATGGGCTTATATTTTCTTAGCAATCCAATGCAATACAGGAATTGGTAGGCGGTACTGGAGTCGAACCAGCGACCTCTACGATGTCAACGTAGCGCTCTAACCAACTGAGCTAACCGCCTAGATGTGATAAGAGAAAGATTATATGGGTAATTAATTGCTTTGTCAAATAAATCTCTCCACACTCTAATAATTTATTCAATATTTAAAGCTTGTTCTCGTAATTGCTCCACATAAAGCTTCATATCAATCACTGCTTGTGTATTATCCAATGATGCCGATTTAGAGCCTATGGTATTGATTTCTCGGTTCATTTCTTGAAATAAGAAGTCCAGCCTACGGCCTAGGCTTTGCTTGTTCTTGGTGTTTTTCTCTGCTTTGACAGCTTCGCCCTGATGAGCTAACAAATTCTTCAATTCACTTGTATGTGACTTTAAGCGAGTAATTTCTTCAGCAATATCGACGCGTATACCGAATAAAGAAGTTTCTTGCGCAATACGCATAGAGAGTTCTTCGCCGGAAATTTGTTCAAAGCCATTTGGAGCGACTGCTTGTAGAGCTTCAGCTAAGCGTTGATGGATTTTTTCTTTTTGCGCAGCAACTAAGCTTTCTTGCTGTGATTCCAAGTGGCTGACGATTTTTAGGATTTGATTGGCATAGCCTGACATGGTTTCCGCAAGCCTAGCGCCTTCTCTTAAGCGCATGGCAATAAATTCTTTAATTGCTAAGGCAACCGTTTCAAGGCAGTGGTCGTAAATTATTTGCCAACGTTGCGCTTCTTCTGATTTGTCTTCTTCGCTGGCTTCTTCCATTGACTGAATCGATTGGCCTAATTGCATAATTTCGGCAAAACTAGGTGTCGGCATATCCGGGAAAAATTGGCGTAGCTTGTCGATTTCTTGCGCCACTTGTTTCATGGTGTTTGCTTCGAGCTCAAACTTGTCTTGATACAAATTGGATTTAAAAGTGATTTTTAATTCAGCTTTTCCTCGCTGTAAGTGCTGAGCGATTAATTCACGTAATTTTTCTTCAATGACCTTAAAATCCTCAGGGATGCGTAGACTCAAATCTAGATAGCGGTTATTCACACAACGCAACTCAACCAACAGAGTGCCATGTTCAAACTCTGTTTTGATGTTACTAAAGGCGGTCATGCTAGAAATCATAAAAAAGTACCTTAAAAGAATAGTGCCTATAATTAAAACTTTGCTTAGAAGGCCTTATAATATGGCATATCATAAATTTTGTACAAGTTTTCGAGGGAATTATGCCTGTCAGTTCTATTAGTATTGATTTTCAACGACCGTCTGGACGTGAGATCTCCGCTATGCGTCAAGTTAAGATTACGCGCGGTTTTACCCCTTATGCAGAGGGGTCGGTTCTAATCGAAGTGGGACAGACTGTGGTGCTTTGCAATGCCAGTGTACTGGATAAAGTGCCACCTTTCCTAAAGGGCAAAAATCAGGGTTGGGTCACGGCCGAATACGGCATGTTACCGCGTTCTACCCATACGCGCTCTGATCGCGAAGCGGCGCGTGGCAAGCAAAGTGGCAGAACCCAAGAGATTCAGCGTCTCATTGGTCGTAGTCTGCGTGCGGTCACCGATTTGGAAAAACTGGGTGAGCGAACCATTCACTTAGATTGTGATGTTTTACAAGCCGATGGCGGTACCCGTTGTGCGGCAATTACCGGTGCTTGGATTGCTTTGGCAGATGCCATTTCGAAATTATTGCAAGAGGGGCAGATTGCCGAAAACCCCTTAAATGACCGTGTTGCGGCAGTCTCAGTCGGTATGTGGAAAAAACATGCCATTCTTGACTTGGATTATGCTGAGGATTCGGCTTGCGATGCTGATATGAATATTGTGATGACCGGTAGTGGTCATTATGTTGAGGTTCAAGGTACGGCCGAGGGGCAGGTCTTTAGTAAAAGTGAGCTAGACTCGCTGCTCAATCTTGCGGGTAAAGGCATTGCTCAGTTGTTACGTGTGCAACAAGATGCGTGGCCACAGCAATAGCTTACGCTGCATGATTCTACGTTAAATTCATCACTAAACAGCTAAGTGCAGCGAACTATGTCATTACTTAATAAACTAGAGCAAATTGTTTTAGCGTCAAATAACCAAGGCAAGCTTAAGGAGTTTGGCGCTTTATTTGATCAGTACCAAATCAAAATCATTCCTCAGGGCGAGTTAAATATCTCTGAGTGCGATGAACCTTATCACACCTTTTTAGAAAATGCCTTGACCAAGGCGCGTCATGCCAGTCGCGACAGTGGTTTACCTGCGGTAGCTGATGATTCGGGTATTGTGGTGCCGGCTTTAAACGGTTTGCCCGGGGTGTTGTCAGCGCGTTATGCTACGCTGTTTGGTGAAACAAAATCCGATGCCAATAACAATGCCTGCCTGATTCGTGAGCTTCAAAAGTATGAGGATAAATCAGCCGCTTATTTGGCGGTTTTAGTCTTTGTACGTCATGCCGATGATCCGGCACCATTGGTGGCGCAAGCTTGGTGGCATGGGGTGATTCAGAACGAGCCCCGAGGTGAGCATGGTTTTGGTTACGATCCGCATTTTTATTTGCCTGAGCTTGGTCTGACTGCAGCACAAATGGAGCCTAGTCTTAAAAACAGTCTGAGTCATCGAGCCATGGCATTACAAAAATTAATTGCTGAAATGGAAGCAGCGAACTAGTGAAGACAATTCCCATTCATCGAGTTGGTGCGGAGCAGGGCAAAGAAAGTGTTAATAGGCAAAAGCCCAGCGCCGCGCTCACGACACCACAAAATACTCCGCAATTTACGCAGAGCCTACCACCTTTATCTTTATATGTGCATGTGCCTTGGTGTGTACAAAAGTGTCCATATTGTGATTTTAATTCTCATGCGCTTCAGGGTGGGATACCTGAAGAGCAATACCTTAAGGCACTGGAAGCGGACTTAATTCATCATTTGCCACATATTTGGGGTAGAGCGGTGCAGACCGTATTTATCGGTGGCGGCACGCCAAGTCTACTGTCAGCACAGGCGATGGATCGTTTGTTGGCTATGCTGAGGAATTTGCTAGGGCTTGCGCCCACTATAGAGATCACCATGGAAGCCAATCCCGGCACGGTAGAGGCTGATAAATTCAAAGAGTTTGCGGCCAGTGGGATTAATCGCTTATCACTGGGCATCCAGAGCTTCAATGACCAACATCTTAAAGTCTTAGGCCGTATTCATAGTGCTGATGAAGCAAAGTCTGCGATTGATATTGCTCAGCGTTATTTTCAGCGGATTAATCTAGACCTGATGTTTGCTTTGCCGGGCCAGACGCTTAAACTTCATGAGCAGGACTTAAAGCAAGCACTGAGCTACGAGACGGAGCATTTATCGCTATATAACCTGACGCTTGAGCCTAATACTGTGTATGCCAAATACCCACCTAGCGGTCTTCCGGACGATGATTTGGTCGATGAAATGTTGGAGCAAAATATCGCTTTCACAGCGGCGGCCGGTTTTGAGCATTATGAAGTATCCGCCTATGCTAGGCCCAATGCTTATGCACGCCATAATATCAACTACTGGCAATTTGGTGATTATCTGGGCATTGGTCCAGGTGCTCACGGCAAAATCAGTTTTCATGACAAAATCGTTCGTACCGTCAATCAGCGTTCACCGGATAATTGGATGGACAATGCTTTAAAGGGTGATGGTTCACATCAGGTCGAATGGCGTGAATTAAAGAGCGAAGATATCCCCTTTGAGTTTATGTTGAATGCATTAAGGCTGCAAGAGGGCGTACCAAGTAGCTTATTTAGTGAGCACACAGGACTTTCACCGCTTCTGATGCAAAAGCAACTTAAACAAGCGATTGATAAGGGGCTGTTAGAGGATTCACCATTAGTTTATAAAGCAACTGAATTGGGTTGGCGTTTTTTAAATGATTTACAAGCGATTTTCTTAGACTAAGAAACAACTTAAAATTTGCTTACATTCATAATACTTTAATTGATAAAAATCTGCTCAAAAAAGCGTCATAATATAGTGTTAAAGTATTTAAACTGAAAGTTTCAGGAGAATTTCATGACTACCCCAACTCAAGTGCTTGAGCTTATTGGTCAGCACGAAGTCGAGTTTGTTGACTTGCGCTACACAGATACAGTGGGCAAAGAACATCATATGACCATTCCGGCCAGGCATTTGGATGAGGATTATTTTGAGTCGGGTTATGCCTTTGATGGTTCTTCGATTCCCGGCTGGAAGGGGGTAGAGGCATCCGATATGCTTTTAGTCCCGGATGCTTCGACGGCTCGTTTGGATCCTTTTCGTGAAGAAACAACCTTAGTGCTCAGTTGTGATGTCCTAGATCCGGTCGATCTAAAGGGTTATGAGCGCGCACCTCGTTCGGTGGCTAGACGCGCCGAGGCCTATCTAAAATCAACCGGAATTGGTGATACGGCTTTCTTTGGTCCTGAACCTGAGTTTTTTGTTTTTGATGGCATCAGTTGGAATACCGAACCCCAACATTGCAGTTTCAAAGTTTTTTCTGATCAGGGACATTGGGTCAGTGGCGACGAGATGGACGGTCGTAATAACGGTTTCAGACCTCGTTATATGGGTGGTTATGCACCGGTGCCGCCGGCTGATGCTTTTGCCGATTTTCGTACTGAAGCGTGTTTGTTGTTGGAGCAGCAGGGCGTACCGGTTGAAATTCATCATGCTGAGGTGGCGACTGCACAATTAGAGATTGGCACCAGATTCTCTACCTTGGTTCAGCGTGCCGACTGGAATCAGATTTTAAAGTACACCATTCATAGTTTGGCTCATGTTTACGGCAAAACAGCGACCTTTATGCCAAAACCTTTGTTTGGCAATAACGGTTCAGGTATGCATGTTCACCAATCCATCTGGAAAGACGGTCAAAACGTCTTTTCGGGTAATGGCTATGCTGGTCTGTCAGATACGGCCTTATTTTATATTGGCGGTATTATTAAGCACGCCAGAGCCTTAAATGCTATTACCAATCCCGGTACTAATTCATATAAACGCTTAGTGCCACATTTTGAAGCGCCGGTAAAGTTAGCTTATTCTGCTCGTAATCGTTCGGCCTCTATTCGTATTCCTTATGTTAATAGTCCTAATGCTCGCCGTATCGAAGCACGTTTTCCGGATCCTTTAGCTAATCCTTATCTGTGTTTTGCGGCGCTATTGATGGCCGGTTTGGATGGTATCCAAAATAAAATTCATCCGGGCGATCCGGCCGATAAGAATTTATATGATTTACCCCCTGAAGAAGATATCAAGGTACCGACCGTTGCGTCCTCTTTAGAGCAAGCGCTGGAAGCTCTTGATAGAGATCGCGAGTTTTTATTGGCGGGTGGTGTATTTACCGACGATTTAATTGATGCCTATATCGAACTTAAAATGAAGGAAGTTGATCGGTTGCGTGTGACACCGCATCCGGTTGAGTTTGAGATGTACTACTAATCTTAGCTATCAAACTAGCAGAGATAAAAAGCGAGCTTCTTATAAAGACTCGCTTTTTTAATCACTTATACAATATAGTAGTACTAATACTAGTATATCTATTTGTCTTGTTAAGATAGTTAAAAGCACCGACAATAGATTCAGTAAAGAATTTTTAGCATTTGGAGATAAGCATGGCTAAAACCTTGTATGACAAGTTGTGGGATGAGCACGTTGTGCATCAGCAAGAAGACGGGACCTGTATTTTATACATTGACCGCCATTTATTGCATGAAGTAACCAGTCCGCAGGCTTTTGAAGGGTTAAAAATTGCTGAGCGCCAGCCATGGCGTATTAGCGCGAACTTAGCGGTTGAAGACCATAACGTGCCGACGATAAATCGTGATCAAGGTATTGAGGATCCAATATCCAAGTTGCAGGTTGATACCTTAGAAAAAAACTGTACCGAACATAAAATTGTACGCTACGGTATGGATGATATTCGCCAAGGGATTGTGCACGTGATCGGTCCTGAGCAGGGTGCCACTTTACCGGGCATGACTGTGGTTTGCGGTGACTCTCATACCAGTACTCACGGTGCCTTTGGTGCTTTGGCTTTTGGTATCGGTACTTCTGAAGTTGAGCACGTCTTAGCGACTCAAACCTTATTAAAGAAAAAAGATAAAAATATGCTAGTAAAGGTCGAGGGTAAACTACCTTTCGGCTGCAGTGCTAAGGATGTGGTTCTACATATTATCGGTGAAATCGGTACTGCCGGCGGTACCGGTCATGCTATTGAGTTTGCCGGTAGCACAATCCGTGATTTATCGGTAGAAGGTCGTATGACTGTGTGCAATATGGCGATTGAAGCCGGTGCGCGTTCGGGTATGGTGGCGGTTGACGATAAAACTATTAACTACTTTAAGGGTCGTCCTTATGCCCCTAGCGATGAGCAATGGGAGCAGGCTGTAGCCTATTGGAATACCTTGGTCTCGGATGAGGGAGCACATTTTGATAAAGTGGTTGAGATTGATGCCGCTGATATTCGTCCTCAAGTGACATGGGGTACTTCACCCGAGATGGTTCTTAGCATTGAAGATAAAGTCCCTAATCCGGCCTCAGAAAGTGACTCTGTTAAGCGTTCAGGTATTGAGCGTGCCTTGGACTATATGGGTTTAGATGCGGATATGCCGATTAACGAGATTAAAATTGATAAAGTTTTTATTGGTTCTTGCACTAATTCTCGAATCGAGGATTTACGCGAAGCCGCAGCGGTCGCTAAGGGCAGAAAGGTTGCTGATAATGTGATTCAAGCCATGGTGGTACCGGGTTCAGGTCTGGTTAAGCAGCAAGCCGAAGAAGAGGGTTTAGATAAAATTTTCCTTGAGGCCGGTTTCGAATGGCGTGATCCGGGCTGTTCTATGTGTTTGGCGATGAATGCTGACCGTTTAGAGCCGGGTGAGCGTTGTGCCTCAACCTCAAATAGAAACTTTGAAGGTCGTCAGGGTAATGGCGGTCGTACTCATTTGGTTAGTCCGGCAATGGCGGCTGCAGCTGCTGTGACCGGTCATTTTGTTGATGTTCGTCAGTTAGGAGCCTAAGCATGGAATCATTTACTATTCACCAGGGCTTAGTTGCTCCATTAGATCGCGCTAATGTCGACACCGATTTGATTATTCCGAAGCAGTTTTTAAAATCTATTAAGCGTAGTGGTTTCGGTCCGAATTTATTTGATGAAGTGCGTTATTTGGATCATGGTGAACCGGGTATGGACAATAGCAAGCGTCCATTAAACCCTGATTTTGTTTTAAACAAAGCGCGTTATCAGGGCGCGTCGATTTTATTGGCGCGTGAAAACTTCGGTTGTGGTTCTAGTCGTGAACACGCACCTTGGGCCTTGATGCAGTACGGTTTCAAAGCAATTATTGCACCGTCCTACGCTGATATTTTCTTCAATAACAGCTTCAAAAACGGTTTATTACCGATTGTTTTAAGTGAAGAGGAAGTCTCCAAACTCTTTGCAGAGGTTGAAGCAAATCCCGGTTATCAATTAAGTATTGATTTGGATAAGCAAGAAGTAACGTCACCATCAGGTGCTGTGTATGGCTTTGAGATTGACAGTTTTAGAAAGTATTGTCTCTTAAATGGACTTGATGATATTGGTTTAACGCTGCGTGAAGCTGATAAAATCAAAGCCTACGAAGAAAAACGCTTAGCCGACAAACCATGGTTAGCAAAGGTAGTGGACTAGTTTTTAAAGACTCTATTCACTACAGCTGGAGATTCGTCAAAGGCTGTTTTAATCAATTTACAAAAAAGATTTAATTATGACGTTTAAAGTAGCAGTTTTACCAGGTGACGGTATTGGCTCCGAAATCATGGAGCAGGCAGTCCGCGTATTAAAAGCATTAGATTTGGATTTAACCTTTGAAGAAGCACCGGTGGGTGGTGTGGCCTATGAAAGCGATGGCCATCCTTTGCCGGAGCGTACCCTGGAATTAGCAAAAAGTGCTGATGCCATTTTATTTGGTGCGGTGGGCGATTGGAAGTATGACTCCTTAGAGCGTCATCTGCGTCCTGAGCAAGCGATTTTAGGTCTGCGTAAAGCCTTAGGTCTTTTCGCTAACTTGCGTCCAGCCATTTTATATCCGGAATTGGCCAATGCCTCATCACTCAAGCCTGAGGTGGTTTCAGGACTGGATCTGTTGATTGTGCGCGAATTAACCGGTGATATTTATTTCGGTACGCCACGCGGTGTGCGCAAAGCTGAAGATGGCCCATTCAAAGGCGAGGACGAAGGTTTTGATACCATGCGTTATGCCGATACCGAAGTTCGCCGCATTGCTAAAATTGCTTTTGATGCTGCTAAGAAACGCGGTGGCAAATTACTCAGCGTGGATAAGGCCAACGTACTTGAAACTTCACAGTTCTGGCGCAACATCATGATTGATGAAAGTCGTCATTACCCTGATGTTGAGCTTAGCCATATGTATATTGATAATGCCGCCATGCAGTTAGTCCGCGCTCCTAAAGAGTTGGACGTGGTGGTGACCGGTAATTTATTTGGTGATATTTTATCTGATGAAGCAGCTATGCTAACTGGCTCTATCGGTATGCTGCCGTCAGCTTCTTTAAATGAGAAGAATCAGGGCTTATATGAGCCAAGTCACGGTTCTGCCCCTGATATTGCCGGTCAAGACATTGCTAATCCATTAGCCCAGATCCTCTCAGCCGCCATGATGTTACGCTACAGTTTCAATATGGAAGAGCCCGCTCAAAGGATTGAAGCGGCAGTTCGTAAGGTGTTGGCGCAAGGTTATCGTACCGCTGATATTTACGAAGAGGGCACTCAAAAAGTCGGCACTAAAGCCATGGGTGATGCTGTTTTGGCAGCACTTCAGGCGTAGTCTTAGGGCTGTCTGAGTTAATTCGTGACAATTAATCACTATCGTTTCTACTCCTGGGGCGATAGTGATATTATTAAAAATTAAGACAATTATTTCATAAGTGAGTAAATCTATGTCAAAAGCAGTTGGTCTTGTCGGTTGGCGAGGCATGGTGGGTTCGGTGCTCATGCAGCGTATGCGCGATGAGGGTGATTTTAATCTAATCGAACCGGTATTCTTCTCTACGAGCAACGCCGGTGGTTCGGCGCCCGAGTGGGCTGAGGGTGCAGGTCCTTTACAAAATGCCTTCGATATTGACGCTCTAAAGAAATTACCCATCATTGTGACTGCTCAGGGCGGTGATTACACCAACGAAGTCTACCCTAAGCTACGCGCTGCGGGTTGGGACGGTATTTGGATTGATGCTGCGAGCGCTTTACGTATGAATAACGACGCGGTGATTGTCCTAGATCCGATTAACCGTGAGTTAATCGATGCTTCTCTGGCTAAAGGCGTTCGTGACTTTATCGGTGGTAACTGTACTGTCAGCTGCATGTTGATGGGTGTCGGCGGATTATTCAAACACGGTCTGGTTGAGTGGATGAGCAGCATGACTTATCAGGCGGCTTCCGGCGGTGGTGCACAGCATATGCGTGAGTTACTAACTCAATTCGGTATTCTCGGTAATTCAGTGCAGTCATTACTTGATGATCCGGCCTCAGCGATTTTGGAAATTGATCGTCAGGTCTTGGCGACTCAACGAGATGACAGTCTGCCCCAGAGTAACTTCGGCGTCCCATTAGGCGGTAGTTTGATTCCATGGATTGATACTCAATTGGACAATGGCCAATCACGTGAGGAGTGGAAAGCGCAGGCTGAGACCAATAAAGTTTTAGGTCGCACGGGCAATGATATTGTTCCTATCGATGGTTTATGTGTGCGTGTTGGCGCGATGCGTTCTCATAGTCAAGCGCTGACTTTTAAGCTTAAAAAAGATGTGCCTTTAGATGAGATTAATGACATTATCGATAGTAGCAGCGATTGGGCTAAGTTAATTCCTAATGATCGTGACGTGACCATGCGTGAGTTAACACCGGTTGCGGTGACCGGCACCTTAAATATCCCGGTCGGTCGTGTCCGTAAATTAAATATGGGTCCCGAGTATATCAGTGCCTTTACGGTCGGTGATCAGTTGCTCTGGGGCGCTGCTGAGCCTTTACGCCGCATGTTACGTATTGCTCTAGGCGAGATGTAAATCTTAATCCATAGTAACTATTTAAATAGGGCGAAAAAAGATGGCGTTACTGCAGGTGATAAGTGATCATATTGCGATTAGCTTAGTGCTATTGGTAGTGTTTATTGCCTTGACCGTCTTTCTAGCCCAACGTATTTCCGGCTCTAAAGGGTCTCCTGATGATTCTCAATTGGATCAAAGCCCCGCTGCCAAAGCGTTTAGAAAAAAATTACAAGATATCAGTTTAGACTTGGACAAGGATTAATGGCCAAGCATCGCATAGCCTTAGGTATTTCTTATCAGGGTCAACAGTATTCAGGCTGGCAAATTCAAAGTAACCGTGCCACAGTGCAGGGCGCAGTCGAAGCGGCCTTGGGTGAATTTATTACCACCCCCACTCAGGTGGTTTGTGCGGGTCGTACTGATACCGGTGTGCACGCGATCAATCAAGTGGCACACCTGGATACGGATGCCACACGTAGCGATAATTCTTGGGTCAGAGGGGTAAATGCGTTTTTACCGCCGGATATCCGCATCAAATGGGCCAAAGAAGTCGCCCCCGATTTTCATGCACGCTTTGATGCTGAGGCCAGAACCTATGTGTATATTTTGCGTTGCCATCCGGTGCAATCTGCGGTGTTATCAGGGCTAGTGGGTTGGTATCACTTGCCACTTGATTTAGTGCAGATGCAAGAGGCGGCTCAACACTTGTTGGGTGAGCATGACTTTAGCAGTTTCAGATCGTCTGAGTGTCAAGCACACTCACCGATTCGCACCATTCATCATTTGGATATTCAACAGCAAGGTAATTTATTCGTCTTTTCAGTCAAGGGTGATGGCTTTTTACACCATATGGTACGCAATATTGTCGGTAGCTTGGTTTATGTCGGCAAGGGTAAATATCAAGCAGAATACATGAGGGAGTTGCTCGCTCATCGACAGCGAAAGTTTGCTGCGCCCACCTTTATGGCCGATGGTTTATATTTGGCTCATATCCATTATCCAAAAAATTCGGGTATTAATGACTTAATACCCGAACTTAATGTGGCCGATAGCCTCAGCTATTTGTTGGACGCCTGAGAAATATCAAATCAACTCAGAGCACCAACAATATCAATTAATTCATTTTAGCAATACGATCGGCGCGAGCAGATGGGTTAGGGTGCGAAGAAAACACGCTTGAGCGGTCACCACCCATGGCGGCCAGTTTACGTAAAGCGGTAACAGCAGGATCTTTGCCTTTGCCATGTTCTTTTAAGACTTTAAGACCATAAGCATCAGCCTCATACTCATGGGCTTGTGAGTATTGAGCATTAATTAACTGATGACCCAATTGACCGACCACACTGTTGGATAAGGCAGCAACCGGAGAGCCACTGGAAGATACCGCTTGTAAAGCAGCTGAGCTAAGCATTTTGGTGCGAGTCTGTTGCTTGGAGTGGCCTTTGACCACGTGACCTACCTCGTGACCGACCACGTAAAGCAACTCATCGTCAGTCATCTTGTCCATAAGACCGCTATAAACACGGATGCCGCCATTAGGCAAGGCAAAAGCATTGACTTCATCAACTAAGTAAACCTGATAGTTTAACTGCTGACCCTCATAATTCTTCAGGTTGCGAGTGATACGGTTTAAGCGTTGACTATAGGCATTAGAGGCCGAAGCAATTTTATTTTCAGCATCCAGTTGCTGTTGAGCACGTACGCCCAAAGCTCTGATCTCATTGTCATTGATACTGGCTGCGCTCGCTAAAGTTGCAGCGGCACCAACCATACCGGCTACGTCCATGCCCTGACAGGCGGTTAAGCTTAAACTGACAGCCGCTGCTGCTAATAATTTTTTAGACATAACACAATTTCCTCAAAAAGAAGTTAATTTTCACTGCACTGATAAGGGTGTAAGCTCAACGTTGAATGATTTGCTTATGAGCTTTGGTAAATCTGCTTGTAACTAATATACATGGCACAATAAATAGTCATCAATAAGGATATTAGAATTATTTGTAGTATAAAGGCAAGAAAAGCGCCGGCACCACCGGAAAATATTGCAACAAGAATTAAACTCCACACCACAAAACCGATCGCGACAGCAGGGACTCCCATCGTGACAAACGCTGAAAAATTGCGCATCACGCCAATGCAAGAAAAGACAATAGATTTTACAACTTCAACTCGATTCCACATGATTAGCGCCGGTACAAACCAATATACCAAGGTCAGAAATACCGTATACAAAATCATTGCAAAAATCGCTATCGGATTGATTGAGGCGGCTAGGGCGGCATAAGTTTCAGCGGTTATTTCACCGTCGGCAGTTGAAGCAATGACATTGGCTACTTCACTTTCTTTGACCAGCGAAGGGGTAAAGAACATATCCAGAATAAAAAATATCACCCCATAAGTAAAACCGGCAATCAGCAAGGATTTTAGGATTTTACTGTCTCGGAAAGGCTCAAAAAGATCATTGAGAGTAAACTTTTGACCTTGATTGATCTGGTGGCAACAAAATAAAATAAAAGCGATATACACCGGTTGTACTAAGGCCACGGTAAATAAACCCAAAGCCCCCAAAAGCTGAAGGCTGATGATGGTATTAAAATTCCAGATAAAAGCCAATAAGACAAATAATCCCGGACGCTTCTTGAAGATAGCAAAGCCTTTTAATAACCAATCTATACCGGCACTTGCAGGAAGTTTAACAGCTTGCATAAAAACTCCTTAGCGTGCAGGTAATGGCGGAATGTCGCCGTAAGTGCGCGCTTTAAGGATGCGCTCAAAATGCGTCGGATCATGTGGTTTCAAACTTTGTGCAGGTCGTGGTAGATAAAAGTCATAAAGTCTTGAAGTCCAGAAACGCAGGGCGGCTGCTCTTAAAGCGACTGACCATAGCTCACGTTCAGCATCGGTAAAGGGACGACCTCGATGATAGCTACTTAACCAAGCTTCAACTAGTTCCGGAATTAATTCACCGCTTTCACGATCAATACACCAGTCATTGACAGCTACCGCCACATCAAATAACCAACGATCAACGCCGGCGAAGTAAAAATCAATGACACCACCTAGACTGGGGTGTTCGTAAGTACCATCAAACAAGACATTATCGCGAAACAAATCGCAATGGCAGGGACCGCCGGGCATTTGACGCCAAGCGAAACCACGCTGAACCTCAATTTGTTCGGCTAAAGATGTTTCATATAAGTCTTGTAGTTCTTGGTTTAAAAACGGTTTGATAGCCGGGTAAGTTTCTTGCCACCAGCTTAAACCGCGCAAGTTTGGTTGATTTAAAGGCAAATCATAGGCGGCGATATGCTGTCGTGCTTGAGCGCGGGCCACAATCTCGCAGTGCTTGGGGCTGGGATGAGCCTCCCAACCGCCGTTTAAACGAACCACAATAGATATGGGTTTATCACCAAACAAACCCCAGATCGTACCGTCATTGCGTTTTTGTGGCATGGGTACAGCCTGCTTTTTTATGCCAAGACCGTACATTAAATCAAGATAAAAAGGGATTTGCTCTTTAGTTAAAACTTCAAAGATAGTCAGAACATACTCACCCTTGGTCGTGGTTAAAAAATAATTGGTATTTTCAATACCCGCAGTGATGCCCTGCATTGAAACAAACTCACCTAAATCGTAGTTTTGTAAAATTTCTTGGGCTTGTTCAGTAGATACGGGGGTAAAAACGGCCATAGAGTTAAATTAATCTTATAAAGTGTATGATGATAAGTAAAATAAAGACGTGAAAGCTGATTTTACCAGTCTATCTACGGAATTCCTAATAAACCTCGCTCTTGCGGTTTAAAATCTAATATTCGGTTTAACTAATTTACCTGCTCTATGATGAAGCGACGTTTTAACTATCTCCGTCGGCGCTTGACTCGCCGTCCTGTGTTCCATAGCCAAGCAATCGTGTTGGTGTGGGCTCTCTTAATGGGTGTGGTCGGTGCCCTGGCAACCTTGCTCTTTTTTCAGGGAGTGCGTCTATTACAATGGTTGATGGTCGGTGAAACCGGTGCCATTAGCGATATTGTCGGTCAATACACAAGCTGGCAAACTTTGCTTTATCCAAGCCTTGCGGGTTTAGTCGGTGGCCTATTGCTAACTTGGTCTGCCAGTATTAAGACCGACACCAACTCCGACTACATGGAGGCGGTGGCACTAGGTGATGGTCGATTATCAATTAAGCAAGGTGTTTTGCGCATTTTGTCCTCACTAACCGTGATTACCTCAGGTTTTTCCATCGGTCGAGAGGGGCCGATGATTCATATGGGTTCCATGTTGTCATCGGCAATTGGTCGATTCTTTTTTATGGATGCTAAGCAGTTACGGTTGGTTGTGGCGTGTGGCGCAGCCGGCGCCGTATCGGCTGCCTACCACACACCGATTGCCGGTGCCTTATTTGTGGCCGAAATTGTCGTTGGCAGCATGTCAATGATTATTGTCGGTCCTTTATTAGTTGCCGCCATGTCAGCCCATCTGACTACGCGACTTTTTGATAATCACTTCCTTTTATATCAAGTCGATTTGGAGATTTCTCTGACGGTTGAGTTATTGATTTGCTCGATCATTGTAGGCGTCTTTGGTGGTGTCCTCTCGCCACTCTTTTTAAGAGCCTTAGACTGGTGCAAAAAGGGTTTAAAGCTGATCCCGGTCCCTTTGGCGGCGCGAATGGCTCTTGCCGGTCTGGTCGTCGGTGTTTTTCTTTTATATGACCCGCGCTTAGCCGGCAATGGTGATTCTATTGTGTCGACCTTGATACACGGAGCGGATTGGACTTGGCAATTATTGTCCATGTTTTTATTGTTAAAAGTTGCTGCTACCTTAATATCGGTGGGTTCCGGTGCAGTAGGTGGGGTCATTACGCCGATTATGTTTGTTGGTGCGGCTGTTGCGCTGCTGACTTTAAAAGCGGCGATGGGGCTTTTTCCTGAGCTTGCACCTTATGGTCCGGTTTTTGTGATTCTCGGTATGGGTGCCTTTTTATCGGCCGCTTCCAGTGCGCCGCTGATGGCGATTATCATGATGATCGAAATGTCACATAATCAGTCCATTGTGGTGCCGGTGGTGTTTGCTTGTGTGACGGCCAGTTTCCTAGCACGTCAGATTAATGGCTTAGTGATGTTTAATGTCACTACCAATCGCGAAGAGGACATTCGTCTACGTCATCGCTTGAGCAATGTTCGTATTGAGCAATTGATTAATAAAAAACCTGAAAACGTCATTCAATCCGAGATGCTAGTCGGTGAAGCCATCGATTTATTTACAGAGTTAAGTGTACGTTATCTCTACGTGGTTAATGAGCAAAACGAGTTTTTGGGCGTATTGGCTCATAAAGACATTACGCGTAGTTTATTGGGTGCATTAAAACCGGATGAACCGATCCCGGCGCATTTGATTTCCAGAACCTATCTTGAGCCTTTACACTTGCGAATGACCCTAGATGAAGTTCAAGATGAATTCGTCACTTATAATGGTGAGCGTTTGCCGGTACTGGATTTTGCTGATCCGCCGCATCTCATGGGTGTGGTTTATAAGTCGGATGTGCTTAGACGCTATAGCGAGATTAAAAAATCCATCGACAAGACCAGCGAAGTAAAAATGAACCCCTTTATCCGCACTTAGTATTCAATGAATAAAGCAGAAACTAGTTCAATAACTGACTCTATCTACGGGTCACCTGCTCAGCCTTGGCGTTTATCGATCGCACCCATGTTGGATGTGACCGATAGGCATGCGCGTTTTTTCTATCGCTTATTGGCCCCCCAGGCCTTGCTTTATACTGAAATGGTCACTACCGGTGCCTTGATTTACGGTGATGTGCAACGTCATTTGCAATTCAATCAGGAAGAACATCCGGTGGCTTTACAGTTAGGCGGTAGTGAAACCACGGATTTAGCTCGCAGTGCGAAATTGGGCGAGCAGTGGGGCTACGATGAAATCAATCTGAATTGTGGTTGTCCTTCTGAGCGGGTCCAAAAGGGTGCCTTTGGCGCCTGCTTGATGGCGGAAGCCGATTTAGTCGCCGATTGCCTTAAGGCCATGCAAGATGCTGTGACTGTACCGGTGACGGTGAAACATCGTCTTGGTCTTGATTACAGTGACGATTACGGTTTTGTCCGTGATTTTGTCGGTGCGGTGATGCACAAAAGTGATACCCGGGTCTTTATCGCTCACGCCCGTAATGCGGTTCTTAAGGGCCTATCACCAAAGGATAATCGCGAGATTCCACCCTTACGTTATGACTGGGTAGCACAGCTCAAAGAAGACTTTCCGGAGGCTTTATTTATTCTAAATGGTGGTTTAACTGAAGTCGCTCAGATGTATGAACAGGCGCAGAATTTTGCCGGTATTATGGTAGGTCGTGCCGCTTGGCATGAACCTTACCGCATCGGTGAAGTCAGTCGTTTGCTGTGGCCGGATGTAGTGCACCCTGAAATAGACGAGATTATTCAGAGCGTCTATGAATACGCAGTACGGGAAAATGCCAAAGCGGTGCCTTTGCGATTTGTTTTTAAACCATTGCTCGGTTTATTCAATGGTCAAAAGGGGGCTCGTTTATGGCGCCGTACCTTATCAGATTCGCAGGCGCTCAATCAGCGTGATCCGGAATTGTTGCTTAGGACGTATGAAAATTTTAAATATCAGCTAAAAAGCAACACGGATTACTTAATTACTTGAGTTGTAGTAATCACAAAAAAGGCATGAGTAGCGGTCATTATTGCGATTGCTAAGTTTTAAATATTGTCAACAATAGTCCGTGATATTTTTTCGGGGCTTGCAATTTCCTAGGATTTGTCCTTTAATACTACATATTGATGTTCTAAAATGAAGTTAAACTACATGTAGTTATTTTAGAGCATATCAAGATCTCAGGTTTTTATTGAAAAACACGCCATAACGGCCTGTTTTTCAATAATATATAGCTTAACAACAGATTCTTTTTTAGATATTTACACTAACAATTTATAGGTTTTTTGGCCTTGCTTGGCGCAGACGCGAAACAAATCCAAAAAGCCCACACTTAAGGGTTGTCCATGAATACATCTTTATTGGTGACCAAGCGAGACGGTCGTCAAGAAGCGCTTGACCTCGACAAAATCCATCGTGTTTTAGACTGGGCTGCCCAGGGCTTGGATAATGTGTCAGTTTCTCAAGTAGAGCTACGCTCACAGATTCAGTTTTACGATGGCATTAAAACTGAACACATTCACGAAACAATTATTAAAGCCGCAGCTGATTTAATCTCTGAAGAAACCCCGGATTATCAGTTTTTAGCTGCGCGCTTGGCTATTTTCCACCTACGCAAAAAAGCGTACGGTCAGTTCGAGCCTCCTAAGCTATATGAACAGGTTAAAAAACTTGTTGAAGCAGAACGCTACGATCGTCATTTACTAGAAGACTACAGCCAAGAGGAATTCAATCAGATGGATTCTTTTTTGGTTCATGACCGCGATTTGACTTTTGCTTATGCGGCAGTTAATCAGTTAGAGGGTAAGTATTTAGTACAAAACCGTGTGACCGGGGAAATCTTCGAAAGTCCACAGTTTTTATATATATTGGTCGCAGCTTGCTTGTTCTCAAAATATCCAAAAGAAACACGTCTACAGTACATCAAAGACTTCTATGATGCGATTTCTACCTTCAAGTTGTCTTTACCTACACCGATTATGGCCGGTGTTCGTACCCCGACGCGTCAGTTCAGCTCATGTGTTTTAATTGAGTGTGATGACAGCCTAGATTCCATTAATGCCACTAGCGCAGCCATTGTGCGTTATGTGTCTCAGCGGGCCGGTATCGGTATTAATGCCGGTCGTATACGCGCGGTTGGTAGTGCGATTCGTGGCGGTGAGGCCCAGCATACCGGATGTATTCCGTTTTATAAGCATTTCCAGACAGCAGTTAAGTGTTGTTCTCAAGGCGGTGTGCGGGGTGGTGCAGCGACTTTGTTCTATCCGATGTGGCACTTGGAAGTCGAGTCTTTGCTAGTACTTAAAAATAATCGCGGGGTTGAAGAAAACCGTGTACGTCATATGGATTATGGTGTACAAATTAATCGCTTGCTTTATCAGCGTTTAATTAAAGGCGGTCATATCACTTTATTCTCGCCCTCTGATGTGCCGGGTTTATACGATGCTTTCTTTGCCGATCAGGACGAGTTTGAGCGTTTATACGTCCAGTATGAACAAGATGACTCAATTCGCAAACGCTCAATTAAGGCCGCCGATTTATTCTCCTTGATGATGCAGGAGCGTGCCGGTACGGGTCGTATTTATATTCAAAACGTTGACCATTGTAATACTCACAGTCCGTTTGATCCGAGCGTAGCACCAGTACGTCAGTCCAACTTATGTCTTGAGATTGCGCTACCAACTAAGCCATTAGACGATATTAATGACGAAAAGGGTGAGATTGCTTTATGTACGCTATCTGCCTTTAATCTGGGTGCCATCGAATCGCTCGACGAGTTAGAGCATTTATCTGATTTAATTGTACGTGCATTAGATGCCTTATTAGATTACCAAGATTATCCCATCAAGGCAGCTGAAATTGCTACCATGAATCGTCGCACCTTGGGTGTGGGCGTGATTAACTTTGCCTATTACCTAGCCAAAAACGGTGCTCGTTACTCTGACGGTAGTGGCAATGGCTTAACTCATCGTACCTTTGAAGCGATTCAGTATTATTTATTAAAAGCATCGATGAACTTATCCAAAGAGTTCGGACCTTGCTTAGCCTTTGATGAGACTACATACTCTCAAGGCATTTTACCTATTGATACCTACAAAAAGGATGTTGATGTTTTCTGCCAAGAGCCATTGCACTTGGATTGGGAAGCTTTACGTAGCGATATTCAAGAGTTTGGTTTACGCAACTCAACACTCACAGCGTTAATGCCATCTGAAACTTCTAGTCAGATCTCAAATGCGACTAACGGAATTGAGCCGCCACGTGGTTTGATCACAGTAAAAGCCTCAAAAGACGGTGTCTTGCGTCAGGTGGTACCTGAGTATCGCCGCTTAAGACATCAGTACGAAACACTTTGGAATATGCCTTCCAATGACGGTTACTTGCGTCTCGTCGGGATTATGCAAAAATTTGTCGATCAGGCCATTTCTGCTAATACAAACTATGACCCAACACGTTATTCTGGCGGTAGAGTGCCGATGAGCGAGTTATTAAAAGACTTGCTCAATGCCTATAAATACGGCTTAAAAACACTTTACTATCACAACACGCGCGATGGTGCTCAAGACGATCAGGGCGATCTTGTGAACTTAAGTAGTGCGGGTGAGGATGATTGCGAAAGCGGTGCTTGCAAGATCTAATTATTTTTGGCGCTTAAGTTTTTTGATAATTTAAGCGCTTCACAACAGTTTTATTTTAGGGCTTTTATGTTATACAGTACTTTTAATGAGACCCCCAACAATGCGCTCTTAGAGCCCATGTTTTTTGGTCAGAGCGTTAACGTAGCGCGTTACGACCAACAGAAATTCGAGGTATTTGAAAAGCTGATTGAAAAGCAGCTATCATTTTTCTGGCGCCCGGAAGAGGTTGATGTTTCTCAGGATAGAATTGATTATGCCAATTTGCCTGAGCATGAAAAACATATTTTTATTTCAAATTTAAAATACCAAACATTACTTGATTCAATTCAAGGTCGTAGTCCTAACGTGGCCTTATTACCGATTGTGTCCTTGCCTGAGCTAGAGACCTGGATTGAAACTTGGTCTTTCTCCGAAACCATTCACTCGCGTTCGTACACACATATTATTCGTAATATTGTTAACGATCCGTCGATTGTCTTTGATGGCATCGTGACTAACGAGCATATTTTAGAGCGTGCGCGTGATATCTCTAAATACTATGATGATCTGATTCGAACGGTTGCTCTGTATCAACTTTTAGGTGAGGGCACTCACACAATAAATGACAAAACCGAGGTGGTGAGTTTACGTGAACTTAAGAAGAAACTCTACCTATGCCTAATGTCAGTTAATATTTTGGAAGCCATTCGTTTTTACGTGAGTTTTGCATGTTCTTTTGCTTTTGCTGAAAGAAAACTAATGGAAGGCAACGCTAAAATTATTAAACTAATTGCTCGTGACGAGGCTTTGCACTTGGTCAGCACGCAACATATGCTTAATATCATGCGTAATGGTCAAGACGATCCCGAGATGGTTGAAATTGCTAAAGAGCTTGAACAAGAGTGTTTTGAAATGTTCAGAGACTCCGCCGAGCAAGAAAAAGAATGGGCCGGTTATTTATTTAAAGACGGTTCCATGATTGGTCTTAACCGTGATATTTTATGCAAATACGTTGAGTACATCACCAACTCACGCATGGTTGCCGTTGGTCTAAAACCGGCGTTTGAAGGCGCTAATCAGAACCCGATTCCATGGATTAACTCTTGGTTATCTTCTGATAACGTTCAAGTTGCTCCACAAGAAGTTGAAATCAGCTCATACCTGATCGGTCAAATTGATGCCGAAATTAACCCAGATGATTTATCTGGATTTGAGTTATGAGTCGAGTATTTACCTGGGACGGTAGTTTTGAGTTATTAAGTGGTGAAACTTTGCTTGAAGGCTTGGAACGCCAAGGCTACGAGGTTGAGTTTCAATGTCGTTCAGGCTATTGTGGTTCTTGTCGCACACGTTTGGTTGATGGTGCGGTTGAGTATTTGATAGAGCCTCTGGCCTATATTAATCCTGACGAGGTTTTGCCTTGTTGCTGTCGACCGGCACCCGAAGCTAGACTGGATGTTGAAGTGATTGGTAATGCCAAAAAAGCTAAGCAAGAACCGAACGCAGATATCGAGCAGTATTTTGAAAAATTATTTTGATTTTTGAAAACTGCTAAGCAAAAACCCAAATGATTATAGTGATCATTTGGGTTTTATTTATTTATAGATAGCGCTGATGGGCACCTCTTCGTCATCAAAGGTGCGCTCCAACACATGGCGAATTTGCTCATCTCGCAGCACATAATCCATATTTTTATCAAACAAGAAGCAATTCACCAAGGGTTTAATAGGATGACTATCATCGCAAACCAAAGCCCAAACTGATTCTCTGCTATCGGCACCTCGAATCACGTAGCCAAGTTCAGCCAAAGTTTCCAAAACATAACTAATATTGATATAGCTAGCTGGAATCAAAGCAATAAGTTGTGCTTCTGTGAGTCCTGGTTGCTGCAATTGCCTTTGATCATGCAAAACCCTTAAAATCTTTATGGCCAATAGCAAACGAGTCCCGGAGCGACTGTCTTGAGCAATCACGCCGCGACGAATTTGCGGCATAAGAGAGACGATATAAGCGCCTAGTAACAATATCAGCCACGATAAATAAACCCAAATCAAAAAGATTGGCAAGATAGCAAAGGCCCCGTAAATCAGGGTGTAGGTAGGGAAATAGCTTAGATAGATCGTGAAACCGCTACGCATCAACTCAAAAATAATCGCAGTAAAAAAACCGCCGACCATGGCATCCCTGAATTTTATACGACGGTTAGGCACTATAAAATAAACCAGAGACATCAAAAATCCGGAAAATAAGACCGGCACGATAAAGCTTAAAAAACTTTTCAAAAACGAGAATCCAACCCCCATATTTTGTTGCAACACCATGGCACTGGCCCAGAGGCTTAGCGCAAGGGCAAAGGGGCCAATCGATAAAATAGCCCAAAACACTAAAATACGTTGAAAAATAGGGCGTGGCTTTTTGATCTGAAAAATCTGATTAAGCGCATCCTCGATAGTCATCATTAACATAATTGATGTCACAAATAAGAAAATCGTACCCACAGCCGTTAAGCCCGAAGCAGCATCGGCAAAGGTGTTTAAATAGTCCAAAACCTGAATGGAGATGGTTTCCGGAAAGAGGCTCTGAGTCAAAAACTGATCTAGGTAGTATTTAAAATCATTAAAAATCGGAAAAGCGGTAAACAGAGATAACACTACCGCAAGTAGCGGCACTGCTGAGGTAATTGAGGTATAGGAGAGACTAGCGGCCTTACTGGTTAAACCCTCATTAAGCAGTCTGGACACAGCAAGCATCAAGGCATCTTTGTAAAAACGCCAATCGCCTAAAGAATCCCGATGATTTTTAATAAATACACTGTCATCAGAAAAACTCACCTCAGGCACCGCTTTAGGTCGCTTTTTCTTTTCCATTCCTAATAAACTCATGATCAGCTCTCAATTTTTTGTCATTCTTCAAGTAAATAGCGCTAGCTAAGCGCCCTTATCGCTCAGCCTTAAAAAATATAGCATACAATAGTTAGTTCGTTTATGACAGTCTTAACGCTTATGCCTACGGTACCTTTAAACCCTCTTTATCGATATATTGCCTTTGCTGCCACGGTCTTACTCATCGTCCTTTGTGTGCTCTGGGAGTGGGTGCTTGATCCGGTGGTGCCGGGTGGTACCTTGTTTGCCTTAAAGGCACTACCCCTAGTGTTTCCTCTCTATGGTTTATGGCGCGGTAATTTATATACTATGCAATGGACATCGATGCTAGTGTTACTCTATCTGATGGAGGGGGTCGTGCGTTGGTATACGGATGGTACGATTTTTTCACGGCAATTAGCGATGGCAGAAGCCTTACTCGCCATGATCGTGTTTTACGCCTCTATCATGTATGTGCGTCCCGCCAAGCAGATCGCTAAACAACGCAAAAAAGCTGGCAAATAAAATCTAAACTTTAGTTACTATGAAATCGCTCAATATCACTAACACCTTTGCTGAACTGTCACCTGAGTTTTATACCCGTCTCGAGATGCAGGGCTTAAAACACGAGGTCAAACTACTGAGTGTCAATCCACGAGTGGCAGAGCTTTTGGGGATTAGTCAGAAAACTTGGGAAAGTCAAGAGTTTTTAGAGATTATGTCCGGACAGACCGATTTACCGGGTGGTGTTACCTTGTCAGCTGTTTATAGTGGTCACCAGTTTGGTGTCTGGGCCGGTCAATTAGGTGATGGTCGTGCTCATTTATTAGGGGCGATTCAGACAGACACTGTAGATCATGCTTGGGAAATTCAGCTAAAAGGCGCCGGTTTGACCCCGTATTCGCGTATGGGCGATGGTCGAGCGGTACTGCGTTCGAGCATCCGTGATTATTTAGCCAGTGCCGCCATGGATGGTTTAAATATTCCCACCACCTTGGCCCTGAGTATTACCATGTCAGAGGACCGCGTCCGCCGTGAACGGGTAGAAACAGCGGCCATTGTTGCACGCGTTGCGCCTAGTTTCGTGCGTTTCGGTTCGTTTCAACATTGGTACGCCAATCAACGACCGGACTTACTGCGTGAATTATTCGATTATGTTTGTGAGCATTTCTTTGCCGATCAATTAAAAAAAGAATACCAAAACATTAAAGATAAGATACTGGATTTCTTATCAATTGTGACAAGAAAAACCGCGCATTTAATGGCTCATTGGCAAAGTGTGGGCTTTGTTCATGGTGTCATGAATACAGATAATATGTCGGTGTTAGGACTTACTATTGATTATGGTCCTTATGGTTTTATGGAAAATTTTTATCCTAATTGGGTGATTAACCATAGTGATCATGGCGGTCGTTATGCTTTTAGTCAACAGGTTAATGTTGCGCTCTGGAATCTGCATCAATTTGCCAATAGCTTTACGCTGCTCGGTCTTGAAGAAGATGATTTACGAGCGGTGCTGGATAACTACGCAGATTATTTTTACGATAAGTTTTTTGATATTCACGCCCAAAAACTCGGTGTTAAGGAATTAACTTCTGAGGATGACGAGCTTTTCAATGATTTTTGGACGCTGCTCGCTGAGCAGGCAGCGGATTTTACTTTGAGTTTTAGGCGTCTGGCTGATATTGATACGGATGAAGAGCATTGGTTAAGCTTATTTAATCGTCCTGAACAGGCCAAAGCTTGGTTGACGCGTTATAAGCGCCGATTAGAACAAGACGCACTCTGCACAGCAGATCGTAAATCACTAATGAATCGTATCAATCCCCTGTATACCTTGCGAACTTATATGGCGCAAGAAGCAATTGATGATGCGCAAAATGGCTCAGCCGAACGCTTGGACTTTATGCTCAAAATTTTGCAGAGTCCATTTGTTGAGCATCCGGGGGCAGAGCGTTATGCTGAGCCAAGTCCCTTTGAAAAACAAAATATGATGCTGAGTTGTTCATCTTAAACAATGCTATCTTCAGTATAATAATTAGCTTACATAGTTTTTAATTTTTTGCACAGGAAGTTGAATGGCTGGTAATACACTTGGTCGTCTATTTACAGTAACAAACTTTGGTGAATCTCATGGCCCAGCTATCGGCTGTGTGATTGATGGTTGTCCACCGGGCATTGCGCTAACTGAAGCGGATATTCAATTCGATTTAGATCGTCGTCGTCCAGGCACCTCGCGTCATGTAACTCAACGCCAAGAGCCGGATCAAGTCGAGATTTTATCGGGTGTTTATGAGGGTAAAACCACGGGTACACCCATCGCCTTATTAATCCGTAATCAGGATCAGCGCAGCAAGGACTATGCCAATATCACTGACAGTTTCAGACCGGGTCATGCAGATTATAGCTATTGGAAGAAATACGGCATCCGAGATCCTCGCGGTGGCGGCCGTTCTTCAGCGCGCCTGACAGCGCCAACGGTGGCAGCTGGTGCGGTGGCTAAAAAGTGTTTAGCGTTGCGCTATGGAACTAGGATTCGTGCTTATATGAGTCAATTAGGTCCTATTCAAATCCCTTTCCACAGCTGGGATGAGGTGCCTAATAATCCATTTTTCGCTCCCAATGCCGAGATTATTGCTGAGCTCGAAGCGTTTATGGACCAGTTGCGACGTGATGGTGACTCGATTGGTGCGCGTATTGAGGTGGTAGCAGAAAATGTCCCTGCCGGTTTGGGTGAGCCGATTTACGATCGTCTGGATTCTGATATTGCTCACGTTATGATGGGTCTCAACGCTGTCAAAGCAGTGGCTATTGGCGCCGGTTTTGAGTGCGTCAGTCAGCGTGGTTCAGAACATGGTGACGAGATTACGCCCGAGGGCTTCTTGACGAATCATGCCGGCGGCATCTTGGGTGGCATCTCTAGTGGTCAGGATATCACCGTGTCTTTGGCCATCAAACCGACATCAAGCATTCGCGTAGAGCGTCGCTCAGTCAATACCGAAAATACGCCGATTATGGTGCAAACCTTGGGACGACATGATCCCTGTGTTGGTATCCGTGCCGCACCGATTGCTGAAGCCTTATTAGCTTTGACATTGATGGATCATAGTTTGCGTCAATCCGCTTATGACGAATACAAAAGCAATCGCTAATTAAATTTGATACAATTTTACTAATTAATTTGATTTGTCTATAGACTATTTCTATAGAGGCTATCACATCACGATTTTTAACACCAGATCTCATAGGGAATAGTATGACTAAAAAAATCGTCTTTTCTGACAAAGCACCGGCCGCTTTAGGTCCTTATTCACAAGCCGTCATTAGCACAGCCAACACCACTGTGTTTATTTCAGGTCAATTAGGTCTAAATCCCGAAAGCGGTGAGTTGGTATCTACACAATTTGAAGAGCAAGTTAGACAGTCCATGGCTAATTTAAAGGCGGTAATTGAGGCGGCTGGCGGTAGTATGGAGGATATTGTTCGCGTGGGTCTCTACTTGACGGATCTGAATAACTTCGGTATTGCCAATAGTGTGATGCAAGAACTATTTCCTGAACCTTATCCGGCGCGTTCTACTATTGAAGTATCGGCACTGCCTAAAGGCGCCCAATTTGAAATTGACGCAGTCCTAGCCTTAAACAAGTAATTTAACTTGTTGTCGGATTAAATCTGAAGCTTTTGTCGTCCTGTGATCAGAGCTTCAGATTCAGCGATTACTTTTTGTGGTTATGATGCCTAGTAGTAAAAAGCCCACTTTAACAGCAACAGATAAAAAGTTGCATGCTCTTGGCTTAGTTGAGCCAATGGACTTTATTTTGCACATACCACTACGCTACGAAGATCATAGTCGCATCCATCAAATTTCAGAACTTGCCCCCGGTATGAAGGCTCAACTTGAGGGTACAGTCTCCTCGATACAAGTGGTGATGCGTGGTCGTAAGCAGTTGAGCGCAACTTTCAATGACCAAAGCGGCTCGATTCAGTTACGTTGGTTAAATTTTTATCCTAGTCAAAAAACCGTCTTAGAGAAAAAGGGTCTTTTCAGAATTCGTGGTGAGATTCGCGGTAGCTTCCAGTGGGGTCTAGAAATGATTCATCCCAAAATGTTGAAAGCAGGGGAGAGCTTGGGTGATAGTTTAGTACCCATCTATCCCACAACCGCCGGTTTGTCTCAGGAAGTGCTGAGTGCGCATATTCAAAAGCATTTAAAGAATTGTGTTTTACAAGAAACACTGTCTGATGAAATTCGTCAGCGCTATGAACTGATGGAAATTAATCAGGCGATTCAGATATTACATCAACCGCCCTTAGGCACAGATATTGAGTCACTCGAACACAGATATCATCCAGCTTGGGAGCGTTTAAAGTTTGATGAAATGTTGGCCCAACAAATTGCCATGTTTTTAGCTCGACAAAAACGCAGCGCATTAAAAGCTTATGCTGTGTCAACGCAAAAAGGTGATTTGTACCAGCAGGTGTTGGATCGCTTCTCCTTTCAATTAACTGCGGCACAAGTGCGGGTGTTGGCTGAGATTGATAGTGATTTGCAAAGAGACTTCCCGATGCATCGTTTGATTCAAGGCGATGTTGGTAGCGGTAAAACAATTGTGGCCGCATTGGCAGCGACGTCTGTTTTAGAACAAGGTTTACAAGTTGCCTTGATGGCACCGACTGAGATTTTAGCCGAACAGCATTATCGTAAAATTTGTCAATGGCTTGAGGGTTCAGGTGTTACGGTGTATTGGTTAAGTAGTAGTGTAAAGAGCAAGGAAAAGCGTGAAACCTATGAGGCAATCGCCAATGGTCAAGCAAAGTTCATTATCGGGACCCAAGCGTTAATTCAAAAGGACGTCCGTTTTCAACAATTGGGTCTAGTCATTGTTGATGAACAACATCGATTCGGTGTGGGTCAGCGCTTGAGTTTAAGTGAAAAAGGTGTGTTCAACGAAGAGGTTGCGGAGACTGTCGAGATCCAAGAAAATCTCAAGATGGATTTATTACAGCCAGCAGCAATTATCTATCCTCATCAGTTAAATATGAGTGCCACACCCATTCCTCGTACTTTAGCGATGACCTTTTTATCTGATTTAGATGTCTCGGTGATTGATGAATTACCACCGGGTCGACAAGCGGTAGAAACTAAATTGCTCGATAATAAACGCCGTGATGAGTTGATTTCTTTAATTGAAAGCGCTTGCCATCAAGGCAAACAGGTTTACTGGGTTTGTCCCTTAGTCGAGGAGAGTGAAGCCTTACAGCTACAAACGGCAGAGGAAACCTACGACCGTCTTTCTGCTGAATTAGATGGGGTTAGGGTCGCTTTGGTTCATGGGCGTTTAAAAAGTGAGGAAAAAAATCAGATCATGGCTGATTTCCAAGCCCATCACATCGATGTGTTAGTGGCGACCACCGTGATTGAGGTCGGGGTAGATGTCCCTAATGCCAATATTATGGTGATTGAACACGCAGAACGTTTTGGTTTGGCCCAGTTACATCAATTGCGAGGTCGAGTCGGTCGCGGTCAGGACAAGGCCATTTGCCTGTTGCTGTATCAACAACCCCTATCAGAACTAGCCAAACAGCGCTTAAAGGCAATGTATGAAACCACTGACGGTTTTGAAATTGCTAGACGCGATTTAGAACAACGGGGTCCAGGAGAGTTTTTAGGTTTAAAGCAATCCGGTACCAGTTTGACCCGCTTTATTAATATTGACGAAGACGTCGCAATTGTAGAAGAGGCCAGAGCTTTCGCACCGCAATTTATCAAAGACAATCCGGCAATGGCAGTTGAACATCAACGTCGTTGGGTCGGCATGAGCGCGGATTATCTACGCTCCTAAACGTTTAATTAAAAAGGTTTATTTATATGACATTAACAGAATTAAGATATATTGTGGCGGTGGCACGCGAACGTCATTTTGGTCGTGCGGCCGAAACTTGTTTTGTCAGTCAACCCACCTTATCGGTTGCCATTAAAAAACTGGAAGACGAGTTAGGAGTCATGATTTTTGAACGAGGGGGTAGTGAAGTCGGTATCACACCCATCGGTATGCAAATTATTAATCAAGCCCATAAAGTTTTGGAAGCCAGCTCAGAGCTAAAAGAAATTGCCAGACAAGGTCATGACCCCTTAACCGGTCCTTTAAAAGTCGGTGTGATTCATACAGTAGGGCCGTATTTGTTGCCCTATCTAATGCCCACGCATATGCAGCTCAATCCTAATATGCCCTTGGTTCTCCAAGAAAGCTTTACTGTCAGACTGGTGGAAATGCTACGTCAAGGAGAGATTGATTGTGCGATTATGGCGATGCCGGTACCCGATAGCGGCCTAGATTTTCTGAGTCTCTATGAGGAAAAGTTTGTGCTGGCAGTACCGGCTGAACACCGTTGGGCCAAATTGAAACGTATCAGTATCGATGAGTTGAAAGATGAAACTATGTTGTTGCTTGGCAATGGTCATTGTTTCAGAGACCAAGTCCTTGAGGCATGTCCTGAAATGGCACCGTTTTCCTCTTCAATTGATGGCATTCAACGTTCCTTTGAAGGCTCTTCACTGGAGACTATACGCCATATGGTGGCATCCGGTTTAGGTATTACCTTATTGCCCGAAAGTGCTTTGTTGTTTGGTGACTATATCAAGCGACAGGAAAAAATTAAATATATTCTGATCGAAGAGCCTACGCCTTCGCGTGAGATTGTCCTAGTTTGGCGTAAAAGCTATACTCGCCAGGCCGCGATAAGGGCACTGGCAGAGTCGGTTGAAAAAGCTTGTTTACCTCTACTAGAGGACAGTGAATGTAACAGTAATAGCTAGTTTAGCTGTCATCACTGCCTTCACGCGCCTGTCTTAAAACATAGGAACGCATGAGTAAGGTCCATGAAATAGGCGACGTCATAAAGATAAACACCACCACGAGCATTTCGTGGAAAAACAGGCGATCGCCTAGTACATAGGAAATCAGCATAGATGCGACCATTAGAAACCACAAACCGAGACTGTTACCGAGTGTCGGGGCATGAATGCGTTTTCTAAAATACTGTAAATTAACTAGACCGAGATTGCCGATTAAAGTCACGATACCGCTAGAGACAATTAAAATACTGGCAATAATTTCAATCCATAAAGGAATCTCAGGTGTCATGGCTCAATTACCTCACCACGTAATAAAAATTTGGCCATTGCCACTGTGGTGACAAAACCCAACAAAGCAATTAACAGACCAATATCATAATACCAAGAGGTACGAAATAAAATCCCCAAGGTAAAAACCAATAGCATGCAATTAACATAGGTCACATCAGCACTAAGGGTGCGATCCTGTGGCGTAGGGCCCTTAATGCCCCGATACAAAGTCATGCCATTACTTAAGGTAAAGCAGGCGATGGCAAAGTAGCAGGCAAAATCGAGTATGCTCATTATTCAAAAATCTCCATCAACAAAGGCTCATAGCGCTGTTGTACGGTATGGTGCCATTCTTCTTCGGATTCCAGACCGAAGACATGCAAGCGTAGGATATAGCCATTTTCAGTGAGACCGCTCCAAACGGTTCCGGGCACGTAGTTAATAATACAAGCCAATAAAGCAATGGCATGTGGGTCTCTTAAACTAAGAGGGATATTGACAAAACCTGCGACCGGCTGATTATTAGGGGTCGCCTTGAGGGTTAACCACATCACCTGCATATTCGAGAGATAAATATCCTTTAACACGATAAAGAATAACTTAATCATCGCAAAAATACGTCTAGGATAAGCGCGATCAGGTCTTAAGCGTGTTGATAAAATAATTAGGCTAAAGGACAAGACAAAACCCAATGTCAATTGACCGAGACTTAAGCTACCGGTCAACATGATCCAAGCAATCAGTAGAGCGCAAGTCAAGGGAATCCAGAAGAATAAGCTTCTCATCTTAATGACCTCCTGGTGATGGTTGTTGCTGCATAACGGCATTAATATATCGGAATGGCTCATCTAGGGAGATAGCAATATTGTTCATCAAACCCATGACTGAGTTAGCGAAAATACTCATAAGAATACAACAACTTAGCAATAAAATAATCGGTGCGGCCTCTCTAAAGCTGAGTTTTGGAGTGCTGACTTTTTCAGGAACCCAGAACTGCAAAATACCGGCGCGCATATAGGAAATTAAGGCAGCCAAACCGGATAAAATGACAAAACCCAATAATAACCATGTATGGATACCAGAAATCTCATAGTTATTTAACTCTAAGGCATTGGATAATAAACCGATTTTACCGATAAAACCGGATAGCGGGGGTAAGCCAATCATGACCAACGCGGCAATAATATAGGCCACTCCTAAAAAGGCAAAGGGACCGGGAATACTGAGACCAATCACCTGACCACTGTAATCGGTATCTTCATCCTCATCATCCAGACCAAAGGCCTCCATACTCACCGAAAGCACCGCACTTTCATAGCTATCAATGCGACTAATCAATTCAACCAACAAGAATAGTGCGCTGGAAGCCAGTACCGAACTAATTAAATAATATAGTGTTGGTCCGGTCATGGAAACACCCGGCATGCCTAGAGCCGAGAGCAAAACACCGGAAGACAAAATCACACTGTATCCAGCAAGACGACCAATTTGCTTCTCGGCGAGCACACCCAAGGTGCCGAAAACTAGCGTAGCGATACCAATAAAGAACATCCACTCACCACCAAAGGCTGCAGGAGCACCTGAAGGTAGTAATAAAGAACCGACGCGTAGAAGCGCATAGATGCCTACCTTGGTCATCACGGCAAACATGGCGGCAACCGGTGCGCTAGCAGCTGAATAGGCGTTAGGTAACCAGAAGTTCAAAGGCCAAGCAGCCGCTTTGATGAGGAAGGCGACACCAAGTATTGAACAAGCCGTTTCAAATAACAATCGATCTTCAGCACGTAAAGCTCCTGCTTTAGCAGCAATTTCGGCAAAGTTTAGGGTACCCGTGATTGAGTAAATCATCGATATACCGATTAAAAATAGCGAAGCTCCGACCATATTGATGGTGATATAGAGCATACTTGAACCGACTCGTCTTTCGCCTGAACCATGAAGTAGCAAGCCATAAGAAGCCGCTAAGAAAACCTCAAAAAACACAAAGAGGTTAAAGAGGTCTCCGGTTAAGAAAGCGCCATTAAGACCCATTAGGATAAACTGAAAGAGGGGATAAAAATGAATGCCCACTCGATTCCATAAAGCGGTAGAAAAAGTCAGCGAGGTTAATCCCAACAATGCTGTCAGACATAACATCAGTGCCGCCAGTTGGTCAGCTACTAAGACAATACCGATAGGTGCTTGCCAATTACCTAATAAGTAAATCGCAATATTATTGGTCCATTCAACCTCTAAAAAACCGCTGGTGTACATCAGTAAATTAACGGCAACAATCAGTTGAGCAAATACCGAAGCAAAAGAAATAAAGCTGTTTAAAGAACGGCGTTTTTCTTTTAATAAAATCATCAAACCCCCGGCAATCAGGGGAATAATAATTGACAGAATGGGTAAATGTACTACATAGTCACTCATTCATTACTCTCCGCGCCATCAACATGGTCAGTGTTCGTTAAACCGCGTTGTGCCAATAATAAGACCAAAAACAGGGCAGTAGTAGCAAAACCAATCACAATGGCCGTCAAAACCAGAGCTTGTGGCACGGGATTGGCATAATTTTCCGGATTAACCACCATATCGGCATTAATGATAGGGGGCAGACCTACGCTTAATAGACCACCACCAAAAATAAACAAGTTGACGGCATAGCTCAGTAACAACAGACCCATGATGACCTGAAACGTGCGCGAGCGAAGAATCAACCACACACCGGAACCGGTAAGAATACCGATGGATAACGCAAATACTATTTCCATATGATTAATACCTTTTCTTAATTATTTTTGTTGACAGATTTCGACAGTTGCATAGCCGTGGGACTTATGTTTTGCTCTGATACTGTGTCCGCGTAAATATTTTTTCTAAAGTAACGTAATGACTGGTGAGCTAGAGCGACTAACATATAGGTCGTGGTACCTACGACCAAGGCAAAAACACCTAAGTCAAAAATAAGTACTGAGGACAAATGGATTTGACCATAAAAGGGCAGTATCGGCTCCCATATCATGGCACT
This sequence comes from Alcaligenaceae bacterium, assembly GCA_030538235.1. GTDB lineage: Bacteria > Pseudomonadota > Gammaproteobacteria > Burkholderiales > Burkholderiaceae_B > Oligella. The sequence goes on from JAUNUJ010000004.1 coordinate 72,243, forward strand.
CAAGAAGGGCAGACCAAAGAACATAGGCAGGATCCCGGCACTAACCGCTAATAACAGACCGATTGCGATCCAGTTTTGTGGACGAATTCTGGATTTTGATTCTACCCATAACATACCACTCACAATAAATTGGGTAATTACCCCGGTAGCAAACACCAAACCGCCGACAAAACCGCCACCCGGTAGGTTATGACCGCGGAAGAAGAAATAAAAGGCGATAAGACTAGTGACCGGCATCAGCAGTCGGGCGATGACATTAGGCACTAACATAGTCCCTCTGGGCAACTTGCCGTCTTCTTTGATACGACGTAAATCGGTGGTCAGATCATCGCGCGCAGGCTCTAAGGCTCGAAGCATTTCTTGTGGTGGTCTGAAACGTCTTAATAAGGCATAGACGGTTAATGCGACGATACCTAAAACGGTAATTTCTCCAAAGGTATCAAAGCCACGGAAGTCGACCAAAATGACGTTGACCACGTTCGTACCATGACCCTCCGGCAGGGATTTTTGCAAAATAACATCACCGATATCGTTACGATTAGTCGGTCGCATCATCAGGAAGTAAGCTAATAAGCTCATACCCACACCAGCGGTTAGGGCGATGATCAAGTCGCGACGGCGTCTTAAGGCAAGTACCGGATTTTCTTCTAATTCGTCAGGCGTTTTAAGAGGTTGTGGCAACCAACGTAAGCCTAATAGCAACAAGACGCAGGTGACAACTTCTACCACCAGTTGAGTCAAAGCGAGATCCGGTGCCGATAACCAAGCAAAGGTTACGACCACGACAATACCAGTAGCACTTAAAAAGACAATGGCACGGAACCGACTGTATTGCGCATGATATGCAGTTAGTATGGCGCCTAAACAACCCACTACCCAGAGAGCAAAAAAGAACCAGTTGATTTCACTTAAACTCAGTCGCGGTATGTCATAACGTCCTACTAATGGTAAAGCGGCCACCACAATGCTGATCAAAACAACCAATACCAACTGAATTTGCATACGTTCTGAAGAGATCCAGCGTACGGCATGATAGGCGAAGGCATCGATATAGTCCATGATTTCATCGAAAATACGGCGACCATCCAGACGCTGGGTGAAGGGGGTGATATCCGGGTATTCGAGTAAAGAACGATGCATGATTAAGGCCAAACTCACACCACCCAGTAGAGCCAAAATACTCATTAAGAGGGGGATATTAAAGCCATGCCAAACGGCTAAATCGTATTCGACACCATGAGTTATGCCTAAGATACCGGAAATCGCCGTATCTAAAAAAGGGCCAATCGTATGTTGCGGAAAAATACCGACAATTACACACAAAAAGACCAAAATTGCACTGGGAACTAACATCCACTTAGGTGGTTCGTGCGGTTTTTTAGGTAATTCTTCAAAATTCGGCTTGCCGAAAAATACACTGACAATAAATCGATAGGAATATGCGACGCTTAGAATGCTGCCGATAACCGCCATGATGGGCAAGAAATAGGGATTAGTCACTGAGGTTTCAGTGAACAGAGTCTCCGAGAAAAACATCTCTTTTGAAATAAAACCGTTAAGGAGTGGCACACCGGCCATGGCCGCTGCTGCCACGGCAGCTAACAATGCAGTCACCGGCATGGCTTTACGAAGACCATTTAAAATCGTGATATCACGGGTTCCGGTTTCATGATCGACAATCCCGGCAGCCATAAACAGAGAGGCTTTGAAGGTCGCATGATTTAACATATGGAAAATCGCAACCACCAGCGCCAGACGGCTATTCATGCCCAAAAGCGTACAAATTAGACCTAAATGACTAATCGTAGAATAGGCCAAAATACCCTTCATATCCTTTTGGAAAAAGGCATTATAGGCACCAATGGCAAAGGATAGAATACCGGCGCCACTAATTACGTAGAACCAAAGATCTGTGCCCGAAAGAACCGGCCAGAATCGCGCTAGCGCAAAGACCCCGACTTTTACTAGGGTGGCTGAGTGCAGATACGCAGAAACCGGGGTAGGCGCTGCCATGGCGTTTGGTAACCAAAATTGGAATGGAAACTGCGCGCTTTTAGTTAAACAACCGAGAGCAAAGGTGATAAGAATCACCGGATAATACTGACTGGAACGCAGCAAATCACCCGAATTTAAAATAATTTCCAGATCGTAACTACCAACCACATAACCCATGATCAGCACGGATGCCAGCAATGCGAAGCCTCCGGTAGCGGTTACGGTAAAGGAGATTCTGGCGCCGCGACGTGCATCAGCACGATGATACCAATAGGCGATTAACATAAAGGAGGCCATGCTGGTCAGCTCCCAGAAAATCACCATCTGGATAACATTACCGGATAACACCAGACCCAACATGGCGCCCATAAAGATTAAGAAAAAGGCATAAAATCGTGGTCTGGGATCAGCCGGATCCATATAATATCGGGCGTAGAGCGAGATTAAGGCACCCATGCCCGAAACCAGTAGGGCAAAGATATAAGAGAAACCATCCATGCGGAAAGTAAAGACCAGATCCAATGAGGGAATCCAGTTATAACGCTCTTCGATCACCACACCACTCATAATGGTGGGTGTTTGTAAGACCACTAAGCCAAAGCAGGCGAGGGCCGTAATACAAGATAGCCATGCTTCACGATTGCGCGTATCTTGTGGCAAGATCGCCGCAATCAATGTGGCAAAAAAGGGAAGTAAAACAATGCCGGCTAAATACATGGCGAAACTACCTCATTTAGTTAGTATTTAGGTCAACAGCCGGACCTTGGAAAAGTATGCTGCCGCTGGGTCGATTTGCGCTAGAGCCGCCTTTGGGCTCCAGACTAATATAAAAACGTTGGTTTGGCTGTATTTCGCCTAGCCGCCCACGCTCAATGTGATTGCTGCCACTGGCATTTAACAAAGTGATTGATCGCATGTTCTGACCATTATCGGTACTGCTCCATAATTGCAGGTCAAAGCCTGATTGACCAATTTGTTGATAACTAGGCGTAATAAGCGCTTTGCCATTGTGTTTGATCTTTAAAGTCCAACCGACCGAAGGGTTAGGGGAGCGATCGGCTAATAAGGCAACCCAACGTAAGGTGTTTCCTGAAGAAGGCCATAGCAAAACAGTCAACGCCAGTAAAAGGCTCGCCATGCCAAGAGCTTGCCAGAACTTGATAGAGCGCCATAAAAAATGCAGACGTAGGGATAAAGGCATTTTCTTGCCGTCTTTAGTATAGCCGGCGGCTTTTTCTGCCAGCTCCTGCTCGCGCTCACTGAGTTCGCCATCGTAGCTACTATCGTATTGTTTGCGTTCTTGATCTTTTTTCTGCTTATGCAGTTCTTTTAATTTATCGTTAAGCGAGCGCCATAAACTTGGATTTAAAGAATAAGGTTGCAGTTGGGCAATAAACTCGGTAAATAACTCTTCCCACAATAAGATGATACGTGTACTGTCAACGTTCTTGTCAAGAATTTCGTAGACTTGATTGAGTTCGCTATCACTCATGCCACCTAAAACGTATTCGCCTAAAATCAGTCCTTCGTCATGACGAGGTAGGTGTGGAAAAGAACGCGCTAAATGATGCAAACCGATGCTGATATCTTCTTTAATCCGCGCTAGGGAAATGCCCATACGTGTAGCAGAAACCGCCTGTGAATCCGGACTCAAGTAAACGGTTAATAAGGAGCTCTGTTGCTCTTCGGTCAGTTGCTCAAAATAATAATGAAATGACTCCTCAGGTTTTAATTGAGGATTTAGTTCTTGTTGAACTTCACGCATTCCTAAGGGTTTGAATGCGGGTTCTTTAGCATGAGGCAACGCATGAGTGTCGTAGTTTTCACGATAATACTCGCGTATCTGATAGCGTAAAATACTATAAATCCAACCTCGGGCTGAACCGATAGCGATTTCATAGGCATCGGCATTGTCCCAGAGAGTCACAAATGTCTTGATCAAAACCTGTTGGGCGGACTGTTCATGGATCAATGATTGACGCGCTAAAGCCATCATAGACTCAGCCTCAGAATCGAAAAGTTGCTGCAATGCGTTTTTTTGCTTCTTCGAGATCGCAAGCAGTAGTTTTTCTAGATGTTGGGAGCTGTTTTTGTCTAACTTCATGTCTTGCGCTTTAGTACCGAATCTTTAGATGTAAACTTAAAATGGATTTGTCTGAAAAATATTATAGTAGAGAGTAAGCCGTTATGCCTGAGATAAGCTCGTCATTTTTAAACAACTTTAAACTCGATGGCAAAAATGCCCTGATTTCCGGCTCCAGCAGTGGTCTAGGTTTAGCCATGGCCATGGCGTTTGCCAAAAGTGGTGCAAATGTCATTATTAATGGTCGACAAGAAGCTACTTTGATCGAATTAAAAAAACAGGCCGCAGCACAAGGTTTGGAGATTAACTATTTATGTGCTGATCTGACTGATTTCGAAACAATTGACAGAGCGATTCAGGAAATTGAAAGCAAATACGACACTTGCGATATTTTAATCAATAATATTGGAACGCGTATAAGAAAATCACTTATTGACTTTAATCAGGATGAAATCTTGTCTTTGATCCATCAAAATCTAAGTGCTGCGATTTACTTAACGCAACAAATCACGCCCCTGATGATGAAAAACGCTTGGGGCCGGATTATCACGATCTCTTCTATTGCCGGTCGACTGGCCAGAGCAGGAGATTCAGTCTATCCCATCACCAAGATGGGTCTTGAGGGGATGGTTAGAAGCTTAGCGGTGCAATATGCCGCATATGGTATTACAAGCAATGGGATTGCCCCGGGGTTTTTTGCGACTGAAACCAATCTCTCAATGATGCGCACCGAAGAAGAAAAAGCAGGGCATGTCGTGCGGGTGCCAATGAAGCGTTGGGGTGAGCCTGAGGAGTTAGCCGGTGCGGCGGTGTTTTTCGCTTCTGAAGCCGCCTCTTATGTTAATGGTCAGATATTGACCATTGATGGCGGCTTCACCGCAAGCTTTTAGTCAGCTTATTTTGAATTTTGTATCGTTAGGAGATAAAGAAATAGGCGCAGTTTAAAGCTCTAAATCAAGACTCTTAATTAGTGGTTCCCAGCGCTGTTTTTCCTCTTGCATATAGGCCTTAAACTCCTCAGGCGTTGATGGTGTCGGTTCCATATATTGTGCTCTTAGCGTTTCAACCACAGCGGGCTGCTGCAATGCTTCAAACAGCGCTTCTTGCAATTGCTTCTTAATGGCTTGGGGGACCTTGTTGGAGATAACAAAACCGGACCAAGCCGCACCGACAATATCCGCCACGCCACTTTCCTTGATAGTCGGAACATCAGCTAACGCTTCGATTCTTTCAGCGCCGGTTTGAGCTAATAATTTCAAGCGGCCTTCGGTGGCTAAGGGCACTAAAGCGATGGGCGCTAGGGCGGTAAATTGTGTATCACCGGCCACCAGCGAATTCAAAGCCTGCGGTGAGGAGTTATAGGGTATAGCCATGGCCTCGCCATGAATCGCCTGTAAAAAAAGTTCTTGGGTCAGATGGGATCCCGAACCGGTACCCGGAATCGCAAAATTCATAGAGTCCGGATTCTTTTTAATGGCTTCCGCTAATTCCTCTAATGATTCGATACCACTCTCGGTAGACACAGCAATTACATTGGGTTGGGTTACAGCTAGGGTAAGAGGGTAGAGATCCTTATTAGGATCGAAATTTAGATTTTTGTATAAAAACTGGTTATATACCAGAGGACCATTAATACTAATACCAAAGGTGTAGCCATCCGGCTTGGCTCGAGCAATAGCAGCGGTGCCGATATTGCCACCGGCACCGGAGCGATTCTCAATCACAATGCTCTGATTTAATGTTTTGGATGCTTCGGCAGCAACCACACGAGCAATTTGATCCGGTGTGGAACCCGGACCAAAAGGAACGATGAGGCGAATCTCTTTTGTCGGCCACTGCTGTTCGGTCTGTGCCTGTAACGGTGTATGAACAGAGCTAAAGGCTGAGAAAGCTGTTGCTATGGCTGTCACAGCAAGAATTTTTTTAATCATTTGTGAGGGGAAAATTGCTTTCATAAACTATCCAATAAATAGATTAATTAATAATAGACATTTCGGGATCCAGGCCCAGCATAATACGATGATATTGTTCCAGAATTGCTGATGTCTCAACACTAGGATAGGGAGTATAAGGCGTTTCTAAGACCCAGTTTTTGTATTGTTCATAAGGAATATCGTCACTTAGACGATTAAAACGGCTCTGACAAATATCCATGACATCTTCTTCAGCCGGATGCTCCTGATAAAACTGCACGTACTCAACCGTCATGCACATAATGATGGCTTTATATCTATCTATATCACTGTAATTTTCGTCTTCAAGCTGTTGTGCCTCTGCTGTTAAGGCGAAGAGGGAGCCAAAGGCGAATAATGCGGTGACTAATAAGCTTCTGATTTTATGGTTATTAATCATTTTTTTCACCTAATCCAAGCATGATTTTTGAGATATTTTCGAAGACCGTTTGATCGTTATTTGAGAGATTATTGTAAACATCGCTCAATACGTATTTTTGTCTGAAGGCACGCTCAAAACTCTGATAAAGGTGCAGTTGATAGCGCTCATAATCCTCATAATCGACTTTTTTGACAAAGCTAGATAAACGGAACTCGCACAGTTCAAGATTCTTGGAAATATCCTCTTTTTTATGCTTTTTATCTAAAACCGGGGTTTGACCGGACATAATACCTTCCATACACATGGAAAGTAAGTCGTTTTTTGCTGATTGTGGATAATCTTTTTGAGTACAGGCTGCGAAAAGCAGGGGGGTAATCAATAAACCTATGATTTTTAAGGGTTTAAGTTGCATAACTTTGTAAATAGACTTGTCTCTGATAGGCATAGTTTAATATACTTAAGGGTGATATGTGCATAATCAAACAGCATCTTAATGTTTAAAAATACAATGCTTTTAAAAACGCTAGGCGCTTTTTCTTTGGTCCTAGCCAGTAGTCTTGCTTGGGCTCAAGGAGAGCTCATCAAAGACGTTGACTCCGATCTCGGACCCTTACCGCAGCTGGACAATGATGTGGCCTTTAAAGGTTCCTGTCGTACTAGCGTTTGTGGCGCAGAGGCTGAGTATCGTCATGATATCAACTTCGATAGCATCTTAAAAAAACCGGTTGCTAGTGGTCGTATCTCATCTCATTATGGTTGGCGTCTGCATCCCATCGCTAAAACTCAGCGCATGCACACCGGCATTGATTATGCCGTGCCCATCGGTACCGCCGTCAAAGCAGCACAACACGGCAAGGTTGTTTTTGCAGGATACCAGGGTGGTTATGGCAAACTCTTAGTGATTAAACATAATTCTACCTATAGAACAGTTTATGCCCATTTAGATAAATTCAAAGCGCAAATCGGCGACTGGGTCAATCAGGGGGATATTGTCGCTTATACCGGCAATACCGGTTTATCAACCGGACCGCATTTGCACTATGAAATTCGCAAAAATGGTTTATCACTTAATCCATTAACCGGCGAAAGTAGTAGCGAGCATATTTTAGTGCTAAATAGCTCAAGTGCACCTAAGATGACTAATGGCCGTGTCAATCGTCAATCTAACGGTCGCGTGCGCACCATCTTAAAGTGATTTTGATGGCTTTCAAGCGGTAGAGGGTAGTCCGTTAGCTTATCCGAGGCAAACAATCGCTCAGAATTCATCTGATAGCATCATCTTAAAGCAATGATACGATTCTTTATTAATATCGTACTTTACATAATATACATTATGCGAATTACATCTAAATGCTTATCGTCATTTTTAAGCCTTATTTGATACAATAAGCATATTGTTTTTCAGTCCTAAGTTTACTGTTCCGGAGTTTTAATGATTGATTTTTATTATTGGACCACACCCAATGGTCACAAAGTCACGATGTTTCTTGAAGAAGCCGGTTTAGATTATAAAGTGCATCCTATTAATATCAGCAAAGGCGAGCAATTTGATCCGGCCTTTTTAATGATTGCTCCTAATAATCGTATTCCTGCCATTGTTGATAATGAGCCTATTGATGGTGGCGAAGCTATTGCGCTTTTTGAATCAGGTGCTATTCTTGAGTATTTGGCCGATAAGACGGGTTTGTTTCTAGCTAAATCAGGTCCTAAGCGTTATGAAGCTTTACAATGGCTTTATTGGCAAATGGGTGGTTTTGGTCCTATGTTAGGTCAAAATCACCACTTTAATCAGTACGCCGACGAAAAAATCCCCTATGCGATTAATCGCTATGTTAATGAATCTCGTCGCCTCTATGGTGTTTTAAACAAGCAATTAGAAGGTAAAGACTTTATTATCGGTGATGACTATACCATTGCTGATATGGCCTGTTATCCTTGGGCATTGTATGCTGAGCGTCAAGATGTGGATTTAAATGATTATCCTCACATACAAGCTTGGATCAAGCGGATTGAAGCGCGTCCTGCCACCGTTGCTGCTTATGCCATCATTCCTCGATACAATCCAAATCAAGGCCAAGCTATGACAGATGAGGCAAAAAAGCACCTTTACGGTCAAAATAACAGACTTTAATGCGTTTTAATACGATTTAAAGTGATTTAAAGTAGTTTTAACCAATACCTTTTCGGAAATACTATGCTAACAATTAATTATATGGCTATGCTGCGAGAAGAGCTGGATCTTGCTAGCGAGAAAATCGAGTGGCAAGGCGGTACAGTTGATGAGTTATTAAACTTTTTGAGAATGCGCGGTGAGCCGTGGCAGTCCACCCTCTCCGCTGCCAATGTCTATAAAGTTGCGATTAATAACGAGATTGTTCACGACAATAATACCCGCGTTGAACACGATTCAGTGGTGGCTTTATTACCGCCGGTTACCGGAGGCTAAGATGCATTCGATTAGTATTCAAGAAGACGATTTCAATCTTGATAAAGAAATCCGTCAAGCTGAAGCTAGTGCCGCCAATGCCGGTGCCATTGTTAGCTTTACCGGTCGAGTCCGTGGACATGATCATGAAAAACCGCTTAGCCATTTATTTTTAGAATACTTTCCCGAGGTGACCGAAGCAGAGATTGAGAAAATCATTCTCCAAGCAAAGGCACAATGGCCTATCCTCTATGTGCGTGTGATCCACCGCGTGGGTCGATTGGATGTCGGTGAAAATATTGTCTTGGTGCTGACTGCCAGCGAACATCGCAAAGCAGCCTATCAAGCCAATGAATTCATTATGGATTATCTCAAAACACGAGCACCATTTTGGAAAAAAGAGCATTTTGCAGATGGCAATTCCCACTGGGTTGAGATGAAACAATCCGATGTAGAGCATACTGAATCGTGGCAGAATTAACAACAGCACTACCCTCTTTCGCCGCCGTAATCTTAGCCGGTGGCTTAGGTCGACGAATGGGTTATCAACAAAAGGGCTTGATGCAACTTAATCAACGCCCTTTAATTGATTATGTCCTTGATAGGGTGAGACCCTATACGGGGAAGATTGTTATCAGCGCCAATCAAGCGATGGATAGTTATGCGCAGTTTTCCTATCCGGTGGTAAGCGATTTAGAACGCTATACACAGCGTGGACCTCTAGCTGGTATATACAGTGCCATGATGAGCTTGCCTAATCATATCGAATTTATCCAGATTTTGCCCTGTGACACCCCCTATTTGCCGGATGATTTAATTTTAAATTTTTATCACTACCTGCAGGCACATGATGATAAAGATCTTGTAATTGCCATGACCGAAGATAAAGAGCACCCGGTAATTATGCAATGTCGTCGCAGCGTGATTCCAAAACTTAAGGCATACTTAGATGATCCGCGTCTCTTGAATCGAGTGATGAGCTTTATTAGAAGCTGTAATTATGGCATCATCCAATTCAACAACAACGAACAATTTACTAACATCAATGATCCTAGCCTTTTAGAGGTTTAGAACAATTAAAGGACAAACATGAGAGACTATTACGACGCCCTGAATGATCTGCTTTCAAACTCACTAGTCAGTAAGAAAATCGAAGAGGTTCCTATTGAAGAAGCTGAGGGTCGCGTATTGGCCAAAGATTTGATGGTGCAATACCCAGCGCCACAATTCGATAATAGTGCCATGGATGGTTATGCCGTTAACGATATGCAGCGTCAAACGTGGGAAGTTATCGGGATAATCTCTGCTGGCGATGCGAGCGAGCAGATTGAATTACAAGCCGGTCAAGCTGTACGAATCTTCACCGGTGCGGGTATTCCTCAAAATTGTGATTCAGTGATTCAACAGGAACTGGTTGACCGTGATGGCGATATCATTCGTATAGCCGCACCCTTTGCTGTCGGTAAAAATATACGCTATCAAGGCGAAGAGCTTAAAAAAGACGATATCCTACTAGATGCTCATCGTGTGATTACGCCGGCAGCTATCGGTTTATTAGCCAGTCAGGGCTATGCAAGCGTACCTTGTTTTCAGAAAATTAAAGTCACTGTATTTTCTACCGGTGATGAATTAACACCGCTTGGTCAAGCTTTGGAAGTTAATCAGATTTATGATTCTAATCGTCCGATGTTGCTCAGTTTTTTGTCGCGTTTCAAGTTTCTTGAGGTCAAGAGTGGTGGTTCCATTGAAGATAATCTCGAGACCATCAAAAGCCATATTACTAAAGCCGCAGAATTAGAAGATATTTTAGTATTTTCCGGTGGTGCATCAGTAGGCGAAAAAGATTTTTTAAAACAAGCACTTGAACAATGTGGTGAGATTGAAAATTGGCAGTTAGCGATTAAGCCGGGCAAACCTTTCGGTTGGGCCAAGGTTGGGGAAAGTTGTAAAGTATTTTTGCTACCCGGTAACCCGGTGGCGAGCTTTGCGACCGTGTTATTGTTAGCCCTTCCCGCCATGAAACATATAGCCGGTGTTGCTCTTGAAAAGGCAAAACCATTTAGCTTTAAAGCTCAGGCCGATTTTGACATACCCAACAATAAAAACATTAGACGTGATTTTAGACGTGGCAGTCTCAGAAATGACGAGAATGGCGTTTGGGTTGAGCTTTTAACGACTCAGGACTCCCATATGCTCTCTGGCATTACCTATGGTGATGTATTTGTTGAAGTGCCACCAACGCAAGATATTAATCGCGGCGCTCACTTAAATGTCTATCCGCTAGCCGGTCTAAATTAATCGTTTATGCGAGCACGTGCTCAACACCGTTATAAATGACTTGACGATGAGGTCGGGCAAAACCCACTAGGGTTAAACCGGCCTCTTTAGCTAAGTCAACCGCGAATTGAGTAGGTGCAGAAACTGCAACTAAACAAGAAACACCACTAAGGGCTGACTTTAAAACCATCTCGTAACTGGCACGACTGGAAACCACAACAAAGCCTTGTTGCCAATCAATTTTATGCTTCATGGCATAACCAATCAATTTGTCGAGCGCATTGTGTCTGCCGACATCTTCAAAGCTTAATGTGATCTCACCCTCTTGGGTTGCCCAAGCGGCAGCATGTACCGAACCGGTCGATTCACGCAAGGGTTGCATCTGAGTAAATTGATTTAATGCCTTTTCGATAGCTGAGGCTGATAGGTCGATATGATAAGTAATTTCCGCTATCGCAGGCTTTACCGCTTCCAGATTTTCAATCCCGCAAAGACCACAACCAGTGCGACCTTGAAGATTGCGACGGCGATGCTTTAAGGCCATGAAAGCTTGAGTGGCGATCTCCATATTGACGATCATCCCCTGCTCGCTTTCGAAGACCTCGACATCGTAGAGTTGAGAGGCGCGTTGAATAATCCCCTCACTTAAGCTAAAACCCAAGGCTAGTGCTTCTAGATCGCTTGGGGTCGCCATCAGGACAATATGAGAAACCCCGTTATATACAAGTGATACCGGGGTTTCTTGAATAAGAACGTCTTGAGTGGGTGTAATGACACCGTTCTCAAGACGCCATACTGATGCTTCTGATAATGGATTCATGAAGCTAATGATAATTACCTATCAGACTGTACCGCGTTCGGTTTTGCTCTTTTCGTCACGTTTAGCCATGATTTCACGATACCAACGTGGATGGTGAGTGCGTGCCCAAGCTTGTGAGACAACACCCTCGACCATCGCGCGGACAGTACCACGAACCCAGATAGCCGCATAGACGTGAACGATAATGCCGGCGATAAGGACTAAAGCTGATGCCGCATGCAAAAGCAAGGAAATACGCTTAACAGGGATTGGTACAGTTTCGCCAAAATACGCGTGCCAAGATAAAAGTCCGGTGATTAATAAAACAATCATGCACAGGCTCATTAGCCAGAACATGGCCTTTTGACCTGCGTTGTATTTGCCGACATCACCAACTTGCTTACCCTTAAGAATAGCACCAACCGAACCTAGCCAAGTCATATCCTCTTTGTTGAGGAAGTTGGAACTGAAATAGCGGAAGAACATGATCATGAAACTGATGAACATGACTACACCAATCCACGGGTGCAGGATACGTGCTAATTGTGGCGTTCCGAAAATCCCGGTTAACCAGAAAAATGCAGGATAGAAAAAGGCTAAACCGGAAATCGCTAACAACACGAAACATCCCGCAGTAACCCAGTGATTAACGCGTTCAGCTTTGCGATAACGTTGAATTACCGGCTCTGTATGTTTATTATGCTGAGTCATGATTATGCCTCCTCTTCACTTTGTAGAAGATCGCCGTCTTTGCTAATAACCTCAGGCTGGTCTTCATCAGTGCGGTTTGGACCGATAGTGATGTAGTGTAACCAACCGAGGAAACCGGCTGCAGCAATACCCACTGTTGCTAGTGGTTTTAAAATGCCCTTCCAGATTTGAACAGTTGAGCTGATCTTAGGATCGCTTGGAAGACCGTTGTACAGATCAGGTCTGTCGGCATGATGAAGTACGTACATAACGTGAGTACCACCAACACCCTCAGGATCGTATAAACCGGCATTATCAAAACCGCGCTTGTTAAGATCCTTGATGCGATCATCGGCGTAGACTTTCATCGCTTCTTTAGAGCCGAAACGAATCGCACCGGTCGGACAGGTTTTAACACAAGCAGGCTCCTGACCTACCGCAACGCGGTCAGAACACAAAGAACACTTATAAGCTTTTTTGTCATCTTGAGAAATACGGGGAATATCAAAAGGACAACCGGCGACACAATAACCACAGCCAATACAGTTTTCCTGATGAAAATCAACGATACCGTTAGCGTACTGAATAATGGCACCCGGCGAAGGACAGGCCTTTAAACAGCCCGGATCGGCACAGTGCATACAGCCATCCTTGCGAATAAGCCATTCTAACTTACCGAATTCCTCAGTTTCGCTATAGCGCATAACAGTCCAGCTTTGTGGAGTAAGATCGGCCGGGTTGTCATAGACGCCCACGTTATTACCAATTTCATCTCTTAAATCATTCCACTCTGAGCAGGCAACTTGACAGGCTTTACAGCCAATACAGGTTGTCGTGTCGATAAGCTTGGCGACTTCTACAACAGGTTTGCGAACTTGAGGTGGCGGCGTGACAGTCGACGTCGCTGAGCGTCGCTTGATATCTAGTGATTGTAGCGCCATCACACATCTCCTTAAAAATTAGTTAAACACTTAGGTAATTTGCAGCTGTAACTAAGCCAATAGCAAATACATAAAGCTCGCGTATAACACGTATAACTACTATATTATACTTGCTAGAAAAAAAAAAGTAACCCTAGTATTCCCTTAAGATAAAGGGCTTCCTTGAAAAGGAAGATATTATAAATTAGGAAATAGATAAAGTTTGAAATTTATTTTAGTTTATATCGAAAAGATCAATATCCACCCTATTTGCTATTTATTTCTAACGACTAATTTTCTTAAATTAAAGCAATAAACAGACTACTGAAACATCAAACTGGATTCATTCAGCTAGGGAAATGTCTCCCTATCACCTTGCCATAAATCATTATAAGCATTGAAATCACATAGATTTTTTGATTTTGGAGAGTTTCCTTAGCAATCAATTGCGCTGGTTTTTTATTCAACAAAAAACAGATTGCACAGAAAAACGACCGAGATTCACTACTCAATGTCCTAGCTAAGCCATGCATTGCCGGCGCACACCCGAAACTAATGTTGCCTTAACTAATCCATGCAACATCCCAAATCTTCCATACAATTCATGCACTGCGCCGGCTATTGTTTAATTAAATAGCCATTAGAGCGTATGGATTTAGTGTAAAAGCGGTATCGTGTAGCAGCTAAAACCAAGAGAATAAGGCATGGTTTTGTGGAATATAAGCAACACAGACTGTTGTGAAACGCTATGTTTTACTGAGTGCTTTAATCAAAGGAGCTGCTTTTTTTAATTTAAACATGTCAATATAAGGCACTTTTTATGATGACTATATTGACTCAAAATAACAAATCAAAATTTAAACTGTTTTTGATGAGATCAACAAAATCACCATCAGCTTGTCGCAATAATATGCAGGCTACGTTATTTATATGCTAGGTCTTATTTAAAGCAGCTTACTTTATAAATCGCTTCTGACAAAATCCCCCGACTTCCCACCACTCTTTTTGGCTAACTGAACCGTCTGAATTATCATGCCCTTGTCGACCGCCTTGAGCATATCGTAAACCGTTAATAATCCAATGCTAGCCGCCGTTAAGGCCTCCATCTCTACACCGGTTTTGCCGTAGTTTTCAACAGTGACTTCAATTGCCGCCCGCTGTTGGTCAGGAAAAAGTTCAAAGTTGACATTGATATGAGTTAAAGCCAACGGATGACAGAGTGGAATTAACTGACTGGTTTGTTTAGCTGCTTGTATTGCGGCAATGCGGGCAATGCCCAGAACATCACCCTTTTTGCTCTGACCGGAGACCAATAAGTCATAAGCTAACTGACTCATGACAATTGAACCCACCGCAACAGCTTGTCTTTTGCTGTTGTCTTTATTACCTACATCGACCATATGGGCTTCGCCATCTTTATTAAAATGAGTAAGTTTATTTGCTGACATTGCTGCTCCAATCCTGTTTTATCTACTTAAACGCTGCATTATTATAATGATTAATTTATTATCATGCGTGATATAGTTAACAGGGCTAAACGTTCTAAAAATGTATTGGAGATATTGGTAAATGAGTCATCATAATGATTTTGGTTTTGAGCTGCAAACCCTCAAGGTGGGTGTGGTGTCAGTTAGCGATAGAGCTTCTCAGGGTGAGTACGTTGATGAGGGCTTGCCCGGTCTTAAATCCTGGTTGGATTCAGCGGTAATTAATCCTATCGAGTATGTTGAGCGTCTAATCCCTGATGAGATGGCGTTGATTTCTGAGACGCTTAAAGCGCTTGCCGACGAGGATAAATGCCATCTTATCCTAAGCACTGGCGGTACCGGACCAACCCCACGCGATGTAACGCCTGAGGCAACCCTAGCGATTGCAGAGCGAATTATCCCCGGCTTTGGTGAGCAGATGCGTCAAATCTCTTTGAATTTTATTCCGACTGGTATTATTTCGCGTCAAGTGGGTGTGCTCCGAGGAGGCAGTGTGATCCTTAATTTACCGGGTCGACCCAAGGCGATTGCTGAAACCTTGGGTGGTTTAAAGGACGAAGCAGGTAAACAAAAGGTGCATGGTATTTTCGCCTCAGTCCCCTTTTGTATTGAATCAGTCAGTGGTTTAAAAGTTAGATGTCATCCGGAGGTCTGTAATGCAGTCTATCCGGGCGAAAAATGGCAAGCGCTATAAAGAACAAGACCCAATTAATTAGGGCGTCACTGGATAAAGGGACGCCCTATAAGAAGATTAACCACCGGTTTTGGCCATAATTCTAATAATTTGCTCCGGTTTTTCATTGAACTCATGCTTTTCAGGCTTCAGCTCTATCGCTAGTCTTAGCGCCTCTTCGAGTTCTTCGTCTGAACAACCACCACGCAAATAAGGCTTTAAATCAAAACTATCATTTTGCCCTAGGCACAAATGCAAGACCCCATCGGCAGTCATACGGACTCGATTACAGGTTTCGCAAAAATGCTGAGAACGTGGGGTGATAAAGCCCAGTGAAAAGCTGCCATCGGGGGTTTCCCAATAACGTGCCGGACCACCACCCTGGATGCGATCAGACTCAATCAGATTAAACTTAGTTTGCGCTTCTTCGATAACATCTTGTAAATTGACATAATCCAGACGCTGGCCACTAACGCCCATTGGCATGACTTCAATGAGTCTTAAAGTAAAACCGCTCTCCATACAGAAGCGAATCATACTTTCAATATCCTGGGTATTGACCCCCGAGAGTGGCACCATATTGACCTTAGTTCGAGAAAAGCCGGCTGCTTTAACGGCTTTTAAGCCATCGAGCACTTTAGCTAAGGAGTCACTGCCGCTGATTTTTTTGACGACCTCAGAGTTTAGAGAATCAAGACTGATATTAAAGCGATTTAGACCGGCGTCTTTTAAGGGTTGGGCGAGATGAGCGAGCTGAGTCGCATTGGTGGTCATTGAGAGATCCTCAACACCCTCAAGTACCGAAAGGCGCGCCACTAAATCAACCACATTTTTACGTAAAAGCGGTTCGCCGCCGGTTAATCTGAAACGTGACGTGCCTAAACGCGCAAAGGTAGCCACGACTCTTTCGATTTCATCGAAAGTAAGATAGTTTTCAGCGTGTTCAAATTCTGTGAATCCCTCAGGAATACAGTAAGTACAACGCAAATCGCATTTATCAATTAAGGAAATGCGTAAGTATTCGATACGTCGATTAAAACGGTCAATTAACATGGCCACGCTAATCCTTTAAATAAAAATTATAGACATCAAAGCGAGTTATTTTTCTTGTCTTTGGACTAGTTTATTACAACGATTATAGCAGATACCCGACCAGATTGGTCGGGTAAGAATTGTTCTATTTTAAAGTATTATGACTTGTTTTATAGAGCAAAAATTACTTTGATAATAGCTCTAATATTCTAGTGTGATTCATTTGCTTGGCAATATCAAGCGCACTGATACCATCAAAGTTGACCGCTCTAGGATCAGCCCCTGCAGCAACCAAAGCCTCGACAGCTTCAACACTGCGAACGCTGACTGACATCATCAGTGGGTTAGAACCATCTGGTGCCGGAGAGTTAGGCCAAGCACCATGTTCCAGTAAATACTTAACAATTTTGGCATTGCCTTTGATCGCAGCATAGTGAATAGGCGACCAACCCAAGTTATTCAATCGGGCACCACGCTCTACCAATAACTGAACATGCTGTAAATCATCGGCTAGCGCCGGATACATCACCGGACTTTCGTGATAGCTATTTTGCTTATTAATATCTACTTTTGGATGCTTTGCCAGCGCTTCAAAACTCTTAAGCGCACCTTCTCGATAAGCATAAATCAAGGCAGTATGTCCGTCACCATTAAGAATATTAGGGTCCTGACCTTGATCAATGGATTCGATGATTTTACTAACACGGTCATTGCGAACATCAACCCACCAGTCATTGGCCTGAGCAGTACCATGTATTGTAAGGACTGATATTATGATGGTGATAAAAGCAAAAAAGCGTACTTTAAAAGCATTAGACATAAATCGTTTTCCTTGTTGGATTGTTAAGTTAATTTATGTAATTCAGGTCGTTGAACCTTTTTGAATAAATTAAAAAAGTTTTCTGTTGTTTTCTCTTTGACTTCTTTTAACGGAATTTGTTTCAGTTCGGCAATTTTTTCTGCCACATGGATCACAAGGGATGGATCATTGCGTTTGCCACGAAAAGGCATAGGTGCCAAATAGGGCGAATCAGTTTCAATCAATAAACGATCCAAAGGCGTCTTTGCTGCTACCTCTTGCACTTGTAAGGCATTTTTAAAGGTGACGATACCTGACATGGAAATATAAAATCCAAGCTCCATGGCTTCCTGTGCCATTTCCCAGTCTTCGGTGAAGCAATGCATCACCCCTCGACAACGCTCAGCACCCTCCTCTCTGAGGATTCGCATGGTGTCCTCTTTGGCTTCACGAGTATGAATAATCAAAGGCACATCGGCAGTTACCGCCGCACGAATATGGGTTCTAAAACGATCTCTTTGCCATTCGAGGGGTTCTTCAGAACGATAATAATCCAGACCGGTTTCACCAACGGCAACCACTTTAGGGTGCTTTAAAATTTCGGCTAATTCAGCTTCACTCAATTCCGGGGTATCTTCGTATTGAGGGTGAACGCCAATACTGGCCCATAAATGCTCATGATCTTCGGCAAGTTTTAATACGCCGGGAAAATTAGGTTTCGACACAGAAATACAAAGGGCCAGACCGACTTCATTTTTAATCATGGCCTCTAAGACGTGATCTAGATCGTCGATCAGCTCAGGAAAATACAAATGACAATGTGAATCAATATACATAATAATTTTTTATAACGAATTTAAACTTTAATTTTTACGTGCCAAACAAACACGCATAACATTTTGTAGGCAAGCCTGTATCAACAAACGCTTATTAAAACTATGACCGGCGGTCGCTTGTTCTTTGCGCAACCAATCAAACAAATTAGCAATTCTTATATCGCTTAAACCACCGGCAATTTCCCTAGTGTATCGCTCCAAGCTGGGGAAATAACGCGACGCTAAACCATGGTGATTGAGCTGAATATCAAATAAGAGGCGTTGTAAGCTATCTATCCATTGATTAGGAGCAATTTTATCGAGTTTATCTACATAGGGTTGAATCTCTACCAATTCACGCTCAGCCAGACTGCGTACAAAATCAGCTAACCAATAGCGCACCGGCTCATAATCTGACTCACTCTGCAGCTTAGCTTGAAAAGGCGCACCACCGGCAGCAGTTAATGCTTGTTCAGGATTATTGACCCCTTGCTCTGTTAGCCAATCCAAACTTGTCTGCTGCTCTGGAATCGGTAAATGTAGGCGTTGACAGCGCGAAACAATCGTCGGTAACAGCTTCCGAATACCATTAGAAACTAATAAAAAGCGTGTATCACCCAAGGGCTCCTCAAGAATCTTAAGTATCGCGTTTGCAGATTCCTGATTTAGCCGTTCAGCGGGGTAAATAATCAGAATCTTAGGACCACCGCGATGACTGGTCAGAGTAAAGAAATTCTTTTGGTCAAGCGCACGAATCTGTTGTACCCGGATCTGATTTGATAGGCTTTTGGTAGACTCAGTGCTACTACTCTCTTCCTCATAAGGCGCTAACGCTAATTCCTCATACATCGCTTCAGGTACCACAACCCTCAGGTCAGGATGATGATTAAGCGCCAACCATCGACAAGCTTGACATTGACCACAAGCTTCATGCGCCACAGTTTGATTTTCACACAGCATAGCAGCAGCTGCGGCATGAGCAAACTGGAATTTACCAATGCCCTCTTCGCCATAAATTATCCAAGCATGGGTAAATCGATCATTTTGACCTAACCATTGCTCAGCAATGGACTTTTGCCAAGGTAAAAATTGAGGTGTTTTATTCATGGTGTTCCATCATACCGGAAGGTATGGTTAGAAGATGGGATTGCAGTCTATTACTAATCGTCTGACAAATAAACTCAGATACCTCATCCTTGTTTCGACTGCTATCAATCACCACAAATCGTTTGGGCTCGGCTGCAGCACGCGCTAAAAAAGCCGCTCTCACGCGCTCAAAAAAATCCTCTTGCTCACGTTCGAAACGATCCAGTTGTCGTTCGCGTACCATACGTTCACGAGCAATTTCCAAGGGCAGATCAAAGAGCAAGGTCAGATCAGGTTGTAAATCAGGATGCACTAAATCGACTAAGGATTGAATTTTTTCAGTCGCCAGTTGACGTCCACCACCTTGATAAGCAAAACTGGAGTCACTGAAACGGTCACAAATCACTGCCTTACCGCTTAGCAAAGCCGGCTTAATCACTTGATTTAAATGCTCTTGGCGCGCTGCGAACATCAGCAAAAGCTCAGTTTCCAAGCTCATGTCCTGGCTCAACAATAACTCTCTCAAGGTTTCCGCTAATGGCGTACCACCCGGTTCACGGGTCTTGACAATCTCATAATCAAAGGCTTCAAAGCAGGCGGCAATGCGCTTCATATGGGAGCTCTTGCCGGCTCCGTCAACCCCTTCGATGGTTAGAAAAAAACCCTTCACCTATTCCCCTTTGTTTAAAATAAAGCGTCTGACATTTCGATTATGTTGTTGTAAATTTTCGGCAAACTCACTACTGCCATCACCACGAGAAACAAAGTAATAATAACCATGTTGGGCCGGCTGACTGGCAGCCTCTAATGCTGCCAAACCCGGATTGGCAATCGGAGTTGGTGGTAGACCCTTGCGCGTATAGGTATTCCATGGCGTATCCGTCTGCAAATCCACCTTGCGAATCCGACCCTCATACTTATCACCCATACCATAAATTACTGTCGGATCCGTTTGTAAAAGCATATTGGCTTTCAAACGATTCATAAAGACCCCGGCAATGGTGTCTCGATCACTGGCTAAACCGGTTTCTTTTTCGACTATTGAGGCCATAATCAGTAACTCATAAGGATTTTTTAAAGGAATACTCGGATCACGCTTATCCCAGGCATCTTGTAAATACGTTTCAAATTGCCCATAGGCTCGTCTCAAGATATCAAAATCCGTATCACCCGGTATAAAAACATAGGTATCAGGATAAAATAATCCCTCTAATGACTCATATGGACTCTTCAATTTACGTAACAACTCTTCGGGTTTATTAGGATCAAGAGTCACGGTAATGTCCGGGTTAGACTGTATACGTTCAATAAATTGCTTAGTCGTACGCCCTTCAATCAAGGCAATACGTCGATGACTCATATCACCACTGGCAATTCGCTCCAAAACATCTAACGGCGTATCACCTGCTTTGATTTCATAAGCGCCGGCCTTAATCATGCGATCTTGGCCCGTATAACGACCATATAAAATTAATAAATCAGGATATTTGAGAATGCCCTCCCGCTCGAGCATGGAGCTGACACTGCGCAAGGTATCCCCACGTTTGATATGGAAATCGAAAACGCTATTGTCTAAACTAACCGGTGTTTTGGACCAGTTATAAGCATAATATGCACCCACACCGGCCACCACAAAGGCCAGTAGAAAGACGGGGAAAACTAAATACTTGAAGAATTTTTTCATAAGTATTATTTAAAATGTCCGAAATTAAAGAATTGATTTTAACAGTTTCACCTAAGACGGTATAGCTTTAAGAAATCAATGAACTAAGCCTTTGTAAGCAAGTATATTCAACCTAAACAGAGTACTGCTATTGCTTCTCAATTCAGAAGGCCATGTCATAATGGTATACAAGACCATTATTCTATTGAAAATAACAGGAGTTATTTATGTCAAATTCTTCCTCTCCCGTTGTCAACTATGCGCTATTAGATGATTTTTCATTATTCAGGGCGAACGGAGTCGACGCACTGGAGTTTTTACAAGGTCAGTTAACTCAGGATGTTAAACTCGCTACGCCAGAACAAGCTCAATTGACGGCTTGGTGTAATGCCAAGGGTCGTAGTCTGGCCAGTTTTTTATTTTGGCAAGATGCTGCTGAATCAGATAGCTTTTACTTGCTTATTAAAAAGGATATTCTAGAGCCCACCTTAAAACGTTTAAAAATGTTCGTTTTACGTAACAAGGTCGAGTTAGAAGAACTTAAAACTTCCGTAGTGGGCTTATGGTCAGAGGACCATAACTTGGATTTTGCACCTGAAGATCTCGCCAATAAATCGAACTTTGCAGTCTATCAGCATGACTTACAGACGTGGATACGCTTTCCATCTAAGGTCACCGAACAACGTTATCTAGTGATTTCCAAAGCCCGAGAAGGTGGTGAACTGACACCCCATCAATTCCTGCCGGAGGTCAAAGACTTCGAGTGGGTACCAAGTCATGCGGCCTACTGGTCTGCTGCCGATATTATCCATGCTATCGCCTGGGTTGAACTCGCTAACCGAGAAGAGTTTATTCCACAGAGTATCAACTTTGATGCCATTGGTGCCGTCAACTTCAAAAAAGGTTGTTTTCCGGGTCAAGAGGTAGTTGCTCGCAGTCACTATCGCGGCACCTTAAAACGTCGTAGCTATATCGCT
The DNA here is from genome assembly GCA_030538235.1 of Alcaligenaceae bacterium. GTDB lineage: Bacteria > Pseudomonadota > Gammaproteobacteria > Burkholderiales > Burkholderiaceae_B > Oligella. Next base: position 94,298 of record JAUNUJ010000004.1, read on the forward strand.
TATACCGGTCAGACAGCAAACGAAATCACCGTAGGCGCGGATATATTTCAGAGTGACAAACCCGTAGGTCAAGTCGTTAATATCGCCCATCTTCCTGATAATCAAGGCACATGGTTACTGTTTGAGACCCGTTTAGAAGCCGTTGATGGTAGCACCGAAGAAAGCTTGCACTTGGCTACTGAAAATGGCCCTGTACTCACTATTCAAGCCCCACCCTATGCTCTTGATAAGCCGGAAAATTAAATTCTCTGACCAACATCAATTAAGCCAATAAAATCGGGGGATGCTAATTAACATCCCCCGATTTTTTGTTGATTGGTGGTGAGGTTAAAACTCTTTAGAGTAATCTAATCGCAAAGGTGAATCCGCATCTGCCGCCCATGGTGCCTCAAAGTACTCATAAACAGTATTAATATCGACGTCTTCGATTGCTTGATAACGCCATTGTGGATTTCTGTCTTTATCAATCAATAAAGCGCGCACACCCTCTTGGAACATACCATCAGAAGAACAATGCAAGGCCACAATATACTCTAGCTCAAACACCTCTTTGAGAGACATATTTTTAGTGTAGTCTTGTAAGGTCAAGCCTAGCGCCACTGCAAAGGGAGAACCGCGCAACATGGTGGTTGCAGCACGAGATAGCCATTGATCCTCATGCTCGGCAAGTTTTTCAATCTCACGATAAACACGCTTATAGTCACGGATGGCACAAATTTCATTGATCAGATCGAAGTTCTTCTGAATCGGTCCCGCTGCTGTTGGCGCAATTCGAGCAAATTGGCTTAAGACATCATGCACTAAATCATCGCGTTCAATGCGTGTACGGCGTTTACATGGATAGCTCGGCCAAGCCTGAGTGCTTAATTCCTTAATAAACAGTTCCCATGACTCGCTAGGCATAGCATAATCAGCTAAACCAGTAAATAAGGCGTCATCACTACCGACAATGGCACCGGTCGCTGCTAAAAAACGACCGCTATGACCATTTAGGCGCGGCAATAACCAACTACCACCCACATCGGGGAAAAGACCAATGGTTACTTCAGGCATGGCCAAGCGCACATCATCACTAACCACGCGGTGGCTCGCGCCTGACAGTAAACCAATACCACCACCCATCACAATGCCACGACCCCAGACAATTACTGGCTTTTTATAATTATGCAAATAATAGTCTAATTCATACTCCGTTTTAAAGAAATCAACGGCGTATTGATTGTCCAGCGGTTCACCTGTTTTATTTTCAAGCATGCCTTGGTACACACTCGTGATATCGCCACCGGCACAGAAGGCCTTGTCACCGGCTGAATCAAGGATAACGACAACTACCTGATCGTCTACTTCCCAAGCCTTTAATTGCTTGTTAAGTAATTCGGCCATTTGCAAATCAAGGCTGTTTAATGCCGCAGGACGATTCAAGGTGGCGACCGCAATTAGCTTATCACCACTTTCAATCGTCGAAAATAATACTACCTCACTCATACTCCCTCCTCCGGATCTGTTTATCTTTATGCTCAATGTACTCGAAACGCTTTGAGCGGTCGGCTTTTAAATGCTTCTTTTTGAGAATACCGGCCTTTTTGTGGGCGGCACGACGTCGACGCGATTCCATAGGATCAAAGTTTAACTCTCTATAGACTTCCAGTCTGTCACCATCAGCTACATTGTCGCTAAGGGATTTTACTATGCCATAAATGCCGACCCCCGTGAGAGTATCGTTCAACTCGGGAAAGTCCTGATAAATGCCACTTTGTTGAAGCGCCTCAGCAATACTTAAATCGGCTGCTACTTTAAGTTCACTCTGCCAGGGCTCGCTCGCTTCCGGCACATAAATAATTTGAATAGTGATCATATTAGATAAACAACTAGATGGCTTCACCATATTGCTGCTCTGCTCTTTTACTAAAAGAGTCGATAAAGCTATTTGCGACTTTATTGAAAATGGGTCCCAAAATAAACTCCAGGGGGCGACTATTAAAGGCATAATTTAGAGTAAATTCCACTTTACAAGCATCTTCAGCCAACGGCGTAAAGAGCCAGTCGCCGGTCAAGGATGAAAAAGGACCATCGACTAAATCCAGCTGAATACGATTCGGAAAATCGTGTGTATTGCGTGTTGTGAAGGTATGTCTGATTTTTGAAAGAGCGATGGTCACTGAACCAATCAGACCATTTTCGAAACGCTCCTTGACCTCAGAGCCACCACACCAGGGCATAAACTCTTTGTACTTATCGACATCGGCCACTAGGTTGAACATTTGCTCGGCACTATAAGGGACTAATACACTGCGTTTTACGGTATGCATAGAAATAAAATTGACAATTAGAATGAATGATGGCAAAAATCAGCACTTCTTATTAGAATAGATGATTACCACTAATTTACACATGATCTATATTTTAACGATCAATAGCAAATAAAACATAGAATTAAATAGAATGACTAGGATTGCTGACAATAGAAAAGCACGACACGATTATTTCATCGAAGAAGAATTCGAAGCCGGTTTGGTTCTCGAAGGCTGGGAGGTTAAGGCCATTCGTGCCGGACGTATACAGATAGGCGAAAGTCATATCGTTATCCGTAACGGCGAGCTTCAGGTGCTTAATATGCATATTAGCCCGCTTGAGACAGCCTCGACTCATATTCGCCCAGATGCCACTCGCACTCGTAAGTTGTTGATGCACCGCCGGGAAATTAATAAATTAATTGGTCGCGTGGAGCAACGCGGGTTCACCTTGGTGCCGCTTAACCTCTACTTTAAAAGAGGTCGAGTCAAAATGACCGTGGCTCTTGCCAAGGGTAAAAAGCAACATGATAAGCGAGCGACCATCAAAGATCGCGATTGGGAACGTGAAAAAGCCCGTATCATGAAGCAAGACACACGTTAGTGCGCTCTCTGTGACCTGTGCGGTTAATCAATTTTAAAAGGCTGTTATCGTGATGACAACAGCCTTTTTTGACAGGTGAAATATATTTTATGAATTACTTATTGGTACTTTTGACCACAGTCATAGCGCTCGCGACTAAACCACTGATATCCGTAAGATTTGAAGGAATAATCAGGGTGTTGCCCTTTTGGGCTAATTGTGCAAAAGCCGAAATATAGTTTTCCGCAACTTGCAAATTGACAGCCTCCATACCTCCAGGCTCCTTAAGCGCTTCGGCCACCTTTTTGATGGCTTCTGCGGTTGCGTCTGCAACCGTAACCACGGCCTCTGCCTCACCTTGGGCTTGATTAATCTGCATCTGGCGGTCACCCTCAGAACGCGCAATTGCCGCGGCTCTTTCACCCTCAGCGATATTAATTTGCTCTTGGCGGCGACCTTCGGAAGCGGCAATAAGGGCTCGTTTTTCGCGCTCAGCGGTAATTTGCGCTTGCATAGCATGAAGAATTTCTTTTGGCGGAGTTAAGTCTTTGATTTCGTAGCGTAATACCTTAACCCCCCAGTTGGTTGCAGCTTCATCAAGTGAGGAAACTACCTTGCTATTAATTAGCTCTCGTTCTTCGAAGGTTTTGTCTAACTCCATCTTACCGATAACAGAACGCAAGGTTGTTTGTGAAAGTTGTGTGATAGCCAAAATATAATTAGACGAACCATATGAGGCCAACATGGCATCGGTCACTTGGAAATACAATACACCGTCGACTTGCAGCTGGGTATTATCACGAGTAATACATACCTGACTCGGCACATCAAGTGGAATTTCCTTAAGTGAATGCTTATAAGAAACGCGCTCAATAAAGGGAATAACTAATCTGGGACCGGGACTCAAGGTGCGATCATAGCGACCTAAACGCTCCACTACCCAAGCATGTTGTTGCGGCACAATGGCGATGGATTTAACTAAAAAAACAATCGCTAGGACGATTAGGATCAACCAAAAGCCAAGCAAAGATTCAAATTCAAACACGATTAGATGTCTCCTATGGGTTCTACAATTAATACAATGCCACGAATAGCGACAATTTTATGTTTGCCACTGCGCAGCTCGATATAGTTGTCGGACGGTTTAGTTTGCCATTGTGCCCCTCTAAAACTCACCTGAGCAAGACGACGTTCTGGCAGCCACTCCTCAACAAACACTGACTTACCGATATCAAGATTCAAGTTAACATCAGATTCGCTAGCTAAGGGATTACGCAAATGAAACTTGCCCATGCGCTTGAGGATAAAGATACCCACCACCGGGATAATCGCTAAGACAGCCAATTGAACAATAATATCAAGTTCAAACCACACAGCCAGTCCCGCTGCCATGGCCCCTAAGCCAACCAGTAACAGTACAAAGGTGCCCGTGAGTAATTCTAATATCACCGCAACCGCAGCAATAGCAAACCAAATCCACATAGGAATAACCTTAAAAATTAATTAACGCCTAGTAATTCAACTTCGAATACCAAGGTAGCATTTGGTGGGATAACACCACCGGCGCCTCGAGCACCGTAGCCTAGGTTTGCGGGAATGGTCAGTTTACGAACACCGCCAACCTTCATACCCTGAACGCCCTGATCCCAACCCTTAATGACATGACCTGCACCTAAAGGAAAGGAAAATGGTTGATTACGATCCTTGCTGGAATCGAATTTCTGACCGCCATCTAATAACCAACCGGTATAGTGCACGGTAACGTCCTGACCGGACTTGGCTTCGTCGCCGGAACCCACAGTAATATCTTCAATAATTAATTCGGTCATTTATTTCTCCATTGAGTATAGGTTTATAGCAAAAGTAGTTTACCCGAATATGACTCACCACTTAAAAAAATCCCGCTAATCGATAGAGATTAGCGGGATTGATACAGTAATGCTTTAAATAAGGTGATTAACCTTGTTGTTCAGCAAGTTTCTGCCATGTATCAACCACAGTATCCGGGTTTAGGGACATGGACATAATACCCTCTTTTTGTAACCATAAAGCCAAATCCGGGTGATCACTAGGGCCTTGACCACAAATACCAACATACTTACCAGCTTTGATACACGCCTGAATCGCACGAGAAAGCATGAACTGCACGGCTTCATCACGCTCATCAAAGTCGCTCATTAGGATTTCCATACCGGAGTCTCGGTCAAGACCAAGTGTTAACTGAGTCATATCATTAGAGCCGATAGAGAAGCCGTCAAAGTGTTCTAAAAACTGCTCGGCCAAGATTGCGTTTGAAGGCACCTCACACATCATGATCAAACGTAAGCCGTTTTCGCCACGTTTAAGACCGTTAGCAGCTAATAAATCAATCACACGCTCGGCTTGACTGACTGTGCGTACAAATGGAATCATGAGCTCAACGTTGTCAAGACCCATCTCATCACGTACTTTTTTGAGGGCTTCACATTCCATGCGGAAACACTCGGCGAAGTCGTCAGATAAGTAACGTGAAGCACCGCGGAAACCTAACATCGGATTCTCTTCCTCAGGCTCGTAACGAGAACCACCGACTAGCTTACGATACTCGTTAGATTTGAAGTCAGACATACGAACGATAACGGTCTTAGGATAGAAAGCGGCAGCAAGCGTTGCTACACCTTCGGCTAACTTTTCGACGAAGAATGCACGTGGGCTAGCATAACCGCGTGCAGCTGATTCAACCGCCTGCTTCAATTCAGAGTCAACATTAGGGTAATCTAAGACTGCTTTAGGGTGAACATTAATATTATTATTAATAATAAACTCTAAACGCGCTAAACCAACCCCTTGGTTAGGAATTCTTGAGAAGTCAAAAGCTAGCTGAGGATTACCTACGTTCATCATGATCTTGACCGGGATCTCAGGCATTTCACCACGCTTGATTTCTTCGATTTCTGTCTCTAATAAACCGTCGTAAATGCGACCCTCGTCACCTTCAGCACAAGATACAGTGACTTCCTGACCATTTTTCAGTACCTCAGTGGCCTCACCGCAACCAACAACAGCCGGGATGCCCAGTTCACGGGCGATAATGGCTGCGTGGCAAGTACGACCACCGCGGTTAGTCACAATCGCGGAAGCGATCTTCATCACCGGTTCCCAGTTAGGGTCAGTCATATCGGTTACCAACACATCGCCCGCTTGAATCTGATCCATTTCGGAAATATCATGCACGATACGGACTTTACCGGCACCGATTTTTTGCCCGATAGCACGACCGGTAATTAAGACATCACCAGTTGTTTTAAGTTTAAATCGCTGCTGTACGTCTTGTTTGGATTGTTGAGATTTAACAGTTTCAGGACGTGCTTGTAAAATGTAGATTTTACCGTCAACCCCATCACGACCCCATTCGATATCCATTGGGCGCTGATAATGGTCTTCAATGATCACGGCGTATTTAGATAGTTCAATTACCTCTTCGTCAGTCAGAGAGAAGCGGTTACGCTCTGAGGTCGGAACATCGACAGTGCGAACAGCGTTTTCACCCGGTGCACGATCTTCTTTGAATTCCATCTTGATGAGCTTGGAACCAATACGGCGGCTGATAATTGGATACTTGCCAGCCGCAAGGGTTGGCTTATAAACATAGAACTCATCCGGGTTAACTGAACCCTGTACGACGGTTTCACCTAAACCGTAAGATGAGGTGATGAAAACCACATCTTCAAAACCTGACTCTGTATCAAGTGTAAACATGACACCGGCACTACCCGTATCAGAGCGCACCATGCGTTGAATTCCAGCAGATAAAGCCACGTCATCGTGAGCAAAGCCTTTATGAACGCGATAAGAGATAGCGCGATCATTGTACAAAGAAGCAAATACGTGGTGGATTTTGTCTAAGATATCGTCGATACCAGCGACGTTGAGGAAGGTTTCTTGTTGACCGGCGAATGAAGCGTCAGGTAAATCCTCAGCAGTCGCTGAAGAACGTACCGCGAAGGTACCCTTGCCGTCGGCATCTAATTCAGCATAAGCCGTGCGAATTTGTTGCTCAAGCTCAGCGTGGAAAGGCGTTTCAATAATCCACTGACGAATCTGTTGACCGGCTTCAGCTAATTCGCGAACATCTTCTGGGTCTAGACGTTGTAGGCGTTCACTAATGCGCTTATCCAGATCTGACTGCTTTAAGTAGTCACGGAAAGCTTGGGCTGTCGTGGCAAAACCACCCGGAACACGAACACCGGCGGCCGCCAACTGACTAATCATCTCGCCGAGTGATGCATTTTTACCACCAACGACGTCGACATCAGACATGCGACATTGTTCAAATGGGAGAACATAAGACATAAAAAGTACCTCAAGGATAAAAAAAAGCGTATTTGTTCAAAAAAACACGTTTTTCTGAACAAATATGCCTTTTGGTGTAACAATATTATATGAAGTAAACTTTAAACATCATAAATCCGTAACAATTTTAAGCTACTATTGTAGCCCATTCTTGACTGTAGGGAAAAGGTTTTATCTATGGAATTACAAAAGCGCACCGTATTTATTGTTTCTGACGGCACCGGAATCACTGCCGAGACTTTTGGCCATTCAGTGTTGTCGCAGTTTACTCATAAATTTACTTTTGATCAAGAGCGTGAGCCCTTTGTAAACTCGGTTGAACGCGCCCAAGATGTTGCTCAAAAAATTAACGCGGCAGCTGAAGCTGACAAGATCCTGCCGATTGTTTTTAGCACGATCGTTGACGAAAAAATTAATACTCATTTACGCAATAGCCAATGCATCTACATGGATATTTTCGGTGCTTGTGTCCGTCAACTCGAAGAAAGTCTCAAGACCAAATCCGATCCGGCCATTGGTCGCTCTCACATTAATGCCAGCTCTGATGCATACCGTCGTCGCATCGAAGCAATAAATTTCACACTGGCACACGATGATGGTCAATTTGTTCATGATTTAGAGCATGCGGATGTGATTTTTGTCGGTGTATCTCGTTGTGGTAAAACCCCGACAAGTTTGTACCTGGCCATGCAATACTCGATTAAAGCGGCTAATTTCCCACTGATTCCGGAGGACTTCGAGCGCGGCACCTTACCAAATACCCTGCTACCCCATCGTCATAAGCTATTTGGTTTATCGATTAATCCTGATCGCTTATACGAGGTTCGTCAAGAACGTCGCCCAGGTAGCGCCTACGCGGAATTAGATCAGTGTAAATACGAAGTAGCAGAAGCTGAGCGTTTGATGCGTCGCGAAAATATCTCTTGGTTATCAACCACGACTAAATCGATTGAGGAAATCTCAACCACGGTTTTGAAAATTTTGAACCTTGACCGCAAAAGTTACTAAAACAAAACAGTTTAAGAAGTACTTAGGAAAGTAACTGTCTTCTGTGTTCAAATAAAATAATGCCACAAGCCACGGCGACATTTAGTGATTCTACGTCACTACTTTGAGGTATGAAAATATGTTGAGTGGCTTGGGCTAACAACTCCTCACTAATCCCCTGCCCTTCGTTACCAAAGAGCCAAGCACAATGCTTAGGTAATAAATCATCATAAAGGGAGTCCGCTTTATGATTAAGGGCAGCCGCATACACCGGCACCTTAAGTTTGTTTACCAAAGCATTTAAGTCACAATCACTATAAATCTTGAGCGCAAAATGAGCACCTTGAGCACTGCGCAAGACTTTATTTGACCAGGGATTGACCGTACCAGTTGATAATACTAATTGGTGGATACCGGCCGCTGCAGTGGTGCGGATAATTGTGCCAAGATTGCCCGGGTCCTGCACTCTATCAATCAAAACCATGTTTTCAGTTAATGAGATGTCCTCAAAATTTCTTTGGGGTGTTTCTACAATAAAAAACACCCCTTGAGGACTTTGAACATCACACAACTGTTTGAATAAATTGTCTGCCAAAACAACCGCATTGCCGGCAAAGGTTTGATAGAGACTTTTTAATTCATTAGGCGTATTGGTCGCTACTGCTCTTTTAAGTGCACCGGACTGAAATACCGCCTGTTTGAGCCTCAATTCACTGCCTTTTTCAAGAAACTCTTGGCACAAATGAATGCCCTCAAGCAAGCAAAGTGATTTCTCTTTATTATTAGCGATTTTTACAAAACGCTTAAATGTGGGATTGCTTTTTGAATCGATTAGCTTGGCTTCAAAAGACATGATTAGACTCCTTAAGTTAAGACTACTCTTTATTCAAAAGACGTTTTATCGGGGCAAAGCTTTGTCGGTGAATTGGGCATGGCCCAAAGATTTCGATGCGGTCTAAATGCAATTTGGTCGCATAACCCTTGTGTCGATCAAAACCATAGTCCGGATACTCTTTATGTAAGGCATATAATTCGGCGTCTCTGGTGGTTTTGGCTAGGATAGAAGCCGCCGCAATTGCCGGCACTGAATCATCACCCTTAATAATTGCCTCAACCTGATGACCGCGCAAGAGATTATCCGGCAATTCTACACGCATACGTTTGGGAATTTGATTACCATCGATAAGAATTTTAGCATGTGTTGTACTTATGCCTTGCCAAGCACGAGTCATCGCGAGCATCGTTGCTTCTAAGATATTAATACTATCGATTTCCTCAACCGAGGCTGAGGCAATAAACCAAGCTAATGAACGCTCTTTAATTAATTGAGCTAAATAGTCGCGCTTTTTCTCAGAGAGTTTCTTAGAATCCATCAGTCCCTCAATAGGATTATGCGGATCTAATATCACGGCAGCGGCAAAAACAGAGCCCGCTAATGGACCTCTACCGGCTTCATCAATACCAACAATTAAGTTGTCGTCAAGCGGTGCAGGATCGCTAAAATCAATGATTGTTTGCATAAAAAGGCTGTTATTATTTATTTGCCAGCAGCCACTCGCCAAATTTGTTCAGCTGCAAGACGTGGTGTATCGATGGCTAAGGTGCTATAAAGCGTGCGAAATTTGTTTTTAGTTGCCTCAATATAGTCCGCATCTTCAAGTGCACGAACACATGAAGCCATCAGCTTCTCAGGCGTTACTTCTGCCTGCAAATGCTCCGGCACGGCAAATTCACGCAATAAAATATTCGGTAGACCGATCCATGGCAGTAAGGGGGCAGATTGTCCTGATTTCCAAGCCATGATTTTGACCATCAATGGCGACAAAATATAAGCAATAACCATGGGTTTCTTGTAGAGCGCCATTTCAAGTGAGGCGGTACCACTGGCTAATAAGGACGCATCGCAGGCCTCCATCACATCACGAGAGATGGGTTGAGCGGAAACTTTTTTATCATAGAGATGCAAATTAGGTAGCGCAATGTCTTTACTAATTTCTAAGAATTGCTGCTTGCGTGCTTCGTTAACTAGAGGCACGACAAACTGTAAATCGGGATATTTTTGATGCAGCTTTTGGGCAGTTTCCAGAAAAACCTGAGTTAAGGCTTTAAGCTCAGATTTTCTGCTACCCGGTAAAATCGCCAACACCGGTTTATCCGGATCCAGACCTAAGCGTAATCGTGCCGCTCTAGAATCAGGATTTTCAGGGATTTGTTGAGCTAAGGGATGACCAACAAAAGTCACCGGGACACCCTCTTTTTCATAAATATCAACTTCAAAGGGAAACAGCACCAACATATGGTCAACAGCACGACGAATTTGTTCAATACGTTGGTAACGCCAAGCCCAGATTGATGGGCTGACAAACTGAACGGTAGGAATCCCCGATTTCTTTAACTGCTCTTCCAGACGTAAATTAAAATCAGGTGCATCAACGCCCACAAATACATCGGGATTATCAGCGATGGTATGTTTTTTGAAACCGTTATAAATAGAGATAAGACGAGGCAATTGCTTTAAGGCATCGATATAACCGAACACCGATAAGGCGTCCATGGGATAGTCGAGCTGCAGTCCGGCCTCTTGCATATGAGGGCCGCCAATACCTCTGAATTGGAGGCTGTGATCCTGAGCTTTTAAGCCTTGAATCACACGAGCCGCGAGTAAGTCCCCGGAGGGTTCACCCGCGACCATAGAGATTTTATAACTCATGAAACCGTGTTGTTTAACGGCCTAAACCACGAGCCGAAGATTTTTCAAAGAAATCAACAAATGGCTCGAGTACTGCAGCGATATCCTCAGCACTATTTTGTTGCAGCTTACGGATTTCTACTACCGCATCCTCAATCTTCATGCTGCGCAGATAGATATACTTGTAGGCCTCTCGAATAGCTTGGATTTGAGTTGCCGTGTAGCCGCGTCTTCTGAGACCCTCGGAGTTAACACCGGCAGGCTTATAAGGTTGACCGGCACCAAGCACATAGGGCGGAATATCCTGACGAATCGCACTCATGCCACCGGTCATGCTGTGTGCACCGATATGAGTAAACTGATGGGCCGCAGCCAAACCACCAATAATAGCCCAGTCACCAATATGAATATGACCAGCAAGTTGAATGCCATTAGACATAATAATGTTATTGCCTAATTGACAGTCATGAGCGATATGGACATAGGCCATAATCCAGTTGTTATTACCCAGACGGGTGACACCGAGATCCTGAACTGTGCCGGTATTAATAGTCACAAACTCGCGGAACATATTGTTATCGCCAATTTCCAGCGCGGTATCTTCGCCGTCGTATTTTTTGTCTTGTGGCATACCGCCAATCGAACAAAAGCGATAAAAGCTATTGTTTTTGCCAATGGTAGTATGACCGTCAATCATACAATGCTCACCTACAACTGTACCCTCAGCAATCGTGACTTTGGGACCGATAATTGAATAAGCTCCGACTTTGACACTCTCATGAAGCTGTGCGCCATCGTGAATAATTGCGGTAGGATGAATATTAGCCATAAAAACCTGTCTACAAATCTGGATTAAAGGGTGTGCTGATGCTTAGAACAAACGATTGATTAATCAATTTTACGAATGGCACACATGATTTTAGCTGAAGCAACGACATTGCCATCAACACGGGCTTCAGCACTGTACTTACAGAGAGCCTTGCTAATGCGCTCGGCATGTACGTGAAGCATTAATTGGTCGCCCGGCACGACTGGCGTACGGAAGCGAGCATTATCAACGCCCACTAGGTAGTACGCGGTCTTTTCAGGATCCAGAGGTTCACCATCTTCGGAGACAAATGTAAATAAGGCAGCCGCCTGCGCTAAGGCTTCTACAATTAATACGCCCGGCATAACCGGCATATGTGGAAAGTGACCTTGGAAAAAAGGCTCATTGATAGAGACATTTTTGATGGCCACAATACTTTTACCCGGAACAATTTCCAACACTCTATCCACTAATAAAAATGGATACCTATGCGGTAAACGGCTCATGATGCCGGCGATATCTAACTGCACTTCTTGACTCATTTTTTTTCCCAAAAACTTCTAGTCTTTTAACAAATTATGATTTTTCTTGGAGTAAAAAGGCCCTGTATTAGAGCTTTTTTTCTAATTCTTGTATTCTTCTGCGTAATTTATATAAATGCTTAATCACGGCAGCATTTTTTTGCCACTCGCTATGCTCTTCAATAGGATAAGCGGACGTGTAACGACCGGGTTTATTGATGCTTGACATGACACCGGTCGCACCTGAAATATGCACATCATCGGCTAGCTCCAGATGACCAGCCAACATAGCGGCTCCGGCCAATGTACAACGCTTACCGATGATACTTGAGCCGGCAATACCAACGCAGGCAGCCATCGCCGTGTGATCGCCGATAACACAGTTGTGACCGATCATGATTTGATTGTCCAACTTAACGCCATTGCCAATAATGGTGTCGCCTAAAGCACCACGGTCAATAGCGGTACAAACACCTATCTCAACGTCGTTACCAACCACTACATTGCCGAATTGAGCGATTCGGCACCAGGCACCCTTTTCGATGGTGTTATCCGGTGCAAAACCGAAACCATCAGCTCCCAAGGTCGCATGACTATGCAGGAGACCGCGATCGCCAATTTGAGTACCCCGATATAGCGTCACATGGGGATGAAGACGCGTGTCCTTACCGATGCTGGAGTTTTTGCCAATCACACAGTGCGCACCAATGACCGAGCCGGCACCAATTCGAACGCCCTCTTCGATCACTACATAGGGTCCAATTGCCACACCATCAGCAATCTCGGCTGAATCATGAATAACTGCAGTAGGATGAATTACTTTAGGAACAAGATCAATGCGAGCATCATCAAAGTAATGTGAGATGCGCGCATATAATAGATAAGGATCCTCACAGACCACCACAGCAAAAGGCACTGTTGCAGTTAGTTTCTCAACCCCTTCTTGAGGAAGAATGACGGCTGCTGCCTTAGTTTCCATAAGTAAATTAAACATACGTGGATTAGACAAAAAGCTAATCTGAGTTTCTGTCGCATGTGACAAGGAGCCCAAGCCGCTAATTTCAGGCATCGATTGATCCGACGCTTTTTTTAGTGCATAAGGGACACCCTCGGTATTAACTTGTTCTAATAACTGATCTAATGGAAGGCTAAGATTTTGTGACATAAGAAATTAATTATTTTTTATCTAAAACTTCAATAACTTTATCGGTAATATCAATACGCTCGCTAACAGTAACTGCATCCTGCAGAATCAAGTCGTAACCCTCTTCGGCTGCCAACTCATGGATAGCGACGTTAGCTTTTTCTACGATAGTTGAGAAAGCGTCATTGCGACGACGGTTGAAGTCTTCTTGGAATTCGCGACGCTTACGTTGTAAATCCGTGTCCAAATCAGTCAATTCACGCTGAGCTTTTGCACGGTCGGCATCAGACATCACAGGTGCGTTTTTCTCGAAATCTTCGTACTTAGTACGTAAACTATCAGCTAATTGTTGTAATTCTTCATCGCGCTTGCTGAATTCGCCTTCGATTTGTTCTTGCGCTTCTTTGGCGGGTTTAGAGTCACGAAGAATTTTCTCGGTATTTACAAAACCGATTTTAATCCCTTCGACCGTGGTCGGAGCGGCTGCGTCTTGGGCTAAAGCTGAAGGAGCTAGAGCAAAGGAGGCTGCTACTGATGTTGCCACTAAAAGCGCTTGTAATTTACGCAAAACGAAATGTTGATTTGACGTATTATTCATCTAAAAAATACCCCTGATTGAATTGATTTTAAAGGCGATGATTCTATATAAAAATAACATGATATTGACTTTAAAGAATCATCGCTAATATTTTTAAACCGTTTGTAACTATTTAGCTTTTAGAAAGAAGTACCAATTTGGAACTGGAACTGCTGCTTCTCATCACCCGGTTTGGCACTGATTGGTCTAGCATAAGAGATTTCCAATGGACCTAATGGCGATTGCCACGACAAGCCCACACCGGCGGAGTAACGCCAACCACAAGGGTCCTGAACAATGCCGCCGTATTGGCTATTACCCGTATAGCATGTACTGGAGCCCGTCGTACTGACCTTGCCGGCGTCGGCAAAGACAAACCAACGTAAGGTCCTGTCTTGGTTAGTACCTGGGAATGGTAAGTAAAGCTGGACGTTTGCCAGAACACGACTGGAACCACCCAGATAGTCACCCGATACCGGGTCACGAGGACCTAAAGAAGCACCCTCATAGCCTCTGACTGAGCCAATACCCCCACCGTACATATTTTTAATAACAGGGAATGGTTTGTTTTTATTGAAAGAACGACCATAATCCACTGAGGCATTAAACGCTAAGGTAAAGCTTTTGCCTAAAGGCAAATAGTACTGAGCCGAAGCACTGGTCAACCAGTAGCTCAAGTCGCCTAAACCGACTACCGCATCCAAACTGGTACGGTAACCACGAGTTGGCGCTAACGCGCTGTCACGAGTATCTTTAGTCCAACCTGCATTGAGTAAAAAGACATTGCTCGTTTCACCATAATGATCAACGAATTCACGATAAGCTCTAGGAATAACGACATAACCGAGGTTATCTTCTTTAGGCAAGGTCACGCGGTTTTGCTCGAAAGTCGCGCCTAAGAACACTCGGTCATTTTCTGAAATAGGCACCCCGAAATTCATACCGAAACCGTAAGTACGGATTCGATAGGTTCGCTCGTCCTGATCATAAACGAAGTCATTATAAGGTCGATTTTCACGGAAATACAAAGACGTGGTACGACTGATACCGCTACTAGTGAAATAAGGATCAGTGTGCTGCAAGACCGCGGCACGATTATAGCGTCCAGTATTGATCTGCAAGCCTAAGTCGGTACCTGAGCCAAAGACGTTGTCTTGGTTAATACCGGCCATAAAGGATAATTTATCAGTTGAACCATAGCCCACACCTAGGTTAATCATACCAGTAGGCTTTTCTCTGACGTCTACATTGATATCAACCTGGTCAGCGGTGCCCGGAACCGGCACTTGGGTAATATCAACGGTATTAAAATAGCCCAGACGGTCAATACGATCTCTGGATGTGCCTAGACGCGCCTCGTCATACCAAGCAGATTCTTGTTGGCGCATTTCGCGACGAATTACTTGGTCACGGGTTCGTACGTTACCGCCGATATTAATACGACGTACATAAATACGATTGCCCGGGTTTACAAAATACGTGACATCAACCTGCTGAGTTTCTGGATCTGTGATCGGATGAACATTGACATCTGCCAGTGCATAACCTAACTCACCCAAGCGCGACTGAATACGACGGACTGTTTCTTGGGCACGGCTATTATCAAAGGTTTGTCCCTCACGCTGAACAATCATGCCACGGAGCTCTTCATTTAGGCCCATCAAATCGCCGGCTAACTGCTGTTTGCGAATCGTATAAGGTTGACCCTCGTTGACAGTGAAATTAAGTGCGATATCACTGCGATCGGTTGAAATACTGACTTGCGGCTCGCTGATACGAAAATCTAGATAACCGCGATTCAGATAGAAGTTACGTAAATTTTGCGTGTCTTGCTCCAAGCCTTCGCGAGTAAAGCGATGACTACCGGTAAACCAAGTCATATAACCCGGCGTCGTTTGTATCATCTGCTTGCGTAAGGTAGAAGAACTGTAAGCTGAATTACCAACAAAGTTAATGTCACTAATTCGTGCGCGACCACCCTCTTGGACCTGGAAACTGACACCGACTCGATTGCCGGGCAATGGCGTCAAGGTGTGATCAATCGTCGCACCGTAGTGACCCTTAAGGATGTATTGTGAGCGTATCTCATCCTTGGCTCGATCCAGTAAAGCAGGATCTAAGGCGCGACCCTCGCCGAAACCGACCTCAAGTAGAGACGTGTTTAACTGCTTGTCATTAAAGGCATTCATGCCCTCATAAATTAATGAGGTGATAATCGGACGCTCAACCACTTGAATATCAATAATACGATTGCGCGTACTGATATTGATATCATCGAACAAACCGGTAGCATAAAGACGACGAACGGTATCAGTGGCCTGTTCCTCTGTAAATGTACCGCCTACACCTACCGGCAAATAGCTAAAGACCATCCCCGGCTCAGCGCTTTGTAAACCTGTAACACGAATATCCTGCACAACGAAAGGTGAAAAAGCAAGACTTTTCAGTGGCAATAGAACAGCCAATGAAAGTGCTGATAAATTCAATGCTAAGGATTTTTTGTTATGGGTAAAGTTTGAGCGTATACGCATTAACAATCCTTTATGTTTAAGAAAACTGCCTAATGACAAAAGCCAACATGGCATAAATTAAAAAGCTAATTCGTAATTTTATGACAAATTAACTAATATTGTTAGCAAAGTTAATAGATGAGTAAAACTACTCAATTATGCCATTGATTAAGGGCTATTTAGGCTTTTTTTATAAAAGTCTAAAAATATCGCTAGTAAAGGCCAAGACCATTAACATCAGCAACAATAAATAGCCAGCCGCATGAATCTGACGGAGTACATTTTCAGGCAAAGGCCTACCTCGTACCCCCTCAATCAGACAAATAACCATTTGACCGCCATCCAATGCCGGAATAGGAAGTAAATTCAAGACACCAATGCTCAGGCTGATTAAGGCAATAAATGAGATAAATGGCCAAACCCCTGCCTGTGCAACTTTACCTGAATAATCGGCAATGGTGATAGGGCCGCTTAAATTACGCCAAGAAACATCACCGCTGATAATTCTGCCCACCACATTTAATGACATCGTTGCTAAATTATACGTTTTCTCAACCGCACGACTAACACTCTGCAGCGGACCATAACGCACGGTCATGGTTGGCAAATCCGCGGAGAGACGAATGCCAGCGCGACCAATGCTATGTTCGTCCTGAATCACCGTATCCGGTGTAATCTCTAAATTAAAGTCTGCTTGTTGGCGCTCAACATTCAGACAAAGTCGTTGCCCGGGGTGCTCTCTTAAGGCCTGCATCAAAGCAGACAAGCTAAAATCCTGAGACAATTGCTCATGGTCACTTGTACTCGCCTGATGACTGAGTGCGGAACAAAAGCCCTTAATAACATCACCCTCTCGCACACCGGCTCTGGTCGCCGCGCTATCAGCAACTACCTCTATGACTTTAACCCTAGACGTGTCGATAAACAGACCGCTCTCGCGCATCAAGTCACGATTTTCCAAGGTGCCATCGACAGCGTTAAAACGAATCGTCAAACTTTCCTTGGGATAGGCTGCAAGTTGTTGCTCTAGATCGCGAATATGTTCAGGCAACGACTGACTATCCAGATTGCGCACCACACTTAATTGCGCCTCGCGCCCAAAATGTATCGGATCCAGTAAGGCCTCGTTTAACTGAGACCAACTATAGACTGCGGTGCCATTTACCTCAGTTATCAAGTCATGGCGACTCAAACCGGCATCTGCAGCCGCTGAAGCGACCGGGGGCTCAGCTAGAATCGCCACGACTTCTTGCTCACCCTTGAGGTTAAGGCCGGTATAAATCAAAATGGCTAAGATAAAGCTAAAGATTGGACCAGCAGCAAAAACCACAAAACGATGCCAAGGCGTTACCGCTTCAATTGGTTTGCCAGGCAAACCTCCGGCTTGATCCATCAACTTACTGTATTGTTCAGACTCAATCGACAGAGGCCTAACATAACCACCTAAGGGCAAGGAACTGAGCGCCCATTCACAGCCGCGACGATCGGTTTTTTTATAAATAACGTTGCCAAAACCCAATGAAAATCGCTCGACATGAATACCGAACAGACGACACGCAAGATAATGTCCCCATTCGTGAAAAACGACGACAATACTGATAGTAACTAAAAAGCTTAGGATGGTTGTGAGCATGAAAAAATATATTGACTTGGTCCTATGAATGGGTCAAGCCATGAAATGGTTTTAGGTGTATTGATGTAATTGCTCGGCAGACTTAACCCTGACTTCATGGTCAAAGGCATGCACTGCCTCAATTGAATCGACTGTTTGCGACCAGTTTTGTTCCAACATACTGTTAATTAGACGCGGAATATCAGTAAACTTGATCTGATTAGTTAAAAATGCCTCGACGGCGACTTCATTACTGCCATTAAGTACAATAGTACTCTCTTGCCCTGCAGCCATCGCCTGATAAGCCAGTGCTAAGCAGGGATAACGCGCCAAATCCGGCAATCGAAAATTGAGTTGGGACAATTGGCTTAGATCAAACTCCGGCGCCTGATTTGTCACCCGCTGCGGATAAGCCAAGGCATAAGAAATCGGGATGCGCATATCTGAGTGACCTAATTGGGCAATCATCGAGCCGTCATGATAATGTACCATCGAGTGAACAACACTCTCAGGATGCACAACCACCTTAATTTGTTCTAATGGCATATCAAATAGCCACTTTGCCTCAATCACTTCAAGACCTTTATTGAGCATAGTAGCCGAATCCACAGAGATTTTTCTACCCATAGACCAATTGGGATGCTTGCAGGCTTGTTCCGGGGTGACAGCGTCTAACAAAGAAATATCGGTATCTCTGAAAGGGCCTCCTGACGCAGTCAAAATAATTTGTTTGATTTCAGCGCGCTTAATCGGATTAGGCAAACATTGGAAAATCGCATTGTGCTCGCTATCAATAGGCAGTAATTCAGCACCACTTTGCTTTACTGCTTGCATAAAAAGCTGACCGGAGGCCACTAAGGCCTCTTTATTGGCTAAGAGGATGCGCTTGCCTGCCTGTGCTGCAGCATAGGCCGATGCAAGACCTGCGGTGCCGACAATTGCGCAAACAACGGTATCGACTTCGCTATCGACTGCTGTCTGTACCAAGGCCTCAGAACCGATACGAATTTCCGGTAATTTTATCTCGCTAGGCCATTGTGAGACAAACTTTTGCTTAGCCTCGTCAGTCGGCAAAATCAAAACCTTGGGTTTATGCTTTAAACTTAATTCAATTAACTTTTTAACTTGATTAAAAGCACTCATGGCATACACTTCAAAAGCTTCAGGGTGACTTGCAACCACATCCAATGTACTTTCACCGATGGAACCGGTGGCGCCAAATAAGCAAATACGTTGAGCTCTTGCCATCTTGATAACCCCTAAGTCTTCTTATGCTAGAAAAATATAAATCAATAAAAAAGTCATTGGTGTGACGACTAATGCCGAATCTAGTCGATCCCAAACACCACCGTGACCGGGTAAAATCTTGCTTGAATCCTTGAGACCTGCCCGTCGCTTCATGAGTGATTCATATAAGTCACCCATAATAGAATACACCGTCAAAACCACAGCACTCAGCAACACAACCAAGAGATTGCTTTCAGCTAATAAAATCCCCCCAAAAGAGTTTGGACTCAAATAGGCACTTATCACTAACCAAATAGTTGCTGCCACAATGCCACAAATCGCGCCTGAGCGAGTTTTGCCGGGACTGATAGCAGGAGCTAACTTAGCGCCGCCAAAGTGACGACCACCAAAATAAGCAAAACTATCGGCACACCAAATTAGAATAAAATAAGAAAATACAAACCAGGCACCTAAGTACTGTACAAAAACGACTAATGATAAGGCCGTTGAAGAAACAGCTATCAGACCGAATAAACTATGAAATAGATAGTAGTCTTTGTGCTCTGTTTGTGCATTTTTTAAGATAAATGGAATAATAAATAACCAAACAACACTACTAATCGCAGTCAATATCAAGGTCAGTTGAATCATGCCATTATCGGTAAATTGCGCAGCGACTGCACCATCATCACCGCGTGTGACTAGATTAAAGCTGAAATAAACAATAATAATCGTCAATACAGCGGCAACACCATAGGCCGGAGCCTTGAGGTGCTCCGGTAAACTAATGCGCCACCATTCTGCCAGAGTTAAACCGGATGCGATAACACAAAAAACAGCAAAATAAACACTTTGTTTAAGTGACAACAGCAGGGCCAGAATTAACAATAATACGGCTGCCGTAATCAGGCGTTCACGCAACATAAAACTCTCGATTAGGGAATTAAATTATTTTAACAATTGAGCGCTGGTCTGACCAAAACGACGCTCACGACCGGCGTACCAAGCCAAGGCCTCATCCAAATGTTCGGACTTAATATCAGGCCAATAGGTAGGAGTAAAATACAGTTCGGTATAAGCCAATTGCCAAATCAAAAAATTGGAAATCCTCTGTTCACCACCTGTGCGCATAAAAAGATCCGGTTCGGGCGCCCAGGACATACTTAGGTACTTATCAAATTCAAGCTCATCGACAACTTGCTCAGGATGCGAACCATGCTCTTGCATATAGCGTTGAAAAGCGCTCAAGATATCCCATCGACCGCCGTAATTAGCAGCAATCGTCAAATGCAGTAAGTCATTGTCTTTAGTCTGTTCCTCGGCTTTAGCGATTAATTCTTGAATTTGAGGACTGAAGGCGGAGATATCTCCGATCACTCTAAGACGAATATTGTTTTTATCCAGAGCTTTAACTTCTTTTTGTAAAGAACGCAGAAAGAGGCGCATTAATAAATCCACCTCTTCTTTGGGGCGACGCCAATTCTCTGAACTAAAACTAAATAAAGTCAGATACTTGATGCCCTTTTCACCGCAATAACGCACCACTCGACGCACCGCATTGATGCCTCGAAGGTGTCCGGCAGTGCGCGGTAAATGTCGCTCGGTGGCCCAACGGCCATTGCCGTCCATCACCACCGCTAAATGTTGCGGGATGGCTGTCACTCCGGGCACAGCCTGTGTAGAACTAAGTTTGGACACTAAAAAGCTGAAATGACAACTGCCTTAGACAGTCATCACCTCTTCCTCTTTGCGAGTGATTAATTCATCAATTTCATTAACAAATTTATCAGTCAACTTTTGTACCACTTCCTGCAAACGACGCTCGTCGTCCTCAGAAATTTCCTTGTCTTTGACTAGATTTTTAAGTGTGTCATTGGCTTCGCGGCGTAAATTACGAATCGCAACCTTGGCGTCTTCACCTTCAGCGCGTACGACACGAGTTAATTCACGACGACGCTCTTCGGTTAAGGCCGGCATAGGCACACGAATTAAATCGCCAACCGGCACCGGGTTTAAACCCAAATCCGATTCACGAATGGCTTTTTCAACCACCGAGATCATATTTTTTTCCCAAGGCTGCACACTAAGGGCACGAGCATCAATCACGCTGACGTTAGCCACTTGGGTCACCGGCACCAAAGAACCATAATAATCAACTTGCACATGATCCAATAAACCGGCATGTGCACGGCCGGTACGGATTTTGGACAGATTGCCTGATAAACTCTCGATCGACTTGCCCATACGGGTTTCTGCCGACTTAATAAGCTCACTTGTACTCATTTTATTTTATCTCTTTAATTATCAATTATTAAAATTAGACGTGGACTAAAGTACCTTCATCTTCGCCTCGGATCACACGCTCCAGTGCACCGGGTTTATTAATAGAAAATACATTGATCGGTAATTTTTGATCACGACAAAGCGCAAAAGCCGTGGCATCCATCACCTCAAGGCGCTTAGAAATCGCCTCATCGAAGCTAATACTACTATAACGGGTTGCTTTCGGATCCTTGTTAGGATCAGCTGAATAGATACCGTCAACCTTAGTTGCTTTAAGTACGATCTCGGCGCCAATCTCCGCCCCACGCAATGCTGCCGCCGTATCGGTAGTAAAGAACGGGTTACCGGTACCACCAGCAAAGATCACGACCTTGTGTTCTTCTAAGTATCTTAGGGCTTTAGGGCGGATATAAGGTTCAACCACCTGATCAATATTGATTGCTGATTGGACACGAGCCACGACGTCGTGGCTCTTGAGAGCATCCTGAAGGGCCAAGGCATTCATCACCGTGGCTAACATGCCCATGTAGTCGGCGGTGGCTCTATCCATGCCTTGTGCGCCGGGCGCTACGCCGCGGAAAATATTTCCGCCACCAATAACAATCGCCAGCTCCACACCCATTTTGGCGAGTTCTGCTACATCTTGGGTCATGCGGCTAATCGTCTGTCGGTTAATACCAAAGGCATCTTCACCCATAAGAGCTTCGCCGGAGAGTTTTAATAAAACTCGTTTATAAGCAATTTCACTACTCATTTGCGCACCATATAAAAAGATTCGCCCTATTTTATCAAAGTTTAATGAGCTAATAGGGACATGCATAAAAAAACCGAGATCTTGTGGATCTCGGTTTCTGCTGTTATTAGAGTCCGTGTCATGCAGATACTCTAATAACCTCGCTGTCAATTAAAGAGAAGATTGAGCAGCAGCAACTTCAGCGGCAAAGTCTTCTTCTTTTTTCTCAATACCTTCACCAACAACAAACATAGCAAACGCTTTGACAGAAGCGTTGTTAGCTTTAAGCATTTGCGCAACAGATTGCTTGTCGTCTTTGACGAAAGGCTGAGAAACTAAAGCAACTTCTTTTAGGTATTTAGCAACAGTACCCTCGACAATTCGCTCGATAATATCAGCTGGTTTACCCTCTTCTTCAGCTTTTTGCTTAGCAACTGAACGCTCAGTTTCGATTAGTTCAGCAGGCACACCGTCTTCGTCCAACGCTTGTGGGCGAGTAGCGGCAACGTGCATTGCCAAGTCCTTACCGATTTCTTCAGAGCCGGTGTAATCAACCAACACACCGATACGACCACCGTGGTTGTATTGAGCTAATTGATCGGCTGTTTCGAAGCGTTGGAAACGACGTACTGAGATATTTTCACCGATTTTACCAACCAGCGCAGCACGCACAGACTCAACCGTACCGTCACGGAAAGCTGTTTCGTTTAAAGCGGCTACATCAGCAGGATTAGATTCAGCGATTAATTTAGCGATATCGTTAACGAAAGTGATGAAATCGTCATTTTTAGAAACGAAGTCAGTTTCACAGTTAACCTCAACTAAAGCAGCAGTTTTAGCGTCGTCAGCAAGGTAAATACCAACTAGGCCTTCGGCGGTCACGCGACTGGCAGCTTTGCTGGCTTTATTACCTAATTTAACACGCAAAATTTCTTCTGCACGAGCCATATCGCCATCAGCTTCAGTTAAAGCTTTTTTACACTCCATCATTGGGGCGTCAGTTTTTTCACGTAGTTCTTTAACCATTGCAGCGGTAATTGCAGCCATGTAATTCTCCAAAAATAAAAAAAAGCCCCGTGAATTATGACGGGGCTATTCATTGTCTCTAATCAGAACAGCCCAACTGTTCCTGTCAATTTACCTTAATATAATGACAATATTAAGGCACTAAAAACTCTGAGTAAATTACTCTTCAGTAGTCTCTTCAGCTTCTTCAGCCTCTACGACTTCTTCAGCAGCCTCTTCAGCTTGCTGCTCTTCTTGAAGCATTTCAACTAAAGCACCATCACGTGCTTCACGACCGGCGATGATTGCATCAGCAACACCACGTGCGTAAAGAGCGATCGCTTTAGCAGAGTCATCGTTGCCCGGGATAATGTAATCAACTTCGTCAGGTGAGTGGTTAGTATCCACAACCGCAACAATCTTGATACCTAGGGTACGAGCTTCTTGAATAGCAATT
Organism: Alcaligenaceae bacterium; assembly: GCA_030538235.1. Classification (GTDB taxonomy): domain Bacteria; phylum Pseudomonadota; class Gammaproteobacteria; order Burkholderiales; family Burkholderiaceae_B; genus Oligella. Next base: position 118,057 of record JAUNUJ010000004.1, read on the forward strand.
TTATGGTAACCAACGTCGATGACAAAGATCACGCTAGGCAATTTAGCCATGTCTTTGATACCGCCGATTGATTTTTCTAATTTATCTAGCTCACGGGTGAACATAAGCGCTTCTTTTTTGCTCATTAGCTCAGTACTACCGTCAGCCTCAGCTGCTTCCATGTCTTTTAAACGCTTGATTGATGTCTTAACTGTTTTGAAGTTAGTCATCATGCCACCCAACCAGCGGTTGTTAACATAAGGTGAACCGGCGCGTTGAGCTTCGTCAGCGATGATGTCGCGAGCAGCGCGTTTAGTACCTACGAAAAGGATTTCTTCACCACGAGCAGCTGATGCACGTAAGAAGTCCATCGCTTCGATGTACTTTTGTACGGTTTTTTCAAGGTTGATAACGTGAATTTTGTTACGTTGACCGAAAATATACGGAGCCATTTTCGGGTTCCAGTAACGAGTTTGGTGGCCGAAGTGTACACCGGCTTCTAGCATTTGACGCATTAACGACATAAGATATTCTCCAAAGGGTTTGGTCTTGTGTGCACGCAGGATTAGTTTAAGCAAAGCCTATACCAACACCCCTGGGTGGTACACACGCGATTTAATTAATAAAACAATTTAAATATAAAGATATACTTTCTGCAGCGATTATTTCTGTGACACTTGTTTTCTGTAGCACTTATTAAAATACTCTCAAAAAACTCACACTATTAAAAATCCCACTATCACTTAGATAGCACTTACTAAATCTAGTTTCTAGTGCATTATCTAGTTTTCTACTCAGATTTTATCGCAGAAAATAAAGTGTATAATTATATACGATTGTTAAACATAATGGAAACGATTTAATGGCAACTTTAAAAAACACTGACGATATTGCTAAAGTTCGTCGTGCTGCGCAGACAGCTGCCGGCATTTTAGATTACCTGACACCTCATATAAAAGCAGGTATTACGACAGCAGAAATTGAACGTCTCACACTTGAACGCATCAAGGAATTAGGTATTCGTTCAGCGACAGTCGGTTATGGCAACCCGCCCTTCCCAGCTGCTATTTGTACTTCTATCAACCACGTGGTTTGTCATGGCATTCCGAGCGATAAAAAGCTCAAAGACGGCGATATTATCAACCTTGACATTACAATTGAGCAAGACGGTTGGTTTGGTGATACCAGTCGTATGTTTATGATTGGTAAACCCTCTATCCTAGCCCGTCGTTTGGTTGAAACAACGTTTGAGTGTATGTGGAAAGGTATCCGTGCGGTGAAGCCCGGCGCCACCCTCGGTGATATTGGTCACGCCATCCAGTCTCATGCTGAAGCCGCAGGGTTTTCAGTGGTCCGGGACTACTGTGGCCATGGGATTGGTGAAGTCATGCACGAAGACCCACAAATATTGCACTACGGCAAACCCGGCACCGGTCAGAAATTGGTTAAGGGTATGGTTTTTACTATTGAGCCTATGATTAACGCCGGCAAATTTCAGACCTCCGTACTGGGTGACGGCTGGACCGTGGTTACTAAGGACCGCAGCCTATCCGCTCAGTGGGAACATCAGTTAATCGTCACTGAAGACGGTTATGAGGTGTTATCAACTTCGCCCGGCATGCCGGCAGCACCGGCTGAGTAAGGCGATATGAATATCACCGCGCAAAGTCTCCGTTTTAAGCAGGAAATAAGTCATCAATATACGCAGGCAATTGAACTCTATAAACAGGATCGCAGTCGACCTGATTTGTTGCTGAGTCATTTACGCAAAATTGTTGATCGTATCCTCAAGGAGGTGGAACAACATTATCCACTACCGCCACAAGCTAGTTTGTGTGCGGTCGGTGGTTATGGGCGCGGTGAACTTTATCCTTGTTCTGACATTGATTTACTTATCTTACTCAAAGCACCGCCAACCCCTGCAGAACAAGAATTATTAGAGGTCTTTATCGCCGCTTTGTGGGATTTGGGTCTAGAGGTTGGTCATAGTGTGCGCACAGTGGATGAATGCCTTGAGGAAGCGAGCAAAGACATCACGATTGAAACCGGTTTGTTGGAATCACGCTTGATTTTAGGTGATCGCAGTAATTTTTTGGAATTGGAAAATCGATTCAAGCTTCAATTAAACCCCGCTTCTTTTTATCGTGCAAAAGCCCTAGAATACAAGCAAAGGCACGCGCGCTATGCCTATACACCCTATGCCTTAGAGCCGAACTGCAAAGAATCCCCCGGCGGCATACGTGATATTCAACTCATTAACTGGATCGCTCGCGCTGCCGGTATCAAACCCTCATGGCATCGTTTAGTCAGTGCCGGTTTTATGACTGAAAATGAAGCATTGCAGATGAAGGTCGCTGAAACAAATTATCAGCGCTTGCGTATTGAATTGCATCTTCTGAGTCGTAAAAATGATGACCGTCTACTGTTTGATGCTCAAATCGCCTTGGCACGTGAATTAGGTATTCAACCTGAAGAAAGCAAACGGGCCAGTGAACTGTTGATGCAAATGTACTATCAGGATGCCCGTACGGTGTATGTGATCAGCGGTTTTATGATGCAAATTTTCGAAAGTTACTTCTTTGAGAATCAGCAACAACAAGAAGAGTTACTTGAGGGCGACTTCAGAATCATCGGCGAGGAATTAGACGTAATTCGCGATGATGCCTTTTTACGAAAACCGCAACTGCTGTTAAAAACCTTTTTAGTATTTCAGCAAAATCCTCAAGCTCAGACGATTTCAGTCAGAACGCAACGACTAATTTGGGATTCCGTTGATCGCATTGATGATCAATTTAGAAACAATCCAGTGAATCATTGGCTGTTTATTCAAATATTGCAGCAGCCAATACGTATCGTGCAAAGTTTTCGCATGATGAATTTCTTAAATGTGCTGCCGGCCTATCTTCCTGCTTTCGAAAAAATCGTCGGTCAAATGCAGCACGATTTATACCATGTGTATACCGTCGATCAGCATTCGCTTATGGTGATTCGCAATATCCGACGCTTTAGCATGCCGGAGTTTTCTGAAGAAAATCCCCTAGCCCACCAATTGATGGAAAACTTTGATGAACGCTGGCTGCTCTATATTGCGGCATTATTCCATGATATTGCCAAGGGACGTGGGGGCGACCACTCTGAACTTGGCGCACAAGAAGTCGTGGCTTTTGCCAAACTCCATAATCTTGAACAAGAAGACGTTGAGCTTTTACAGTTTTTAGTGGCAGAGCATTTATTAATGTCCAATGTCGCCCAAAAAAGGGACCTCTCTGACGAAAAAGTAATTCGTGCCTTTGCCGCAAGAGTTGGCACCCAAAGTCGTTTGGCTGCCTTGTACCTTTTAACCGTCGCCGATATCCGCGGCACCAGTCCCAAAGTCTGGAATAGTTGGAAAGCCAAGTTAATTGAAAATTTATACTATCTCTGCTCCAGCGCTTTAGGTGACAATAACTTTAATCGCAACAAAATCTTGGAGCAGCGTAAAAAAGCGGCTAAAGCATTGATTGAAGCCAAAGGCATGACTGAAGAACAGCGCGATTTGTTCTGGTCCAAAATGGACAACGCCTATTTCTTACGACATGAACCCGAAGACATTGCTTGGCACACGCTCAATCTTTTCGAATACACCGATACCGATAAGGCGATCGTCCGTGCACGTCCCACTGATAGAGCTGACTCTATGCAGATTCTGGTCTTTATCAAAGATCAGGATGCCTTATTTGAACGTATCGCCTCTTATTTTCATGAGCAACAAATTAATATTTACGAGGCTCAGATTCATACCAGCTCTAATGGCTATGCGCTCGATAGTTTTCTGGTCGAAAGTTCACGCTTTAGCGGTGATGCGAGTAGCTTTGCCAAAACCATTGAAATCAATTTGGCAACTAAACTGGATTTAGCGCAGCCCCTCAAAGCTCCGGACATCGATAATGCGCATTTACCAACAACCTCACCGGGTCAGCGTCGCTCCAGAAGTTTTCCCGTGCGTCCACGGGTGCAATTAGATCGTGAAGAAAGCGGTCGTTATTGGCGACTTCAAGTTAACACAACGGACACACCGGGCATTTTGTACAGTCTGGCTCATATCTTCAGCCAATTTAAAATTAATTTACGGATGGCGCGCTTACTTACCTTGGGTGAGCGTGTCGAGGATATTTTTATTATTGAGGGTACTGTGCTTGAGAGCTTGCAGTCACAATTAGACTTCGAACGTGCTATTATTGATGCGTTAAATGAACTGCTCCCTTCCACCACTAATCAAGCAAACAATTAATGCTGTATATCACCATTACCCTGGGTAGTTTTCTACTGGTGCTCGGTACGTTATTACCAATCTTGAATCCACTCTACGTCACGCCGGTTTTCTGGAGCATGACGACTGGAGCCTCTAAAGAAGTCCGTCGATTAATCGCCCGTAAAGTTGGCGTCTATAGCTTCTTTATTCTCTTTATCTCTACCCTCTTCGGTAATCTGTTTTTGAAAATGTTCGGAATTTCCATTCCCATTGTGCAGGTAGCAGGTGGCTTGATTGTGGTACATGCCGGTTGGAAATTACTCAATGCCGAGGATCCGGATAGCGGACATCATGAGAAATTGGCAGACGACTTTAATCTAGACAAGGCAAAAGCAAATTCCTTTTACCCCTTGACCTTTCCATTGACCGCTGGTCCTGGGTCAATTGCGGCAGCGATTACAGTAGGCGCTTCACTAAAAGGCAGCAGTGGCAGTAGCGAGCAGATATTTTCGGTGTTAGGTATTACATTGGCTTGTTTCACCATCGGCTTTTTACTTTACATGGCCAATCGTTTTGCTGTGACCATTATGACGAAAATGGGTCGTACTGGCATGGCCGTGGTGATGCGTTTAATTGCCTTTTTATTGATTTGTATCGGTATTCAGATTATGTGGAATGGCATTTTCCAACTGATGATGACACTCCCATTTTTCACAAGAGCTTAGTTTATGAAAATATCTCAGCGTCAATTGCTTAATCTTATTGCTTTCATCTGTCTGGCTTCTGTGGCTTTTGCCCTCTTCAGCCAACATGTCCTAGGCATGTTGCCTTGTGCTTGGTGCGTATTTCAACGATTGATTTTTATTGTCATTGCACTGGTCTGTTTATTAGTCAACTTATCAAGCTCACTGATTTATCAGAAAATCCTGGCCTTGATCGCTGCCCTCCTAGCTATCGGTGGCGTCGTTGCAGCTTGGTATCAAACCACCGTGGCGAGCGTTAGCTTTTCTTGTGATATGACCTTTGCTGATATCTTTATGTCACGTCAAACCAGTCTTGACGCTGCTCTACCCTGGTTATTTGGGATTTATGCCACCTGTATGGATGCCGCGGTTAAGCTCTTCGGGGTTGAGTATTCAGTGTGGGCTTTAATTTTATTTGCTGCACTGGCGATTGTCTTGTTAGTCAGCCTATTCAGAAAATCATAGAGTCAGTCTCTTATGGATAATTTTTTCAAGTTTTCAAATATCTTATTAGACAGTGCGCGGCTTTTCTTCCCAACCCACGCTCGCATCAGTGACATTGTTGAGAAACGACCAGATCCGCAAGATCGCGGTGACTGGCAAAAGCATGCATTTGTGCCTGAACCGGAAGATTCCGGAGTACTGGTCAATAATCTCAATTATTTTGTCTTTAAACCTGAACCCACCATAAAACAACCAAGCACCGAAGGCATGCCCTTGGTTGTGATGCTACATGGCTGTAAACAAACTGCCCCTAGTTTTGCTCAGGGCACGCAGATGAATAAACTGGCTCAGTCGCATGGTTTTGTTGCCCTATATCCTCAGCAAAGTATACGTAACAATATCATTCGTTGTTGGCGTTGGTTTGACCGTGGTGAGTTTAGTGGCATGGCAGAGATGCGAACACTTCGGCAGATGATTCATACGGTGATTGATGACTACCAGCTGGACAAGGAAAAGGTCTTTTTAGTGGGTCTTTCTGCCGGTGCCGGCATGGCATCCATGCTGGCGGTCAATCATTCGGATGAGTTTTGTGCTGTCGCTCTGCACTCCGGCCCAGTCCTTAATAAAGCACACAACATCACTAGCGGTCTGCAGATTATGGCTGATAAAGAGCTTGAAAGTGATGCCTGTCTGGTGCGTTATCTCAGTGGCTTTACGCCCGAACGCTTTAAGATGCCGGCCATGATTATTCAAGGCGTTAATGATCTGACCGTTGATAAAAGCAATGCCACTGAATTATCCAGACAGTTTTTATATCTTAATAATCTGCCTATGGATAGTGAACCCACAGTTCAAAGGCATGAGGAAGACACCGTGCGCGAATATCGTCATGCCGTATTTCGTGATCGTCGCCAAAGTATGGTGGAAGTGATTAAAGCCTGTAGCCTAGAGCACGCTTGGGGTGGTGGTGATACCTCCCTACCGTATAACTCGGTAGAGGGCCCGGATTCGAGTCGCTTAATTATCGATTTCTTTAAGCGTTGCTCACGACAGTTTAATACTCGAAAGAACTGGTGATTTGAAGTTAGTTAATAGTCCCTATTGTTGGCGGTGCTAGAGGCATTATTTTGTTATTAAAGCGCTTTGATATGCTCTGCTCTATAATAGATTAAGCAAAGTACAGACATAATCAAAATCATCAAGACAAATAGCACAGTAAGCGTCCGTAGAACACCATCTTGAGAAGGTTCTTGAAATAAGTGCAGTTCCTAAAAGAACAAAATAATCCAACTATCGCTGTTAAAACATTAAATAAGACTAGCCATGGTCACAGCGTAATTTTATTTTTCTTCATTAACTAATTGTCAAAACCAATTATTCCAATCATCGAGTAGGGTGAGGAATCAAATCGCCACCCCTACTCTAAAGCAACTGACTAGCGTCAAAACTAAGCCGGTAGAACCACATCACCGGTGACATAATCACCATCAAAACAAGATGCATCGAAACGAGCAATCTCCGGGTTAAGTTCAGATACGGCCAACTTCAAATCATCCAGATCCTGGTAAACCAACGCATCAGCGCCAATTTCCTCAGCAATTTGTTGGGTATTTTTGCCATAAGCGATTAGATCATTTTGATCGGGCATATCAATACCGTAGAAGTTAGGATAACGGACCGCCGGCGCTGCAGATGCAAAAAACACTTTATTAGCACCGGCATTACGGGCCATCGTAACAATCTCACGACTGGTCGTACCGCGTACGATCGAGTCATCTACCAAGAGAATATTCTTATCCTTAAACTCGATACGCATTGGATTGAGTTTTTGACGTACTGACTTTTTACGGACTGCTTGCCCAGGCATAATAAAGGTTCTACCCACATAACGATTTTTGATATAACCCTCACGATAAGGTAGATCTAAAGTTGAAGCCAGCTCCATACCGGCTGGTCGTGAGGAATCAGGAATCGGCATAACCACATCAATCTCGGACAGACGTAATTCACGCGCCAGCTTCTGGGCTAACAATTCGCCCATACGCAAGCGACAGTTATAAACGTTGACACCATCAATGGTCGAGTCGGGACGCGCAAAATACACGTATTCGAAAATGCAAGGACTTAGAATGGCATTATCGGCACAAAGACGAGAGTGTAGATTACCCTCTGCATCAATAAAAACTGCCTCACCCGGCGCAATATCGCGTACGAACTGGAAACCGATACCCTCAATCGCCACAGATTCAGAGGCTACCATCCACTCAACGCCCTGAGAGGTTTCCTGAGTGCCTAAACAAAGTGGACGAATGCCATTAGGATCTCTGAAAGCCAACATGCCGTAACCGGCGATTTGGGCCACTACCGCATAAGCACCTTTGACACGGTTATGCACCGCAGTGATTGCATTAAAAATCTCATCAACTTGTAAACTGCTGCTTTTACTGGCCTCATACAACTCGTGAGCAAAGACGTTTAATAGCACCTCGCTATTTGAGCTGGTATTAATATGACGTCGATCATGTTTGAACAAAGACTCACGTAGTTCTTGAGAGTTGGTTAAATTACCATTGTGAGTAAAGCAAATACCATAGGGAGCATTAACATAAAAAGGTTGAGCCTCCTCAGTATCACTAGCAGAACCGCCAAAAGGATATCTGACCTGCCCTAAACCGCTATTGCCAGGCAATGAACGCATATTGCGAGTACGGAAAACATCTCGCACTAGGCCCTGCGCTTTAAAAAGGTGGAACTGATTATTTTGATAAGTTGCTATCCCTGCGGCATCTTGACCGCGATGTTGCAAAAGCAATAAACCATCATAAAGTAATTGATTGACTGGTGAGCAACCGTGAATACCAATAACACCACACATGAAAAATACGCCTAAAAAACTGAATATATTAAATTTTAAACCAAACTAATAAGGTAAATAAACTGCAATACCCTCTGGTAACCAAGTTTTAATTTCTCGAATAGCATCTACTGCCATATGAGCAAAACTTGACTCAACCCACCAAGCTTCTTGGGGCAAAGCACTCCAACCGGCAATCAAGACAAGGACTAAAACAATAATCACACCGCGAAACAGACCAAATAAAAAACCTAGACCACGGTCGGCAGAACCCAGACCACTCACATCTAATAAAGCGCCTAAGGTTTTATTTAGCAATCCCAATAACAACAAACTGGCTAGAAAAACCAAGAAATAAGCCAAACCAACCGTCAGAACGGCCTGATCAATATAACGCGCCAGCATAGGAATCAAACGCGGGCCCCACCAAACTGCCGCTAAAAAACTTAAGACATACGCCAACAGAGAAAAGATTTCCTTGAGAAAGCCTCGCAGCAGACCTAAAAGACCTGAGGCGAGGAGTATGCCTAAAATGACATAATCAAAGGTTGCCATAATTCAAGTAGATAACCTTCTAGTGACTAACTGCCGGTAACAAAACTATCGCTGAAGTTGAGTGCCCGGAGACGTGTCTGTGCTGCCTGAGCTGCTTCTTTTGTTGAAAATGGACCGACTCGTAGACGAAAAACTTGTTTGCCATTGACCGTGGCACTTTGGACATAAGCATTAGACACACCCGAACTTCTCAGACGCTCACGCTGTGCACGGGCGTCATTAGCTGAGCTATAAGATGCCACCTGTAAACTGAATTCACCTGAACCACTAGCCGCCGGTGCTTGAGCGCGGCTAGTAGCGGGCGGCGTTCTGCCCTCTAAAATCGCTAAGGCCTTGCTACCATCATCGGTACGTTTGTTATCGGCTATCTGATTTGTTGGCTTCTGCGCTGCCGGTTTAGCTTGTTCTTGTTGTCTTTGCTGTTGCTGCTTTTGTTGCTCAGCTTGTGCCTGTTGTTGTCTAGCACGCTCACGAGCCGCTGCTTCTTGTTCTGCGCGCTCTCTTGCTGCAGCTTCACTCGCAGCACTTTGGCTAGCGGTGGACTCGGCAACGGAAACCCCGGGTGCATCAGCCTGAGCAGACTCAGCTCCCTCTTCTGGGATGCTTTCTGCAACGGCTAAAGGCATCTCTGCCTCGTCACTGACAGACGTCGCACCCTCGGCAATTGCCATAGAGCTTTCACCTATTTCCGTACTTTCAGTACCTAGCTCAGGATCTGCCGGAGTCTGTACGCCGGGAGAACTCTCAACCACTAAACCGCTTTGACCGATACTCGAACCCGGTGCAATCAAGGGTGCGCTGCTATCGCCCGGGGTAGTGTCATCGCCGGTTTTCAAGATCATGGGCAGAATAATAATCGCTGCCAATACTAAAATCACCGAACCAATTAAACGATTACGTGATTTTACACGCTGCTCTCTAAGTTCACGCTCATTTTGATAGCGTTGTTGCTGACGAGAGGTAGTACGTCTTTGCTCGTATTGAGCACCTTGACGTGAATTTTTACCTGAACCGAATAATGCCATATTACTAATAATCCTCAGATTAATTCGATGATTGGAGATGCTCTAAAACATCTGCTACTGTGAAAAATGATCCAAAGACCACAATTCTGTCTTCGACTTGACTACGTGCTTTGGCGGCTTCATAGGCTTCTCTAGGGCTTTCGAAGACCTTGACCTCGGGTAAGCCGTCTTTGTCTTTGGGTACCAAACTGTTTATTTTATCAGCTAATTCCTGTCCTGAGACGCCACGTGGACCCGATAAGCTTGCACAGTACCAGTAATCAATCGATTTAGCCAAGCTTTTGATGACTTCATCCGAGTCTTTGTCATTTAACATAGCAAAAACTGCTGTGGTATAGGGAAAGTATGACATCACCTGTAGATTATGCTGTAACACAGCAGCGGCATGCGGATTATGCGCCACATCTAAGACGATGGTCGGTTGACCTGGCAAGATCTGGAAACGTCCCGGTAGCTCCACTTGCAGTAGTCCCTCACGAATCGATTGATTAGGCACCGGTACAGTCATTTTTAACGCTTCAATTGCCGCAAGTGCGGCGGCGGCATTAATCAGCTGATTAGCACCTCTGAGCGACGGATAAGCCAGCGCATTACGACGTTGGTTTTTGCCGATAAAAGTCCACTGCAACTGATCACCGGCAAAATTAAAATCACGTCCAAATAATTGGAGATCGGCGCCGATGTCGGCGGCATAATCAATTAAACTTTGCGGTGGTTCTGGATCCGCACAAATTGCCGGCTTGTCCGTTCTGTAGATATGGGCCTTTTCCCAAGCAATCTGCTCGCGAGTATCACCTAGGAAACTGACATGATCAATCGCAATTGAAGTAATAATCGCACAATCGGCATCGATGATATTTACCGCATCAAGACGTCCACCTAAGCCTACTTCAAAGATAGCTACTTGAGTGTCTGCCTCTTTGAAAAGCATAATAGCTGCCAAGGTCGTGTACTCAAAGAAACTAAGACTAATCTCTGCCCTAGCCTCTTCGATGCGAGCAAATTGCTTGACAATCTGCTCATCGGCAGCATTGGTGCCGTTTAAGCGAATACGTTCGTTAAAGCGGATCAAGTGTGGCGAAGTATAGAGACCGACTTGATAACCTGCCGCCAGATAAATCGACTCTAGCATGGCACAAGTTGAGCCCTTGCCATTGGTACCACCGACCACAATCTTAATGCCATCCCAATCAATGGCTAGTCTTGCAGCGACCTGCTTAATCCGCTCCAAGCCTAAATCAATCTTTTGGCTATGCAGCTGTTCTAAATAACTCAGCCAGTCACTCAGGCTGCTGTTGGATGTGGGGATGGTACTCATCAATTTAATAGCCATAAAAAAAATATAAAAAAAAAGCGTAAGATGCATTTAATGTTTAATTAAAGCATCTTACGCTTAGCCTAAACAGGACTATTTTAACGCTTTACCGGCGGTAAGTCAGTACAAACTCCATGAGCAGCTTCAGCAGCCATTCCCACTGACTCTCCGAGGGTCGGATGCGGGTGAATAGTTGCAGCGATATCATCGATATCAGCACCCATTTCGATTGCTAAGCAAACCTCAGAGATTAAATCACCGGCATGATCACCGACAATAGCACCGCCAAGAATACGCTTGCTCTCCGCATCAAACAGCAGCTTGGTAAAACCGTCTTCTGTGCCATTAGCGATAGCACGTCCGGAAGCATTCCATGGGAATAAACCCTTTTCAACCTTAACACCTTCGGCCTTGGCCTGTTCCTCAGTTAAGCCAACCCAAGCAATTTCCGGATGAGTATAAGCCACAGAAGGAATCACACGCGCATCAAAGACACTCTTTTGACCAGCAATCACTTGCGCCGCTACATGTCCTTCGTGTACCGCTTTGTGAGCTAACATCGGTTGACCGACGATATCACCGATAGCGAAGATATGTGAGATATTGGTACGCATTTGCGCATCAACCGCAATAAAGCCCCGCTCATCAACCTGTACGCCTGCCTTATCGGCAGCGATCTTGGCGCCATTAGGACGACGACCAACCGCCTGTAGAACCAAGTCATAACGTTGTGGCTCGCTCGGTGCTTTATCACCTTCAAAGCTCACATAAATACCGTCATCTTTGGCTTCGGCAGCAACCGTCTTAGTGTTAAGCATCAAATTATCAAAGCGATGTTGGTTACGCTTTTGCCAGACACGCGTTAAATCTTTGTCGGCACCGGCAAATAAACCATCCATCATTTCGACCACATCAATGCGAGCCCCTAGAGCTGAGTAGACAGTCGCCATTTCCAGACCGATAATACCACCACCAATAACCAGCATTTTTTCAGGTTTTTGGCGCAACTCCAAGGCACCGGTAGAGTCAACGATACGATCATCTTCAGGTAAGAAAGGCAACTTAACCGACTCACTGCCGGCAGCAATAATCGCGTGATGGAAAGCAACCTCTTGTGAGGAACCATCAGCCTTTTGTACCACAAAATGGTGATCGTCTTTGAAACTGGCGACACCGACAATGACATCAACTTTACGAGCTTTAGCCATAAAGCCCAGACCGCCAGTTAATTTAGAAATAACCTGGTCCTTGGCAGCACGTAATTTATCAAGATCGACTTCCGCTTCACCAAAAGTAATGCCGGCAGCAGCAAGACCCTTGGCTGACTCAAGTACAGAGACATTATGCAATAAAGCCTTAGAAGGAATACAACCGACGTTTAGGCACACGCCACCCAAGGTCGAATAACGCTCAATTAAAGCCACTTTAAGACCCAGGTCAGCTGCTCTAAAAGCAGCTGAATAACCGCCCGGACCGGCACCTAAAACCACCACATCATAGGCACCATCACCGACGCTAGCACTTACCGCGCTAGCGGCAGCTGCCGGAGCGTTGCTACTGCCCTGACTTGATGGCGCCGCTTTAGCGGGTTCGGCAGCTTTAGGCGACTCAGTTGGGGTAGCTGTGGCACCCTCAGTACTTTGTAATGTTAATAAAACACTGCCTTCCGATACCTTATCACCAACTTTGACTGCTAAAGCGATGACTTTACCGGCATGTGATGAAGGAATTTCCATGGAGGCTTTATCAGACTCCACGGTAATCAAGCTTTGATCCGCTTTAATCTCTTCACCTACCTCAACCAAAACCTCGATCACATCGACGCTATCAAAATCACCGATATCAGGAACGATAACTTGAATTTCACTCATTGTTAATCGCCTCCCTTAGAGTGATGCACGACGGAAGTCGGACATCAGAGCAGCTAAATTCGCATTGAAACGAGCTGCAGCAGCACCGTCAATCACGCGGTGATCATAGGACAAGGACATCGGTAGCATCAAGCGAGGCTCAAACTCCTTGCCATTCCAAACAGGCTCAATACTGGAACGTGAAACGCCTAGGATTGCCACCTCAGGTGCGTTAATAATCGGCGTAAAGTCGGTACCGCCAATGCCACCCAATGATGAAATCGTAAAGCAACCGCCCTGCATCTGGCTTGGCGCAAGCTTGCCGTCACGCGCCAATTTGGCTAACTCGCTCATCTCATTCGCAATATCGATAAGCGACTTCTGGTCGGCATCACGAATAACTGGAACCACCAGACCATGAGGCGTATCTGCCGCAAAACCGATATGGTAGTACTTCTTGAGAATCAGGTTATCACCATCAAGCGAGGCATTAAACTCGGGGAATTTCTTCAACGAAGCAACCACTGCCTTAATTAAGAAGGCCAACATCGTGAAACGAATACCCTCTCGCTCATGCTCTTTGTTTAACAATTTACGAAAATCTTCTAGATCCGTAATATCGGCTTTTTCGTTATTGGTGACATGAGGAATCATGACCCAGTTACGATGCAGGTTGGCTCCCGATATTTTTTTGATACGAGATAAAGGCTGAGTTTCAATATCACCGAATTTAGTGAAATCTATCTTCGGCCAATCCAAGACCTGTAAGCCACCGCCCTCAACGGCTTTAGTGGTCGCGGCGCTAGCCGTGGGCTGACTGAAACCAACCGAGAGCGCATTTTTAACATATTGACGTACGTCATCAAGAATAATACGACCTCTGGAACCAGTACCAATGACTGAAACCAAATCCACACCCAATTCACGAGCGAACTTTCTGACCGAAGGTGAGGCATGGGGTAAATTACGGAATTCCTGAGCCGATAAAGCATAAGAAGCCGTTGGCGATTCCTTGTCGTCAGCCAATTCCGCACGTTGTACCGGATAAGCATAAGTCGCTTCAGGGGGTCCACCAACCGGTGCTGTGGTTGTCTCAGCACTCACCTCAGGCGCTACTGACGGCGCAGCCGAAGCCACTGCAGTAGCCGCGCTAGCGGTGCCGGTAGCATCAGCGACTTGAAGCTTAAGGATTAAACTACCTTGGGAGACCTTGTCACCACTTTGTATTTTGAGTGCAATCACCTTGCCGGCGTGGCTGCTTGGGATTTCCATGGAGGCTTTATCAGACTCAACCGTAATTAAACTCTGCTCCTCCTCGATCATGTCACCTTCGGCAACTAGCACCTCGATCACATCGACCTGATCAAAGTCACCAATATCAGGCACCACAATCTGAACCACACCACCACCGGCGGGAGCAGCAGCAGGTGCTGTTTCTGCAGCAGGCGCTGAAGCAGCGGGAGCCGGGGCTGAAACCGCGGTATCAGTGGTAGGTGCAGCTGTTTCTGCTGAGGCAACGCCATCAACTTCAACTTCTAGCAACACCGAGCCTTCGGCAACCTTGTCGCCGATACTGACTTTTAGTGATTTAACAATACCCGCGACATTGGATGGAATTTCCATGGAGGCTTTATCAGATTCAACCGTAATAAGGCTTTGCTCCTCCTCAATACGATCGCCTACTGAGACCAGTACCTCAATCACATCAACCTCATCGAAATCACCAATATCGGGGACTTTAACTTCAATTAAGTTACTCATCGTGATGCATCTCCATTAAGCGTGATGTGGGTTAGGTTTATTAGGATCGATACCGTACTTATCAATAGCTTCAGCAACTTTTTCAACAGGGATTTTACCCTCGTCGGCCAAGCTTTTTAATGCTGATAACGTAATGAAATAACGATCCACTTCAAAGTGCTTACGCAACTGATGACGGAAGTCGGAACGACCAAAACCGTCAGTTCCCAGCACACGGTAACTACGACCTTCAGGAATAAATTCACGAATCTGATCGGCAACCGCTTTCATATAGTCCGTACTGGCAATTACCGGACCTTCAGACTCACTTAATAACTGCGTCACATAGGGCAGTTTTTGAGTCGCGGTAGGATTCAAGAGATTTTCACGATTCACATCAAGACCTTCACGACGTAACTCAGTAAAGCTAGTCACGCTCCAAACGTCAGCGCTCACACCCCAGTCTTCTTGTAACAATTTCTGAGCTGCAATGCTTTCACGCAAAATGGTTCCTGAACCTAATAAGTTGACCTTGAGCTCACCGCCCGCACCCTCGCTAAAGCGATACATGCCCTTTAAGATACCCTCTTCGTCGCCTTCTTTGAGGCCCGGCATTGGGTAGCTTTCATTCATCAAGGTTATATAGTAGAAAACGTTTTCCTGATCCTGAACCATGCGCTTTAAACCATGCTGCATAATCACCGCAACCTCGTGACCAAAGGCCGGGTCATAAGACACACAATTTGGAATCGTAGAAGATAACAATAAGCTATGACCATCTTCGTGTTGTAGGCCCTCACCATTTAGTGTGGTGCGACCTGCCGTACCGCCGAGCAAGAAACCGCGAGCTTGAATATCACCCGCCGCCCATAACAAGTCGCCGACACGTTGGAAACCGAACATGGAGTAATAGACGAAAAACGGAATCATAATACGATTACTGCTCGAGTACGATGTTGCCGCTGCAATCCATGAACATGTGGCACCGGCTTCAGTAATACCCTCTTGCAATAATTGACCGTTTTCTGATTCGCGATAATACATCACTTGGTCTTTATCGACCGGAATGTATTTCTGACCCTCCGGTGCGTAAATACCGATTTGACGGAATAAGCCCTCCATACCGAAGGTACGACCCTCGTCAGAAAGAATAGGCACCACACGATGACCTAATTGCTTGTCACGCAAAAGTTGATTCAAGAAACGAACAAACGATTGAGTCGTTGATAACTCGCGACCTTCAGGAGTCGGATCGGTTACTGATTTGAAGTATTCCAGACCGGGCACGGTTAAACGCTCGTCGGAATCAACGCGACGACGCGGATAAAAACCGCCTAATTCCTGACGACGTTCACGTAAGTAACGCATCTCGGCAGAATCTTCTGAGGGACGGAAATAAGGAATACTGGCAATTTTCTCATCAGGGATCGGAATATTCAGGCGATCGCGTAAATCACGTAAAGCCTCTTCCTCTAATTTCTTTTGTTGGTGCGATGGATTCTTGCCCTGCACGGTTTCACCTAAGGCGTAGCCTTTAATGGTTTTAGCCAAAATCACGGTCGGTTGACCTTCGGTTTTCATAGCCGCATCAAAAGCAGCGTATACCTTGTTAGGATCATGACCGCCACGATTTAGACGCCAAATCTGCTCATCGCTCATGCGACTAACCATTTCTAATAAACGCGGGTCTTTACCAAAGAAATGCTTACGTACAAAAGCGCCGTCATTGGCTTTATAGGCTTGGTATTCACCGTCAATGGTTTCTTCCATGACTTTACGTAAGATGCCGTCTTTGTCGCGAGCTAATAAAGGATCCCAGTAGCTACCCCAGATTAACTTGATGACATTCCAACCGGAACCACGGAATTCACCCTCTAGCTCCTGAATAATTTTGCCATTACCACGAACCGGACCATCTAAACGCTGAAGATTACAGTTAACCACGAAAATCAAGTTATCCAGTTTCTCGCGAGCGGCTAAACCGATAGCGCCTAAGGATTCCGGCTCATCCATCTCGCCATCACCGCAGAAGACCCAGACCTTACGACCGGAAGTATCCGCAATCCCGCGAGCATGTAAATACTTCAAGAAACGCGCCTGATAAATCGCCATCATTGGGCCTAAGCCCATAGAAACCGTAGGAAACTGCCAGAAATTAGGCATTAAATGCGGGTGTGGATAGGAAGGCAAGCCTTTACCGTCAACTTCCTGACGGAAATTATCTAATTGCTCTTCGCTAATGCGCCCCTCTAGGTAAGCACGGCCATAAATACCGGGTGAGGAATGCCCCTGGAAATAAACTAAGTCACCGCCATGATCCTCAGACTCAGCATGCCAGAAATGGTTCTGACCGCTTTCAATCATAGTCGCCAATGATGCATAGGAAGCCATATGACCACCCAGACCGCCGCCGCCTGTCGTTTCATGAAGATTGGCTTTGACCACCATGGCCACCGAGTTCCAACGAATATAGGCACGAATACGCGCTTCTAATTCGAGGTTACCCGGGTTGGCCGGCTCATGGCCCGGAGGAATGGTATTAACATAGGCAGTATAGGGGGAATGTGGGATATTGGAACCGGAACGACGTGCTAAATCACTTAATTTCTCAATTAGAAAATGCGCTCTCTCTGTACCCTCACGGTCTAACACCGCTTCCAAAGATTCCAACCATTCCTGGGTTTCGACTTCGTCAATATCTGGAATACTGGTTGCCGAATAATCTTTGCTCATTCGAGACTCCTTATAGTGGTTGAATTAAATCATCGATTCTTTTTTGCCGATGACTTAGTTGATAATTCATAGGATAAACAACTTCATAGCTAAATGCGATCAGTAAAACACTTAGATCGCCCACTATTAACCTATTGTTATTAATTAAATTTGAACAACGTATACTAAATTCTAAAAAAATCAGTGTTTTTGTCAAGGATTTTTCATATAGTAATATTATTTTTCATAATGCAAAATATAAAGGAAGTAATAGACAATATACTGATCCATATCATTAGTCACGTTATCTATTTACAAGTCGCTCAGACTTTGCGCTTTTTGAATAGCTAATATTGTTAAAATAGTACATTCAAAATGCTGATTTGATAATAGCAACCCTTTCCTTTTGAGTGTTAACTGATTTTTATGGCCATTAATTCCAATCTTTCTTTTATCCTGCCCCAAGCACTAAAAGATGATAATAAACGCAGATTGCATTGGATTATTCCTGTCTTTGTCCT
The DNA here is from genome assembly GCA_030538235.1 of Alcaligenaceae bacterium. Taxonomy (GTDB): domain Bacteria; phylum Pseudomonadota; class Gammaproteobacteria; order Burkholderiales; family Burkholderiaceae_B; genus Oligella. Next base: position 136,026 of record JAUNUJ010000004.1, read on the forward strand.
AGTACTGTATGTGTTAGTGATTTTTGCCTTTATTGCCATACAAAATATCCAGTATAAGCACACCATTCTCTATTCCAGCACCGAAGAGGTACGTCATCAACTGCTGATTTTCCTTGTTGTAGCAATGTCATTTACCATTGTCATCAGCTTGTTGACCCTATGGCATTACACTCGAATTCGCTCTGAGGCTGAGGAACAATTATTTTTAGAAACGACTTTCAGGCGGGCCATGGAAAACTCCATGTCTACCGGTATGCGCGTCTTGGACCTCACGGGTCGAGTGGTTTATGTGAACCCGGCCTTTTGTCGCATGGTCGGCTGGAATGAAACCGAGCTGCTCGGCACCCTATTTCCCTACCCCTATTGGGTCGAAGATAAGCTCGAACAACATGAGAAATACTTGGATATTGTTCTTAGCGGCAAAACACCCAGCTCCGGTATGGAGATGGAAGCGCGCCGTCGCGATGGCTCGATTTTCACGGCGCGACTCTATGTTTCTCCCCTAAGAGATCCAAATGGCGAGCAAATCGGTTGGATGACCTCGATGACCGATATTACAGAGCCGAAGCGTATTCGTGAGGCCTTGACGGCTGCCCATGAGCGCTTTATGACTGTCCTTGAAAGTCTCGACGATACGATTTCCGTGGTTGCCGATACGACTAATGGCCCCGAGCTCCTATTTGCCAATCGTACCTATAGACGGCTCTGGGGTTCCGAGGCCCATGGTCATACCCTCCTCCACAATGCCGATACCTCGCATCATGAAGACCATCAGGAGGAAAATCACGAGTTCTATATTCCTCATATTGATAGCTGGTTTGAGGTTCATCATCGTATCCTTAACTGGACCGATGGCCGAAAGGTTCGTTTGCAGGTGGCGCGAGATATTTCACAACGTCGCGAATACGAAAAAAAGCTCCGTGCTCAGCAAGAAAAAGTTCAATTAAGCGGTCGCTTAAGCACCCTCGGCGAGATGGCGAGTTCATTAGCTCATGAGCTAAATCAGCCACTCACGGCCATTGTCAATTACAATACTGCCATCGCCGCTTTAATTAAAAACGACAATTTAGATCGGGAACGCTTATTACAGGTACTCGATAAATCAGTGTCACAAGCCGAGCGCGCCGGACGGATTATTGCTCGCATTCGTGACTTTGTCCGACGTAATGACCCCGAACGTCAGGCCGTTAAAATCGACACCATTGTCGACAACACCATGGACTTAGCCATTTTCGAAAGTCGCAAGTACAATAAACAGATTGAAGTCAATTTGCCTGAAGACTTACCGGAGATTTACGCGGACCCGATTCTAATCGAGCAAGTACTGCTTAACTTGGTCAAAAATGGTCTCGAAGCCATGAGCCAGAGTGTTCATGATACGCTTTATGTGCATGTATCCCAGGTCGGTCGCGAGATACAAGTTCAAGTCATCGACAGTGGCCATGGACTCAAAGACGCCGAGCGTTTATTTGAGCCCTTTTATAGTACTAAAAAAGAGGGTTTGGGCATTGGCTTGAACATCTGCCGTTCAGTGATTGAAGCACACCGGGGAAGGTTATGGGCCGAAAACAACCCCGCCGGCGGTACAATATTTTCTTTTAGAGTTCCCTGTTACCGTAAACCAGAGAACTAATCTTCACAAAATGGAGCAATAGATTAATCATGAGAGACCATAGTAATAGTGTAATTTTTGTAGTGGATGATGACGATGCGGTTAGAGATTCATTGCGTCTTCTTCTTGAAACTCAAAACTACCAAGTACAAACTTTTGCTAGCGGTGAAGAGTTTTTAGAGCAGTACAATCCAAATCTCGTCAGCGTTCTGATTACCGATGTCCGCATGCCTGGTATGTCAGGATTGCAATTACAAGAGCAGCTACTAGAGCGCAAAGCGACTTTACCGATTATTTTCATTACCGGCCATGGCGATGTCAATATGGCAGTATCGACCATGAAAAAAGGCGCGGTTGATTTTATCGAAAAACCGTTTAATCTTGAAGATATCAAACCGGTGATTACTCGCTTCTTAGATCAAGCATATGACCAAATGCAGGAAGCTATTTCCCAACAAGAAGTGGATTCTTTACTGGCCCGCCTAACCGGTCGTGAAGAGCAAGTGTTGGAGCGCATCGTCGCCGGTCGTCTGAACAAACAAATTGCTGATGACTTAAGTATCAGTATCAAAACAGTGGAAGCACATCGCGCTAACATCATGGAAAAACTCGAGGTCAGCACGGTTGCCGATCTCATGAAAATCGTCTTAAAGAAGTAATTATTAATTATCAAAGGATCCAAATTTTTGTATGAACGCTAAAATCATTGATGGCAAAGCTTTATCGGAAAAAATCAAACAGGACCTAGTACCGACCATTGAAGCTTTAAAGGAAAAAGGCATCACCCCTTCACTGACCGTGGTACTGGTTGGCGAGGATCCGGCCTCCCAAGTCTATGTACGCAACAAGCACAATACCTTTATCAAAATGGGTTTAGATTCCGACGTGGTGACCTTGCCTGCAGATATCTCACAAGACGATTTGCTCGCTAAGATCCATCAATTAAATGACGATCCTAAGGTTAACGGCATCTTAGTGCAGTTGCCCCTACCCGGTCATTTAGATAGTCAGTTAGTAATTCAAAATATTCAATCTGCAAAAGACGTGGACGGTTTCCACCGCTTGAACGCCGGCGCCCTAATGACCGGTCAACCACAACTGATTCCTTGTACCCCATATGGCATTATGAAAATGCTCGAAGACCAAGGGGTCCAGTTACGGGGTGCTGAGGCTGTGATTATCGGTGCTAGTAATATTGTCGGCAAACCCATTGCCCTGCTCTTGCAAAAAGCCGATGCCACCGTCACTATCTGTAATTCCAAAACCAAGGATTTGGCGGCACATACCAAACGCGCCGATGTTCTGGTGGTTGCCACCGGACGACCCGGCATGATCAGTGGTGACATGATTAAACCCGGCGCGGTGGTGATTGATGTGGGCATTAATCGCTTAGACAATGGCAAACTAATGGGTGATGTAAATTTCGTCGAAGCTTGCGATGTTGCATCAGCGATTACCCCGGTTCCCGGTGGTGTGGGTCCAATGACAATCACCATGTTATTGGTCAACACCATTCAAGCCACAATGCATCAACATGGTCTGGAGGACCTTTCTTGATAATGACTGAACAACTCAATAACAATCCTTTATTAAACCCTGTAGAAGAACTAGTTGCTTATGAGCAAATCAAGGCAGAGCACATTGTGCCGGCGCTTGAGTTTTTACTAAAAGACGCTAAAGCCCTGATTGAGCAATTAATTGAACAGGACAATCCTACTTGGGATAATTTTGTTGAGCACATGGAATACGGCACCAGCCGTTTATGGCGCGCTTGGAATATCGTTAATCATCTAAATAATGTTCAAAACACTGAAGCAATCCGTGCGGCTTACAACACCATGTTGCCTCAGGTCTCTGAGTTTTCAACTTGGCTCGGTCTCAATAAGGATCTCTTTAATCAATACAAAAAGTTGCATGAGAGCGCCGAGTTCAACGGCCTAAACTCAACTCGTCAACGCATCATCACTGAAGCCCTTAAAGACTTCAAACTAAGTGGTGTGGAGCTCGAGGGCCAAGCAAAAGAACGCTACGCCGAGATTAGTGAGCAAATGGCGATGACCAGCCAGCAATTTGCCCTCAACGCTTTGGATGCGACTGACCAATGGTCCTACACCACCGACGATCCCACTGAGGTAGACGGTATCCCTGAGCATGCCTTAGCCGCTGCCAGTGAATTAGCCAATGGCAAGGGTTGGACCTTTAATTTAAAAATGCCTTCTTACCTGCCGGTAATGCAATACGCTAAAAGCCAAGCGTTACGTGAACGCATGTATAGGGCCTATGCCACTATCGCTTCCGAACAAGGTAATGCGCAATACGATAATTCAAAGAACATTGAAACTATTCTGCAACTAAGAGCAGAAGTTGCCAAATTATTGGATTTCAAAGACTTTGCGACCATGCAACTGGAAAAGCGTATGGCCGATAGTCCGGCTGAGGTGATCGATTTCCTACGCGATCTGGCTGCACGAGCCAAACCATTTGCTGAAAAGGACATAGCAACACTCAAAGACTTTGCCCGTGACGAATTAGCGATGGAGACCTTAGAGCCATGGGATTTAGCTTATGTCTCCGAGCTGCTGCGCGAAAAAAAATACGCCTATTCAGACGAAGAGGTTAAGCAATACCTGCCTGAAGACCAGGTTATGAGCGGTTGCTTTGCAATGGTTGAACAGCTCTTTAATGTGAAGTTCGAGCCGATAACTGCCGAAACCTGGCATCAAGACGCTAAGGTCTACGCTCTCACAGAAGGCGATAAAGTACTCGGTCATTTATACACCGATTTACATGCTCGTAGCGGTAAACAGAGTGGCGCTTGGGTCGCAAATGAACGTACCCGTCATCGCCACGGCGCTAATTTGATTACCCCGGTGGTCTATCTGACGTGTAACTTCGCGGCCCCGCAAGATGGCAAAGCCGGTCTATTACGTCTGGATGATGTGGTTACCTTGTTCCATGAAATGGGTCATGCCCTGCATGCACTACTTTCTAAAGTAGATGATCCTTCTGCTTCACCTTTTGCCAGCGTGGAGTGGGATGCGATTGAATTGCCCTCTCAATTTATGGAAAACTTTTGCTACGAATGGCCGGTGATGCAAAAACTAAGTCGCCATTATCAAAGCGGTGAGTCACTACCGCGTGAGCTGTTTGATAAAATCGTCGCTGCAAAAAACTTCCAAACCGGTATGCAAACTGTACGTCAATTGGAATTTGCACTCTTTGATATGTTGTTGCATCAACAGCTTAAAACCTTAAGCATTGCTGATGTCTTAGAGCAATTAGACGAGGTTCGCCAAGAGGTGGCCGTGGTTATTCCGCCGAGCTGGCATCGTTTCCCACATAATTTTTCGCATATTTTTGCGGGGGGTTATTCGGCCGGTTATTACAGCTACAAGTGGGCTGAAGTTCTTTCTGCGGATGCCTACAGCTACTTTGAAGAGCATGCTACCGATGAATTAGCTACGCTTAATCCTGTCGCCGGTGAGCACTTTAAAAATCAGATATTGGCAGTGGGCGGTTCAATGCCTGCAGCAGAATTCTTTGAGAAGTTCCGTGGTCGTGCCGCTGATCCTACCGCTTTACTTCGTCATCATGGTATGGTTGATGAAACTCAGGAAGCCTAAAAATTTATCATTATGTTTAAATTATTAAGAAAAAGTCGCCTCGCCTTAGCCCTATCCCTAGCTTGTCTGGGAGTAGTGGCGACTCCGACTACGGCGGTAGCCGAAACCACTTTTTACACGACGCGTAATCACCTGCCGGACTTGAAATTCAACTTAGAACATACCGTGAGTCAACGTCTGACTGAAAAGGACTTAGCCGGCAAAGTGGTACTGGTCTATTTCGGTTATACCTATTGCCCGGATATTTGTCCTACCAGCATGGCTGAGTTAGCCCTGATGAAAAGCATGTTGAGCGATGAGCAGCAGGACAAAGTACAAGTTGTTTTTGTCAGTGTTGATCCACATCGTGATACACCGGAGCGTCTGCAAAAATACCTAGATGCCTTTGGTTCAGGTGCGATTGGCTTAACCGGCACAGCAAGTGAAATCGCCGATATCGCTAAGCGTTACCGCGTAGCTTATCAGATTGAAAAACCCAAAAACCCTGCTAACCCCGAACTCTATGATGTGATGCATGCCGAAGGCATTTATGTGTTTGACCAAAGAGGTAAAGCAAGTTTTCTAGCCTCAAATAGCCATGATATTGAAACCATGCATCAACGTATCATAGAACTAATTAACTGATAAAAAACAAACATCCCTGACATAAAACTTAAGCTGCTCAAGATAAATGCTAAGCTTTATCTCACATAATCTTGTAACCATTTGATTAAGTTAATTTTATATAATAAGGTTTAATCTATATTAATTAATACCCAAAGGAGATAACGACCGTGATCACTATTTTCCACCTGCCCTCTACAGGATCCTTTCGTAGCATCTGGTTAGCTTGTGAGCTTGGTCTAACCTTTCAACTCAATCGTCGCGAGGAATCCGCTGATTCTAGCAGCGAAACCCACCCTCTAAGCAAGGCCCCCATGTTGTTAGATGGTGATATCAGTATTGCCACCCATGGAGCCGCACGTGAGTACTTACTCAGTAGCTATGATCGCTCCGGGATGCGACCACCAATGGCTCACCCTGATTATATTCAATACTTACAGTGGGTTCACTACCTTGAGAGCACACTACTGCCGCTAGTTGACCAACAGCGAATTATCAATAAATTGGGACAGTCCCGAGTACCTTTCTTTGCGCGTTCGATTATGAAAAAGACAGTGCTTAATTATGTCAGTAATCATATCGAACCCGAGCTTAATCGCCAGTTAAACTACATCGACAAGGCACTTGCTGAAAGCGGCTGGACCTGTGGTAGTCAATTCTGTGCTGCCGATATTGATTTAGCCTATATCTTATTGGCTTTAGAATCAGAATCTAAATTATCGACCGAGCATAAAAATATCGAGATGTTCTTAAATGCAGTAAAAGAGCGCGCGACTTATCAATTGGCCAAAGAAAAATCGACGATCACAAGCGGTGCCTTAAGTTATGATACGCCGAGCTCGGTTATTGACGATGCCGACGAAGCAATCGAAAGCGAGGTTGTAACTCAAGAGGCCGAGATGGTTGAGTTGACTGAGTCCGCAGATGTGGCAGACGTTGTACAGGATGCGACAGCTGAGCCGAGCATTGAGCATTCTGAACAATCATCAGCCGAGTCTCAAAAACCTCAACATTAGAGACTATAAAATCCCTCAGAATCCCCCAAAATAATTAAGCCCACATGTTATTTCAACACGTGGGCTTTGTTCTGATAGATCAATAAAGGGCTAGTGACCCAGATAGGCTTTACCCACCTCGTCATTAAGCAATAGATTAGCTCCCGTATCATGCAAAACAATACGACCAGTTTCCAGCACATAGCCACGATCGGCGATTTGTAGCGCTTTATTCGCGTTTTGCTCCACCAAAAACACCGTAATCCCCTCTTCGCGGATGGTTTTAATGATCTCAAAAATTTGCTCAATAATTAGCGGCGCCAGACCGAGCGTCGGTTCATCTAACAAAAGCATTTTCGGCTTACTCATCAGCGCACGAGCAATGGCTAACATCTGTTGTTCACCTCCAGACATCAGTCCGGAGCGCTGATTAGCACGCTCTTCCAAGCGAGGAAAGAGGTCAAAGACGTGCGCAATACCCGCTTCGGTTTCTTCACGCTTGAGAAAAAAGGCACCCATCTTAAGATTTTCCAAGACATTTAAGTCTGGAAAAACGCGTCGACCCTCTGGCGATATGGCGATGCCTTTACGCATAATGGCATGAGTTTGCAACTCGGAAATATCCTCACCCATAAAACTAATGCTCCCCGTGCGCACACGCGGATTGCCGCAAATAGTCATCAAGGTCGTGGTTTTGCCTGCACCATTACTACCAATTAAAGTAACAATCTCACCCTCTTGTACCTCAAGGCTGACATTGTGTAAGGCCTGGATCGCTCCATAACCCGAATTAATATTGTCCAGTTTTAACATTGCCATGATTACTCTCCGAGATATGCCTTAATGACTTTAGGGTCATTGCGCACTTGCTCCGGGGTACCGGTAATTAATGGCTTACCGTACTCCATCGCCAAAATACGATCGGAAATATTCATAATCAATCCCATATCATGCTCAATTAATAACACTGCTAAATCATAATCATGACGCAGTTGATTGATCAAATTGGCTAATTCAATTTTTTCCTGGGGGTTCAAACCGGCAGCCGGTTCATCAAGTAACAATAGCGTGGGATCAGTAATCATACAACGAGCAATTTCCAGACGGCGCTGATGACCATAAGCCAGATTACCTGCTTCACGATTAGCGAATTCCTTGATCCCCATAAATTCTAACCAAAACACCGCCTTTTCTAAAGAGCGTTGTTCAGCTCGGCGGTGACTCGGTAAATTCAACAAACCGGGTAAAAAACCCGCGCTTTGATTGTGTTGAGCCACCAAAAGATTTTCTAAAACCGATAAGTTTTTGAATAAACGCACGTTTTGAAAGGTTCTAACTAAACCCTGCTTAGCCACTAAGTGACTAGTCCATCCGGTAATGTCTTGACCATTTAAAACAATCGAACCAGAGGTGGGTTTGTAAAAGCCACTGACGCAGTTAAAAACCGTGGTTTTACCGGCGCCATTGGGACCGATAATTGCAAAAATCTCATTTTTTCTCACATCAAATGAGACATTATCAACGGCTAATAAACCACCAAAGCGCATGCAGATATCGCGAGTTTCTAAGACAACCTCACTCATTATTTAATCTCCACATGTGGCCGCTGTGCGGGCAATAAACCCTGAGGACGCCAGACCATCATAAGCACCATGACCAGACCAAAGATTAGCATACGATACTCGGCAAATTGACGAGCAATCTCCGGTAAGGCGGTTAATAAAATAGCGGCCAGAATCACGCCAAGCTGTGAACCCATCCCCCCTAAAACTACCACCGCTAGAATCAAGGCAGATTCAATAAAAGTAAAAGACTCCGGATTGACCAGACCTTGGCGCGCGGCAAAAAAGGCACCGCCAAAACCGGCAAACATCGCCCCTAAAGTAAAGGCCGATAACTTAATATTGGTCGGATTTAAACCGAGTGAGCGACAAGCAATTTCATCTTCGCGTAAGGCCTCCCAAGCGCGACCCAAGGGCATCCGAATCAGGCGGTTAGACACCAACAGCGTAATCACTGCTAAAGCCAACGCCAACAGATACAGATAAATCACTACATGGTTGGCATTGTATGCCCAACCCATCATTTGGTGAAAAGTTTCCTCACCGGCAGGCGCACGGCGAGCCATTGCATGACCCAATAGCGTTGGTTTAGGAATATTGGCGATGCCGTCAGGACCGCCAGTCCACTGACTCAAGTTAATCAGTAAAAGACGAATGATCTCACCAAAGCCTAGGGTCACAATGGCTAAATAGTCACCGCGCAATCTCAATACCGGAAAACCCAAGATATAACCAAATAAGGCAGCCATGGCACCGGCCATTGGCAAGGAAGCCCAGAAACCCCAATCGGCCCAGTAGAACAGCAAGGCGTAAGTATAGGCCCCTACCGCATAGAAACCTACAAAACCGAGGTCAAGCAAACCGGCATAGCCCACAACGATATTTAAACCCAAACCCAGCATCACATAAATCAAGACCAGCGTGGCAATATCCACATGAGCTCGTGAGCTGAAAAAGGGCCAAATCACCGCTGCGATAACCACTAATAAAATCAATAGATTAATCGTGCGTGTTTTTAAGACAGGTAAGCTCCAACCACTACCTCTCTTGTTTTTTGATAAACCCTTAAAAATATAAGGTCTGATTAACTGCACCACAAAAACGGCAGCCACCCCCATCAGGATAAACTCCCAATCAGGCACAATATGCGTTTGTGCGCCTTGGCGCACTAACTGTAAACCAAAGATGGGGATGGTTAAAATGGCTGTCAGTACAGCAGAAAAAAATGCGTTTTTAAGATTTTCGGCCATTAGACTTTCTCCACTTCCGGCTTACCTAAAAGCCCTGTTGGACGGAATAGAAGAATCAATACTAGCAAGCTAAAGGCCACAATATCTTTGTATTCAGAAGACCAATAAGCAGCAGCCAGCGTTTCAACTACGCCAAGTAAAAGACCCCCTAAAATCGCTCCGGGGATACTGCCGATACCGCCAAGTACTGCAGCGGTAAATGCCTTGATGCCGGCAATAAAACCGATAAACGGATTTAATTTACCAATGGATAGCGCGATTAACACCCCGCCTACCGCAGCTAACATCGCGCCTAGAATAAAAGTAAATGAAACCACGCGGTTGGTATCAATGCCAAGCAGATTAGCCATATGCATATCTTGGGAACAGGCCCGTGAAGCACGACCCATGCGGGAATTCTTAATGTAAAAAGTCAAAGCGACCATTAAGACAAACACCACCACGATAATCAACAGACGCGAGTACGAGAACATGACCGGATAACCAATGCCCAGATCCCACTTGAAAGAACCGGACATGATATTTGGGACTGCCATATCACGTGCACCCTGACCGAGTGCCACCCAGTTTTGTAGGAAGATCGACATACCGATGGCTGCGATCAAAGACACTAAGCGCGGGCTATTACGTGCCGGTCGATAAGCAAGACGCTCAATGGTATAACCGTAAACACCGGTCACCAAGGCAGCTACTAAAATCATAAATAAAATCAATAAAGGCAAAGGTAAAAAGCCATTGACCCCGATTGCGGTTAAAGTAACCAAGCCTACATACGCGCCTATCATATACACTTCGCCGTGTGCGAAGTTAATCATGCCAATAATGCCATAGACCATGGTATAGCCAATTGCAATTAAGGCATAAATGGCTCCTAGTGAGAGCCCATTAAATAATTGCTGGATAAGCTGAGGCAGAAAATCCATAAGTTCGTGCCCTTATAAATAAAACAATTGCCAATGATAATACTTACTGTACTTTGAAACTATTGGCAAAAACACTTAAATACTGATACAAATCTTGAAAAAGAAAACGATTATATAAAAAAAGAAGCCTACTGTGAGGCTTCTAGTTAATTTCTCTTATATTGTCGGTTTATTATACCGCTTGTTGGTCATTAGTCATCTCGATCTTTTTTTTAAATTTAGCGGCACCGAGATTCCACATCAATGCCCTAAATGGCGCTAATAACAAAACAGACAGACTGACTTTAATCAGCAAGTCTCCTAGGGTAAGCGTAAACCAAGGCACACCGGTACCGATAAAGGCCACACCAAAGAAGATAAAGGTATCAATTGTGGAGGCTAAAATCCCTGCTAATAATGGCGCCAACCACCAAGCCTTTTGACGTAAGCGGTGAAACACAAAGATATCAAGAATATGCGCCATCAAAAAGGCCGAACCGGAAGCCAAGGCAATCCTAGGGGTCGATAAGTAGATTGACACAATCAATGCCATGCCGAAGCCCCAATAAACAATACTACGGGCAGCTTGTGGACCAAAGCGACGATTTAACAGATCAGTGACCAGAAAAGTGACCGGATAAGTTAGAGCACCAAAGGTTAACCAATCATTAATATGAAATTGTGGCTGCACAAAGTAGTTTGAGGCGGCCACCAAAATGCACATGATCACCAAAGCAATCAGGCGCTGATGTTTTTTTAATGGTTCAAACACCATTGAAGTAGCTGGTAGGTCTTGATTTTGACGCATTGATATAGAGTAATAACTAGATGATGTCGATGGTTTAATTTTTAGGGGCTAACTCATGGGCCATTGCCTGTGCCCTGTCATACGCGGCTTTCATGGCGTTAGCGACAATGCCTTTGAGGTCACTACGGGCCAACACGGCCAGTGCCTGTTCGGTGGTGCCTTTTTTGGAGGTGACACTCTCTCTTAGGGCGGACAGTGGTTGACTCGATTGCTCCATCATCAGACTCGCGCCCTTAAGTGTTTGTACCGCGTGCTCTCGTGCTGTGGTCTCATCATAGCCTAAGGCCATCGCACCCTCCACTAACGCCTCAGCAAATAGATAAACATAAGCCACGCCACTACCACTTAAGGCTGTTACCGCGTCCATCATGGACTCTTGTTCAAAGAAATCCAAACGGCCACAGGCTTGGAAAATATCAACAAAATGCTTACGCTCTACTGCTGTCACTGCAGTCGAACAATAGGCCCCAATCACTCCCTCACCAATCAAGGAGGGGGTATTTGGCATAGTGCGAATAATTTTTAGCGAAGCATCCTCCTGATCACTCAGAAAGTGAGCCAGACTATCAACCGTCAATCCAGCAGCCACACTAATCACTAATTTATCCGCAGAAAAATAGTCTTGATAATCCTCTAGTACCGCCTGCATCATCTGAGGCTTGACAGCCAGAACCCAGATCCGAGCATCGGCAAAGGCGGGACCGGCACCAATTTGTACATGCTGTACCCCCTTGGCTTGCCAGTTCTTGACAGAAGACTCTGAATTGACAGATATTAATAGATTGTCAGCAGAACAACTCCCCTGCTCTAACATCCCATCAATAATAGCGGCAGCCATATTGCCGCCGCCAATAAATGCTATGCTCATAAAAAAATTAATTTAAAATTAAACCACTTTGACCTTGGGTTGATCGCTTAGCGCACCGACTTCACCGATGATGCAGGCGCGATTAAATCCTTCAGTCTTAAAAATACGTAACACATCATCCACACTGTCAGGACTGACGGCCAATAACAAACCGCCAGAAGTTTGAGGATCTGTTAATAATGCACGGTCCACCTCGGTTAAGGAATCCGCTAAATCAATAGATTGAGAAATGGCATGCCAGTTACGTCCTGAGGCACCGGTAATATAACCCTGCTCGGCCAATTCACGAGCGCCATCTAAAAACGGCACCGCATCTAAGCTAATGTGCAGATCAACACCGGAAGCACGGGCAATCTCTGATGAATGCCCCAATAAACCAAAACCGGTCACATCAGTCATCGCATGCACACCGGCTAATGGACCAAGTTTAGCACCGGCGGTATTTAGCTGAGTGGTTGACTCAATCATCAGCTGATAAGACGCTTCAGGTAATTCATTTTTCTTAAGAGCAGCTGAGAACACACCAATGCCCAAGCCCTTGCCGAGAATCAAGACATCACCGCTTTTAGCATTGGAGTTACGCTTAATCTGATCCGGATGAATCGTACCCATCGCCGCTAAACCGTAAATCGGTTCAACCGAGTCGATTGAATGACCGCCTGGCACGGGAATACCGGCCTGATGACAGACATCTGCTCCACCCTGCAAAATCAATGCAATCTGATCGTGCGGCAGAACATTAATCGGCATAGCGACCAAAGCCAAGGCCATCACCGGCGTACCACCCATCGCATAGATATCTGATAAGGCATTGGTCGCAGCGATACGACCAAAATCATAAGGATCGTCCACAATAGGCATAAAAAAGTCAGTGGTTGCGATTAATGCTTGTTCGTCATTTAAACGAAAAACTGCCGCATCATCGGCAGTTTCATTGCCCACAAGAAGGTTAGGAAAAGCTTGGCCTTGCGGCATTTTCGACATCAAATTAGAGAGGACATCGGGTGCTATTTTGCAGCCACAACCACCGCCGTGCGATAAAGAGGTTAAACGCGGTGATTCAGTTAATTGCTTTGAATTATTTTCGGCCATGAGACTCACCATCCGGAAATATAAGTGGCGGAAGGTAGCAGGAGTCGAACCTACCTGGGAATGTCTGACATCCCCAACTGGATTTGAAGCCCAGCCGCAACACCGGTTACGCATACCTTCCGAAGATTTTTTAAGAGACTATTATAACCAATCTAATGAATTGTTGCGAACTAATCTCCGCTCCTTCACACGACGTGTTAAACCGACTCGATCAAAGTATTCCAAGATCTGCACTGCTCGCTTGCGACCCAAGCCGGAAGCATCTCTAAAGTCCGTTGTGACGATATCATCTTGAGGGACAAGACTCAATACAATATTGGCCAAATCTTGCAAGGCCTGACGATGATAAAACAGATCATGAACGACTTGGAATATCTCACCCTGACGACTCAATCGTCGCAAGACCTGGCGTACATCACCTTCTTCAGCTGACAATTGCTTGCTAATATCACGTACCCAAGGTGGATTGGCACCACCGGCCGCAACCAATGGCAAAATTTGTTCAGCCAGAGCGGCTTCTTTTTCAGACAAGACCGGGATATGCCCCGGTAAATGCAATAAGCTTCGTGTACGAGCGATTAAACCCTGCTCCAACAAATATCGCACCAGTAATTGCCAAAGCGCATCTGATAACTTTGGCAACGTCATGCGACGCAGACGAAGAATTTCCACACCCACTTCATCCGGTGACTGCTCATGAAATTCGATCAATCGACGAGTAACTTGTTCAGCTAATGCCTGCCAGTGACTTTCCATAATCCAGGTTTTTTGAGCCTGTGAGCCACTTGGCACCAACTCCAACACAGGAGCCGGCTTTTCTAATTTAGCTAAGGGTTTAGCAGTTAAACGTAAAAGTGTTTGTTCACTTAACCCGTAAGGCGCTTGCTTTAATAACACCTCAAGTCCGGCGCCATTTAAAAAGGCTAAAACGCCATCTAACCAAGCTAAACGCTCAGCTGAACGTCGCTTACGATCAGGCGCATTGGGGTGTAAAATACGACCTCCACCAATGGTTTGTGTGGCTTGCGGATTGCGGATAATAAAGCGATCACCGGTCATGCTGCAAATTGGCTCTTCTGAGACCAACTGCACCTTGGCACTTTGCCCTGGTTCCACCCTATCCATACTTAAAGGCACTGCATGAACATGATAATGTTTCGCTGCAATATGCAAATGCAAAGGCGTCCACGCTTGAATATGCTGATCTGATGAGCTCATTAACTGCAGATCAACGTCAATGTTAAATGACGGTGTAAAAGTGCGCGCATCAGCGATCCAGTCGCCGCGTTCAATCTCATCCTTGGCGATACCACCTAAATTTAATGCGCAACGCTGTCCGGCACGGCCTGTTTTAGACGCTTGGTCCTGGGCATGGATGGAACGCACACGGACTCCGCTTGCAGAAGGAAAATGCCTCAAATCAATCGCCTCGCCCGCAGCATCACCGGCTTGCACCTCCAGATTTAACTCGCCACTATGAACCGTACCGGTAACTACCGTACCCTGACCAGTCAGAGTAAAAACACGGTCAACAGACAATCTAAATAAGCCTTCAGTTTTTTGGCTGCTACGCTCTTGAGCCTCTTTAAATAAATGCTCACGTAACTGTGCTACGCCCGGACAATTCTCATCAATGGCATTAGTCACAAATACCGGTGCATTATCCAGAAAACCACCTGCCACCAAGGCGCGAATTTCTTGCTTAACCTGGCTTAAGCGTGCCTCATCAACGGTGGCGGATTTGGTAATAACCACGGCACCAGCGGTGATACTAAGAATCGATAAAATCGCCAAATGCTCACGTGTCTGCGGCATCACACCGTCATCAGCAGCGATCACCATAAGCGCATAATCAATTCCGGTGGCACCAGATACCATCGTACGAATTAAACGCTCATGCCCCGGCACATCAATAAAGCCAAGTACATCGCCATTAGGTAGCGGTGTGTAGGCATAACCTAATTGAATCGAAATGCCGCGCTTTTTTTCTTCTTCGAGGCGGTCGGTTTCAACACCGGTTAAAGCGCGTATTAAAGTGGTTTTACCATGGTCAATATGGCCTGCTGTACCAACAATCATAAACTAAGCACTCTTTAAATTTTGTTGTAGTTGCTCTATAAACTCGCTTTGTTGATGAGTCTCTAAACAACGTAAATCCAATAATAAAGTATCCTCTGCTATGCGTGCTATCACCGGTTTTGGTAATTGACGCAAGCGCACTTCTAGGGCGATTAAGTGACGTCCGGGACGACCCTGGCCAATATATCTAATGGCTAAACCGTGACTTGGCAACTGCTCAACCGGCATCGCCCCACTACCAATCTGGCTCATCATCCCTTCAGCACTGACTGCAAAGTTCTCGCCAACCCATTGGCGTACAGGTGTAAGTACTTCGGCAGCTGTTTGTTCAATCTCTTGCTGGCTACGCGTAAATAATCGCAAGGTGGTTAACCGTTGAGCTAACAATTCAGGACTACGATAGAGTTGCAAAATCGGCTCCAGTGCCGCTAAAGTAATTTTGCCAACACGAAGCGCGCGCTTCAAAGGATTTTTCTTGATTTTGGCAATCAAATCAGCACGCCCGACAATTAAACCGGCTTGGGGCCCACCCAATAGTTTATCGCCACTAAAAGTCACGATATCAGCCCCGGCTTCGATAGTCTGTCGCACCGTCACCTCCGGCGGCAAACCCCACTTAGTCAAATCAACAAGGGTACCACTGCCTAAATCAACGGTTGCTGGTAGTCCATGCTTTTTAGCAATAGCTGCGACTTCATTGATAGTGACTTCCTTGGTAAATCCTGATATCTCGTAATTACTGCAATGCACCTTCATCAACATCGCAGTGTCAGCAGAGATTGCTTCCTCATAATCCCTTGCATGGGTACGATTGGTGGTGCCAATTTCAACCAACCTCGAATTAGCTCGCTTCATAATGTCCGGGATTCTGAAAGAACCACCAATTTCCACTAACTCACCACGTGAGACCACAACCTCTCGCTCATAAGCCAACGCATTGAGCATCAATAAGACGGCGGCTGCATTGTTATTGACCACTGTAGCGGCTTCAGCTCCAGTCAGTTCACACAATAACTCCTCAATTAAATCATCACGGTCACCGCGGCCACCTGAGGCCAGATCATATTCAAGATTCATTGGGTTGCGCATCGCTTCAACCACTGCCTCAACCGCAACCTCGGGTAACAATGCACGTCCTAAATTTGTATGCAATACGACACCGGTGAGATTGAACACAGAGCGCAAACGCGACTGATTGCTTTGCTGTAATGCCTGAGCAATTATTTCAGCAAACTGCGTGCACACGCTGACTGCTTTTAAATCAATTACCAAGGTCTCTTGCTGATGAATTTTCTGACGCAAATCCTTTAACGCCTCACGCACTTCATGACTAACTTGGCTATGTCCATAGTTTGTGATCAAGTCTTTGAAAGGCTCGCTACTCAATAATTTATCGACCGATGGCAGATCACTAAATGAAAGCGTGTTATTAGTTTGCGTCATAAATTCCTCTAATTAATTACTCTCTGTATTACTCTGTTGCCTACTCTTCAACCGCTTGCCACAAGAAGGGGTTGCCACTGGCTCGCTCAAAACCCTCTTCGGCCATGAGGACATCCAATTGCAGAGAGGCAAGATCATCGGCTATCGGTTCAGCATAGAGATCTTTTTCTTGATAGAATATTTTTCGGTAACTATTACAACTTGGGCAAGTTTCAGCTTTAATCGCTTCAGATTGTCCTTCTAGATGATAATAACTGATGTCTTTAGTGCTCTGACAGGTACTACAAACGACACGCACCATATGCCACAAGGTTGAACATAAAGAACAGCTCAAATAACGAATCCCTTGATTGCTGCCAATTTGTACCACGCTGCTTACCGGCAACGAACCACAACAAGGACACACACCGACTTCCTTTTGCACCACAGGTAGATTTTCAGTACCAAGTCCTATCGCTAACTGCATCCAGTAAACTTGCAAAGCAGCCATGATTACCGGTGCAAGCGCAGGATCCGTATCTTGGTCAGCCAACACACGATCTGCAACTGCTTCTATTGAGGCACTATCGTCATCGATTTGTTTTAACATGGATTCGGCGACTTTAATGGCTGCAGCCGGCACTCCATCCGCTGTCAACAAGTACTGCAAAATATCAGCAAGGATTTTTAACCAAACAGCATCTCTTTCGATGGTATCAGTCTGCAATGCCGGCATACCGTATTTTAGAGAAGTTTCAATTTTCTCAGCTTCAACACCAGGTACCTCATACTTAGCAAAGACCCTTTCTTGTGCTTCAGAAATTGCGGCAACCAACAGTAGATAATCTTTTAAGGGATTGTCAGGCGCCAATTGCTTTAAACGAGCGGCACGGTTTGCAAAAACCGATTTGCCCTCAGGCAAGATAATACGAGGAAAAGAGGCTAAGCTCTCATCTAAAATTTCTTCTTTAGGTCTAATTTTTTGCAATGTCATACTCCAAAAAAAACTGCTCTACATATTACTGTAGAGCAGTTTATCAGTACTACCTACTTAGAATTTTAATTAAGAAAATATTAAATTTTCTCAACATTAACTAAGAAGGACTTGAACTCAGGGGTCTGAGTATTACCGTCACCGACTGCAGGGGTTAAGCTATTGGCCAAAAAGCCTTTTTTAGCAACACCCACAAAGCCCCAGTGAAGCGGAATGCCCACCTGGAACAACTCCTTGCCGTCAACATTAAGAGTCATCAAACGCTTGGTCACCACAGCAACTGCTTTGATGTAGTCACGCTTAGATGATACCTTAACACGGTCACCGGCTTTAATACCGAGCTTATTGGCCAAACCCTCACCGATTTCAACGAACTGCTCTGGTTGAGCAATCGAGTTGAGCTCAACGTTTTTTGTCCAATAGTGGAAATGCTCCGTCAAGCGATAAGTTGTCGCTACATACGGGAACTCATCAACCTTGCCCATATCCTCGAGGTCGCGTTTAAAGACACGAGCTCCAGGGTTATTCAGAGCACGAGGCTCATTAGGGTTAAGCGGGTTAGCTGCCAACGGAGTCTCGAAAGGCTCATAGTGCTCAGGGAACGGACCTTCGGCCATACCCTTGCGAGCGAAGAACCTACCAGTACCCTCAGGGTTCATAATGAATGGGCCCATATTGTTTTCCGGTGCTTCGTCAGCTTTGTAGTCAGGTACGTCAGCACCGACCCACGCTTTGCCATTCCAGTAAACTAGAGCACGATCACGATCCCATGGTCGACCACTTGGGTCAGCTGATGCACGGTTGTACAGGATACGACGGTTTGCCGGCCAAGCCCAAGCCCAGTTAAGGGTTTGACCAATGCCAGTCGGGTCGCTATTGTCGCGACGCGCCATCATATTGCCCTGCTCAGTAAATGAACCCGAATAGATCCAACAACCACAATCCGTTGAGCCATCATCACGCAACTCGGCAAATCCTGCTAGTTGCTGACCACCCTTGCGAGTCACCTGTGTAGGGTCTCTAGGATTAGTTAAGTCAACGAGAGCTTTACCGTTCATCTCCTTGGCCAATTCCTCGGCGCTCGGACTTAAACGCTGGCTATAAGGCCAGGCGATGTTGAGAATCGGATCAGGGAATGCACCGCCTTCTTCGGCATAGAGATCCTTAATGCGATTATAGAGCAACGCCATAATCTCAATATCACTCTTAGCTTCACCCGGTGGGTTAGCGCCCTTCCAGTGCCATTGTAAGACACGACCAGAGTTCACTAACGCCCCAGCTTCCTCGGCAAAACACGTTGTCGGTAAGCGAATCACTTCAGTCTGAATGGATGCTGTATCAACATCATTTTCCTCGCCGGCATTACGCCAGAACTCGGAGGTATCAGTCCGTAGCGGATCCATGACCACCATGAACTTCAATTTTGAGAAAGCTTCGGATTGCTTTTTCTTATGAGGTGCAGCGGCTAAGGGGTTAAAGCCTTGACAGATATAACCGTTAATCTGTCCTTGAGTCATCATCTCGTAGGCACGCAACATGTCATACGGTTTGTCGAGTTTAGGGAACCAGTCATAACAGAAGTTATTTTCCGGTTGAGCGGCTTTACCAAACCATGACTTACTCAAGCTGACCCAGAACTTCTTATAGTTGCCCCAGTAGCTTAACTGATTAGAACGCATTGGTTTGTGCGCACGTGCACCAATATAGTCATCAAATGATTGCTCACTATCACGGGCTAATGTCAGATAGCCAGGCAATAAGTCAGTCATTAGACCTAAGTCAGTCAGACCCTGAATATTAGAGTGACCGCGAAGCGCGTTTACACCACCGCCAGGCATACCGATATTACCCAATAACAACTGCATCATCGCTGCCGTACGGATAATCTGTGAACCGATAGTATGTTGCGTCCAACCGAGAGCATAAAGAATTGTTGCCGTACGATCAGGTACGCTGGTAGAAGCTAGAATCTCAGCAATCTCCAGGAACTTTTCTTTAGGCGTACCACAAACACGCTCAACCATTTCGGGGGTGTAGCGCTCGTAGTGCTTTCTCATGAGCTGGTAAACACAACGTGGATGTCTTAAAGTTGGATCAGATTTAACAAAACCTGTCTCTTCATCCAGTTCGTAATCCCAAGTGCTACGGTCGTAAGTGCGTGTTTCTTCGTTATAGCCGGAGTAAATACCCTCGTTAAAATCAAAGTCTTCACGTACTACATAACTGAAGTCAGTGTAACTACGTACGTATTCGTGTTGAATTTTATTGTTATCAAGCAAATACTTAATAACAGCACCCAAGAATACAATATCCGTACCTGTACGGATAGGCGCATAAATATCTGCTACGGATGCTGTACGGTTGAAACGCGGATCCACACAGATAAGCGTCGCATTATTGCGAGTCTTAGCCTCAATCGCCCATCTAAAGCCCACAGGGTGTGCTTCAGCGGCGTTACCGCCCATAACCAATACAACATTAGCATTTTTAATATCGACCCAGTGGTTCGTCATCGCACCACGGCCAAACGTCGGAGCAAGACCTGCTACCGTCGGACCATGTCAAACACGAGCCTGGTTATCGAATGCCAACATCCCCATCGGACGCACAACTTTGTGAGTGATATAACCCACTTCGTTAGGCGATGCAGACGCGGCTAACATACCTGTAGTTAACCAACGATTAACCGTCTCACCCTTTTCGTTTTTCTCGATAAAGTTGGCATCACGGTCATCCTTCATGAGACGAGCAATTTTATTGATTGCGTCTTCCCATGACATACGAACCCACTTATCAGAACCCGGAGCACGATACTCAGGGTGTTTTAAGCGATTCGGACTGTGGATGAAATCGATCAAACCGGCGCCCTTAGGACAAAGTGCACCACGGTTGACCGGGTTATCAGGGTCACCCTCGATATGTACGATTGCATCGATAGCGTTTTTGGCGCCATCACCAATACCGTACATTAATAATCCACAGGCCACTGAACAATAAGGGCAGGTATTGCGCGTTTCGGTCATACGCGCTAATTTATACTGTCTAACCTCTGCCATGGCCGATGTAGGCATCGCACCAAGTAGTGTTAAACTAGACCCCGCCGCTGCTGTACCAGTTGCCTTGAAGAATTGTCGTCTAGTAATTTTTACCATAACGAGCCTCCAGACAGTTAACGTATAGCAACGTCCGCACCATAAAAGCATGATGCATCCGTTAATGATTTAGCAATATAATTTTTTGCTACATTGCTCCTTAGAGCTAGTTTAGCGTGTTTTTTATAAGTTGAGTAGTAGCCTAAAGCATTTTAAGTCTAAAAAACACATATTTGAGACATTTTTAGGGGATATACCTAGGCTACTCCATGACGATACTTGAGGTGAAGTAGGTATTTCTTTTCGATTTGTCTAAAGCCCACAACCAGTACCGTATTTAAAATCAAGTATAAAATTGCCGCCGCCGAATAAGCAATAAACGGCTCATAGTAAATACTATTGAAGTAGCTTGCCGCTCCGGTGATTTCGACAATGGTCACTGTTGAGGCTAAGGCCGTGGCGTGCATACTCATAATAACTTCATTACTATAAGCCGGCAAAGCACGTCTTAAGCCGGAAGGAATAATAATCCGACGCATCGCTTGTAATCGGCTCATACCATAAGCCATCGCTGCTTCAACCTCACCGCGATCGGTATTTTTTATGGCACCGGCAAAGATAACCGTCGAATATGCCGCGGTATTTAGGGTCAATGCCGTTAACACCCATATATAGCCGGATTTTAAAAACTCCCAACCCTGCTCCTGCATCAACTCCCTAACCGGACCCAGACTCGGGATGCCATAATAGAAAATATACAGCTGCACCAACAAAGGGGTGCCGGTAAAGAAATAGACAAAGCCATTGGTTATTCGCCCGGCGATACTACGCTCTTTTAAAGACAAAACCGACAAAGGCAAAGCAATTATAAAGCCTATAGATACCGAGACAAGGGTCAACATCGCGGTAATGGGCAAAGCCGCTAGACAACTCTGAAAGGCTAACCAAAACAACGCTAAGGTATCACTCATTAGATCCTCCCATCAAGACACCGCGTTGATAACGTTTTTCCAGATAAACAAAGACTTTTAAAGACACATAAGTAATCAACAAATACAGTAAAGCCGAAACAATATTAAAGGCAAATGAATACTGTGTCGCACTCCCCGCTTGTTGTGCCACTCTAGTCATATCGTCCAAGCCGATAATTGAGACCAAAGCAGTTGATTTAGTCAGGACTAGCCAGTTGTTACGAACACCTGGCAAAGCATAGCGCATCATAAGTGGAAAAGTCACACTGTATAAAACCTGAAAAGGCGTCAGTCCATAGGCATAACCTGCCTCAATCTGACCACCCGGTACAGCCAAAATCGCTGCGCGGAACGTCTCTGTAAAATAGGCCCCAAAGATAAAACTCAACGTAAAAACACCCGCAGCAAAGGGACTAATCTCAAAATACCCCCAACCCAGCGCCGAAGTTAAGGCGTTGAGACCAAGCTGCGCACTATAGTAAACCATCAGCATCCAGATTAAATCAGGCACACCACGCACAATGGTCGAATAGGCGGTACCGATCCCCACCAACAGAGGATGACGCGACAGACGCATCAAAGCACCAATCAGGCCAACGAAAATAGCAAAAATCACTGACAGCACCCCGATCTCTACAGTCAGTAAGGCGCCCTTGAGGATTCTTGGCATGTATTGCCAAATCACTTCAAAATCAAACATACATTCCCTTAATTCTAATGAAGTGATTTTACCGAAAATATACAACATATCCTGAGAAACTCGCTTCACCTAAAAGATATATTACAAAGCCACGAAACTTTGGCTTAAAATCTTTGTTAATATCTTATGCTTATCCCCAATAGATGCTATTGCATAAACAGGCTATAGTCTTACAATTATTTTTAAAGTATGCATACAAAGGACTTGATAATGTCAATCACAAAAAAGCTTTTTGGCGCTACCTTGCTGAGCTTTGCACTTGCTAGCAGCTTAGCCAGTGCGCAGGACCGTACGATTCGTTTTGGTACTGACGCTACCTACCCTCCCTTTGAATCAACCACCCCCAGTGGTGAGATTGTCGGCTTTGATATCGACATTGCAAAGGCAATGTGTGAGCGTTTAAATGCCACTTGCACTTTCCAAAACCAAGGTTGGGACGGTATTATCCCGGCTTTGCGCGCCAAGAAATTTGATGTGATCGCTTCATCCATGAGTATCACACCGGAGCGTGAGCGTGCTGTCGCATTTACTCAAAAAGTCTGGTCCATCCCTAACCCGCTGTTCGGTAAAAAAGGCCTAGAGGCTGAGCCGTCTAAAGAAGGTACTAAGGGCCTAACTGTGGGTGTGCAGCAAGGTGTGATTCAAGACGTTTACGCCACCAAATACTTTACTGATGCGACGATTCGTCGTTATAAAACCTTCGAAGATGCGGCTAATGACCTAGTCACCGGTCGTCTTGATGTGGTGTTTGCCGATAGTGGTGTTGCTGATCAGTTCTTAGAGGGTCCAAATGGCGCTGATTATGAGGTGCTAGGTGAGCCTATCCCTACCTCAGCAGATGAAGCCATCTTCGGCAAGGGTACCGGCTTCGCTGTACGCAAAGACGACACCGAGTTATTGGCCGATCTCAACCGTGCCTTTGATGAAATTCGTGCTGACGGTACTTACGATAAAATCGCTGATAAGTACTTCGATTACGATGTCTATGATGAGTAAGTAGCTAATCAACAGCTTCGGTTGATGAGTAATGACGGCGTCTCTATTAGGAGCGCCGTTTATATTTTTAAATCTAGTTCAAGCGATTAAACAAAAAGTCAGCTCTAAACAGCACCTGTAATCAATCCCTAACTGGCGGAAAGTTAGCCTGATCCCAAGCTGCGTCGGCGCTATTCATCATGATCTCGATAATCGCCGGCACCACTGATTTCATAATGGCCACACAATCACGCACCTGATGACGATTTACCGAACTATTCCAGGTTGCACCCCCGTGAACTATCTGGCTACGCAGCACATAAATACGGCTCATCACAATACTCAACACCAATGACGTATTCTTGTAAGCCAAAGCACTATTCGCACTACGCTTGGCATTGGCGAAATCGCTTTCCCACTGCTCTTGGCTTTTGTTGCCTCTCTGATACTCCCAAAAAGGCATGAAAACATACTCGTTATTCAATAAATTACGAATGGCATTGGAATAAGAGTCCCAGACGATATTCCATAACAACTGCTGTTCGTCCAGATTATTAATCTTTTTAATAAAATGGTTGAAAGTTTCTTGTTCTGCTAAAGCAAAGCGTTGATCAATTTCAGCTGCATATGCTGCATTAAAGGCTATCCAGAGAAACACAAACTGGCTATCCAAGTCATCTTCTCGTGCCGCTCTATCCAACCAACTAAGGGCACGGTGCACCCGAAGATTCAAGCCCTCCGGAAAAGAATCACGAATGTCGCGTTGACGTTGTTTAAGACGAGCATAAGTTTCTAACATGACAACCCTAAGTTTCATTTAAAGACTAACTTTGAAGTATAGGATAAATTCGAAACAATAATTTAATTTACGACTAGTTAGGTAATATCCTCACCCCTAAGCACGATAACAAGCCCCCAGGTTCAGTAAAAAGGCCGACTCCCATAATAGAAGTCGACCATCACAACAGCCCATCAATACATAATTTTACTTATTCCAACTTTGCGCCATCTCAGGAATCCACAAAGACAGTTCCGGCCACAAGGCAATGATCACCATGCCAACAAACAAGATCCCTAGGAATGGAATAAAGGCATAAAACACCTGACCCATTTTTAAGTGAGTGTTCTGCATGGTAATAAAGAGACCAGCACCAACTGGGGGCGTTACCACACCAACCACAGTAGCTATCGTTACCATCACACCGAAGTGAATCGGATCAATACCATAAGCCTCAATTGCTGGGATTAGAATCGGTAACAGCACAATCATCACACTAATGCTTTCTAAGAACATACCCAAAAGCATAACCACAATATACACCAGCATTAAAAACCAGAAACTGGAATCAGTCAAACCGACCAAGGCCTCTACAATCATGTCGGGAATGCCTTCAAAACCCAAAGCCCAACCTAATAGCGTCGCTGAAGCGATCAAGATGGTGATGGTTGCTGTCGAGGTGGCGACATTGAGCAAAATAGATCCGATGTCCTTCATTTTGATATTTTTGTACACAAAAAAACCAATCATAAAAGCAATAACAGAAGCTACAGCACCGGCTTCGGTAGGCGTCGTTACCCCTAATAATATCAATAGAACGACAGAAATAGGGATTAAACCGGGTAAAATCGCCCCACCTAAACGCACTACCGCTTCTTTGAAACTGATTTTATCGCCACGCGGCAATTCAGCAAAACAGCCAATAATAAAGATCATTAAGGCAAACAAAATAACAATAAAAATACCCGGCAAAATACCAGCCAAAAAGAGTGCTGAAATTGGTTGATAGGCAATAACTCCATAAATAATCATCAGCATTGATGGCGGGAAAACCGGGCCTAAAAGACCACCGGCCATGGTCACTGCTGCAGAGAAGTCCTTTTTATAACCGCGCTGCACCATTTCGGGAATCATGGTGCTAGACATAATAGAAATTTGCGCTGTGGCAGAACCCAAAATTGATGAAGCCATCGCATTGGTCAATAGATTCACATAAGCCAACCCCCCCTTAATGCGTCCGACCAACACTTCAGCAGCCATAATCAACTTTTCAGTTAAACCACCTCGGTTCATTAGCTCGCCCACCAACATAAACAGTGGAATGGCCAACAATCCGTTTTTATTCAAAGCGCCATAAAGTTGATCCGGTAGCGTATTTTCATATAAAAACGTCAGATCAAACTCATAGATAAAAGAAAATGCGGCGAATAACAAGGCACTAAATATAGGCAGCCCCGAAAGTAAGATGATGAGAAAAACTATTAAAGTAATCATAAACTGTATTCCTACAAAGGCGCTATATCAAGCCACCAACGTCCTTCGACGACTGTTCCGGTTGACCAAAAATCACATTAAATACGTTAATAAACTGATGAAAGGCCATAAAGCAAATGGCAGCCGCTGCCACACCGTAGTTGTACCAACGTGGTAAACCGGTAGTACCAGAAATGTCTGCCTGAACCATAGGATCTGTGACCCAGTTAAGGTATAAGTAGGCTAAAAAGGTCAACAGTAAAAAGTTAAGTACAAGCAAAATAAAAGCAAGAATTTTTTTCATCCCAACTGATAAGTAATGCTGTAGTAAATCAACTTGCAGTAAATTTTTCTTATAAGTTAAATAAGACACACCAAAAAAGGTGATAACTATCAGTAGTTGCAAGGAGATTTCTTCTGCCCAAAAAAGTGGGCTATGGAAGAGATAACGCAAGGCGACTTGAGCTACCATGATGAGCACTAGCAGAGCCATAAAAATGACAATTAAAACAACTTCTACTTTTGCAAGGGCGTCATTTACTTTATTAAAAAGTGATTTCAGATTAGACATAGCAGCTCAAATTCATCCTATTTTTTATTTTCTTCGTAAAATTTCTCGATTAATGGGTGTTTGGCAGAATAATCAACGACCATCTGTTCACCCACTTCTTTTAGAGCACTGATATCAATATCCATGACTTTAGCACCGCCATTTTTCAACGTTTCGAGGTTGTTTTTCTCAGCTTCAATTTGCTGATCAACACCCCAACGTTCGACCTTTTCAAATGCAGTCAGAATATCTTGTTGGTCCTGCTCGTTTAAGGTATCCCACCAACGTTTAGAAGCAACAACCACACCCGGGAAAGCCATATGATTGCTCACTACCAAGTTAGGTGCTTGTTCTTGATACTTCATGCTCACCGCTAAATCAAAGTCAGCATCAACTGCATCTAAAAGATTGGTGTTTAAGGCTGAAATAATATCCGCTGGGTCTAAAGCCGTCGGTGCAGCCCCTAACTTTCGCCAGAAATCACTATAGACTTCTGATGGCACAGAACGGATTTTCATGTTTTTAAAATCATCCACACTGCTTAACTCCTTCACGCTAAGCACTTGACGCATTCCCGCAAAAACATAACCAATCCCGACCAAACCTTGAGAATCCAACAGCTTCAACATCTCTTGACCGCTTTCAGATTTGGCAGCAGTGTAGGCTTGCTCGATATCATCAATAATAAAAGGCATTGACCAAGCGTTAAATTCAGGCACACGGGTAGACAGCGAAGTGTTGGTAAGAACCGCTAATTGAACACCACCCGTTTGCATGGTAGTAATTACTTGGCTATCCGTACCTAACTGACTTAATGGGAAGATACGAATCTGATTTTTACCCTCACTAAGCGCTTGAAGCTCCGTGTTCATTTTTTCAGATACTTTATTCCAGTTATGGGTCGGATGTGTCACCATGGCCATACGGTAAGTGGCGGCCTGCGCATTAGCAACAACGCCTAAACCCATCATCAAACTGAGCGCAAGAGCTGATATTCTTTTCATGAATGTCTCCTTATGAGAAAATTTTTATTTAAAACGGCGCTCACTGATGGCGCCGCTCATGCCTTTACAGCAATTAAAACTACTTGATACTCAAATGAATAGAACCGACATTAGTGATGGTGCCTTCTAAGCTGTCACCACTAACAACCGGACCAACACCTTCAGGCGTACCAGTTAAGATCACATCGCCCGGCTCTAGGTGGTAAAATTTGGATAGGTGTTCTAGAATTTCAGGCACATTCCAAATAAGCAAATCAATGGTTGAGTCTTGCTTAGTCTCACCGTTAACAGTTAATTTAATTTGAGAGTTTTCAACAAGTGCAGGGTCTAGCTGTACAACCTCACTAATCACAGCGGATTGTTCGAAGTCTTTACCCAAGTCCCAAGGTCTATTGGTTTCACGAGCCTTAAGCTGTAGGTCACGACGGGTCATATCTAAACCACAAGCAAAGCCATAGACATACTCCCAAGCCTTGTCACGCTCAATATTGACGCCCTCTTTACCAATCACAATCACTAACTCCATTTCGTAGTGGTAGTTTGCGGTGGATAAAGGATAATCAATCGCGCTACCGCTAGGCACATAGGTGCTAGGGTGCTTTAAGAAGTAAAATGGCTCATTGATCGACTTATCAACAGAGACGCCCATTTCCGCAGCATGCGCGTGGTAGTTACGACCCACACAGAAAATACGGTGGATAGGAATCTTAACGTCGCTGTCTTTGACCGTTAGAGATGGGCTAATTCTTTCTTTAAAAATAGTCATTAATTTAATCCTTTTGATTTGAATTCTTAGTAAACACCTAAGTAATTGTGCAATGGCATTTCATCAGCAAAAATCAGATATGCTGCGCTATCGCCGGTATTTTTGAAGGTAATTTTTTCGTAACCCGGTGCTGACAGGGTGTCTTTTTCAGTCCATTCAACTTGCTCGTCATCGGCAATTTTCATGCTGCCCTGACCTTCGATCACGTGGAAAATACGACCTGAGGTTTGTTGAGGCAAGCACACCTCAGCATTTGGATTAATGCGTACCGCACCAAAACCAATCGTCGGGAAGACGCTGGCACCGGTTTCCGGATTGATATAACGAACTAAGGCATAGTCATGACCGGCGTATTGCTGAGCTAATTTATCCAGACTTTCTTTGGTGCGAACCCAAGGGTAGCGCAACTGAGGGGTCTTAAGATTCTTAGTAACACCCTCCATATCCGGCACAATACCGGCGGCACTGTACTCACTATCCGAAGCGTCATTGTCACGGTGTAGGGTTTGTGACGCGCCTTCGATAGCCCAAGAGGTCTCTAGATAATAAATTAGCGGTAAGTCTAAAACATCCAACCAAATAATCGGTGTACCGCCCGCATGCGTGTGCTCGTGCCACTGACCGCACGGCGTTAAAATCAAGTCACCACGCTCCATACGACAAGGCTCACCATCAACAATCGTGGTAGCGCCCTCACCCTCGACGATGATACGCACCGCATTTGGCGTGTGTTTGTGATTGGGTGCGGTTTCACCCGGGAGAATCAACTGCATCCCCATATAGATGCTTGGGGTCGCTTGCATATTTTCCAGACCATGGCCGGGGCATGCTAAGACCAAGACACGGCGTTCAGCTTTTTCCATCGGTGTTAATTCACCGGCACGCATTAAGAGAGGACGAATCTCATCGTAGCGCCATAGCGTGTTCTCAGTATGACGAGTCGGTTTACCATGAGGTAGCACCGCACGCATATTGGGCCATAATGGCACTAAGTTATTTTGCTTAAGACTATCGCGATAGTCCTGAGGTAACTCATCTAATGTCCCTAATTGACTCATCTCATTTTCTCCCTATTTTAATTGCCATTCTTGTGGCTGCTTTAAACTATTATTAAGATCCCAGCTATAAAGCCAGCTAACAGCATCGTAAAATTCTTCTTGCTTGCGATGTGGCCAAAGACTGTTTCTAACCTGTCTCTCAATGCCTTTGGCATGGTAAATACGGCCCATTTCACGAGTGCTCCAAACCACACGGGCTGTGCGAGGAATGCGTAGTGATTCGTATAAAGCAAAAGCTTCTTTAAAGTTAAAGTTTTTGTCACGAACAGCTTCAGCTAAAGTCACCGCATCCTCAAGTGCCATACACGCACCTTGGGCCATATACTGCATCATTGGGTGAGCCGCATCACCGAGGATTTGTACGCGATCGCTACCCCACTTTTCTATCGGTTCACGATCAGCAGTCGCCCAACGCATCCAAGACGTTGGCAAATCAAGCAACTGCGCAGGCACCTCATGAATACCCTGGAAGTAAGATAAAACCTCCTCACGTGAACCCTCTCTGACACCCCACTCTTCCTGTTCACGGCTATGGAACGTCACGACTAAGTTGTATTCCTTACCGCCACGTAAGGGGTAATGAACTAAGTGACAATGTGGGCCAGCCCATAAGAACGGCGCATTAACACGCAGTTCTTCAGGCATTCTCTCTTGTGGAACCACCGCACGATAAACTACGTGACCAGTTACTCGAGCCGGATCACCAATCAACTTCTGACGAACTACCGAACGCACACCATCGGCACCGATTAAAATGTCACCGCTAAACTCACGCTTATCGCTGGTCATTACCTTGACACCATCAGCTGTTTCTTCATAATCAACTATTTCAGTTGATGGATGGAAAGACACATTCGTTTTATTTTCAAGATTTTCTAATAAAGAACCATGTATATCAGCACGGTGAATAACACCATACGGATTACCAAAACGCTCACGAAAACGCTCGCCCGTATCAAATTTAACTAATGTCTTAGCGTCTACCGCATCTTTCATAATGATGTGATCGGTATAAACAGCTCTGCCTCGAGCTGACTCACCCGCACCTAAGGCATCAAGTGCTGCAAAAGCATTAGGGCCTAATTGAATGCCGGCACCGATTTCCCTAAACTCAGGGGCTCTTTCGATTAAATCGATGTCCAGACCCAATTCAGCCAGAGCCAAGGCAGCGGCTAAACCACCAATACCGCCTCCGGCAACGATGACTTTTTGTTTATTGTTATTCAAGTCCTTCTCCTTTTATATACTGATAGTAAATTCTTTAAGATGATGAGATGTATTAGACAAAGTCAGGCTGTTGAGTTGGTGCTGCTTTCTTAAAGGCTTCTAATTCTGTGCAATAGTCAAAGACCTTTTTACATAAAACAAACTCAGCCAAGTCACAACCCATACGATGGGCGTTAGCGTATTGAGGAACTAAACAGACATCAGCTAGGCTGACACGATCACCAAAACAGAAAGTACCGGTATAGCTTTTTTCTAATTGTCGCTCAATGGCAGTAAATCCCTGGCTAATCCAGTGTTGATACCAACGATTCTTTTGCTCTTCGCTAACCTTAAGTTCTTGCGTCAAGTACTTCAGCACTTTCATGTTATTAATCGGGTGCATATCTGTGGCAAAGATATAACAAAAAGACAAGACCCTAGCTTTTTCTTCACTATCTTGAGGTAGTAATTTTGGTTCAGGGTATTTTTCATCAAGGTACTGCAAAATGGCCATGGACTGGGTCAGACGAAAACCATTATCCTCTAAAACCGGCACGCCCATCATGGGATTAACAGCGGTAAAGGCGTCTTGACTTTGCTCCCCTATACGGATATTTAATGGTAGATAGTCATAATCCAGTCCCTTTAGTGCCAAAGCAATGCGCACTCGGTAAGATGTAGAACTGTTAAAGAAACTATGTAGTTGCATTCGATAACTCCAATATTTGTTGATCAAATATTAGACCTGCATAGGGATTTTTAACAGTGATTTGTTATCATAGTGATATAACAAAACTGCATAGCACAATCTCACCTATGAACATCTTCAAAAATCTCAAGTTTCAACATCTGCAACTCTTGGTCTACTTGGATGAGACAGGCAGCTTGACCAAAGCCTCTGAACGTCTGCATATTACCCAGCCCGCATTATCCCGTTGGCTCAGCGAAATTGAAGCAGAAAGTGGTACCGTGCTTTTTGAACGTACTGGCAAAGGCATGAAAGCAACACCCGCCGGCATGATCTTTATCGAATATGCACATCGCATTTTAAAGAACCTGGAACGCGTCGAAGAGGACTTACACGCACTTAAAGTCGGTTCATCACGAACCTTTAGAGTCGGCATCACTCCCGCCTGTGCGCCTACCCTGATTCCGTTAACCGTCACCTTATTTCAGCAATTACAGCCTAATGTCAAATTAGTCGTCAAAGAAGAGTTAATGCAAGACCTGGTGCCGCAATTGCATACTGATAAATTAGATATTGTGGTGGGTCGCTTAGATAACTATTCCCCTGATTCATTAACCATGAGTGAGGTAATTTATGAAGATCATGTAAAGATTTTCGGCCGCTATGATCACCCGCTTGCCGGACAAAAAAATGTGCCATGGACCGCTCTTAAAGAATACCCGTGGATTATCTGGCCTAAGGAAACCCCTATACGTAAGCAATTAGATAGATTACTGACCATCGCAGGTATCACCACCATTGATTATTACATTCAATCAAATTCATTTTTTATGAATCTAAACTTAATGCAAAGCGGTGATTACATCTCAGCGGGCTCTGAATCGGCGGTGCAATCTTTAGCTAAAACCAATTTGCTCAGTATCATACAGATGGAAAAACTTAAAACTATCCATCCCGGCTCTATTGGCATGATCTATTTAGTCGATCAGCTGAATACCTACTTAATGCAGGATTTTGTTGACTGCTTACACCGAGCGGCGAAGTTATTGAATTTTAGCTAACACCTAACGTGACAAAAGCCGAATAACTGTCAAGATTTTTCATATAAAAGCTAAAACCGTAATAAATTGACATGAGGATAGCCCATCCATCAGCATCCTCATGCACTGATAGAGAGATATTGTTATTATTGAGTATTTCCTAACGCATTGTTAATAGATGTACAAGAACTTCATACTGACACCTAAAGATCGAGTAACGATTTACAGATTGACAAGCGGCATCAATTCTTCACATTTATGAGGGTCATAATGATCAAACTAATTGCACCCGTGCTGCTAGTTGAAGATGATTATTGTATGCAAGACCGTTTGCGGGCTATTTTATTAGACATTGGCTATCAGGCCGATGAGCTTGTTTTTAAAGACTCCATCAGGGAGACTCGAAACGATGTCGATTTTTATAAAATTGCCTTGGCACTTATCGACTTAGGCTTACCCGACGGTAATGGCATTGAAATTATCGAATCCTTGAGTGCAGCACGCCCTGATATTCCGATTCTGGTTATTTCTGCTTGGAGCACCGAACAAATGATTATCAACGCCTTACAAGCCGGTGCAAATGGCTATATTCTAAAAGAGCGCGATGATATCGAATTAAAGGTATCAATCCGAAGCATCTTAAGAGGTGGCGCACCGATCGACCCCTTTATTGCCCGTCACATTTTGAATAAGATCCCTTTGACAAAAATCGAAGCCGAGGTCACGACAGACCAAGATGCACTTAAGGAGCAAGTCGATAGCCATACACAAGAAATCCATTTGACTGAGCGAGAATTCCAGATTCTTAACTTGGTTGCTTCAGGTTTAAGTAATCAAGAAATTGCCGATCATATTTTCTTATCTCGGCATACTGTCGAAACGCATATTCGACACGTGTACCGCAAACTCGCTGTCACTAATCGCACCAAGGCCATTAATGTCGCCCGTGAAATTGGTTTAATTTAAGGTATTAAGGCCGGGATAATGCGAGTCGGAACAACTAATTTTCGTCTTTTCGGTGCCATAGCATGGTGTTTATGTTTACTCTGCCTGCTTTTGCCACAGATGGCCTCAGCGCATGTGACCGGTCAAACCGTACTTAGTGGTTATACGGCTAACCATCATCCACCTTTATGCACAATAGATATTGACACGGTCTACAGCACCCAATCTGCTGTCGACTCGCCGGATCAGTTGGCGGAAGTAAATTGGCAAGCGGTGACATTACCAGATGTGTGGACTAAGCGTTGGCCAGACTTTAGCGGTGTTGTCTGGTACCGACTCGACTGGGAGGCTGACTGCTCAAAAAGCCCGAACTTTGAACCGCTAGCCATTCTCGTCAAATCAATGAATATGGCTGCTAAGATTTGGTCAAATAATGCCCTATTGTGGTCAGATCCTCACCTAATAGAGCCAATCAGTCGTAGCTGGAACTCACCACGCTTTCTTGCTTTACCGGAGAGCACGTTTAAACCGTCGGGTATTAATCATCTCTATGTCAGACTGACGGGTAATGCCTTGACCTCTCCGGGATTAGGTGTTGTCGAGATAGGCACGATTCATGATATTAGTTTTAAATATAAACTTGCCGCTTGGAACCAACGGACGATTTTCTATTTAAATATCATTATTTCTGTTACCCTAGGCTTGCTCTGTGCTTGCATCTGGTTTTTTCGTCGCCAAGAAGCGGCTTACGGTTGGTATGTTCTCGCCTCAATTTGCTGGGTGGCATTTATTTCCAATACACTAGTAACCGAGACAGCGCCTTTTTCAGATACTTTAAGTCTGACAAAATACTATATTGCTTTCTTTGTCGCCTATATCTATAGCTTCTGCATATTTACTTGGCGATTTTTAGGTAAAAAACACCCGCGATTTGAAAAAATCTACTTGTTACTTAGCGTAGTATTAAGTGCCTCACTCTGGCTAACTCCTGAAGCATTTGCAAAAAATACCATCTTGATTGCTTTTTACGGGGCTATTTTTACATTTATTATTAACAGCCTGTTTGTATCCTATCAAAGCTTCAGGACACGCCAACTTGAACTGTGGTTGCTTGGAATCACCTTAATTACTTGTCTCATTCTAAGTATGATTTCAACCATCTCTATCATTCAATCACTGGGCAATGCCTCTGTTGTGTTAGCCTATACTGCCTTAGTATTTGCGATTTTTTTAACGATCGTCTTAGCTCTAAGATTAACCCAAAGTTTGCAAAAGATTGAAAATTTCAACGAGGAACTTAACCTAAAAATACTTGAAGCCGAACAAGCTTTAGAGACAACTCTAACCAACCGCCATCAATTAACAATTAAAAACAATCAACTTAAAGAGCGCCTCAATCTTGCTCAGGAATTACACGATGGTCTAGGCAGCTCTCTTGTCAGAGCCATGGTTGAAGTGTCCCATGCTCAGGAAAATCTGAACAATAAACGTACATTGTCCATTTTGAGCCTACTTCGTAATGACTTAAGGCAAATTATTGACAGTTTTTCTGAGAGTCACTTACAGCTGCCACAGAACCCCATCTACTGGTTGGCTCCTTTGCGCAACCGATTTATTCAAATTTTTGATGATCTCGGCATCAAGTTGCAATGGGAAGTGGACGAAAAGTGGTGCACACCACCTAGTTCAATCCTATGCCTGACGCTTTACCGAGTGGCCGAAGAAGCCCTCACCAATGTCATCAAACATAGTCAAGCCAGTGAAGTCTTGTTTACCTGCCGAGTTAAGGACTACGGCATTGAACTCACAATCAGTGACAATGGCGTGGGTTTTAATACGGTGGATATCGAACGCAGCGGTATTGGCGTTGGCATGCAAAGTATGCGTGAACGGGTTAGACGCTTGGCGGGTGTATTACAAATAGATTCAGAACCGGGGAAAACCACTCTCACTGTGCGCGTACCTAATGCAAACAAATAATAGAAAACATAGTAATTAGATGCAAATAAGACACACTTTAAGCTGATATCGATTTATTTCTTAAATTTTTGTTAATACGATTGCTTATGCAGTCATTAAATAGTAAAGTAGGTTGCGGGGCTGACTATTTCTGATTGCCTATGTTCATGTGAAAACGTGGGTTTCCAGAATCCCCCAAAGTCAGCCCCGCAAAATCTTCAAGCATAATCTTCAATATAGTGGCTTAATCACTACTTCTTAATTACTACTTCTTAATCACCACTTAATAACTGCATGCGTACCTCAATAGAGCTTGTACCTAGATAGGGCTTTAATAACTATCAACTGCTTGGTACTCATCATCTAGTATTTCAATACTTATTTACTCTTCTTACTATAATATTAACCTAGTTTAAGCACAAAGTGAGTAATTTATTACTTACATAGTAATAAATGTATTACTAATCTGCTGATTTAGATAATTGATGTATTTATGTCACCTAAATACTCGGTTTGAGACCTAAAGGCAAAACTTATAGATAGGTAGCTAAGATATAAAAATCAGCTTGTTGAAACTCTCTTGCTCAGAGCGAATACTGAGATTTCGCCAAAATACGTATAAGCAAAAATACATGCATAATCATAGCGGAGTATGAAGTAATTGAACATCACTAGAAATAGTGAAACTGTCAATTTTCCATAGTTTGTGGTTAATTGAAATTAAGGCTGAACAGATCGTGCCTTGCATCACACTCTAAAGGATTTTATAGTCTCGCATGCTCTGACACACCATAAAGACTGATAAATATAGAACGTCAACAGCATGCAGGCTAGAGAGCATTTGCAGTTTTGTTTCTACATCATTGTTCATGCCTGTAGCGACTAAGTAAGCAAAGTTAGCCCAAGAGGAATTGGATACTGTCTGGAAGAAAAACTCGCGTACATTACAGCGTGTTAATTGCTTCTTCACTTCAAATGACCACAAGCGAATGGAGCTATCGTTACCATGGCGTACGCAATCTCTAACGATAGGGTCCCAATGTTTATCTAGTGGTTCTAATGCCACGACATCAGGGTGCAGCCAACGATTACCACCTGAACCATAGCTATTTTTTGATTTCTTCTCATCTATGCGTTGGCAATAAAGCTTTAACTCAGTACTGAGAAATTCAATCAATAATGGGTATAACTCATACTCCTGAAAGGACTGTGGCTTAATAAAGGAGGTCTCTTCCCCAGTAGCTATATCTTGAGTCTCATCAGTTGTAACTTCTATCAAACTATCGTCAGAGTAATCAGATGCTTGTGGATTATCATCCCAATAATAGAGTCTTGGCCTCGGTTGATCTTGCGTCACAACATTAGGGCAGCGCTGCTTGGCTGCTGCAGTACGCTCTCCTCCAATTTCAGCTGATAGTTGAAAAATTAAATCATCTAGCGTCGCATATCTAGGATTAGTTCTTTTTTCAGCTATTTCCTGTGGATATCGCTTAACAAACTCGTGAGCTAACTCTCTAGCTGTGAATTTCTTACCTGGATTATCTCGCAATGTGTCGATAATCTATAGAGCGACAATTAACTTGACTGGCGCATTGACTCATCACAAACCTTTAATTGCAGATATCAGCCTTAATCAACTCTTTATATTGACTAAGGCTGATACTGATACCAACATTAAATTATCGCTTTGACCCTGAAGAATTATCATTACCACGATAACCACCACCATATTCACCTTTTAATTGGTCCATACTACGGCTAGTGCTTATGCTACCTTGAGTAGAATCTCTTTGTTGAGCTTCTAGATCAATGCTATATCGGGTACGGTCAACTGGATTGCTTAAATCATAATCATATTGAGTACCCGAAGAACTTTGATAGCCTGAAGAGTTATTCCTGCTATTAGAATATGGATTAGTTTTCGAACAATTTGCTCCTGAACATGCATTTGCTGTTGAGATACCTGCAAAAGCTAATAGAGTTATTAATGCCAAATATTTAAGTTTCATATATTTTCTTAATTGATTACTACAGTGTGAAAATACTTTCATTGACCCTATGGTCTTTATTTCATAGCGTATACTCAGATTTTGAACAAGCCAAACTACTTCCGCACCAACTCCCCTGTCGTATTATTCATTCGATAATGAACAATCTCTCCGCTAACAATTAAATTCGCCACGGCTTCAATCACGTCTAGGCTCACATCAAACCACTCTTTGGGTTTATAAGGTTTACCGTCTTTGGCGATTAAGGTTAAATTTAAACGTTGGGCGCTGAAGAAGGTATGGATTAAGTTTTCGAATGCCTGTGGATTCATATTTCGGCACTCGAAAGATAGTACAGGAATTACTTTGCTCTCTAAGAAAGCGATATCGTTCTCGCAATCTCTAATTCGGCTCTGTATATCCGTCGTAGTAAAGCCTATCTTATGCAGATGTTTAAATTCACTCAGTTGCTCATTAGCTTCGAACAATCTCAACACATATAAATGCCCCGTGCTAAGCTCCCGACCTTGAGGGTTAAACATACCGACAAAATCATCATCAATCGATTGAACATCGGTAAATAGGATTTGACGACCATTCTCATCTTTATAGATTGCTCGTGACAAAGATCGCATCAACATATTGGACTCTAATCCGTTCTCAAAAATCAGACGTAAGCGTGCGTTTTTACGCTTACTCTTACGTTCTTCAGTCTTGAACATATCAGCGATATAGCACAAAACACCATCCAGTAGAAACGTGTCACCTACATTTAAGTTTTGTTCTGTTTGTAGGTGATGCATTTCAGCAGTTCCCGATTTTAAGGCAACATGAGTTTTCTTGAAATGTGCTTCAAATCTCCAAAAATCTTGACACTCAAAACGTGTACCGATTTCCTCATCTGAATAAGGACCTTGACCTTGTGCAGGGACATTATCTAAACGCAAAATATCAACATCACCAACCTCTAATAATCCCAATGAGTCACTATTGAAAATATCATCTAAAGAAGTCACTAATTCCGGGGAGATTGCTGCCATAGAATTTGCTTCTGTAGCGACGAACTCCGCTTCTAGGGAAAACTCGTCACCAGAATCATTGTCAGTTCCAGATAAAATGCCATATTCATCATAATCATTTAAGGCATCTCTTTGTTCCGAGTTTTCTAAGATGCCCCTAAGACGACGTGCTAATCGCTTTTCATCCATATTGTCTGCTGTCTCTTGTGGCCAGCGTGTGTTTTGGTGATAAAAAGCATTTATCTCATGAAAACTTTGAATAAGACGGTCATCAGCTGTGATCGCCGGCTGTCTAGCCTCAACGCCTGAGAACACACCAAAAACATCATCTCCAGACAAGATCTCGTCTAATGTCAGTTTCTTTGTTTCCCCATTTAACCCTTTAAGTTCCATAGAGCTTAGCCTCCTGTCGCCATCCTTTGTGCTTTCTGATTACGTAGATAAATAATGGCTTGAGCCATGCGTTTTTCTTGTATATCTGTGGAAGTTAATGATGGCTGACGGTTATGCTTCTGAAAAAATTCATTTATTTTTGGCCATAACACAATCGCTTCTTGTTCGGTCATTTGGATATCATTGGCTAATGCAACGTCATGTATTACTTTTAAGACGTCTGTCGTCACATTTTTGGAAAGAATCTCATAAGCTTGTTGAAATGGGTTCACTTCACGAATTAAATCAATCGCCAAGTTTGATACATTAATAAACTTTTCACCCATCAAAATAAACTTTCGATTTAAAGCAACGCCATCATCCTCGCCATCCACACCATAGGGCAAATTACGTTCACGCACTATACATTCAGAATCAAGATTAAGACGTTCTTCTTCAGTCAAGCTATTGATATCTGTGTAATGCCCATCCCGGTAGATATAGATGCGTTCACCCTCTATCTCAGCGTCGCCCGGTATATCCTTAGCATCGACTAAACCGCCCTGCTGTATGATCTTAATAGCGGTTAAATAACCTTGTTTCACTTGATCGATTTCAGTTTGTGTTAAATCAGGGTAACGCTTGGCGATAATTTTAGGCAGGACGATTTCATTCACTACCTCAGGGTCAATAGCATCTGTTATTAAGTGATCCGCTTCTTTCGTCTTGGCTAAGGCCGCAGTAATTTCATCGCGATCGCTATTTAAAATCTTCAAGACCTTGTCCGATGTTTTGCTTGTTGTATCATCAATAAGAATTGTGCCGACATCAATCTGCTCACCCTCTTTGACATCCGATCGGCGCTTAAACTTGATATTCGGCGCTAGGACTTGCTCCATCATTAAGGAGAGCGTAATTGCCTTGAGTAGGTTATTGACCGAGACTTTTACGTCCTCATCAGCGGCATCAGGCTGCGCAATTAAGTTGGTGAATTGGGCGTGCGTCTTCCCTTCGCAATCACGGGTTGAGCGACCAATAATCTGTACGACTTCCGTCATCGAGCCACGATAGCCCAATGTGAGCACATGCTCACAATACGGCCAGTCAAAGCCCTCTTTCGCCATACCGAGCGCCACAATAATATCCATATCATCACGCGACTGAATATTGCGTAGGTAGGCTTGAACACGTGGCCGAATATGCGGTCTATCATCCACAAGGTCAGCCACTTTAATGAGCTTGCCTGCATGAGTGCGAACCGTGATAATGCCAGTCTCCGAATCTGTGCTCTCAATCGCACCAATCGTATCAATAATATGACCAACAGCAGAATACTTATCGACCACTGCCTCACCCGCATTCACATTAGGAATATAGATAATGGTTTTCTTCGTGGGGTCAATCACTTCACCCAAGGCATCTAAATAGCGTCCTTGGTAAAAGTGATAGCCTAAGCCAAGCGACTTCAGGTAGGTATAACCGTTCAATTGCTCATAATAAGTATAGGTGACTTTTTCAAACTTCTCTTCATCTTCCGGCAAGAGGATTGGCACCCCATCGCCACGGAAGTATGAGCCAGTCATGGCAATAATATGCGCTGATGAGTCACGCATTAGGTGGTCAATTAGCTCACCGAGTTTATTATCTTCTTTGGCAGAGACATGATGGAATTCATCAATCGCCACTAATACATCATCAAAATCCTTCGCCTCTAATTGCTCACACGCAAAGCGAAACGTCGCATGCGTACAAACTAAAGTCTTCTCATGTGGATTGTCCATAAAGGCTTTAAAGATTTCAATCTTGCCTGCATCATTCTCATCCGTGCAGAGATTATTATGTGGCAGCACTTCCCAATCAGCAAAGAAGCCATGCTCGCTTAGATTGGTATTTCGGAATGAACTTCCAATCGACATCTCAGGCACAGCAACAATCGCTTTCTTAATACCCTGATTATGTAACTTATCTAAAGCCAAGAACATTAAAGCACGTGACTTACCTGAAGCAGGAGGTGCTTTAAGTAGCAAATATTGTGCATCACGCTTCTCATACGCTTTGGCCTGCATTTCACGCATACCCATAGTATTACCTTGCGTGCTTTTGCCAGTCTGTGCATACTGTACTTCTAAGAGTTGAATGGTCATTATTACGAATCCTAATAGTAAAAGTCGTTAAGCGCTACGATTAGCAGTTTTACTGGCGCGACGAGTGCTT
Organism: Alcaligenaceae bacterium; assembly: GCA_030538235.1. Classification (GTDB taxonomy): domain Bacteria; phylum Pseudomonadota; class Gammaproteobacteria; order Burkholderiales; family Burkholderiaceae_B; genus Oligella. The sequence goes on from JAUNUJ010000004.1 coordinate 176,634, forward strand.
GGACGTGCGGCCTGTTGATTTCTTTCAGCTTCAATCAATTGTTCATAGAGTCCAAATAAGAACTCCACACGTTCAAATGCATCTGCAAAAGGCTTCTTACGATACAGTTGCTCGACAGCCCTATCTAAAGCTTGGTGCGCTGCTAGTAACCTATCTGGCATCGACTCAGGGTTATATAACTGCGCTAACGTCATGGCAGGAAACTCTTCACGCACCAAGATCACTTCCTCAGCCAGTTCGGCGATTTCTTGTTTCTGTTTTTCAGTGGCTTCAGGCCATGGGAAGGTGTTATAGACTAGGGTGCCTGAGTAACGATACCCAACTCCTAACCTTCCAGCAACAGTACGCATCCAATCGTTATGCATAGTCGAATTTACAATTCCAAACTCATACAAAGAGCCATTTATAATTAAATTATTTAGATCGGTCGTTATGATGGAGTCAGTCTGAAAATATCCCATTGGAATATAGTTTCTACGACTTGTTGAGACTCTAGGAATTAATATAAATTTTTCTGGGTTATTTAAATCTCTAAATTGATGTGGTCTTTCAGCCAAGCGATTAGCCCCTCGATCTCTGCTTGATAATCTCATTTCCTTAACAGCATTCACCCTTTCCATCACTTTAGGCATGGTTAGCAATTCCTCCGCGGAAATACCTACCAACCACAAGCACCAACGCTCTTTACCATTAATAAACTCATCAGACCCTAAGAGTTTTTTAATCCATTTAGCTGCGTTTGGCTCTTCACGAATTAAGTTATCTTTCTCTATTGTAGTCATCAATAGATTACCGCCATCGGTAGGTTGATTTCCTCGCACAAACCTTGAAACTGCTCCTAATGGAGTTTCTCTGCTCGATATTGTTAGATTTCCACCCTCAATTAAATATGGACTAATATTTTTTACTTCTTGACTATGCCATTGATTATCTAGTAGACGATAAATTGTCTTAGTTGTGCTTGTCGAATTAGCAAGACCAATAATTACCACATGTACCGCGGCATTATCACGGGCATTATTACGCCAAGGAAACGTTTGATAGGCAAAGTCAATTTGGACATTTAAATCAAAAACATATGGCCATAACATGGCAACCTGCTCACCTTGGCAAAGAGAGTTAGTTGAAACTAGTGCCAATTTAGTTTGTGTATCCTGAATGTATTGCGCTCCTTTCCAGAACCAGCAAGCAACATAATCTAGATATTTAAACTTTGGAAATCCGTCAAACACTAATTCCATGTCTTCTGTCTGAGTTGTAGTTCTGTTTCCTGCTCCACCAAAAGGCGGATTTCCCACCACATACACCTCATCCTGCTCTGTCTTAGGGCAGACTTCATTCCAATCTACGCGTAAGCTATTACCATGAACAATATGACCACTGGCTTTTAAGGGTAAGGTCGGTTGCACACTTCCAAATAGCTCTTTAAACTTCACATTCATCTGGTGTTCAGCAAGCCATAGGGATAATGTGGCAATCTCTTGAGCGGAATCATCCATCTCAATACCATAGAACTGATCTAGACTAATGGTGCTGAGTAAGAAAGTATCTTCTTTGGCCAGAGCTTGAATGGCTTTAAAGATCTCCATCTCAAGTAGGCGTAATTCTTTATACGCAATAATCAAGAAGTTGCCTGAACCGCAAGCGGGGTCAAAGATTTTAATCTCGCCGAGTCGAATGGATAGCTGATGCAGCGCTTTTACCTTCTTACTAGCATCCTTCAAGCTGATGATACGATTTAACTCTTCATACAAGGGCTGCAAGAACAGGGGTTGAATCACCTTCATAATATTTGGCACTGAGGTGTAATGCTGACCCTGGTTACTGCGTTGTTCAGGATCTATCACGGCCTGGAACATGGAGCCGAAGATATCAGGGTTAATTTCTGACCAATTCAGGCGTGCTGAGTCCAACAAATTACGACGAATTCGCGCGGTGAATTTTGGAATCTGAATTTTGTCCTTAAATAAGCCGCCGTTAACGTAGGGAAAAGCGCTTAAGTAATTCGGTACCTTTTTACGAATAGCTGAGTTATCAGCTGCATTCAAAATATCAAACAGCACATCGAAAAATTCTCCGGTATCGCTACCATCTCGTAAGGTATTCTCACTAATAGCCCTAGTGAATTGTCCCTTGGCGAAGATATCCGTATCTTCCGCAAAGAAGCAAAAGAGCAAACGTGTTAAAAACACATTTAAATGATGCGCCTGCTCTGCTGTTTCGATCGTATTATTCGCACGTATTAAGTCAAATAAGCGCCCCATCTTCTCGGCAGCACGTACATCGACCTCATTCTCTGCCCAGTCACGACTACGCTCATAACCAACTAACGGTAAGAAGAAACTCAACTCCTTATGTTGCTCTAGGAAAGCACATTCCATGGTCTCGTCAGTACGTGTGTCATAGGCGACAAGCTCATTAAAATCGGTGACGATAAGGAAGCGAATGCTATTCGAGGCGATTCTCGGTGAAGCACGTAACACACCCATGGCATCGAAGATATCCTGCCCATCAACAACAGGCTTGAAGTAAACACGCGCTCTTTGCGCAACTTCACCTTGCTCAGGATGAGCCGCCGCATTGTAATCGCTCTCAGGGTTTCGCATGCGCGTAATGGTTGAATTAGGCGTACCAAACAAACTTAAAAACTCATAAATATAATTCTCTTTATCTGCTCTAATGGCAATTTGCTCTAAACCATCATAAAGTTCTGTTTGATTAACTGTCATTATGTGCCCACACCTAAACTAAATGTACTGATATCAATATTAAAACTAAGCTGTAACTTATTGTGTCTGTATTATAGGTGAGGATCGTTTTTTTACTCAAGATTAACTCCTTACACCCTAAGCTGAGTTTTTAAACACCACCTTTTCATGATTTGCCATCTTCTTTAAATACTTAACTAGCCCAAAAGTGGATCAAATTTAAAACGGTGTTGACAAAAGGCCAAAGAGCTTGAAGAGAATACTCACAACACCCAAACTCCCACCGCTTCATAGTTTGCTAGTTTAAGGCAATCTACACCCTACCCTAAATCTCAGCAATCACGTCCACTCGATACCTGCTAAGACCAAGAAAAAGTTTGAGGATTCTTTAGCCTCATCCTCCGTCATTTCTCTGTCCATCGCTAAGGAGTAGCAGACTTGATGATCTCGCAATCGGTCATAAGCTACCAGATGATGATAATCGGTGACCACAATGATGCGTGTGGCGTGTGTCTTCACCAATGGATTTGCTAGGATCTCATCAAGTGTTTGCTCTAAATCGACGCCTTGTTTTACACGTCTGAAGAAAAGTCTGCCTGACTTGATCACTTCGCCAGTCTCGGGATTTGGCGAAAGGTTTTCCTTGTGATAAACCTCATCTAAAGGCCTAGGCGCTTTTGGGTGATTTGAACCAAGAACAATCAAATCTCTTAAAAATTTAACCATAGACTCTTGTTTCTGCTTCTCAAGATGCTTTTCACGCATCTGCATAAGATTCTCGTGGCGCTCATTTTTGCTATCCTGCATTTCGTTCATTGCTAACTCTCTTTGTGAATTTTTACTACTTTCTGATTAATAAATTATAAAATGCTTCAGATGTATCAGGGGTGTTGCTAAGCTTAGGATATAGGCTCAATGGTTACTCTTAGCTGCTTACTACCCCTCCCGTGTACAAGGAAACATCTCCCTCTCTAATCCCGCTAAGGTACAAAAAAACTTCATTGGCTGATTACGCTCTTCTTCAGTCATGTCTCGAATCTCGGCAAAGGTGTAATGAATATATTCGGCGCGTAGGCGATCATAGCCGACGATATCAACATAGTCGGTCACGATGACTTGGCGCACATAGTGTTTGGTGATCAGTGGATCATCTAATAGATTTTCTAAGGCTTGCTGTACGTCCACACCCTCTGCTACGGGCTTAAAGTACAGACAACCCGGCTTGATCACTTCGCCAGTCTGTGGATCGGGGGCATAGTTCTCATCATCAAGGACTTTGCCCAAAGGTAGTTCGACGCTCTCCGGCTCACCTGTCATAATGCTCAGTCTCACTAAAAATTCATACATGCTGATACTTTTGTCTTTCATCTTCTTTTCTCTCTGAAATAGCTTTTGTGTCAATTGATTGAGGTCTTGACGCCGATTTAAACGACCCATGTCGATTATCTTGGCATTTACTCCCTCTCTTTTAATACGCTGTTCGTAACTCATCACTCAATTCCTCATAGGCTGTTTGTTTAAATTTTTTGTGTCCTTACGGCTTTTCTTTTTAAACTTTCTGACATATACTTATTAAAATAAACTTTTAGCGACATGTATATACTGTGTACATATATAGGTCGCTTTTTCAAGCAGATTTTGTGATTTAGTGTGTCCTGTAAGGCACCTCGCCTACGGTTCATATTCGTACCTGCAACAGCTTTTCCCCATATATTTCATGGAGCTTTTCTATGTCTAAAGAGCAAGATAATTGGCCAATGCGATGGGATCTTTTATTTCGCTATCGCATTATTGAGATCATTGCTCAGTGGGAGGGACGACTCACAACCAATCACTTACGTTCGACACTAGGAATTGGACGACAGCAGGCGTCTAAAGACATTAATGCTTATCTGACGGGCCAAGGACAAGGAAATCTGGTCTACGATAAACACCTCAAGGGGTATAAACCCACCCCTGAGTTTCAACCCCGCTTCACCACGGGGACGGCTGATGAGTATCTGCATTTGTTAAGTCGGGATAAGCATATCACTCATACTTTTGCTAATCTGCATCTGGGTTTTGCGCATACCGAGGTAGTCAATGTGCCGGTGCGCAATATTAAACCGCAGATTCTACGAGTTTTAATTCAGGCAGCGCGACAAAATAAACGTGTCGAGATAAGCTACATATCCTTATCAAATCCTGTGGCAGAAACCCGAATCATTGCACCACATACCATTGTTTGTACTCCCCTACGCTGGCATATTCGAGCTTATTGCGAGAAGCAAAAGGACTATCGTGACTTTGTTTTGAGTCGTTTTCGTGATGAGGCGGAGCTCTTAACTGAATCGGAATTCACACAAGCCCAAGATGACCATTGGCAAACAGAAGTCGAAATCATTATTTGTCCGGATTCGAGATTAACTGCGGAGCAACAAGGCATTATTGAACGCGACTATGGGATGGCAGATGGCAAACTACGCCTCACCACACGAGCTGCCTTAGTGCCCTATATGCTACAGGCATTTAATATCGATCCGCATAAGTTGGAAACCAAAGCCGAGGCCCAGCAAATTGTTGTTGAAAATCTCGCTGAACTGAGTCCTTATTGGTTTTAGGGATTTCGGCGCTGATCAGTGAATTTGTCAGACCAGAAGTCATGGAGAATTTAGGAATGAGTTCATCCTCTAAATTTTTAACCTTCTCTCATAGAAACAAAGCTTATCAATGGAAAACATCAATTCAGATTTAGAAACCTCCTTAAAAAACCTATTATTGCAAGCTGAACAGGGAGATTGTGACGCACAACTCACTCTCGGCCGTTTGTACTACGGAGGTGAACTAATCGAACAAGATCTTCAAGCTTCTGCCCATTGGTTTTTACAAGCCGCTAATCAAAACAATGCACTTGCTCAAACCATGCTTGGGGTCATGTATAGCAATGGCGTAGAATTACCGCAAAATTACCAAGAAGCGACAAAATGGTATTTACTAGCTGCTGAACAAGGTAATGAAATGGCTCAATATAATTTAGCCCTTTTATATGACGCTGGTACAAAAATCAAACAAAATCACCAAGAAGCAGCAAAATGGTATCATCGAGCCGCAGAGCAAGGCAATCCACGAGCTCAACGCAACTTAGCTGGTATGTATCTTAACGGTGATGGTGTCCAACAAAATGATAAAGAAGCCTTAAAGTGGTTCCAACTAGCCGCAGCCCAAGGTGATTCTAGTGCATTACTTAATCTTGGTTATATGTATAGCGGAGGTCGAGGGGTCAAACAAAATTACCTTGAAGCGGAGAGGTTCTATCATATGGCCGCTGAGCAAGGTGAATTCGGCGCATATCAAAACTTAGGCGTTATGTATGCTAATGGACAAGGCGTAGAACAGAATCTCTCATTAGCAAAAGATTACTTTAAAAAAGCTTGCGACCACGGTTATCAAGCGAGCTGTGACGCATATGACCAAATCATCAATGCAGGTTTTTGATCCTCAAATAATATACTTATTAGATAATTTTTTAAAGTAAGCACTAACGCTCAACTGATTTTCATGGTTCTGAACACTGCATCTTGGCAAGATATTCAACCGCTCACTAGCCCCGCGGCCAACGCGGGTGCAAATCATCCACTATCAATAAATGACGATGCTCACCCTGCCCACTATGCTCTAGCAAATGTGGATGGTCTGCCGGTAAATCCGGGTGTTCATGAACAAACTCACCGACATCATGTCTTGGCCACACCTTTAAGGCAAGGAGCACACCGATAACACCAATTAACGACATAATGACAAAGGTTGTCTGCTGCCCAAAGCTAGCACCAAATCGCCCTGCCAATGGATAACATAGCAACCAACAGGCATGAGACAGCGCAAATTGTGCCGCAAACACGGCCGGCCGATCTTCGCTATGTGAGGAGCGACGCAACAGACGCCCCGATGGCGTTTGCGCCACGCTATAACCAAAGCCCATAACAAACCACAAAGGCAATAAGATGGTATAACTCTGGATCATCGCACCAATAGCGGTCCCTAGCACCAACACCATGGCCCCCGTGATCATCACCAATCGATCAGAGACTTTAGTTAATAGACCGGTTAAGGTTAACGCGGCAATCATTGAACCACCACCAAAGGCCGCTAATGCCCAAGCAACCTCCGTATCACCCAAGCCAAAACGTGACTTCACGATGACCACGGTATTAACAATCACCATGGCGCCCCCAGCGGCTACCGCTAGACTGATCGCTAGTAAACCACGCAAACGCGACGTCGCCAAATAAATTCTAACCCCTCGGGTGGTGCGATCCCAAATACCTCGACGAGGCCCTGAAGCAGTCACGGGTAAACTGACACTCAACACCAAAGCAGCTGAGACGATAAAACCAATCACCGTACCAGCAAATAAACTATGAAAACTGATAACCGTCAAGAGTGCAGCCGCTAGCATTGGAGAAATTAAATTCTCTAAATCGTAGGCCAAGCGTGACATGGATAAGGCTTTGGTATATTCCTCTTCATCTGGGAGAATATCAGGAATTGTCGCCTGGAATGTCGGTGTAAAACCAGCTGATGCCGCCTGCAAAACAAAGATTAGCAGATAAACCTGCCAAACTTCCGTCACAAACGGCAAGCTCACAGCCACCGCCGCTCGCACCAAATCTAATGCAACTAATAGTGAGCGTCTAGGCACCCTATCCGCAAAGGCCTGAGCAATCGGCGCAATGCCAACATAGGCAATCATCTTTATTGCCAAGGCCGTACCAAGCACCGCCCCCGCATTTGGTCCTGCTAAATCATAAGCAAGTAGTCCCAGTGCTACCGTCATTAAACCCGTACCGATTAAGGCAATCACTTGGGCAGAGAACAAACGTCTATAGGTACGATTTTTAAGAATGGATAACATGGGTTCTCTTTAGAGAAGTTTCGTCAGTGATTTAATTTCGTCTAACCCGGCAGCCGCATCAATCAATATGATCATGTATCAGCACGCGTTTAGTCGCGGTAATCGCACTTTCAACGGCACTTAATTGACACGCGATATCAAGGCAGACCTGCTCCTCTTCAATCATCGTCATCACATGCCGAAGGTACCCCTCTGCGCATTTTAGTCGCTTGTTAAGCGCCGGATGAGTTGCGTGTTTATGTGGAGTATTCATGCAAAAATGATATCCCCCTAGGGGGATACAGTCAATGGATTATTTGCTTTGAAAAAGTCGTAATTGACCCTAGGAAAAGTACTTTGACACATCCATTCATTGAACCATGTCAGGAAAATCCTTCTTGATAGTTTCTCGAAGAAGGGTCAAGAAGCTGTTGACTGAACCGACATGAACCTCAGTTGACAACTATTCTTTATTTAAATACCCACAAATTGGACTTCTGTAAATTTAAAACCTTTCGTGATTTCTTCCATCATGATAACGATGACAGAAACCTCTGGTTTTGATATGTGACTTTTTACGCCATGCTTAAGCTCATGTTCCAGGCCATAAGCTCGTATCCTAGCGTCCTAAGCACAATATTCTGAGTTTTAATAAGCAAATACGTAGACTCATGAATAAGAAAAATTAAGTCAGAAGATTTTAACTATAATGCATCCATCATATATCTATTTAACTATCTTGAAATACGTCACTATATGAGCTATTTAAAAACCAATTTTATGTATTCACCTTTGACTTTTTGGGATAGAGTTAAGGTTATTTCTTGTCTTGCATACTTGGTTGTGAGTGTTGTTGTCATTCTGTATAACCTTGTGGTCTATTTGGTTTTTTACCACATGGTCAGCTTTATAATTGATATTTTTATCACTGCGACTCAAGGCGAATCGTCTTCTCAATCAACAAACAGCACTCTCGATGAGTTTTTTACTTTCTTAAAATTACCAATTTTGTTTGGACTCTTATTAGCCTTACCATTTGTACTTGTGCTGATCGGGTTATATCGTATTAAAGCTAAAAAGAGCTTCACTTTTTTTAAAAGAAGCATCATCTTTATACAGTTCCTATGGATTTTTGCTGTCGCACCACATTACTTGGGAATCATAGAATTAATGGAGCCTGCTCCCCACTCTGTAGATGAGAATTTGCTAACAGGGATATGGCTGCGAATCTTTGTGGTCTGCTTTACTTTATTCGCAATACATTATTTCCTCTACCTTCCTCTTGCCAAGCATCGTATGTGGGTGATGGACAATGGTTTCTTGGCAACAAAAGCCGAGCCTGATAACCCACCTGCTCCCAGCAATGAGGAACTGGTCTCAACGCTACCTATCGAGGAACAAATAGCTAAATGGCAATCGTTGCTTATTAATAAGCAGATTAGCCTAGCAGAGTTTAATAAAATCAGAGGAAAACTGATGGAGATGAGATATCGCTCCATCACGTAAGTAGAGCGGTGAAGATGGTCGAATTTTGTAATTTTTCGACTATTTTTTTATTGCCTTTTGATCCTATCTGTCTATCGATACAGCACGGTTTTTAAATAATCCTCGGTGAGTTCAAACTCAGGCTCTTTACCACTCAGAGCTTTAGTCAGAGGAACAATTTTTGTTCTAACCCCCATGCCGCGATAATCAACATAACCATAGTCACGTAAGACCTCCATCACAATGGTATTACGTGGTGAACGTTGTCCTGCCTTCATCTTTTCAACTGTCATTGAATTAGGTAAAGCTCCCGGACTGATAATTTCAAGGCGGTCTGAATAAGCCGACACTTCGATTTCAACAAAGCGAGTCCAGTCCCTGTGAGCTAGTGCATTAATTAAAGTTTCTCGAACGGCTTCGAGCGGATAAAACCATTGAGTTTCACGACGTAAGCTTTGATTAACCTCACCGGCTTCTTGAGAGATAAATGGGGTCATAATCTGCATAAAACGCTCAATGATCCCACCATCAATTAGACGTTTATCAGCCTGCTCTACATCAAATCGACCGACCATCGGACCATCAATAATCTCGTCGAGGACTGCCTGATATTCCTTATCTTCACCATGAAAAGCCATAACCCTCAACCCCGCTTGTTTTAAATAGCGGCGTGGACTCTTACCGAAAAGAAGCAACCCTGCAATTGTGCAACACAAATTACCGGCCGCTTCGGTAAGAAAACCCAATGCAAGTAAGCGAGTCTGCCAAGCTTCAGGCGATTGAGGAACATCCGGGTCACATAAAATATCACGAATATAATTGACAAGCCGAGCATCATCCAAAGAATTTATATCGGTCCTTGGTACAGGCATAGCTTCAGTATGCAACATGCCACCTAATTCAAATAAGCGCATTTGTTGCTCACGGATTGCTAGCCTCGACGTAGTTCCGATACGAATATAGATTTCCTCTTTACCATCATGGCGAAGTACATAAGGCTTAGAAATACCTAGGGAAAAACTAACAACCGCAATGATTTTGTCATCATCCAGTTTCACTTCTTCATAAAAAGGCAAAATCATCGGGTGAATCTTGCTTTGGAAAACATTCATCACCCATTTTTCAAGGTCTGCTCTCTGGATGCCAGTGATTGAACCATCATCTTCTACACCCAATAGAATTCGACCGCCTTGGAAGTTGGCCATGGCCACCACTTCTTTAGCTAATTGCTCAGGACGAATATCATCTCGCTTAAACTCAATACCTGAGTTTTCACCATTAGTGATGATTTCTAATAATTCTGTTTTTAGCATAATTGACTCCTAAGCTATGAATAACTTAAATAATATAATTCCGCTATTGATTTGATATATCATAAAAAACAATCGCATCAATGCCTAACTTACTCGTCGAATTATGAAATCCCTATTGTTTGATGATTATTTATTGTTATCAGGACATATTTAGAGCAAGTAGCAAAAACATAAAAAAAGGCTTATGGATAAAAACCCCTAAGCCCTTGAATTTATTGGTCGGAACGGAAGGATTTGAACCTTCTACCCCTTGCACCCCATGCGCTTAAATACAATAAACTAATGAAATCATTTGGAATGGTTTAGACCGTCAAAACCCTTATAAACAAAGGCTAACAGGATTATATTTTATTTATCTTAGTCAAAAGCGGTATAATCAGATATAATCTAAAACAACAATTTGTTTACCCATTTGTTTACCCATCAGAATTAAAAGCAAGGTTTATTATCATGGCGACTAGATACCCGAAAACAGGAAAAGGCACAAAATGGACTGCTAGAGAATTGGCGGCCATAAAGCAAGATTGGATCGGTGATTCTATATCAGACGGTGAAGGACTTACTGGCGAAGTCCGCAAAAGCGGCGATGGTGTAACAATACCCTTTAGTTATGCCTTCAGATGGGAAGGAAAAACTACAAAACTATATTGTGGCTCATACCCTAATACACCAATTGCAGAAATCCGCGCCGTACGAGATGAAGCAAAAAAAGCACTAGCCCAAGGAATTGACCCAAGACTACAAAAAGAAGCTGAGCTAATACAGGAGCAGCAAAAAGTAAAAGCCGTTATTGAAAAGCAAAAACAAGAAGAGCTGGAAAACAAAACCTTCGGTGAAATGTTTAACGCATGGCTTGATGGGGGCGTATCACGTGAAAACAATAACGCCCGCTTAATTCGTACATTCAACAAAGATGTATTGCCTACCATTGGTGATAAACCCGTACGTGAAATAACTGAGCATGATTTAAGGAGTATTTACCGCAATGTATTAGCGCGCGGTACTGAGCTAAACCCGAGAGAACGCACTGTAGTAAGCCTTTCCGATGATGTACGACAGCTTTTTAAATGGGCTGATATGCGCCAACCATGGCGTTCCCTACTAGCAGAAGGCAATCCATCACTACTAGTTGATATTAAGCAGATGATTTCATCTGACTACACAGAAGAACGTGATAGTGTTTTGACCTTTCAAGAAATCCGTAAACTAGACGGGCTTTTTAAGCAGCAAATACTTGATTACGCCGCAGCAGAAAACAAACGTACTGCTAAGCGCCCTCTTAACCCCCGTGCTGTATGTGCTGTGTGGTTATGCTTATCTACTATTTGCCGCATTGGTGAGCTACTCATGAGCCGATGGGAGCATGTAGACTTTGATAACCGTATCTGGTTCATACCCGCAGCTAACACCAAAAGCACCCGTGGTAAAAAACAAGACCATTATGTTTACTTGTCGGACTTTTCTTTAAAGCAATTTGAAAAACTACGCAGCCTGACTGAAACTGAGTGGTGCTTTCCTTCACGTGACGGAAGCAATCATGTATGTGTTAAGTCAGTATCAAAACTGATAGGTGACCGACAGGCGCAGTTCAAAGACCGCCCTAATGGGCTTAAAGGCCGCAGGAATGATAACACCCTAGTGATTGGTGCTGAGGAATGGACACCGCACGATATGCGCCGTACAGGGGCAACTATCATGCAAAGTTTAGGTGTAAGCCTTGATGTGATTGACCGCTGCCAAAACCATATTATTCAAGGCTCACGGACACGCCGCCATTACATGAAATACGACTATGCAAAAGAGAAACAAGAAGCATGGGAGCTATTAGGCGGGCATATTGAAGAAATACTGAAGTCAGACAAGCTGATGTCTTTTAACGTGGCCTGACTTACACCACCAGCTAAGCCCAGCACCTAGCCCGACGGGGCGAATAATCAGTTAGTCCGCTGATTCGGTGCTGGCACTTATTTAATGGACTGTATCGAGGACAAAGATAATGACTGATGAACTCATAATTTCAGCAGCAAAAAAAGCATTAGAAAAAACTAAATCATTAAATTTACCCAAAACAATAGATATTGATCTAAATAAAAAAGTAAGAATTTTAGGCTTTGATGTATCTTTCATAGCTAACTCTTGTAAAGCTTCCATAAGCCCAATATATAGAAAAAAAGCCACTAACCTAGTAGCATTTGCCCATTTTATGCTTTGGTATGGAGCATGGTATTTTGCTTATTTGAGGCGAGAATCGTACAAAAAACAACACAACCTTGACGCCTTACCAAGTCGTATAGAACGAAAATATACCGCTGAACAAGAGATTATGGCAGCAAGGAGCGAGGCAGACTGCTTAATTGATTTTTCATATGAAATTGAAGACTCTAAGTTATTTGAGGAAATTCTTACAGCCATAGCCAAAGATTACGGTCTTGACAATTATTACGAAATTGAAACTTACCCACCATTTATTGAAGTTATTTCAGCATTCGGTTTTTATGCTATTAAGCAATGTGAAAAATACTTTGAGACTGGAAATATAGCCATGGCCTTAATATGGCTTAACGAATGGCACATTTCCCAAACTCAAAGTTCCGTACAATTTATGGCTGATGAGTTACAACCTGTGATTGATGAACTCAAAAATAATGAAAAAGACGCAAGTAGTAGTAGGGCTAGAATAAACGCCCGCATAAAGCACCAAAGAATGTACGGCGAAGATAAGGAAATGGTCAAGGACTGGTGGGATAAGTGGCAACAAAACCCTAGTTTGTACAACCTAAAAAAAGATTTTGATGAGGCTATGCTAGACAAGGCAGAAAACACAACGAACATTAGAACCATTCAAGGCTGGCGCAGGGAGTTAGAAAAAGCTGACACTCTTAGCTAGAAAAATATGTACAGTCTACTAGCAAAGTGTATACAGTCTATTAGCAAAGTGTATACAGCCTACTAGCAGACGGGCTATACACCGCAATATCCCAAACGCATACTAAACCCATTGTTCAAACCAAACTAATGAGGTATTTAGTATGCAAAATCAAACTGTTTTACTCAACATAAACGACATCAAAGACTTAACTGGCTATAAGTCAAAACAAAGTATTTACAACATCATGGAAGAGGACGACTTCCCAAAACCTATTAATGTAGGCAGTCGTTCTAAGCGCTGGATTGCTACAGAGGTTGAGAACTGGATTCAAGGCAAGATTGAAGCGAGCCGTCAGACGGAGGTGGTGAAATGAAAAACGCCCCCACTACTAAAAGCAATGAGAGCGCAAAAGACCAAAAGCAGTATAACATTTGCAATACTGCCAAAGATGGTAAAAAGCCAATTAATCCCCAAACTAAAAAAGCCCGTATATTGGAACTGCTACAGAAGCGAAGCTTAAACCGCTTTGAAGCTGAAAGGTACGGCGACCACTGCCTTAACTCTACAATTAGCAGCCTTAGAAAAGATGGCTATATCATTTACGGTGTAATGGAAAAAGTGCCTAACCGCTTTGGCACAATGACCCGTGTAATGCGTTATTTCCTGATTAAGGGGGCGAGCAATGACTAGCATTACACTTGAGGTTAAAGGGAAAGAATACCGAGTTGATAGCCGTTTGATTGCTGATAATTTAGGTATTAAGCATAGAAACGTTATTCAAAATATTAGAAAGTACGAAACTAAATTTAAAGGCTATGGAATACTTCCGTTTCAAACGGAGGTATTAGGTGGGGTAGGCCAACCAGAAAGATACGCCTTACTTAATGAAAATCAGTGCTTCTTTTTACTTTCCTTGAGTGCAAACACTGAACGAGTGGTAGATTTAAAGTTTCGTATGGTTAAAGCATTTGCAGCAGCTAGAAAAAATATCATTACACGAGAAACAGAGTATTTACCAACCTATCACGCTTTACATGATGGCGTTGCTAGGCTTTCCACAGATTCAAGCAAGCCGCATTTTGTTCACTCAAACATAAACCGTCTAATCAACAAGACGGCAGGTATTGAAGCAGGCACTAGAAGCAACCAGCCATTAGAGAAAACATCAATGCTTGTTGTTGCTCAGGCAGTGGCCATTAAAGCCATGGCTAATGCTAATGACCATAAGGACGGCTATAAGCGCGCTAAACAAGCCCTTAAGCAGCTTGAACGGGCTATTGAGGTAGTAGAGCATGGCGAGATACAGCAATAAGAAAAATAAAGCCGATCGAGATGGCGCTCAGTTCTTAGCATTGCCGCATGTGGTTATTGAGAGTGAAGCCTTTAAAAGCCTAACTGGAAATGCTATTAAGTTGTTGATAGATATTGCGGTACAGTTTAACGCAATGAATAATGGGCGTTTAAGTGCGTCATGGACTTATCTATCAAAAAAACGTGGTTGGACGAGTAAAAGCACGATTAAACGCAGCCTTAACATGCTAGAAGATCGAAACCTCATTTTCTGTACTCGTAAAGGCGGATTGCCCAATAAGGCAGCGTGGTACGCTGTTACGTGGCATGGCTTGAATCATCATAAGGACATGGATTGTGACCCGCAAAGCTTGCCGCGTGGCGAATATAAACGGTGGAAGCCAAAATAATCCTATTGCCCCAAAACCGTACTTAAGACTACTCCTATAAGCCCCAAAACCGTACTTAGGGAGTAGTTCCTAAGCCTCAAAACCGTACTTATATGGGGCTTTTTTTGTATTTCTTAAGTCCCATTTCCGTACACTATATAGATAAGCCATCTGTAGTAGTCATTTATAAACAAATAAAAGAGTAAACGCACCTGATGAAAAGCATATGAATAATTATTTGATGGTTAGCTTACCGTTAAAAATGTGTAAGAAAAAAACGGTTACCAAAACAGAAACGGTTACTGATTTTGACCTAGTGAAAATACTTCACCACCGAGAACCCCGCTTTGGTGGTATCGACACAAACCCCATGCGGTAAGACCCTCCCACACCGAAGTGATAGCTATCACTTTAGAAAGTGACACCCTCCCACATCTGAATGTGACGGCTCTTAGGCAACGGTGATATTACGGTGAGGGTTAAGCAAGGGTTACGGCAAGATTACGGCAATGGTGAAGTTAAGGGTAACGGTAAGGTTACGGTAAGGGTTAGATTAGGGCGATGTTTTACGCAGCAAGACACCAAAATGACGGTGTGCTTAGGGTGATGTGACGAAAAACTAAATAACCGCTCTAAGCGTCTGTGAGAGCGTTTAACAAAGGGTTGAGCTTCTCATTTATCAGATATTGATTACACGCCCAGGCCATGCGGTAAGACCCTAAGATAACAACAAGATTGCAGCAAGATTATTTTCAGTGCAAAACCTTATAAAACCATAGATTAAAAAAGTAATTCAACTTTCCCCACTGGCACTAGTCACCACCTTGATATGAACTTGATATAGTCGCAGTGCTGGTGAACATGAGAATAAGCCCAAAGTGATTCTGGCTCACCTTGCAGTCACACTGTATGAATATGGGTAATTTCTTCAGTCCATCACGCACGGGAAAGCTAACCTTGCAACCAAACATAAGCCATGACTATAAAACACCCCATACAATCACCGTACCAGCACCATGCGAGTATGAGGCAGGTTACGAAACAACCCCATGCAAACACCATGCGGGGGCGGGGTAAAAGTTGATAGATTGCTTCACCACTAGACCACCCATACAGCCGTTTATAGAAAATATTGGCTCACCGTAAGATGTTAACTTTTGTTAAGGTTAAAAAAGTGTTTAACAGGCAGTTAACAGGTGGCCAACACACAGACAACATGCGCTTAACAGACAGCCAACAGGACGGCAACGTTACTGAACAGGTGTTAACAAATCCTGAGCTTAAGGACAGTCCGATCACAGTCCGTATTTACTGCTCATTACCCCATGGCCGAAGTGGGAAAATCACACTTCGATACATACGGGAAAATCACAGATGTAAAAGTAGTCGCACTAGTTACAGTGAATCAATAGCAGCAGCCCTAGGGAAGCTCACCATTGGTGATCATCAATTCGGGGCGGTATTCGGTTTTGCCACCATACACTTTTATGCTGGCTCACTAGCAATTAAAAGCAACCACCCTTGATTACTGAGGTTACGGGTATGTAGTGGTAGCAAATGGTGATGTAAGGCCGTGAGAGCGTATGTAAGGCGTTTTAAGGTTGTTATCACTAGTTAGGCATGGTGTAAGTACGAAAGGCTTTTAAATGCCGCTAAAAGGTGTAAATTAATATTGCCATTTGAAAAGGCTTTAATCCACGAACGACTAAAACGCAATTGGCGGCTAACCTTATAGTATTTGCTGGCACAACGACTTGTTAGAGGCTTACAGTGAGAAACACCTATCTAGATTTACGCCTTTCACAATGGGCTGAATACCACTCAAAAGGCTATTTACCATCAATTGCTGAAAAGGTATTCTTTGGAGGTGACAACGAATTAAGCAGGTTAGAAAGAGAAGCACATAGGCTTACTAAGGTTAAACGCACCGCAGCGGCCATAGAATCACTAGATGACGAATACAAGGCAATAATCTATGGCAGATACCTTGCGAAGATGACGCTTAAAAGAATTGGTGAAGAGATAGGCTTATCAAGTACCACTGTATCAAGGCGATTAAGTGAGGCTGGCTACCAGATACAGACCTTTTTTGATACTCATTAGATTTACGGGTAAGTTCCGCAAATGGTGTAAAGAGCTTGTCAAAACTTGACACTAGAGCGCAGGTTACACCTCACCCTAACATCACCCTACGCCACCCCTTTAAATACCCGTCATTGCGGGTAATTAAAACCACAGAGCCGCCCCCAAGGAATTAACCTTTGCCCTGATTCGAAATTAGACCTTGAGGAATGACCAAAGAGTGATTGGCGAAACAAACCCCATGGAAAAGATAAAAATAGCTTGATACCAAAGATTTTGGCGTTTGATACTGCCTTAGCCGTTATCGAGTGATAAGAAACAATGGCAATGGATTTGCAGCCTTAGCAAATTATTTGTTTACCCATTTGTTTACCCATAAATGGGTTTTCTTATTTTTCAGTAAACACCTAAACCGCTGTGAGCCTTGTATTTATTGGTCGGAACGGAAGGATTTGAACCTTCGACCCCTTGCACCCCATGCAAGTGCGCTACCAGGCTGCGCTACGCCCCGAACATTCTCGTTGACGAGAAAGAATAGATTCTAGGATATTTTAAATTAAAAATCAAGTTGATCTGGACAAAGCCGTATAAGAGTATTAAATTCAAGCTTTAGAGTTTTCTTGAGACGCATTTAAACAAAGCCCTTCTTAGCATTTAACACCATGTTCAATATCAATAAAATTACCTGCATCGACGATCTTCGTAAAGTGGCAAAACTCAAAGTGCCTAAGATGTTCTATGACTATATCGATACCGGCTCATTCACTGAGAGTACTTACCGTGCTAATACTGACGATTTTCAACAGCTTAAGTTTCGACAAAAAGTCGCGCGCGACCTCAGCAATCGTAGCATTAAGGGCACATTATTAGGTACTGAATATGCCATGCCTGTTGCCTTAGCACCGACCGGACTGACCGGCATGCAAAGAGCGGATGGTGAGATACTGGCCGCTAAAGCAGCGGAGAACTTCGGGGTACCCTTTACCCTCTCGACCATGAGTGTTTGCTCTATCGAAGATATTGCCGAACACACCACTCAGCCATTTTGGTTTCAACTCTACGTGATGAAGGACCGCGACTTTATGCGTCGACTGATTGGTCGCGCCAAGGATGTCGGTTGCTCCGCCCTAGTACTGACATTGGATCTACAAGTCATGGGACAGCGTCACAAGGATATTAAAAACGGTCTAAGTACGCCACCTAAACCAACGCTCCTAAATATGCTGGATCTGCTGCGACGTCCGGAATGGTGTTGGCATATGTCTAAAACCAAGCGCCGTAGCTTCGGTAATATTGTCGGTCATGTTAGTGGGGTGGCTGATATGAGCTCCCTTGCCTCTTGGACTGCCGATCAATTTGATCCGCAACTCAACTGGAATGACATTGCTTGGATCAAGGAAGCGTGGGGGGGACCACTTATTCTTAAAGGGATTATGTGTGCCGAAGATGCGCAACTAGCCCATCAATATGGGGGCGATGCCATTGTCATTTCTAATCATGGTGGTCGTCAACTTGATGGCGCACCCTCCTCTATTTCTGCCCTTGAACCAGTGGTTGAGGCCCTAGCTCAGCAAGGCAGTCAGATGGAGATTTATATGGATGGTGGTATTTATCAGGGTCAAGACATTTTAAGAGCCAAAGCCTTAGGTGCTGATGGTGTCATGATCGGTAGAGCCTTTTTGTACGGCTTAGCGGCCTTTGGGCAAGCCGGTGTAGAAAAAGCCTTGAAACTCATGGCTAACGAATTGGATGTCACAATGGCCTTTTGCGGTCACACCAATCTAAACGAGGTCGACAGAAGAATTTTACTTAACCCCGACATCATCAAAGTCTAAACAGGCACACACTCGACACATGTCAAACGTCATTTTTTGTAATGACCCGCAACATAAGCCCCTGCTCAGGCAGCTAACGCCGAATTCAGGGGTTTATCCCTAAAGCATTCATACCCCCTGCACTGGCAAAATAAATCGTTGATACTGAACAAATAGCAACAATAATTACTTCTAGTCTAGGATTTACCTCAGGAGGGTGTATGACAATCAAGACCAAACTCATCAAAGGCGCTTTAATCAGTAGCTTATTAGTGGCTGCTACCGCGCACGCGCAAGTCAGCGTGATGCTACCGGCAAATCCGGGCGGTGGTTGGGATGGCACGGGCCGTCAGGCCATGGCCGCGATGAATAAAGCAGGCATTTACACCGGCACAGTGAATTACACCAACCGTGGCGGCGCTGGCGGCACCATCGGCTTAGCCGAGTTCAAAAACAAGGCCGCGGGCAAAGCAGATGAGCTCGCCGTATTCGGTGCTATCACCGTGGGCTCCATCACCATGAATGACTCACCGATAAAATTAGAGGATTTCAAACCCATGGCCCGCTTAACCGCTGAATTCTTGGTTCTAGCGGTACGTCCGGACTCACCCTACCAAACCCTAGGTGACTTTGCCGCGGCACTCAAAGCGAATCCCGGCGCTGTACCGGTCGGTGGTGGTTCTGCCGGTGGCGTTGACCATGTGGCACTGGCATTATTAGCCAAAGCGAGTGATGCGGACGCCGGTAAAATTAACTACATCCCCCAAGCCGGCGGTACAGAAACCATTACTGCTATTGTTAATGGCACCTTGGCCGCAGGGATTTCTGGGATATCCGAATTCCAACAGTTTGCCGAGATGGGTCGCGTAAAGCTCCTCGGCATTACCTCCGCTGAACGCATGGAGGGTATCGATGTACCAACTTTTAAAGAACAAGGGTATGACATCGAATTAGCAAACTGGCGCGGTTTCTTAGGCTCACCTGATATGCCAGAAGAAAATTACCGCGAGTGGATTACTCGCTTTGAGCAGTTAAATGACAGTGACGAGTGGAAGGAAACCATGAAAACCCAAGGTTGGGAGCAGTTCTTCTTAGCCGGTGATGAATTCGGTGAGTTTATCAAAAGCGAAAGTGAACGCATCAACGGCGTACTTAAGGACACCGGTTTAATTAAATAATACGCAGTCGGATTAAGGCCGGTCGCTCAAACAGCCACCGGCTTTTTTAATTAAATCAAAGGCTAGGACTATGCAAGATAACAAGACCAAACCCTGGTGGCTTGGTGCCGCCGTTATATTATTAGGAGCCATCTGTCTCTACAGTGCCCGCAGTCTCTCAAGTACGGCACAATACGCTGCGATTGGACCCGGACTCTTTGTCAATATGGCAGGTCTGGGTTTAGTCATTTTGGGTATTTTACTAACCATCCAAATTGCTAGGGGCGAAACTTTTGAAGCCCAAGACACGGAAAATGCCAGTGGCGATACGCCAATGGATAGAAAAGCATTTTTAACCGCCACCTTGGGCTGCCTGATGCCGGCATTAACTATTAGTTTTCTGGGTTTACCACTCAGCGCCATGCTGACTTTTACCTTGATCGCACGTGCTTTCGGCTCAAAAAAACTGCTTTTGGATCTCGTCAGTGGTTTTGTACTGGGCGCCCTCAGCTGGTTGCTCTTTAGCTACCTTGGTTTACAACTGGGCGAGTTTTCCCCTCTCATAGGTGTTTAAATGGAAACGATAAATCTTCTACTGCACGGATTTACGGTTGCCTTTCAACCCATGAATCTGGTGTGGGCTTTTGTCGGTTCGATGCTAGGGACTGCGATTGGTATTTTACCGGGTATCGGCCCTGCCTTGACCATTGCTTTATTGCTGCCAGTGACAGTTTCCGTGGGACCTGTCTCCGCCTTTATTATGTTTGCAGGCGTCTTTTACGGTGCCATGTATGGCGGCTCCACTACCAGTATTCTGATCAATACCCCGGGTGAAGCAGGTTCCATGATGACTGCGCTCGAAGGCAATAAAATGGCACGTAACGGCCGTGGCGCTGCTGCCTTGGCAACTGCTGCCATCGGTTCTTTTGTGGCCGGCACCTTTGCCACCATGATGTTAACCTTTGCTGCCCCGACGGTAGCGGAGTTGGCCTTCTACATGAAGCCTGCGGATTATTTTGCCTTAACCATTTTGGCCTTTACCTCAGTCGCCGTGGTCATGGGCACGTCACGCGTTCGCGGTTTTATCTCGCTCTTTATCGGTTTAGCTTTTGGTGTGATTGGCATTGACCAAATGACCGGCCAGCCGCGCATGACCTTTGGTGCCGCTGATTTACTGGATGGCATGGAGTTAACCGTGGTGCTAGTTTCGCTTTTTGCGGTGGGTGAAGTGATTTATGTCGCCAGCCGCTACCATCGCGAAAAAGATGAAATTACCGGCATTAACAAGGGCAAGCGTTGGATGACCGGAGAGGATTGGCGACGCTCATGGAAACCTTGGTTACGTGGTACCTTTATCGGTTTCCCCATGGGCGCGATTCCAGCCGGTGGCTCCGAGATCCCGACCATGCTGTCTTATACCCTTGAGAAAAAGCTATGCAAACACAAAGAGGAATTTGGCACCACTGGTGCCATTGAGGGTGTAGCCGGTCCTGAAGCGGCCAATAATGCGTCAGCCGCCGGGGTCTTGGTGCCACTATTAACACTGGGCTTACCCACCTCAGCCACCGCTGCCATTTTACTCGCTGCCTTTCAGAACTATGGTTTACAACCCGGGCCCTTTTTGTTTACCTCAAATCCCGAATTAATTTGGGGCCTTATCGCCTCTCTTTATATCGGTAATGCCATGTTACTGGTCTTAAACTTACCTCTGGTCGGCATGTGGGTAAAGCTCCTCTTAATACCCAAACCGCAATTGTATGCAGGGATTCTTATCTTTGCCATGATCGGGATTTGGGGTGTTTCGGGCTCCCTCTTTGATCTGTACGCGATGGTTGGCATTGGGCTAATGGGCTATGTGATGCGGGTTTATGACTTCCCTATCGCGCCCCTCTTAATTGGTCTGATTTTGGGGCCAATGACTGAGAACCAATTACGAGTCGCCTTAGCTGCCGCTCAAGGTAACCCCATGGTGTTGATAGAGACCCCATTATCGATTGCGTTTCTAAGTATTGCGGCCTTATTTATGTTAGCGCCAATCTTGATTAAACGATTAAAAAAGATTGCCTAAGGGCTTAGTAATACATCAACAATCAACATAAACACCACCAAGGAGAGCTATCAGCTGCAGCATCTCCTTGGTTTTTAAGAAAAACTAAAATCAAGCATTATTTTTTATTTAAAGCGGTAAAAATAAGGCCATCATCTACCCTACTTTTGACCACTAAAAGACTGATTTGATGGGCGTTATGTTGTTATATTAGTAAAAGCTTAGTTGATATTTACATTTAGTCAAAAATAAGCAACTAAAAGCAACTTCAACGTTCATAAAAGAGCCATCCTATAGTATGATCAATTATTGGAAAAAATGTAGCTTTTATTTTTACCATTCGTTTTCTTTTAATCTTGACGAGGTATGAATTGATGAGAATAGGGATTCCTAAGGAGCAATTCGCTGGTGAGACCCGTGTTGCGGCGACCCCGGCGACTGTGACACAACTCATTAAGCTCGGTTTTGACGTAGCGGTGGAAACCGGTGCAGGGCTTCTTGCGAAGTTTGATGACTCCGCTTACGCCGAAGCCGGTGCAAATGTGGTTAGTCGTGATGAAGTTTTCAATAGCGACATCATTTACAAAATCAATGCGCCTAGCGACGCAGAAATTGACGCGATCAATGAAGGCACTATTTTAGTATCTTTCGTTCAACCGGCACAAAATCCAGAGCTGATCGAAAAGCTTAGCGCCAAGAAAATCACAGCCATGGCTGTTGATATGGTGCCGCGCATTTCTCGCGCCCAATCCATGGATGTCTTATCATCCATGGCCAACATCAGCGGTTATCGTGCTGTAATTGAAGCAGCGCACCACTTTGGTCGCTTCTTCACCGGTCAAATTACCGCCGCAGGCAAGGTCCCTCCTGCTCAAGTGCTAGTTATCGGTGCCGGTGTTGCCGGTCTTGCAGCCATTGGTGCTGCCGGTTCACTTGGCGCGGTTGTTAAAGCATTTGATACCCGCCTAGAAGTCGCTGAGCAAATTGAATCCATGGGCGGTGAATTCCTCAAGTTGGACTTCCCTCAAGAAGCCGGTGGCAGTAGCGATGGTTACGCCAAGGTAATGAGCGAAGAATTCATCAAGGCCGAGATGGAGCTATTTGCTGAGCAAGCCAAAGTTGTGGATATCATCATCACAACAGCTGCTATTCCCGGCAAACCTTCACCCAAGTTAATCACCAAAGAGATGGTTGACTCCATGAAGCCCGGGTCGGTCATTGTTGACTTAGCCGCTTTAGGTGGTGGTAACTGTGAGTACACCGTACCCGGTGAAGTCATTGTCACTGATAACAACGTCACAGTGATTGGTTATACCGACTTACCTAACCGCTTAGCCGGTCAGTCTTCACAGCTTTACTCAACCAACCTAGTTAACTTATCTAAACTCATCACCCCTGAAAAAGACGGTAATGCCGTGCTTGATTTCGAGGATGTGATTGTTCGCAACATGACCGTCACTCACGATGGTGAAGTGATGTTCCCGCCTCCTCCAATCCAGGTTTCTGCAGCACCTCAGCAAGCAGCCCCTGTAGCGGCTCCAGTCAAGGTCGAAAAAGAGCCTAAGCCATTGTGGCAAAGACTGGCGCTACCGGTGGTGGGTGTGCTGGTTTACTTATGGGCTAGCCATTATGCGCCTCAAGAGTTCTTAAATCACTTAACCGTGTTTATGTTGAGCTGTGTGGTCGGTTACTACGTGGTTTGGAACGTGACCCATGCATTGCATACGCCACTAATGTCAGTGACCAATGCTATTTCCGGCATTATTATCGTTGGTGCGGTGGTACAGATGTCAAACATTAACGGATTTGCCAGCTTCTTGGCCTTTGTCTCCGTGTTCCTCGTCAGCATCAATATATTCGGGGGCTTCTATGTCACCCGTCGTATGCTTAATATGTTTCGCAAAGGGTAAGGATTAGATTATGTCAGCAGGATTAGTAACAGCTGCCTATATTATTGCAGCATTATTTTTTATCTTGAGCTTGGCCGGTCTGTCCAACCAAGAAAGTGCCCGTCGCGGTAACGTCTTTGGTATTACCGGTATGGCCATTGCTTTAGTAGCCACTATTTTTAGCGAGCAAACACAGGGTATCGCCTGGATTCTGATTGCTATGCTGATTGGTGGCGCTATCGGTATTCATCGCGCAAAAAAGGTCGAGATGACCGAAATGCCCGAGTTAATCGCTATTCTTCACAGCTTTGTAGGTTTAGCCGCCGTCTTCGTCGGTTTTAACAGCTACATGGATCGCGCCGCAGTCTCCCCTGAAATGCACAATATCCACTTGGTAGAAGTGTTTTTAGGTGTATTTATCGGTGCCGTCACCTTTACCGGTTCGATCGTCGCTTTCGGCAAGCTTAACGGTAAGCTCAGCAGCAAACCTTTAACCTTGCCTCATAAGCACAAGCTGAATCTATTAGCGATTGGCGTGTCATTACTGCTTTTAGTGATGTTCGTCAAAGCCGGTGGTTCAACCTTCGCGTTAATCATTATGACCCTCATCGCCCTCGCCTTCGGGTGGCACTTAGTTGCCTCCATCGGTGGTGCCGATATGCCGGTAGTGATTTCCATGTTGAACTCCTACTCCGGTTGGGCCGCTGCGGCCGCAGGTTTCATGTTAGGCAATGACCTCCTCATCGTGACCGGTGCGCTAGTCGGTTCGTCGGGTGCGATTCTTTCTTACATCATGTGTAAAGGCATGAACCGTTCATTTATCTCTGTGATCGCCGGTGGTTTTGGTACCGATGGTAGCTCAACCGGCGAAGGCGAAGAGGACGGCGAATACCGCGAACTAAGTGCAGTTGAAGTGGCTGAACTACTCAAAGGCTCAAAGTCTGTGATCATCACACCGGGATACGGTATGGCTGTTGCACAAGCCCAATATCCGGTGGCTCAGATTACTGAAACACTACGCTCTCAAGGCGTTAAGGTTCGCTTCGGTATTCACCCGGTTGCCGGTCGTCTACCAGGCCACATGAACGTACTGTTAGCAGAAGCCAAGGTTCCCTATGATATCGTGCTCGAAATGGACGAGATCAATGACGACTTTGCTGAAACTGATGTAGTACTGGTCATTGGTGCTAACGATACCGTCAACCCATCGGCTCAGACTGACCCGAACAGTCCAATCGCCGGTATGCCGGTGCTACGTGTTTGGGAAGCTGAAAACGTGGTGATATTAAAGCGTTCAATGAGTACCGGTTACGCTGGTGTACAAAACCCCTTATTCTTTAAAGAGAATAGCTTCATGTGCTTTGGTGATGCCAAAGACACCATGCAGTCTGTTCTAGAGGCTTTAAAGTAATACATAGTGTTTAGTACTTAGTCGCTGCACAAAAAGCAAGGGCGTTTGATAATTAAATCAAACGCCCTTATTTATTGTTATTATTAATCGCTAATTCACGCAGTGAATTAAATCTTTAATAGCTTATCCAAATCTCGGATAATTTCCTCAAGCTCACCACGAATCGTACTCATGTCATTGGCCGGGATACGCACTGCCGTATCCAACTCTTCCTGCTGACGAGGGTTGCCTAGGCGATTACGTGCACCTGCTATGGTAAAACCCTGCTCATAGAGCAACTCACGTATACGACGAATCAACAAGACCTCGTGATGCTGATAATAGCGACGATTACCGCGACGCTTAACCGGATTAAGCTGTGTAAACTCCTGCTCCCAATAACGTAGGACATGAGGCTTCACCTGACATAACTCAGCGACCTCACCAATCGTGAAATAGCGCTTGGCAGGAATGGGTGGTAACTCCACCGTATCAGTTTCTAGAATTTCAGTTTGTTCCATCGCATAAGAAGGCTAGCACCCTACGACACTAGCGTTTTTAATTGTTTTGACTTATCAAAGTGTAGCATAAAACAGTCCTTAGCCGTGAGTATATAGCACTGTAATATTTGCTGTTTAAAACAAATAAGGCGGCGTGTTTGCGCTTTAGCAACACCCCGCCCTAATGCCTGATTTTCAATCTTGAGAACGTTATTCTGCCAGATCTTCAACCGCTTCTTTTAATTTCTGACTCGCATGAAAAGTCACTACGCGACGTGCTGAAATCGGTATCAAGTCACCGGTTTTCGGGTTACGACCCGGACGAGCGGCTTTATCTCTTAATTGAAAATTACCGAAACCGGAAATTCTCACCGCTTCACCCTCAATCAGAACCTCACTGATCTTAGCAAAAAACCCATCAACAATATCTTTGGCTTCGCGTTTATTGACCCCAACACGATCATAAAGTAACTCAGTTAAATCGGCCTTGGTCAAAGAAGGCTTTGTTGTCGTTGTCATCTACTATCTCCTGGAGCTATCTCAGTCTTAGGCCTAGCTTTTCAACCAGGGTATTAAGAATTTTACTCATTAACTGTTCAACCTGAGCATCCTCAAGTGTGGCTTTGGCGTCTTGCAACATAAAACGCATCGCTAAACTACGCTCGTTTTGCTCAGATTTTTGGTCCTTCCAAATGTCAAATAAAGTGATATCGCGGAGGATACCCTCTTCTAAAATACCCGCTAAGGCATCAAGCACTTGCTGATACTTTAACTCAGCCGGCGCCCATACTGCCAAATCACGAATAACAATCGGCTGTTTGGAAATTTCTTTATAAACTACTAAATCATGATCCATTAATGGATTGATGTCAATCTCGAAAACGACCGGAGCCGTTGTCAGATCAAGATCGGCTAACCATTGAGGATGCACTTCACCAATGATGCCTATTTTTTGATCACAATAATAAATCGACGCGCTACGACCCGGGTGTAATGCAGGATGTTCTTCCGCCACAAAACGCAAATCATTTGCCTGTGAACCTAAGAGATTTTCCAGATCATTTTTCAAGTCAAAGAAATCGACTTGACGCGACTTCTCACCCCATTGCTCCGGTTGCGCTAGACCCCAAGTTGCCGCGGCAAAATGCAAGGGTTGGTTGATGCCTTTCACCGTACGCTCACTGGCTTGAACCTCGGGTGCATCAAAAAAGACGCGACCCAATTCAAAGACACGCACACGATTCTGACGATACTTTGCGTTATAAGCGATATTTTTCAACAGACCACCAATCAGACTGGTACGCATAACCGCATACTGAGCAAAGATTGGATTTAATAGACGAATCGGATTGTCATTGTTTTGGTAATTACGCTCCCAGTTTTCATCTACAAAGCTGTAATTCACTACCTCTTGATAATCCATACCGGCCATCAAGTGACGGAAAATATGCTCTGAACGACGAATTTCCGGAAATGGAAAAATATCCGCCTGCACAACCGGTTCACGCGCAGGGATACGCTCAAAGCCGTAAACGCGAGCAACTTCCTCAATCAAATCCTCTTCGATTTCAATATCAAAACGATAAGACGGTGCCTTGACAGTAAACACATTGTCGCTATTAAGTTCGAACTCAAACTCCAGGTCAGTAAAGATTTGCTGTACTTCCTCAACTGCCACATCAACACCTAGCACCTTATTGCAGCGCGCTAAACGCATTTTGACGGCTTTGCGCTCAGGTAGATTAATCACCTGATCCAGCACCGGACCGGCTTGACCGCCGCACACCTCAAGAATCAAACGACTCATGTACTCGATATGCTCAACGATATTGAGGAAATCAACACCACGCTCATAACGATAGGCCGCTTCAGAGGACAATTTATATTTGCGAGTTAGACCGGCGATGGCATCAGGGAACCAGAACGCCGCTTCCATATAAATATCGCTAGTCTCCAGATCAACTGCAGTGGCATCACCACCCATCACACCGGCCATGCTCTCAGGCACATCGTCATAACAAATCACACCGGTATCACTGTGCAGCTCAACCTCTACTTCAGTCAAGAGTTTAAGCTTTTCACCCTCGCGAGCCCAACGCACCGTTAAGCCCTTAGAGCTATCGATATTTTTAATATCAAAAACGTGCGTAGGACGACCCAGTTCGAGCATCACGTAGTTGGAAATATCCACTAAAGCAGAAACCGGACGCATGCCGGCTGCGATAATACGCGCTTTAATATAATCTGGGGTCTCAGCCTTGGCATTAACACCACGAATAATACGTCCGGCAAAACGACCACATAAATCAGGCACTTCGACCCTAACCGGCATGGACTCATCTAACGTCACAGCCACCGGAGTAAAGTCTAATTTTTTAAGCTTGGCACCGGTTAAGGCCTGTACCTCGCGACCCACACCGTAAACCGATAAGCAGTCAGCACGGTTCGGTGTTAATTTGAATTCGATAATCTTATCATCAAGATTGAGCGCATCACGGATATTGGTTCCAATTTCCATGGCATCATCAAGTATCAGCAGACCCTCGTGGTCCTCTGTAATGCCAAGTTCACGTGCAGAGCACAACATGCCGTGAGAGGCTTCACCGCGTAGTTTGCCTTTTTTAATTTTAAAGTCACCGGGCAATACCGCACCGACTCGAGCCATTGGCACCTTGGTACCAGCCGCTGCATTGGGCGCACCACAGACCACTTGAACGAGCTCACCGGAGCCGTCATCGACTTGGCAAATACGCAATTTATCAGCGTTCGGGTGGGGAGCAACTTCTTTGACCTCGGCCACCACTACACCTTCAAAAGCCGGTGCCACAGACTCTACGCCCTCCACCTCTAAACCCGACATGGTTAGACGGTGACAAAGCTCCTCAGTAGATAGCGCCGGATTGATTAAACTTCTTAACCAAGATTCTGAAATAAACATAGTAAATTCTTTGCAAAAAACAAATGAGAGAGGAAATTATTATTGTCTTAAACTTAAAGCAATTAACGATTAAACTGCTCTAAGAAGCGCAAATCACCTTCGTAGAATAAACGTAAATCATTGACACCGTAACGCAACATGGTTAAACGCTCAATACCGGAACCAAAGGCAAAGCCCATGTATTTCTCAGGATCCAAACCATAATTACGAATCACGGTCGGATGCACCTGACCAGCACCGGAAATCTCCAGCCACTGACCCTTCATCGGACCGCTATTGAACATCATATCAATCTCAGCAGACGGCTCCGTGAACGGGAAGAAAGATGAACGGAAACGCAGCTGAATATCATCCATCTCAAAGAATGCTTGTAAAAACTTCGTATAAACGCCTTTTAAATCAGCGAAAGAAATATTTTCATCGATCCACAAACCCTCAACCTGATGGAACATCGGGCTGTGAGTTGCATCACTATCCACACGATAAGTACGACCGGGAGCAATGACCTTGATCGGCGGTTTATGCTGACGCGCATAACGCACCTGCATCGGACTCGTATGAGTACGTAGCATCAACGGTAAGCCCTCATCGTCATTGTGATCGATATAGAACGTATCCTGCATCGAACGTGCAGGGTGATTTAGAGGGTTATTGAGTGAGGTAAAATTGTACCAATCGGTTTCGATCTCCGGGCCATCTGCCACATCAAAACCAATAGAGCGGAAAATACCCTCAATTCTCAGGGTGGACTGAATCACCGGGTGTAAACCGCCACGATTTAAACCGCGTCCCGGCAAGGTCACATCAATTTTTTCAGCAGCTAGGCGCTTTGCCAATTCCTCTTCGGCAAAACGCTCACGACGTGCCGTCAGCAAAACCTCAATCTCCCTTTTGACTTGGTTAATGCGTTGCCCCGCTTCTCGTTTTTCTTCATTTGACAAAGTGGAGAGTCCCTTTAAGAGGCTCGTAACCACCCCATTTTTGCCTAAAAACTTGGCTTTTTCATTTTCCAAGCTGGCCACATCCGGAGCTGCTGCAAATTTTTCTTCTGCTTGTTTAATTAAGTCGTCTAAGGATTCAGTCATTGTCCAAAACCATTGGTAAAAAAAAGAGGCGGGATCCGATTAGGGGACCCCGCCTTTATACTAATACAGTAAGCTCACTGTATTCCTGTGCTTAACAGTCTAACTTAAGCGGCAAGGGCTGCTTTAGCCTGTTCAACAACTACTTTAAAGCCGGCTTTGTCATTTACCGCCATATCAGCTAACACCTTACGGTCTAAGTCGATAGAGGCTTTACGTAAACCGTCGATAAAGACGCTGTATGTCACGCCGTGCTCACGAACTGCTGCATTGATACGAGCAATCCATAAAGAACGGAATGTACGCTTTTTGTTGCGACGGTCACGATAAGCGTATTGACCCGCTTTCATTACCGCCTGTTTGGCAACACGGAACACTTTACCGCGACGACCACGGAAACCTTTAGCTTCTGCTAATACTTTTTTATGACGAGCGCGAGCAGTCACACCACCTTTTACACGAGGCATATTATTCTCCTAGTTATGCGTAAGGCATCATGGTTTTAACTGCAGCCACATCGGACTTATTAACTTCAGTTGTACCACGTAATTGACGTTTGTTTTTAGTAGTTTTCTTAGTTAAGATATGGCTTTTGAAAGCGTAGCCACGCTTAACAGTACCACCCGGACGCACGCGGAAGCGTTTGGACGCGCTCTTTTTGGTTTTCATTTTAGGCATAATAACACTCTAAATTTATAGTTAAGACTAGGTGTCTGCAATGAATCGCAGCACTTTACTAACCTAATAATAACAAGCTTTTAGCTCCATAAATCAAGGGCCCACAAAGCATCGCTGCCTTATGTAATGTCGATAAATACATGATTGATGGTCATGAGAACAGTCTGATCATGGATTAAATCGCCAAAACAGCAATACCATGACCCAAACTCTATGAAGCGTGTTGTGAACACCTGACATAACACCCTGTAAAATCAGGGAGATATAGATAATTCAACAAGCCTTATATGATAGCACTATGTTAATCAGCTGTCCAGTCTCAATAAATTTTAGCTCCATAACAAAATGCATATTCTTATAACTTCTCTTAACTTCTGCTAATTAGCCATGTTTCTGTTGTTTTCTTTGCTTTTTGTTGCTTTTCATCAACTTGCTTGCGCAATCATTGCATTCTATGATGAAGCACAGTCAGGAGGAACAATTGAAACATAGTATAAAAACACTAATCGGCACCTTATGCCTCAGTCTAGGCTTCCTTAGTCTGGGCTTTTTAGGGGCACTAACTAGCGCCAAAGCTCAACAGAGTCATTGGCCACATGAAAAAGCGATAACCGTGATCGTGCCCTATACACCCGGTGGTGCCACCGACGTGGTGACACGAATCGTAATGGAGCAACTTTCCCATCGCTTAGGTCAAAACATCGTTATTGATAATCGGCCCGGCGCCAATGCCACCATCGGCACTGCACAACTAGCCCGTGCGCCCGCTGACGGCTACCACTTTGTCACCGTGATTGCAGCCCATTCGGTCAACCCACATCTATATCAACTACCCTATTCACAAGATGATTTCGCGACAATCACGCAAATGGCCGAGCTGCCAATGTTTTTATTTGTTAGCAATCAACTGCCGGTTAACTCAGTCGAAGAGCTCGTCGCTTATGGCAAACAACACACCCTGAACTTTGCTTCGAGCGGCACTGGCTCCAGTGCGCATATGATCGGACTGCATTTTGCTAATGTGACCGGTCTGAAAATGACGCATATTCCCTATCGCGGTAGCGCACCGATTCTATCTGATTTGTTGGCTGGCAGAGTCTCGCTCGCCTTTGATCCGATTTTAGTGCCGATGCCATACGTCAAAGAAGATCGTCTTAAGGTATTGGCGCTATCAGCCAAAAGCAAATGGCCTGATGAGCCAAGCATACCGCTGATGAGCGAACTCGGTTACGAAAACTTTGACCTGTCTTCTTGGGTCGCCTTGTTAGGACCAAGCGGTACACCGCAAGAAATCATCGATCGCCTAGCCACAGAAATTGCCGATATTTTGCAAGATAACGAAGTTAAAAGAAAATTTGCCCTCGCCGGATTTATTCCTAAAGCCGGTAGCCCCGCAGCCCTGTCAGAGCTAATCGCCACAGATTCCGCCACCTATAAAAAGATCATTGATAAAAACGATATCCATATAGACTAAGCTTTGCGCTAAGCCGAGTTATGTGGACCGACTTGAGGCTTAGCGTCTACCAACGTTAAAGATCGTCATCGTCTAATAAGCTAGATTATCCCTTGACGACGAAACTCAGCCAACTCGTCAGCTGTAAAACCCATCGCAGACAGCACAGCCTCAGTATCCTGGCCAAGAGTGGGTGCTTTTCGACTCACGGCGCCGGGTGTTTTACTTAACTTAGGTAAGATACCCGGCAGAGTGACCGCGGTACCGTCTTCAAGCTCACCCTCGATCAGCATCTCACGTGCTTTATAGTGCGGATCCTTAAAAATATCCGCTACATCGTAAACTCGTCCTGCCGGTACTCTATGTTGATGCAAAGCGTCGAGAACCTCATCCAAACGATGCTGGATCGCCCACTGCGCAATAATGCCGTCGATATACTCAGCCTCAGCCGCACGACCGTCATTATGTGCAAAGGCTGGATCATCAGCGATATCCTCTCGACCTATTAACTGCATCAGACGCTTAAAGATACTGTCGCCATTGCCGGCAATTAAAGCGTATTTACCATCAGCACATAAATAGGCATTGCTCGGCGTAATACCAGGCAGACTACTGCCGGCCGGTTGACGCACCTCCCCAAACACCGAGTACTCTGCGACCAGACTTTCCATCATATTGAAAACGGATTCATAAAGAGCGATATCAATCACTTGACCACTACCCCGTTGAACCTCGCGATGACGTAGCGCCATTAAGGCGCCAATCACCGCATGTAAAGCTGCTAATGAATCGCCAATAGAAACACCCACTCTCACTGGTGGTCTGCCTGGCTCACCACTTAAATGCCTAAGCCCGGCCATGGCCTCACCAACCACCCCAAAACCGGGTAGATCTTTATAAGGACCACTCTGACCATAACCGGAAATACGCACCATAATCAGATCTGGATTAAGCGCTTTAAGTGCCTCCTCGCCCAGCCCCCAACTCTCAAGGGCACCGGGGCGGAAGTTTTCGACCAAAATATCGACCTCTTTGATTAGGCGACGAATAATGGCTTGCCCCTCTTCGGCGCGCAGATTGACCGTGACTGATTTTTTATTGCGTGATTGAGAGGCCCACCAAACTGAAGTTCCCTCATGCAATAATCGCCATTTTCTTAAGGGATCACCAGTCAAGGGCGGTTCGATTTTAATCACCTCAGCACCAAACTCACCTAGAATTTTGGTGGTAAATGGTCCGGCAATTAACTGCCCTAATTCTAACACTTTAATACCGTCTAATGGCCGCATCGTCTACTTCCTACCCTAGTGATTTTGATTGTTTTGTTGATTGTTATTCTAGCACCGAAATCAATAATTTAGCGGTGAGCGTTTTTTTACATCATGCCAATAAAGCCGACCCTCCTCCTTTTTAGAAAAAGGCTGTCGACAACTGATTGCCAAGTTCAAATCAACTGCTTCAATTCGCTCTACATCACGCATATCAGCTGAAGTACGGGCGATCTTTAAGACCGATTGCACTGCTCTTGCTGACCAGGCTTTTTGTTGAACCGTGAGCTCCAACAGGATATGTTCCTCACGTTCAAGCTTACAGAAGCGGGCAATCAGCACCCCTTTAAGATCCGAATTAAGCATACCCTGCCGCTTAAACTGACGCTCCCTACAAGCTGCAACCCGTTGCCGCACTTGCTCTGATGTATCGGCAGCTTGAGCTTCGATCCAACTTATATGAAGTGACGGTACTTTATAGTGAATATCAATGCGCTCCAATAAAGGCCCGGATATCCGACTCTGGTACTGGTTAATAGCTCGATGAGTACAAACACAATCCATCTCCGGATGATCCAAAAAACCACAAGCACATGGGTTAGCCGCGGCAACTAATTGAAAACCGGTCGGATAAATTTGTTGGGTGTTGGAACGTGAAATGCAAATCTCACCGGCCTCCATCGGTCCTCGCAAAGCCTCTAATGTGCTTCGTTTGAATTCGGCCAACTCATCTAAGAACAGCACACCGTGATGCGCGAGACTAAGCTCTCCGGGATAGGCATGGGCGCCACTGTAAATTATAGAAATAAATGCAATAATTTGATCTAAAATACAATGACTTACATCTCTATTATGGAAATAGATGCATTGAAATTTATTAGAAATAGCTGCAATAAAATTTAAATTTACTAGTAATAGCTGCAAAAAAATTTAATCATCCTATGAACAAACAAAATAAGATTAAACCCACGCAGGTCCGAAAAATTAAACCTACACGCATCAGTGTGTCGGGCATATATCCGTTTCGTGGAGAATCATCCGTTGCATACGAATCTACTCTCGAACGTGACTTCATTATTCGTGCTGAATTTTTCCCTGACGTGTTAGAGGTTATTCCACAGCCTGTTGCAATTCCTTTTATTGCAAACAACGGAAGACAATATACCTATACTCCTGATTTTCTTGTCTATTATCGTTTAGATAATTGCGGATATAACAAATATCCTAAACCTACGCTTATTGAAGTAAAACCAGAACAAGAGTGGAAAAAACATTGGCGAGAATGGATGCCGAAGTGGAAAGCAGCGCAACGTTATGCAAAAAAACAAGGGTGGAAATTTCATATTCATGACGAAACTCGCATTCGTGATATGAGTTTTGAAAATATCCGATTTTTAGAACGTTATAAACGCATGTCATTCCCTGATGAAGAAATTCAAGCAGTGTTGAACAGTGTTGAATTAATGGGAGTAACGACACCTGATCACTTATTAGCAAAACACTTTATGGGTATTTACCGAGCAGAAGGAATTTCACTTATTTGGCATTTAATAGCAACCTATCAGCTTACTTGCGACATGAGACTTCCCATAGACTACTTTAGCGAATTATGGAGACCTATTCATGAATAAAGATAATGACTTTGATAACCAATCTATTCCATTAAATCGAAAGCAAATTAATATCGAAAAAGATGCCTATGTGAAGCATAGTGAAACTATGTATCGAATTACAGAAGTTATGGACTTTAACTCTATAATTGCGGTAAATATGGAAACTGGTCGCTCTACTGTCTTAAGAGTTGATGAACTAGCGCCAGTAGATAGCGATTATGATTTACCTGCCTTAACAAATGATATTAGTGAGACTACAGATAAAGATTGGGAGGTAGTGCAGAAAAGGCTTGCAGCAATTAGACCATTGCTTAATCAATATCCATCCTCTCAAGCGCAAATTGAAGAACGAGCAGAGCAAATAAAAGTCCATCCGACAACGCTCTATCGTTGGCTCAGACTCTACAATGCTTATGGTTCTTCTACTGCACTTGTTCCTAGAAAAAGAGGTTGGACTACTGGAAAATCTCGTTTGCCTGTTGAAGTCGAGTCTATTATTGAAGAAGTTATTCAAAATTTCTACCTAACACCACAACGTCCATCTGCCACAAAGACAGTAACGGAAGTGCAACGAATATGTTCAATACGAAATATAACGCCACCAAACCACGTTACGGTCCGAAGTAGAATTGCTAAAATCTCAGAACAAGAACGTTTAAGAAAACGTGGTGCAAGGGAAAAGGCACGGAATAAATTTAGACCTGCTGCCGGCTCATTTCCAAATGCTGATTATCCGCTTGCTGTCGTGCAAATTGATCACACACCGGCGGATATTATTCTAGTAGATGATGTACATAGAAAACCAATTGGGCGACCTTGGATAACGTTAGCCATGGACGTGTGTACTAGAGTGGTCGTAGGTTATTACTTATCATTTGATCCTCCCTCAGAAACATCTATTGCCATGTGCGTAGCACATTCAATACTTCCAAAAGAAAATTGGCTGTTATTACACAATGTTGATGCTGAATGGCCTGTATGGGGTATTCCCAAAACCATCCATGTTGATAATGGTGCAGACTTTCGTTCTAGCAATTTTCAACAATCATGTCTTTCCTATAACATTAACTTAGAGTTTAGACCCGTTAGACAACCTCAATACGGTGGACATATTGAACGCATTCTTGGAACACTTTTAAAAGAAATTCACAGTTTACCGGGAACAACATTTTCTTCTATCAAAGAAAGAGAAGGTTACGACTCTGAGAAAAATGCTGTTATGACAAAATCTGAATTTGAGCATTGGTTTGTTACTTTAATTTGTAAGATTTATCACCAACGACTTCATACCGGCATCGGAATGAAACCAATTAAAAAGTGGGAAATTGAAGTTTTTGGTAATGGAGAAACTAAAGGTTCAGGAATGCCACCACGTCCAACTGATGGCCATACTGTTTTACTAGATTTTTTACCCTCATTTCGTCGCACTGTGCAAGCTTTCGGAATAACAATTGACGGACTTAATTATTATGCAGAAGCCTTAAGACCATGGATAAATAAAACTGATTTAGACACAGGAAAAAAACAAGGATTTGTGTTTAGGCGTGACCCTAGAGATATCAGCACGATTTGGTTTTATGACCCAATTCTAAAAGAATATTTCAAAATCCCATTAGCAAATCAAGCATTCCCATCAATGAGCATCTGGGAATATCAACAAGCAAAAGAAAAAATACGAAAAGAAGGCACAGCAGATATTAATGAACATGAAATCTTGCGTACTATCACCGAAATGCGTGAATTTGTTGAAAGCTCTGAACAACGTACTAAAAAATCACGCCGTCAGGCACAACGTAGAAGGGAGCATGAGAAAAAAATAGACCCATCATCACCTTTGGATAACAAAGCCCCACAAATTGAATCCACGCCTACCCTCTTTGGCGATC
Source organism: Alcaligenaceae bacterium (assembly GCA_030538235.1). Classification (GTDB taxonomy): domain Bacteria; phylum Pseudomonadota; class Gammaproteobacteria; order Burkholderiales; family Burkholderiaceae_B; genus Oligella. The sequence goes on from JAUNUJ010000004.1 coordinate 213,355, forward strand.
TTGTAGAGGGTGAAATAAAGCCATTTGGAGATATTAGATGAATCAATACGAACATGTACACCCTGATTTTCGTCATATTTTACTTTTATCAAATACTGAACGTATCGCTTTTTTAGAAAGTCCTCGTTGGATTGATTATCCCATAGCAAAAAAAATACACGACACCTTGCACGGGCTATTAAACAAACCAAAACGTCCACGGATGCCAAATTTACTTCTTGTTGGTGATTCTAATAATGGTAAAACAACCATCATTAGGCGTTTCTTTGATATATATGGGCAAGGCCATGTTAATGATAACTCAGAACCTGTCAAACCGATCATCATCGCAGAGTCACCTCCAACCGCCGATGAAAAGGGCTTATATCTTTCGATATTAAAACGTTTCTTTGCCCCTAGTCGTCCGAGCGATTCCGCTTCAAAGCTACGTTATCAGGTCATACACCTCATGAGTTCTTGTCATGTCAACATGTTGATTATTGATGAATTTCACTCTATGCTAACCGGCAGTGCTATTAAACAAAGAGAAGTAATGAATGCCATTAAACTACTCTGCAATGAACTTGCTATTCCCATTGTCGGTGTAGGCACAAAAGAAGCCGTGCGTATTCTGCACACTGATCCTCAGCACGCAAGTCGATTTGATGTAATCACCTTACCCTCTTGGGAATTAAATAAAGATTTTCAACAGCTCTTATCAGGTTTTGAACAAATCCTTCCCTTGAAAAAACCTTCTTTTCTTTATAGGCCTGAATCTGCCACACTCATTCATACAATTAGCGAGGGAAACATGGGGAACGTACATAAACTCTTGGCTAGATGTACGGTCGATGCAATTAACAACGGAGCAGAATCGATTGATAAAGAAATAATTAAAAATAACAACTGGATTCGCCCCACTAGGGGTATCAGAGAGTTCATGATGTGAATACGAGCTGGCTTTTACCTGTACCTCTAAAACAAGATGAATTATTTTCTACTTGGGTAACTCGTGCCGCACTAACTCAAGGGTGTGACCCATTAGTGCTAACGGGTCATATTTGGCCAGAATGGCCTGCTTGGAGTAGAGATTTAGATCGTGGTCTACCTGATGATTATTTTCTTGAACTATCAAAAGCATCTGGCATTTCAGTTGAAGATCTAAAAAACTCTTGTCTTTATCAGACCGTTAAAATGATAACTGATCAAGCATTAGATAAACTAACAATTTGGCCATGGATCATCGCTCAAGGGCATAGAAATAAAAAATACAAAACCGGATTACAGTACTGTTCAGCATGCTTAGCTGATGACCACGTACCATACTATAGAAAACAGTGGAGATTTGCTTGGCACGTTGGTTGCCATACTCACAATATCAAGCTGAATAAGCATTGTTGGAATTGTAATATCCCCGTGCAACCTCATAGATTAGAAGCAGAAGACAAGCATTTAGCTATTTGCTTTAATTGCAAGCAAGACTTAAGAAATGCCCCTCAAATTAAAAGTTCAGAAAACTTACTTACATTTCAAAATCTTACAGATTCTGTAATTAAATCTCAAAGTGCATATTTTGGGAGTAAAAAAATCTCTTCACATGAATGGTTTGCTCTAGCACGATTCTTCTTACTCTTATTAAATCGGGCTGCAACTCAGCCTAAAAGTAATGTAGCAACTATGATTAAAATGCTAGGCATTTCACCTAAACAACTAATCATTTCAGCTACAGGGCTACAAATTGAAATGTTACCTATTGAAGAACGTGAAGTATTACTTTCAGGCATCCCTCACTTATTAGAAACAAAAGTTGAATGTTTTATTGAAGCAATCGAGTTTTCTTCAACAAATCGTTCAACATTCTACGGAATTGATAAAAAAATCCCAGAATCTTTAAAACCTATTATCAACAAATTACCCGAAAACCCTAAAATTAGGAATACCGTTAAAGACTCAAACAAGTCACAGAAACCTCGTAGCAAACGAGCCGTTGAGCGTATGTATGCCAGACTACAGCGCAAATTACCGATAAAAACATCATGAATACCATTACTAAAAAAATGTGCGACGAGTGCGGGCGGTTCACAACTAAAATCTTTCGTATTTACAAAGGACATAAATACTGTGGAACTTGCTATGTACGAGAGTTTAAGCACCAAGAATGCTCAAAATGTGGTCAAATTTCCCGTATTTTAAAAAGCCATGAAATAGCTCTATGTCAGCAATGTGAAAACAACCAACCTTGCATTCGTTGCGGTAAAAAAGAATATAAAATAGGAAAAATCACAATTTACGGCCCAACATGCTCAGCTTGTTCTGTTTATTTTAGAAATCCTGAACCTTGTGAAATTTGCGGTACGCTTTCAAAAAGGCTATCTACTTCTAAAGAACTTGGACATAATTTACGGGTATGTCCAAAATGCATCACTTCTAATCATGCCACATGCCAAGCTTGTCATAAATATCGAAAATTACAGCCTAAAGAAAATGGGCAACTTGTATGCAAAAAATGCTATGAAATTGGCGAAATTATCTGTCCAGAATGTCAGGAATTAATGCCTGCCGGTTATGGAGAAAAATGTGAAAGCTGCTATTGGCAAGAACTTTTGAAAAAAAGAATCCGTATGGATTGCGCCGCTCTGAACTCTCAAGTGATAATAGAACATTTTGACTCATTTGGAGAATGGCTTTTAACACATACAGGTGAGAAAAAAGCGGCTATAAATATTCACCGATACTTTTATTTTTTTCTTGATATAGACCGTCAATGGGGTGAAATACCAAATTATAGCGGACTATTACAGCATTTCAGCGCAGCCAAACTAAGACTTTACCAACTGCCAATGAAGTGGATGCAAGAAACAGGGTTAATTGAATTGGACATTATTGCCAAAAAAGAGAACTCGGAACGGAATAGAATTGCCACCCTTCAAAACAAACTTCCTCCTAATTCTATTGAGCGACATTTATTAGATGGGTATTTAAAACTGCTTTTAAAACGCTTAGAGAACAGCAAGACGACCTTAACCTCCATTCGCCTAGCACTTACACCGGCAGTTGGCTTATTGTTCTTAAAAAGCGCTACAGACGAAGTAGGTGTTTTTCCAACCCAAGAAACTCTAAATCAATATCTAAGTCAAAAAACTGGACAAAAGGCAGCTATTTCCGGCTTTATAGGATATTTGTGTAAGCAGCATAATGTTGACATTGCCTTACCTTCCCCAGATGACCCTAGTTTAATCAAGCTTAAACGTAGAACTTTAGAAAATGAGTTACTCCATTTAATGCTCTGCGAACATTGTACTGACACAAATAAGCAAAAATGGTTAAAAACAGGATTAGCCTATTTTCATGGACTTAATCAAAACATGATTAAACAAGCACTAAAAAATGGAGTCGATGAATCTAATGGCGACCTAACTGTTATGCTAAACGACTTAGAGTATTGGTTACCTATGCCTAATTGGTGGCGTATTAAAAAGCCCTTTACCCATAACTAAAAGAATTATACAAGTTAGTTTTCTACAATTCTAAACTTTTCGATATCTAGAAATTTAGTGTATCAATTCCAATTATCTATTAATGTTTCTATGAGGTCGAAACGTTTATCCTTAACCATAATAAAAGCGCACATACCATCAGACAAGTTTGCCCATAATTCACCTACCTGTCGGTCATCCTTAGCAGAATCCCATTTATCTGCGCCTTTATATTCAACTAGTAAAATTTTTTCATTTGGTAATTTACAGATAAAATCTGGGTAAAATCGTCCATTTCCCTTTTGTAGAAAGAAGGAACTTCCTTCTTTTCTCACTAAGTTTCTTACCCAAAATTCTATTTTACCTTTTAATGCTAATTGATCTATCCAACATGCACAACCAAACTCTTCTTTACTATCAAAAGCTCCAATCCGAGCATAATAATGTTTTTGAAAAGCATAGTAACCATATTCTCCATTATCGTCTCTTGATGGTGCGTAAGCATGAGGATGAAATAGAAATTGATACTCACGCTCACTAGATGTCGTTATTTTATAATTTTCATTCTCACCAAAAAGGCAATTTTGATATGCTTTACGAACTGCTTCTTTTCTTAAAACACTAATGCGTTTTTCTATTAATTGACGGACTATAAATTTTTGAGTATTTATTCTTACTAAATCAAACTCCTCATGTTCAAGAAGATTATTCAGCCAAGCTAAGACAAAATTTCTCTTAGCTTCGTGAGTTAATGATTCTTCTAAAATGTTTTTACACAACCAAGTTGCGAGTTTAACGATATCCCAATTTTCTGGTTTATAAATTAAACCTAAATCTCTCTGTAAAGCAGGTAGAAAACTAACTTTGATTTGTCCTTTTAAATCGTCTATATCTAATTGACCGATATCGCTTGAAAAATGAGCCGAGTTCAGAATAGAAATATCATCTAAATAAACTTTCGCATCTACTGTTGTTAAATTCCATGGATAATCTAACACTTCAGGGTCATCAAATAACTGAAGCTCTCCTTGCGTATATAAGGCTAACAATGGTACTTTAAACTCTTTACCTAATTCTGCTGGAGTTTGAAAAAACTCGACTGATTGTCTGCTTTTTTCTGCCCCTACTTCTATTTGATTAATAGACTCTTTCTGTAAAACAGATTTAGTTAGCATTGACGTTTCTTCTTTTGTTAAGGGAGTTATAAGCGTCAATTCGTTTGTTCTATTATCCCATTCAATTTTCTTTTTGATATCATGAGAAATATTTTTTAAATTAGGTGCTTCAGATAAAGTAATACTCACAGGCTTAACGATAATGTTTGATCTTCCAAAGTCTAAGCGCTCTTGCTCTCCAGTACCAGCTTTCACAAAGTCTGCTGCTTCTTTAAAATTAAATCCTGCCCCTTCGACTAAGCCATCTCTCAAGGCCTCCGCTGTTTCTGAAAAATTTCTAGAAACCACATATGCATATGACTGATTAAGCTGTGGATTTTTTCTATGCGTTGCATTCGGTTGCCTAAGAATTCTTCCTAGTAGCTGTTCAACAGCAGTACTAGATTGGATAGAAGCCATGCTTACTAAAATATAAGCAAAGTTACAATCCCATCCTTCTGCTAATGCTCTTTGAGTAATAATGTACTTAACTTTACAAGCTGAATCTAAAATACCTTTTGGAAATTTGTTCGTAATTTCTTCAAGTTCTTTTTCTTCGCCAGTAGCAAGAGCAATCTGTTCTCTTGGAATACCTTGATTTTCTTCTAATTCTTTAAGTACGACATAAATGTCTAAAGTTTCTCTAATCTTGCTTTTTTGTTCGGCTTGGATAAGCACAATAGGTCTTAGATATTCTGCACCTTCTCTTTCCTCCTCTTTTGCTAAGTGTTCTAACGTTTCTCTTTTTTCTATTGCATAAGCTAAACACTGTTGCCAGTTAGATTCAGTTTCTAAAATGATTGGAAGCTTAATCATTTCTTCTGCTTTTAATTCAGCAGCTGATACGCTATGAAGGACATTAGTTGGTGTTCTTTCCATATCAGGAGTCGCCGTCAGCTCCATGATTCCACTAGGTTTAAATCTAGCTAACATATCGAAAGCGAGTTCAGTTCGACTATTATGTGCTTCATCAACAATAATAAAAGGGCGATGGAGTCTTAATACATTTGCTAAAGAATTGGGCGTTATCAGATCCTTACCTTCTCCTTCTGTAAGAAGGTCAGAACGTTGTTCTGCTGTTAGATACTCGAAATGCTGCATCAACGCACCGTTGTTTTGATAGACTTTCCTACTTTCCTCATCTTCAACTTGAAAAGCTTGTCGAGTTGCCACAATAACAACTGTTGATGTTAAGATTGAAGAACGAGCAATGTTTTGCGCTTCTTCAATGTCCAAAACAGTAATATCACCTGCTTCACGCAGCGCTAAAGAATACGGATGTTGTTTGTTTTTCAACGCTAATATTGTTTGTTCTCTAATTGTTTTACTTGGAACAAGCCATAAAATAACACTTTGAGAAACTCTCAAAAAACATTTATTTACTAATACTACGCTTTTACAAGCTATCCAAGTTTTCCCCCCTCCTGTCGGTACTCGCAAACAAAAATAAGGCATTTCTTTAGCAAATCCACTCAGTGCATTATAAGTCTGTCCTCGTCCCCATAATTTTTCCGTTGTTGCATAAAAGGCTGTAGAGGCATTCGTATATTCATGGCAGGCATCGAAATATGTTTCAATACTTTCTAAAACTTGATTCTGATATTCTTTAGCAATATAAGCAGTCATAACTAAATCTCTAAGGAGTACGGTGTTTGTTTAAATATAATATTTAGGCGCTTTGCTCTCATCCCTAATCGATTTGCAGCAGCATAAACGACCTTTGTACCTTCAAATTTTGGCAGAACCTCATAAACCTGCTTTGTTAAAACATTTCCGCCTTGCTCCGTAAAGTCTTTCAGTATTCCGTTATAGAGTAGATATATTGCACGCCCTTCAAATACACCTAACAAAGGTGATTTGGCATCTCCTGTATAGCCTATGCCTGTCTCTGAAAACCAAACAAACTCAGCTAATTGTTTGAACGTTACATCAGATCGAATATGACCATCTGAACAAAACAATGGTTGATTTGATAACGTACAATATTGAAAACCACCTCCTAACGGGGCTGTTTTATCTGTAATGTTAATTTCACCAACTAAAGAAACAGTTCCATTTTCAAATACCGTCTTAATATTCGAGTAGATATCTTTATTTTGTTCTTGGAATGTAGCTAGTTTTTCAAGTAAGTTCTCACTCTTTTGAAGACTATTGAGGGTTAGCTTATGAGAATAAATAATATTCTTTTGTTTGCCAGTAAACTCGTAACCATTAATAGCCATACTAATTCTTTTTGTCGTTACAGTTTCAGCAATCTTATCTTCTAATTCTACAAGAATAAACTTTCTAGTGCCATTGTCTAAATGATTTTGCTTTAATACAGCATGTGCAGTAGAACCAGATCCAGCAAACGAATCCATGACTAAGAAATCATCACCATTTACCATTGAAATAAGATATCTTATTAAGTCAACAGGTTTCGGATAGTCAAATTTAAAACCCATTTTTTCTAATTCATTTTTTTGCGATTGAGTACTTCCCACTCCATTAATCACTGATACCACATGACTAGCATCATTGCGCATTTTGATAGACTCAATCGCTCCAGTATGAGTAATAACGAACTCTGTAAGTTGGTTTTTAGAGTCAAAAACTGGTTGTAGATCATTATTAATAAAGTCTAGTAAAATATTTTTTGATGACCAACCACTAGTTGCATTAACTGGATATACAAGTTTACCTTCTTTAATTACAAGATCTTCATCATAATGAGGATAAGCATCATTTCTTTTTGGAATAAAGGCCTCATTAATTGAACACGGAAAACCCGCTGGTAAGACAATTGTACTGATTGGGTTTTTGGGGCCATTTTTCACTATTGTGTTTCGAATAACACTTTTATTTAATTTGCTATTTTCTCCTACACTAGGATCGACAACTTTTGGATGAGGAAAAAGTGCTGCATTCTTAGAATACATTAAAATATATTCATGACAATTCTTTATCTTTGCTTGATTATCAAAATTCCCATCTGTCCTCCAAACAAAGCTTTCTAATCTATTTTTAATCCCAAAAATTTCATCCATTAATGAACGTAAATAATGTATCGCATGGTCGTCAATTGAAACGAATATAACCCCATCTTCAGTTAGAAATTTCTTCAAGAGTAATAATCTAGGATACATCAAGCATAACCATCGGTCATGTCGATCTAGAGTATCTCCTTCTTTCCCTACAACTTCACCAAGCCACTTACGTATTTCAGGACTATTAACATTATCGTTATATATCCACTTCTCATTACCTGTATTGTATGGAGGATCTATATAAATACATTTTACTCTCCCTGCATAGCGCGGCAAAAGAGCCTTTAAAGCATGAAGATTATCCCCTTGTACAATCAAATTACCACTATGTTCATCACCCACAGATAGTTCCACAATAGGCTCTAGCAATCTATACGGAACATCAACGTGATGTTTTTCCACAGCATCTTTACCAATCCAATTTAAAGCTGGCATATAAAAACCATAATAAAAAAAACATTAATCTCAGGATTATAACTTATCAGTAAACCTATAAAACAACCTTCACGGCAAGGCCAACTTAACCAAATAACAACCGTTCTTAAATTGAAAACTCATGGCTTATTTATGAGTACTTTTTAAATAATTCACGACTGACGAAAATAAACCAAGCGGATACTAAAAATATATTTATGATTTTAAATCCTCTAACAATGATGAAAACTTATTGAAAACTTCAATGTCTTTTTTAGAAATATCAAGAAGCTTCTTAGAAATTTTATCTATATGTTGACTCTCTTTAAGCAATTCACAAGTTTCTGAATCATCCAAAAAACTAATATTAGCTTTTTTACATAATTCTCTAGCTATCTTGCTCCTCACACCAAAATCTCCTCGATAGATCCGAGAAATCCAGCTTTGCTTTGTATTAAACTCTTTTGCCAACTCTTCCTGAGTTATTTGTTCTTTTTCAAAATACAGACGTAGCTTCTGCCCTAGTGCCTTTGTTATCTCATTTTTCATAATAGATTGAGTTGAAAATATACGTATAATGAATTATAATTATACGTATATTTTTTAAAAAGTCTACTTTTTAAAAAATATACTTACTAAAAGTAATGAGGCTTGAGATGAGTAAAATTGAATGGACAGAAAAAACTTGGAATCCCGTGGCAGGATGCACAAAAATTTCTCCCGGCTGCAAGAATTGTTATGCCGAAGCTATGGCAAATAGACTTAGGGCAATGAATATTTCTGGATATGAAAATGGCTTCAAACTTGCTTTGGTAGAACAACGGTTATACGAACCATTAAAACGCAAGAAACCAACTATGTATTTTGTCAATTCTATGTCGGACTTATTCCATGAGGATGTTCCTGAAGAATATATCGACAAAGTTATGCAAGTAATTAACGACTCTTCACAGCATACCTTTCAAATTCTCACTAAACGAGCAGACAGGATGCGAAAGTACTTTTCTACACGATCTATACCTAAAAACGTATGGCTAGGTGTTTCTGTAGAAGATAAAAAATACGGCATCCCTCGAATAGATCTTCTTAGAGACCTTGATGCAACGATTAAATTTTTGTCCGTTGAACCTCTCTTAGAAGACTTAGGGGAAATTAATTTAACAGGTATCAATTGGGTAATTGTGGGTGGTGAATCTGGCCCTAAAGCTAGACCAATGAAACAAGAGTGGGTTGAGTCAATCAAAAAACAATGTGAAGAAATGCCCGAAATAGATTTTTTCTTTAAACAATGGGGCGGTTGGGGTGCAGACGGCGTAAAACGAGCGAAAAGACTAAATGGACGAGAGTTAAACGGAAAAACATGGGATAGTATGCCCATCGCAGTATATTTAGAGAGTTAAAAATGTCCATAAATCAATATGACTGGGCCGGCAACAGCGCCATACTTCTTCCGCATAGTATTGTTAAACATAACATCATTGAAGACTATTTAAAGATATATTTTGAAATATCATCACGAAATCCTAATCAAGAGCGTTTGAACTTAACATTGATAGATGGCTTTGCTGGCGGAGGTTTATACACACACAAAGAAACCAATAATGAAGCTCTCGGCTCACCCTTTATCTTATTAGAAGCGGTTGCTGAGGCTCAGATAAAAATAGACCTCTACAGAAAAAGTAATAACATGAAAAGGTTAATACTCGACGTAAACTTTATTTTTGTAGATAAATCTCGTGAAGCAATTAAACAGCTAGAAGCAAATCTTAGACTCCGTGGCTATTCAGAAAGAATTAACAAATCCATATTCTTAGTTTGTGATTTTTTTCATCAACAATCTCAAAAGATTATCGGACTAGTAAAAAAAAGAACCCCTCAAAGTGGACGCTCAATCTTTATTCTTGACCAGTATGGTTATAAAGACGTTCCACGGTCAGTAATAAACAATATTTTTTATTCTTTACCAAAAGCTGAAATTATTTTGACATTCAACATAGACTCAATTTTAAACTTTATATCTAAAAGTAAGGACTTAAATGTATCAATATCAAAATTATTAAAAAAAACAGAATTCATAGTTCCTCCGACATTAGCTGATCTAACACTTAAAGATATAAAAAACAACGAGTATAATTGGAGATTTTTTTTACAAAGTGTTCTATATCAAGGAATTACTTCCCAATGCAACGCAAAGTATTACACTCCTTTTTTTATTAAAAATCCTAAAGGTCATGGTGCGTATTGGCTAATCCATATGTCTCAACATCCAACAGCCAGAGATGCAATGACAGAAGTACACTGGACGAAGTCAAACAATTATTGCCACTATGGCGGTTCAGGTATAGATATGTATAACATACAGGGCTTTGATCCTCGATTAGACGAATACTATAATAACCAACGCTCATTTAACTTCACCGATAATGATAAGCAAGAAAGTCAATCAATCTTGATGGAACAGCTGCCAAAATTCATATGTGATGAGCTTGATGGAAAAGAAATTCCTTTCGAAGATTTATATGAAAAGCTATGTAATACAACACCAGCAACTCAGACTATTATAAAGAACGCTCTCTTAACTCTTATTAATTATAAAGAAATAGAAGTCACTAGCAGCTCAGGAAGCAAACGAAGAAGCCAGATTACCCCTTCCGATATTATTAAGTTTCCTAGTCAAAGTACGATTTTCTTGATGGGTCAATAAGAGTATCTTTAAAACTCGTCAAAATTCATTTTTAACAAGTGATCGGCCATGCGACTAGATAAGTTTCTGGCAGCCGGCTTAGGGTTAGAACAGAAGAAAAAAAGAGCAAATAAAGGAGAACCTTTACTGTTGTACAAAACTCTTGAATTAGAAACAAATGGAAACACCGTTTCATATCTTGACTTTGCATACATCAAAATATCATCTTGAGAAACTCTGAATGACTCACTTTCTTGCTCATCAAACAAAGACAATTGATTTGACTGAGTATAAAGTTCATCTTGCCATTCATGAGTACCAAAGATTCTTTCAAATATATCATTAGCCTTTTTAGGTATCTGATTATTTGGAAGCATTCTAGTAATTGCGGACAATGGAAACAAATACCAGACATCAATGGCTTTAGTCTGAGAGATTACTTTTAAAGAATTCCAATTCAATTCTGTAGCATAAGGATCAATAAAAAGCACAGCACGTGAAGACTTCCAATTTATACTTTCAGTAATATTATTAATAATCGCATTAAAATCGTTATTATAATATTTGATGCTATCCACTTTATTAGAATAATCTTTCTCAACCCTTCCTTGAAGTTTTTTCATAAAACTTTGATTTTTTTCTACAAAAATATATTCTTCAAAAGCAGGAACAGTCTGTAAAGCACAGATTGCTGACCCTACAATACTCTCAAACTCTTCACCAATCCTAATTTCTTGAGAACCGCTACCAGAGAATCCATCAATATAAATTTTTTTAAAATTCTGATTTTTTAAAGCAGTATTGTAAGCAGTTAAATAACCCGTTAAAGTTCGAATCTTCTCTCTCGTCCATGCACCACCAAAAGTTTGATTTACATTTTTCTCTTCAAATTTAGCCATACCAATTATCTTGAAAATATTAACAATAGGTATATTGTAACCAATTATAAAACTGACCTGACCAACAATAATATAGAACGTACATTACTAAAGACTTAGATAAAGAAATAAGAAGTACATCACAAATCAACACCCATTTTCTCAACGCATTATGAACTGCTGATTCGCAGGGCACTTGATCAGAGTTTGAAGAAGTACGTTTAAAACAAGCTACTCTGCCAGACAAATAAGGTATAGTAATACTCCCACAAAACCAAGTGATTTTAAGTAAAATTTCCATAATAGGAAATACACAATGAAAACATACAACCACCCACTCAATTCAATAAGTAAACTGGTTCATTCGGCGAATAATTCAAATCCCCTATCTCTGACCAAAGCACTAAATGAATCGCTTATGGCTGAACCTAACTGGCTAGCAACAGTAAGGGAGTCAATGGAAAATACGAATTTCATTCTAAAAACCTTAGAACAACCTAATTCAATAGGCGAACTGGCTCATGCGGCGATCAACTCAAATCCCCTATCTAAGCTCAAAGCACTAAATGAATCGCTTATGCCTAAATCTAACTTGTTAGCAGCGGTAAGGGATTCAAGGGAAAATACGAATTTGATTCTAAAAAGCTTTGAGCAAGCTAATTCAATAGGCGAACTAGCTAATGCTGCAATCAATTCAAATCCCCTATCTAAGCTAAAAGCACTAAATGAATCGCTTATGCCTAAATCTAACTTGTTAGCAGCGGTAAGGG
>JAUNUJ010000004.1:225834-258030 GCA_030538235.1 Alcaligenaceae bacterium
CTAATTCAATAGGCGAACTAGCTAATGCTGCAATCAATTCAAATCCCCTATCTAAACTCAAAGCACTCAATAAATCGCTTATGTCTGAATCTAACTTGTTAGCAGCGGTAAGGGAGTCAATGGAAAATACGAATTTGATTCTAAAAAGTTTAGATCAGCCTGAATGGATAGAATCTATCAATAAAATAAATCATCTATCAATTAAAGTTTTTGATCAAAATGATGCTTATTCTCAACTTATTGAAAATATTGAATCATTGTCTAAACTATATAAATTTGAAGCATTTAACTCTATTGGTAGCCTACGTAATTCACCTTTAAATCGTTTTTCTGAATTAGTTGAGTCAACATTTACACACAGTAAAGATATCTATAACATCCACAAATTAGTTGATGATATAAACACGGAAATTGCACAAACCGATGATTTTGAAAAGCTACCTGCAACTGTACAGAATAAAATATTCCATTTTTTAAATTGTGTATTTCTAACTATCTGTCTTAACTTGTTTAGCAGTTTCTTATATGAGCAAATAATATCACTTGCTAAGGTATTACAACCATTGACACAATCATCTGAAATCAAAAGTTTTGCACGAAATGCTTCTGCTCACTATGACCGCGACCTCCTTAGCAGCTTCAGAGTTATCATTGGTAAAAACGTGAACTTAAGAGCATCTCCTTCTATGAGTTCTGACGTTATTCTGCAATTAAATATTGGTACATTAGTTGAAGTCTTGGATAAGTCCGACAGGGCTTGGCTTCTTGTTGAGATATCAGATGGTGATGATATTATTCAAGGTTGGGTTGCTAGACGATACACTACCTATTTCAAATAAAGCAAGATAAAAATTTCCACTGTTAGAAAACCCATATCTAATAAAATCAAACAAACATCATAAGTCAACACCCATTTTTTTCAACGCATTACGAACTGCTGATTCGCAGGGTACTTTATCAGTGTTTGAAGCTGTATGTCGAAAACAAGCCGCTCTGACCTGACAACAAGGTATTAACTTCTTTAATACCCCCTTCACTGCTCTAGTTTCAATTAGAACTCTAGCTAACCAATGATCTAAACTGGCTTGGTTATTTAACTGAAATACCAAGCCCTGAAAAGCTTCTTCTGAATCTACGACGCTGCCCTGTTGATTTTTTCTATTTTGTGAGCGCCGCTGTATTTCAAGTATGTAAACTGGTTGGCCGTCAATTACTACTCTGACCACAAGCACTCCACGTAGCAACGAAGTATTAAGTTCTATATACGGCCAATTACGTGTTGTTTTGTCTTTTGGCGCATCTTTAACTCCATACGGCTCAAAAGCAATAAGAGTTGGTTCGATTTCATGACTAAAGCCTGTTTCGGGTGAATACCATGTTACAGAGCTAATTCTGTGTGGATAGTGATTTTTAAAAAATAAAGCGGCATTCCACATATCTCTGAGAATGCCGTAAGACTCCAGCGTAGGAGTATTTTTTTTGTGAATACCTAAACCCCCAATTTCTTTTTCCGTTCCATAAGCATCACCGCCTGAAACAGTTCCAACAATATCACTTGTAGGAACTGAATTCACAGAGATAGCATCCGAACTTTTACTTGTATAGTGCTTAACAATAGGGTTATAAGAACCTAATACTTCAAAATCAGAGTCATTAATAATCAATGAAGCTACATCTCTATCAGGCGCTAAAAAAGACGTAGCCGGTGCTAAATCAGAAAAATCTGCTAATTTTTTTTGTCCAATGTCGATAGACTCATCTTCATTAACATCACCTTCTTCTTTAGAGGATCTTTCTTTAATCAAATTTATTTTTGGACTTTCTGGATGACTTAAGCCAGTAATACGAAGCCCTAAAAAAGATCTTCCTTCGTCAAATTCAATACCCTGAACTCTTAGCTGAACACGTTTTTGATGCCAAGGACCTACACGTATAAAAGCCAAGGATTCAAGATGAGAAAACTGGATTTCGAGTTGAGGATAAATACTTTTAACAGCTTTGCGAGTATAAGGATCGTATTTTAGATGTGCCAAAGGTATAGCATCTGCATCAACTAATTTTTTACCTATGGCCACAGTCCATTCACCCGGCGTTTCTGTAACGCTATAAGAAGCATAAAGACGTTCTCGTACTAAATTCTCCCACGGATATGTTCCGATACAACGCCTAAATTCCGCAGAAGTTCCATAACAACTAGTAAAAAACTCTAAGCATGGAATAACTAACTTACCTTCCTCTAGATTAAAACTGACTAACCAATTAACATCTCGTTCATATTTCAATGGATATATTTGCATAGGAAAAGGTCCATCTTTTTTTTGATGAAAATTTTCATACTTCCAATATTCCTTTTTGAAATCAAGCTCAAAAAGGCGTGTTTTAAAAACCAACTTGCCTACACATACACCATTTTTCCATACTGTTCCAATGTTCAATTGACTCAAAAGAACCAACGAAACAGATTCAAAAACCATAGAGTTAGAAAATTCATTATTGCCTATTAATTTGCGAAAACCCACCAATACTAAGGGCTGTGAATTATCACGATTATTTTTAGTTATATCGCAATACCACCAAACGACATATTTAGCATCATCAAGACGTGAAAAATTGAGTTTTAAGTCACGACTAGCCTTTTGAATATTACTCTTAAGAATGATTGGTTTATTCATAATTGAACTATTAGCATTTATTTCTATAAATTATAGTTCAGTAAAATTAAAATTAGCAGTAATTGAAACTAAGAACTAATTGTTGGCTTCTACCATTTTAACAAAACTACTCTTTATTAAGCTCTGCCATTAGTTCTTCAACGCTATCAAAGCTTTTAAATTTACCACATTCAAACTCTAGCATTGCACGCTTAGTTCTATCATTAGGGATTTTCACACCTTTAACGGAATGACTTTAGTTTCCACTATTTGTTGAAAGAATAGCTGAATGGCTTGCTCTGGTGTAACTCCATGACTCTTGATAATAGTGAAAGCATCTTCTTTTAACTGCTTATCTATATCAATAGTAAACTTAGTTGTACTCATTATTAGCTCCAACTCGAATTCATAAATTGACGATACACCCAAACATCCATTCTTTAGTAGCACATTCATACGATTAGGAAATTGATCAACCACTATGATGTTTTTGTCCACCTTTGATCATTCCCATTTTCTACAAACTACACTGATGTTTTTGCGTATGAAAACCATCTGCCCAATTTGCCACAAACATTATCATCTATCCAGAATGACTTATATCATCAAAAATAGAACTCGTGTTTTTCCTCGTGATAATAAGTGCTTCACAGTACTTAAGTGTAATTGCGATAGCATGACGGTCATAAAAGACTCAACTGCGCCGCAGAAAATGGGAATTCAAACACCTTAACAGTCTTGTCTAGTTATACATTATTAATCTTGAAAAAGCTAATCTATAGGTTAGCTTTTTATTTAACTGCAATTGGAGAAATAAATTTTTATAGAAAATTGAATGTTAAAAATATTTATTCATTGAGGTTTTGCATCTATTTCTATAATTTTGTATTTATTTCTATAATTTACAGCCACCACCCAAGAGCGCCGGATCAGAAATCGAATGATGCGGCGCTCTGAATGGGGGCCTAAAGCCCGCATCAACAATGCCACTGCCCGTCACACTCTGAATCGCCAATAACTCCAAACGCTCTAAGTTTGTCAGATCAGGCAAAATCGTCGGCAAGCGTTGAGCTAACATAGTCTTACCCACACCCGAGGGACCACTTAACAATAAGCTGTGGCCTCCACTCGCTGCTAACTCTAACAAATGACAAGCTTGCTCTTGGCCCCGCACATCCGACATGCATAGCTCAGCCTCAGAACCCTGCTCTCGCAGAGAGGCAGCATCACCACCAAACACGTCGCCATAGGTAGCGGGAGAGCTTGGCTTAATACTGCGTTTAACCTCTAGATGCTCAACCACTTCTTTAAGGCTATTTGCCCCAATCACTGTGAGTCCGTCAACTAAGGCGGCCATCTCCGCATCTGCTCTTGGCATCACTAAAATCGCCCGAGGATCACTTTTATATATGGATAAGGCCAGAATTAACGGTGCCTGTATTGAAACTAGCGCGCCGGTCAAAGACAATTCACCGACAAAATACATATGCGGCACCTGTTGCTGATGCTGTTTTGAGGACAGATGCACTTGCCCGGTGGCCATCAGGATGCCTAAGGCAATAGGCAAATCAAAGCGGCCGGACTCTTTAGGTAAATCAGCAGGTGATAAATTGACCGTAATACGACCAATCGGAAACTCATAACCCGAACTGAGAATGGCAGTGCGAACACGATCGCGACTTTCCTTGACCCCGGTACTCGCTAGACCGACCAGTAAAAAATTGGGCAGACCCGCACCAATATGGACTTCTGTGCGCACCAGGGCGGACGACATACCCACCAGGGCACAGCTATTTAAAACAGCAAGAGCCACATCTTCTCCTTACAATGTATTAATTACTAGTTTGCAAGAAGAAATGGGCTCTAACACTGTTCAGGACATTTTTGTCCCACTACAAAATTTGAGAGGACGTGATTAGTCTTTGTTTTTCTCAGCGATTAAGGCTTCGAGAGCAGTCACACGCTCGCGTAATTTATCAACCATCGCAACTTGCATATCAAATTCTTCGCGAGTCACTAGATCGAGTTTAGAAAAACCCTGCGACATAAAGGCTTTGACATTTTTCTCAATATCAGCGGCCGGGCTCTGGGCAATTAAATCCTGGATACCCTTTTGGAATTCTTCAAAAAATGATTGTGCTTTCATAATAAATCCTTGTCTATAAAACCTTGAATAGCTCTATTTTAAATGAAATGAAAAGTCCCGATGCAGCTAATTGCCACTCGGGACTGATTTCCTATCGATAAGGAATGCTATTTAATTACTGTGGCTGAACCGATCCGGCCTGTGAATCACTGCTATTTGGAAGCGCCGGCGCAGTCTCTTCAATACTAGGTTGTAACGCCTCAGTGACTTGATCAATGGCCTCTTCTACTGCCTCACGAACCTGAACACCGGCTGCTTTGACGTCTTCTAAAGCTTGCTCGGCTGCGCTCTTTTCGGTTGCTGCAGGCGTTGTGGCTTCTGTTGTCGTGTTCGTTTCATCAATAATCTGACCTACTAAATCCGGATTACTAGGGGTGCCGGTATCAGCACTAGGTGCAGCTTCAGGCGTTGTAGTTGTGGTCGTGGTTGTGGTGCTTGGCGCAGGCACAGCACTGCTTTCCTCGCCACCGGTTGTTTCCGCTGCAGTTTCCTTAGTAGTATTTGGTGCAGGTGAGGTATCCGCTTCAACCGCGGTACCTTGCGTAAAGGTCGGCGCCGCTTCAGCTAATTCCTCTTTGACCGTCTCTTCAGTGACCGGGCTTGCAGGAACAGGCTCAGTAGCAGCAGGAGCGGTTGGCGTAGGCTCAGTAGCAGCACCTTCACGCGTAGCGGTGCCGGTATCAGTTGGCGTGGTAGCTGGCGCGGTTACTGTTGGCTCAATAGGCGCTTTAGGATCTACCGTGGCATCAACACCAGTTTCACCACTAAAGGTCTGTCTAACACTTTCTACCGCTTCGTTAGCCTTGTCCTTGGCATCTTCAGTGGCCTTTTTTGTGCTCTCAACCGCACTTTCAGTGAGTTCCTTAAGCTTATCACCGGCTTCAGCGGCAGATTCACGAGCACTTTCCATCAGCTCTTGAGCACTTTTCTTCGCTGCATCCAAGGCCTCGGCAGTGGATTCCTTAGCAGCATCAATGGCCTCACTGATTTGCTCAGACACTTCAGACTTAGCAGGCTCTGGCTCAGGCACAGGCTCAATAACAATTGGTGCAGTGGTTGCCTCTGACTCACTGACAGGATCAGGTAGGGTATATTTCTCGTCAGTTGCCGACACTGGATCAGGAGTCGTTGGCGGAGTGACGGTTGTCGGTGCTTCAGTGACAGGCGCTTTGCTTGGAGCCGGTGTTTCCTCAGCTTTATCACAAGCTGCTAATGTAAAGGCTGACAGAATCGCAGCCAATAACGTAAACTTTTTTGCCTTCATGACGTTTCCCCTTGGTAGAGTAAATTGGTATTGCATAAATACTTCGTATCATTTTAAGTTCGGAACCTTATAAGCTCAAACTAGTCTTTCCTTTTATAATTATTGTTAATATTTCTTTACTTTTACTATGTCAATCAACTACAAATAAGCATGGGCTCTAAGCTGATAAGAGATTCTTTTTTCATCGTTGATATTGAGATAATCAAGTATCACCCAATGTTAATTAACAAAGTATTAAATGCAGCTGTTAATCTTAAGTTTTAAATTATTTCGTTGTTAATACACCATTGAACTGTGGCACGCAATTGATTTCACAATGAATTATTGATATATATCAGTCAGCTTAGCTTAAAAATGCTAATATATACAATGTTTAATTTATCGCACTATTTTAGTCGGGTATTAGGCGCAATACTTTTCCTAATCACAACGCTAATTACAGTAGAACCGTAGCAAAAGCACTAAAATAGATAATTGATAGTTATTGATAGTCGAGCTTTAAGAACAATCTACAGACAGGCTTAACAAATTACTAAATTTACGGTTCTCAATAAAGGTAACACTTTGATGCAACACCCTTATGATCCTCTTATTATTCGTGGCAAAGAGCTACTCCCTATCGTTCAAGGCGGTATGGGTGTAGGCATCTCTGCTAGCAGCCTTTCCAGCGCGATGGCGCGTCAAGGCGCGATTGGAACCATTGCAAGTATTGACTTACGCCATCTACATCCGGATTTACTGGAAGAATCAAACAGAGATGCGCACAAAGAAAAGCATACTCGTCTTAACCTTATTGCCCTTGATCGAGAAATTAAAAAAGCCTTAGAGCTCTCCGAGGGCAAGGGCATGATCGCCGTTAACGTCATGAAGGCAGTCAACGACTATGAGGTTTTAGTTAAGCAGGCATGTGAATCCGGTGCAAACGCTATTGTTATGGGTGCCGGTATACCCACAGACCTTCCTGATCTGACTGCCGACCACCCGGATGTTTGCTTATTCCCTATTCTTTCCGAATCTCGCGGTATTAATATCGTTCTCAAGCGTTGGATGAAAAAAAATCGTCTGCCCGATGCCATCGTGATCGAGCACCCGAATCATGCCGGTGGTCACTTAGGTGCGACTCAACTGAACGACCTTGGCAATGATCGTTTTACTTTTAGCCGCGTTATCGACGAAACCATGGAAGTCTTCAAAAACTTGGGCTTAGAGAGTGAGAAAATCCCTCTAATCCTTGCCGGCGGTATGGCTAAGGTCAAAAAAATCCAAACTGCTTTCAGAACTTGGGGCGCTAATGCAGTTCAAATTGGTACCGCATTTGCTGTGACTCACGAAGGCGATGCTCATGAGAACTTCAAGAACACCCTAGTCGGAGCGACTCCTGAGGACGTCGTCGAGTTTATTTCTGTGGCCGGTTTACCTGCGCGTGCGGTAATGACACCATTCCTCCAGAAGTACCTACAAAACGTTGAGCGCTTACAAGGTGCTGCCAAAGCTGACCAACGCCGTTGTCGCAATGACGTTAACTGCTTAAGCGTGTGCGGCTTACGTGACGGTATTTCTAAGATCGGTCAATTTTGTATTGATGATCGCTTAATTGATGCCTTCAATGGCGACCTACGCAAGGGTCTATTCTTCCGCGGCAAGGACCCACTACCCTTTGGTCACGAAAGACGCTCGGTATATGACACCTTGCACTATCTCCTAACTGGCAAAGACCCTCAAGGTATTATCGAGGACGTGCCCTTAGGTCATAGTTTCAAAGAGGAAATGCTTGTTATCAGCTAATTCCTGATACATAAGCCCTTAAATCAATAAAACCGGAATAGCATGTAAACTATTCCGGTTTTTTAACGGCCATGATAACTGCTTAGTAGCCTATAATAAAGCCCACTTCATCCAACTGTACACGGGGATTTTTCTTCATCGCTTTAGTGACCTTGTCCGTGGTCAGTCCGATATGGCTTTGACGAATAATATGTTTAATCTCCGGTATATGCTTTGGACTCATTGAAAACTGTCTCAAACCCAAACCCAGTAACAAACGCGTATAGAGACTGTCACCGGCCATTTCACCACAAATTGATACCGGTTTGGCCATCTCGATGCCAGTTTTAATCACATGGGCAATAATACGCACCACCGCCGGATGCAGCGGATCAAATAGATGCGCCACATCACTATCAATGCGATCAATGGCCAACATATACTGAATTAAGTCATTAGTCCCGATAGAAACGAAATCCACCTCAGCCAACACCAAATCCACTATATAGGCAACGGCAGGGATTTCGACCATCACCCCCAGTTCATAATCCTCACTGAAATCCTTGCCTTCTGCTTTTAACTCCGCCGCCGCATCAAGTAACATCTTTTTAACCGTAATTATTTCATGCTGATGAGCGATCATTGGCACCAAAATTCGCAAATGACCATGTATTGCCGCTCGCAACAAAGCTTTAAGTTGAGTCATGAACATTTCCGGACGTGCCAGACAGTAACGTACAGCACGTAAGCCCAAGGCCGGATTGACCGCTGAGGGTAACTCGCCCTGCAAGTTCTTATCTGAACCAATATCTAGCGTCCGTATAGTGACCACTTTGCCTTGCATTTGCTTCAGAACAGAAGCATAAGCTTCATATTGCTCATCTTCTGACGGCAAGCCCTCTCGATTACCCATAAAGAGGAATTCGGTACGATATAAACCGATGCCCTGACCGCCCGAAGCCAAGACCTCGGCCGCTTCTTCGGGGTTTTCGATATTACCCAAGACCGCCACTTTTTGTTCATCCAGACTAACTGAGGCTAATTTTCTCTTGGCCCACAAAATCGATTTATCCTCGATCAGGCGCTCTTCTTTTTCTTGATAGAAACGCAGGATTTCTGCCGATGGATTAACAACGATATCGCCGGTTTCGCCATCAACCACAATCAAATCATGATCATGAATCAAATGTCGCGCATTGACTGCAGCAGCGACTGCCGGCACCCCCATACTACGCGCCACAATAGCAGTATGCGAGGTTGGACCGCCAATATCAGTGATGAAACCGGAAAAGTGTGCCGCTCGCATTTTGACCATATCAGCCGGTGTAATATCCCGTGCCACCACAATTGTTGAAACACTGTGTGATAATTTGCTGACTAAGCCCATAGGTTTATTACCACCACCCTGAAGCTCGCTAATAATCAATTCAATCACTTGACGAATATCAATCGCACGTTCGCGTAAATAAGCGTCTTCCATCGCTTCAAATTGATGCGCCAGATGTTGACCCTGAGCACTGAGAGCCCACTCGGCGTTATAGGCATTTTCGCGAATTAAGACCTTACACTCTTTGGCCAGCATCGGATCGCTAACCAAAAGACTATGTACATTGAGCAGCGGTCCTAATTCCTTAGGTGCATCTCTGGGTAACTCGCGTTGCAGGGTTTCCAACTCATCGTAAACCGCTTTAATCGCACGATCCAGACGATCACACTCGGCCTCTACCTCAGTCTCTTCGATATAGTAGTGAGGTATTTCCAAGTCGGTCTCATCCATAATAATGGCTCGACCAATTACCACCCCTTTGGAGACACCCTTGCCTTTAAGCAATAGCATCGCTTTGCTTACGGTCATATTCTCCATCAGTACTCCTGCATTAAATTTTAAACACTATTCGCCTTCGTCGAATTTATCATCAAAAAGCTGTTTTATCGCTTCCAGAGCGACCTCAGCATCAGTGCCTTCGGCATCAAGAGTCACAGTGACACCCTTGCCTGCTGCCAACATCATCACACCCATAATGCTTTTTGCATTAACCCGTTGCTCGCCGCGACTAATAAAAATTTCACTCTCGTACTGACCGGCCAGTTGTGTTAGTTTGGCCGCAGCTCTAGCGTGCAAGCCTAATTTATTACTAATGACGATATCTACTGTCTGCATGGCTTAGTTGTTCTCATATATAAATTGACTGTGTCTTAATGGGGATAGACAATTATTCAGGTATGGCCGTAACGAGACTCCGAATACTCTTGGTCCCACCCTCAATAACTTTTTTTGTCAGCTCAGCTAACTCATGGGCTCTGTACGCAATCGCCGAAATGACCATCCCCGGATTGACACCGCCAAGTAACTCCGTCGGTACCTGATGTTCATTTAATGTATTAGCAACGCGTACGGCTATATTTGACGGTGTGGCACCATACAAATCGGTCAGAATAAGTATTTGTTGAGCGTCCATATCATAAAGCGCGTTGAAAATTAGCTCATAAATCGTATCCGGACAGCAAGTAGCCTGAATATCAAAAGGATAAATATCCGTCGCGTTCGGAAAAACGTGTAGCCCGACATCAAGCAATGCCGATGCCATTGGCTCATGGGCAATAATTGCTATTCGGACCATAGATTAACCTTTAATACTGAAGGACTTTTTCGAGCTGTTCGACAAAGTAATTACCAACATGGAAATCAGTTTGTTCTGTAATTTCGACAAAACAGGTCGGACTGGTGACGTTGATCTCAGTGACATTTTTACCAATCACGTCCAAACCGATTAGGAATAAACCGCGACCTTCAAGACGCTTGGCAATATCTTTGGCCATCGCTCTGTCGTGATCATTAAGCGGTTGTGCCACGCCACGACCACCGGCAGCGAGATTGCCACGATTTTCCCCCTCTTTGGGGATACGCGCCAACACATAAGGAATCGGTTCGCCATTGATAATCAGAATGCGCTTATCACCTGCACTAATGTCCGGAATAAATTTCTGTGCCATAATGCTCTGCGTGCCGTAGGCAGTGAGCATTTCTACCATGGCTGAAAAATTACCGTCGTTGGCTTTGACGCGGAAAATACCGGTTCCACCCATACCATCTAAAGGCTTGATCACAATGTCATCGTGTTCATCATAAAAAGCACGTAAACGCGACATCGACCGACTAACTAAGGTCGGTGCAGTGTATTCGGGAAATTCAGCAATCGCCAGTTTTTCGGGATGGTTACGTAAGCCCAAACCGGTATTAAAAACTCGTGCACCTTGCTCTTCCGCCAGATCCAAAAGATGGGTACTGTATAAATACTCAAGATCAAAAGGAGGATCCTTGCGCATCAAAACGGCATCAAAATCACTCAAGGAAGCATCCTGTTTGTTGCCATTGAGTTGCCACCACTTGCTCTGGTGTAAGTCGGCATCTTGTGGGATATCAAATGCTTGGGCGGACGTTAAGACCTTGCCGTTAATAATATATAAATCACCTTGTAAGCAGTAACTCAGCTTATGACCACGCGCCAATAGCGCACGCATCATGGCCACAGAACTGTCTTTGTATGCGCTTAAACTCTCAATAGGGTCAATAATAAATAAAATATGCACAACTTGTCCTCTTATCACTTGTAAAAGCTGATCGCAAAAAATAAGCCTTAGCCCCTAACAATCATGGCTAGGGACTAGGGCTAATAGCTTAAAATCGCGTATAACAAATAAGCCTGAGGCTATTAAACAGCCTCAACACTTAATTACTTCTTGCCGGGGCTGAGAACCATCACCATCTGACGCCCTTCAAGTTTAGGCATCGATTCTGGTGCACCGAGCTCAGCAACCTCATCACGTACGCGATGCAACATCTGCAAACCCAATTCCTGGTGTGCCATTTCACGACCACGGAAACGTAGGCTGACTTTGACCTTATCACCATCTTCTAAGAAACGCTTGACGTTACGCAATTTAACTTGGAAGTCACCTTCGTCAGTTGCTGGACGGAATTTTACTTCCTTAAGCTGAATAACTTTCTGCTTAGCACGGGCTTCCTGTTGACGTTTTTGTTCTTGGTAACGGAACTTACCGTAATCCATCAGGCGACAAACAGGGGGTTTAGCATTGGGGGAAATTTCCACCAAATCAAGACCCGCTTCTTCTGCTTGACGTAATGCGTCTTGAACCTTGACGATGCCTAACTGCTCACCCTCAACGTCAATAAGACGAACCTCGGGGGCACGAATATCCGCATTGGTGCGGTGTTGTTTATCAGTTGCGATATTAATATCTCCTAATAAGTTGATAAATTTATA
Source organism: Alcaligenaceae bacterium (assembly GCA_030538235.1). Classification (GTDB taxonomy): domain Bacteria; phylum Pseudomonadota; class Gammaproteobacteria; order Burkholderiales; family Burkholderiaceae_B; genus Oligella. The sequence continues at coordinate 237,946 of JAUNUJ010000004.1, forward strand.
TTAAAAAAAAGTTTAAGATTTAGCGCCTTCGACAATCACATCACGCTTAAGGGCGATGTCGTCAGATAAACGCTGAATAAAATCTGCTACGGGCATAACGCCTAAATTGTGGTTACCACGAGCGCGCACGGAGACCGTACCCTCGTCACGCTCTTTTTCACCTACTACCAGTATATAGGGTAGTTTCTGCATGGCATTTTCGCGAACCTTTTTGTTGATTTTCTCATTACGAATATCAGCAGATGCGCGGAATCCCTTGTCTTTGAGCTGCTTAACCACTTCCATGGCATAGTCATCGAACTGACCCGAAATGGTACAGACCTTAACATGCTCAGGTGATAACCATGGCGGCATGGCACCGGCATAATGCTCAATCAGCATACCAATAAAGCGCTCAAAAGAACCTAAAATGGCACGATGCAACATGACCGGTGTTTTGCGCGTGTCATCTGCTGCCACGTATTCGGCGCTCAAACGCTCAGGCATCGAGAAGTCCACCTGAATTGTACCGCACTGCCAGTGGCGACCGATCGCATCCCTAAGGGTATACTCAATCTTGGGACCATAGAAGGCGCCCTCTCCTGGTGTAATTTCAAACTCACAACCGGACTTTTTGAGACTCTCCATCAGCGCAGCTTCGGACTTATCCCAAACTTCATCGCTACCGATACGCTTCTCGGGACGAGTTGCAACCTTGAACAATACATCAGTGAAACCGAAGTCCTTGTAGACCTTTTGTAGTAATTCGGTGAACTTTGCGCATTCTTCTTGTAGCTGATCCTCAGTACAGAAAATATGACCATCATCCTGAGTAAAACCGCGCACACGCATCAAGCCGTGTAATGAACCGGAGGGTTCATTACGATGACACTGGCCGAACTCACCATAACGAATCGGTAATTCACGATAGGAATGTAAACCGGAATTAAAAATCTGCACATGACCCGGACAGTTCATCGGCTTCAAACCATAAACCCGACTCTCGGACTCTGTGGTAAACATATTGTCCTGATAGTTATCCCAGTGACCGGTTTTTTTCCATAAGGAGACGTCCAAAATCTGCGGTGCTTTGACCTCTTGGTAACCATTGTCCACGTAGACACGGCGCATATACTGCTCTACCTGTTGCCAGATTTGCCAACCCTTGGCATGCCAGAAAATCAGGCCTGGCGCCTCTTCTTGGAAATGGAATAAATCCAGTTCGCGACCTAATTTACGGTGATCCCGCTTTTCGGCTTCCTCTAGCATGGTCAAGTAATTATCTTGCTCTTGCTTAGTGGCCCAAGCCGTACCGTAGATGCGTTGGAGCATCTCATTGTTGGAATCGCCGCGCCAATAAGCACCGGCTACCTTCATCAGCTTGAAAACCTTGAGCTTACCGGTTGATGGCACGTGAGGGCCACGACATAAGTCAATAAAATCACCCTCGCGGTAAAGCGTAATTTTCTCATCGCTGGGAATTGATTCAATAATTTCAGCTTTGTACTTTTCGCCAATACTGTTGAAAAAATCGACCGCTTCCTGACGATCCCAAAGCTCTCGCGTCACCACTTCATCACGGTTCGCGATCTCGTGCATTTTCTTTTCGATTTTTTCGAGATCTTCGGGAGTAAATGGACGTTTGTAAGAGAAGTCGTAATAGAATCCGTTATCAATCACCGGGCCGATGGTCACTTGAGCATCAGGATACAGCTCCTGTACTGCGTAAGCCATCAAGTGAGCGGTGGAGTGGCGAATAATATCCAGACCGTCTTCGTCTTTGGCAGTAATAATAGATAAAGCAACGTCCTCGTCGATCAGAAAACTAGTATCGACTAAACGACCCTCGCTGTCCGTGCTGCTCGTACTATCCTGTGCGGCGATCGCGGTGACTTTACCACCAAGAGCCGCCTTGGCAAGGCCAGAACCAATAGACGCAGCAACGTCATGAACAGTGACGGGTTGATCAAATTGTTTGATAGAACCGTCGGGTAAGCTTACATTAATCATTATTTACCTTAAAACACAAAAACGCGACCAAAACCGAAGTCGCGTCACAAAGAAACAAAATCTTTGCACTAATTAGCATCGGTTATTTTAACACTTATATAAGAGAAGTTTAAGTTTAGACAGCGATAGTTAGCTATTTTCCCAGCTTATTAAGACAATTTGTAGCGAATATGTATTTAACAATAGCGAGAAGTGAATATGCTAAAATTCACTGTTAATTCAAACCCTTTGGGGGGGTTTGAAAGCCTACTGATTTAATAATTTATCAATTCGTATGAGCAGATCAATTTCCACCCTGGTTTTATTAGGCATTTCGACCCTGATAGTACTATTTATTTTAAGTTCATTTTACAAGGTTTTCAATCGAGAACCCATACACGGTCAAAGTCCTACGATAGAGACTGAGCAAAGCGATGCGCTAGTCAAGCGCCCCACCTCTTCTGCAACAAGCTCGGACTCAACAGTTAGTAGCGAGAGTGACGAGGCCACCACTGAGTCTGACGCCGATAGCAGCTTTGCGACGACTACCGATGGCGACAGTGAAAGCTCTTCGGACTCAAGCGAATCCCTAGAAGAGCTTGTCAGCAGCCCTGAAGATTTAGAGGAAACGGAAATCGAGGAAGCGGAAATCGAGGTTGTCGGCACTCCGGGGGATGTACTTCACGAACGACCGCATCTACAAAACGCCCTGCCTCCGATTCCACAAGCCCCACCTAGCCCACAGGGAGCACCGGTAGTCACAGCGCCAAGTGAGGAGTCCTATTCGCAAACCGGCGGCGGAACCCAAGGCAGCTTTCCTACACCGGTCATTGTCAGTCCCCCCCCGGCAGGTGGCTCCAGTTTTCCCGCGCCAATAGCACCGGTGATTACGCCAACACCAACGCCAACGCCGGCCCCGACACCAAGAGCACCGACCCCGAGCAACACAGGTGGCAGCTCCTTTCCTGCCCCTATAATTAATTCGGGCATTGGTGGCACCCGTTCAGGCTCAAGCAGTTTTCCTGCGCCACAATAAGACATCTCAACAGCAAACATCTTAAACACAACAAAGGCCGAGGAAATTAATTCACTCGGCCTTTGTGCATTTAGCGTATGAAGACTATGAACCAGCGTGTATTAATGCTTTAGCTTAACATCGCTTTCATCCATACCACTACCTGAGGTAGTCGCTAAGGCTTCGGTCGCCAGTCTTTCGATCTCTTCCTCGGTCAGAGGCGTTGGCATAGACTCAAGCGCTTCTTCGAGTACCTTGTCAATCCACTTCACAGGAATAATCTCCAAACCATTTTTGACATTTTCAGGAATGTCCTGTAGATCTTTAACGTTTTCCTCAGGAATCAGAACTCTCTTAATGCCGCCACGTAAGGCCGCTAAGAGTTTTTCCTTTAGACCGCCAATGCCTAAGACTTCACCACGTAAGGTAACCTCACCGGTCATCGCCACATCAGCACGCACCGGTATACCCGATAGCGCCGATACCAATGCAGTGGTAATCGCAATACCGGCAGATGGACCGTCTTTAGGGGTCGCACCCTCAGGTACGTGAATATGAATGTCTTTCTTGGCAAACAGACTATCGGCAAAACCTAAACGATGAGCACGTGCTCTGACCACCGTACGAGCAGCATGCATGGACTCCTTCATCACATTACCTAAAGAACCGGTTTGTTGAATTTGACCCTTGCCATTAACCGCAGCCACTTCAATCGTCAATAAATCACCGCCTACCTCTGTCCAAGCCAAACCAGTTACCTGACCCACTTGGTTCTCAGCTTCTGCTAAGCCGAAAGTAAAACGTCTGACGCCTAAGAACTCAGATAAATTATCCGAATTTACCACGATCGTCTTAATTACTTTCTTAACAACGGCAGCGGATTTTTTGGCAGCTGCCTTAGTTGTGGCTTTTTTTGCGGCTGTCTTGCTTGCCTTTTTGGCAGCAGCAGCTTTGGCTTTAGCATCTTCAGTGATAATTTGTTTGACCACCTTACGGCAAATTTTACCAATCTCACGCTCAAGTGAACGGACGCCCGCCTCGCGAGTGTAGTAACGCACGACATCACGAATAGCGGATTCCTCGATCCGTATCTCACCCTCTTTGAGACCGTTATTTTCCATGAGTTTTGGAATTAAGTGATCGGTAGCAATCGCTACTTTTTCATCCTCGGTATAACCGGAAAGACGAATCACTTCCATGCGGTCTAATAATGCTGGTGGAATATTCAGTGTATTACTGGTTGCCACAAACATCACATCAGATAAGTCGTAATCAACCTCAGCATAGTGATCCTGGAAAGTGTGGTTTTGCTCCGGGTCCAATACCTCAAGTAAGGCAGACGATGGATCACCACGGAAATCCATACCCATCTTGTCAATCTCATCGAGTAAAAACAAAGGGTTACGAACACCGACCTTGGTCATGTTTTGCAGAATTTTGCCGGGCATCGCACCGATATAGGTTCGACGGTGACCGCGAATTTCAGCTTCATCACGTACGCCACCCAGCGCCATACGCACATACTTGCGATTAGTGGCTCTAGCAATGGATTGACCTAAAGAGGTTTTACCCACACCCGGAGGGCCAACCAAACACAAAATAGGTGCCTTGATCTTGTTCACACGTTGTTGTACAGCTAAGTACTCCAGGATGCGCTCTTTAACACGCTCTAGACCGGCGTGATCAGCATCAAGTATTTCTTGAGCGTCGAGTAGCGAATTATTAATACGGCTACGCTTCTTCCATGGCAAAGCCACCAGGGTTTCGATATAGTTACGAATCACCCCGGCCTCGGCCGACATCGGCGACATCAAGCGCAGTTTCTTCAACTCACCATCAACTTTTTTGCGCGCTTCAGCAGGCATTTGAGCGGCTTCAATCTTGCGCTCTAGCTCCTCGAGATCGGCACCGTCCTCGCCCTCGCCCAATTCCTTTTGAATGGCTTTGACTTGTTCGTTTAAGTAGTAATCGCGCTGGCTCTTCTCCATTTGCTTTTTAACGCGTCCACGGATGCGTCGCTCAACCTGGAGAATTTCAATTTCACTCTCTATATGATTCAGCAATAACTCGAGACGAGCATTAATATCTAATGCCTCTAGAGCTTCTTGTTTTTGTTCTTGCTTCATCGGCAAGTGTGAGGCGATCATATCTGCCAAACGATGGATATCATCCATCGCACTAACTGAGGCGATCAACTCCGGCGCCAGCTTTTTATTTAACTTAACGTATTGTTCGAATTGTGAATTAATCGTACGGCGCATGGCCTCTAAATCCGGACGCTCTTCCTCAGAAGGCACCACCGGCAGCGCATTAACTACATAAAACTCATCGTTGTCATCAATCGACTCCAAACGAGCACGCTGAACACCCTCAACTAACACCTTTACGGTGCCGTCAGGTAATTTCAGCAGCTGCAAGATGTTAGCAATAACACCCATCTCGTATATATCTTCGGGTGCTGGCTCATCTTTGTTTGCAGCTTTTTGAGCGACCAGTACAATGCGTTTATTAGTGTTTTCCACAGCCTCTTCAAGGGCTGCGATTGAGCGCGGACGACCAACAAATAGTGGAATCACCATATGAGGGAAAATCACCACATCGCGCAATGGCAATAAAGGCAAAGATACAGGCAACTCGGGTAATAAAGTAGTATTTGACATATTTTCCTGTCCTATCAAAAGACTATTAACAATAAACAATGGGGCTTAAACGCAAAAGTTCAAGCCCCAAATTGCTTTTGTTAGACAAATTTCAATAAATTTGTAAGATGGGATTAGCTAGGAAACTTTAGTAGTTGATTCGCTAATATCGTCGTCATTTTCAACAGCAAAGCGTGGACCATTAATTAAAACAGGTTGAGCAGTGCCCTCGACGGCTTCTTTAGTTAGGATTACTTTACTGACCTCTCCAAGAGAAGGCAAGTCAAACATAACATCTAACAGGCTATTTTCAACAATAGAGCGTAAGCCGCGAGCACCTGTTTTGCGCTCGATCGCACGCTGTGCAATAGCAGCTAAGGCCTCATTAGTGACCTCAAGCTCAACACCCTCCATACCGAAGAGATGCTGATACTGCTTAATCAAGGCGTTTTTAGGTCGAGTCAAAATCTGAATCAAAGCGTCTTCATCTAATTCCTGAAGCGCAGCAATCACCGGTAAACGACCAATCAACTCGGGAATCAAACCGAACTTAATGATATCGCTAGGCTCAACCATCTGGAATAACTCACCGGCTTCCTGCTCGTCTTTTGAGCGAACTGATGCACCGAAACCGATACCGGACTCCTCAGTGCGATTCTGAATCACTTTTTCAAGACCATCGAATGCCCCACCCACAATAAATAAGATATTACTCGTATCTACTTGGATAAAGTCCTGATTAGGATGTTTTCGTCCGCCCTGTGGTGGCACAGAAGCAACCGTACCCTCGATTAATTTCAGTAAGGCTTGCTGAACACCCTCACCCGATACATCGCGGGTAATAGAAGGATTTTCAGATTTGCGGGTAATCTTGTCAATTTCATCAATATATATGATCGCTTGCTGCGCTTTTTCAACATCGTAGTCGCAGTTTTGCAGCAACTTTGTGATGATATTTTCGACGTCTTCACCAACATAGCCGGCTTCGGTCAACGTGGTCGCGTCAGCCATCACAAAAGGCACATCAAGCAAACGCGAAATCGTCTGAGCCAATAAAGTCTTACCCGAACCGGTAGGCCCGATCAATAAGATATTACTCTTGGCTAGTTCGACATCGTCTTCTGCCCTGCTTTGCTGGTGACGAATACGCTTATAGTGGTTGTAAACAGCCACTGCTAAATTACGTTTAGGCTTATCCTGACCAATTACATACTGATCAAGATGCGCTTTAATTTCCTGAGGGGTGGGCAGTTCTTTTTCTACCTCATCCTGAAGTGACTGACGCATCGAATCAGAGATGAGCTCACTGCTCATCTCAATACATTCGTCACAAATATAGGAATTATTTAGACCCTTGATGAGGTGTCTAACCTCATCCGGGCCTTTAGCGCAAAAGGAACACTTCACATGCTTATCCGAAGATGAGCCACTTCTATTCATCATAAATCTACTTAAAAATTAGTGGCAAAAACTACTCGCGCTTAGAAAGCACTTGATCCACAATACCAAATTTCTTGGCTTGCTCAGGATCCATGTAGTGATCACGCTCGGTATGCTCACGAATAATTTCGATAGACTGACCACTATGCTTCGCTAATAAAGCATTCAAACGATCGCGTAGACTTAAAATCTCACGTGCCTGAATATCAATATCAGTGGCCTGACCCTGAGCACCACCTAATGGTTGGTGAATCATGATGCGGGAATTAGGTAAGCTATAACGCTTACCCTCGGCACCCGCATTAAGTAAAAAAGCACCCATACTGGCAGCTAAACCTGTGCACATCGTTGATACATCAGGTTTAATAAACTGCATCGTATCGTAAATCGCTAAACCGGCATACACACCACCACCGGGTGAGTTGATGTAGAGCGAAATATCTTTGTTAGGGTTTTCCGACTCAAGGAATAATAACTGAGCCACTACTAGGTTTGCCGTTTGATCATTTACCGGACCGACCATAAAGACCACGCGTTCTTTGAGTAATCTCGAATAGATATCATAAGAACGCTCGCCTCGACCCGATTGCTCCACGACCATGGGGATGTAGCCGAGGCCCTCGGGGCGCACGGATTCATCACCATGAATGGAGGCATAAAAATCAGTAAATCGACGATTCATTAAGCTTGTCCCATTAACTCTTTAAAAGGCACTTCTTCTTCGGTTACTTTAGCTTTGGACAGGATGAAATCGATCATATTGTCTTCAAGAACTAAAGCCTCAAGACCGGCACGTTGATTTTTATCGCTTAAGTAATAAGCAATCACTTCTTCAGGTTTCTCGTAGTTTTGTGCGAAATCTTCGATACGTGCACGAACTTGCTCAGGGGTTACCTGTAATTTTTCTTGCTCAACAATTTCAGCCACTAGTAAACCTAAACGTACACGACGCTCAGCTTCAGGTTTAAATGTCTCTGTAGGAATCTGAGAAAAATCAAAGTCCTGCATACCTTGAGAGGCGAACTCTTCGCGTAAGCTATTGATACGCTCGTTAATTTCGTTATTTACTAAGGCGGTAGGCACTTCAAACTCGGTGGCATTTACTAAAGCCTCTAAAACACCTGATTTGGTGCGTTGTAATAGGCGGTTATCGCCTTCACGCTTAATATTAGCTAGAATTTCGGCGCGTAATTTCTCAACATCACCGTCTTCTTGACCTAAGGTCTTAGCAAATTCGCTATCAACTTCCGGTAATACAGCAACCGCTACTTCTTTGACACTAATCGTAAACTCAGCAGTTTTACCGGCAACCTCTTGACCTTGGTAGTCTTCGGGGAAGTTTAGTTCGAAGGTTTTTTCTTCGCCGGCTTTAAGGCCCTTAGCAGCTTCTTCGAATTCAGGTAACATCATGCCGCGACCTAATACGAAATTGAAATCCTCAGCTTTACCGCCTTGGAACTCTTCACCGTCGATCTTACCAACGAAATCAACTAATAGACGATCACCGTCTTCGGCAATGCGACCCTCTTCAGCCTGATAGTCAGCGCGCTGCTCACGCAGAATATTAATGGTATCTTCTAGTTGTTGGTCACCGATATCTGAGGTGTACTTGGTCAACTCTAATTCACCTAGCTCAGGAATTTCAACCGTAGGAAACACCTCAAATTTAGCAGTAAAGGCTAACTTACCCTCTTCATTTTCGCCTTCACGGTCAACAATCTCAGGGAATCCGGCAACACGTAGATCGGTTTCCTGAATTACCTTGTCAAACTCTTCACCGACACGCTTATTAATGACGTCATAACGGATGCTTGGGCCATGTGAGCGCTCAACAACTGCTAAAGGCGCTTTGCCTGGACGGAAACCATCGACTTTGACCTGACGGGCTACTTTTTGTAATTCCTTTTTTACTTCAGCCTCAATAGCTTCAAGTGATAAAACTAAATCCACTTGACGAGCTAGACCTTCAAGAGTTTGAACTTCCATTGTATTTTAACCTTTATCTTTAATAAGTTTGCTTTAATAGTTTAATCTAATAGTTTGGATTAATTTTTATAAAATAGTTAACCCTATATTCTACAGTGTAATCAGAAACAAGGTTTACAAATCCCATAGTAAGAGCCTAAAACTTCCGTACACGATAAATAATTTCAAAAGTATGATTAGATAGGGTCGGACTAGAAACGCAGACCACCGCCAACACCGACGCCAATGCCACTGTTACTACTACCGCCGATACCCACACCGCCCCCTATACCGACGCCACCGTGACTACAGGCACTTATGAGTAAAATCGCAGCTAACAGCGAGTACTTGATAAACTTCATAACAACGCCCCGGATAAATTAAATAATACCAGCCTAAAATTATAATAATGCATATTGATTTTTAACATATTAATTGAATGCATCGCTGTAATATTCTGTGTAAAATGCTCTGAAGAAAGGCGGATAATTGTGTTCCTTACTTTTAAATTACTTAATATCAATACGCCTTACCCTAATATAACTGCTATATTGTAGTGATTATCTATAATTCAATATCGGTCAAACATTCTAGAGAGGAGTAATCATGAGCGAAAATCAAGTAGACCCCACGCAAAACACCACTGAATCCACCGACAACGATGTATTAAACGCGGTACCAAAAAAGACTATATTCAGCAACGGCTCTTTTGTTATCGCCCTCATCGTATTTGCCTTATTTATTGCCTTAATCACTTGGTCAGTCAGCTTCTTGTCCATGTTCTTCGGTGCTGTTGGCGCCCTGATTATGGCCGCCAAAGGTTGCCTAACCAATGACACTGAGCTACGCTTCGTTCACACTGGTAGTGATTGCTGCCGCCTAAGCGATGAAAACTTCGCGTATCTGGCCATTCGCGCCGTCATTGGTATGCTTACCGGTACCGCCCTATATCTTATCGCTTTCCAAAATGTTGCTGCGCCATGGGCTGCGATTGCAGCACTCAGCATGTTTGGTGGTTTGGTTTTTGATCGCTTAATTTTTGGTCGTAAACAAGCCTAAGGCAACGCAAAATAGAGCAAACGTTTTTTGTAGCCGATTATCAGCAACTTCTTTAATTAAGGGGTTCAATGATAATCGGTTTTATTATTAGCGCTTCTTGATCTATGATAGGCCCCTGTTCCAGAAGAATCGGCACAGGGGTTTTTTGTAGATCGTCAGGCACCAACTCGATGATCTGTTCCGTCAGTTCAATCACCGTTCGTTTCGGCTCGTCTGTTTCTTTTTCCGGTGTAGCAGTAGACTCGGATTGAATCAGTTGCTTCGAATCAATATAAGAGTCACTTTCCTGGGTATTGGCATTAAGGGCACCGCCCCCTGTCTCCGATCCTTTGTTCATATCAACAGGAACACCATCAATTTCAATCGCATTCAGCGTTCCACCCACTTTAAAGCGTTGAGTTAAACCCTGCTCTAAGGGGCTACGCAATAACCACTGCGATAAAAAAGCGGCTACCCCCACAGCCGGATTGACCAGGACCCCGGTGAGGACCGCCGCCCCACTCATATCCAAATGCGGCACTGCTACCACATCCAAATCAATTGCCTCTGTGCTCAAATTTCCCTGACCCTGTGCAGCCAGACCGACCAAAGGACTGTCCAGTCTGAAATCAGGTAACCAGGCAAGCCCGTCCTTAATACCTAAGTGAAAGCGCAGGTAACTGTAGTTCATGGCATTTTGACCCTGCTGACTGAAAATCTTATTCATTTCAGGCAATTTACTTAAGGCCTGAAGTGATAACAAAGCCAAAACTCGGGTCGCCCCCGTACCGACATTATTAATATGACCATCTCTTAACACACCGAGAATATTCAGCTCTAAATCGTCACGCTCAAAATTTAAGACATCATGAATTTGCAGACTGCCTTGAATATCACCATGACCAGTCAATAAATTATCACCCAAGGCCAAGGCACTAAGTAAGCCACCGGTATCCAAGCTATTGATATTAAATTTTAAATCGGCAATCAGCTTTTCGTGGCGTTGACGCAAATAGGCAGCCCCGTATAAATGCGCACTCTCATCCTGTATCGACAGTTTATCCAGACGCCAATTTTGATTATCCTCAGCTTCGCCCAGCCCCTCAACATTGGCAAAATGATATTTATAAAAGCGCAGATCCTGCACCTTGAGATCCAGACGGTTAATTTTCCAAGGCCTTTGTGCTTGGCTTTTGACCTGCTCTCTAGCAGAACTTTGTACTCCATCATCACCATAAAGACTCACAGTCTGTTGATTAACCCGCCAGTGCAAATGACTTAGATCGGCTGTGACATCAAAACTATTTTTTGATATAGCACTTTCTTTTAAGTTTAAATGACCTGCAATCGTCGGACCTGACAATTCCAGTGGAATGGTTCTAAAATTCTGCAGACGACTTTTGAGACGCACACCCGGCAACTTGAAGCCCCCAATCACTAATTCTTGAGCGCGCAAATCGAAACCATTGACGATAGAATCAGAACCGCCACTCTCACCAAAACCGAAATTATCGATCCAATGCGTCAAAGCCTCAATCTCGAGCCGATCCAAACTGCCATGAAAATACAGACCGTTTTCAGTCACCGTGGGTGCTTCTCTAAATGCAATCGCACCACGTTTAAAGACTAACGATTGATTTTCACCACTACTGAACTCTGTGCTGAGCTGCAACTCGCCCTCATCATAATTGGCAGTGATGCTGTCCAGAAATTGAGTGGCGCCTCCTGCGCGTCGTCTTTGCCATTGGACCCGTAGAGGGGCTTGCTGCTGTGCCGATTTAGTATAGAGTTCGGGATAGTTTATCGACAAGCCAACTAAATTACTTCTGAGCACTGCATCAAAGGCGTGGTTTTCCAAAAAGGTGAATTTTAATTGATAAGGTGTCAGACCCTTAAGTTGTCGCAATCCCTTCAGTGGATAATAAGCATAAATCCCCTCACCACTTAAACGCCCATTGATATTAAGCGCGTGACCGGCACGACCAATATCACCGCTCACTTGAGCAGGCCCGCCCATCAGCTGAGCAGCTACATCATCGATACTCAAGTAGCGCTCATTAAAACTCAAGCTGCCGTTAATCTTCGTCGCCTTTGGAAAGACAGGATTCAGCTTGAACTCCCCATCATGAGCATACAATGTGCCCTGGATAGTCGAAGCTTCCATATCATCAAGAGGAATAGCGATTTCCAGATTAGCGCGTAGCTCACCACTAGCCTCACTCTCATCCAAGGCATGATTTAATAAAGCACTAAGCGGGGTTTGTTTCATTAAGACCAAGAACTTATTCGCTGAGGTCTCAGCCACTGCATTAATTTGTAATTGCGCATCACGTTCAAGCGAGCTGATGGTCGCATGCAGATTATCGTAAACAATACTCTCTTCACCGGCGTGATTATTCATCCAACCACGATTCGCATCAATCAAAATCTGATCATTAATAAAGCGAAAGGTGCCCTGCTCCATATGTAGTACCGGCCATTTATCATGCTCGGCTTGATGATGAAAATCCAGACCGAAATTTTGAAACTCGGCGACTATGGTATTGAAACCCGACTGCGGACGACGACCATAGGGATAATGATCAGCTAAACCATCGATTTCGAAGTGACCGTTATGAAGTGTCCCCTCGACAAAGGCACCATCTAACCAGTCCAGGGCCTGCGCATCAATGACCTTAGGCAAAAAACGTGGCAAATAAGACGCCACTAAGTGCTCAATCTGGCCTGATAATTGAACATGACCACTGCCACCATCAGCGACAGCGTGCCAGCTACCGCTGGCGCTTAATTGCACGTTGGGGTCATCAACTTTCAGTTGTTGTACCGACAGCACCGGCAGATGAGCATCATCCAACTCATAGGCACCGTGAAGATTGACTTTGGCTAGCGCAAAATCATGACGGAAATTATTGGTCTCATGCAACCAGCCATTGCTCAATGATGCCTGGAAGCGTATCGGTAAATGCTGATGACCATGATCCACAAAGACCGCCAAAGCATCCGCCACCTCACCCTCAAGTCTTAGCTGCAGACTCTCAGCTTGTGCTTGTGGCATAGAAAAATCACCCAACTGTAAATCTGCTTTGAAATTTTCCCAATAGCCATTTTCCAGCTTGGCATCAAAATTGAATTGCTCAATCACCACATGATCGATACTGTATCGATCAAGCGCTGTTGCAAAGAGCTGTCGGGGAACCAGTTCTCGACTTTTGAGACTCAAGTAACCGCTTACCTCACGATTTTCTTCCTCATCAAATTGACTGTAGTCAATTAAATTATCAATAACAATATCGTGCTCTGACAACAGATCAGCCTGTAGCAGGACATCACTCTTAATGCGCTGATCATCAACGCTAAGGTGCGCTTTTTTAAAATTCAAGACAAAATCGAACACGCTAGCGAGCCGCTGTGACATCACTTCCTGCTCATGCTCTTCATCACTTGTCAGCACCTCAGAGGAAATACCGGAAGCATCACGCACCGTGAGCTGAAGATTTTCTACCGAAGCACTACTAATCCATTTGAACAGTTCATCTTGACGTAGCAGCTTGATTTGTTCAGTAAAGTCTTGTGTCAGGTAACTGCTTAAGGCCGCAATAAAGGTCGCTTCTTCTGCTTCAGATTTTGTCTGTTCGGCTTCAGGCAGCTGACTGAAGGTCACATCAGTCATTGGTAAACGATGCTGACCTACCCACACATCACCTTCGGCATCAATTAATAGGGGCAATTCGGCGTTTTTTACCGCAATACTGAGTAAGCCGTCTTTCCAGAAAGTTAAGGTAGGTTGTAGAAAAAGGCGAAGCTCCTCAACCGAAGCACGTGGTAAATTATGTTTGGGCTCAGTTAATTCGAGCTCTCTAAAACGCACATCACGAAGTAACAGTTGAGGATTAATGCCTTGCCAACTGAGCGCCAGTGCACCAAACTCGATAGGCATACCGCTATGCTTTTGGACCATCTCCTGAATCGGCTCGCGCCACTGGTCCAGTCTGGGACTAATATAAAACACTAGGAGCAGACTCAGAGCCAACACTAAGCCCAGCGTCAACAAAATCAGATGACTGGCTGTTCGCAATATTCCGGACAAAATCCTGCTCAGGCTTGGCACTTAATTTCCATGGTAATTTAAATCGAAACGCTAATCATACTGCAGATTTCCGCTAAGCTTAATATTATATGCTAAAGACATTCTAATTAAAAAAGTGTAATTATGGCCGTAGAGCAAATCAATCCCATCGACAACCCTCATTTGCTGATAAAAAAAGCAGCCCAATGGTCCCAATACCTGAGTAGCCGCTTAGTTGCAGAGCGTGGTTTTGAGGAACGACTGGCAAAGGACATTCAATCTCCCCTATCACCCACCATCATTGATGAGTGGTTAGACGAGGTGTTGATAGAAGCCCTTGGCGCTAGCGCTGAGGATCTGGAATTACTGAAACAGGGTGATCTGCGCGAACTGAGAGACCATGCCGCTATAGCACAAACCTTAGCCATTGATAGCTGCAAGGCCATTTTACGAAATACCAGAAAACGTGTCTTTTGCACCTTGGCTGTTCGTGATATTTGTAGCTTAGCTGAGCTCGAAGAGGTTTTAACCGCAATTAGCTATTTTGCCGATTTATCAGTTCGGACGGCCTATCGTTCCGCCATGCTGCAATTAATTACTAGGCACGGCGAACCCTTCGATCCTAAAAACAGTCTGCCGCTGGAAATGCTTATTCTCGGTATGGGTAAACTGGGTGGTAAGGAATTAAATGTTTCCTCTGATATTGATCTGATTATGCTCTACCCCCTAGAGGGACAAACCCGAGGCGATAAAAACGGCAATCGCTCCATCAGTCATCACGAGTTTTATAACAAAGTCACCCAGCGTATCGCCAATATCCTCTCCGACCAGACCGCCGATGGCTTTGTCTTTAGAACCGATTTGCGTTTACGTCCCGATGGCGGCGGTAGCGCCCTGGCTTGGAGCTTGGAAGCGCTGAGTGATTATCTGCTGAAACAAGGCCGCGAATGGGAGCGATATGCTTGGCTCAAAGCCCGAGCCATTCCACTAAAAGCTTTTAGTGATAGTCAGGATCAATATTTCATCCATCAGTTCTTAAGCATTCAATCACCCTTTGTTTTTAGAAAATACTTTGATTTTGATACGCTCGCTGCCTTACGCACCTTACGCGAACAGATTCGTGAGGACTGGAATCATCGGGCCCAAAGTCGAGCAAGCATTGACAGTCAAGGCAATATCAAATTAGGCGAAGGCGGGATTCGCGAGATTGAATTCATTGTGCAATTGGCACAATTAGTACGTGGCGGTCAAATGCCCTCTTTACGTCATGCAAACTTTTTTAAAGCCTTAGAAGCGGAACTTCAAGCCGGTATTATCGATGAAGTGGATAAGCAACGACTGGAGGATGCCTATCGCTTCTTAAGACGGATCGAGCATTTACTGCAATACAAAGCTGATCAACAAAACCATTTGCTGCCGGATAAGACCGACGATCTGATCCATTTAGCGAAGTTATTTAATTTAAGCTTAAATGAATTTAATCAAAAACTAAACTATCATCGAGCAGCTGTCAGTCAAAGCTTTAAAGAAGCCTTTAGACTGGTTGGGGTAGATAACGCAGAGACACCAGCTGATGAAGGGATTAGCAGCGACATCTTAATCGCTGAACATGGTATTGTTCCCACCGAGTTAATGAGCGACAGCGATACTGCGCTGACTTTAGTGCATGAACAAAGCAATGAGGCCGAGCAAAGCGGAGTTAGTTTAGCGGTTGCAGATGAAGCACTAATCAATGCCTTGGAACCAATGCTGCAAAGCCTCCAAGAAAGTTATCGTATCAAGGGTCTGAATCAGCAGGCTAAACATCGTCTCAACTCACTGATCCCAAAAATGATGAAAGCTGTGGCCCAAGTCAAGCAACCGCTCAGTACCTTTTCACGCCTGATGGACTTAATTGACAACGTGGTACAACGCAGTTCCTATATGGCGCTACTCAACGAATATCCAAACGTGCTCAGTCGTATTGTCCGGATGCTGGATAGCAGTCCTTGGGTTGCCGATTACATTACCAGAAATCCAATTGTTTTGGATAAACTGATTGATTGGCAGGAACTACTGGAACCCATTGATATTGACGATATCATGAAGCAGTTGCAACTTGATCTGGATGCCAGTGTGCTGGAGGACGGTAGCCCTGATATGGAACTGCAGATGAACCTGATGCGTGATCTAAAAAAGCAAATTACCTTTCAACTATTAGCGCAAGATATCGAAGGTGCCATCACTGTGGAGCATTTAGCTGATGTGCTGTCTTTATTAGCCGACCGTTTACTCGAAGAAAGTATGCGTCGAGTCTGGCCTTTGGTCTGTCAACGCTATGATCACGCCTGCACTCCTAGTCTACCGAAATTTGCCATTATTTCTTATGGTCGTTTGGGGGGTAAGGAACTGGGGTATATTTCAGACTTGGATTTGGTCTTTTTATTTGACGATGCCTCGGTTGAGGGCACGGAAATTTACACTCGCTTTGCCCGTCGCCTAACCAACTGGTTGAGCACCATGACCTCTTCAGGTCGCCTATACGATATTGATACACGCTTGCGCCCTGATGGTAATGCCGGTTTATTGGCGGTCTCGATCGATGGATTTGAGAATTACCAGTTAAACTCGGCCTGGTTATGGGAGCATCAGGCTCTCACTCGGGCTCGTTTTTCTGCCGGTGACGCGGATATTGGTCAACGATTTGAAGACTTAAGGCAATCTATCTTGATACGCGAACGTGACTTAGCTACACTTAAGCAAGGTATTGTTGCTATGCGCCAGCGCATGCATGATGGCCACCCTAACCACAGCGCCCTATTTGATCTGAAACACGATATTGGTGGCATGGTGGATATTGAATTTATGACACAGTACATTGTCTTAGCTTATAGCCATCAATACCCTGAGCTAATCAAAAACCTGGGTAATATCGCCCTCTTAAAAATGGCCGGCGACTACGGTTTATTACCCACGCCCCTAGCCCATCAGGTGGCGGATAGTTATCGCAGTTTTCGAGCCAAGCAGCATAGTCTTCGCTTACAAGGTGACGACCGTGCGCGCACCGAAGCACAATTCATGATACAAGAGCGTCAAGCCGTTATCGAGCTTTGGAATACTGTATTTCCTGATGCTAAAAAGTTTTTTACCGGAGTTAAGTTCTCATGACTAAAAGCAATCGCCCGCGTTTGGACGACAAGTTTATCGCCAAACCGGAATTAGCCACGACACCTCGTGTCACCGAAGTTGAGCGCCCACACCTTCAATTACCCAAGGGTCGCAATAAGGTGTTATTGCACTCTTGCTGTGCCCCCTGCTCGGGCGAGGTCATGGAAGCCATGCTAGCTTCGGGCATTGATTATACGATTTATTTTTACAATCCTAATATTCACCCTAAGCGTGAGTACGAGATTCGCAAAGAGGAAAATATTCGTTTCGCCCAAACCCATGGCATTGATTTTATTGATGCCGATTACGATATGGATAATTGGTTCGAGCGCGTCAAGGGGATGGAATGGGAACCTGAGCGCGGGATTCGTTGCACCGAATGTTTTGATATGCGCTTCGAACGGACTGCCCTCTATGCCGCTGAACATGGCTTTGACACGATTACCAGCTCCCTAGGTATTTCACGTTGGAAAAATATGGCGCAAATTAATGACTGTGGCGAACGTGCAGCCGCTCGCTACCCGGAACTCGTCTATTGGACATACAACTGGCGCAAAGGTGGCGGCTCTGCTCGGATGATTGAAATCAGTAAGCGTGAAGAATTTTATCAACAGGAGTATTGTGGCTGTATCTATTCACTCAGGGATACCAACCACCATAGACGCCAAAGCGGTCGAGATAAGATTGAGATCGGCGTGAAGTTTTATACGTACGACGATCTCAAACAAGAAGAAAATCTTTAGTTCGCCGGCTGTGCTGCAGATGTAGCGTTTGCTGGGGCGTCGGATGTCTCCGTAGCCTCAGAACTGCTTGGCGTGTCGTTGCTTGTTGTGCTTGAACTTGGAGCGTTCGCAGCGGTCGCGCTAGTCTTAGCGGCACCACTATCAGTCGTGGCATTGACGCTCTCCTCACTATTTGCAGTTGCCGTTGAGCTTGCCTCTGCTGCTTGGGCTTTATCCGCCGCACTCACATCCGGTGTAGTAATAAAGCCTAAGCGTCTAACCCCGGTACTTCTGGCAGCAGCCATAACTTGAGCGATTTGCTCATAATAGGCCTCACCATCAGCACGAATGCGCAGATTAATGGCATTTTCTTCCTGAGCGGCCACTAAGGTGGTCATTTTCTCTCGTAGCTGATCCATATCGACCTGCTCGTTATTCCAATACATTTCACCGGTGGCTTTAATTGCTAAATCAATGCTTTCAGGATCTTGTTCCGCCGGCTGACTAGTCACCCGTGGCACATCAATTTTGATGGAATGCGTTAATAAAGGTGCTGTAATCATAAAGATAATCAACAACACCAACATCACGTCAATGAGCGGGATCATATTAATTTCTGATACCGTGCCCATTTGTTGACGATCTGAACTAAAACCTCCAAAAGATGACATGGCTTATTCCTTTGCAGATTGAGGATGAGGATTAGTAGCGGCCGCTACTGTGGCAACGGGTTGCTCAAGCTTGGCACTGGCACTACTTGGTCTAATCAAAGTATCGGCAGCTTGAATCGAGGTGCCGGTAGAGACAAAGGCAAACACATCATGTGCAAAACCGTCGATTTTAGATAACATCACGCGATTTCTACGGACAAAGGCGTTCAATGCCAAGACCGCCGGAATCGCAACAGCCAAACCCAAACCGGTCATAATCAACGCCTCACCGACCGGACCGGCAACTTCGTTAATATTAACGCCGTCCGACATACCGATATTAATTAGGGCATGATAAACACCCCAAACGGTACCGAATAAGCCGATAAATGGTGAAGTCGCACCAATCGATGCCATCACAGTCAAGCCATTTTCCATGCGGGCAGTTTCCTCATCAATCACCCGACGCATATTTCGAATCGTGAATTCAGCCCCGGTACCGACATCCGATAAGCGTGACGCACCGTATTGATGGTGATAATTACTCGCCTTGATCGCATGATGCGCCAAACGACCAAAAGGATTATCATAACCCTGAGACTCTAATTCGGCTGCTACCTCGTCCAACGATTTGGCATTCCAGAAGCGCTTCAAAAAACGCTTGCTGCGCATGCTTTGGATTGAGTTGGAGATGCCCTTAACAAAAATTAAATACCAAGTCACCAACGACATTAGGCATAAAATCGCAAAGAGTGTTTTCCCAACGACATCACTTTGTTCAATAAATTGCAACATGCCCTGTTGGCTTACTACTTGCTCAGTAGTTTTGCTCAGAGCCTCGGTCACTGTCTGCGCCATTGGCTCGGAAATTTGATTCAGTATAGTTTTAAGTAGGTTCATGATAAGCAATTAAAAAATAATAAGTAAAAACGAAATAACATTTATCTCACTTGGATATTGATCGTGAAATCACCGCGGGCCTTACGAGCGACGCCATTTACCGTGTGTGGATTAAAGGACAATTGTTGACGTAGCTGGCGCAATAATTCGCGATTTAATCGTGCATTACCACCGGATAAAATATTCACATCCATCAACTTGCCCTTCTCATCGACCGTCACTCGTACACGAATAGCAACTGTCTGTCCGCGGGCATACCCATGGCTACTGTCAACACGTAGATTAGGTTGGCGTCGGAAATTCAATGCCGATACGTTTACCGGCTGATTGCTACTAGGCGCTGCCGGCGCAACATTAGGCTGACCACTCGGCGTTCCGAAGGCTTTGTTCTTAGTCGTTAAGGATCTCAACTGCTGTGGCTTGGCCGGCGCGACAGGCTGTGACACTTGCGGTTTAGGCTGTGGCTTCGGTTGAGGTTTGGGTTGTGGTTTGGGCTTAGGCTTCGGCTGTGGCTTTGGTTCGGGCTTAGGCTTAG
>JAUNUJ010000014.1 GCA_030538235.1 Alcaligenaceae bacterium
GGTGGTCGTACCGTGGGTGCTGGTGTTGTTGCTAAAATCGAAAAGTAATTAGCAATACTGCTATTTAACTAATCTATTTTGGGTTAGTTATTCAGGTAGCACTTAGCGTTTTTAAGTGTTGAGTGCTACCAAACTATTTTTTTATGTTCTTTATATTGTTCTTTTAGGATTAACACGTTATGAAAAGCCAAAGAATTCGCATTCGCTTAAAAGCGTTTGACTATAAATTAATCGACCAGTCTGCTGCTGAAATCGTTGAAACAGCTAAGCGCACTGGTGCAGTTGTTCGTGGTCCTGTACCTCTACCAACTCGCATCAAAAAATTCGATGTATTACGTTCTCCGCACGTGAACAAAAAATCACGTGACCAGTTCGAGATCCGTACTCATCAACGTTTGATGGATATTGTTGATCCTACTGACAAGACTGTTGACGCGCTAATGCGCTTAGACTTACCTGCTGGTGTTGACGTAGAAATCGCTCTACAGTAATCACTGCACTTGTCTTAAGACTAGATAAAAGCCATCACTTTTCAGTGATGGCTTTTTCAATGTTGGCCCAGCGAAGCTAGCAAACCGTCTTTAACGAACGTGTTTAAAAGCTAAACTTTTTGACGTCTAAATAGCTTCTCCGGCAGGCTAGGCCATTCCACACTATCGAGCAGGTTTTTAGTGACCAAACCTAATTCGGTATCGCCCTCGATATGCAGTTTGCGATTAAAGAACAAGGTATCGGGGTCTTCTTTGCGTAAAATCATGCGCATAAAATCCACGCTATTTGCCGATAAGCGCAAATCAGGCTCTTCGCTAAAGACAGCATCAATAAATTGATCATCGTTAGCACTAAAACGTACTTTAATCCCTGCATCCAATACATCGATTTCAAACTTACGACCACTAAAATAGCTCATATCAGCCGGCAGTAAATCCCGTTTAAGCATGTAATTTAAGGTATTGACTAAAATAAAGCGAGGCGGCTTAGAAGGCAGTTTGCTGACTACCTTAGCAAGCCAACTAGGCAGAACTATGTTTGCTAAACTCATGATTCGGCTCCTTCAAAATATTGCTGTTTAATGGCCTCGATGCCCGGCTGTCCATGCCAATAGCCGTCAATTAAATCGCCATAAGCCAATTCTTTCAATTCGTTTAGAGCGCTCTGACTATCGATTAATCCATCCAATACCTGTCGATGTAATTCGACAATTTTTGGCATATCTGTGAGTTGTGGTGATAGGCGTAGCATATTGATGCCTAATTCTGCGATATCCTTATGGTGCGCTATTAAGCTTTGGCATCCGGAGGACATGGTTTGAATACCATTAATCGTCAGAAAAGCCTGACCTTCGCGAGTATTCATCGGCATGCCATGCTCATGCTCCAGGCAACGATATTCGCAGCTATCTTTGTTCAGATTGTAATGTCTGGCTGTAAAGCAGCGCGAAGAGTAAGCTAAGGGGATCTTGCCCCATGCAAAGAGCTCGGTTTCAAGTTGATTGGCTTGGGCATGGTCAGCAATGCTTTGGAGCTTATCGCGACTAAGTTCACTTGGCGCTAACCAGCGATACGCGCCAAGTTGCTGGAAAATATCCAGCGTAGCATCACTGTAAATATTTAAACTTGCCCCCGCCACAAAGGGCAGCTCATGCTCACGGGCAAGTTTGACCGCAGCCATGTCATTAGCTTCTAAACGGAATTTGCCTTGACTTGCAAAGCGTCTTAGGCGGCGCAAATCGGATTCGCTTTCTAATAAAACATGTGAAGAGAAAATGATTTCTTTACCACTCTCTGCCAGTATATCGGCTAAATCGCACCAGTCTTCGAAACGCATTTCGTGACGTCTAGAGCAAACGACTTCACCGATATAAATGGTGTCGAGGGGTAGTTTAGCCATTTCCAAGTAGTATTCTAAGAGGGTTTCTTTGGACCAGTAGAATAAGACAGGACCTAGGGATAATTTAATTTGACTCATTAGCGCTTCTCTTATTTCCATGGACGGCTATAGGCGCCGAGTGTTGATTGATGACCCTCAGACACTTTTGATAGAGTCTGCTCCCAAGCCGGGGTCACGGTATATGATTTACCTTGTTGAGTTGCTGCATCAATGGCCTCACGTAAGGTTTTAGTCACTTGGGCAGTGTACATCGGGCTGCGTTGACGTCCTTCGACTTTGATGGCGCAAACGCCTATCTCAATCAATTCCGGCAACATCTCCAAGACATTGAGACTAGTCGGTTCTTCGAGAGCATAGTAAATCTCATCATTAACATCAAAACGGCCCTTACAAAGAGTAGGGTAGCCCGCCGGTTCTTCGGGTTTGTATTGGTCAATTAAGACATCGTTAAGACGCACATTCATTTTGTCAGGCAGTTTTTCCCAACGCACGGCTTTAGCCGGCGAACAGACACCCTGCATATTAGGCGATTCACCGGTGGCGTAACTGGACAAAATACATCGCCCTTCGACCATCACACAAAGACTACCAAAACCGAAAACTTCAACTTCTACATCGGTATTTTTAATCACGTGTTTGACCTGATTAATGGTCAAAACGCGAGGTAAAACCACGCGTTGAATATTGTAAAGTTCTTGCATCAGATTAATGGCTTCGTAATTTGTTGCGGAGCCTTGGACTGACATATGAAGTCTTAAGTCCGGGTGCTGTTTGGTGGCATAGGCCATTAAAGCCGGGTCAGCCACAATCATGGCATCGACCCCTAATTCAGCAGCGGTATCAACGGCTTTTTGCCATTGGGCCATCTGGCCGGCTTGAGAGAAGGTATTAATTGCCATCAATACTTTGCGGCCACGGCTACGAGCGTAGTCAATGCCTTGTGTGGCAGACTTCACATCAAAATTTAAACCGGGGAAATTTCGAGCATTGGTGGCGTCTTTTAAACCCATATAAACGGCATCTGCACCGTTGTCGATGGCGGCTTTTAAGGCAGGTAGATTGCCTGCAGGGCACACCAATTCTGGCGTCTTGCGCATATTGAACACCTAAATTAAGGACAAAATAGTAAAAAAACTATAGACAGCTTTTCGAGAGCATACGCTTTAAATTTCGATGATGTCTACATATAGTGTAATTTTTAGATTCTATCGCTAAAAAATACTATATGTAGGCATTGACAATAGCTAATCCTGATGTAGATCAAATGTCTTATATATGAGTAGATACCGAAACATGTATTTTATATACATAAAAGCCATCACGGTGAGTGATGGCTTGGGGGATTTTGAAATTAGAAGGGAATTAATTATTCAGCGATAGCTTCTAAAGCAATATTGATTGTTACTTCATCGCCTACCGCCGGAACAAAATGACCGGCATCAAAATCACTACGTAAAATCTTGGTCGTGGCATTGGCTCCAATGGCGTCTTTTTCGAACATGGGGTGAGTGGTGTTTTGGAAGTGAGTGACTTCTAAGACAATCGGCTTAGTAATTCCTTTGATAGTCAAATCGCCTTCAATGGTTTTAGGTGCATCACCCTCAAAATTTACTTTGGTCGATTTAAAGGTGGCTACGGGGAATTTAGCTGTATCGAACATCTCAGGAGCTTGAATGTGCTCATCAAATTCTTTGAAACCAGTATTAATCGCTTTCATATCGAGATGAATATCAACTGCTGCGGTGCGAGCTTCTTTGTCGTAAACAATGGTGCCGCTGGTATTATCCAAGCGTAATTGTTGAGTAGAAAAACCTAAGTGGTTATAAGAAAAACTAGGAAATGTATGACTAGGGTCGATTTGATACGTTTGCTCGGCCGCTAGTGCTTGACCTGCAAAGAGGGCGGAAACTAATGAGACAGCAAGTAATTTTTTCATGTAAATCTCTCCGGTAAGGTATTTAAGCAGTAAAGTCAAATATAGGCCAATTTATTTAAAAAACAAAGAATAGAATTATTTACTAATAATTTCTTTAATTTAGAGAAATCTGATGCGAACCCTTTCTTTTGTGGCATGCTCTTCATGCATGGTGATTTAGCTCTAGGCCGTGGCTATTAAACTCAATACTTAAATTGCATATCGCAAATAAAATATAATAAATGGATAATTGCACTATATACTATTCCCAGTATTGGAATAATAAATTTTTAGTGATAAAAAGAGAATCATGGACAAGTTATTAGCGATGAAAGTATTTGAGCGCGTGGCCGATGAAAAGGGATTCGCCGCCGCCGGCCGCGCGTTGGATATGTCTCCACCAGTGGTGACGCGTTTGATTGCCGAGTTGGAGGATGAGTTGGGGGTGCGGTTATTTCATCGGACCACTAGACGAGTCGCCTTATCAGAGGCGGGTGAGCTGTATTTAGAAAGGGTTCGTAAAATACTGGACGATGTAGAACAAGCTCGTGAATTAGTTAGTGAGCATAGTGAGCAGCTTTCCGGAGTCTTGAGAATATCCTCTGATGCGGCGCTAGCCAGTAATGTCATTGCCCCCTCGGTTACCAGTTTTAGACAGCAATATCCGGGCATTAAAATTGATGTCACGGTCAGAAGTCAACGCACCTTACCCATAGAAGATTACGATATCACCATTTTCAGTTCCACAGTAGGGGCCGATTTAGCGGTCGTAGCCAGAAGGATTCTCCAATCAGATGCCATTTTAGTGGCTGCCACTTGCTATATCGAACGCCGGGGAATGCCTAAAACATTACAGGAATTAGTTGAACATGACTGTATTCATACGCGTCGTGACGATGGAGAACCTTTTAGAGGCTGGACCTTATGGCAAAGTGATGAACCTAAACACACTGTTGAAGTCGAAGTTGAACCTGTTTTAGTAGCCAATCATACTGATACCTTGCTTAAAGCAACCTTAGATGGTTCAGGCATTGCCACCATGGCCGTTAATATGGTGCAGCCCTATCTGCTCAGTGGCGAAATGGTACGTGTGCTGGAGCCGTGGATTACAGGTCAGTTAGTTATGTACGCCGGTTTACCCAGTCGTCAGTTTATTCCGCAGCGAGTGCAAGTCTATCTAGATTATTTAATTGAATATACACGACAACAATATCAGAAAAATTGATGAAGCGATAATAAAATCAGAATCAGTAAAATAACCTATTGAAAATTTTGTCGATAACAGACATAGTAAATGCTCCTTTCAGGACAATTGTTCCTTTAAGAAAGCTAAAAACTATATTAATTTTGGAGGCCTTATGAGCTTTACTCGTCGTGATATTTTAAAAGTTGCCGGTGCCGCCGGTGTGGCCAGTATTACCCCCGGATTAGCGTTTGCCCAGGTTGAAAATATTGAGAAAAAATCCCTCACCATCGCGGTGGGCGGTCAAGCATTGGTTTACTACTTGCCACTCTCTATTGCCGAGCTTAAGGGCTTCTTTAAGGAAGAGGGTCTGGACGTTAAAATCGTTGACTTTGCCGGTGGCTCCAAAGCCTTACAAGCGGTGGTAGGCGGTAGCGCGGATGTGTGTTCCGGTGCCTTTGAGCATACGATCAGTTTGCAGCATCGTCGCCAAAATTACAGTGCTTTTGTGATGCAAGGTCGCGCACCGATGATTACTTTAGGTGTCTCCAGTAAAAATATGCCGGATTACAAAGAACCGGCTGATCTTAAGGGTAAAAAAATCGGTGTGACCGCGCCGGGCTCTTCAACCAATATGTTGGTCAACTTCTTTTTATCTCAATATGGTCTGAGTGCTGCTGATGTATCTATTATCGGTGTCGGTGCCGGTACGGGTGCGGTTAACGCCATGCGTTCCGGTCAAATTGACGCCATCAGCAATGTCGATCCGGTGATTTCCACGCTGGAGCATGAGGGCTTATTAAACACTATCGTTGATACTAGAAAATTAGAGGATTCACAAGCAATTTTCGGTGGTCCGATGCCATCCAGTTGCTTATATGCCTCACATAAATTTATCGCGGATAATCCGAATACTTGCCAAGCCTTGGCAAATGCCATTATCAAAGCTGATAAGTGGATCCAAGAAGCCAGTTTAGAGGATATTATGGAGACCGTACCGGAGCAGTACCTACTTGGCAATCCAGAGGTTTATCGACGGGCTTTAGAGGCTAGCCTGGAAGCGCTTTCACCGGACGGTGTGATTGATGCTGATGGTCCTAAAACCGCTCTAAATGCGCTTGACGCTTATAATGACGATATCAAAGCTGAAAATATCGATCTATCCAAGGTCTGGAATGATTCTTTTGTTAAAAAGGCATCTTCTTAATTAAGGATTGGCATAGGAAATTTAGATGTCTCAAGCAGTTCTCGAGTTAAACAATATTACCTGTACCTTTGCATCAAACGATAAAGGTGGCGAGTCCTACACTGCAGTTAGGGATGCCACCTTGCATGTGCAGGACGGAGAGTTCGTCTCAGTCGTGGGGCCCACCGGCTGCGGAAAATCAACCCTCCTCAATGTCGCCGCCGGGTTATTAAAGCCAACCACCGGCGATGTCAAGGTTTACGGTCAAGCGCTTGACGGTATTAATAAGCGGGCCGGCTATATGTTCCAAGGCGAGTCTTTATTCCCTTGGCGCACCGCTTTGTCCAATGTCACTGCCGGTTTGGAGTTTGGTGGTGTCAGTAAACAAGATGCCGAGCAGCAAGCTATTGATTGGTTAAGCAGGGTCGGTTTAGAGCAGCACAAGGATAAATACCCCCATCAAATGTCGGGTGGTATGCGTAAGCGCGCTATGTTAGCCCAGACCTTGATTCGTAACCCGGATATTATCCTGATGGATGAGCCGTTTTCTGCCTTGGACATTCAGACGAGGCAGCAAATGGAAAATGAAGTGCTTGATATCTGGATGTCACAGCGTAAAGCCGTACTATTTATTACGCATGATTTGGATGAAGCCATTGCCATGAGCGATCGGGTGGTTATTCTGGCTGCCGGTCCGGCGACTCGAATCATCGGGGAGTTCGTGATTGATTTGGAGCGACCGCGTGATGTAGCCGAGATGCGTAATCACCCTCGCTTTGTGGAATTACACAATGCCATTTGGGATGTCTTGCGTGAAGAGGTCCTTAAGGGTTATCAACAACAAAAACAAAAGGCTTAGTGACAGGATTAGCGATGAGGAAGTTATTATCACCCGGTAGGCATAACTACCGTATTTGGCAAATAGGGATTCTGATTATCCTATTTTTTATTTGGCATTTTGTTTCCAGAGACGATCAATTAGCCTTCTTCTTTGGTGAGCCCCTAGGTGTTTTTCAGGTACTCTGGAAGTGGTTTGTAAGCGATGGCAATATTTATAAGCATTTAGGAATCACCCTAAGTGAAACGTTATTGGCATTTGTGATAGGGACTATTGCCGGTATGTTGATGGGCTTATGGATGGGTTTATCCAAAACCGCCAGTCTTATTTTTGATCCTTATTTAACTGCGTTAAACTCCATGCCGCGCGTGATTTTGGCGCCGATTTTTGCCATGTGGTTTGGCTTAGGTATCTGGTCTAAAGTAGCTCTAGCCTTTACTTTGGTGTTTTTTATTGTGTTTTTCAATGTCTACCAGGGTATTAAGGAGGTTAGTCCTACCTTGCTGGATAATGCCCGTATGCTAGGCGCAAATCGCAAGCAATTATTGCGTTATGTTTATCTGCCCTCTGCCACTAGCTGGGTCTTTTCAAGTTTGCATGCTTCAGTCGGTCTGGCCTTTGTTGGTGCGGTTGTTGGGGAGTACTTAGGCTCAGCCAGTGGGGTGGGTTATTTGATTCTACAAGCCGAGGGTTCATTTGATGTCAATACGGTTTATGCCGGGATCATCACCCTGACGATTTGCGCTTTATTGCTTGATGCTTTGGTGAGTGTTTTTGAGCGCTACTTCCAGACTTGGAAACCGGGCTCAAAGTCTGAAACTCAACAAGTTTAAAGAACAGTTGTATTTAGAGGATTTTATGATTATTCATATGGTGTTATTTAAGTTTGAAAATGCTTTGCCGGCGGATTTTTCGGAGCAGGTTAAGTATCATTCCGAGCAGATTAGAAAGCATTGTGATGGTGTTTTGCTGTTTGATCTTAAGGAGAATTTCTCCGATCGTTCTCGTGGTTATAACTATGCGCTGACTAGTATGTTTAAAGATTTGGAGAGCCTGGATAATTACCAACCGCATCCGGTGCATCAGGAGCTCAAAAACTATCTGGATAACTTCCCTGGTGAGCGTTTAGTGTACGACGGTGATCTTGATAAAGATTGTGTGGTGCAAAGTTTGTAAGTCAGCACTTTAGAGTTGCTGTCGCCCTGAGTTTTAGTTGTATAGAATACAACCAAGAGCTCAGGGCTTTTTAAATTTAAAATTCAAAATTCACTACGGGTGTCTTGAATTTTCTACTTATCAGAAAATAAATAATTAAAAACTTTTCTACTTAATCATCGATGAGTATCAGTGAAGAGCAGAAAATCGTTTAAGCCGTGGTTTGTGCAGAAGTAGTAGTTATATGACAATGCACATTAGATTGTCATAATTTAGTCATCAATTAGTCATCTTTTGTTGTTAGTATTGCAATTTTAAATCTGCGCATTGCATCTAATCCTTATCTAAAAATATTCCATCAACTGAAACCTTGGCCGTTTCAAAGTGATTATTTGGTCAGCAGGATTTAAGTTTAATTCTTTCGCACTTTATCAAGTAGTCACGCCGGAGTGTGTAATGGCGGTTGTGTGTATTTGAAGACTGAGAGTGTCAATGGTGAGTCTAAGGACACCCAGCACAAAGATTTGACTGATATTAAGTCTTTTACTTGGCTGTGACTCAACTAGCTTCTATGGCTGTTGGCGGTTCACTGGTGGAGTACTGGGAATCCCTTTAGAAGCTATTTTAGTGATTTCGGCACAGTACAGTGGTGACCAAGACAGTGAGGCAGTGATAGGGTAGTCACGCTTTCCAAACAGCTAAAGTCAGGCAGGAGCATTGGGAGCAAACCGACAAAGGTAGTAAAGGTGCTGAGTCTGTTGTTGGCTACGATATTAAAAAATAAGGCAAGTGCTTAGTTTTGCATTGCTTAGAAGCTAATTCCTAATATAAATTTATACAAGGTGTGACATGGATTTTATCTTGAGCCCGATAAAAAATCACGCAACTGTAGTAATCACAGCATTTGGCGATGCCTTAAACTTGCTTACTTTTAAGGGTAGGGAGTCATTATCCGAGCTTTTTAGCTTTGAGCTTGAATTAGTTTCTAAAAATGCCAATATCGATACCCGTGCCTTGCTTGGGACAAATTTAACCGTTGAGCAAGAAGCAGTAGGAGCGCTCCGATACTTTAACGGCGTTGTGACACGATTCAATTACGCGGGTCGTCAGCAAGCGACCTCAGAGTATTATCTTTATAAAGTCACTGTGCGACCGAGTCTATGGTATCTAACGCAAGGTCAAGATTACCGTATATTTCAAGAGCAAACCGTTCCGGATATTTTAAAAACTGTCTTAGGTCGCTATGATTTTGCGGTGGATTACCGTCTTAACGGTAGCTATCGAAACTGGGAGTATTGTGTCCAGTACGAGGAGTCAGACTTTAACTTCATCAGTCGTTTGATGGAGCATGAAGGGATGTATTATTGGTTTGAGCATGTTGCTGGTCAGCATACCCTAGTGATTAGCGACGACAGAAATGTTCATCAACCCTATGGCGCATATGATCGCTTGCTCTATTTAGATGCACAGACCAATTTATCTGCTGACAAAGAGCATGTGCTGAGTTGGTATCGTAAAGCTGGGATGACAACCGTTCAGTACTCGACCATTGATTATGATTTTCGTAAACCCAATGTGAAGTTAGATACGAGTCAGAGTCAACGAGTGGCAGGCGATCGTGATGGTTCAGAACATTATGAGTGGCAGGCGGGTTATCAAGAGCTTGACCATGCTGAGACCTATGCGCGTGTACGCCTAGAAGAAGAAAAAGTCACTCAGGAAGTGGTGCGCGGTACGACCACGGCGCGGGGTTTATGCCCTGGCTATACCTTTAATTTGATCAATCATCCGATTCATACTGAAAATCAGCAATACCTTTGTATTGAGGCGATTTATGATATTTCGATAGATGGTTATAGCACGGGAACTGAGCGCAAAGATCATTTTGAGATTCATTTTAAAGCCATTCCGGCTTCTATCCAGTTCCGTGCGCCTCGTCGAACCCCTAAACCCAAAACTTCTGGCCCACAAACAGCGCGAGTTGTAGGGGCTGCCGGCGAAGAAATTTGGACTGATAAGTATGGTCGTGTAAAGGTGCAGTTTCATTGGGACCGCGAGGGTCGTTATGATGAAAATAGTTCATGTTGGGTGCGAGTTTCCAGCCCATGGGCGGGTGGAGGATTTGGTGGTATACAACTACCACGTATTAATGACGAGGTAGTGGTTGATTTTATCGGTGGTGATCCTGACCGACCAATTATTCTGGGTCGTGTTTATAACGAGATGAATATGCCACCGGTAAATTTACCGGAAGAGGCCAATATCAGTGGATTTAGAACTCAGTCAATTTATGGTGATAATAGTACCAAAAATCACTTACTGTTTATCGATGAGTTAGGCAAAGAGATTGTTGATTTACGTGCAGAGCACGATATGTTGGTCACCGTATTTAACGATCTTTACATCAAGGCCGGTAATAATTTAAGTACCTCAGTAGGTGCGACGGAGCAACGGAACGTTGCACAGACACGAACAACGACTGTTGGTGGTGTGGAGACAGAAACTTTCAAGGTGGGGCAAAAAACTGAAATTGGATCAGGTGGCCGAGACACCACAATCACAGGCCCCGTAATTGATGTGATTAAGGGGGCGGTGGATTATAAGCAAAAGGGTGGGAGCTTTACAGTAAAGTCTACTGGCAATAGAACGTTCACTCTTGATGGCAGCGATACGTTTTATACAAAAGGTATCAGCAATTGGACATTTAGTAAAAACTTGACTGAAACCGTTAAAAAGCAGTGGAAACCTACTACAAAATCCTTGATGTTGTGGGAAATCGGCGGTAAAGCGACTGAAGTTATCAAACAAAACTATGAAACGACAGTTAAGGGTTCACTAAGAAGCATGAGTGTAGAATCCGGTAGCTATGATCTGACTGCTAATAGCAATATTACTTATTTAACCACAGCTAGTAACGGGAGTTTTACTGCCTCAGGTAATAAAGCAACTTTTGAAGGTGGTGCTAAGGCTCTAATAAATAGTCCAACAAAGATCGATTTTAATTACGGTACTAGTTGCACTGTTAGGGCTCTGCAAATCAATCGATCTCGAGAAGTTAATATGAGAGATAAACTGAAATTCGAGGCGATAGGGATCAATGCTGCTTACTATGGGTATGAATTAAAGTCACATATTTTAGCAGCAACATTTTATGGAAGAAAAAAAGAGTTTTGGTTGGCTAAAGCAGATGAAATGCTAATAGCGACAGAGGCAGGGGATATAGAGAAACTGGTTCATAAAGCAGATCTTAGAATAGCCATATTTTATATACAGAGGTAAGCCAAATGAATTCATTTTTTTCATTTAAAAATTTTCATGTGCGGGTAAATAGCGTAAATTCATCATTAGCTTTCTTCCAACTAAATGGTATTGAAAGGCTCTCTGGGTTATTTGCATTTGAAATTGAATTACTCAGTACGAATTTTTATATTGATGTTAAAGAGTTATTAGGCACAGAGCTGACAGTGGAGATCGAGACAGCCGGTTTAGGTAATCGATATTTAAACGGAGTGGTCACAGATTTTGAGTTGCTTGGTCGTCAGCAAGCGACCTCAGAGTATTATCTTTATAAAGCCACTGTGCGACCGAGTCTATGGTATCTAACGCAAGGTCAAGATTACCGTATATTT
>JAUNUJ010000012.1 GCA_030538235.1 Alcaligenaceae bacterium
CGCCGATGATAGTTGGACTCGCTCCTGTGAAAGTAGGTCATCGTCAGGCAAATTATTTAGTAGTAACCGACATTGATTAAGTCGCCAAACTTGACAAATTACGACAATTCGGTTACTATATACATTCTAACGCGGAGTGGAGCAGTCTGGCAGCTCGTCGGGCTCATAACCCGAAGGTCGTAGGTTCAAATCCTGCCTCCGCAACCACCTTTAGATATGGCTCAATTGCAAATGATAGCGATTGAGCCATATTTATTTTAGCCCATACTTCTTTACCTCTTTGTTCAATTTGAATTGTACCAAAGATGTCTTGAAGAATTTCTCTAGCCTTTTCTGGCTCTTTACCAATTGACTCATCCAACTTATCAACTGTTTCGTGAAACGCTTTTTTGACGTTAGGTATTTTAATTTCAACTAATGGTTTCTGATTGAGCTTTGAAGTCAGTGTCTTTTTTTCTAACTCTAAAGTTCTTAGCTTTTCAGCAAGAGAATCACTGATACCAACTTTGCTAATAGCATCAATTATTTTTTCTATTGAAGCTTCAATTTCTTCTAGTCTATCTTGTTGGTGCTTTGTATCAGATTCTTTGTTACTCAACAGGCTTTCAACTTCATTTTTAAAGTGCTTTTCAAATTGAACGGCCGCTTTATCAGTTAACAGCTCTTTTCTTAATGTATTTAGAAGTTTTTTTTCTAAAACCTTTCTATTTACTAAAAACCCCGGGCAAACAGTTTTACCCCGGTCTTTCGAGCGTTGACAGCCGTAGCTTACCGCATTTACAACAATCAATTTTCCACTGCAATTTGGACAAGATAAATAACCACCAAATAAAGATACGCCTCTGCGACCATATCTTTTTCTGCCATTTTTATCTCTTCCTGAGTCGATTCGTTTTCTAACCTTATCCCATATTTCCTTTTCGACAATTCGAAGTTCGGGAACTGGAATTATTTTCCACTCTTCTTTGGGTCTTTCAATCCGTTGTCTTTTTCCTGTATCTGGATTTTTCAACCACTTGGATCTATTCCAAACCATTTCACCGATATACAGTCTATTGTTAAGTATCCCTGAGCCTTTAACTGGACTACCGTAGATTGCAGATACTGCCCATGTTGTGTTACGTGGTGAGGCAACATTAAGCTTATTTAACTGATGCGCAATCTTTTGAACGCTTAAACCTTCTGCATATTCTTTAAAAATATAACGTACCCAATTTGCTTGTTCTTCATTAATTGTGTAGCGACTGCCACCTTCAGTTTTGATTATGTCATATCCATATGATTTACCGCCGGGTATATAACCTCTTTCTACTTGGCCGGCTTGTCCTCGATGAGTTTTGTGACGTAAGTCATCAAGATAAATTTCATTGATTAAGCCTCTTACACCTCTGAGTACTTTACGAGCTGAAAGGGTAGAGTCATAGCCATCCGCCACGCCAACAATTCTGACACCCCTATGCTCTAACCTTCTTACTATCCGCTCTTGCTCAACTTGGTCTCTTGAGAGCCTATCAAGTCCTTCTAGCATCAAAACATCATAGTTTCCAGCCATACCTTCAGCTAACATGCTTCTGCCACCGGGTCTATCATTTACTTTGGTGCTGCCAGAAATAGCCATGTCATAATAAGATGCCACTTCAAGCCAGTCTTGATGCTCAATTCTTACTCTACATATTCTAAATTGGTCATCAACTGATGCCTCATTTTGTTTGTCAGTGCTAAACCTAGCGTAAAGACAGACTCTTAACATTCTTTTTATCCTTCAATTTCTTATCTTCTATCCATTGCTCTGCATATGATTTTGCAAGTAACTTAATTAAATTATCAATATTAGGATTAATCATAGTATTAAAATTATTTGTAATTGGCCTTTTTGCGAGTTTCATCTTATTTCTCCCAAAGGAAATAAAAAAACCGCCAAATTAGGCGGTCAAAATGATTAATTCGTTATATATTATTTTGAATGTTATTCTTCTATAAGTGATACACCAGTCGGCATACTAGTAATGCCTAATGGTTCGGTCTCTTTAAAGAAGCTCTTTATATAGTCGTCACTATCAAAAGCTTCTTTTTTTAAGTATCCGAGAGAGTGCAGTTTTAAGCAGATATTAATTGCTGCCTGTCTTTTATCTTGATTAGCTTCATTAATTGAAGTCTCAATAATTTTACGTAACATATTTATTTCCTTTTCGCCAAGTATTTAAACCGGCGGTTTTGATTTATGAGTTTTATTAACGTTCTAGCTCATCATCATTTATTAGCTGAAGATTTTCTAAGTGTTCAATAGCTTCGTCTTTGTTATCAAACTCAGCAATTGGATCAAATTCTCTCTGATAAGAAGATGTTTCAGAATTAATAAACTCTGTATTTCGTGTTGCTATCTTCACTGAATCTTTCGAATGTATTAAGTAAACTGTATTTTTATCAATTTCAAATTTGGTCTCTTCGACTTCAACATTTTTGCTTAAAAAATCCTCAGCAGCGAGGACAATATCATTAATATCAAAGTCTGGAAAATGGTCTGAATCGATGTCATGGCCATCACCATCTTCTATGGTTATCCAACAATGTAGATCTGGCCGATATTCTCCATCAACTGTCTGAACATAAAATGTATTTTTTGTACCTTTAGCTGTTGCTGTTACGGCTACTGTGCTGTCATCAAAATCTACACTATTAACGCCATTAATTTTCATGTTAAATTCCTACCTGTTCGGCCATAAAAAAACCGCCTAGTATTTAAACCGGCGGTTTTGATTCGTATAAAAATAAAGTTGCTATCGTTCTATATCTTGTTCGGACTCATTTAATTCTTTAATCTTTTCAATATCAGGATGGCAGTGAACTAAAAAGTCCATCATTAAGGTAGCGTCCTTATTTATATAAAAGTCTCGCATTTTTTCATTAAATTCTTCTTTCTTTTTTGCAGGGATACTAATTCCAGCAATACCATTAGCCAATAGCTCTCCACACATCATTAAGCGTGATGAGCGTTTATTGCCATCAAAATAAAACTGCTGCAATGCTCCAAACAGAAAGAAGGCTGTTGCCCTTTCAAAAGTTGGTAGTTTTTTCAATTGTTCTAAGCCATCTTGAAAAACTTTATTTAAAGTGATTGCACCATCTTCCGTTGGGAGAGGGTCGTATTGGCCTAGCTCACCCAAAGCTACGTAAGGGGTGTAGTTTTTCTCTTCACCTTCACCTCGAAAATTCCCCCATTCCAAGGCTTCATTTTTAGCTACTAGCTGATGAATACTATCAAAGTTTTGTTTAGATAATTCAAAGCGGCCGGAACGAACTAACCTTATAAGGTGACGAGTACTCGCATTTAAATTAAGAATTTGTTCTTGGTCGTCAATCTTATGACCACCAACGGTAATCCCATCCAATAAGGTTTTAACTTCATTGAAAGTAAATGGATTTCCTTCCAAGACACCGGCATCCCAAATAAATTCAGGCAAGTTTTTCATGAAACGAAAACAAGCCGCCTCTACTGTGTAAGTAGGAATCGTTAAAGGGATTTTGGAACGATCCCATTTAAATCCTAGTGTATTAAATAAAGTTTGGTTATCCATGCCGTTCTTTCAGTGTTTGCTTTAATCAATACTCTTATTTTATCAAAGAGTACTTACCAAAGCAGACTGGATCACATATAGCGTCCAGTCTCTTTTCTGCCGTCTGTTCCGGCCTGTCATCTTGATTATTGACGTTTCACTAGTCGTTCCCTCATATCCTGTCTTCTATGTATATAGAGCAGGGAGGTCTAGTCATTTCGTCACGTGATTATCGTTTGATGCTGTCTCAGCGACAATATCATTGTCCACCATCACAACAAGCGTATTTCGGTGGGGTGGTTGCGTAGCCACCAAGTCGGAGCGGACTCTTAATCGGCTCTGTACTTTTTGTACACGGCTATTTCGTTTTAGGGCTGCCCGACAAATGAACCCTTAGCTCTCTACAACATTCTCCTAGTTTCGTGTTACGTATTTTGAAGTTCGAGAAGTTGTAGCCAAAGCGTGCATCAGACCGCTGTCTGATTATTCATCAAAATGTTAAAGAGCCATAGAAATTAATCTATAGCTCTAGTTTAGTTAATCTAAACAACAAAGTCAATATTTACTAAACATAATATTTAGAAAACCTAAACCTTGTTGTTTTCTTTCAATATATCTAAATTTAGATCTTTAGCAACAAGCTCTAACCCTGTTTCAAGTCGAATCATATCTCTTTCTGTAAGATTTATTATTTTTTCCCAATCGACATTAGAAAAGCATTTAGTCTGTTTAGCTTGACATGGTGGTGTAATACCGGGTGGAAGTTCCGGATAGCCAGTAATATGAATGATTTTTATTAAATCTCTGTAGCTTGGTTCATGTGCCCCTGACTCCCATTGTGATATGTTCCCTTTACTTTTACCCAAATACTCCCCCAGCCTATCTTGCGTAAGCTTAGCGTATGTTCTAGCGGATCTTATCCAGTCTTTTAGTTCGTTCATATTTATAAGTGTAATAAGTAAAGCTAAACCAAAGGTTTCGATTTTCTGAACAAATTATTTGATTTAAAAGTTTAGCTAGGCTAAACTTTTGAGTGGTATTTTTAATAAAACTGATAATTTAATATGACTCAAAACAAACTAAAAAATAAACATGTTGCAGCGTTAATTAAAGCTTGCAAGATTATGGGCTCTCAAGCCGCTCTCGCAGATGCACTTGGTATTACGAGTTCAAATATTACTCAATGGAAAAACTCTAAAAATGGAGTGCCAGCAAAGCATTGTCCAAAGATAGAAGTCCTTACAGGAGTTAAATCTGAATTACTTAACCCCTATATCAAATGGGATTACATCAGAGGTGGTAAAAAATGATTAAATCAAAGGTGCAAAAAAATAATAGCGATAAGTTAAATCTTGGTTTTTTAAGTCGTTCCTTGGCTCAAATTGGTTTACCGCATTCAAACCTTGATACTAATTATTTTGAACGGACATCAGGATTAGTGACGTTAAGTATTACATCACATCCAAAAATTGGCTTACCGTATGGCACATATCCACGTTTATTACTTGCTTGGATTTGCACAGAAGCAGTGAGAACACAAAACTCAACCTTAAACTTAGGAACTAATCAAACGGAATTTTTAAAAAAGCTAGAAATTGGAAATGACGGTAGATCAATAGCTTTGCTTAAGGATCAAACTAATCGCTTACTATCCAGTTTATTCCGACTGGAATTTACAGATAAAGAAATTCGAGGATTTAAAAATTTAATTCTTGTTTCAGAAGGGTTCGAATTTTGGTGTCCAAATAATGGAGTTTGGGAAACTCAATTTAAACTATCTGATGAGTTTTTTAATGAAGTCATTAGTAACCCTGTTCCAATGGATCTAAATGTTCTTCACGCTATCCGTAAGTCTCCGTTAGCGATGGATGTTTATACTTGGATCGCTTACCGAACTTATCTTGTATATACACAAGGAGGTCATCCAGTTAAAATTGCTTGGAAAGATCTACAAGCTCAATTTGGTGCTTCATTCGGTCAAAAAATAGATAATAATTTATTGACTGCTGATGAAATCATTAAAAAAGAAACCCAAGCATTAAGAGATTTTAGAAGACGTTTTTTGCATTCATTAAACAATCTATCAAAATTTTACCCTGAGTTAAATAAAACTATTAGCTCTGATAGCCAATTCCTGACGGTGGGTGCAGCTAAATTAATTCCACTTAAATAAAATCATTAACCGCCATTTAGGCGGTTTTTTTTGCGTTGTAAATGTACCGAAACAACGTGATAACTGTCACGCTCTAACGTGATAACTGTCACGCTAAGCAAAGTAAAAACCCTATTTTATTTATAAAAATCATAAACTTAAGTTGTAACATATTAACGGCAAGACATATCTCAAGACGTTATGCAAGACAGTAAACAAGACGTTCTTTTATTTATCATAAGGGAAGTGTGATTTTTTAACTTAAAAGCATTCTTCTTTTTTTTTAGAATTCACTTTTTTTTAATATTTAAATCTTAATTGTTTTTAGTTTTTCTTTTTTTTAGAAATACTTAAACCGCTTAAATTTAATTAATTTTTTATTTCACTAAAAGATTTTCGCCAGCTTCATTTCTGATAAGCCTACTGGTGATTAAAGGTAAAACTTAAATTAATAATTATGCAAACAATAAAAAAACTTTTGAGTCAGCTATTCGTTTTATTTTCGTAAGCGTCCGGTGAACACATGTATTTATCTTCTTCGAAATGAGCAACACTAGTGAGCACTAGTTTTATGTTCATTTTAGGAGAGAAAATATGCGTCACCTTGGTGTCGAGTTAAATAATGAGACGTTTCCGCAGACAGATATCTGTTCTGCGATATTCACGCAAAGTGAGCTTAGTGGGTTGCTTCGTGTCGATCGTATTGTGTTAGTGAGTGACGTAGCCGATTTACGGGCGGGGATGGACACCTTGCGCACGAAGGCGATACAAACCTTTGGCCAAGTGGCACCGCATGAAGCTTATGTGTTCATGAATCGCTCGCAGTCGCTACTGAAGTTAGTGGTGCACGATGCCATGGGATCTTGGTTATGTACTCGACGACTTCATGAGGGCCGTTTTTATGGTGCGGGGTCACAGATTCATCCGCAACTGACGGCCGATCAGTTTCTGGCATTAACTTGGGGGTTGCCTTGGCAACGCCTTGGTGAGGCAAGTATCTTTCGTTATTCTTAGGTCGATCGTGGCCTAATTGCCCCCAATTTGTCAATTAGGATTTCTAAGACTCGCCTATTTATTCGGCATGAGGCATACTATGCGTCATGCCGAATTCTTTATTTACGCTTCCCGACGATTTATCCAATCTTACTGCAAAGCAGTTACGTGAACTCGTGCTGCGACAGCAGGCGATCGTGGAAGCAAAAGATCGAGCATATCAAGAAAAAGCGCGAGCCTATCAGCAAAAAGACGTGGCGTATCGACACGTCAGTGCCGCATACGAACAAGTTAAGATGGAGTTAGCGATCCTAAGACGCATTAACTTTATTAAGCGTAGCGAGCAACTCCCGGATTTACAAGCGAAACTCTTCAAAGAAGATGCAGAAACCGATCTTGCCGATCTTGAGACAACACTCGACAACTTAGGCGGACAATTAGCCCAAATCATCGATAAAGAGCATACGTCACGCATACCGGCTCGGATGCGTTTACCCTCGGACTTACCGTCGGTGGATATCCGTCATGAACTTGAAACAACTACCTGTTCGTGTGGTGCTGAGATGCGCCAGATGGGCGATGACGTGAGCCAGAAATTGGATTATGTGCCCGGCACCTTTAGCGTTGAGAATCACATCCGTCCTAAATACGTTTGCGATTGCTGCAAAACCTTAACGCAAGCACCCGTACCAGCACATATCATTGATAAAGGCTTAGCGACCACAGGTCTGTTAGCCAGTGTACTGATTATGAAGTACGCGGATCATTTACCACTGTATCGTCAAGAGGCAATCTTCGAGCGCAGTGGTCTACGCATAGCACGCTCCACACTCGCCGATTGGGTGGGTAGCTGTGGGGCACAGCTGCAACCACTGGTCGATGCCTTACGTGATGAAGTGCTCGCCCACTCGGTGTTGCACGCCGATGAAACACCAGTTACCTTTATGCACCATAAAAAAGACAAACCGCAGCGCGGTTACTTCTGGACGTATGCGCCAGGTGCGTATGAAACCATGAAAGCAGTGATTTATGACTTTAAACCAGGACGCTCTGGGGCGCACGCCCGTGAGTTCTTGGGTGACTGGCGTGGTAGTTTGATGTGTGATGATTATGCCGGTTATAAAGCGCTCTTTGCGAGTGGTCAAGTAATTGAAGGTGGCTGTTGGGCCCATGCCCGTCGTAAGTTCCATGACATTTACCAAGCCAATGGCAGTGACGTGGCTGAGCAAGCACTATGGCAAATTCAACGGCTGTATCAGTATGAGGCAGAGGCGAAAAACCTAAGCCCGCCAGCGCGTCTCGCCCACCGAAAACGCTACATGGGTCCGGCACTTGACGAGTTTGAAACGTGGTTGCGGAGTCAATTTGAACTGGTGCCACCGAATTCGGCGATCGCCAAAGCCATTCGTTATAGTCTCAGCAATTGGGTCGCCTTAACGCGTTTGCTGGATGACTCACAGTTGCCGATGGACAATAACGCGGTCGAGAATTTAATTCGTCCGCTCGCCATTGGTCGCAAGAATTGGCTGTTTTTGGGCTCCGAGAAAGCGGGTCGACGGGCAGCTGCCGTGATGTCTTTAATTCAATCGGCAAAGTTAAATGGTCACGACCCACATGCCTACCTTAAAGACGCGTTGACGCGTTTGCCGACGCATAAAGCGAAAGATATCGCTGAGCTCTTACCTCACCATTGGCAACCGAACGCAAAACTTTAAGCCACTAAAAGCATAGGGCTCCGAAAAAATCGAGGCCCTATGAGTCTTATGTCAATCGGTGTTCACCGGACGCTTACTTATTTTCGCTTGTTGCTGCAATTAATGCAGTGATGGTAATTGCTTATCCATTAGGCCAAATAAACGATTGGCCAAGGTTTTTACTCACTGAAGGAGCATTAAATTCTCAGGAAGAATGGGAAGATTTTACTAGTAATTGTCTAGGCTCTTATTGGCAAGTTGAAGTGGAAAATATTTATATTAGCTGTAATACAATTATTAGGTATCCAGCATTCAATTATGTGTTTTCTCGAAATGAGTTTGAAAAATACTCAGGAATAAATTTCTTTGAATTATTATCCACAAATAATGTTAATAAGTAGGCTTTTTACCTGAAAAGAGAGGCCTAACTTATTGATTAATAGCATGTTGAGTTTGTAGCTCAATATTTGAGCTATCTAACGTAAATCGTCAATGGAATTAATGCCGGGAACATTAAACCAATCCGGCATCCGTTTATGTACCGGCACTTCTTCGTCTTCGGTGGTTTTGCTTTGGACTGAATTTTTATCCGTAAGAGTAGGGGCTTCAGAGCTTGTTTGCTCAGTTGGCCGTTTTTCCGTATCTTCTGCTACTTCCTCATTTGCAACTTGGCTAAGGTTGTCAGTATTTTTAGTTGTTGTTCGTTCATTAGCTTCATTTTTCTTTAATTTTAAAGTACAGAATTTTTGAACGGCAGCTATAGATACCCGAACTTCTTTTAATTCTAAGTATTCTACAATTTGTGCGTAAGTACAGCCAGCAGACCGCAATTTTAAAATATCGTCATGCCATATAGCCAATTTTCCTTTATGATTTACTGGGCGATTTTTTAACTTTTCTAAAAATTGATCAACATCCATAATTATTTCCATTCAACAAGTGAAACCATAATTCAACTAATATCAACTATTAGTATAGTTAATTTAAGTTGGTTTTTTATATATTTTAAACTATTTTATATCTTGTTATAAATTCATATTACACTATTACAAACAATTTTTCTTATCTTAAATTAAATGAAACTATAAATATAATTTATTAATCTATGCTTTTAATCAAATTCAACTATATTAAACCATAGGCTTAATTAAAATTGATTTATGTAGTTGAAATCATCCCAATCTGATAAGAAATTACTGCGATTAGCGTAAAAAATCGTCTCTATCATAAGGGAGGCTGTGTGTGTAATGGCTAGATGCAGGATAGGCTGTCGCCGTTAAAAGTGGACACTTTTAAAAGATGAAACGGTTGCCGTTTCAAGTTCCAAGCATCTGCTTGGAAACGCCACTTTTGGCTATTTTCTCTATCTGTAGTCCCCCCATTTT
The DNA here is from genome assembly GCA_030538235.1 of Alcaligenaceae bacterium. Lineage (GTDB taxonomy): Bacteria > Pseudomonadota > Gammaproteobacteria > Burkholderiales > Burkholderiaceae_B > Oligella. The sequence goes on from JAUNUJ010000012.1 coordinate 9,779, forward strand.
TAGTAGCAATTTTAGGTAGAAACAGTATGTCCAAGCAGCTCTTGTACAGTACGGATATCGGTGCCTTGGCGTAGCAGCTGGGTTGCAAACGTGTGACGAAAACTGTGGCAGGAGGCAGCCTTGTGTATGCCAGCTGCCGAAATAGATTTTTTCACTGCTTTTTGTACTGCAGAAATATGCAAATGATGGCGTACCCAACGGCCGTCGTCGTCTTGGCATAGACTCTCAGAAGGAAACAGCCATTGCCAAGCCAGTGCGCAGCCTGCATTGGGATATTTACGGGCCAGCGCATAAGGCAACGTAACAGGTGCTGGCATGCCGGACTGGCTGGCATGTTGGTGAGTCCGTTGCGCTATCAGCTCTTAAAGCTCTGTAAACAGCGTCTGGGGCAGCAAGGTCGTGCGATCTTTACCACCCTTGCTGCTGCGTATCACCAGCCTGTGCAGATTAAAATCCACATCCTTGATGCGTAAACGGCAGGCTTCGCTGACACGCAGACCGGCCCCATACATGAGTGAAGCAATCAGCCGATGCGGGGGAGGCAGCTGGGCAATGACGGATATGGCTTCCTCATGGGACAGCACCACGGGCAGCTTGCGTGGCTTTTTAGCACGGGCAATGCCGTCGATATGCTGCAAAGGCTGTTGTAAAACGTGTTTATAAAGAAATACCAGCGCATTGAGCGCCTGGTTTTGGGTGGCCGCCGCCACGTTCTTGTGTGTCGCCAGCCAGGTCAGAAACTGAGCGACTTCTGCTTCGGCCATGTCGCGGGGGTGGCGGAGTCGATGAAAGCGTATGAAATAGCGTATCCAGTACCAGTAGGTTTTTTCAGTACGCAGGCTGTAATGTTTGGTACGAATGATTGCATGCAGCTGATCGCGTAGCTTGGGTGCAGGCTTGGGTGTCTGGGGCATAGCAATTTCCTTTTGCTGTATGGATAAACAGTATCTTACTGGTGAAGACAAGGCGGGTCAAGCGAAAATAATCTACCAAAAAGTATGGTCTTGTAACGGGTTGATCCCTATACTATAATCGGGCAATCAAAATTTAGTCGCATCGGGTTATACCGCCTTCACGATGATTGGCTTATGTGGAAGGCGATCTAATACATGTTAGCAGTCACGACAAGGATCAAGCATGTCAGAAGATTTAACTGTAGATAATATAGAAGATATGGATGAGCAGGAAAATCCTGAAGAGCTTGCTGAGCTTCAGGAAGCTCTTCTTAAACGCTGCAATGATGCAAATATTGAGGCTGAGGTGCGAGAGTATTTCGACGGCGATACCTATGTTGCCATTGGTATGCCTAATGGCCGGGATAAGCGTTGGACACCGATTAGCTCTTCAGAATCAATAAATGAGATATTAAGCTTTGAATTCGAGAAATATAGTTTTCTTGGTGATTTCGTGGCTATCGCTAATTATTCAGAAAATACTATAGAGGCTGTAATCCGACCTATAAATGGAATGCCTAGATCATTTCTTCATAGGCGAATATTTGGCGAAATATCAGAAGGTGAAGAAATTGAACCGATTGTGCTCGAAGAAAACTATTTAGGTCGCCCTATAAAAATAGAGCTAGGTGAAGCCTCTGAGCCGATGAGAATCCTTGCCAGGGGGCCATTCGGTCGAAATGGAGCACTATCAATAAAAATATCTGGTATTAATATTTCACAGCATAACCAAAGTCTGCAAATCCTACGTAAACTTAGTGACTCTTTGTTTTTCCAGCTTGATTTACAGGATGGGTTTGCTCTTTCCCTTGTAAGAGATCGGCGGCATGTACGTCGCCCAGGGCATAGACCAAGACGCAGGCTGCCCGAGCGAGCGGAGCTTGAATTTCCAAAAATTGAATTTGATGAAGGGCCCAGTTCTCTTTACTGGTATGGAAGAAGCGCACTAGGCATGCCACTTCTACAGTTCCTTGCGTTCTATCAGGTAATTGAATATTACTACCCTACCTATTCTCAAGAAGAAGCGAAACGACGAATTAGGTCCATCTTAAAAGACCCAACATTCAGAACAGATAGAGATGGCGATATTGGTAAAGTCTTAGCAGCTGTCTCAGGACATGGCAGGGGTTTTGGTGATGAGCGCTCCCAGTTAAGGGCTACTATAAATGCCTGTATTGATACCAACGACTTAAGAGCCTTTTTGCAAGAAGACGAGGAGCGGGCAGAATTTTTCTCTGCAAAGCAAAAAGGTTTAACTGACCACAAGTTACCATTAAATAACTCTGATGCTGATTTGCGAGCACCAGTAGCCGACCTTATCTATGATATCCGCTGCAAAATCGTACACACAAAAGGCGAAAGTTCTGAAGGCGAAGTTGAACTGTTGTTGCCATTCTCCAAAGAAGCAGAGCTATTGTTTTTTGACATTGAGCTAATGCAGTACGTCGCCAGAAAGGTGCTGATTGCAGCGGGTGCACCGTTGTCCCTATGAAGCAACTGCTAACAAGTGCGTCAATTAGGACGCTCGCAAGCTCGCGCCTATTACGCAAGCGTTAGCTCTCTAAGGAAAAATCGAGCATGTTAGAACCGAAGGTGTTTATTTCATATAGCTGGACAGACCAGCAGCATCAAGAACTAGTAAAGCACTGGGCTGATAGGCTTGTTGCAGACGGAGTAGAAGTAATTCTTGATATATATGATTTAAAGGAAGGCGATGACAAAAATGTATTCATGGAAAGCATGGTTACAGACCCGTCTGTAACCCATGTCCTTGTAATATGTGATAGTACATATGCCGAGAAGGCGAACGCAAGGAAGGCAGGGGTTGGAACCGAATCCCAGATAATTTCCGGAGAAGTATACAAAAAAGTTAAGCAGTCTAAGTTTATTCCCATTGTATGTGATTTTGGTGAGGACGGTGAGCCAGTTCTACCAGTTTTCATGGAGTCCCGAATGTGGATTAATTTTTCTAGTTCAGAAGCAGAAAATGAAAACTGGGAACAACTTATCAGATTGCTGTATGGGAAGCCGCAGCATGTCAAACCAAAGAAAGGTAAAGCTCCGACGTATATCACAAGCGATACTCCGGTACCTACTAGTGAGGCTTTAGCAAAATTTAATTCATTGAAGCAAGCGCTGTTACAGGATAAAAAAGGTATTAGTCATTATCGAAGGGATTTTATCGAATCATGTGTGAGCTACGCAGATGAGTTGCGGGTACGAGAGCGCCCAACGGTTGAAGTATATGGTGAAAAGGTTGTTGAAGATTGCGGAAAGTTAAAGGCGATTCGCAACCATCTTTGTGACTGGGTACTTCTTGAAGGAGAAGTGACTGACTCCGAAATATTATCTGAAGTACTGATAGATGTACTTGAAAGATTAAGAGAATTGAAGTCTCGGCCGCCTGAAATAAATAGTTGGAACGATATTTGGTTTGAATCTCATGCAGTTTTCGTGTACGAGACATTTTTGTATATTGTTGCTGCCCTCTTGAAAGCTGGTGCGTACAAAGTTCTGCATGACGTTTACTCTTCCCACTATCTTTTGCCTTCGACTGACAGGTATGGGCAGTCTAATTTTGAGCGATTTGATTGTTTCTATGGCTATTCTGAATCTTTGCAAGCCGTTTTGGCTCCTGAAGGAAGAAAGCTGCATGCACCGGCGGCTGAATTAATAAAATTGCAAGCAGATCGCGAAGACTTACCTTTTAGCGATATTCTTCAGGCAGAGCTATTAACGTTGCTGATGTCTTTTATTACAGATGGCACGCGATGGTATCCGCAAACATTACACTACGCTTCTTATGGCAGTAGCTTTCCATTTTTCATGAGGGCAGCACAGCATAAGCACTTCAGCAAGCTCGCCGCTATCACGGGAATTTCCTCGGCTGATGAACTGAGAGAAAAGGTTAAAGAAGGTCATGTCAGAGTAGGAACTGATAGGTGGTATAACTTCCACTTCGAACAAAATTTCTGGTCTTCCATGAATATGGATAACCTTGACACACTGAAATGAGCTAACAAAGCATTGCACCGGACAAGCCGGTGAATGCGGCGTTATATTTTCTGCCTTAGACGCAGCCGAACGTTAAACTTAAAAAATAAAGGAAGTAAAAATGCATGCTGTCGCACCTTACCTGTTTCGATGCTTCAATAAAGGCTTAGAGGGAAGAATCGAAGAACGGTACAGCACGCTAGATAATCTTGGCGATAAGGACCTTTTCTATATTCTTCGTGATTTTTTAAACGCCAATACTGGTGCTTACAAAATTGTTGAGGATTCTAAGCAGGTCTATCAGTTTGAGTCCTTGAGTATTAACGAGAAGACTCGAGAGATATTTGGGTGGTTCAATGTTGGAACCTATGGAATGAAAACTGACATTATTAACGTGCAAACTGGCGATGTCGATTTCGAGAAAGCAAAAAAACAATGCAGAAATAATAAAGCACTATATTCACTATTTTATTCCAAAAGGTTTCAATGAAGCGATGGCGTTTATGCATTCATACCGAGGAATTGGTGTGAAAACATTATTCTATACACTATTCTCTCAATATTTTAAGGATCTAACAGGTCTGGTTATCCAGATGAACCCCCTCGCATATGATAATGCTGTAAATGCATGGCTCGATGCCACTGCGAAAGAAGTAAAGTTGACAAAATTTGTCGGATTAAGCGACATTGCCGACCAAGTTAGACTGCTCGGTCACGGCGAGCAGGAGCTTATTATTAAACCACCAAGGAGAGGAGGGATGGGAAAATTAAGGGATTATTTAAATCCCAATAGCGATCAAATGCAGGCCGTAGAAATAATGGGTGACTACGGGGCGCAGGTAAAAACTGTTGTTGAGATGGATGGAAAACGGAGAACATTCAATGTCGGAAGAAACAAAACGAGTGCCTTGTGTGAAATAGAAGTTGAAGAAGATCTTATCGGGGATGACGGAGTACCAGACTTCGTTAAAATTAACTCGTGGGTAAGAAATATTGTGGGTGAATATGCGCACACCCTGTACCCAGGACTTAAGATCGAGGTGCCAAGCTCATGAGTTCAAAAATCAACATATGGTCAATAGTGACCGGCCATATTAACACCTTAAATGATGCCTCTTCTGGAAAGGTTAGCGTAGTCGATTATTTTACATTCTACGGAATTCCATTGGCTATTGCTTTTCTTCTATCGTTTCTCGGCATAAAAGTAACTACCGACGCAAACTCTCTTTTGGTGAACTTTGGCGCAATATTTACTGCTTTATTATTGAGTGTTTTGGTTCTAGTATACGACCAAGGCGAAAAGCTAAGGGATGTAAGTACGGATTCAAAGAGGCATAATGTTGAGCTGAAGAAGAAGTTGCTGGAGCAGCTATATTTTAATATTTGCTATGCGATTGTTGCATCTGTTGCTTTGGTGTTTTTCTGCCTTATTTATACTTTTTTGCCAGGCGATGCCTTAAAAATATCAATCAGAAATTTGATCGTTGGTATTGATTTAAAGTTATACTTTTTCTCGCCTTTAATCATGATGGTGGTTATGAATTTACTATTGACCATTTTGATGGTGGTCAAAAGGATGCATACGCTTCTAACCATAAAAATATAACCATCGGCTGCACAGCGACCAATTTTCTGCCGCTTCGCGGCTCCAAACCGGCGCGTGAGCCGGGCGTTATGCACTAAAGGAGTATTTGTGAAAAAATTATTCTCATGCGCAGTATTTATCCTTCTTGCGGGTTGTGCTACTTCCGCAAAATATGAAGCGGTTCTTGATTCATGGGTTGGTTCTTCGGAACTTGACATCGTAAGAAGCTGGGGCCCGCCTGCACAAGCCTATGAAGCAGGCGGTAGAAAGTTTTTAGTTTATTCCTCGTCCAGGAATGTAGTGCTCCCCGGTACGGCGCCTACTTATACAACCAATATTGTTGGGAACACTGCATACACAAATAGCTATGGCGGTACTCCCGCACAAAACCTAGCATTTTCCTGCGAAACGACTTTCGAGCTAAGCAATGGAACAATCGTTTCTTGGAGCTATCGAGGAAATGACTGCACAGCTTTTTATTTATTCTGTGCGGTTATTGCATAACAATTGGTTCAAATCGTTCGCTTCGCTCACTGGGACGGGCTAAAGCCCGCCCCTTAACCAAACGTTAGAACCCCCAGAAAGGAAGATACATGTCATCAGAGCTTAAAAGAATACAAAAGCGCAAGGAGACGCAAAGAGAGCTGGCGGCTCTTTACGAAAAGTCTGAGCATGTGCTTTTGATTCACTATTCATGCGAATCCTTTTATGACATTAAAGATGGCCGTACGCCGCGAGTTACATCAATTGCTTTAAGGAACTTGAAGACGGCGCAGACGGAGAGTTTCTCAATTCATAAGATTGCTGAGCGAAGGCACGTTCCTATAGCTGACATACCGAGCAAATATGATGAGCTCGAAAAAGAAATGCTTTCCGATTTTTTCGAGTTCCTTAAGTATCGTCAGACGTTCCACTTCATACATTGGAATATGCGCGATGGGAATTATGGTTTCTCAGCAATAGAACACAGGTTTCAAGTTCTTGGCGGTGAGCCTTATATAGTGCCAGACGATAAAAAGTTTGATCTGGCTAGGGCTCTAGTGGCACTTTTCGGGCGCCAATATGTAAGTCATGGAGAATCGGGTCGTTTTCATGCGCTTATTCAGTTAAATCATATGACTGACAAAAGCGCCCTGACCGGAAAGGAAGAAGCGGACGCATTTGAATCTGGTGACTATGTTAAGCTTCATCAGTCAACATTGAGAAAAGTTGACTGTATGTCCAATATAGTTGAGCGCACTGTTGATGGCTCTTTGGTCACAAACGCCACTTGGCGAGATAAGTATGGTGCGCACCCCAAAGCAATAATTGAATATGTAAAGCAACATTGGCTATGGTCAATCGTTGTTATGATCGGCATTGTGACAGGCATCATAGGCCGTGTCGCAGGGTGGTTCTAACAATGCAATTAAATTCGCTCCCTGCGGTCGCCGGACGCTCGTTCCTCGCGCCGTTTATTGCGGGCGTTAGGCATCTTCGGAGATATTAATGAGAATTATAAGATTGGCAAGAATTTCTGATGCTTCAGATCTGGCTAAATTGGCGGAAGCTACGTTTAGAGATACATTCGCTCAGAAAAATACACCTGAAAATATGGATTCTCATTGCCTTTCAAGTTACGGAAATGAAATTCAAGGCCAAGAAATTGTTAGCTCAAAATATGTCACTTTCGTTGCAGAGATCGACAGCAAGTTAGTGGCATACGCTCAACTCAGGTGGAGTGATTCCCCTGGTTGCGTTTCAGCTAATAGTCCAGGTGAGATTCACAGGCTTTACGTAGATAAAAATTTTCACGGAAAAGGCCTGGCTCATAACTTAATGAGTGAGTGTCTTAAAGTTTTTGAGGAGCGCAATACTGATATCGCGTGGCTTGGAGTCTGGGAGGAAAACTCAAGAGCAATCGCTTTTTACAAAAAATTTAATTTCGAAGAAGCTGGAGAGCATGTTTTTTCACTGGGTAGTGATCCGCAAAGGGACATTATTTTGGTGCGTCCAGTCAAGAACTTCGAATAAAATGCCTAACAAGTCAATTAACTTCGCGCCGTCGGCGCCGGACAGCTTACACTACGCTTCGCTCCGTTTCAGCTGCTGGTTATTGAGGCGTTATGTGCTAGACGCGCCAACATTATGACCAGCTAAGGAAAACAGATTATGGAATTAACTATTCTCGTACTAACCATAGCCTTAATATGGCTAGCATTTGCTTACAGAGGAAAATCCGCAGCACTAAGAGGAGCCTCTAGCATAGTTTCAATTTCTAGCATGCATATAGCTGACCTCCAAAAGATGTCTCTACATAGTTACTGGACAGCTCTTGCAATGGCTGTCATGCAACATCGGGAATGTTCCTTCGAGCAAGCAACGGTTCTATTACAACTAGGTGATGCTCACCCAGAGATAGACTGGGATGAGATAAATAAAACGCACAAAGAATTAACAGAACGAGCAGCTGAGATTTCACAAGGATTTGATGACTTCGTGAAGAAGGAAGCCGAATCAATAATTTCTGAAAACGACCAATAAACGCACATAACAATTGGTTCAAATCGCTCACTTCGTTCGCTGGGACCGGCTAAAGCCGGCCCCTTAACCAAACGTTATGCTTACTAAATTACTAACGAAGCTTTGGAGGAATTATGGGTAGATTATTTTTATTCATAATCATTGCAATAATTGCGGGTATTATTGCCGTGGTTAAAAGTTCTGTAGGGAGGGCAATAAGAAATGAGGAACTGAAAAACACCTCATTTAAAGGCGAGTCTAAGAAGGTGATGGACAAAACCGCAAAAGGAATTAGCTGGATGGAAGAACAGTGGGAGGCTTCAAAAAAAGATGCAGAGGCAGAAAGTAAAAAAACGACACATAATGATTGATATTTATTCATGTTAAGTGAAACAGTCACATGGATTGGGGGAAGTGTCGCCTTAGTTATTCTTTATGTGTTTATCTCAAACACATTATGGTTGTTGTTTGGCTCAAGACTTATTCAATGCCTTCCAGGAGTGAATATCGATGGTTTTCGTGGCACTTTAAAAATTGCCGCTATGCTGGTTTTCTCCGCAATTGGCGTACTTCGGTGGATTGTAAAATATTCTGTAAGGTTTTTAACTAAGACAAATCCCAAGCCAGTGCTTAGTGAAGAAATAAGCATGACCATACAAAAAGGCGCAAAAGTTATCAGGAGAAAAGGCAATAATCAACCAAAAGCATAACAAGGCAAATGCACTCGGACGACAAAAAAGCACCGCTCGTTCGTCGCTATACTTTTTGCCGCCGGTGATTTACGGCGTTAGTGAGGAATCGATATGAAATATTTAATATCTTATGAATGCAGGAACAATGGGGATATCTCCGTCGGTCAATTTGAGCTTGAAGCTGAGGAAGAACCATCAATCTCAGACGAGGCTTTACGTGAGCAAGCACTCAAGGAGGCTTTTAAATTTCACAAGTCTGGAATAGCCGGATTATCAATTACGTCAGTATCATTGTGCACTCAACTATAAAAGAGCCATAGAATGTTCAAATGATAATAAGCTTAAAGTCTTTTAAAACTTGGGGTGCAAAATGGAAATAGTATTTCTTATCGTTGTAGTAATCGTAGCGTTATCTATTTTCTTAATGAGCCGGGGTAAAAAGGCTGTTCAAGCCTACGTATACCTCGCAGCAAGAAGCGACGGAGCAAGTGAGGCTGAAGCAAACAACATTGCTTCAAGAATCGATACACATAGTGCGGGTAATCTGAATCAAGCAATGTTAGTGTTCTGTAAGCAATGCTATGGGGGGCGTCAGTTGGCAATGATATCTGATGCAAGATTGGATGGTTTTCAAAAATAGCCTATGAACAAGTGCCACGGGAACTAACAATTCGTTCTAGGCCGCTCCCTGCGGTCGCTGGACAGCCTTTTGCTGCGTCGTTCCTCCTACGCAAAAGGCTGCCCCTAAACTTTGCGTTAGGCGGTATGAATCAATGAAAGAACTTCGCTGCTAGGAGCACAAACTTGTGAGATCGAGCAAAATTTATCCTTCGCTACCGACGGTTAAGTTTGACCCAAGTAGTGTCACTGACCATATTAAAAATGATCTTCGAAATAATGTTGAAAGCTTAGACGACGTAGCTACGACAGATAAACCTATGTTGTATGAGGCTGCGCTACGAGCAGTTCTTGCGGGTGGCGACAATCATAGTCTTTCTAAGTTTCTAATAAATCTTGGTTTGACCAAGCGTAGAGCTGCAGAAATATCGTGCTATCTGTCTAACAATGCCACCATTTTAGTAGATGCTGAAAGACGAAAAGAGTTGGGTATTAAGTACGCAGTTTGGAGATACGGGGGAATTCCATGTGGTGATTATGATGAGGACAAAGCTCACAGGGAAGCTGACGGAAAACGCTTTTTAGTAACTGATGGGCTATGCATTAACGGAAAACTAATGCTCCCAGGCAGAGATTGGGACTGCCACTGTACCTCACGCGCTGTAATTCCAGGTTTTAATGAAGATGCTGACCAAGAAGAACAAGTTCGAGCAGATGAAAAAAATGATCACCCTCAGACTGTAGGGCACCGGACAATATTTACTTTTATGAGTTTCTTGCGAAACAAATTTAAAAGCTAAAAGTATAAAAATTTACGCACGTTACGTGCGCTCTAGGAGCTAACAGGTGCCAGCAGATTCAAAAGAGTATTTCAGTTTAATGGTTGAACCAACCGTTATAGAATTTCTTGATGCCCCGCAAAATTTGCGGCGTGGACTTTTGGCAGTATTAGTTTTAAATCATATGGTTGATCATTTAGCTCAAGAGAATGAAGCGGCTGCAGACCGCAAGACCATGAATGAGCGTGTAAATGCTAAACGCCGTGAAATACTTAATGAGTGCCACGAGTTTCAGTTTATTTGGGATATAGCAGACTCTATAAAACATGCAAAGCTTACTGCCAGAAATTCACGGGAAGTTTTAACGTCTGCTCAGCTTACGGGTTCACCAGGTTTGTTTCAGGCTCCATTCGGCGAGGGTGTTTTTTTTGAAGCTGTCGAATTATTTGCTGTTCTTGAGAATGGCGAGGAGAAACTACTATTGCCAGCGATAACAATAGTTTTTGAAAAGCTACGCTCAATAGTATCTGATTAAATGGTGAAATAGCCTAACAAGAGGCTTAAGTCACTCACTTCGTTCGCTGGGACGAGCTAAAGCTCGCCCCTTAGCCAAACGTTAGGCATCAGTAATGATTAGCATTCATGGGAATTAGAACATAGATGAAAGAATGGAAAGAGTTAATTGAACAAAATCTGCACAAGCAGAAAAATAGTGTTGCGAAAATCAACACTGACAAAGCGACTGTTCAATATTCTGAGAAAATAAAGCTAAACAGAGTTTTAAAATCATTGATAGGTTGTAACTATCCCCTAAAATAATACAGCTGAAGCGTAGAATTTTTCTTACACTAAGAAAAAAGGATTTTTACGATGAGCAAACGGATGACAGAAAGCCAAATTGTGGCGATGTTGAAAGAAGCGGAAGCTGGGATACCGATTAAAGAGCTGTGCCGCAAGCATCATGTAGGTAACTCCACATTTTATAAATGGCGAGCCAAATATGGCGGCATGGAGCTCTCCGACGTAAAACGACTCAAAGAGCTTGAGGAGGAGAATCGTCGCTTAAAGCAGATGTATGCTGATTTAAGTTTGAAGTCTCAGTTGCAGGAAGAAATCATAAAAAAGCTGTAGTGCCTGTTGCGACGCGTAAAGACTGGGCAAAAGCGCTACAGGCACAGCATGACATCAGCGTTGTTTTAAGCTGCATGATTACGGGGATGAGTCGCACCGCGTTTTACTATCAGCCTAAACGTTGTGATGATAGCGAGGTAATTACAGTGCTAAACACGCTGGTTGAAAGACATCAACGTTGGGGGTTCCCCAAGTGTTTTAAGCGCATACGCGCTTTAGGTTACCGCTGGAATCATAAGCGTGTACAGCGTGTTTATAATGCATTGCGACTCAACATAAAGACAAAGCGCAAGCAACGCGTGCCTGCTCGCCAACCCGAACCACTCGTCGTACCTAAAAGTACGGGTCAGTGTTGGTCGATGGATTTTATGTCGGACCGCTTAGAAAATAACGTGCGATTTCGTACATTTAATGTGATTGACGATTGCAATCGCGAGTTGCTAGGAATCGATATTGGCACGGGCTTGCCGTCTGCTCGTGTCACCCGTTACCTAGATGGGCTGGCCTCTTGGCACGGCTACCCACGTAAAGTTCGTGTCGATAATGGCCCCGAGTTCACCTCCGCGGAGTTCGTTCAGTGGGCACATCAACATGGCGTTTATATTGATTATACGCAGCCCGATTGCCCCTATCAAAACGCCTATATTGAGCGCTTCAATCGTACGTACCGCCAAGAGGTATTAGATTTATATCTTTTTACGTCGTTGAAGCAAGTTCAACACATCACGGAACACTGGACAACGATTTACAACACCGAAAGACCGCACGATTCACTCAATGACATGACACCCATTGAGTATAAGTTAACATTATAAATTCTATGTGTGTGGTGTATTAAAGATGGGGTATTTACAGTACAGCCGCAAAATCGTTGGCTATGAGGTTCACGAAGCTGAATGTGGCAAGCATGCAGCGGACTTGCTGCAGCGTTGCATGCTGCGTGAGCAGTGCCTGCACCAGCCGCTGGTACTGCACTCGGACAATGGAGCTCCAATGAAGGCCTGCACCATGAAGGCCAAGCTCGATGAGCTGGGCGTGCTACCGTCCTACAGCCGGCCCAGGGTCAGCAACGACAATGCGTTTATCGAGTCCCTGTTCCGGGTGCTTAAATACCGGTCACAGTGGCCCTCAAGCGGCTTTGCCTCGCTGGATGAAGCCAGGGCATGGGTTGAGCACTTTGTGCGCTGGCACAACACCGAGCATCGCCACAGCAAGATTAACTTTGTTACACTAGCACAGCGCCACCAAGGTAAAGACAAGACGCTGTTAGCCCAACGTAAAGCGGTGCTGGAACAGGCCAAGCTGGCCAATCCAACCCGCTGGGGCTCACGTCCGGTTAGAAACTGCCAGCCGGTTGGCCCAGTCACACTGAACCCGGAAAAAGAGACCGAGACAAAACAGGCTGCTTGAGGCAAAAATAGTGACAACTATCTTGAAAAACACCGCAGGAATGCGGGTCACTAAAAGCAATCAAGACAAAGCTAATGCATAAAAAAAATAATGGAATTTGCATGTTCAAAGCAGCATAAAGCGATTTTAGGTACACTCAGTGTTCTTAAATAGCTTTTTCTGAACCAGCCAAAGGATTTGCTTGAATGCCCATCACGCCTTACCACGCCAAGTATTTCGCTTATGAGCTGACCCGCCAGCGTCGTGGCGGCGATATGGACCGTATCGCTACGTCTTTGTTCGATGCTGAAGTAGACATCAACCCGCACCAAATTGATGCCGCTTTATTTGCTTTACAGAACCCGCTCAGCAAAGGCGTGTTATTAGCCGATGAAGTGGGCTTGGGGAAAACCATTGAAGCCGCACTGGTGCTGTGCCAATACTGGGCAGAAAGGCGCAGGCGCTTAATCATCATTTGCCCAGCAGCACTGCGTAAGCAATGGGCTAATGAGCTTAGCGAAAAATTCCAACTGCCCAATCAAGTGCTGGATGCTAAAACCTACAACGCCCAGCGCAAAGCTGGTGTGTATAACCCGTTTGAGCAAGAGACGATCAGCATCGTTTCGTTCAACTATGCCGCCCGTATGGCAGACAAGCTGCGCACTACGCCGTGGGATTTAGTGGTGATCGATGAAGCGCACAAACTGCGTAACGCGCACCGCGACAGCAACAAAACCGGCCAAGCAATTAAAATGGCCTTTGCGGGTTCAAGAAAGCTACTCCTTACAGCAACACCCCTACAGAACTCACTGATTGAATTGTATGGCCTATCGACCATTATTGATGAACAGCTATTCGGTGATGTCAAAAGCTTCCGTCGTCAATTTATGCACGGCGAGTCAGACATTACGGGCTTACGCCACCGCTTAAAAGAATTCAGTAAACGCACCTTGCGTCGCCAAGTGCTCGAATACATTAACTACACCGAGCGCAAAGCCATCACCGTACCCTTTAACCCCAGTGACCAAGAACAAAAATTATACGACCTACTCAGCGGTTACTTACACCGTGCCGATAGCTACGGCATACCCTGGCGTCAACGGCACTTAGTGTCTTTAGTGATTCGTAAACTACTGGCCTCGTCCACCGAGGCTGTTATTGAAACGCTCAATACCCTGTTAAAGCGCCTCAAAAGCCTGCAACAAGAAGCCAGCACACAACAGCACGATTGGCTGGAGCAGTTTTTAAATGATGAAGACTTAGACGCAGAATGGCTAGATGAACTGGAGCTTGAAGAAGGTGATACGGCCGAGCCAGCAATCGACCTAACTCAGCTTAAAGGGGAAATAGCCGAGCTAGAAAGCTACCGTGAACTGGCTCAAGGCATCCACAGCGACGCTAAGACCCACGCCTTGTTCAAAGCCTTAGACATTGGCTTTCAGCGCATGCATGAGCTAGGTGCAGAGCGTAAAGCCGTTATTTTCACCGAATCACGGCGCACCCAAGACTATTTGCATCAATACCTTGAGCAGCATGGCTATGCTGGAAAGGTTGTAAATTTTAGTGGTACCAACACCAGTGCCGCCGTTACTGGTATTTACCAACGCTGGCTTAAAACACACCAAGGCAGCGATAAGCTAACCGGTAGCCCAGCCGTAGACCGGCGCAGCGCTATTATTGATTACTTCAAAACCGACGCCGAAATATTAATTGCTACCGAGGCCGCTGCTGAAGGCATTAACTTGCAATTTTGCAGCTTGGTGATTAATTACGATTTACCCTGGAACCCACAGCGCGTAGAGCAGCGTATTGGTCGTTGCCACCGCTACGGACAAAAACACGATGTTGTAGTAATCAACTTTTTAAACCAGCGTAACGAAGCGGACCAGCGGGTGCTGGAATTGCTTACCGATAAGTTTGCGCTGTTTGATGGCGTATTTGGTGCATCCGATGAGCTCCTTGGCCGTCTTGAATCGGGTGTGGACTTTGAAAAACGTATCGCGGCCATTTACGACACCTGCCGTAGCCCAGAAGCTATTCAACACGCCTTTGATGAGCTGCAAAAAGAATTAGAAAGCAGCATCACCGAAAAGCTCAAAGAAACCGAAGCCAAGCTGCTTGAAAACTTTGATGAACAAGTGCATGAGCTGCTCAAAGTGCAGCAAGACAACGCCATAAAGCAGCTAGACCGCATCCAGCGCATGTTTTGGCAGCTCACCCATTTTATCTTGCGCGAGCAGGCCAGCTTTAATGAGCACGAGCTCAGCTTTGAACTGCATAAAAGCCTAAGCGTAGCCTCGCCTCAGGGGCGCTATCAACTTATTCAAAAAGGCAAAACCGCCGCCGAGCACAGCCATACTTATCGATTAACACACCCTTTAGGTGAGCATGTGCTTAGCAGGGGTAGGAGCTTGCCTTGCCCTTTGGTCAAAATACAGTTTGACCTTTCTGGTTATCAAGGCAAAATCTCCGTTCTTGAAAATCTTAAAAGCGCTCAAGGCTGGCTAGAGCTTAACTTACTAGAGCTTGATAGCTTCCAGCGTGAAGAACATCTAGTGTTTAGCGCCTGTACCGATGAAGGCGAAATACTCGATACCGAGGCCTGTGAGCGCCTGTTCAACTTAAGTGCTGAAGTGCTTGCCACCCAAACGACTGAACCACCGGCAAGCTTTACGCAACAGGTAGCACGGCAATTACAAGCCACACTGAGCCAAGCGCTGGAAGAGAACAATCATTACTTCAAGCGTGAACAAGAAAAGCTAGAAACCTGGGCCGATGAACAGATACAAGCGGCAGAACAAGCACTGGAAGACACCAAGCTTAAATTGCGCGACCTAAAAAGACAGGCCCGCCAAGCACAAAGTGTTGAAGAACAAAAAGCCGCACAAGAAAACATCAAAAAGCTCGAACGCCAGCAGCGCCGTCAGCGTGAGCAAGTATTCGATGTAGAAGACCAAATTGAAGAGCGCCGCGACACGCTAATAGCCGCGCTTGAAAAACGTATGCACCAACAAAGCAGTCACCAAACTTTATTTAGGCTGCATTGGGAGATGGTGTGAAAGCGGAGAGTTTCGTAATACAGCTCTGTTTTATTCGGCGTCGATGGTTGTGCTCAAAGCGAGCTAACAATTTATTTTAGTGGGCTGTAATAGCAACGTATTAAAGGATGAATGATGAAAGCTAATGAAACACGTGTGGAAGAATTTTTGTCTGCTAACAAAACTCAATTTGTTATTCCTGTTTATCAACGTAACTATGATTGGACCATTGCCCAGTGCCGGCAGTTATTAGATGACATTTTGGAAGTTGGGTGCGATAGCTCAATCAGCGCACATTTTATTGGCAGCATTGTATTTGTTCATGATGATGTTTACACATCCTCTCGTATGAAAGAGCTCGTTATAATTGATGGACAGCAGCGGCTGACTACTCTTACCCTGATTTACCTTGCTTTGTATAAATTAGCGCAAGAAATCGGGGAAGAAAGGTTGGAGCAAGAGATCAGCGAAACTTATTTGATCAATAAATTTGCTGCTGAGGATGAAAAGCTTAAACTTAAACCTACAGATAACAATATCCAAGCCTTTAAATTTTTACTACGCAGCCAAGATAATGAGCAGTACCCTGAGTACTCAAAACTCATCGACAACTATAGTTTTTTTAAAGCAAGAATTGTTAACGAAAACTATGAGCAGGTTTTGCAGGGGCTTTCCAAACTTATGTTTGTCGAAATTTCACTTGATCGTGAAAAAGATAATCCGCAGCGAATATTTGAGAGTCTGAATTCAACTGGGCTGGAGCTCTCTCAAGCCGATTTGATTCGTAACTATATTCTCATGGGGTTGAAGCCTGCTGAGCAGAATAGAATTTATCTGAACTATTGGTCGGTTATCGAAAGCTACGCCAAAGATGAAGAGCGGAATACAAATTTAGTATCAGAGTTTATTCGTGACTATCTCACCCTACAAAATAAAAAAATCCCAAATAAGGGCAGGGTTTACGACGCATTTAAAGAAAAGTATCCGATAACCACGATTAACGAGTTGGAAGAGTCACTGCATGATATTAAAAAAATGGCAGTTCACTACAACAAGCTGGTTAACCCTAATAAAGAGCAAGATAACGGCATACGACTGCAGCTTGAGTACATCGATCGTCTTGAAATCAACGTAGCCTTTCCTTTTTTGCTACAAGTTTATGATGACTATTCAAAGCAGCTTATTGATAAAACAACCTTTGTTACCGTGCTAGAGCTGGTACAAACCTTTACCTGGCGGCGATTTATACTTGGGCTGCCGACTAACGCACTTAATAAAATATTCATGAATCTCTACGACAAAGTAGACCCAGGTAACTATTTGTATTCCATACAAAAAACGTTGATGCAACGCACAGGGGTGCAGCGTTTCCCTAAAGATAAAGAAGTAACCGATGCTTTGCGTATCAAAGATCTTTACAACATTAAGACTAAAAACCGCATCTACTTGCTTGAGCGTATTGAAAATCACAATAACTATGAGCCAGTAACCATCGAGGGTAATGAACGTATTACCACTGAGCATATTTTCCCACAGAATCCTGACCCCAAATGGCGGCTTGAGCTTGGTGAGGAAAACTATAAGACGATCAAGGATAACTACCTGAACACTCTTGCTAATCTGACATTGTCGGGAAATAACGGAAAGCTTGGTAATAAGCCTTTTGTTGAGAAGCGTGACCTTCCTGAAGGGGGCTATAAAGACAGTCGCTTGTGGTTAAATAAATACCTTGCTCAGCTTGAAAGCTGGGACTTACCGCAGCTTGAGCAGCGTTTAGAACTGCTCACTGAGCGTTTCTTAACTATTTGGCAGTACCCTGATATTGGTGAAGAGCTCGAAGCAGAGCAAAGCAATGAAGAAGTTAATATATTTGAGGCGGATGAACCGAAATTTAAAAAGCTCGAATACGCTATTTTTCTCGATAGAAAGCTAGAGGTGACGCAGGTAGCCAAGCTCTACACTGAAGTATTGAGGATATTATTTGAGCTACAGCCTGAAACCTTCTACGCCACTGATCTCGGTGAACGAATTAATTTGGTTAAAGGTGAGCAAGCGTCTAAAGCTTTAAGGCAGGTTGCTGAAATCGCTGAAAATTACTTTGTAGAAAGTAATATTGACAATATTGGTAAATTTGATCGTATCAAGTATGCACTAACTGTGTTTAATCTCGAAGACGAACTCAGTATTAAATATGCAGCGGTATAACCCTTAAGGCAGCTTGAAAAACGTATGCACCACAAAGCAGTCACCAAACTTTATTCAGACTGCATTTTGAAGTTATTTAGGAATCACCCATGACGCAAGCCGTAAAACTCCGCGAAAAACTGGTTAATAAGCTTTCTGATTTATTTCAGCTGAATCAGCCCGATTTAGACTTTGGCTTTTACCGCATTATGCACGCCAAAGCGGCACAAGTTCAGCAGTTTATAGACCAAGACCTGCTAACCATTATTAGCGATGCCTTTGGTCAGGCGGATGGTAATCAAGTAGCGACAGCCCGGGGTAAGTACGAAGCGGCGATTCAGCAAGCGAAAGACTTTGGTGCGCCCAACCCAGAAGAAACCAAACCCGTGCAAGAAGCCAAAGCCGCTTACGATGCAGCACGGGAAAGCGGCAGCAATGAAGCGCAGGTATACGATCATTTGTATCGTTTTTTTGAGCGTTATTATGATGACGGTGACTTTATATCGCGTCGTTATTACACCCGTGAAACGGCCAGTAATGCCGCACCCTATGCCATTCCCTACAACGGCGAAGAAGTAAAGCTGCACTGGGCCAATGCCGACCAGTATTACATTAAGTCGGCGGAATACTTCAGCAATTTCAGCTTTGATCTGCGCCAAGCCAAAGAAGTGCAAGCCCAAGAAGGCTTAGATTTTGGGCAAAGCACGGAATCGCGCAAAGTGCATTTTCAAATTATCGACGCCAGCGAAGGTGAGCACGGCAATATTAAAGCGGCTGATAACGCCAAGCGTGAGTTTGTGTTGCATAGGGCCCAGCCCGTGGCGCTTAATGATGCCAATGAGCTTATCGTCAATTTTGAATACCGCGTGCTTTCCAGCCAAGACGCGCTGACTAAAGAACAAGAAGAGGCCGTAAAAAAAGAGTTTGGTGCCAGTAATAAAGGCGACTTGCCTAACCTGTATATAGCCCGCCAAATTCTTGCTGCGGCCAAAGCGCTAGATAGTTTACCCGCCGATTACCTAACGCTGCTTAGCACGCCTGCACCCACCGACAAAATCAAACAACGCCCGCTACTAGCGAAATACATCAACCAGTACACTAGCCGCAACAGCATGGATTATTTTATCCATAAAGACTTGGGCGGTTTTTTACGCCGTGAGCTGGATTTTTATATTAAAAATGAAGTAATGCGCTTAGACGATATTGAAAATGCCGATGCTCCAGCGGTAGAAAGCTACCTCAGTAAAATCAAAGTGCTACGTCAAATCGCCCATAAGCTCATCGACTTTTTAGCCCAGCTGGAAGACTTTCAGAAAAAGCTTTGGCTAAAGAAAAAGTTTGTTACCGAAACCAATTACTGCATCACCCTCGACCGCGTACCCGTAGAACTGTATCCAGAAATCTGTGCCAACCAAGCCCAGCTTGCTGAGTGGATACAGCTGTTTGCCATTGATGAAATTCAAGGCGACCTCAGCACGCCCGCATTTAGCAATCCGTTAACGTTAGAGTTTTTACAAGCCAACCAAAGCCTAGTGCTGGATACGCAGTTTTTCAGTGAAGCGTTTAAAGCCCAGCTGTTGGCAAGCATTGAAGACTTTGATGAGCAATGTGATGGATTGTTGATTCACTCGGAGAATTTTCAGGCATTGCAGTTATTGCAAGAGCGTTATCGAGAGCAGGTTAAGTGTGTCTATATCGATCCGCCTTATAACACTGGCGGAGATGGTTTCGCATATAAAGATAGCTACCAGCACTCTAGTTGGCTAAGTATGTTACAGGCTAGTACGCGAGCAGCGCGTAACTACATGAATATTTCGAGCGGTATGTTTGTCAGTATTGATGAGGGTGAGCATGATCGAGCTTTAAGTTTATTTAGAACGGTTTTTGGCGAGCAAAACGTAATTACTTCAGTTATTTGGGAGAAAAAGTATGCGCCTGCTAATGATGCAAAGTGGTTTAGCGAGAATCATGATTATCTAATTGTACTAGCAAAGCAAAAAGACTTTTGGTTTCCGAATGGATTACCCAGGACTGCAAAACAAGATAACGCCTATAAAAACGCTGATAATGACCCAAGAGGACGATGGAGAACAGATAACTACACTTCAAATAAAAACAGATATGAAAGGCCTAATAGCTGGTACCCCATCATTCAGCCAGTAACAAAGGAAGAAATCTGGCCGTCAGAAGGTGCTGTTTGGCGTTACTCTCAAGAAATGCATAAAAAAAATGTAGCGGAGAATAGAGTTTGGTGGGGAAAAGATAGTACAAATAAAGTTCCAGCATTTAAGAGGTTTTTGTCTGAGGTGGGTGATATAAGGCCGCAGACTATCTGGAAGCACGAAGATGTTGGACATAATCAAGATGGAGTGCGTGAAAACCAAGCATTATTTGGTGAAAAAAACTTTAGTTCCCCAAAGCCAACTAGCCTGATTAAAAGAGTGTTAGCGCTTAGTGATTCGATGCTTACGTTAGACTACTTCGCTGGCTCAGGCACAACAGGTCATGCAGTTATTAACCTTAACCGTGAAGACAATGGCAAACGTAAATATGTCTTAGCTGAAATGGGAGACCACTTTGACACGGTATTAAAACCTCGTCTTGTCAAAGTAGCTTATGCATCAGAATGGAAAAACGGCAAGCCTGTCGCCCGTAACACCGGTATTTCCCACTGCTTCAAATACATTCGCTTAGAATCTTACGAAGACACGCTTAATAACCTGCGCCTAGCGTCTGACCCTGTGCGTCAACGTGCCATCGATGCCAATAGTCAGCTCAAGCAAGACTACATGCTCAACTACATGCTGGACGTTGAAACCCGTGGCAGTCAATCCTTGCTCAACATTGATGCCTTTGCCGACCCAACGGCTTACACCCTAGAAGTGAAAAAACCAGGCAGCGATGAAAGCGTTGAACGCACGGTTGATTTAATCGAAACCTTTAACTACTTAATCGGTTTGCGCGTCGAGCATACCGCTGCGCCACAAGGCTTTAACGCCAAATTCAACCGCGTACAAGACGCTCATGCACCACAAGATCAAACCACGCGCTTAGTGCTCGATGGCCGCTTACAACAAGACGACAACGGCCCTTGGTGGCTGCGTAAAATCGAAGGCTGGCTGCCAGCAGACCCCGCCAACCCAAACAATGGCGCACGCGATAAAGTACTAATCGTGTGGCGCAAACTCACCGGCGATTTAGAACAAGACAACCTCGTACTCGATGAATGGTTCAAAACCCACCGCATCAACAGCCGCGACTTTGAATACGCCACCATCTACGTCAATGGCAGCAACAACCTACCCAACCTCAAAAAAGCAGAAGACCGCTGGAAAGTGCGTCTAATTGAAGAAGAATTCATGCAACGCATGTGGGATGTGGAGGGGTAGATAATGCAATATATAAAAAAAATAAAGCTAAAAAACTTTAAAAGATTTCAAGAATTCGAGTTTGAGTTGCATGAAGGCTTGAATACGCTAATCGGCGATAATGAGTCAGGTAAAAGTAGTATTCTTCAAGCTGTTGAGCTTGTTGCTTCAGGAAGTAGATATAAAGTTGAAAGTTTAGGCTTAGATGCTCTTTTTAATAAGGATGCAGTCAATGCTTTTCTTAAATTGGATAAAAAAACCTTTGAGCAGTTACCCGAGCTGCATGCTGAGCTTTTTTTGGCTAAAGATGTTCAGGAGCTAAATGGAAAGCACAACACTGATGATATCGAAACTACAGGGTTACATCTTAGCTGTGTTCCAGATGAAAACTTGACTCAAGAAATCAATGATGCCTTAAGAAATAACTCAAATTCTTTTCCTTATGAGTTTTATAGCATCAGTTTTTTTACCTTTTCTGGAGAAGGTTATACAGGGTACCGAAAAGCCTTAAAAACATTATTGATTGATAATACTCAAATTAATTCTGAATATGCCAACAATGAATACATTAAAAGAGTGTTTGAATCCACAGCAGAGCTAGTTATAAGGGCAGGGCTTAATAATCAGTATAGAGAAGCTAAAGGTAATTTTAAGAGCCAACATTTAGTCCCACTAAATGCAACAATGGATGACTATGTTTTCGATGTGCGTTCTGGTGCAAAGTACAGTTTAGAATCTGACTTGACACTTGCTAAGGATGACGTGCCTTTAGAGCAGAGAGGTAAAGGACAGCAATGTTTTGTTAAAACAGACTTTGCTTTGTCCAGAAATAAAAATAAAGCTGCTATAGAAGTATTACTTATTGAAGAGCCTGAGAATCATCTGAGCTTTTCCAATATGCATAAGCTCATATCAAAAATTGAGGGGACTGAGAAAGGCCAAAAAATAATTGCAACTCACAGTAGCTTAATTAGTACCCGCTTAGATTTACGGCAATCTTTTTTACTTTCGGCAGAAGAACTAACCAAACCATTAACGTTGGAGTGTCTTGACAAAGATACAGCTAAGTTTTTTATGAAGGCTCCCAATCATAGCTTTCTAGAATTTGCTTTATCAAGAAGAGTGATTCTAGTTGAAGGCGATGCTGAATATATGTTGCTTGATACGTTTTATAAAAATGTATCAGGCGGCAGGACGCATGAAGATGATGGTGTGACTATTATTTCTGTTGGTGGAACAAGCTTTAAGCGCTATATGGAAGTGGCAAAAATACTTGATATAAAAACAGCTGTAATAACGGATAATGATAAGAATTATCAAGAAAACTGTGTGGATCGATATGGGGCTCATACCAGCGACTCTATCAAGGTTTTTAGTGACGAAGATAATACAAGATACACCCTCGAGGTCTGCGTCTATCAGGATAATACAAGTGCCTGCTCTGATCTTTTCCAGTCTAATGATCAGTTACAGTCGATGTTAAATAACAAGTCAGAGGCTGCATTTAGATTAGTTGAAAAGCATGCAGCTGACTTAATAGTTCCTGGCTATATTCAAGAGGCTATTCGATGGATAAGCGAGTAGTTTTGGCAGTAGCAGGTGCTGGTAAAACCACCTACATCATCGACCAGTTAAAAGAAGATAGTAGAGCGTTACTGATCACTTATACAGATAACAATACTCGTAATCTTAAAAATAGAATTATAAAGAAGTTTGGCTATGTGCCTGAAAGCATAAGAGTTCTTAGCTACTTTACTTTCATATATACCTATTGCTTAAAGCCTTTGTATGGGTATGAGTTAAAGTTAAAAGGAATTAATTTCATTCAACAAATGCCAAAACAAATACTGCGCACCAAAAAAAACACCCGTGAACACTACATTGATTCGTGCCAACGTATTTACTCTAATCGTATTTCAAAAATAATAATAGAATTTAATTTAATGCCAAATGTGCTTGACAGATTAAAGAGGTATTTTGATTCTATTTATATTGATGAAATTCAAGATTTCGCTGCAAATGATTTCAATTTTGTGTGTCAGTTGTCTTGCTTTGACGGTAGTTTGCTTTTAGTAGGTGATTTTTTTCAACATACATTTGATACAAGTAGAGATGGCAGTACTAGGAAGAGCTTACATGATAATTTTAAAAAATACTGTAAAGAGTTAGAGAAAGCTAAATACTTAATAGATACAGAAACTCTTTCAAAAAGTTACCGCTGTCCACCAGAGATATGTGAATTTGTCGCTGATAAATTAGGCATACATATTGAATCACATAAGCCTACAGATGGAGCTGTAAAGTTTATAGATAACGATGAGTATATAGATGCTATATTTAATAATGACAATATTGTTAAACTTTTTTATGAAAGTAGTAATAAGTATCAAGGGAACACAGACAACTGGGGTAACGTTAAAGGTTTAGATGATTTTGAAAATGTTTGTGTTGTACTGAACCCAACTACATTAAAGGCATATAAAAATAACACATTAAGCAGTTTAGCGCCAATGACTAAAAACAAGTTTTACGTGGCGTGTACACGAACAAAACAAAACTTGTACTTTATTGACCAAACAAAACTAAAGAAATATAGAGCATGAGTAATGATGACCACCAAGCCCCTGCCAAAGGCCAGTTTTTAATTTACCAAGCCGAAGATGGTGAGTTAAAGCTTGATGTGCGCTTTGAAGATGAGTCGGTATGGCTTACACAACAGCAAATTGCTGAGCTATTTCAAACATCGATACCTAATGTCAGTATGCACATGAGTAATGTGTATGAAGATGGCGAGCTATCACCTGAGGCAACTATTAAGAAATTCTTAACAGTTCGAACCGAAGGAAAGCGCGAGGTTAAGCGGCTGTTGGATTACTACAACCTCGATATGATTATTTCCGTGGGCTACCGTGTGAGAAGCCGTGTAGCCACACGCTTTCGTATTTGGGCAACCCAGCAGCTGTCTGAGTTTATCCGCAAGGGTTTTTTGCTGGATGACGAGCGCTTAAAAAATCCTGACCAGCCCTTTGATTATTTCGAAGAGCTGGAACGTCGCATTCAGGACATTCGCACGTCTGAGAAGCGTTTTTATCGCAAAATTACCGATATTTACGCGCTCAGTGTGGATTACGACCCGACGTTGGATATCAGCATTAATTTTTTCAAAACCGTGCAAAACAAAATGCATTGGGCCATTACCGGCCAAACAGCAGCAGAGCTTATTTATAGCCGCGCTAATGCTGAGCAGAGTAATATGGGCTTAACCAGTTACCGTGGCGCTAAGCCACGCAAGCAGGATGTAGCGACCGCAAAAAACTACCTTAATGAAGAAGAGCTGGCTGCGCTGAATAACCTAGTTGAGCAGTATTTGATTTTTGCGCAAGGCCAGGCGATGCGCCGCATACCTATGACCATGGCGGATTGGATAAGTAAGTTGGATAGTTTTTTAAATATCAATGACCGTGATGTGTTAACCCATGCGGGTAAAATATCCCACGAAATGGCTAAACAACATGCTGAGCTTGAATATGAGAAATTTCACCGTCTGCGTATTCAGCAAACAGACCAGCAGCCCAGCGATTTTGAGCAAGCAGTGAAACACCTGCAGCAAGAGTTAAAAGACAAATAACATGACTAAAAAAACCACCAGAAAGTCTACTAAAAAGCAGCTCGCCTTTCGCAATAAGCTGGTATTAAACCAGTGGCTAATTAGCCTGTTTGGTATTGACCCTTTGGCTGAACATAAGCTGCAGGGTAAAACGATTCGCCCGTTTCATAAGCTGGCTGAGCCGATTCGTAACCCAAGCTTAGAAGGCTTAGACACGGATAATTTGCATCATTTTTTCCATCACTTAGCTAACAGTCCGTTGTTCAGCCATGCAGGTGTGCAGCTGAATGATTTACAAATCAGCCGTGATCAGCTTATGGCCTATGAGCAAAATATTGTGCGCCATACGCAAGCGATTAATGAAAAACGTCATCGGCCGATTGTGTGGAAGTATTACCAGTGGCTTAGTCTGCTGTTCACTGAAGTTTACTTAGACCGGTTTTTCAACGATAGCCATGTGTTGCTTGCTGCATTAAATAGCTTTGTCGAGCGCTTTAATCAGCACTGGCGTGATTACGCCGATGTACCAGCCTATGAGCTCGAAGACCTGAATAAAATCTGCTTACAAAACTCAACGGGTAGCGGCAAAACCTTATTAATGCATGTCAACGTGCTGCAATACCGTCACTACGCCACGCAGTATGGCAAAGCGAATGCGCTGTCGCGGATTATTTTGTTAACCCCAAACTCAGATTTATCAAAGCAGCATAGAGATGAATTTCACGAAAGCGGAATTTCTGCTGGCGAATATTTAGCATCACGTGGTGGCTTGTTTGGTGCCGCTGCTGGTTTAGGCCATGTGGACACCTTAGAAATCACCAAGCTGGCTGACAAAGAAGGCCCAAACACCATTGCCACACGCAGCTTAGGTGACCAAAACCTACTGCTCGTCGATGAAGGGCACCGTGGCTTAAGCAATAAAAATGAAACCGGCGTTTGGTTTCACCGCCGCGCCAGCCTGTGTGACAAAGGCTTTAGTTTTGAGTACTCGGCGACTTTTGATCAAGCCGTATCTGGAACCGGTCATGAAGATGATTACGCCAAAGCCGTGCTGTTTGACTATTCCTACCGCTGGTTTTACGAAGATGGTTTTGGCAAAGATTACCAAATTCTCAACTTGCCGCAGTCATTCGAAGAAACCCGTGCGCTGTATATCACGGCCTGCTTGCTGAAGTTTTATCAGCAGCTGTGCATTTATGACGATAAAAAACACCAGCTCAGCGACTTCAATATAGAAAAACCACTGTGGGTGTTCGTGGGTAGCACTGTTTCGTCTGGTAAGTACCGGAAAGATGAGCAGCTGGTGGCGACAGACGTGGCGTTGATTATTCAGTTTATTGCTGAGTTTTTAGGTAATGAGTCGCAAGCTATCAGCCGTGTGCATGAGTTATTGACCGGTAAGGGCCAAGACACTGGCTTACTCGATGCCAACGGCAATGATATTTTTGATAGCGCATTTAATTATTTAGCAAAAAAAATCAATGCAGGTGAAACGGTAGCAGAGCTATACCGTGATATTTTGCAGCGTGTATTTAATAACCAGTCGGGTGGCCAACTCGTACTGGAGCGCGTTAAAGGCGATTCGGGTGAGATAGTCTTGCGTATTGGTAACGCAGAAACACCCTTTGGTTTGATCAGTGTGGGGGATGCCAAAGGGTTGTGTGACCACATCAGTAGCTTTGCTAATCAGCAAGCCATTCCACTGGCTATAGCTGAGAGCGATTTTAGCCATACCCTGTTTGCCAGTGTGAAAGAATCCAATTCGCCGGTGAATCTATTGATTGGTTCCAAGAAGTTTGTTGAGGGCTGGGACTGTTGGCGTGTGAGTACCCTGGGCCTAATGCATGTGGGCTCCAGTGAGGGCGCACAGATTATCCAGCTGTTTGGTCGCGGCGTACGTTTGAAAGGCTACCAGTGGAGTTTGAAGCGCTCGGGCCACTCTCAGGCAACTGTTCGACCACCTTATATTGAAGAGTTGGAAACACTGAATGTGTTTGGTATCAAAGCTGACTTTATGGAGAAATTCCGTCAGTTTTTGAGTGAGGAAGGTTTGCCGGGGAATGAGCAGCGTAAGGTCATTCAGATCCCACTAAATGTGACGCACGATTTTGGTAAGAAGCTAAAAATTCTGCGCCCCAAGCGTAAGGATGACGACGGCAAAGAATACGATTTTAAAACCGATGCCCGTATACCAAGCCTGCATAGTGTTCCTGATTACCTGACAAAAAACCGTGTGGTGGCGGATTGGTATCCTCGTATCGGTGCCATTGCCTCACGTAGTGGTGGCGATGCCGTGGCCAAAGAAACGGTTAAGTTAGGTGCCCAGCACTTGGCATTTTTAGATTACGATCAATTGTATTTTGAGCTGGAGCGTTTTAAAAATGAGCGTAGCTGGTACAACCTCAATATCAGCAAAGAGGGCATTAAAGCACTGTTAAAGGACTCCAGCTGGTACCAGCTGTACTTGCCTAAAGCACGGCTTAACCCAAACAGTTACGCCGGTATTTTATTGTTGCAGCAAGTGGCCACTGAGCTATTAAAGCGTTTTGCCGACCATTATTACAATTACGCTAAGCGTGATTACATGGAGCCGCGCTTAGAGTTGCGGGAACTTACGCAAGCCGATGAAAACATCCCACAGGAGGAGTTTTATCAGCTGATTGTCGATGGCAGTGAAGAGCAAGTTATCCAAGCGATTGAGCAAGTTAAAGCGGAGATAGCACTGGGGAAAACTGATCTGTTGCAAGTGGGCGATATTAACGCGTTGAACCTCAAACAGCATTTATTCCAACCTTTACTGCACCTGCGTAAAGGCAGCAAAATTGCTATCCAGCCAGTGGCTCTTAATGAAAGTGAGTTTCAGTTTGTTGAGGATTTAAAAGACTGGTGCGATCAGCACCAAGAACGTAACGAGCAAGAAGGTGTAGAGCTGTTTTTACTGCGTAACCGCAGTCGTGGCAAAGGGGTAGGCTTTTTTGAGGCAGGGGGATTTTACCCAGATTTTATTTTGTGGATGCTGAAAGACAACAAGCAATACGTGACCTTTATCGAGCCGCATGGTTTGCTGCATGAAGGCCCAGGCAGCGAAAAAGTTCTGTTCCACCAAAAAATCAAAGCGGTAGAGAAACGCTTGGCTGATCCTGGTGTTGTGTTGAACAGCTTTATTTTGTCTTGGACGGAGTACGCTCAGCTTGACTGGGGCGCGCAACAAGCAGAGCTAGAAGCCAAACACGTGCTGTTTATGACCAACGATAGAGAGCAGTACTTGGACAAGATGTTTGAGAGAATTGGCCATTTAACTCGTTAGTAGGTTGCAGAAAATTTTTTATATCCTAATGAAAATCACCTCATGTAACCGAAAATGTAACTTATCGATACCTCGCACTGCTTAGTAGTGCGAGGAAAATACCCTCCTCTTAATCCCGTCTTATTCATGAGAGCTCTCAAAGTGACTCTATAGAGTTTTTAAATAAACTAAATAAATGATACTCTTGGTTTTTATCTAAAGTGCCTAGGTGGATGTTTTTAGCCACCCTCCACTTTGAGTGTCCTGAAACAAGAAAAGCCTCCTAGACCGCTTTTAGACGGCCTAGGAGGCTTTTAAACTATTTAGTGTAGTTAGAATTGAAAAGATAGTGTGTTGTTGTCTTTATCAAGCACAAGTGTTGCAGCAAACGGTTTGCCAGCCTTGGACTTGAAAGACTTAATTTTTGTGGTTTTGCCGGAAGAAATAATATCTGATAAGTCTTTATCAGTCAGTTTATAACCAGCAACTTCCTTATTAATTTTGAAGCCACATTCGCACATGTATGAGTATTTGCGATCAACTAAATCATTCTCTTCGCAGGATGGACATTTTCCAATCTCTTTCCTTCGATACTGTTGGGCGGTGGAGGTTGGTAAAGAATTTACTAACTCAGTGACTGCATTATGAATTTGCGCCATAAAGGTAGTTCTAGCTAATTCCTCGCTTTCAATTTGAGTCAGCTTATATTCCCATTCGCCAGTAAGTTCAGGTGAAATTAAGGAAGGGGCATTATCTCTTAAATAGTGAATAATCTTAATTCCTCTTTCAGTCGGTATTAAGCTTTTTTTGTCTATTTTCATGTAAGCCTCAAATTTTCCTGTTTCTTTAAGCTTCTCGATGATTCCAGCTCTGGTGGCCGGTGTGCCAATACCTTTGCCTTTGAGTATGTTTGCATACTCATCATCTTCAAGTTCTTTACCGGCCGTCTCCATGGCTTTTAGAAGCGTTGCCTCGTTATAAAGAGCAGGTGGTTTAGTTTGACCATCTTTTGTATGTACTTTAGTTAAATTGGCGGTTTCATCTGGTGCGGCCATAACTAATGTTTCTTCTTTATCACCATTTTCGTCATCCGCTTGATTACCATAAACCGCTAACCAGCCAGCCTTAATTAAAACGTTTCCAGTGGTCTTAAATTGGAATTCATCGACGTAGGTAATGCGTGTTGTGTGATTGTATTCAGCAGCTGGGTAGAAGACTGCAATAAAGCGTTTAACAATCAAGTCGTAGATGTTTTTTTCTTCAATAGATAAATCACTTGGTATTTTATTTGTTGGCACAATCGCAAAGTGATCTGTAATAAGCGCATCATTAAAAATGCGTTTGTTACCTGACTGGATTTGAACCCAATCATTATTAATCACCGCTGAACTACTAGGATAATTAGCCGCTAGAATCTCAATGACCTGTTCTGCCGTTTCGATGTAATCACTTGGCAACACATTAGCATCCGTTCTGGGGTATGTCACAGCTTTATGTTTTTCATAGAGGGCTTGAGTAATGCTGAGTGTCTTTGCAGCGCTGTATCCGAACTTACGGTTAGCTTCTTGCTGTAATGACGTTAAATGAAAAAGAGGGTAGGGGTTCTTTTTCTTAACTTCTTTGTGGTCTTCTACTTTACCGAACGCAAAACCACTCAGTTGATTTACAATCGCTTCAGCTTCGTCTTTTGATTCATATTTGGCAAATTCCTTGCCATTCAGTAATTTACTACTATAGTCACCGGCCATTAATTTAAAATCTGCCATGACTTCATAAAATGTAGTTGGTTTGAAGTTTTTATTAGCCTCATAACGTTCAACTACCATGGCCAAGGTGGGTGTCATTACACGGCCAACTGCTGATTTGACAGCCCTTGAACCGTTCATCCCATACAGCCAATCGGCTTCTGAGCGGCTTTTAGCTGCATCATATAAGCTTTGATATTGCTCTCCGGGCTTACGGTCTCTAAATGCTGTTCTGATAGCTTCTGGGGTCATTGACTGTAACCACATTCGCTCAATTGGTTTTGAACAATTAATTTTGTCATAAACAAGACGAAAAATTAATTCACCCTCACGGCCGGCATCACACGCATTGATAATAGTTGAAATGTCAGAACGGCTCATTAGTTTTTTTAATTTATTGAATTGTTCTTTAGTTGAGTCAATTACGCTGAGTGTAAATTCATTCGGTAAAACTGGTAGTGCTGCACCCGGTTCAATAGCGTGACTCAATCTTACTAAGTGGCCAATACAATTACTAATGACTAAGGTGTCATTTTCGAGTCTACTACCAACGCCCAAAGCTTCGGCAATGTCTCTAGCGACTGAAGGTTTTTCAGCAATGATTAAAGTTTTCATATAAATTATTCCCATAAAAAAACCGCCCAGGATATCCAAGGCGGTTGTTATTGATTAGTTTTATTAGTGGTTAAGATTTTGACCCTATCCCAACAATATCTTGTTGCTGATTCGGGATGACGTGAGCATGTACAGTTTTCCATATAATAATTTTCTGCATTTGATATCTTTTCCTATTTTTTATGCCTAAATGCTTCCGGCTCAATCGGATTCGAGTCTTGCCACAGTCCATTTTTATTGAGCTTTGCAATGCGGTAGGCATCAAGATAATGAGCCGGTGGGTTGTATCTGAAGTATGGCCAAGCTAAGCCATTTTGCACCAACGAAAGGTTAATACTCTCATCATTTAAAAAGACTTCACCTAAAATACGGCCATATCGGTCTTCTTCTTTATATTTAACTTGAACCTGTCGCTGATTGATTTTTTCCGCTAAGGCTTTCTGTGCTACACGTCCATAAGCTTGGCCACGTTCAGGCGCATCAATATGAAGCAGTCGGATACGGTGTTGTTGTTTGGTTGAATCAAGTACAGTTATCGTATCCCCATCAGCTACATTCACGACAAGGCCATACAATGTATTTGCTTTGGCTATTAATGGAATAGATAGCAATAAAGATGCGATTAGCCCGGAGGAAACTATTTGTTTAAGTTTTTTCATATGTAATTATCTCTCCATATCTTTTTCGATTGTTTTATCAAAGGCGGATTGAAGCTGTGTTGTTGGTGTTGAGTTATTAATTTCTTTGGCTAGCATACTAATTTGTCTAGCCTCGGTTTTCATATTCTGCTGATATAAGTCACGAGAGAGGGTAGTCAATTCTTTGGCCATAATTGATTTGGTTGCTAATTGTTCCTTTAAAAACGGATGTAAAGGGCGTTGATTGTTTTTAATGGCTTCAACTAATTGTTCTCTTCTTGCTTTGGCCACATACGAATGGCCGCCACGTTTAACGATGTTTTCAACAGTGCTATTTTTCCCTTTTTGAAATTTTCCTCGATGTATACGTTTTGTGGCAGCGCAATCAACACCTTGTTCACGCATTTTTTCAGCGAATAAAACACGCCATTCGAATAAGTCATTTTTCCTAGGGTTCATGCGTTCACCCTCACGGTTTTGCATGGTTACACTGAGGTGTACGTGCGGATGGTCAGTATCGGTATGTAAAGCCATTACATATTCATGATCTGAAAAAACATGTTTAGCAAACTCACGTGCGGCGGCCTGAATTTTGTCTGGTGCAGTTTTGGCCGGCATCGATAAAACAAGGTTTAGTGTTTGCCGGTGCTGACCCTTGGTATCAATCATGTCTTGGTTAGCCCATCTATCCTTAATTGTTTTGGCTTGAGCTTTGCCGATTAATGTTTGGCCGTCATTCGTTTCTAGTGAAACATTGCCGTTGCGTCCGATGTAATCTAAATGGTTCTGAACGCTTTGGCCACCTTTTGAGCCACTGGTGATTTTGACCATGACTTCGGGCTTTTTGGCCGCTGCTGAAGCAATGTTTTTAAGACCAGAGCCGCTTTTAGGTTTGCTGTATCTTTTTTTTCCACCACCACCGGAGTAATTGTCTTTTTTTACTTTGCGTTCATGGCCAAGTAAAATTTCTTCAGCTCTTTTTGTCGCTATGCTCATTTACTTATCCTTATATTCGTCTCCTTGCCGCTTGTAGTAGCGTTCCTACTTTGCCAAAGTGGTTGTCAATCGTGTCACTAATGTTTTGTAGTTCTTTAAGCGTCAGTGATGTAGCAGAGCCACTATTAATGGCTTTTGCTACTTGGTTAATATTTACACCTAGCTTATGTAGTTGATAGTTTGAATCTCGCAAGGCTTGTACTTCTTTAGTCGTTGGCACAGGCTCTTTTGCTAAATGAGTGATTAATAACAATCGAATGTATTGATTTAAACTCATTGATTGTTCTGCTGCTTCTACATTTAGCTTTTCAATGGCATCGTCAGGCAGTCTAATTTCTAAGCGATTTGTCCGTTCATCGTGTTTAAAATCCACCGCTGATTTTTGCTGCTCCATTAGCTTTTGCAGAATTAAATGACGTGCTAGACGACTTGGTGATGACGAGCCTGTCTGCTGAAGCGCAATATCTTTAATTGATTGATAGTCATCATTATTGATGTTTCGCAATCTAAAATGAATTTCCTTCATATCCTCACCATAAAAAAAGCCCCTTGAAATTCAAGGGGCAGGGTAGACAAAGTTTTTTTGATGCTTTTAATTAAGCAGGGGATTTTGATGAGTGTTGCACAGTGCATCATGGTACTTTTTTTAAGTGTTTTTGAAATTAACTCAAAGGCTGCTTTTGTATCCCCAGCTTTGGCTGAAGCATATTCTGGATAAGCGGAAAGAGAACCAGCAGTATCATTACAAATGATGCTAGGAAAACTTCCCCAAGGTGCTCTTTCTCCTATGCTAAAAAAAGAGTTAGCCATAAGCCTTAACGCTCTAATTCTTCTTCAAGCTCTGGCTCTTCTTTAGCTTGTGAACGCTCAGGCTGTTGGATGTCCTGTTGTTGTGTATATTCACGGTCATACTGCATCACGTAATCAAAGATTTTTTGAGCGTCTCTAACAGCATATAAAATCTCTTTTGGTTCGTCTTCGAGAATACTAATCCATGACTTTGTATAAGCGGCGTGCTGACTTGGATCATGTCTTATACCTATTTCTTGGCCAACTAGCATCGAGCTAATTTCTGCTCTTAGCTCTTCTCGTGCGTAATCTATTGAGCCGAACCGATTAATGATGTCTCTATTAAGCCGTGATTCGTGACCGCTCCAATGGCCAAGCTCATGTAATGCAGTCGCATAGTAATGCTCTGTGCTTTTGAATTGGTCTTTGAGTGGCAGCACAATATGGTCTCGCATTGGATTGTAAAAGGCTTTATCGCCTTCTTTATGAATAATCGTGGCTTTAGAAGCAGTTAGTAAAGCTTCAGCACGTTCATTAACTTCAATTTCATTAAAGACCGGACGATCATACGGAGGGATGCCATCAATTTGTTTGGCATTGAATACATAAAAAGTCCTAACGATTGGACGTTCAAGCCTCACCGTTTCTTTTGCTGTATTTCCGTTTTTATCTTTGATTACCTTACCAGCATCATCACGTTTTGCTCTTTGCGTATCAAAAGAGTAGAACAAAAGGGGAATACCTTTTTCACCTTTTTTGACAGAATAGCCAAGGTCTTTAGCTTGTTTGAATGTCAGCCACCTTGGATCGTCATGACGCTGTAGCATCAACGCGAGATTATTAAAACCTCGATAAGGTTTACCGGTCATTGCATTGTGAGGCGTTAAAGCCATGGATGCTTCCCATGGCTTTTGCCATGGAGCTGAATTATTTTTCATCTGCTCAATGAGATTATCAGCTAGTGTTTTGACTGGATCAATTCTTTCTTTTTTCATATTGAAACTCATAAAAAAAGCCACTCTATAAAGAGTGGCATTTAGTTTGATTTAAGATAGGTTTTCTTCGTCTTCGCTAAGCCTATCCGCTACTTCTGGACTGACCAGCTCATCGAGGGGAGGGCAGGGATCAAAGTATTCTGCGACCTCAATATAAGATGGATCATCAATAATCGTAGCTTCTGGCTCATTCGTTTCATGTTGTGTGTTAGTCATCGTTCTAGTTCCTCTTCTTTCTCATGTTCATGTTCTCTAGTTAAAGTTGGAGCAGGTTGTTCTTTCGTGCTACTGAATCCTAGATCTAGTCTGTCACCATTGATTGAGCTATCAATTTTTTCATTGAAGTTTCTAATGGCCGTATCACGCTGCTCTTTATCCAAACCCGAAACAATGGATTGAACAGCAGTTTTAGCAGTTTTAAGAACAAACATGCTTGATTTGTTAAGCCCTTGTTGTTTAGGTGTTAAGCCATTAACAAAGGCTTGTAGCTCATCACGAATTTCTTGGCCACCCACGCCAGCCATCGGAATATCAGCACCGTGCGCATCCACACGTTTTGAATCTTCGATAACCGCATCATCCGGCGCTCTGTTTTGATTGAGTAGTTTGTCTTTTTCAGCTTCTTGTTGTGCGAGCGGAACTTCAGATTCTTCAGTACGCTCTTGTTCACGGATAATTTTCCATTCATTTCTATACGTTTCTATTGATTGCCGGTGAGAAAAATTGCCATCTTGGTCATACACTTTTTCTTCAACCTGAACGGCTTGTTTTCCTAAATTCACTAGCTCAACTTTTTCACCGATTTCAGCGCCAGAGGCTTCAATAGCGGTGCTTAGTTCTTTGCCCCAATGTTCATGGATAACGCCATTTTCATCTTTGATGTGAGCGTAATAACTCATTGATTTTTTGTCATCAAATTTATACGGTGCAGAACCGTGTGCCATTAACTCACCTTCAAAAGGTGAGGTTTTAGCTTTGGCTTTCTCTTCGCCTTCGGCTTGACCTTGTTCTGGTTCTGGTTCTGGTTCTTTATCTGATTTTGAAGTCTCAGGCGTTGCTTTATCGGCTTTGTTAATGATGTTTATGCTTCGCTCTTCACGAAGTTGATCAATGATGGCCAAGTCCTTTTCATTCGGTTTATAGCCGTAAGCATCAATTCCTCTTACTGTAGCTTCAATGTAAGCGATACGTTTAAACTCTTTAGAGCCGTTCAGCTGTATAGATGACCATCCTTTAGTCTCAGCCACTTCCAACATATCCTGAACTGTGTCCATGTCGTTTTTAGCGGTTTTAAGACTCGCACCTTGGTCTTTAAAAAAAACATCACCGGCTTCATTAATGTAG
Organism: Alcaligenaceae bacterium; assembly: GCA_030538235.1. GTDB lineage: Bacteria > Pseudomonadota > Gammaproteobacteria > Burkholderiales > Burkholderiaceae_B > Oligella. The sequence continues at coordinate 45,027 of JAUNUJ010000012.1, forward strand.
TCACCTTTTTCAGTAAAAACATACTTGCTTTTTAAATGGCCGGGTGGGTGATCGTAATCATGATCTATCACGATCGGTTTAGATAACTCCTTTTCTATATCAATTCGCTCTTTGCCGGTTTCTTCAGCCTTTAACTCAGGTTGTTCTTCAGTGGCCAGCTCTTCATCACGCTGTGAGTTGGGTTCAGCGTTAACTTCCGATTGAGTCCTTTCATTTTCTGTATTTTGAGTAACAACTTTAGTCTCCACTTCTTTTGACTGATTCAAGTATGCAGCACGTTGTTCAATAATCTTATCGATTGCCGGCGCAATACTATTCTCTATCTCCTCCTTTGGTAGTTCATTAGCTAACTCTTCTGCAGGTGCATTTTTTTCATAAACCCCATCAAGGTATTCACCATAGAGTTTTTCAAACTCATTTTCAAAGCCAGCTTTTTCATAGAGTTTTTCTAGTAAAAGATTTGAGTGATTCATGTCTGAATTTGCAAAGAATTCTTTTACCTCTGGTACAGAATCAAAAATAGCCCCTCTTTTTTCCATATCGTCTAAATTGTATTCTTGAGCTATGTATTGGCCATTTTCTGTTTTATAAATCTCTAGATGAGTTTGCCCCGCATGACTAAAAAAAGGTAGGTCATCCAGAGATTCCCAATCCTCCTTATCTAGTGCAGTTTCACTATAAATTTCCCCGATTTTGGTAGCATTTACGGTGCGATCTATACCATCAGTCCATTCTAAGTTCTGTTTGTTTTCCATTACTATTTCCTGTGTTTGATTAAGTTGCTGATTAACAGCTTCTAAGCCGTGAAGTTTGTGTAAATCATTAAAATCACTGGGTCTTGAACCGTATAGCTTTTCAAATTTTTCAAAATCTTCTTTAGTGAAATTAGGTTCAATTACTGTGGCCTTGTCGCCTAAAACTTCTTTTGCTGCCTTTGCAAATTCATAACCGGGGCGTTTGCCGGTTTTTTTGTTTATTTCGTCATTGTCCGATGCAATAATAATTGGAACATCTAAATCTTTAGGTAAACGTTCTGCCACTGCTTTTAGGTTGAAGCCAGCGAAACACGCAATCGTTGTTAATCCTGTGGCTTTATGAATTGATGCAGCAGTAGCATAACCTTCAGTTAATACGATGCCTTTATCACGGTTAGCCCATGACCCCATCACTAATGATGAGCCGTGTAATTCCATTCCTTTTGTGAAGCTTTTTCGGCCAGTTTTATTGATGCTTTGTAAGCCAACAATCTCACCGTTTTTTTTCATAGGAATAATAAGATTGTCTTGGTCACGCCTAACTTGACGCAGTAAGGAGCGTTCGTTAATTCCTTTATTAACCAAGTAATCATGATTAATATCTCGTATAGGGGAGAGTGAAGAGTATTTGTTTTGAGCCTCTTCTTTTGCTTTGGCCATTTCATCTTGTCGCTCTTTTTCCGCTAATAATCTAGCTTCTTCAGCGGCTCTTTCACGCTCTTTTAATTCATCAACATTTAATGGTTTGAATGGCGCATTAGGTTTATATCCTTCTTGTCTAGCCTCATAAAATAAACTGTTAATATTTACAAAGCCCGGCTTCAGGCTTTTCCAAACGGATTTGGCTGAGTTTTGGTCATAGTTTGCAGCAGTTTGAGACCAGTCGTTAAAAATATCAAAACCGGCATCCCCCAGTTCTGTTTTTAATGCAGCTCCCATTCTTACCCACAGCTCTCTATCTGAGTTGTCTACATATGTGATTGCGTTTTTAATATCATCTACATTCGTCATTGATATTGACTCCAAATAAAAAAGCCCTGATAAAAATCAGGGCTTCATGAAGTATCCAAAGCGGTCAGGTACAAAAAAACCGCCTTGGATAAAACCTTGGCGGTTGTTAAAAATTAATCATTAAAATTTATATAGTTGAAGGCTCAGTACTTTCTCCTTTTAAAATTGATTCAAGCGAGCTAATTAAATTCATGTCCATATTTTTACTCGCTTTGCTAATCTCTTGATTGACAGCGAATTTATAACCAGATGGGTCATTTGGTTGTATCAATACACTCTTAAGCCACTCTTGAATTGAGTCGGTACTTTTGATAGATGTATTGGCAGATTGAGAGTTTGTTTTCTTTGAGTTTTTCTCAAATTCTTCTTTTCCTTTTGGCGTTAAAGGAATCACCGGTGTATTAAAAACCAGACGCTTAGTAAAATTCGGGTCTTTGTAATACACGATTTTGTCTGCTCTAATTGTGCGTGTACCACGTAACTTAATAATGCACTCATCCGCAGGGAATTCTAAAAGCTCTTGTGGAAGCAGCACAGCACGTTGTTGATCTGATGTTGATTTACCTACGCCGTGTTTACCCGGGTTGCTTGATGTAGACCGTGATTTATACGTTTCATAACCGATGGTTTTGGAGTACTCTTCAGCGTCATGAATGTCTGCCGGTGTATACATGATCTGACACGCAATGTTAGTTGAGAGCGAACGTGCGCCATTTTCAGTGTAAGCAGCATTTAGTTGTGCCATGTTCTGAAAAATTAACAAAATACGTATGTTGTACCCAGCCACATACGCAACACCTTTCTCCAAGACTTCCATTTTTCCGAGTGATGTAAACTCATCCATCAATAGCAAGCACTGATATTTCAGCTCAGGATTGTCTTCAGGTAATTCCCGAATGTTTTGATAAATAAGTTGTGAGAAGAATAGGTTATTCAGTCGGTCAAAACGCCCCATATCGGCCATCTGAATACCAACATAAATCGTCATTTTCTCTTTACGAATGTCTCTTAAATCAAAATCATCCGCACTGGTTACATCCGCTACTACTGGGTCATTAAAAATTGCTAAAGGAGCAATCATGCTAGATAAAATACTTGATGCCGTATTTGTTGAGTTCCGTGCGTAGCTGAGTAGTCCACTTTTACAGTTTTTACTTAGTGTTGGATCAATGACAACCTCTTCAATCCATTTCTTTAACTCAATATCTTCAGGCTGAGCAAGACGGAGGATTTCAACAATGGTTGGTGTAATACCTAGTTCTTTCTCTTTCTCAATTAAGTACAGACCCAATCCAATAAATAATTGTTGAGCCATTTCCGACCAGAATTTGTCAGAATCATTTGCTGAAGCGTAGAGAATGCTAGCAATTTCTGATAGATCCGAATGGGTTTCGTTAGGATTTCGTGATACATAAGTCAGTGGATTCCAGCGGTGACTTCTGAATTCACGGGAGGAGGGGTTAAATAAGTAAACTTTTTGGCCGCACGCTTTGCGGTAACCAGCTGTGATCCGAAAGTTTTCTAACTTCGGGTCAAATACCACGAGACTATCACGGTAGTGTAGACAGTTCGGGATGACGATACCAACCCCTTTTCCGGATCTAGTAGGTGCTGCCAAGGAGCAAAACTCTTTGCCACCCCATCGCAGGTATTTACCTTTATATTGGCCAATTAAAATATCAGGCTCTTTATAATTAGTATCCAATAATTTAGCGTTCTGAATATCAACACTTGTCGCAAATTTTGCTGAACCATGCAGTTCACGTTTTGGTTTTTTTATTGCTGCAATAAGTAATAACACCGTAACTAAAAGGAATGGTAAAAAACTAATAATGAGCGCAAACTGAAATTGCAAGCTCTTTAGCATCATTCCATTCGATAGTTGTGAGAGTTGATAGAGGGTAGTTAAGCCAACAGGTGTTGCATCATTTCCAATTGATTTGAAAAAATAGCTACCTAAAAGCTGCCCCCCTAATAATGCAAAAAGACTCATGAAGAGCCACGCTATTAAGATTTTTACAGGTTTTTTCATAAGTAAACTTTATCTTTCTAAATCGTCTTCTATTTCTTGAGAGTCATCTTTGATGACGGTATCACCAAAAACTTTGGTGTCTTCACTTAACCACGCCTTGCCGTGTACGTGTGCTTGGCCATACACTTCAACTTCGTCATATATTTCAGCTTGACCGTAGACGTGTGCTTGTCCGTAAATAGTTGCTTTGCCGCTAACTTGTACATCTTCGTAAACTCGTGCAGAGTCTTTAATTTTTGCACTACCTGAAATTTCAGCTCTATCAAACACTTGAGCTTGGTCAGTGACAGTCGAGTATCCTAGCACTTGAGCTTGGCCATAAACTTCAGCATGACCATTAATTACAGCGGCTTCAAATATGTGTGTGTCTCCAAAAATCTTTGCTTTGTCATAAATTTTAGTTTTATCAAACACTTGAGCTTTGCCATAAACCTCAGCATGGCCGTAGATTTTCGCATCATCATATACTGTTGCTTCGCCATAGACGTGAGCGTTGTTTGCAATAATCGCATTGCCATAGACTTGAGCGTTATCTGCAACTTTGGCGTTATTCAAGACAGTAGCGGAGTCGCTGACCCACGCCTTATCTTCATGACTTAAATTTGATTCTGATTGTATATATCCGCCTAGCTGACCAGCTTTAACAACGCCATCTATATCTCTTACTGCTCTAATTCGTTTTAAAATGTTGACATGATTTAGATTCGTCATTGTTATTGTGTCGTCTTCAACAAATTCATATTTCTTCATTTTGAATTCCCAATAAAAAACCGCCGTGGATACCCAAGGCGGTTTTGATTAATTTAATTTATAAGTGGGGTTAAGCGTTACCTTGCAATGCGAGGTATTTAGACAATGGATCGTAATAGATTTCTTTAAGTTCCGTTTTTTCAAAAAAGCAGACAATATCAATTGTGGATTTAACGATATTTAAAATATATTGGTAATCCATACCACGGCCAGCATCGGACTCTTTAGCTAATTGTGCAATGCGATAATACACGCTAATCGCATCATTAGCATGTACTGACGTTAAGCCGCCGGGGTGTCCGGTGTTCAGTGCAGATAAGTAATCCCATGCTTCATCACCACGCAACTCTGTTAAGAATATTCGGTCTGGTTTTAGTCGCATACAAGACGCAATGACTGATTTTGCTGTGATGTGTTCTTTGTAAAACAAATGCACTCGATTTGGATGATTCGGTAAATCCAATTCGTGTGTGTCTTCAATCGTGATAATTCGAGTTTTTTTATCGACTAAATCAGCAAGTGATTTCGTAAACGTGGTTTTACCTGATCCAGTACCGCCAACTAAACAGATATTCAATTTCTTATCAATGGCCAGCTGAAAAAATGCTTCAATCTCTCGGGTTTCCAAGAGCTTAAGCAGTCGAGTTTCATAGTCATGTAAAACGATATCATCACTTGATTTCAGCTGATTAGTTGCAATGCGGTAATTAGCTAATCGGCCAGTCGATAAATAATCATTGATAGTAAAACGGTTTAGGCTTGGTTTTCTAAAACTAAAAACGACTGTGCCGGCTTCACAGGCTGGGGGAATAATGATGTGACAACGCTCACCATCCGGTAATGTCACACTGTGCATTGGCTCTTTAGCAGTGATGTGTTTATTGTTATAAATAGTCAGCACGTTAGCTAAGTTGATAAGCTCATTAAGATTTAATCGTTCATCTTCAATGCGCTCAATACCGTTACTGCCTTCAATAAAACATTCATAAGGGCGGTTAATCATTAACTCAGTAACTCCGGGTTGATTTAATCGCTCAGTGATGCCTAATCGCTTAAGCAAGTTTCGTGATGTAATATCACGAGCAAAATCGTTTTTAGTCATAAATTTCCATAAAAAAACCGCCAATCATAGGCGGTTGTTAATGTTTGAAATATTGATAGGAGCGTGTGATTATCGTTCCAAGTCCTTTTTTGTTTTAGAAAACTGTTTAGACCACTCTGGTTCAATCACATTTGAAATTTTTTCAAAGGAACGTTCTAACGCTCTAATTCTTCTTGATGTTCTAAATAAATAGTTTTACTTTCCTGAGCATTTTTTGTTAGTTCCGAGACAAGAGCAGGGTCTTTTGAAAACTCAAATATGTTTTCACCGGCAATGATAAAGTGCTCAATTAGCGGTCTGTTTAAAAGTTTTGATACTTTTTCAATATGTGTCGTTAAACTAATATCAGCATCTGAAGCTTTAGTATCGCCAGAAGGGTGATTATGAAAGATTACCCATTGTTCTGCGCTATCTTTAACTAGACCTTTACAGATTTCACTAGGATACAGAGTACAACTAGCAGTCGCTCCTTTAGCAACAGTTTCCATTTTCTGTACATTGCCAATTTCATCTAGTTTAAGAACACCAGCATGTTCTATGTTTAAAAAAGTATAGCTTAGGTTAACTAATGATTTAACTTCTTCATTGTCCTCCCAAAAGTTCTTACCTTGGATTTCTTTAGCAGCATAAAACTCACAAAACTCTTGCATCCCTTCAAGAATTGGTGATTCACCTTGATTCGGTAGATTCACTTCATTTGAGCTTGGCTTAGTTAACTCAATCGTTTCATAATTGACAAAGCCTTCTGTGAGCGAATGTGATTTTTTTGGCTCGGCAATAATGTAATCCAATAAGCTAACATCTACTTTTGAAAAAGTATCTGATAAGTCTTTATGCTGTTCTTCCAAATGATTAGAGCCATCCCTAGCTGCAATATTTAAATGATTAGTATTAATTGTATGGGCTGGTCTTACCATAATAGTAGCAGCTGCACTTTCAGTTAATAGTGTGTCAGATAGTATTTTTTCAGTACTTAGAGCGTTAGGTTTGTATTCTTTATAACCAACGCACTCATAACGAACGTTTAAAAACAGAAGCGTCATTTTGTCAGAAGACCACAAATTACTGTCTTTGACAAAGTTTTTCACAACCGAAGAGTTTGTCATGCGTGGTTTTGAAATCGGGTCTTCAGCCATGTATTCCCGACTGCGATTAACCAGCGTATCAAATTCATCCTTTGTCACTGGATTAGATTTTATTTTTTGATAAAGTGATTGGTTATCTTCAGCACCAAATTTTCGTAAAAATTCATTCATTTATTTTTGACCCATAAAAAAACCGCTAGTAATAGGCGGTTATTAAATAATTTTTTTAAATTCTTAGTTGAGACCCAACTGTTTAGCTTTCTGAGTGACCTCTAACTCAGTGCGCTCCGTTTTGTCAGCAATACGCTTTGCCCCAGCTCTTGAATACCACTTAATCAGATTGTCAGTTTCTTTTTTACCCCACGCAAAACCACTTCTCTTTGGTTTTGATATTGGCTGTTTTTCTTTTTTTGAATAAGTGCCACCTTTTAATCCTAGTCTGTAGGCTTTATCTGTGACTGATGGGATTTTTCGGTCTAGTTGTTTGCAGATGTCATGAATACTCATGTGCGAAAAGTTGTTTTTTAAGAATAATTCCTCATCCCTAGACCATTCTCTGCGAACGCTCATAATTAACTCCATAAAAAAACCGCCTAGCTTTAACTAGACGGTCTCTGTTAATAAAAATAACGCTTATTAAAAATCAACTTTTTAATTGGTCATAGACTTGGTTATGCGATTTGACAGATTTAATGATGACGATTAAATCAATAATCCACCAAATAAAAACAATGAATAAAAATAAAAAACCGATAAGAACACCAAGTGTGAGCCAGCCAAAAATTGACAGCAAAGCCATAACAATACCACTACCAACTTTGCCTAAATACATTCGATGCGCACCTATACCACCTAAGAAAAACCATAAAATCAGCGCAACAACCACTGATTTACGGCCGATAGACAAGGCCAATGCGTTTTTTAATTCTTTACTTTGTTCCTGAGTCATTAAAATTCCTTATTGATTCACGTTGTATTTCGGTGATTCATCCTTAACAGTGATTAGAGCTTGCAGCAACTCGGTAAGCTGCTTACCTTCGTCTGTTGCCTTAAACTCTTCATTTGTTAACTGTTTGAGTAATGTATCAACTGAATCAATATTATTGTCTGCACATAGCTTTGAAAATCTATGAATTAAACTAGCGTCAATTAACATAATTTTTTCCTTCGTTTTAATAAAAATAAGGTGTGACTAACTCATAGACTGGGCTGAAGTCTACATCACGAGCCACCATCACATTTAATAGCGTACCTTGATTAACATAGCCAGTAGGAGGAATGTTAATACTATTTCTCAAGGCCTCGGCAGCCATGCTTTCAATCGAGTCTGATGTACTGTCATAAGAGACTGAGGAATTGTTTTCATTGATTTTATCACCAACAATCACTAAGCCGTCATCAATTAAACTTAACATGATTGCACCACCGAACCGTTCCCAGAAGTGCCGGTCTACCTGCGCATCTTGACCTGATGCACCAAGTGAGTCGGCAGAAGGGGAGGCAATGTCTAAAGTTACGCCGTGCGGTGTTGTAACCGTATTCCAAAGTACAAATACTTTGGCTTGGCCATGAAGTAACGATGTCGTTTGTTCACCGATGATTTCACTGCCACGCTCGACTAAAAGCACTTTGCCATCCGCTGAGTACACATCTTTGTTTACTAAACAGCGAGTAATACCCGGGTGTGTCGTCACAATTTTTGTATCTAAGGTACAACCAATGTTTGTGCCTTTTTTCATCAGATACGTTAAATCGTTTCGTTTGCCAGCACGAGCGCTAGCGGTGACTGTAGGCTGTAAACGATTACTCAAAGGTGTACTGTATTCAGCTGAACCGCTTCCTTGTCGTTCACCGCCACTGCTACTTGATGATGAACCATCAAACGACAATATCACTGACCCAGTGATTAATCTGTCTTCAACCGGTTCGGCCGGCTCTTGAACATAAGCCATCATATCGTTTTGCTGTGCTGGTGCTTCAGTGTTCGGTTCAAACTGTCGTGGTTCAGACGCTGGTGTAGATGGCTCAGGATCAGATAATGATAAGTCAAAATTCCGAGGCTTTGTATTGCTCACAGTAGCCGGTGCTTGTTCTGCTTGTTGTACAAGCGGTTCATCACTGTTGCCTAAAAACATAAATACGCCAAGGATTACACCAACTAACGCCAAAAACAGTATTAAGTACGTCAACAATTTACCAGTGTTTGATTTTTTAGTCGTTTGTAAATTAGGTGCACCCGGCTCTACGCCGCTATCAGCGACTTTCTCTGCCATGCTTTCGATTTCAATTTCAGGCTGTAAGTCGCTATCTAATGCTTGGCCGCCTTTTTTAAAAATACTCATTATTTAGCTTCCTCTTTGATAATACGCACTGAGTCGTAAACGCTTGCTCCGGTTTGATTAAACTTACCAGCGGCATTAAACCCTTGGTTTTGAATACCTAGTGCGCTCATGCCAAGCCTAATCACATATTCTTCAGCCACCTCATGTACAACAATGGTGTGACCTTTAACGTGTTTATTAACCAATGCCTCAGTACCGTCAGGTAGTACCTTATAAATTGTTGGTAATTCTCTGCCGTTGTTATATTCAAAGTAAGTAAAACGGCCATCATCATAAAGTGCTGTTGGCTTGATAGATTTGTCACCGAAGCCCCAGTAATTGTCATTTGTGATAACCACATCTAAACGATTATGGTTGCCTTGTAAAATATCATGTGCTTGGCGGTTCTTTTGTTTTTCGGCATCCGCTTTGGCTTTAGCGGTGTCGGGGTAGTGAAAGCGTAAGGCAAACGTAGGTGTTTTAGTATCATTATCAATTGACAACTGAAAGATGTATGTTCGCTTGTTTGTTGTGACGATTAAGTTAGTATCAGACTGATAAACCAAGGGTTTAAATAAAATGTTGTTACCCTTAACGGCTAAATTCCAACCTTCGGCATCACCCATACCGAGAGTTGCTGAATCTCCCTCCAGCCGCTCATCTTCTTCAAATTGGATCAGTGTGGCTTGGCCAACTTGGGCGGTAATTTTAATCACGTTATTTTTAGAATACGTCACAGTCTGAATACGGCCATCTTGTGACGACCCTTTCGGTACAACTAAAGCATTAGCAGTATTAGCCAATAAAAAAGCGCCGATTAAGGCGCTGCAAACTTTTTTCAACATGTTCATTTCCATTCTTATTATGATTCGGGATCAACTCGGTAGTGGACAACCTGAAAGCCTAGTGGATTGATTAAACGGTCTTTTTCAGCTTGTGGTGCATTGTTATAACCGTAACTGATAGTAGCCATGAAGCGACTTGGAGCAGCGGCATCATTTGGACTGTTTAGCGGTACAACTGTTTTTTCAAAACGAACTTGAGCTGTTTGGCCAACCCAACTAGTGGATAAAACTCTGACATTGACTCGGTAACGGTCTTTAAAGATTTTGTACGGTGCAGCTTCGCTGTCCATAAAACCAGCTATAGCGGTTTGCTCTGCTGGATTACTTAATAACATGACTGCATCATAATTTGCTTGTACTGTGTACCAGTCATAACTTTCACGATAGCGGATGTATTGATTTAACCAATACTTATCAATTACTTCACCATACGATTCTTCAGCATTTTTTAATGTCGTCACAATATCGGTTGCACCAGTATTGTTATCAACACGTATGACAAAAGGCTCTACTGTTTTGAGTGGTGACATCATCGCCACAGCAAAAAGACTCAGTACAGTTACTATCAAACTGAGGAAGGTGATTGACCATGATATTTTGTTAAACCGTTTAATGCTTTGAATTCGTGATTTCTCAAACTCATTGGCGGATTGAATGAAGTCTTTTGCTTGTTGCAAAGGGGTTTGATTTTTTTGTTTTTCTTTTTTAGCCATTACTTACCTCCAGTTGAATTGGCTGAATAGTTGGTTGAACTAGTGGTTGTTCATTAATTTTAAAAAGCGAACCGGTGGGTTTGGGAGCAGGGGTGTGACTTGCACATCCAGCTAAAATTAAACTAGCGAAAGAAATTAATAATAATTTTTTCATAAAATAAATAGCCATAAAAAAAGCCCTGATTTATCAGGGCTTAAGGTTTAAAAGAAGAAAAAGACGGCAGGGCGTATTGGTGAATTTGGTTTCGGTTTTAAGGCATATCGATTGACTATATAACTTAAAAGGAAAATAGGAATCGGCACAATAAGTGCCGGAACAATTCCACTAGCTAAATAAGCTACTTTTGCAAACTCGAAAGCAACTCCAGCGGTGAATAGAACCGCAATCACTATAATCGCTTTATAAGAAAACACAGGGTATCGCTTCATTATCAAGTAAACACATAAAGCAGATACTATATTCGAAATAGTGAATAATTCTGGTGTTAGTTCATAACCAATGATGGCGATGACCACCATAGCTATGGCTGCTGGAGAAGTAAAGACACAAATCCAGTACGGAAATAACCGCCAACTATCAATATTAAAATTATCTTTTAATGACATATTCAATCCTTTTTATTTATTAACGTTTGGACATTGAACCACCGGTACGTCTTAAAGCTCTCATAGCAACTGCTCCCTTCGCACCCATCAAGAATCGTAATCCACCTGAAGCTGATACACTAGCTCCTCCGGTCAGGGCGGAAGCTATACTGGGTATGTTGAAAATAACAAAAAACATGAGGATAGTAAAAACCAAGACTACGAGAGCTGCATAAATAGCGGATGCTGCTGCCATTTGGTCACCTAGAAAATCATATGTTTTTTGAAATATCTCTTCAGATACTTGTAAAATTAAACTATTTGCAATTATATAAAGCACGATTGTAAAGGTGAAATTTAATATTTGTCCTATCCAATTCATTCCATACTGTCGAGTTGCTGGATATAGCATAAACCCAATAAAAATTGGTCCTACAAATAGGGTCAATAATAGTGAAACTTTTGCAATTAGGTAAAAAGCAAAAACTAGAATAAATATAAGCAATGAACATACTTGAATAATCAGAGCAGCTCCAATTAGAGTGAATATTTGCCCCATGTTATACCAGTATAATTTGTCAGCTGCTTCACGCAAATTATTAATTGTTGGCTTAACATTGTCATTAATACTTGCAAATGTTGAGGTATTTTCAAAATCAACACCAGTAACAACTGCACCAAGTTTGTCAGGAAGTTCATATAATTCTGTGACCACCATCATATAATTTGTAGCATTAAAAGCCAGCGCAATTAAAAGAAGCCAGCCTATCATTGATTTTGCTGTACCAACTAAGTTTTCATCTATTCCCTCTCTTAACCAGTTAAAACCTAGTAGCAAAACATAAATACTGAAGCCAATTAAAAAAAGAGGTGCAATTTTTTCAATTACACCTCCAACTTTGGTTTTTAATAAATTTAGAAAATCAACCGTAAATATATCAAAAATAAAACTATATAAATCTGTGAATAAATCCATATTAATTTTCACTTAAAATGTAATGGCTTTAGTTGCCTTTTTCGGGTTCTGGACATTTCCCTTTAGTATCCCAACCTAATTTAGCAGCATCGATACAATAACTCTCTAGCTGCTGTTTCTCATACTCTTCTGCGGTAGGCATAGGGGGCATTTCTGAGGGCATTTCAGCTGGCATCATATCTTTTGTTATACCGGGTAAAACCTCTACTTCGTCTTTTTTCCCGCAAGCAGTTAGAAACAAGCTTGTTGCAATAATACCCGTAAGTAATGGTAGAAATTTCATTATTAATATCCCTTAATTTAATTTAATAAACCACTAATGTAAACTAATTACACTTGCCTTTAGTATCCCAACCTAATTTAGCAGCATCAATACAATAACTCTCATTTTGTTGTTGCTCATAATGAATTTCTTTCTGAACTTCATACGCCCGGTGAATGTTATCCAGCTGTGTTTGAGCAACTGCAATGGCTGCACTTTCCGTAGCAATCTGATTCTGAATATCCGCCGCTTCTTTTACGTTTTTTGCTGTCTGTAAACGACTCTGTAAACTATTCAAGCGATTAAAGCGCTCAGTTGTTTCTGCAAATGCCTTTTCAAGCGAATTTGTATAGTTAACTAAGATTTTTTGACTGTTATTAGCTTCATAGTTTTTATGTGATAAAAGACTATCAATGTCAGCTTGGCTTAATGCATCAATATCTTTATAGATGTCTTGCCATTCTGCAGGTACGTTATCAAGCGTCAAATCCTTGGCAGCGTTTTTTAACCCGTCTACTGAGGTAAGGGCAGTTACTTGATTTTTAAGCTCTGTAATTTGAGAAACCTGATTTTCAATTTGTGTTTTCATTTGGGCGATTTGTTCTACATATTTTGCAATTGCAGTCGCATCAATTGTGGGAATACCCTGAGCATAAGAAGTGCTTACTGCTGCACAAAGGATACTAAAAGAAATGCATGTGTTTTTTAAGATTTTCATGATGAAAACTCCATAAAAAAACCGCCTAGTTGGGCGGTAATTATTGAATTGATATTTTTTATCAACGCTCTAAATCATCTTCAATCTCATTTTCTATTTCTGAGAATTGATTCCTTGCTTGTTCTAGTTGATATTGCAGATGTGTCACATCCTGATGTAAAAAGGTTTGCTGAAATCGGACTTGATAAGCTATTCCTTCAGCAACAGATAAGACGATATCTTGTAATTTTTCAATCGTTAAAGGGTTTAACGAAAACTCATGTTTTGCTTTGCCTCGATGTAAGGCAGGGGCTACTTCTTCTGCTACCAAACAAAAAACCTCTTCAGCCTTAAGGTAAAGAGGTTCATTTGCATAATGTTTTTCAACGTATTCCCATAAATTGGATAATTCTGTTTTATGAGAAATGATGCTATCAAGTATTAATTTTTTTTCACTTGGGGTAAAAGTATTAAGTCCGAAATGGCCAAGAATTTCATGATTTAGTGATTTATGTAATTCATCTAAGTTCTGAGTGCGGTTAGCTACAATATCAATTCGTCCAAAGAGGCCATCTATTTCAGTTTTATATACTTTATAACCAGCTTTAGCGTCCTGATAGTATTGACCAAGTTCTTCACCATATAATTCGTTTACAGAGTCTCTAACTTTGAAATTTAAGTAACGAGCTACTGGATAATGTTTTACGTACTCACTAATATACTCTTTTACCTCATCAACGGTGAGGCTCATAATTACTCCTTCTTCACTCTTGTAATAAATATCGGTGGTTCAGTAAAATTAGTGTCACCACGAGCTAGCGCCTCAGCTTCCATTTCTTCTGTAATAAACACAGGTGGCTCAGCATCTGGATGTAAAGGCTCAATCTCGCCACGAGCTAATTTTTCAACAAATTCTTTTACCTCTTTTGAAGTTTCTTTGCCTTCTATCTTTTTACTCATAATTACTCCTTAAAATTAATCAGTTCTACCTCTTTTTTTAACTTGTTGCCACCAATGCCTAGACAAGGGAGGAACAACGCCATGCGCTTCAGCAAAGTTAAGGCAAGATAAAACAGTTTCAATATCAATACTAAATTGATGACTCCTGTCTTTGAGTAAAAAAACAGCTGATTCATCAAAATCGTTTGGTTTTAGCATTTCTTTTACTTTAACTCGGTTAAGAAATGTTCGGGTTTTATTTGATAAATAGGGCATTAATATGACTTGTTTTTAATAGGTAAAAAGAAAAAGCGCCACTTCGTAAAAAGTAGCGCTTATTCTTTTAAGTTAAACGCTTCGCTTGTCTTGCTGCTCTTATCCGTTCTTTAAAGATTGGATACCACTCATCAGCGGAAGCAAATTTTTGATCACTTAACAGTTGTCGCAGTATTTCAGTGTTATTACTTGAACCCGACAGAACCGCCATTTCATCCTGAAAACCGTACAGATCCATTTTTGCAAATGCTGACTGACGACTTTGCTTCACAAGAAAAGTACGACTTTCGAGCGAAAGTTTGACTAGTTCCTGATGTTCCTTTGGAGTCATGCCGGTCAGTTGGTAACTGCCTTCATACTTCGCATCGGGGTTTGGTAAAAACACTTTAGTTGGTGTTTGTTGGATAATGGCCGGAAAAATGTCACTATTAATGGCATCCTCGGGAGATTGAGAAGTTAGTACAACCCAACCGCCCAGTTTACGGTCAGTTTTAAGTGCTTTTAAAATCAGCTCTTTTGTTGCCTCAAACTTGAGTGGCCACCAAAATTCCTCAATGACGGTGCAGAGGATGCCATCCTCTTCAGCTACTCTATCCATCATGATGTTTCTTAGATGGAAGAGATACATCATGACCGGCTCAGTCGGTGGGTAATTATCTTGAAGAATATCTGTTAAATCAAAACCAACACGGTAAAACTCATCCGGGTTAAACAGGTTTTCTTTATTATCTAAACACCAGCCATATCTACCGCCTTCCGTGTTGCACCACTTTGATAGCCTTGCACGTAAGCTGTTATCAGCTGTGCTAAAAGGTATGCTTTCAAGCAAGGTGCTAAAGTTACGATACACGATGTCTAAATTAAAAAGCGTATCAACCGCTTGTTTAATTTGCTTTTCTTCATCAGCAGATACAGTACCAGCATCATTTTTACCGCAAACACCAACTAGTTTATATAAAAACTCTCGGTTAGATGGATTATCAGGTAATTGAAAAGGATTCAGACCAGTCGGATCACCATTTTGAAGTACGAAGTAATCACCACCAATTGCTTTTAGATAAATGTGCATCCCTTCATCGAGATCTAAGACAAAGAGATACGGTTTAAAACGCAATGCAAACGTTAATAAAGACGTTTCCAGCGTGGTTTTACCTGTACCGGTAGCTCCTAAAATCAATGTATGCCCAGCAATCTTATCACCAGTGTTATCTTCTTTCGGATTACTAAAGTGAAAGTTGAAGTCATAGATTGTGTCAGAAACCGTCATCAATGGAATCAAAGCAGACCCATCACCAATCGGATTACCTGTGGTTTTACCGTGTGAGTAATCGTGCATCCCAAAAGCACAAGCAAGATTAACCGTGCTTTTAGGTGTCTGACGTGGTTTATGTCGTGACCCCGGAATTTGCGCATAATAAACTATCGGTTGATAGTTAGTTGCTCTGGTTAAGAAAAAACCGGCTGTATTAATAAACCTAGCCGCTACCATATTTGCAAAATTATCAGCATCTTTGACGCTATCACCGTAAACAATTAATGAGAAGTGATAGTTTCCAAACATGTGTTCACCGGCCATTAAGCCACCTTGTGCTTCACGTAGTTCCTCTTGTTGATGAATGGCTTGGTCACCCACGCCGGCCAAGTTATTTAATTGTCGATCAATTTTCTCCATCATCATAGCGTTACGAATAAATTGAAAAGATTGACTTAATGTAAACTCAAACGGCAAATCAAGAATTTGTGTAAAAGTACCCGGTGTAGATCGGCCAAACGCTTTTAAGCTAAGTGCTGAACCGAATACCGTTTCATTATCTCCTCGAATTTCAAAGACGTTAGAACCAAAATGCAGATCACTTGTGCCTAACATTTGATGTGCAGGCTCAGACGATAGCGGTATCGCTTTTTGCTCATAGTTAATTAACGTACCTAAAAACTCATACAACTCGCTAAACAAGATGCCGTTTTCATTTTTATAAACACTGAGCGCTCTTGGATCGTATGGTTGAAAGATTGATAACGCTGAATTTAATAAATCAGCAGCTTCTTTAAGTCCGTCATCATAATCATCGTATTTAATGACAAAGCTAATATAAAACGTATTTTTGAAGAATTTGTTTTTAGTAAAACGACTGATATATTTGTCAGCAAACTCTTCTGCAAAGATATTATCAAACTCAAAGTTTCGCTCAAAGCTGCGCTTACGACGCTGTAAGTGCGTCCAAATAGCTAATCTGTCCCCTAACGTTTTACCGAATGAAGCAAAACTAAGTGCTAATGTTTCAAACTGAGCTTGTAAATACTCGTCAGACTCTGACTCAAACGGAATACCTTCTAACTGAATCGTAAAACCAAAATAGCCCTTTTCATAATGAACGATCTCATTCGTTACATGCTGTGAAAGACTTGGTAAAAACTCAGCGTGCGAAGGCATCGTTTTAAAAATGTTTTTCAGTAAATCAATAGCAATCATGATGTCCTTTCTTGTTTTTTATGATGTCGGCGAAAAAATCCAACATAGTCTTGTAGATTTTCTTTTTTATCAGCGGCAATCGTAAATGTTTTATTGAAAAATTTACCGTTGCGTTTTCTAAAAAAACACATTATTTCAAAGCCAATCACAGATAGCGCTTGGTCGTCATTAGCGCATAATGTTCTGAAGAGTAGAAGAATGGGTACAGGTAGTAATAAAATTAATAACCCTTTACCGCCAAATAGTAAAAATCCTAACAACGTCAGAATGGTTGATGCAATAAATACAATTCCAAAAGCAGATACAGGCACTCCGAAAAACATAGCCGGTCGTGCCAGTGCGCCGTAATTTGAATAAACAACCGGCTTACTCATCATTACTCCTAAAAAATAACGGCAAGTATTTAACCTGCCGTTTCATTATGATGGTTAATTAATTTAAACTAATACTTTGACCCAAATCCCATAGTGCTAAGACTGCTGCTGGTGCTGCACCTAAAGCTACGGCGACTAAGCATTTAGCAATAATGTCTGACCATGTTTTTCTATCAAAAATAACCTCAACGACTTGCCAAACAATATAGATTAGCGCCATCGTGAAAGTTACCCAGATAATGGTTGTTTTGACCTGATCACCAACCGATTCAATGTTGCCGGCAAAAAGTCCACCACCCGGAGCAACTTGTGCTAGGGTACTTGTTGAAAAAAACATAAATAATAAACCAACTGCATAAACCGCTAAATCAGATAATGATTTGTTAGTTATTTTGACCATTTATTAACTCCATAAAAAACCGCCCGGAAAGTCCAAGGCGTCTACAAAAAAAAGAAATTAAAAATCACCACTCACTAAAGGCATCCCATGCTGGCCGTGGCGAATTGTTTACTTGTTTGTTGTTAGTGTTTGCTTCTTTTATTGCTACTGGTTTTTGATTACTCCTATTAGTTGTGGATGCTCTGACGCTAACCTTAACTGGTTTAGCATCTGCATCAATCGCAGGAACAGTTGTTACTGCTTGCTTGGTTGATGGTTTTTCAGTGAAAGTTTTAATTTCCTGATCTGGATGGTTACGTTTTGCGGCGTTTAAAATCCGTTCAACGTATGAAGGTAAACCTTTTAAATCATTGCCAAAGCCGGTGCGAAAATTACCTGAGTAATAGCAACTCAATGCTTCTTGCAAAGCTTCTTGTCCTTTTTTACCGGGTGCACGGCCGTAACATTCAGCCAATATATCAGCGCCAACTTTTAAGTTTTTACATACATCAAAGACCGACTCATAATCTAGTCCGTATTTTTCAAGGTTGTATCGGTTGATTTGAGCTAAGCCCATACTGAAGTTTTTACCTTTTTCGTGTAATTCTTTAGCGGTTTTAACGGCCTCGGCAAAGGTGGTAGGCTGCTTCACGCTGTCACGTACAACACCAATCGCAAAGGGATTGAAGCTTGACTCTGTGCGAACAATCGCTTGCAGGGTTGAACTATCAACATGAGCAGCGCATTTAGTTGCTAAATCATTAAACAAAATTGGCTGCTTTTCAGCTGGTGTTGCTGCCATGGCAGTTTGGCAAGTGATTGCTAAGACAGTTAGGCTAATTAATTTGTATTTGTTTTTCATCTAGTCATATCACCTCATTTCATTATTAAACTGATTAATAAAATTAAAGTTAGTACGCTACTTACTGATAGTCCAACCGCTGTAAATAGTGTGTACTTTAAGTTGCTTTTCATGGCCTCATCGAGCTTGTCATTAACGTCTTTGCCAAATGTGATGATGCTTTTATGATGTCGGTTATCTAACTCAGTTAATAAGCTTTGGCGCTGATGTTTTAGCTCTGTAGCTAACGTCACAGCGTCTTGATATCGTTTATCAATCTCAGTTAAACGGCCAACCGTTTGAGTTTCTACTTCCTCAAAAATAGTTTTTAGTCGCTCATAATGTTGTTCAACATGCGTATCGATATTTGTTGATATCGTTGTCAAGTGAGCATCCAGTCGATTGATTTGCTTAGTAACTTTTTTATCAATATCTTTTGATAATTTACTGATTTCATTATCAAGATTGATTCTTTGAGCCAGCAACATTCCCACTGTTGGGTCATCTGGTGTTAGCTTGGTTTTCGTAATATGAAAATAAGAATTAATGATTTCATCAACTATCATTTGATAGTTATTAGCATCATCTGAGACTTTGACTTCTTTTACTTCAGAATCTTCGGTCATAATTTAATACTCGAATTTGGTTTTGTCGGTATGGCTTCTTATCTTCGTACTCTTGTAAGGCTCGGTCATAGTTTTCAGGGGTTACCCAGTGACCCCCTCGAATCTCTTCACCTACATACTTAGCTGTTGTTAAGTCTGTAAACTCATGATTTTCATATACAGAACAATAGTTGGGTGCTTGTGAAGAAATGACTTCTTTTTGCTTGGTCAGCCATTCCCATTTGTAGTTACCATCTTCGTAGACGTATTCACGCTCTTGATACGTAATTGTTTTTTTATTGGATTGATTTAAAAACTGTGCATCACAACGGCCAGCGCCTTGCGATATTGCAGACACCAGCGCCTTCATTTCTGGTGATTCGTGTGACGTAGGACACAAGTTTAAAAAGTTAAGACGCTTAGTAATCATTTTGTGTGGTCTTGGATCGGTGATTCCAAAGTACTTCGCAAGCGATGGGCTACATTCACTCGGCCTTGTGCCACTGCTTAAACAAAGTACCGCTTCACACGCCAACTTAGTATCACCGCTTAATGCATGAGCTGCTGGTGCAACGGCCAAGGTTAAACCGATTGCTGATAAAGCTTTTAATACGTGTCGTTTCATGATAAAAACTCCATAAAAAAACCGCCTAGGCTTTATGCTTTGGCGGTTTGGTTGTTATTCATTTCAATGACTTTGGCCGGTGGAAAGATTACATCCAATTGCCTGTATACGTCATCACGTACTTGTTTAAGTCGCTGCTTTGGAATAAGTGTGTAACTCTTATCTTCTAGCACTTGATTAAACGTGATTGAATCTTCGGTCATCCGCCGAATGTCTTTGCCGAAAGTGTCAGGATTACGGTTTTGTAGGGTTACTTGACCGATAAATTTTGAGGCATTATGCTGAACAGCTTTAAAGTCTTTAAAAGACTTACCTTGTTCAATTTCACCTTGGAACTCGTTTAACCAAGCAACAAGTTTAAAATCTTTCCCTAAAGAGCCGATTTGTAGAAATCCGGCAAGTGTTTCATTGAAAGCTTGACCGCCAACAACCGGTACATGAATAAACACTTCTATATCGCTGTCTTTAAAGATGCTAAATAAATCAATTTCAGTGATATAGCCGAGTAGTGGTACAAATGTTGCTGCTCCGTTGTCGATAACCGCTAAACCGTCTTGCTCAATTAATTGCTCAATAAAACTGTCAAAACGGCTGGTATCAATTGTTTTATGCTCAGTAAGAATCGGAACAGTCTGTACATCAAGTTGCTTATATCTTGATAGTGTTGGGTTAACTGGATCAGTATCGAAGCAAACTACTTGACCTTTTTTACGGTCACGTAAATATTGAGCGAGTAGCGAAGCGATGAACGATTTACCAACGCCTCCTTTACCTTGTAGAATAAAATGGATTTGTTTCATATTTAAATTTCCTTGTTTCTGACTCTTCTTATTTAAAGAAGACGTGTAAAGAACCTACGCTAGCTGAAATCAGCACAGCGTCTATCATGTCTAATAAGATCATCTTTCTAATTCTTCGTCTAACTCATGAGCAATGTCAGCAACTGAAGAGCTTAATACCTCAGTACGTAATTCTTTATCTGCATATTCAAGAGCTAGCGGATTTTGTTGAACTGCGAGTAAAACGATGCCTTTATCAGCCCGGAGGTCTTCACTTGCATGTTCCAATGCGTGGCCGTTTCTATTAACTGCTGTTTTAACCACTTCTTTATCTGCCTTTAATCTGTCACTAGCGTGTATTAAGGCTTCACCTTGTTTACTCACAGCAACTATCACAACTTCTTTATCATCACGTAATGCTTCACTACTATATTCCAGTGACCAGCCTGATTTTTGGACAGCACTTAACGTGATATCTTTATCAGCCCTGAGTTCCTCGCTGAGGCCTTTATAAACGTCACGTGCATAAATACCATAGGCATTTTGCAGTGCATCTAATGCCTCTTCTTTATTTAAACTTTCTAGTTTTCTAATGTTGCTCATCAAAATATTCCTTAGTTAGCTATAAAAAAAGCCTGATTAAAGTATCAGGCTATCGTTCTAGTTCTAGTCGTTCACTAATTTCTTCTTCGGTGTACATTTCAGTGATGGCTTTTTCTGCTTCATCGACTGAGTAAAAAAAGAGGGGGGCAGTGTCACTTGCATTGATTGAGTGTAAGTGAAAAACCTTTAAAGCGTTTTCAGCATCTTTTACTGAGTCATATTCATGAATCAGCAGTTCTTTACCAAAGAACCAGTGCTTTATTTGGCTTCCTTCAGTAAAGTATTTGTCTTGGATGCCAAAGGGTGTGTTAGAGATTTCTTTGTGTTTATCAATAAAATCTGTTAATGATAATTTGCTTAAAGATAAATCATCATTGAGTAAATAAACGGCAGTATTGAAATCAATTTTTTCACCTTCTGCCGGCAGGTCATGAAAGTTGTTATGCAAACTCAATTTCTTCTCCAAACGTTAACCCCGCGGTTTTGTACAATTCGTCAGTTAACTCGTTGTTAATATTAAATTCATCAAAGAAGTTTTTAATGTCCTTTGCCTTTTTGCAAATACAACAAAAAACCTCGTCTTTGTAGCCTTTGATGGACGTTTCCATAATGTACTGAGCAATATATAAATCGTCATTAGTCTTATAGAGACTAATTTCTCCCCATTTACCTTGGCTATGATTAGTAATCACTTGACTTAAAAAACGGCCGTTAAATTGTAGTTTCATGTTTTAAAGTCTCCAGCGTTTACCAATTTAACCGGGCATTTATGTTTCTGCCATATTTGCCTAAATTAATAGATGATGAACCCTTCACTTGATAATCACCGTTAGAGTTTTTATAGGTTGATAAATTTGTATAAAGCCTTGAGTTATCAAATAAAGGCACTCTAAAACTAATATTGCTTGATTTGCGGTTCATTCCTTGACTGGCGCAACCAGTTAATAGCACCACGATGAAACACACTAGTAGTTTTTTCATAAGTAAATCCGCATAAAAAAACCACCGGTTTTAATCGGTGGTTTGTTCTTTTGGGTTTGTTATTGACTGCTTGATGTACTCAAGCCTTGGCTTTGCAGGAAATCTCCCCACCATTGCATTAACTCATGGCGTTCGTCTAAATATTTGGCATGGTTATATGCACGCCGTATCTTATTGCGATCTTTGTGGCTTAATTGTCGTTCAATCGCATCGTCATTAAAAAGTCCGGATTCGTTAAGTAGCGTACTCGCTAACCCTCTGAAGCCGTGAGTTGTTTGTTCTGTGTGAAAACCAATACTTTTCAGCAGCTTATTTATCGTGCCGTCACTCATTACTTTTCCTTCACCCTTGGTACTTGGGAACATCAACGCACCTCTGCCTGTATGAGAGTATAAATCTTTTAAAAGGGCAATGGATTGCGTAGACAACGGAACAATATGAGTTTGACCGGATGATTTATCTATTAGCCTACCTTTCATTTGTTGGCTGGGTATGTGCCATTCTCTTTCTTCCCATTTTATTTGTTCCCATCGGCCATTGCGTAATTCGCTACTTCGCACAAAAGTTAGTAATATTAATTTCGTGGCAATGATAGTTTCAATGCGGCCACCATAACTATCAATTAAATAGAGTAGTTCAGGTAATTGTTCTTTTGAAACGTGACGATGGTGTTGAACGGCTGTAGTTCTGGGGGCTAAATAAGCTCTTAATCCGTAAGCAGGATTGGATTTTGAACGCCCTGTGACATTGGCATAAATAAATATCCGATTCATTATACCTAGTGCTTGATCGGCCATATCTAAAGAGCCTCGACGTTCAATTGAACGGACAACAGAAAGAACATGTAGTGATGTAATTTCTGTGACATTCATCACGCCTAAGTTTTTTAGCTCTTTGCTTTTCAGTGCTAGGACATTTACCGTCAGCCAGCATGAGCTTTGCTTCAAGATGTTTTGTCCTTGCTTCTTTTAAACTAACTTGAGGATAGACACCTAAAGCGAGTGTTTTACCTTTGCCATTGAATCGATAAAAAAAACGCCAATATTTACCACCGTTTGGCGCTACAACTAAAAACAGGTTTCCGCCATCGGTAAGTTGGTATTGTTTATCTTGGGGTTTGGCGTTACGTACTTGGGCTTCTTTTAATTTCATTGTTTAGCGAGTAATAAGATAGTGTTAACAAAAAGATATATCTCTTTATCCAAAGTGATATATCTATATGAAAAGTACTATACGAATACTGTCTATACAAATATATTCATGCAACCCTATGCAATGCAGATAAAACAAAAAACCCCATAAAATCAATATCTTATGGGGCTTATGCAATTCTATATAATCCTATGCAATATAGGTATTGGTAGACGGTACAACTACTGCGATCAACCAAGTGTGGTCGATGGATTTTATGCATGACCAGCTGGCTGACGGTCGCTGCTTGCGTCTCTTTAACGTGATTGATGACTTTAACCGTGAGGGTTTGGGCATAGAGGTGGACTTCTCTTTGCCTGCAGAGCGAGTCACGAGAGTGCTGGATCAAATCATCGAGTGGCGAGGCAAGCCTGCGTGCTTAAGGTGTGATAATGGGCCGGAATACATTAGTAAAACACTCCTAGAGTGGGCAGCTAAGCGGCATATCACGTTGATTCACACTCAGCCCGGTAATCCACAACAAAACGCGTATGTCGAGCGCTATAATCGGACGGTACGTTATGACTGGTTAACCCAGAATCTCTTCGACAGTCTTGAAGAAGTTCAGCACGGAGCGACTGCTTGGCTCTGGACTTACAATAACGAACGCCCCAACATGGCATTAGGTGGCATCACACCGAGGCAAAAATTACATCAACATAAATTAAATAATTCTACTGCCAACTGCTATTAAAAATGGGGTGATTACCATCAAGCTGCCGAAAATGAGTCACTTTGAGAGCTCTCATGAATAAGACGGGATCAAGCAGCACTTGATCTGTTGTCAGTGGCAGAGATGCGTCAATTTTATTTAAATAATGCTCGCGCACACTGCTTTTAATATCCTCGTCACAGCTTGAGCTTAGAAAGTTTAGCGTTAGTTGAGCCGCACGTAACTCCAGCACATCCAGCACGCTTTTTTCATGCTCGATCGTGAAAAAACGATTAATCATTGCCTGCCTTCTGAGCAGCTGGATCTGCTAATAAAAGTTCGAGAGGGCTAATTACAGGCTTTTTAGATGGCTGTTTGTTATCAAATTTACGCGCATATCCGCGTGTTAAATTGCAGAGTCGTTGTAAAGCTGAAACAGCTGTCCGGGGTTTAGGGTCTGTAAATATTCTCCTCCAGAGCGGCTTGTTGAGATCCAGTAACTCGTAAAAATGCCTATGCTTTTGGCTGTCTTCATTGTGTGTATAAATGGATTTACTGAGTTCATACTGCAATGCCCAGAGCACAATTTCATCGGGCTTCTGGTCATGTATAACAGCCCAGGCCGTTGCAATATTTCGGCTTCTTAATTCGCTGAGTAACTCCCATCCAGAAAAAAATAACAACTCTTTAGGAGCTGTTCTGACGACATGAATGGGCATACTTTTTTGCATGAGAAGCAGCATTTCATCGCTAAAAAGAGAGTAGTTTTTTGACTCATAGGCCGCAATAGACTTGGTTAATATTCGACCAATGCCCGGGTGAGGTACTAAGTTTTTGATTGCGACGGTGGTGTAGGTGCCAGCCATGGAATTCGCCCTAGAAAAGTCTCTCAGCAGTATGCTGAAAAATTAGGCGGTAGTCAAAAACGGCTCGTATTAGCGCCAGTCAGTTGTGACCAAGTTGAATCATGACCAGCCTAAAGCGCCTTATAATGCATAAAGGTGCTTTATACTCAAACTGATAAATACAGAGCTAATGCGTTGATATATAAGAAGAAGTCGGTTTATGTAACGAGAGGTATTTTGAGATACTTAGGCGAGGCAGGCCTTCGGAGGGCGGTACTCTGTCCAGCTGAGCTACTAGTGCAAGCCGGCGATTATACATGATTTATGAGAATTGCCCACAGTGCCGTTTTTCCCTTTGCAGAGCGGTACTTTATCAAGCTTGGTTATGGATGCTTGGTGCGCATTGCACACAAGTATGAGTTTGACCAAGCGCAGAGTAATTTCTACGCTTTGTCTGCATAACACTCATTGAAGGCTGAGTCACTTAAGGTTATTGGCCCATACCGCGTCCTTTACCTTGGTTCATGCCTTGCCCTTGCCCCATGCCGCGACCTTGACCTTGCTGCATGCCTTGGCCCATTTGCTGACCATGTAGCGCCTTGGCTGCGGCAAACTCTTCTGGAGAGATTGAGCCGTCGCTATTGGTGTCGATCTCGGCAAACGAGAGGGCATCGGCAAGGCCGCGCATTTGACCACCATCGGTGGCGCGTTGGCTAATACGTGCAGTGCGTGCTTCAGTAAACTCGGCTTCGCTGATTTTGCCATCGCTGTTCAGGTCAAAGTCTGCAAAGGTCGGCATATTATTCATACCTTGGCCTTGGCCCATGTTACGGCCCTGACCTTGGTTCATGCCTTGCCCTTGCCCCATGCCACGACCTTGACCTTGCTGCATGCCTTGGCCCATTTGCTGACCATGTAGCGCCTTGG
>JAUNUJ010000005.1 GCA_030538235.1 Alcaligenaceae bacterium
ACCGCTGACCTCTTGCATGCCATGCAAGCGCTCTCCCAGCTGAGCTATACCCCCAAAATCTATCTACTAATTAGGCTGTAGCATAAAGAATATAATATTAAAGTATAAATAAGAATGTGTCAAGCTATTGTCAAAAGATTGTCATTTAAATGTGGTATTTGTGGTCTTTTTGGCACTCTTGCAGCTTGCGATGGCAACGAAGACTGAAATAAAGAGCTTGTTAAGCGTCGATATTAACCGTTCGAATAGCTGGCAAGTAGCTGCAGACACTTATCTTTTAATCTCAATAGCGCCGGGACGACGGAACCAGCTTAAACCCAAGAGCACTAGAGAAAATATAAAGATTGGTAAGTTTCCCACATAAGCATACCAGGTAAGTCCTTGGGTGCCTTGTACATAAGCATCGAGAAAACCGGCTTGTACCGAGGGCAAGGCTGCAATTACTTGGCCATCAGCATCTATGGCTGCGGTTGAGCCGGTGTTGGTGGAGCGGATCATCGGTCTTGCCGTCTCTAGTGAGCGCATGCGCGAAATTTCCAGGTGTTGATTTAAGGCAATCGTATTGCCAAACCAGGCGAGATTACTGATGTTAAATAAGATACTGGCCCCTGGTGTTTCGGGATTACGTGGAAATAATTGTGACAGTAACTCTTCGCCAAATAAATCCTCATAGCAAATATTAGGTGCAAAATACTGATCTTCAATTTCCATTAATTGCTGATTATCACGACCCCGATCAAAGTTGCCCAGCGGAATTTGCATCATGTTGACAAACCAGTTGAAGCCATATGGTATGAATTCACCGAAAGGCACTAGATGGCGCTTATTATAAACATCTAAACCCTGGCCATTGATGATGTCATGAGCATCTGTATAAGCGTTAACAGCAATGACGCTATTAGTGATACGGAAGTTCGTGCCATCTTCCGGCAAATAGAGTGGCGTGCCAATCAAAAAGGTCGAGTTGGTTTTAGAGCTCATGCCGATGATATCAGACCATATTAGCGCATCGAGCTGATGTTGAAATACCGGAATACTGGTTTCAGGAAAGATAGTCACCGATGGTGGTCGAGCTGGATCCGATGCCGGTAATTGGGCTAAGAGAAATTGATCATAGAGACGGTCCAGACCTAACTGGGGATCAAATTTTTGATCCATGGGGATATTGCTTTGTATTAATCGTACCGAAATAGGATCGCCATGAGGTTGCCACCACTGAATGAGACTGATGCCCCAGCTGATAGTTAGTACGACCGCGAACTGTAGGGCAGAGCGTAGTTTTAAGGCAGTTTCTTGGTAATGTACTATTTGTGCTAATAAGGCACTACTAAAGCTGACCACGAAGACTACCGTGTACATACCTCCCACAGGAGCCCAGGCACTATACACGGTGTCGACATAGCTGTAAGCGATGGCATTCCAGGGAAAACCGGTCAATACATACCCTCTGGCTAATTCGGCTAAAGTGATGGCAGCTGCCCAGACAAATGGAGTGAGCCAGAAGCTGTAAGGCTTGGAGGCAAGACGACCGATGGTTTTGCCATTTTTAATATCATCGCTGTTGGTATTGTCCCGTCTGAACAGGCACACGATTTTACCGCTTATCAGCGCAGCCAGACCATAATATAAAGCGAGATAAAGTGAGAACAGAAAAACGGCCAAAACCGCCATGACTGACGGCATATGGCCGTAGACATGCATACTGATATACAACCAATAGAGGCTAGAACAAAAGCTGCTGATACCAAATAAATAGGTTTTAAAAAAAGCCTGTTTTACTGATCTTGAGCGTAAAATCAAATAAAATAAGGCAGCAAAACTCAGCATCTGGATAGGAGCATGAGACCAGGCAGGCAACACCCCTTGATAAAAGCTTAGGGAGTGTATTAGGCCTAAAATTAAAGCAATTATCCAGTTAATCATTTGAGACTCTCATCGCTGCTATTTGTCGCCGTTGTCCTTTTGAGTTTCGGTAGCGACAGGACTACGCCGAACATGTAACCACAACGCGCGCTTTTCATCTGCTCGCAAGACATAAAATCTTAAATCCGCGTATTTGAAGCTGTCGCCACGTTTGGGAATATGATCTAACTCAGATGCTAACCAACCACCGATGGTGTCATGCTCATCCTCAGGAATCTGAGATCCCAACGCTTCGTTAAGGTCTTCAATGGGAGTTAAAGCCATGATACGCCACGCCACATCAGACTCAGGGAAAATAGTCTGTTCGGTTTCTTCGTCATATTCGTCTTCGATGTCCCCGACAATTTCTTCCAGGATATCTTCCATGGTGACTAGTCCGGTAATACTGCCGTACTCATCAATAACCAACGCTAAATGACTGCGAGTTTCTTTAAATTCTTTGAGGAGCTGATTTAAGCGTTTAGTCTCCGGCACAAAATGCGCAGGTCTAAGAAGCTGCTTGATATTGATATCCGGTTGGATAATAATCCGCAACAAGTCCTTAGCTAATAAAAGACCGATAATGTTGTCGCGCTCACCCTCGTAAACCGGAAAACGCGAATGAGCGGTGTCAATAACATAATCGATAATTTCTTCGATGGGCCATTCGATATTGATAAGGTCCATTTTAGAGCGGGAAATTTGAATGTCATCGGCTGATTTGTCGGAAAATGACATCGTGCCGGCGATTATGCTGTATGACTCATCGTCAAGGATTTCTTTGGCGTGGGCTGTTTGTAGGACTTCGCGCAATTCTTGACGATCCTCAGGCTCGGACTTACCCAAGTAATTAGAAAAGCGTCTCAATGGAGAAATGCGCTTAAGCAGGCCTTTAAGTGTTGAGGGCCTGTTGCCTTCATCAGTAGGTGAGGGTGGAATAGAATCTGTTGACATCTCTGACGTCGTGAGTTGTAAAAGTTAAGAATACTCTATATTTTACCCAGTTTGGGTTAAATATTAGAGAAAAGGCTAAAGATAGGGGTTTTTTATTTGAAATTGAGCGAGGATTTCAATTTCTAACGCTTCCATCTCCTGTGCCTCATCATCGCTGTCGTGGTCAAAGCCAAGCGCGTGTAATGTGCCGTGTACAAGCAAATGCGTAAAATGGTCGCTAAAAATTTTGGCTTGTTCCAGTGCTTCTTTTTGTACTACAGGCGCACAAATTACGATATCCGCTCTAAGGGTATTTGTTGTATCTATGCCATACTCAAAGGTTAGGACATTGGTGGCATAGTCTTTTTGACGGTATTGATGATTTAATTCCTGAGCTTCTTCAGTATCAACTATGCGCAAGGTGATTTCAACTGCGCTAAAGTCATTGTCATAAAAGGTGATGACCTTTTCCAAACTGTTTAAAACGACTTGATGTAGATGTTGTTCGCTCAACTCATTATTCAAAAAATGTTCTACTGCTTCATTTTGTAAAATGAAATTTAATTGATCGGTTTTAAAAAGGTCATTGCTATTCATATCGCTTCTTATCAGAGAGGTGTTTATCTATCGCCTTCAGCAGCTTCATAGGCTTCAATAATACGAGCGACCAAGGGATGTCGTACGACATCTTTGCTAGTAAAAAACGTGCTTTTAATGGCATCGACTTGTTTGAGTACATTGAGAGAATGCATTAAACCACTGAACTGGCCTTTAGGTAAATCCACTTGTGAAGGGTCGCCGGTAATCACAGCCTTACTACCAAAGCCAATGCGGGTTAGGAACATTTTCATCTGTTCTGGGGTGGTGTTTTGGGCCTCATCAAGGATCACAAAGGCGTGATTGAGCGTGCGTCCGCGCATATAAGCTAGTGGCGCAATTTCGATAGTCTGTTTTTCGAAGAGTTTTTGGACTTTCTCAAACCCCATTAAATCGTAGAGCGCATCATACAGTGGGCGCAGGTAGGGATCGACCTTTTGCGCCAAATCGCCCGGCAAGAAGCCAAGACGTTCGCCGGCTTCAACGGCGGGTCGAGTCAGGATAATGCGTTGCACATTATCTCGTTCCAGGGCGTCAATGGCACAAGCCACGGCCAACCAGGTTTTACCGGTACCGGCCGGACCCACACCAAAGGTGATATCACTACTAAGGATTTGCTCCAGATACTGACGTTGGCGTGGCGTGCGCGGGCGTAAATCATGGCGACGCACGCGTAAGTTGAAGTTAGGGTGTGCTTCATCCAAGTCAATGGCATCTTCTGTGGCTTGTTGAGCTAATTCTTTATAAGCTTTGAGTTGCTCAGCAGGCGTTTGAAAACCATAGTTGGTAGTAAAGGTTTTCTTTGAATCACCGCTTGGACGATTAGTGGCGGGTTGTGTCGCTGGGTTACTGTTTTTAGTGGTGGTTTTTTGCAGATCTTCCTGTTGTGCTTTTAGTTCCACAATCCCTAGTTGAATATCATCAATACTCAATTCCAGGTGGCGAGCGCGACGGTGAAAAACCATCAAGGCATGGATGGCTTCCTCCGAGTTATCACCTTCAACCGTAATTCTGGCACCGTGGCGACCAATTTGCACTCCCCAAGCTTGGGCAATTTGCTCTAGATTTTCATCTAGAGGGCCACATAAATTAGCCAGTTGGGTATTGTCCCCCTCTAGATGGATCACTTGGGGTAGCTTGCGTTTATTGCTCATTAAGCGACAGTCTCCGTGGTGACAATCTCACCTCGTAAAGAGTTAGTGAAGGTCTCAGTGATACGAATATCGACTAGTTGACCCATTAAGCGCTCAGAGCCAGTGAAGGTAACCAGGCGGTTATTTTCCGTGCGACCGGTTAGTTCATTGCTATCACGACGCGAACGACCATCAACTAGGACCTTTTGTACGGTACCTAACATAGCCTCACTAATCGCTCTGGCTTGCTTGTTGATTTGTGTTTGTAGGCGTTGTAGACGTCGTAGCTTCACTTCATAAGGCGTGTCATCATGCAAATCTGCTGCCGGCGTACCAGGACGGCGTGAATAGATAAAGGAGAAAGAGTTATCGAAGTTTAGCTCTTCGATTAACTTCATGGTGTTCTCGAAATCCTCCTCGGTTTCACCGGGGAAGCCCACAATAAAATCAGAGGAGAGAGTTAAACCGGGGCGTGCTTTGTATAAACGACGTACCACCGACTTAAACTCTAAGGTGGTGTAGCCGCGTTTCATGGCCGCTAAGACACGGTCAGAGCCGGTTTGAATCGGTAAATGTAAAAATGGCACTAATTTAGGCAGTTTTGCATGAGCCTCAATTAAGCGGCTAGTCATTTCTTTAGGGTGAGATGTGGTGTAGCGAATGCGCTCAATGCCCGGAATCTCATGGACGTATTCCAAGAGCATGGCAAAGTCAGCTAATTCACCGCTGTCACCCAAGGGACCACGATAAGCGTTAACGTTTTGACCTAAGAGATTGACTTCTTTGACGCCTTGGTCAGCTAGGTCGGCAATTTCTACTAAGACATCCTCAAAGGGGCGAGAAATTTCCTCACCGCGAGTATAGGGCACAACACAGTAACTACAGTACTTACTGCAGCCTTCCATAATTGAGACAAAAGCCGACGGACCATCAACACGTGCAGGCGGTAGGGCATCGAATTTTTCGATTTCAGGAAAGCTGATATCAACTTGCGATTTACCGGTACTTTTGCGCATATTGATAAGATCCGGCAAACGATGCAAAGTCTGCGGACCAAAGACAACATCAACGAAAGGAGCGCGACGAATAATTGTGGCGCCTTCTTGGCTAGCGACACAGCCACCCACGCCGATTAATAAATCAGGTTTTTTTTCTTTTAAAATGCGGGCGCGGCCTAAGTCTGAGAAAACTTTTTCTTGAGCTTTTTCACGAATTGAGCAGGTGTTGAATAAAATCACATCTGCTTCCTCGGGATTTTCTGTCAGCTCCATACCTTGCTCAGCATGAAGCACATCGACCATTTTGTCAGAGTCGTATTCGTTCATCTGACAGCCAAAGGTTTTGATATACAGTTTTTTAGGGTGTGTGCCCTGACTTAATTTAGCAATTTTTTCAAGCGTTTCATCGCTTGGAATGGGCTCTACTACCTGAGCAGTTTCTTTAAGTGTTGTAATTGTTTGAGCGGCGTTAGTTGTTGCGCCTCGTTTGAGCATTGTTTCTTGCATTGTTGTCACCGTAACGGGTTTAGATCCCGGGGGTAAAAGTTCTTAAGTGTAAAAGTAAAAACTCACTAGCATCATACCAGTGAGTTTTTATTGAAGATAAAGTTAATTTTACTAAAAATTCAGATTAATTTCTCAGAATAGCCCTTAAAAATCAAGCTTTTAATTAACCCTCAATCCATTCTGTTGTATTTTCTTCAGATTTAGGCGTTTTGATCATGTCTTCGCGCTTAATGCCTAACCACATGGCGATGGAAGACGCCACAATCATGGAGGAGTAAATACCGAACCAGATACCGATGGTGAGTGCCAGAGCAAAGTAATGTAGGCTCGGGCCGCCGAAAAATAACATCGATAACACCATCATTTGGGTAGAGCCGTGAGTAATGATGGTTCTGGAGATGGTCTGGGTAATTGAGCTGTTAATCACCTCACGCACGCTAGCCTTGCGTTGCTTGCGGAAGTTCTCGCGAATACGGTCCATAATAACCACCGATTCGTTGACTGAGTAACCGAGTACTGCCAACACTCCGGCCAACACAGGTAGCGAGAATTCCCATTGGAAAAAGGCAAAGAAGCCCAGAATAATCACCACGTCATGCAGGTTGGCAAAAATACCGGCAATCGCAAATTTCCATTCAAAGCGGAAGGCCAAATAAAGCATAATGCCGATGACCACAAAGAAGAAAGCTTTTAAGCCATTAGCATAAAGCTCATCACCAATTTGTGGACCGACGAATTCGACGCGACGCATTTCGACAGGGTTCTCGGATTGTTGCAAGACATTCATAATGGCTTGGCTTTGCTCAGCTGTATTGATGCCTTCAACCACCGGTAGACGAATCATCACATCATGTGAGGTGCCGAAGTTTTGTACTTGATAATCTCGATAGTCTAGACTGGCAATCTTGCTGCGAACCTCTTCAAGATTAGCCGGTTGCTCGTAAGCAACCTCCATAATAGTACCGCCGGTAAATTCAATCGAAAGATTAAAACCGCGAGTCACAATAAAAAATATCGCCAATAAGAACATCACCAAACTAATCAGATTCAGAACTATTGAGTAGTTCATGAATGGGATTGTTCGACGGATACGAAATAATTCCATAATTAATAAACCTTTTGATTGCCCTAATTAACTTTGTTTACCGAGCTGCTGGCTTTTTTTGACTTTGGTTTAGCAGAGACATCGTCCTCAGGGCGCCAGATGGTACCAATTGCAAGCGTTTTTAAGCCTCTGCGGCCGCCATACCATAAGTTGACGAGGGCGCGCACACCAACTACGGAGGAGAACATCGAGGTCAAAATACCTAAACAATGTACAATGGCAAAGCCGCGGATTGGACCCGGTCCACTAAAGGCCAAGAGAGCAATACCCACAATCAAGGAGGTTAAGTTAGAGTCAAAAATAGTGCCCCATGCTCTGTCGAAACCGATATTAATCGCTTGTTGCGGAGTGGCTCCGGCACGAAGCTCTTCACGAATACGCTCATTAATCAGCACGTTGGCGTCAATGGCCATACCGAGGGTTAGGGCAATTGCCGCAATCCCGGGGAGGGTGAGCGTTGCTTGGAGGACTGACAATAAGGCTAATAGTAAGACAACGTTAAAAACTAAACCCAGAGTCGAGAAAATACCAAATAAATGGTAGTAAATAATCATGAAAACAGCGATCGCTATAAAGCCCCAGAGCGTAGACTGGAAGCCCTTTTCAATGTTTTCGGCACCGAGGCTTGGACCAATGGTGCGCTCTTCGATAATTGACATGGGTGCAGCTAATGAACCGGCCCGTAGTAAAAGCGCGGTGTCGGCAGCTTCAGTCAAACTCATGGAGCCGGAAATTTCAACTTGACCGTTAGGAATCTCGGAGCGAATTACCGGCGCGGTAACAACCTGCCCCCGGTTGTTTTCAAATAACACAATAGCGATACGCTTACCAACGTTATTGCGTGTTGTTTCACGGAAAATACGTGCACCATTATCGTCTAAGCTTAAATTAACCGTAGGCTGTTGAGTTTGAGGGTTACGACCGGCTGTCGCATCCTGTAAGTTTTCACCGGTTAAAAGCACCTGGCGGCGCAATAATAAGGTTTGACCATCGGTATCTTTAAAAGCCTCCATACCAAAAGGTACGGTGCCTGCAGCAATTGCTGCCATGGCTGTTGGTGAGTCTTCTACCATACGTAATTGCAGGGTTGCCGTACGACCAAGAATTTCCTTGGCGCGAGCCACGTCCTGAATGCCCGGTAATTGCACCACAATACGGTCATTGCCTTGTTGCTGAATCACGGGTTCTGCAACACCTAACTCGTTAATACGATTGTGTAGGGTGATAATATTTTGTCTTAAGGCAGTTTCTTGAATACGGACAATTTCGGATTCGTTGATTTGGCCTACTAATAAATACTGATTGCCTCTATCCTGCGTACTAAAGCTGAGCTCGGGCATCATGCTACGTAACTGACCTAAGGCTTGGTCACGAGCATCCGCAGTAGAGAAAAGTGCGTGAATTGACGAGCCTTCACGACTGACTTGCAAAGAGTCGATACCGCGTGTCCGTAAATTATTACGAACATCATTGCTTAACGTGTCATAACGTGACTCTAAAGCACCATCCATATCCACTTGCAGCAGGAAGTGTACACCACCACGTAAGTCTAGTCCTAGGAACATGGGGCGTGCATTAAGTGAGCTTAGCCAATCGGGTGAATCAGACAGGAGGTTAAGTGCAACAGTGTATTCCGGCTCTTCTTGGTTGCGAATTAAGGTTTTTTCAATTAAGTCTTTAGCTTTTAATTGAATGTCAGGCGTCGCAAAACGGACGCGGACATTACCGATAGAGTTATTAATTGAATAATAAGCACCAGTGTAGGGAATTTGCTCTTGTTGGAGTAAATTTTCAATCTGTCTCAAGGTGTTTTCATCAACCTTGCGTGTCACATTAGTACTGGTAACTTGAACTGCCGGAGATTCCCCGAAAAAGTTTGGTAAGGTATACAGTAAGCCTAGTAATAGTGCCACCAGGACAATGAGGTATTTCCATAAAGGGTAACGATTCATGCCGAATGTCTTTAGAGTTTTTGTGAGGAGTGCAGTCACTCGGTTTGTAAAAAACCAAGTGACTGAATAATATAGGGATTACAGACTTCTAATAGTGTCTTTAGGTAAAACAGCAGTCACTGCTTGACGCTGAACCATGATTTCAACAGGTTTCGCGGCGAGGTCAGCAACTTCTAAAGCAATATATCCTGAGTCGGTGATGCGGTTAATACGACCGACTAAACCACCCGCAGTCACAACTTCGCTGCCCACTGTCAGACTGTCCACCATGTTTTTGTGGTCTTTTTGGCGCTTCATTTGTGGGCGGATCATCAAGAAGTACAGCACCACGAACATTAAAATAATTGGTAAAAAACCCATAATGCCGGCAGCATCTTGTTGGGCCAGAGAAGCCCCTAATAAATCGACGAAGTTCATAAAACTCTCCAAATTTCCTCAATTGAGAAATTTTTTTAAATTGTTGTAAAAAATAATATAGCGATAAAATTTTAACCGATCATTGTAGCCTTTTCTGGCATTATTCAATACCTTTTGCACGATCTTTGTGGAATTGCTCTTGCCATTGATCAAATCGATTCTGTTCTAGCGCTTCACGCATTTCCTTCATTAGTGTCAAGTAATAATGCAAATTATGCAAGGTGTTTAGACGGGCACCGGTAATTTCATTGGCCCGATGAAGGTGATGCAAGTAAGCGCGTGAGAAGTTTTGGCAAGTGTGGCAGCGACAACTCGGGTCTAATGGTTTGGTGTCGTCTTTATAACGAGCGTTGCGTATTTTGATATCGCCAAAGCGAGTAAAAAGCCAGCCATTACGAGCATTGCGTGTTGGCATAACGCAATCAAACATATCCACACCCTGAGATACGGCATAGACTAGATCTTCGGGCGTACCTACACCCATTAAGTAACGAGGGGCATTTTCCGGAAGTTGATGAGCGATATGATTGATAACACGCTGCATATCCTCTTTGGGCTCACCCACCGACAAACCGCCAATGGCATAACCGTGAAAGCCGATATCAACTAGGCCCTCTAGGGACTCTTTACGCAAATCCTCAAACATACCGCCTTGGACAATGCCGAAGAGGGCATTAGGATTGGCGAGCTCATTAAAAGCCGTTTTTGAGCGTTTAGCCCAGCGTAACGATAGTCGCATGGAGCGCGCCGCTTCCTCATGAGTAGCCGGGCGACCATCGACTAAATAAGGCGTGCACTCGTCTAAGACCATGGCGATATCCGAATTTAAATCTGTTTGGATGCGCATGGACTCCTCAGGCGAGAGAAACAGCTTTTCGCCGTTGAGAGGGGAGGAAAAGTTCACACCTTCCTCAGTTAATTTGCTGCGTAAATTACTTAAGCTAAAAACTTGGAAGCCGCCGGAGTCTGTCAAAATGGGTTTTTGCCATTGCATAAAATCATGGAGACCACCGAATTTTTTAATAATTTCAGTGCCCGGACGCAACCAAAGGTGAAAGGTATTTCCCAGAATCACTTGGGAACCGACTTCATTAAGCTCGTGCGGTAGCATGGCTTTAACCGAGCCATACGTCCCAACCGGCATAAACATCGGCGTTTGTACCGTTCCATGGTTTAATTTAATGCTAGCGCGCCTGGCTTTGCCTTGGGTATTAAGTAATGTAAATTTTAAAGCTGACATTTTATTTTAAATTAAAACTAATTTTGACTATAAATCGATGAACATGGAGTCGCCATAACTAAAAAAACGATAGCCTTGTTTAATCGCATGTTCATAGGTTTTTTTCATATTGTCCAGTCCCATTAGCGCGGAGACCAGCATCAAGAGAGTGGACTGCGGCAAATGGAAATTCGTAATCAGGGCATCAATCACTTTGAATTGATAGCCCGGGGTGATAAATAAGCGTGTGTCACCTTGATGAGCCATTGGGCAACGCATCTCGTCAATCGTGCCAGCGAACTGTGCGGCTGATTCTAAGGCTCTAACACTGGTGGTGCCGACAGCAATCACGCGTGCACCGGCGGCACGGGCTGTTTTAATCGCCTCGACCACAGTCGCGTCCACCTCGTACCACTCGGCATGCATTATATGATCCTTAATTTCCTCTGTACGCACAGGTTGAAATGTTCCGGCCCCCACATGTAGGGTGACAAATGTTGTCTTGATACCTTTATCGGCTAACTGTGTTAATAACTCATCATCAAAATGCAAACCAGCGGTAGGCGCGGCCACCGCCCCCGGAGTTTTAGCATAAACCGTTTGATAACGCTTGTCATCTTCGGTACCGGGGGGGTGAGTAATATAAGGTGGTAGCGGTGTTTCACCATGCTGATCGAGCAATGGTAGCAAGGCGTCAGAAAAAACCAATTCGTATAGCGCATCCTCGCGTCCTACCACTTCTGCGCTGAAGCTATTGTCAGCGAAGTGCAGGATGGTATTGAGTTTTGGTGATTTACTGGCTTTGATATGTGCCAAGGCACGATTATCGTCAAGTAAACGCTCGATTAATAGCTCAATCCTACCGCCGGTGCTTTTTTGTCCAAATAAGCGAGCCTTAATGACCTTCGTGTTATTAAATACCAAAAGATCGTTTGGCCTTAAGAATTGCATTAACTCAGTAAATTGATGGTCATGACAAAGACCCTGCGTATCAACGCGTAATAAGCGACTTTTATTGCGTTGCTCAGCCGGCGATTGGGCAATTAATTCTTCGGGTAATTCGTAATCAAAATCACTCAAACGCAAATTAGTGGGGAGTGAAGGAAGGTCTAAGGAATTTGTGCTCATGGTCTTTTTATTGAGTAAAAAGCAATTATAAGCCGTCAGTTCTTAGGGAGTGGTTTCTGATGGGGGCGTGCTGTTTTTTTATAACTATGATTTGTAATTTTCTTGTCATCTATGGTGGCTAAGATTGAAAGTTCTGAGTTTCATTTCGTGGCTATGGAATATTTAATAAGTTTATTGATTTTTGTCGTCAGTCGTTGGTGGTTGTTTTTGCCACTGGTATTAGGCGTGTTTTACGTGCTGTATCATTTTCACTTGGTTTCGACTAAGAGTTATGGAGGGCTACTTACTGTATTTGTAATTTGTGCACTCGTATCAATTTTTTCTCGGATGATATTTGCTCCGGTGATTAACTATTACGGTAAGTTAGCTGTGGGTGAAGTCACTGCTTCAAGAGCAACGATGTTTTCGGATGCCAGTTACGACACTGTATATTCAGTAAAGGCGACTTTTGAAGCAGAAGATGGTAGCAAAAAAAAGCTGAGTTATTGGGATAGCGTTCATCGAGTTTATCCGGTATTTAAAGGCTATGGTATTCCCACGAGTGAAAAAAGCTTGTTTGTTTTGAAATACTTACCCTTGATGCACAGTGAGTTTGTTTTTATAGCCAAGTTTTCGGATAAAGATAAAAGGGACTTTTGTCCTTTGCTCAAAGACAAATTAAGCGAATTACAGGCAAAAAGTGAACTTTTGTCTATAGAAACAACTGAGTTTAATCAAGTTTTTTTTCATAACATGCCGATAGATGAACAAATGGCGTTGCAACGTAAAATTCGCCGAGGTAAAAACTTGACGGAAGCTGAACAAAGGAAAAAAGAACTTGATGAGCAAACTCATCGCGTT
This sequence comes from Alcaligenaceae bacterium, assembly GCA_030538235.1. Taxonomy (GTDB): domain Bacteria; phylum Pseudomonadota; class Gammaproteobacteria; order Burkholderiales; family Burkholderiaceae_B; genus Oligella. The sequence goes on from JAUNUJ010000005.1 coordinate 12,732, forward strand.
TTTAGAGAGATTGGTTTTCTAAAAATGACTGTGGAAAGTAGTGATTATTGTGATGAGTGATAAGGCGATTTGTTGAGGGGTTTTGTTGTGAGTTTTATTTATTAGCCTGCGTATTTCATTTGTCTCTTAGCGCTCGTATGCTTTTAGTGAAATATAAAACTCGCCTTCATGCTGTCATAATTTTGTAATCATCTCGTCATTTTAAGTCAGTAGTATCAAAGGTTGTGGCTTTTATCTGTCACGACTTGGAACGTTAGGAAACTCTAAAAGCTTGTATCGTTTGCCTTACAGATTATTGTTGTTTACGTCGTCTGAAATTCTAAACTTATGAAAAGTAATTGATGTCGAATTCTGAGTCATATCTTTACTGGCACTCGCTCGGTCTGTAGATGAATAATGTGTTTTTTGTTAATGAGTGAAATTAGCTTTAGTCTTAAAAGCGTTTTTCTGATGAGAAAAATCACAGGGACACGTGGTGCTATCCATTTGCTTGATAGTTAAATCGCGAAAAGTTAAATGAGTTTAAAAGTATCAGGAATAAATTTTTAATTAAAGGTATTAGGTATGGATTTTCTGAATTTGCCATCAACTGATCGTCCCATTGTGGCTCACACAGCACTTGGTCCTCAGCTTGGTTTTTTAAGCCTAAAGGGTAATGAGGGGATTTCTGAGTTGTTCGAGTTTGATGTTGAGTTGGCTTCAGGCACCTTTATGTTGGATGTGCGCTCAATGTTAGGCACTGATTTGACAATTGAGATTGAAACCTCAGCGGGCGCGCCACGTTTCTTAAATGGTAAGGTAAGTGATTTTGAGTTGCTTGGGCGTGAGCGAACCAACTCCGGTTATTACTTATACCGAGCAGTTGTTCGTCCTGCTTTATGGTATTTGACTCAAGGCCAAGATAGTCGAATTTTCCAAAATAAAAATGTCCCCGCTATCTTGAAGAAAGTATTTGATCGTTATGGTTTTTCGGTTGAGTATAAGTTAAATGAAACTTACCGTGATTGGGAATACTGTGTGCAATATCAAGAATCTGATTTTAACTTTGTTAGCCGCTTGATGGAACACGAGGGGATTTATTACTACTTTTCTCATGATAATGGGCAGCACACCTTGATTTTGACCGATGATGTAATAACTCATCAAACTTTTCCGGGCTATGATGTGTTTACATATTACGATAGTCAGGGCAATATCGCTGCCGCTAGTGAGAGTGTTCTTAGCTGGCGACACCGTGCGGGTATGACCGCAGCTAAATATTCAGTGCTAGATTATGATTTCCGCAAACCGCAGGTTAAATTGGATGCATTGACTGCTGAGTCTTTGTCTGGTGATGATCCCAAAATAGAAATGTACGAATGGCAGGGTGGTTATCAAGAGCTAGACCACGCTGATCAGTATGCTCGTCTGCGCATGCAAGAGCTCAAGGTAAACCAAGAGCTCATTACTGCTGAGACCACAGTAAGAGGTGTCGCCCCTGGCTATTTGTTTACCTTACATAATCACCCACGCTTGGTAGAAAATCAAGAATACTTGGTAGTGAGTGCTGTTTATAAGATGTCCGTTGCCGGTTACTCAAGTGGCACAGATCGTCAGGATAGTTTCCAGGTTCTTTTGAATGCGATTCCTTCAAGTGTCCAATTTAGAGCGCCAAGAATCACTAAGCAACCGAAAACCTCCGGTCCCCAGACTGCTAAGGTAGTGGGACCAACTGGCGAAGAGCTTTATACTGACAAGTTTGGTCGAATTAAAGCGCAATTCCATTGGGATCGTGAGGGCAAGAGTGACGAAAATAGTTCTTGTTGGATTCGCGTATCCAGTCCATGGGCAGGTGGTGGCTTTGGCGGATTACAGCTGCCTCGTATCGGTGATGAGGTCGTAGTCGATTTTATCGGCGGCAACCCAGACCGCCCCATTGTTTTAGGTCGTGTGTATAACGCCAGCAATATGCCACCGGTTGATTTGCCGGTTGATGCCAATATTAGTGGTTTTAGAACACAGTCAGTTTTTGGGGATTCAAGCACTGAAAACCATTTATTGTTTATTGATAAATTGGGCCAAGAACTTGTTGATTTACGTGCCCAATACGACATGATCGTCAATGTACTCAACAATCTTGACATTATTGTAGGCAATAATCGAACCGAAAGTATTGGAGTAAACCTGAAAACCACTGTTGGTGCAACTGAAGAGCGTGAAGTAGGGAGCGATCGAACGACAACAATCAACGGTTTGGAGACTGGCAACTTTAATGCGAGTCGCATTGAGATAGTGACAGGTACACAAAACGTTGAGGTGACAGAAGATGACACTTTCATTGTAGGTGGTAGCCAGATTACTGATATTGGTGTCGATCATACTGAGACGATAGGTGGGAACGATACGATTAATGTGACGGGAGCGCGCGAGGAGACGGTAACGGCAGGTGTGACTGAGACTTATGACACTCAGTATACGCAGACAATTAATGGGCCGACCACACGTACCATTACAGGTCCCGTTATAGACACTATAACGGGAACTCATATCGATACAACAACTGGAGTAGTCATAAAAACGATAACAGGTCCTTTAATCGATGTGGTTAATGGATCTAGTTTGCGTTCTTATGAGGGTCCGATTATAGATAATTTAGAGGCATCATGGAATGTAACTGCGGCTGGAAATATTACGTTTAAAGCCCCGAAAGTCAAGTTGGATGTTCCTTCTACGTTGTTTGAGAAGTTAAATATCAATCATAGATTTGGTGTTTATACGGGCTCTACGTTTGCATTTAAGACAGAGCAAACAGGCAAGGCGCATGCCATTGCCTTGTCTAAAAGTGACTGGGCTATTAAGAAAGAAGGTAAAGCTTTTATGTCCCGTTATGACGATGCTATTAAACATCAGAAAAATATTCTCCAAGCACATAAAGCAATGATGAAACGAGACATACGGGCACTTAAAAACTCAAAAAACGGATTAGAGCTTGTTAAAAATGGTTTGAAAATTTTGGCGTAGTATCTCATAAAAAAACTTTAAAGGTAAATATTGTTATGTTTTCATGTTGTCAAGTTGGCGGTATTAGTGCCGGATTTCCTGATGTTTGTAAGACCCCTATTCCGCCCATACCGCATCCTAATGTGGGTATGGCTTTGATGACTGTGCCTATCCCTATTCAAGTGCTGACTATTGGTGGTCCTAAGCACAATATGGCTAGTAAGAAGCCCATTACTTTGGCTGATACGGCCGGAGTGGGTGGAGGACTCATTTCACAACGCTTTGCAGCTAAGCATAGAGCTTTGTCAGGTGCTTTTACTTACATTTGCAAAGGAACACCCACCACTCGAGTCACTAGCTTTGGTATTACCAATAGTATGAATTGCCCAGATATTGAGGCGTTTACTGTAAATTTTAAAGAATTAGTGCTTTGTGCATAGCAAATCGAAATTACTCAGGTGATTGAGTGATGTTCCTTTCTATGGAGTTGGAGTGATTTCAATGCGAGTTTTTATTGGTGGTTTTTAGGGTATGAGAGTAGTTAAGCCTTTAACTCAAAGTTTACTTCATCGAAAGTTTGATTATGATAAAAAAAGTTATGTATCTGTAGTTAGTGCTGTTCTTTTTGATTTTAAAACTCAAAAGCTCTGTTCGGAACAAGCGCTATGGAAGCATTTTGCTGAAGAGTGCTTAGCCCAATTTGACGTTGAAGTTCTTGATCTGATAGGTAAAAAGAAAACACCAGAGATAATAGTAAACGGCTATGCGTATGGTAAGTATGCTAAAGAGGGTAAAACTACCATTCAACTTAAACTTAATAATGTTTCTAAATGCTTAGATGTTTGGGGTGATCGTTATTGGATCGATGGCAAACCCTCTGTAGCTCAAAAGTTTGAGCGAGTTGCTATCAATTGGCAGAATGCTTATGGTGGGCTTGGGTATGACAAAAACCCTAAAGGTAAGGGACGAGACTACGTAGAAGTCGAAAAGTTAAAAGAAAAGCTGAAGTTAGTGCCTAACATTGAAAGCCCAACCAATCCAGTCTTAGTTGAAAGTGATGAGTACGAGCCTGTTACTTTTACAACATTACCGATAGAGTACCCAGAGCGTAATAAGCTGATGGGCAGTTATGATGAGAAGTGGAGGCAGGAAGAGTTTCCTGGTTTGGCTAAAGATATTGATTGGGCATATTTTAATCAGTCACCGATAGACCAACGCTTATCACAGCTTAAATCGGGGGATGAGGCGCTTTTTATTAATATGCATCCCGATAAGGCAGAACTGACCATGACTATTCCTCCCATTGCGGCAAGAGCCTTTATTCGTTTAGTTAGAGATAGGGATAAAAAAGAAGATTTTTTGAAGCCGATTGATTTAAGTCTGACTAGTTTATGGGCATTTCCTCACTTAGAACAAGCTTTTTTAGTTTATGAAGGTGTATTTGAAATAGAGCGCTGGTTTTTTGTTGATGACATCGTATCAGAGTTAATGGGGGCGATAGAGCATATAGACAGTCCTAAATCATTGAGTTATTACGAAGAGGTGTTTACATTACGAACTGATGAAAAATTATCTATGCATTATGCCTCTTTGGATACGCAGCTAGTCGATAAAAGATTTCTGTCTAGACCAGAGCGTATCCCTATCAGTGCTGCTTTAAAACACAAAATGAAGCGATTAGCGGGTGATCTGAAGTCCTTAGAAAAAAAGCATTTAATTGATAGATGTAAATATGGAGAGTTAAATCGAGAAGACCCCAGTCTTGCTATTGATGAGGATGAGCTGGATTACGAGTCTTTACTAACAGAAGTGTTTGGTGATGGCGTTCAGTCGTTAGATGATATTTCTAAATGGCTAGATGTTGGGGTAGATATTGAAAAAGAAAATCAAAAGTTATTAGAAGAGGAGTTAAGAGAAAAGCCTTTTTGTCATCAAATGAGGGAGTTCAAACAAGAGTTAAAACAAGTGTCAGGAAAGCTAGAAAACGAGTCTTATCAGGTAACGAGAGAAGAATACATCAAAGCGCAATTAGAACATGAAAACTTCGTTAAAGAAGCCCGTTCCGATTCTAGTCAAAGTCTTAATGACCCAAATAGAGCATCACCAATACCTGAGGCAGCCCAAGAAAATAAGGAAATGCTAAAACAGCTAGACGGTTATGCACCTGAAGAGTTTGTGGCGTTTCAAAACAATGGTTCGCTTCTTCCACCGAGAAAGTTTAATTTAATAGGCGATACTGATAGTGGCAATGAAGAAGCCGCCTCGGAATACTATGAAATATTTAATGAGAGTAATCGCAAAAAAAATAGTCTTATTGAGAAGGCAAGGTCTGATATTTTGAGTGCCCCTGCCGATTTTTTTGTCAACAAGGAAAAAGCTCAAGATTTTGAAATAGTATCTTTAGATTTTTTCCTTGGGGAGTCTGATAGTTTATTTAGTGGTTGTCGTTTTATTTTAAACACGAAAATAACGAATGATGAGTCCTACCAAGGAGCCAAAATTTATGACTTATTAGTGCTGGGCTGTCATTTTATTAATTGTGATTTTACTGAAGCACAATTAAGCGGAGTCGAATTTAAGCAGTGTACTTTCGAAAGATGTCAATTCGTAGGGACAGAGTTTGAACAAAGCTTTTTTGAAAATTGTGAGTTTGTTGGCTGTGAGCTTAAAGCAATTGAGTTTGATAAAACAGCATTTAAATCAGTTGTGTTTCAAGTGTGTGCTATCGATTTATGCAGTTTTGATGTTTGCACAGTGACGCAAGTTGTTTTTCAAAACTCAACACTAGATATGACTGATTTTATACGTACTAGATTGTGGGCAGTTGAGTGGAACGCTTGTGTAATCAAACAGTTTGGTTTGACACTGGGGGTGCTTAATGACGTGCGATTTAATCAAACAGAGATTGAGTCAATGTCAATTGTTGTCAATTCGTTGATAAAGCAACTTTATTTTATTAAAAGTCAATTATCTAAGATCTTCATAAAAGCATCGACAAGGATTCAGGATCTTGTCATAGAGCAGAGTTCAGATAAAGAGTCTTCTTGGCGTGAATTATTTATTGAGAAGGCTTCTATTCACAAATCTCGGATGGAAAATAATGATTTTTCTAAATCCTCATTTTTACATTCAACGTTTAAGGATGCTTCTTTTAAGGATTCTTTATGGATGAGTTCGATTGTAACCCAAGTGATGCTAGAAAATGTTGATTATGCTGAGGCAGTATTGATGGGATTCAGATCGGTAGATAGTTATTTTAAACATGTTTCATTTTTTGCGGCTGAACTTTCTTATATTGATATTGATCATCAAAGCGTATTTGATGATTGTTATCTTGAAAGAGCAAATACTATACCAAGCTTGAGGGGATAAGAATGTTATCGAGCGAAGAGACAAGCAAGTTAATCGATAAACATATTATTGCTCCCATAGTTAACGGTGACAACCTTGAAAATCTTCATATTAAATCTTTGCTTTGGGAAAATAAGCATATTTCAGGTGGTGAGTTTATAGAATGCATTTTTGAGAGTATTCACTTTAAAAGCGTCCACTTTGAGGAATGCTCTTTTGATGAGTGTGTTTTTATCGATTGTACTTGGGAAGACAGTTTTTGGACTGAGGTGGGTTTTACTTTCAGTCGTTTGAAACATTGTACATTCAGAAGCTCTAAATTAGTTGATGTGGACTTTACCGTTTGCGCCCTTGTTGATGGGTTATTCGAAAAGTGTTCAATTGATACGATGGATTTTATGGACTGTCAGGAGTTTTCAGTGAAGGTAGTCGAATGTCATTTAGAGACATCGAGTATTTTAGGTTTATCGGAAAGCGACAAAAAAGGTTACCCAAAGCATCCTATGCATGAGTTTGAAAGTCCATATCATTATTTTGAAACTGAAAATTGCACCTCTAGACATTTGGTTTTATTTAAATACGATTTTAATCATTGGGTTATTAAAAATTGTCAGCATAGAAACTTGATTGCATTGTGGAGTGAGGCTGCTGCCTACGATTTTAGCAATACCGACTTAACGATGAGTCAATTTACTGAGTCAAATCTAGCAGGTGCTAATTTTGCTAATTCTAAAGTTGATCAATGTAGCTTTATTGGTTGTGATTTAAATGGCGCTAACTTTACTTCTGCTTCACTCAACTATGCTTTACTACTGAAAACGCAACTTGTCAATTCAAGTTTTCAAGGTGCTCAAATGTTTGGTGCTAATATGAGCGAATCCAATGCGAGACGATCCGATTTTAGTCATGCTTATTTGGAAATGGCAAACATGTCCAAGGGAGTTTTTACGGACTGTAACTTTCACAGTGCCACCATGAGATATACCGACTTCAGTTATGCGGATATTAGCAAGGCAGATTTTACTAAAGGCAGCTTTTATTATTCAAGACATCAATCCACGGTCGATACTCAGACAAAATACAGTAATAAGTCCGGCATTATGGATGAAGATCCTCAACAGTTGAAGGCAGATTTATGGTTAGAAAGTTAAATGCACAGAGTTTAGAAGTTGACAATATAGCTTGTCAACAAGAGCCGAGAGAGCGAGCTATTACAAGTGAGCTAGTTGCGTTGTTGCGTAAACAAAGAGCTGAAGAGCTTACAGTGACAGCTTCGGTGGTTTCATGTAAAGCAAAGATAAATGCACGTTCTGATGGTCCAAATGATTTTTTGGTTGAAGAGGTTCAGACTAATCAGCTTTTTACGGTGAAACTGGCAACCTCTTGCTTACAAATTCCTCGTGAAGGGGATATTGTCCATATTCAAGTTTTCTCTGATGACTCTGCTTATATCATGGCTATTTTAGAGTCGAATCAATGTGTTGATGAGGTCGTCACGTTGAAGCTGCCTGATAACACATTATTTGAAGCAAAAGGACTGTCTTTTGACACAGAGGAGTTTAAGCTGTCCACCAAAAAAGTCTTTATCGATAGTCAGACAACCTCTATTAACTCTATCTCCTATCGACAGACGGGCTTAAATATCAATTTCGACGCTGTTCAAATTAGCCAAGCGGCTAAAAGGATAGAAGTCATCGCAGAAAAAGCAACGACGCGGGTGATGAATTCAGATAAGTTGGTAAGCGGTATGGATAGGGTTAGAGCTTTAAATGTCAATTATTCAGCAGAGGCAGTGGCTAAGCTGTCGGGTAATGTGACCATGATTAATGGTCATGAGTTATTGAAGTCTGACGGTAAATTAATGGTTGTTGGCTGATTTCTTTAGTCGGCTAAGCCATGTCGTAGTGGGTTGAGTGATTAAATACTCTTTGAGTATGCTAGCGATGAAAATTTTAGAGTATATCGTTACCGTTTTTGTTTGTGTTGAGAGTAAGCGTCCGGTGAATACCGAACGCTTACGTTTTACTCGTATTTTGTAATAACACACCTAGCAATTGGTCTAGCCTATAAGGCGGTGATGAGTCACTTAAAGGTGCGATTCATCACGGCTGCTGACTTAATGCTGCACTTGATAACAGCTCATCGTCAAGGCAAATTAAAAGCCAACATGAATCGAGTCGTTATGGTACTTAAGCTACTAGTGATTGACGAAATAGGCTATTTACCCTTCGGTCGTGAGGAAGCCAATTTGTTTTTTAATGTGGTGGCAAAACGCTATGAGATAGGCAGTACCTTATTGACGAGTAACTTACCGTTTAGCCAATGGACTAGTACCTTTGCGGATGATGCTACATTAACCGCTGCGATGCTAGATAGACTTTTACATCATTGCCATGTTGTACAAATGAATGGCGAAAGCTATCGATTGAAAGATAAACGAAAAGTCGGCATGCTGCCGATTAGTTCACAGATTTAATATCGTCTAGGGGGTCAATTTTAAATTGCCGTTGACAAGGGGGCGGAACGCGAGCTAGTGCTTGTTGATGGCGGTGGTGTCGGCGCGTTTTTAAGTAAAATAATATCCTCACAGCGCAAGAAAATTGGTCTTATTTTTGATAGACTACTCATTAATAACAGACTTTCCAAGACCCTCGATTTTCCGGAGATTTTATGGCTATTCATGAAGTTAAGCATCCTTTAGTTCAACACAAACTTGGCCTGATGCGCGAAATTAATTTAAGTACAAAGAGTTTTCGTGAATTAGCGGGCGAGGTTACTACCTTGTTGACCTATGAAGCGACTAAAGACTTTGCTTTAGAGGAAACTGAGGTTCAGGGGTGGTGTGGTCCGGTCAAAGTGCAGAAAATCAGCGGTAAAAAGGTGACGGTGGTGCCTATTTTACGTGCCGGTATTGGTATGTTAGACGGGGTTTTGAGCCTGATCCCCGGTGCAAAAGTCAGTGCCGTAGGAATTGCTCGCGATGAAAAAACATTCGAAGCAGCGACGTATTTGAAAAAACTGGTTGAGGATTTAGATCAACGTTTAGCAATTATTATTGATCCGATGTTAGCAACAGGCGGCTCGATGCTAGCAACGATTGATATGTTAAAGCAAGCCGGTTGTAAAGATATTCGCGCCTTAGTTTTAACTGCTGCTCCGGCGGGAATTGAGGCGGTGCTTTCTAAGCATCCTGATGTGCATATTTATACCGCCTCTATTGATGATGGTTTAGACTCAAACAATTATATTTTGCCAGGTTTGGGTGATGCCGGTGACCGGATTTTCGGTACTCGCCAAAAGGATTAACGACATTGTTTGTTTTGTTAAGCCTGTGATGTGATTCATAATTACGGTTTTTTATTTTAGGTTTTTAAGATCTGCAATGAAGCCCCTAATAGGACGTTGAGCGATTGAAATCCTAGATGTAAATGAGCGATTAGGCCTTGTCAGTAAATATTGCTAAGGGTAATAAATTGACTAATTACTTGATAGCTTAAATAGTTCCGCGTTAAAAATAGAGTCATAGTCATTTAATATTGAACTTAACCCGAGGAGAGTAAAAATGACCAACCGCGATTTACAAAAAAATGTTGAAAGCATTAAAGAAACCGTTCTTCAAACAGAAGAAGAGTTATTAACCAGTTTGCAAAATGCGATCAAAGACGCAGAAAAAATTCTCGGCGAAGCTAAAACCGCTAATGAGGAAAAAGCTAAAGAGCTACGTGCTAAAGCTCGCGAAACTCTAGAAACAGCTTACGGCAGTTTTGAGGGTGCCAAAGCCAATCTAATTGGTCAGGGCAAAGAGTTAGTTGACCACGGCAAAGAGTGGGCAGAAGACCACTACCGCCAAGGTAAACGTGCAGCGCGTAAATACTATGCTCAAGGTCAGGAATATGCTGATGAGATGTACGACAGCGCCCTAGAGTTTAGAGACGATATGGTAGAGCGTGGTCATCATTTTGCCGAAGAGGCCGATGAATACGTACATCAAAATCCTTGGACTACCATCGGTATCGCCAGTGTTGCGGCTTTATTGTTAGGTGTGATAATCGGTCGCCGCTAATCTTTTTAATTGTTAACTTATCAAACAAGATAAATAGATTCCCGTAGATAGCTAAGAGGGCGCTAGTGGTATATCTAGGTGTTTTCTAGATTGCATTAGCGCCTTTTTAGCGTTTTAAGAAGGATTAGTGATTATGTCCCTAGGTCAAGATTCAAAAGATTTGTTAAAAACAGTGGCGGCGATGCTCAGTAATAGAGCTGAGTTACTGGGGCTGGAGTTTGCTGAAGAGCGTCAACGTATCGTCAGCGCCATTGTCTTTGGCATAGTGGCGGCGATTCTCGCTGTGTTCTTTCTCTTAGGTTTATCCTTTTTAGCTTTGATGTTGTTGTGGGATAGCCCGTATCGTTATGCAGTGGTTGGTGGTGTTACTGTCTTGTATGCTGTTTTAGCGCTAGTTTGTATTGCCAAGGTCAAAGGATTGTTTTCTAAAAATATGCCCTTTGCAGCAACGGTACAAGTTTTTAAGGATGATGCAGCCAAGATAAAGGGTGAGATGCTCACAGCACCGCCATTTACTGATGGCACGACAGCATCCGGCACTCCTAATCGTAGTAAGGAGGTTTAATATGTCTAATACTCCCCTAACAAGCCAAAATAAAGATAAGCGTAAGGCTTTATTAATGGCAAAAATCTATGCCGAACGAGAGTTAATCAGTTTACAGGCGCAGAGAATTATTTATGATGTGCAGCCCTCAACGATTAAGAATAATTTAATCGAGAGTGCGGTAGAAAAACTGCAAATGAGTAAGACTTCTCGCAGCTTATTTAATTATATTGATCGCCATCCCACCGTTAGTTGGACAGTCGCTCAGTTGCTGGTGCAGAGTGTAAAAAGAACACGCTCTTCTTGGTGGCGTCCATTAGCTATTGGTGCCGCTTCTTGGTTTATTTCCAGTAAAAACAGAGCTAGACGTCGTGCAGCGGCACGTGATATGCCTTTAACAGGTCCGCGTATCAGAGCGCAGTCTAGACCCATCCGCTATGAGGAAGAGGATTTATATCTGGATGTGGATGAGCAATACGCTTCCAGCCCTCGCCCACTAAGAGCCTCTGAAAGACAGCGACCTAAGCGTCGAGTATTTCGTCGTCGGAGCTAAGCGCATTGAGAGTAATGCAAAAAGTCAGCTAATTCATCATCATTTAGCTGACTTTTGTGTTTTAAAGCTTAAATTGAAGTTAAGGCTGATGTGATTTAACTAATGACTTCGATTTGTGCTTCACGTTTTGGATCATCCGGTAGGATGCGGGCGAGCAAGGCATTGTCTTTGCCGCTCATGCCCGGGATCTGCACAAAAATACCGCTTCCTGCCGCTACCTCAGTTGGCTCGCCATTGCGTAGCATATGTTCCAGACGTACGGTTTGATTACCGCTAGGGTGGATGATTTCAATTTCGTCGCCCACTCTAAAGTGGTTTTTTACATCAACAAGGGCCCAGCCATTTTCATCAATTTCAGTGACTTGACCGACAAATTGACTGCGTTTAGAGATTGAGTGACCGCTCAAATAGTTTTGATAATCCTGAGTTTGATGGCGCTCTAGAAAGCCGCTAGTGTAACCACGGTTTGCCAAGCCCTCAAGATCGGCTAGTAGACTGTAATCAAATGGTCTACCGGCCACCGCATCATCAATGGCGCGGCGATAGCTTTGAGCGGCTCGGGCCACATAGTAAATCGATTTGGTGCGACCTTCAATTTTTAAAGAATCAACACCGATTTCCGCTAATTTAGAGATAGACTCAATTGCGCGTAAATCCTTAGAGTTCATGATATAGGTGCCGTGCTCATCTTCCATAATTGGCATGTAGGAGCCGGGACGGTTAGTCTCTTCGATAAAATAGACTTTATCAGCTAAGGGATGGCGTTGTTGACCGTTAATTCCCTCAAAATGGCTATTTGCCTCTTCTCTGGCTTGATCGAAATCGAAACCCTCAAGTACCGAGGGTGCCGGTGTGCCACTATGATCAGTTTCCGAATCATACATGGTGTAGTTCCATCGGCAAGCATTGGTGCAGGTACCTTGGTTCGGGTCGCGATGGTTAAAATAACCGGATAATAAACAGCGACCGGAATAGGCAATACAGAGTGCACCGTGGACAAAGACTTCAAGCTCCATATCAGGTACTTCTTGGCGGATTTCGGCAATTTCTTTAATTGATAATTCACGCGATAAGATAATGCGTTCAATACCCACACTTTGCCAGAACCGCACACCCCAATAGTTAGTGGTGTTGGCTTGTACTGATAGATGAATCGGCACCTCGGGCCAACGTTCACGCACCATCATAATTAAACCCGGGTCGGCCATAATCAAGGCATCAGGCTTCATGGCGATTAGAGGTTCCATATCGCTCATAAAGGTTTTTAATTTGCTATTATGGGGCAGCGTGTTGACGGTTAAATAAAACTTTTTGCCGCGTTGATGGGCTTCAGTAATGGCTTGCTCTAAGACGCTTAGCTTAGAGAATTCGTTGTTGCGAACGCGCAAAGAGTAGCGCGGACTACCGGCATAAACGGCATCTGCTCCGTAGTCATAGGCAGTGCGCATACGCTCTAAACCACCGGCAGGTAATAATAATTCAGGTGCTTTCATGTGCTTAATATCGTCGCTTCTTAAGTGACTAATTATTTAATTGTTATGAATATAGTTTGACAAAGCATAAAAGCGCTTTGTTCCTAAGCCTTTTAGGAGCTCTAAGCGCTATATTTTAATTTATGCTAGGTCGGTGTGTATGCTAAGGTCTTGTTTTAAATAAAAATAATTAAAAACCAAGTGTTTGCCATAGCTCATCGACGCGATTCTTGACCTCTTGGTCCATGGTAATAGGAATACCCCACTCTCTGTCGGTTTCACCCGGCCATTTGTTGGTGGCGTCCATGCCCATTTTACCCCCAAGACCTGATACTGGGGAGGCAAAGTCCAGATAATCAATAGGGGTATTTTCCACTAAAAGGGTATCGCGAGCCGGATCCATACGTGTGGTCATGGCCCAAATCACTTCCTTCCAGTCGCGAGTATCAACGTCTTCATCGACCACAACGATAAATTTGGTGTACATAAATTGACGTAAAATACTCCATACGCCGAACATCACACGTTTCGCATGGCCTGCATATTGTTTACGAATTGAGACCACGGCCATGCGATAACTACAGCCTTCGGGTGGCAAATAGAAGTCAACAATTTCCGGTAATTGCTTACGCAATAAGGGCACAAAGACTTCATTTAAAGCGACCCCTAAGACCGCAGGCTCATCAGGTGGTTTGCCGGTGTAGGTGCTGTGGTAAATAGGATTCTTGCGCATCGTGATGCGTTCAACCGTAAAGACCGGGAACCAGTCCTGTTCATTGTAATAACCGGTATGGTCACCGTAAGGTCCCTCAAGAGCCACTTCATAGTCGGCTAAGAATCCACTCGGGATAGGGGGCATATTCTCAGTCAGTTGAGGGGCAATCGCATCGGGATGGTTGCGTGGCAGGATATGTCCTTCGAGGACGATTTCTGCACTAGCCGGTACATGCAAGTCATTGCCTATCGACTTAATCAGCTCGGTGCGAGAACCTCTCAACAAACCGGCAAATTGATACTCCGACAAACTGTCAGGCACCGGTGTAACAGCGCCTAAAATAGTTGCCGGGTCAGCTCCTAAAGCCACACTGATCGGAAACGGTTTGCCGGGATTGGCTAAAGCATGATCTCTAAAGTCTAAAGCGCCACCACGGTGGGATAGCCAACGCATAATTAATTTATTTGGACCAAGTTGCTGCTGCCGATAAATACCGAGATTTTGACGCTTGGCATTAGGTCCTTTGGTGATGACCAGACCCCAAGTAATCAAGGGGGCGGCGTCACCAGGCCAGCAGGTTTGAACCGGAATCTGGTCTAAATCAACCTGCTTGCCTTCGAGCACTATCTCTTGGCAAGGTGCTGAACGTTGTATCTTTGGTGCCATATCCCAGAGCGCCGATTTCAGCATGGAGACTTTAGAAAAGGCATCCTTAAGACCACGAGGCGGTTGTGGTTCACGCAGTTCGGCTAGTAGTTCGCCGACCTCAGTGAGTGCAGAAATGTTCTCTGCACCCATGCCCCAAGCGACTCGCTCCGGCGTGCCAAATAGGTTGGTCAGAACGGGCATCGAGGCTTTTTGGCCATGATGCTGTGCATTATTGAATAAAAGGGCAGGCCCCTCTGCACGCAATACACGATCACTGATTTCAGTCATCTCAAGATGGGTGGAGACGGCGATATCAGTGCGTTTAAGCTGTCCTCGTTGCTCTAATTGTTTGAGGAAGTCCCTGAGATCTTTATATTTCACTTAAAAAATCCTCTAGTCGTTGAACCGCGATTTTTAATTGTTCGATGCCGGTGGCATAAGATAAACGTAGCATTTTGTTGGCATAAGCTGGACCAAAATCCAGGCCGGGCACGGTTGCTACGCCGGCTTTTTCCAGTAATTGATTAGCAAAATCAACACTGTCGTTGCTGTATTTACTGATATCACAATAAATATAAAAGGCACCATCCGGTTTAACCGGAACGTGTAGACCTAAGCGCTCAAGCTCCGGTAGCAAATAATCACGTCGCTCTTTAAATGCTGCGCGTCTTTTTTCGTAAATGGCCATGGACTCCGGCGCAAAGCAGGAGATAGCGGCATGTTGGGCTAGGGTAGGGGCGCAAATAGTCAAGCTGCTGGAGATTTTTTCAAAAGCAGGCACTAAATGCTCGGGCGCAATAATCCATCCTAAACGCCAACCGGTCATATTAAAGTATTTGGAAAAACTATTAATAATGATAATATCCGGATCAAGAGCCAAGCCGGATTTTGCCTGATGGTCATAAGTCAAACCTAAATAGATTTCATCTAAAATTACCACGCCGCCGAGAGCTTTGACGGTCTCACAAATCAGGGCTAATTCCTCTTCTGTGATGCTAGTGCCGGTTGGGTTGCTGGGTGAGGCAATAAGCACGGCGCGGGTATTTGGTCCCCAGTTGGCTTTGATTTTTTCTGCCGATAACTGGAAGCGCTCTTCGGCTGTGCAAGGGATTAATTTCGTGCTAGCACCCGCAGTCAGGATAAAATTGAAGTTGGCCGGATAATAAGGATCCGTCATCAATACTTCATCTCCGGGGTTTAGTAGGGTTTGACACGCTAGTAACAAGCCTCCGGAAGCACCAGTGGTGACAATGACTTGTTGATGGCTGATGTTGGTGCCAAACTGCTCATTGTAGTAATCGGCAATACATAAACGCAGGGTCTCAAGTCCAAGCGTCGCGCTATAACCACTGAGGCCGCTTTGCGTGGCTTTGACCAAAGTCTCGCAAACAAGAGGGGGCGCGGTAAAATCCGGTTCTCCGATACTTAGACTAACGATATCACGTCCTGCCTCACGCAGTAACTGTGCCTTTTTTGCAAATTCAACTGCATGGAAAGTTACGGATTCTGCAACGCGACTTGCTGGTTTTAACATATATAAATGCCTGATAGAAAATAAAGAAATACTTAAATTAAGTACAGTATGCCATTATTAGAAAGAAAGCAAAAAAGCATTATACTTCTTAGACTCATGGCTTTGCTATTGAGAAGAGTAGTTCAGAATTTGAGTTTTACATGATTATGGATCGACGTTCCTTTTTAAATATACACAATAGTTCATCGGACGAGGCTTGGGCAATGTTCTGCACTAGGTTGCGTCGTTTTGCCCATGGCACATGGGAGACTTTGCCGGATAGTGATGACGGTTTTCCGCAAGCGCGTTTGCAGTTACAACGAGAGCATGAGTTTGAGCATGCCAGGGCCTTAGCGGAAGAGTATGATATTGCCTTAGTCTTGGATGGCACCATGCGTCTAGGTCGATTGACTGGACGACCCGGTTTGTGGGTAAAGCATTCTCAAAAATTAAGCGAGGTAGATTACTTTAGCGAAGAAGCTTGCCTAGCGCAGGCCGGTACCTTGGTATCCACCTTAGCGCAGCAGGGCTATGAGCAATTCCGAGGGGTGCCGCCATTGCTGACTTTAGCCCAGTGGTTCGCCGATCCGCAATATCATGATGTGCGTCCCGGCCTCAGTTTTTTGTCAGGTGTTGAGCGCATCCAGGTGTTGTTTGCTAATGGCGAGACGGCAGTGGTCGGGGGCTTCGGTGTCGATGATACGACGCCTTTGAATGTCCCCATATTGCACAAGGCGATTCCTCAGCTTTTTGAGTTATTGCAGAATAATACAGTACAGGAAGCACTCAATTCAGAGAGTTGGCTCCATGCCTATCGTCTTGAAGCATTGCATAAAAAGTTAGTGGAGCCCAATATTGCCCGTGTCTTTCAGGGGCATCGCGGCAGTCTAGTCTGGGTGCAATCCCTAGTTATCAGAAAGATCCCTAAGGTCGAGCGTTTGTTATTAAATCCTGAACAGTGGCGCGAAAGCTACGGTAAAGGCGCTTGTGGTGGCGAAGTAGACAATGAAATTAAGAGTTTATTTGACCCAGCTGGACTGTACCCCTACTTAGACGAGTTGTTTAAGCCTTTTTAGCTGTAATCAGGCACAGAATCAGTTAGTATTAGTATAAATTTATCAAAAGCCCTGTTAGCTGTTGCTACAGGCGATTAGCAGTCTATCTGCACGAAAGAATTCATGATCATTCATAAGGATTTTAAAGGAAAATAAATGGACGAGAATTTGCGCGAAGCGGCCTTGTATTATCACCGTCAAGGTAAACCCGGGAAGATTTCAGTAGAGCCGACCAAAAAACTGGCTAACCAGAGAGATTTGGCTTTGGCCTATTCCCCCGGGGTTGCTGCAGCATGTGACGAGATTGTCAAGGATGCTGCTAATGCCAGTCTTTATACGGCGCGCGCTAATTTAGTAGGCGTTATTACTAACGGTACTGCTGTGTTGGGTCTAGGCGATATTGGTGCTTTGGCTTCCAAGCCCGTGATGGAGGGTAAGGCTGTTCTATTCAAGAGCTTTGCCGGTATTGATTGTTTTGATATCGAGATTAACGAAAAAGATCCGGATAAATTGGTTGAGATTATCGCCGGTTTGGAACCGACTTTTGGCGGTATTAATTTGGAAGATATCAAGGCGCCCGAATGCTTTATCGTTGAGAAGAAATTACGTGAGCGTATGCGCATTCCGGTTTTCCATGATGATCAACATGGTACGGCGATTTGTGTAGCCGCGGCATTTATTAATGGTTTAAGTGTTGTTGCTAAGGATATTAAAGAGGTCAAGTTGGTGGTTTCCGGTGCCGGTGCCGCTGCTTTAGCCTGCCTGGATTTATTGGTCGATTTGGGTCTACCTCTGGAAAATATCTGGGTCAGTGATATTGAGGGTGTGGTCTACAAAGGTCGCACTTTGTTGATGGATGAGAAAAAAGAGCGCTATGCTCAAGACACTTCCTTAAGAACCTTGGATCAGATTATTGACGGTGCGGACGTCTTCTTAGGTCTTTCAGCAGGCGGCGTGTTAAAGCAAGATATGGTCAAGAAAATGGCCGATCAGCCATTAATTCTGGCCTTGGCAAATCCGGAGCCTGAGATCCTTCCTGAGCTTGTCCAAGAGGTTCGTCCTGACGCGGTGATCGCGACCGGTCGTTCGGATTATCCGAATCAAGTTAATAATGTGCTTTGTTTCCCTTATATGTTCCGTGGTGCTTTAGACGTAGGTGCTATCAGCATTACCCGCAACATGGAAATCGCTTGTGTGCATGCTATTTGTGCTCTTGCCAAAGAAGAGCAAAACGAGCGCGTGGCCGCGGCTTATGAGGTCAATGAAGTGTCCTTCGGTCCTGAGTATTTGATTCCTAAACCGCTTGACCCTCGTTTGATTACTCGAATTGCACCGGCGGTCGCTTTGGCGGCTATTGAAGATGGTGTGGCGACGCGTCCAATCACCGATTTTGATGAGTATATTGGCAACTTAAAAGAGTTTGTCTATCACTCCGGTGCCTTTATGCGCCCCTTGTTTACGATGGCAAGACAGTTCAATATCGAGAAAGATAAAAAATCTCGTATTGTCTTTACTGAAGGTGAAGATGAGCGTATTTTGCGTGCCGTGCAGGTGCTTCTTGATGAGAAGATTTGTACACCGATTTTAGTTGGTCGTCCTGATGTTATCGCAAAGCGTATTAAGCGATACGGTTTGCGCATTGATTTGGAGACTGATGTTGAGGTTATTAACCCCGAAAAAGATGAGCGCTATAAATATTATTGGCAAGCTTATTGGGAGATGCGTAAGCGCTTCGGTATGAGTCAGGAACTGGCACGTGTAGAAATGCGTCGACGTATGACATTAATCGGTGCTATGCTTATGCACTTTGGCGAAGCCGACGGTATGATTTGCGGCACAGTTGGCACTTATGCGGGTCACTTGCATTGGATTGATCAAGTCTTGGGCAAAGGCGATAGCGTCAGTACTTACGCCGCTTTAAGCTTGTTAATTTTACCTGAGCGTATGATTGCTATTGCCGATACGCATGTTAATCCTAATCCTACCGCTGAGGAAATCGCTGAAATTACCTTGATGGCTTCCGAAGAATTAAGACATATAAAAATTAACCCTAAAGTTGCTTTATTGTCTTCTTCGGATTACGGTACAGATTATCCGATCTCCGGCGAAAAGATGCGTCAAGCCTTGAAAATTATTCAAGAGCGTGACCCGGCATTGGAGATTGATGGTGAGATGCACGGTGATATGGCGCTTGATGAGGGTTTACGCAAAAAACGCATGCCTGATTCGCCATTAAGTGGTAGTGCAAATTTAATGATTTGTCCCGATATGCAAAGTGGTAATATTGCGTATAACTTATTAAAATCTTCTGTAGGTAGCAATGTATCTATCGGTCCTTTCCTATTAGGCTGCAAGAAACCGGTACATATCTTGACATCTAGTGCGACTGTAAGAAGAATTATTAACATGACGGTCTTGGCAGTGGTCGATGCAAATACACGCTAATCCTAAAGGCATTTCGCCGCCGGATCTTTTTAAACTTAATGTCTCAGTAATTGCTTGTTTGAGGAGATGAGATGGTCAATAAAACAGCGGCAAACTTGGAGCAAGTCTTTGAAGTGGGTGGCCAAGTCCCTAAGGAATTAGCTGATCTTGAAGCTGTCAGTGGCCTGGCGGCTTCAAAAGGCATTGTGTTTTTTGAAGTAAATTGTGATAAAGCTCGCAATATCTCGGCGGTATTGCGAGCGATTTCCAAAGCGGTGGATTATCCTTCTTTTTTCGGTTCAGATACCGAAGCGTTATTAGATTGTCTTAATGAGACAAACTCCGATCAAAAAAAGGGGATGGTGCTTTGGCTACAGAATTTACACTCTGAAGACGAGGCCTTAAGAGATTTTGCGAAGCAATTAGAGGATATTTTGCAGGATGCGACTAAATTCGCTACCAGCAAGGGTCGTCACTTTAGTTATTTTGTTGAGCATGTAGGACCTCATGAGGCGCCTGAGCCCGGCAAGGCACCGACACGTTATGGTGAGATTGACGGCGAATAAGTTCGCTTAAATTCTATTTTTAGGCTCCTGAACTTTGAAAGGTTTTGGAGCCTAAGTTTTTTGCGAGTCAGGGCTTTGCTCAACGGACACTTGCGATGTTTAGGGCAAGCAACTCAATTCCAGTCAAATATCGCCAGACAGGCAGCGGCCAGAGCGAGGCCGGCAGTTTCAGTTCTGAAAACTCGCTCACCCCAAATGACTTTTTGTAAGTGCGACGCTTGCTCAAGAGCGTAGTGTTCAAATAGCTCGAGTTCGTTATCTGACCAGCCGCCTTCAGGGCCAATCACCAAACAAATAGTCGGCGTGTTATCCTGCCTAGTTGTGGCGATATACTCTTTTAAATAATCTGTGAGTTTAGCGCCATTTTCGTGGTGACAGACCAAGACTAAATCATAGTATTGTTTTTCTAAAAATTGCTTTACCGAAAGCAAGTCACTTACTTGCAGGGGGGCGTTTCGACCGCATTGTTCGGCCGAACTGTTGGCAATCGCTTGCCAGCGTTGAAGCCGTTTTTCGAGACGATTACCAGTTAATTGTAAAATCGAACGCTCGGCTTTGAGTGGGTGGATGGTGTGGACACCAAGTTCGCTGTTTTTTTCGATGATCCAGTCCATTTTGTCGCCGCTCGGTAGGGCTTGAGCGATGCTGATATTGCCATGAGGTAAGCGATTGTCTGCTGAGTAAAAACCAATCCTAGCCATCGCCACGCCAGTTTCAAAATAAAGCTCTGCCTCGTACTCACCCCCTTGGCCATTGAACAAAATGATTTTATCGCCATCGCGTAAGCGTAAACTACGACCGGCGTGATTGGCAATCTCACGCGGTAACTCCAGAACTTGATCGGAGCTCAGGGGGCTAGGGTAGAAAAAGCGAGGTAAGGACATAAAGCTCCAAGCGCTAAACTATAAATGTTAGAATTATAAACCACTATAAATGGTAAAATTATAAGCCACTTAGAACGAAATTTCTGATATAGGATGGATATGAACTCTTCCTCAGGTATTCAACCGACGGATTTAGCGAACGCTATTCGCGCACTTTCAATGGACGCTGTTCAACAAGCCAATTCCGGACACCCCGGTGCCCCGATGGGTATGGCTGAAATTGCTGTCGCACTTTGGACACGTCATCTAAATCACAACCCTAATAACCCGCTTTGGCCTAATCGTGACCGTTTTGTTTTATCAAATGGTCATGGCTCTATGCTGCTTTATTCCTTATTGCATTTGAGTGGTTATGATTTGCCGATTGAGGAAATTAAAAATTTCCGTCAATTGCATTCCAAAACGCCGGGTCATCCGGAGAATTTTGTGACGGCAGGGGTCGAAACCACCACCGGTCCTTTGGGCCAAGGTCTTGCTAACTCTGTCGGTTTTGCTTTGGCAGAGCAGTTATTAGCCAAAGAGTTTAATCGCCCGGAACACGAGATTGTTAATCACAATACCTATGTTTTTGTGGGTGACGGCTGCTTGATGGAGGGTATCTCTCACGAAGCCTGTTCTTTAGCCGGTACCCTTAAGCTAAATAAGCTTATCGTGATTTACGATGATAATGGCATTTCTATTGATGGTGAGGTCCAGCCTTGGTTTAGCGATGATAGCGCTAAGCGTTTCGAGAGCTACGGTTGGCAAGTGATTCCTCAAGTTGACGGTCATGATGTTGAGGCAGTTAGTGCAGCGATTGAACAGGCCAAAACCTGGGCGAGCGAAGCGGATCGTGGTCCTACCTTGATTTGCTGTCAGACCGTGATTGGTCAAGGCTCCCCTAAAATGGCCGGTACCGCCAAGGCACACGGTGCACCGTTAGGTGCTGAGGAGATTCAAGCGACGCGTGAGGCCA
Source organism: Alcaligenaceae bacterium (assembly GCA_030538235.1). Classification (GTDB taxonomy): domain Bacteria; phylum Pseudomonadota; class Gammaproteobacteria; order Burkholderiales; family Burkholderiaceae_B; genus Oligella. The sequence goes on from JAUNUJ010000005.1 coordinate 34,454, forward strand.
TAGGTTGGAACGCTGAGCCATTTGTGGTTCCTGAAGCTATTCAAACAGCTTGGGACCAACGCCAAGCTGGCGCAGCAAAAGAAACCGCCTGGAACGAGCAATTCGCAGCCTATTCTCAGGCCTATCCTGAATTAGCTTTAGAGTTTGAGCGTCGTATGCAGGGCAGTTTGCCAGCGGATTTTGCGGTGCGCTTCCAAGCATTTCTTGATGAAACAGTACAAAAGGCTGAAACCGTTGCTACTCGCAAGGCCTCACAGTTTGTGATTCAGTCTTTGCAAGAATTATTACCCGAGTTAATTGGTGGTTCAGCTGACTTAACCGGCTCCAACTTTACTGACTGGCAGGGTGCCGTCGCTGTACGCGCAGGCCAGGATAGTCCGGCCGGTCGTCATATCAACTACGGTGTACGTGAGTTCGGGATGGCTGCGCTGATGAATGGTCTGGCTCTACATGGGGGTTATTTGCCCTTTGGTGGCACCTTCCTGACCTTCTCGGATTACTCGCGCAATGCCATTCGTATGGCTGCTCTGATGAGACAGCGTGTGATTCATGTCTTTACTCACGATTCCATCGGTTTGGGTGAAGATGGTCCAACACACCAATCAATTGAGCATGCCAGTAGCTTAAGACTAATCCCTAATCTGGATGTTTGGCGTCCATGTGACACTGTTGAAACAGCGGTGGCTTGGCGTTCTGCGGTTGAGCGTCCGGTCACTGTGAGTAATCAAGTGAAGCAAGGTGGTCCTAGTGCTTTATTGCTATCGCGCCAAAACTTGGCCTTTATGCCTAGAGATGCTGAGGCTCTCGCACAAATCGCCATGGGTGGTTATGTGCTGAGTGATGTTGAGAATCCGCAGGCAACCATTGTTGCTACCGGTTCTGAGGTAGAGATTGCCAAAAAAGCCCAAGAGATGTTAGCTGCTGAGGGTGTGGCGGTACGCCTTGTATCCATGCCTTCGACTAATGTCTTTGATCGTCAGAGTAAAACTTATCGTGATAGTGTATTGCCGCTATCACTGCCGACTGTTGCCGTTGAGGCTGGTAGTTCGGACCTTTGGTACAAGTATGTGGGTCGTAACGGTGCCGTTGTCGGTATCGATACCTATGGCGCTTCTGCACCGGCCCCTGAGCTATTTGAATATTTTGGCCTAACTGCTGATAAAGTGGTTGAAGCCGTTAAGAATCTTTTGCAAGGAGAATAATTAAAATGACTATTCGTGTCGCAATTACTGGTTTTGGTCGTATTGGTCGTAATGTTCTACGGGCCCATTACGAAAATAATAAAAAACACGATATTGAAATCGTTGCTATTAATATGTCCGGCGATTTTGAAACTAATGCTCACTTATTAAAATACGACACTACGCACGGTCGTTTTAATGCCGATGTGCAATTAGACGGTGATCATTTTGTAATTAACGGTGATCGTATTCGTTTGTTTGCTACGCGCGATCCTAAGGAATTGCCGTGGGGTGAGTTAGGTGTGGACGTAGTATTAGAGTGTACCGGTGCGTTTACCAGCAAAGCTAAGGCTCAGGTACATTTGGATTCGGGTGCCAAAAAGGTCATTATTTCTGCTCCTGGCGGCGATGATGTTGACGCTACCGTTGTTTATGGTGTTAATCACGATGTTTTAAAAGCTGAGCATACGGTTATCTCTGCCGCATCTTGCACTACCAATTGTCTGGCGCCATTAGTTAAGCCTTTGCATGACGCTATCGGCATTGAAAATGGTTTAATGACGACTGTTCACGCTTATACCAATGACCAGGTTCTATTGGATGTGCGTCATAGCGACCTACGTCGTGCTCGTTCGGCCTCTATGAATATGATTCCCACTAAGACCGGTGCTGCTAAAGCATTAGGTTTAGTTTTGCCAGAATTAAACGGCAAGTTGGACGGTTATGCGGTTCGTGTACCGACCATTAATGTCTCGATGGTGGACTTATCATTTATCGCTAAGCGTGATACGACTGTTGAGGAAGTAAACCAGATCCTTAAAGCGGCTTCTGAGGGCGAATTAAAGGGTGTCTTAGGTTTTAATGACGCGCCATTAGTATCGACTGACTTTAACCACAGCAATGAGTCCAGTATTTATGACTCGACCCTAACTAAGGTAAGCGGTCGCTTAGTCAAAGTGTCTTCTTGGTACGATAACGAGTGGGGCTTCTCACAGCGCATGCTCGATAATACCGTTGCCTTGATGAACGCTAAGTAATCAAGTCGTCATTTTTGTTGATGATTACATACTAATCACCCAAAAGCGGCATTTCAAATAGTGATTGAATGCCGCTTTTGCGTGGTTGGAGCCTAGTAAAATTCTAGGTATTTTGGAGCTCTTTAATGTTTAAAATTAAAACACTCACCTCACTAGCTGAGCGTGGAGAATTGAATAATAAGCGTGTGTTTATTCGCGCTGACTTGAATGTGCCTTTTAACGAGCAAGGTGAAATTACTGAGGATACGCGTATTCGCGCCTCAATCCCGGGCATTAAATTGGCTCTCGAGAACGGAGCGGCGGTTATGGTGTGCTCTCACTTAGGTCGTCCGACTGAGGGTGATGAAGTGCAGGCAGAAGATAGTCTGGCGCCGGTGGCTGTACATTTATCTAAGCTGTTAGGGCAAGAGGTCGCTTTAGTGTCGGATTGGATTGAAGGTGTTGAAGTCAATCCCGGACAGCTCGTCGTACTGGAAAATTGTCGGGTCAATGTCGGCGAGAAGGCTAATTGTGATGAGCTTTCTCAAAAAATGGCAAAACTCTGCGATATCTATGTTAACGATGCTTTCGGTACGGCTCACCGCGCTCAAGCCTCCACCCATGGCATTGCCAAGTATGCGCCGATTGCTTGTGCCGGTCCTTTATTGGAAGCCGAGTTAACGGCATTAAGTGTGGCATTAGAAAATCCTAAACGTCCTTTAGTAGCGATTGTTGGTGGTTCCAAAGTCTCTACCAAGTTGTCGATTCTTGAGAGCTTGGCTGACAAGGTTGATCAGCTGATTGTCGGTGGTGGCATTGCCAATACCTTTATGTTGGCTGAGGGCTTAACTATTGGTAAGTCTTTGGCTGAGCCAGAACAGTTAGGGCAGAGCGAATCGGTGCTGCAGAAAATGCGTAGTCGCGGTGCGGAAGTTCCAATTCCACAGGATGTGGTGGTGGGCAAGGCTTTTGCTGCTGATACACCGGCTGAAACTAAGGCAGCAAACGAAGTAGCTGAAGACGATATGATTTTTGATATTGGCCCTAAAACTGCAGCGACCTTAAGTGGTATCCTGAGCAATGCTGGTACCATCGTCTGGAATGGCCCGCTTGGTGTGTTTGAGTTTGATGCTTTTGCCGGTGGTACCGAAGCAATTTCAAAGGCCATCGCCGATAGCGAAGCATTTTCTATCGCCGGTGGCGGTGATACTTTAGCGGCTATTGCTAAATTTGGCATCGCCGATAAGATTAGCTACATTTCTACCGGTGGCGGTGCTTTCTTGGAGTTCCTCGAGGGCAAGAAATTACCGGCTTTAGAGGTGTTAGAGCAGCGCTACGATGACTAATCACCAGTGCTTAGCGGTATGATGTCAATGATTGGTTGATACTGCTGAAGCCCACAAAATCAAAGGACCTGATAATTTTTTCTGAATATCAAGTCCTTTGATTTAAAAATAGTTTGATTAATTAATTGTGGGTCATATCAATGGGCACAATATATTTATCAAATTCTTCATCGCTTAGATAGCCTAGCGCTAGAGCAGATTCGCGCAGACTGAGTTGTTCTTGGTGTGCTTTTTTAGCGATTTCTGCTGCTTTGTCGTAACCGATATGTTTGTTTAAAGCGGTTACCAGCATTAAGTTTTTATCAAGATTTTGCTCGATTTTCTCTAATTCTGGCTCGATGCCCACAGCACAATGATCGTTAAAGGCCAGAATAGAATCTGTTAAGAGTTGAATGCTTTCCAATACATTGTGAACCATGACCGGTTTGTAGACGTTTAGTTGGAAGTTGCCTTGGCTGTTAGCAAAGGCCACGGTGGCGTCATTGCCAAAGACCTGCACGCAGACCATGGTCAAGGCTTCAGCCTGAGTCGGATTTACTTTGCCCGGCATAATGGATGAACCCGGTTCATTTTCCGGAATACTGATTTCACCAATACCACAACGCGGACCGCTAGCTAACCAGCGCACATCATTAGCCATTTTCATTAAGCCGGTGGCGAGTGTGCGTAGGGCAGCGGAGGTAGAAGTTAAGGCATCATGGGCCGAGAGGGCGAAGAATTTATTGTTAGCGCTATGGAAGGGATATCCTGTTGCTTCAGCAATTTTAGACGCACATAGATCGCCAAATTGTGGATGTGCGTTAAGACCAGTGCCAACAGCAGTGCCACCAATGGCGAGGTCATAAAGTCCCTTCATATTGCGACCGATAGAGGCCATACCATAATCAATTTGAGCGACCCAACTGGAGATTTCTTGGCCTAAGGTGATGGGTGTGGCATCTTGTAAGTGGGTTCGACCAGTTTTGACAATGTCTTTGTAGGCTTCTGCCTTAGCGGCCAAGGTATCACGTAAGATTTTTATGGCGGGAAAAAGCTTTTCGTTTAATTCTAATACCGTAGCAATGTACATTGCGGTCGGGAAAGTGTCATTTGAAGATTGACCTCGGTTAACGTGGTCATTGGGGTGTACCGGTGTTTTCGAACCCATTGTGCCACCCGCAATCTCAATAGCGCGATTTGAAATGACTTCATTTGAGTTCATATTGGACTGAGTCCCGGAGCCTGTCTGAAAGACGACTAAAGGGAAGTGCGAGTCGAGTTTGCCCTCAATCACTTCATCAGCGGCTTGCACAATCAATTTTGCGACATCATCGGCAATTTCGCCTAATTCGCCATTAGCCAAGGCAGCTGATTTTTTTAAAATGCCTAAAGAGCGAATCATGCTTCGCCCCCATTTGAATCGCTCGACACCGATTGGGAAGTTTTGAATGGAGCGCTGTGTCTGTGCGCCCCAATACTTGTCCTCAGCTACTTCGATACTGCCCATTGAATCCGTTTCAATTCTCATGCTTAGCCTCTCTGTCTTTGGGTTTAAAGTGATAATATGACTTATCAACTAGTGTACACCCATAGAGAGACTAAGCAATAAATCCCTAGAGAGAGCAAGGGTCAAAAAAGAAAGAACTCAAGTGATTTTTCACTAAATACTAGTGCTTTCCCTAAATGAAATATATAGAAATATAACGTATAGTAACAACATGCAGGTGAGGAGACGCGCTCTGCATGAGCAGAAATCCCAATCGTAGTATTTTGGGTCTGTGCCGCTTCATATAAAAGACAGGAAGTACGAGACAACTTCAATAGCCTTTGCAGCACAGTAAAATAAAAACACCCCAAGGGCGGATTCGTTATGAGTCCGCCCTTAATTTTTTTTATTTCTGCGTATTTTACTTCAGTCTACCGTGTTTTATCTGCTTTTTAGCAAGATCACCAAGGCGCCGGCGCCGCCGATACTTTCCGGGGCAGGGATATAGGCTGTTACGGCGGACAGATCACGTAACCAACTCTGAACAGCGTCTTTGAGTACCGGTTTGTTGTCTTTAGAGCCGTAACCCTGACCGTGAATCACGCACACACAGCGGATATTGTGTTCGATACAGGTATGCATAAAGCGGTCAAAGCGTTCAGCCGCTTTTTCTAAATTTGAACCATGCAAGTCTAAGCTCGCCTCCACCGGCCATTGACCGCGTTGTAATTTTTTAATCACATCAGCGCCATCGGCATGACGCAAAAATACACCCTCATCCAGTTGAGCGAAGATTTGTGCTGTTCTCGCGTGCTGAGCTCTGGTGACTGCTTGCGCATGCGCCGGCAAGGCAGAGCTCGCAGTCGTGTCTGCTACACTGCGTCGACGTTGCTGAGTTAAGAGATCTTTGCCTTCGGCTTGGGCACGTTTTTGTTTAAAAAACTCAGTTTCTCTGGTAGTGCTTTGGGCGGCTCCAGCTTCAATGCGGTTACTATCGGCAAGGGGTTTGGTTCCGCGTATTGAGGCGAGAAAGATTTTACGATCCTCGTCGCTAACCGCTGTCTTGAGGCCTTGCTTTTTTTGGAGCGCCGCCTCAGTGGTTTTTTTCTGTTGAGCTCGTTCCTTAGATAATTGCTTACTAAGCTTTTTTAGATCTTGTAGCGAGCCTTTTAGATTATTTTTCACCTTCTGTATCCAACCAACGTTGTGCATCCAGGGCTGCCATACAACCCGTGCCTGCACTGGTTACTGCCTGTCTGTAAATATTGTCAGCGACATCACCGGCAGCAAAAACGCCGGGAACTGAGGTCATGGTGAGGGACTGCGGATTAGTTTTGGTAATAATAAAACCGCCATCCATCTCGACTTGACCTTCAAAAATATCTGTATTTGGGTGATGACCAATTGAAATAAAGACACCGCTAACGGCTAACTCTTTTGTTTCACCACTTTGCGTATTTTTAAGACGCACACCAGTCACACCGTCGTTTTTGTTGCCCAGAACTTCGTCAAGGGTTTGGAAAAGCTCCAGTTTGATATTGCCATTGTTAACTTTGTCCATCAACTTATCGACTAAAATCGGCTCAGCACGGAATTGATCGCGACGATGAACTAGAGTCACTGTGGCGCAGATATTGGAGAGATAAAGCGCTTCCTCAACCGCTGTGTTGCCGCCGCCAACCACCACAACATCCTGATTTCTATAGAAAAAACCATCGCAGGTGGCGCAGGCTGAGACGCCTTGACCGAGGTAGGCTTGTTCGCTGTCGAGGCCGAGGTACTTGGCAGAAGCGCCGGTTGATATAATGAGACTGTCACAACTGTATTCGTTGCCCATGTTAGAGTACAGCTTAAATGGGCGTTCAGATAAATCAACGCGGTCGATTTGGTCAAAGACAATCTTGGTGTTGAACCGCTCGGCATGCTTGAGAAAACGACTCATCAGTTCCGGACCGGTCACGCCTTCCCAATCTGCTGGCCAATTGTCAACATCGGTGGTGGTCATAAGTTGACCGCCTTGGGCGTGACCGGTGATGAGCATGGGTTCGAGATTAGCTCTGGCTGCATAGACCGCTGCAGTATATCCTGCCGGGCCTGAACCTAAAATAATTACTTTTGCATGGTTATCGCTTTTCATCTTTAATATCACTAAAATGGATTTTTTAAAAAATTGGTATAAGTCCAATTATAATATATGGCTATGGCTAAAACTTCTAAATCCCCTTTAACAGGTCGCGGTAAGCGAAATGTCCGCATGCGGTCGCCCGAACAGGTGCTAATGAACTCGCGCTTCATGATGATGTTGCGTGAGGCGCGCTGGGTGCTTTATTTGATTGCTGCTTTGTCCCTAGCGGTGATGCTATTTACATGGCATGCCACTGATCCGGGCTGGGTCAGCACCTCTGGATCCGGTGAAATTCAAAATGCTTTTGGTGCGTTCGGTGCTTATTTCTCCAGTATTTTATTGTATTTATTAGGGTTTTCCGCTTGGTGGCTGGTGATTCTCTGCTTACAACGTTTATATGTAGGTTACAGAACCCTGATGAACCGTTTTGCAAATTTGGATCCTGATAGCGTATTGCCCGGCATAAAATGGCAGGTACCGCTAGGTTTTGTCTTGCTTTTGTTGGGCTCTATCGGTCTAGAGTGGACTCAATTACAGCTTGTCGGTCAACAACTCCCCGGACAAGCCGGCGGTGTGTTGGGTCAACTGTTTGCAGGTGTGTTGGAACGCTACATCGGTAGTACCCCAGCGCTGTTTGTGATGGCTGCTATGTTGCTTTTCGGTTTTAGCATGTTTTTTAATTTCTCTTGGCTAACCATCTCGGAGCGTATCGGTGGTGCTATTGCCGGTCTGTTTGTCAGATTTGACAAACTGAGGGCAGAGCGTATTGATCGGCGTATTGGCGAGGCTGCCCAAGAGGAAATGAATGAGCAAATCACTGCACAAAAAGAGCAGCTGCCACCTGCTGATCGGCCTTTAAAAATTGAGCCGGCAATCAAAGCTTTCCCGGTCTCAGAAAAAGCGGTTGAGGCCAAACAAACCAAGCTCTTTCAACCGGAATCTAAAGTAGTCCGCAAAGCGGGGACTAAAATTGTTGTCTCCGGTGACTTACCGGGTCTAGAGTTACTTGATCCGGCCGGTGAATATATAGAACCAGTGGGTGAAGACACCATTGAGTACAATTCTCGCTTAATCGAGAAGAAACTCAGTGACTTTAATGTACAAGTAGAAGTGGTTGCTGCACAGGCTGGCCCGGTGATTACGCGCTATGAAATTGAGCCTGCTTCCGGGGTCAAGGGGATACAAATTGTTAACCTCAGCAAGGACTTGGCGCGTGCTTTAAGTATGGTTCGCTTACGTGTGGTAGAAACTATTCCGGGCAAAAACTTGATGGGTATTGAGTTGCCTAATCCACGCCGTCAGATTGTCCGCTTATCAGAAATTATCGGTTCACAGGTTTATGAAAAAAGTAATTCCCTGTTAACCGTGGTTCTGGGTAAAGACATTGCCGGTAATCCGGTGGTAGCAGATTTATCTAAAATGCCCCATTTATTAGTTGCAGGTACTACCGGCTCAGGTAAGTCTGTCGGTATTAATGCCATGATTCTGTCTTTGTTGTACAAGGCAGAGCCATCGCAGGTGCGCTTAATATTGATTGACCCGAAGATGCTCGAGATGAGTGTCTATGAGGGGATTGGTCATTTATTAGCACCGGTAGTGACAGATATGCGTCAAGCCGCAAACGCACTTAATTGGTGCGTGGGCGAGATGGAAAAACGCTATAAACTCATGAGTAAATTGGGCGTGCGCAATATCGCCGGTTTTAATCAAAAGATTAAAGAAGCTCAGGCTCGCGGTGAAACGATTGACGATCCATTTAGCCTCACCCCAGACTCACCGGAGCCTTTAAAGACCTTAGCGATGATTGTGGTGATCATTGATGAGTTGGCGGATTTGATGATGGTACAGGGTAAAAAGGTTGAGGAGTTGATTGCTCGCTTGGCACAAAAAGCGCGTGCAGCAGGAATTCACTTGATTCTAGCAACCCAGAGACCGAGTGTGGATGTGATTACCGGTTTAATTAAAGCCAATATTCCGACCCGTATCGCTTTCCAAGTATCCTCAAAGGTAGACTCCCGAACTATTCTGGATCAGATGGGTGCAGAGTCCTTATTGGGTTTAGGTGATATGCTTTATATGCCACCGGGTTCCGGTCTCCCCCAACGAGTACATGGTGCCTTTGTCTCCGATGATGAGGTTCACCGTGTGGTTGATTTCCTCAAGGAACAAGGGGAACCTGATTACATTGACGGTGTCTTAGAAGGGGGTGTGGCAGGTGAGACCGGCGATGGTTTAGGTAGTGTGACCGGTTTTGCCGATGCTGAATCTGATCCGCTTTATGATCAAGCCGTGGATATCGTCTTGCGTACCCGTCGAGCGTCGATTTCGTCGGTTCAGCGACAGTTGCGTATTGGTTATAACCGCGCCGCACGTTTATTAGAGCAGATGGAGCATGCAGGCATTGTGTCTCCCATGGGCTCAAATAACAGTCGCGAGATTCTAGCGCCGGACAATACCGGTGCCGACGAAGAGGTCGAGGCTTAATTGTTGTTTTTTAATGGGTCAGGGCATGGGTGAACAATTTGTTCCAAGTCCTATTCTCTCAATAAATTGTCTCCGCGTGAGGTGTTTTTTGTCGCACGTGATTAGAGGTTGAAATTTGCTTTACGCTTAGTTACTAATCGTTCAACTTTAAAGCGAGTAATCCTGCTAAAAAACAAACATGTCCAACCTTTTATGATGGGTTTTTAAATGAATAAATTAAAAAAGTTAAGCTTATCTCTTGCTGTTGCTTTATCTTTAGGTAGTACGGCTGCGATGGCGCAATTCACCATTAGTCCTGATGCATCTCTAGAGGGTGCGGGCATGGCTGTGGATATTGGTGAGATTCAATTCACTAAAATCCCGGATGTTAAAAACGTCACCAAAACTGATGCTAAACAACAGTTAAGAGATTTCGTTAAAAACATTAAATCTGCTACGGGTCAATTTGCTCAGCAAACAAGTGGCGGCAATAAGGGTCAAAGTACACAGTCCGGTGCTTTCAGCTTTGAACGTCCCGGTAAGTTTGTCTGGAATGTTACTAAGCCTTACGAGCAAAAAGTAATTTCCGATGGTCAAAAGGTTTATCAATACGATCCGGATTTGGCGCAAGTGACGGTGCGTAATGTCAAGGATTCTGTTGGCGCTTCGCCAGCGTCCATCTTATTTGGCAATAGCAATCTTGATGATACTTTCAGCGTTGAGGTGTTGCCTGAGCGCGATGGTATGGTTTGGCTAAGAGCCACGCCTAAAGTAGCCGACCAAGGCATGAGTTATATGGATATCGCCTTTGCCAATAATTTACCGGCTGAGTTGAGAATTCGAGATTCCTTTGGTCAGACCACGACTATCAAATTAAGAAACTTCAAATCCAATGCCCGCATTCCGGCTAGCGAATTTACTTTTAAAGCGCCTGCCGGGGTGGACGTTGTCAATATGTAATTAAAACGAGACAGCATTGTCTGATTTATTAAGTCAAGCATACGCTAATCTGCATGCTCCTCTAGCAGAGCAAATGCGCCCGACAACCTTAGATGAGGTCGTCGGGCAGCAGCATTTATTGGGAGAGGGCAAGCCGCTGCGCGTCGCTTTTGAATCCGGACGCCCGCATTCAATGGTCTTCTGGGGACCACCCGGCGTTGGTAAGACGACTTTGGCGCGCCTTATGGCTAATGGCTTTGATGCTCAGTTTATCGCTATTTCTGCGGTTCTAGGGGGTGTTAAGGATATCCGCGACGCTGTCGATAAGGCGCAGATTGCCCAAAGCCAAGGGCGCAAAACCATCCTATTTGTGGATGAGGTGCACCGCTTTAATAAAGCGCAACAAGATGCTTTTTTACCTTACGTGGAGAGCGGTCTTTTTACCTTTATTGGTGCCACCACCGAGAATCCGTCGTTTGAGGTTAACTCAGCTTTGCTCTCAAGGGCGCGGGTTTATGTGCTAGAGGCGATTGCTGAGGAGGATCTAAAGGAGCTCCTGCATCGGGCGTTAGCGATTTATAATCAGCGACTGTTGTCTGCGAGTGATGAAGCCACAGACAGCGCGGCGCCCATTGATATCGATGATGCCGCCGCTGATCAGTTAGTTGCTTGGGCAGACGGCGATGCGCGTCGTTTGATTAATGTGGTGGAGGTGGTGCTCGAATCTGCTGAAAATGCACAGATTACTGAGATCGATGAGTCTTGGCTTGAGCAATCGTTACCGAAAAACCTGCGTCGATTCGATAAAGGGGGCGATGTTTTTTATGATCAAATCAGCGCCTTGCATAAATCAGTTCGGGGCTCAGATCCGGACGCTGCGCTCTATTGGTTCTGTCGCATGATTGATGGTGGAGCCGATGCGCGCTATCTATCAAGACGCATTGTGCGTATGGCTTGGGAAGATATTGGTCTAGCTGATCCCAGAGCTTTGCAAATTTGTAATGACGCGGCCTCGACTTACGAGCGTTTAGGTAGCCCCGAAGGGGAGCTTGCGCTCGCAGAAGCGGTGATTTATTTATCTATCGCCGCTAAGAGCAATGCAGCTTATATGGCCTATAATCGTGCTAAAGCCTTTGTGCAGCAGGATAAAAGCCGACCGGTGCCGGTGCATTTGCGTAATGCGCCCACCAAGCTCATGAAGGAGTTGGGGCATGGCAAAGCTTATCGCTATGCCCACGATGAGCCCCATGGTTATGCTGCGGGTGAGCAGTATTTGCCTGATGGTATGCGCAATCCGGGTTGGTACCGACCGGTCGATCGTGGTTTGGAAATACGTATTGCAGAGAAAATGACTTTTTTGCGAAATCTGGACCGCGAACATCACGCGAGTAAAACAAAAAAATAAGTCACCACGGGATCGACTCCTTCGTGCTGTTTGGCATATACTCTTGTAAAATAAAATATTAGGGTAGGAAAATAGTGCTACCGGAACCGATAGAACCTTAAATTATGCTTAAAATTAAAAACCTCAAGATTTTATCCCTTGCTATTGTGCTGTTGCTTGCTGCCTGTTCAAGTTCTCCAAAGCAAGGCACTATTGACCATGGGGGACGCAAGGATGTCGCACGAGTGGCTTTTAATCCATCTGATATCAAACAAAGCTCAGCGCGTTCGCAACTGGTAGGACGCGCTTATATCAGCGACTATAAAAGCTACGGTGAACGGACCGGTGCCTTAATTGATGTGATTTTGAACCCGGTTTCAAAAACCAGCACGCAGTGGTATGAGGAGGTTTGTCGTCGTGGTAATGTTCTAACCGGCCCCATCAATTCGGCTTACCGTTCAAAAATTCGCACCGTAAAGACCAATCAATATGGTCAGTTTGTTTTCTCCGATGTACCTAGGGGGGAGTATTACTTATCTGCGCGGATGTATTGGTTAGATACGCAACCAATTACCGGACCGGTACAATATGGAGGTCTGGTTGCTAAGAAAATTAGTTTGAAGGATTCAATTGAGACAATCGACCTTAATGATTCTGCTCGTTGTCAATCATATTTCCATTGATTCTTTGTATTGACCATAAAAACACTAAAAACAAAAAAGAATTTTGATTTTAGTCACTTTCTTGTATAATCCAATTTAGTTCAAGTAAAGATTTAGCTTAGTTATCTAAATAGTTGAATTATAAACTATTTTTATTTTTCTGAAATATTTTTTAAAGTCCGAGTGAGGATGAATATATGTATTCTAAAAGCGCTTTAAAATTCGCGGCACTATCAGCTGTGGTATTAAGTTTAACTGCTTGCGAGACCTTTGCAGCAAGAAGCAACGATGCCTCTAATACTAATCAGGCCACAGTGGCCGCAGCCACCCAACAAACAACACCGGTATCACCGGTAGTTGCTAATCGTCGCGGTTCTAATGAGCTTGAAATCTACGTTGGTAGTAAGGAAGCAAACAAAACAGCCAAAGGACAATCAGTTAAAGTCGGTGATGTTCAGTACTACACCAGTGGCATTGTCTTAAAGCGTGAAGACATACAAAATGCCTTTGTGGCTAAAACCATGGCCGATGAGCCGGCTTTAGCTCTACGTCTCAAGCCTGATTCTGTCTCTAAACTAGCTCAAGCACGCAAGGGCTATAGCCATATTTTGGCAAGCATTAACGGTAGTGTTATCTCAATGGTAGAGGGTCAAAACGGTAATTTGATGGACAGTGTGTTGCTTATGCCTATGCCAACCTTGGTTAGTGCACGTGATGCTGCTGATTTAATTCGTTAAGTTAGAACTTCAACGTAATTTAGTATAAAATGTATTAACAGCTCCGGAGGTAGTTCTGTTCTTGGGCTGTTAATATTTTACACATTGTTTAATCATTATTAACTTGAATTAAAGTCACATATGATGTAACTTTAAATTGTTTTGGGGCGCTGCAGCTATATCAGCGGAACAAATTTTTCAGTTAATAATGAAAGAGGACGTATATATTATGAAATTATCTCGCAAACTAGCATTAGCGGTTTTACCTTTGGCTTTTGCATTAGCCGGGTGCCAGACTACTGGTACAACTAACCAAGCTGCTGCGGCTCAAGCTGCTCAAGCGGAGTCTGCTTTACAGGTTTACCAGGCTTCTGTCACACCGGTTCAAGGTTTCCGTCCTGTACAAATCAGTGAGCAACAAACAATTTATGTTTCAGCTGTACCTGTATTCACTGCTGCTGACGTAACTTCACATGATATCGTTGCAGATCAAAATAACAACATCTATATCGCGCTAAATATCAACGACAAGGGTAGAGCAGCATTAGATGCAGTTCCTGAGAACCGTGGTTACGCTGTTGCAGCCTTAAATCGCGCCACTAATCAAACTGAAGCTGTTTCTTTCAGCGGTATTCGCCAAGGTCAGAATTTATTCTTATTCCGCGTCAATAGCGAAGCTGTTGCCGGTGCGGTTGTAGATTCTGTATGGCCACAAGCTCCTCAGGCTGCTGCGCAGTAATTTAGAGATAGTCTAAATTGTATTGAAAAGCACTAAAAAAGCCCGGTTCATTGAACCGGGCTTTTTTAATGCTAATGGCTCTATGTGTATCAAAGACAAGAGCCAAAGAAATAATTTAATTGGATTCAGCTGCTTCGCATTGTTGTTTGAACTGATTAATCATCTCTTCACGTGACAATAGTTGCTCAGCGGGTGCATTTTTGATGCTTTCGGCAATCTGCGTGAACATCTCAATCTCGTCTTGATCAAACTTTTCAAGACCTGCCAAATACTGACTGATTTCCTCAGTTGATTTGTTATCCATATGCATATCGTAAATAACACCAATGGTTTCACCGGCCTTGGTGCAGCTGGTCGTGGAAACGATGTCTTCACCGCTACCTGCGGTGGTACCAAATGCTTCTTCTGAGCTAATCTCTGAAGGAGTATCAAGCGCCGGAGGTGGTGTTGCGGGAATGCCAATCTCCTCCTGTGGTGGAACTTGCTGCTCTGCATCTCCAAAGAGTGATTTATCAACTGCAAACCAAGCGCCAAATCCTAGGGCCGCAACAACTAGCAATAGGATCAGAAAATTTATAAGGGACTTCATGAGGTATCCTGTGAACTATATTTATAATGATGAATTAAGTATACTTCTGTTAAGCTAGGGTAGATTATAGAATATGCTTAGACCATATGGGAATATTTATAAATAAAAATCATTCCATAACATGAGACAGATCTAATAAACAAAAATTCCTTTTTTTAAAATTTTATTGTAGATAATTTTCAATGTCACAAACTCTCCTCTTAAGAAAATATTTTTTTGCTTTTGTTTGCTTCCTTGTTGTTATTGCTTCAAACAATGCTCACGCTTTAGGTAGGGTTCAAACAGAGCCAAATCAGGGTGAATCCTTGATCTCTCTCGAAGAGGCTAATCAGCGCTGTGAAGTGGTTTTAGCTATCTTTAATCTAGATAAGTTAGAGGGACAGATTAATGTTATCGAGTTGACCGGTATTGTGCGCTCACTTCGTGATCAGGGTAAATTACCGGCCAAGTTTTTAACTAAAAATCAGGCTCGTGATTTAGGTTGGCAACCCGGTAGAGCCTTCAATACCATCGATGATTTACGCGGTCGGGCTTTGGGTGGTGATCATTTCGGTAATTATGAGAAACGTTTACCTCAGGGCAAGTATTTTGAAGCCGATCTGGATTATTTAGGTCTAAAGCGTAATGCTAAGCGACTGGTTTATGAAGATCACGAAAGTATGTACGTGACGATTGACCATTATGATAGTTTTGAACAGGTGCCGACATGTCATTAGAATTATCGACCAAACAAAAGCGTCGTTATAATCCGCGTCAACTAAAAAAATGGCACGCTAAAACTCAGGCGTTTTTACTTGCTAAAAAAAGATTACGTCAGTCCATCGCAGTTCTGCTAGCAGAGCAGTCAGAGGGTTTTGTGGAAATCAATCTCAACGGTATCAAGTCTTTGGAAGATTTTTATCGACGCTTAGAATCAAGCATCGATCTACCTGATTATTGTGCAGTGAATCTGGATGCTTTGCACGATGTGCTAACTACTGATGTTAGTGAGTCCGTGCAATTTGTCTGGTCAACGGTAGAAGAAGATCTGGCGCAGAATCCTGAGGGGCTCACAGGGCTTAAGTCGATGTTGGATAATCTTCCTCAAGCCCGTACGGATATGTCGATTAATTATAGGGACTGTTCAAACTAAAACGACCGGCCCCTATCAGCATAATACAAAGCGCTGAAGCTAAGAACATAAACTCAAGACCAATCACGGAACCGCCGCTACTGTTGATTGCGGTGAAGCGATGAGAATGCACAAAGAAAATTGCTAGTAGCATGCTAAAAGCGATCACGCCCGCAGCAGGTCGAGTGTAAAGCCCGACAATAATCATTAGTGGGGCAATCACCTCACTAATATAAACGCCATAAGCAAAAAATGGCGGCAGTCCATGTGAATTGAGAGTATGAGGAATATGACCCAGTCCGTGTTTTACCTTATGGAAACCATAAAGCAGTATCAAGATTCCTAACGTCACGCGCAGAATTAACCTGCCCAAATCGTATCCCATATGATCTTTCCTTTTATTTCCCAGAAAAACAAGACTATATAATAATAAAAACAAGAGGACCGTTTCAAGGTCCTCTTGTTTTGAGGTGACAGCAAAAAACTAAATAAATGAGTGATTATTGATCGGACTTAGGCGATAGCTCATTAGTTGTTATCGTAACTTGTTCAGCCTCAGTTTCAGTATCAGTTTTTTTGCTGGCACTTTGCATTTTGGACTCAACTAAGCCCTCGGGTACTTTGGTTTCTCCTTGGGCGTCAGCAGCGGCCAAGGTAGCCATATTAATAATACGGCGCGTGGTGGTGCTAGTGGTAAGAACATGGATTGCCTTGTTAGTGCCTAAGAGTACTGGACCAAGAACAATACCGCCGCTAGTCATTTTTAACAAGTTGTAGGTAATGTTGCCGGCATCCAGGTTTGGCATGACTAAGACATTGGCTTTGCCGCTAAGCGTGCTGCTAGGCAAAGACGATTTGCGAATTGATTCGGATAGTGCCGCATCAGCATGCATCTCGCCGTCCATCTCTAAGTCCGGAGCGATCTCGGCAAGGATCTCGCGGGCTTTTGCCATTTTGATGGAAGAGGTCGTACGTCGATTGCCGAAGTTGGAGTGTGAAACCAAGGCAACCTTGGGCACCATACCGAAGCGTTTGACCTTTTCTGCCGCCATCAAGGCAATTTCAGCAATTTGCTCGGCAGTTGGATCCTCGTTAATGTGAGTGTCACATAAGAAAAGGGTGTAGTCAGGACTGAAAATTACGTTCATCGCAGCCATGGTGCCACTCTTAAGTGAGGAACCGGCGATATCGCGAATAAAATTGACTTGATTGCTGAAACCGGAATTGACACCGCAAATCATCGCGTCCGCATAGTCCATATCGATCATAAGAGCGCCAATCACAGTATTGTGTTTGCGTACCATGGCCTTAGCGACATTTGGCGTAACGCCTTGGCGAGCTAATAATTGGTGGTAACGTGGCCAGACTTCATTGAAACGATCGTCATGTTCTGGATCGACAATTTCTAAGTCCGGGTGATTCAGATAGCGTAGACCTAATTTCTTAGAGCGCATTCTGATTACGTCCGGGCGACCAATCAGGATCGGTTTGGCAATTTTTTCATCAAGTACTGTTTGTACTGCACGTAAAACACGCTCATCCTCACCATCTGCGAAAATAACGCGCTGTGATTGATCTTTTGCGAGTTTCATCAGAGGGCGCATTAATTGGCTGGATTGATATACAAAGGCATTTAAACGAGCCTTGTAAGCTTCCATATCAGTAATCGGGCGCGTGGCGACGCCACAATCCATGGCCGCTTGAGCGACTGCAGGGGCAATAGTGATAATCAGGCGTGGGTCAAAAGGCTTGGGGATAATATATTGGGGACCAAAAGTCAGATCCTCGTCGGGGTAGGCGCTGGCTACCTCGTCGTTAACTTCAATTTGAGCTAGTTCGGCAATCGCGTAAACACATGCCAGTTTCATTTCTTCAGTAATGCGGGTGGCACCGGCATCCAGTGCGCCACGGAAAATAAACGGGAAGCAAAGAACATTATTTACCTGGTTAGGATAATCAGAGCGGCCGGTAGCGATAATGCAATCAGGACGAGCTTCGTTGGCTTCTTCTGGAGTGATTTCCGGATCCGGATTAGCTAAGGCAAGAATTAAAGGCTTGTCGGCCATGGTTTTGACCATGTTCTGGGTTAAGACGCCTTTAGTTGAACAACCTAAAAAGATATCGGCACCTGCCACCGCATCACCTAGCGTGCGCAGTTCAGTGATTTGGGCGTAGCGTGCTTTGTTTTCTTCGAGATTTTCCTCGCGATCTTCGTAGATGACGCCGCGGGAGTCGCAGACGTAGATATTTTCTTTTTTAAGTCCAAGACTGACAAGTAAGTCCAAACAAGCAATGGCAGCAGCACCTGCGCCCGAAGCGACTAGTTTGACTTGATCAATGGACTTCTCTACGAGCTTGAGACCGTTAAGCACTGCCGCCGCAGAAATGATCGCGGTACCATGCTGATCGTCGTGGAAGACAGGGATATTAACACGCTTACGCAGGGCTTTTTCAATATAGAAACACTCAGGTGCCTTAATGTCCTCGAGGTTAATGCCGCCCAGAGTCGGCTCTAGGGCCGCGATAATGTCGACGAGTTTATCCGGATCGTGCTCGTTAAGTTCGATATCGAAGACATCAATACCGGCAAATTTTTTAAATAAACCGCCCTTGCCCTCCATCACGGGTTTAGCAGCTAGGGGGCCGATATTGCCCAAGCCGAGGACGGCGGTGCCATTGGTGACTACACCGACTAAATTGGAGCGTGACGTAAAGCGAGCAGCTGCTTGTTCGCCCTCGTGATAGATTGCCATACAGGCGGAGGCAACACCGGGAGAATAGGCGAGAGACAAGTCGTCCTGGTTGGATAGTGGCTTGGTCGGGACGACCGAGATTTTACCCGGGCGTGGAAATTCATGATAATCCAAAGCCATTTGACTTAATTTGTTCTTTTCAACCATAAAACACTCTCCAACTAAATAATCGCAAAATACTGAATATTGTATCTTACATAAGATTTTATACTCTGTGTTGTGGTTCTAATATAGGGGAAATCGTAAATGTGTTTGCTGGATAGTAAAAAAAGTTGCAGTTTGGTATTTCTTTGCAGTTTGGTTTTGGGCGGACAATATTTGTCATGGGAGTTTGAGTTTTTCAAGCCTGACCACAGCTTTTTGTTGGCTCGTTTTGGAAAACCCTGATAGCGTCAAGAGTTATAAAGGTTCAAGATGATTTTAGAAGAAATTAATGCTAGAGTAGTTTATACTGATATGAAGTATAAATACTGGTAGGGGCGTTTGTTCCCTGTCTTTTGCTTTTTGTAAAGGTAGTCCCGTAAGGGACCCTTGCTATCCGCCTATCGGTGAAGGCCGTACGCGGAAGGTTTCTTCACAATCTGCATCCTTTTAGGTGAAACACTCAAAACGGTGAGGCATAATGTCAACTTTTTTAGAAAAAAATATGTCCTCTTACTTATTCGGCAGTAACGCCGCTTATGTAGAGGAGCTTTACGAAGCTTATTTGGTTAATCCAAATAGTGTCGAGGAGTATTGGCGCGATTACTTCGATCAGTTACAGGATCAACCTGCGACTGACGGTAAATCAGAGACACGCGACCAAAATCACTCCTCAGTGGTCGCTTCTTTTGTTCAGAGAGCAAAAGAAAACCGTCTGGTAGTCAAGCCGGATAGTCAGCTGAGCATGGAAATTGCCAGCAAGCAGCTTAAAGTACAGCAGTTAATTGCAGCTTATCGCTCTTTAGGCTTGCGTTACGCTCAGTTAGACCCTCTAAAACGTACCGAGCGTCCAGAAATCCCTGAGCTTGATTTAGCCTTCTATGGTTTAACCGAGGCTGATCTGGACGAGACCTTCTCGGCAACCAATACCTACTTTACCGAAAAAGACCATATGACCTTGCGTGAGCTGATTGATGCTTTACGCAATACCTATTGTCGTAGTGTCGGTATTGAGTATATGCACATTTCTGATCCTAAGGCCAAGCGCTGGATTCAGGAGCGTGTCGAATCGACTCAGGCGAGCGCCAAGCTGTCTGATGACGATAAAAAACGTATTCTTCAGCAATTAACCGAGGCCGAAGGTCTTGAGCGTTATTTGCACACCCGTTATGTGGGTCAAAAGCGATTCTCCCTCGAAGGTGGTGAGAGCTTTATTTCAGCCATGGATGAGTTGGTAAACCATGCCAGCACTCATGGCACTCAGGATATTGTGGTGGGTATGGCTCACCGCGGTCGTTTGAACCTCCTCGTGAATATCATGGGCAAGATGCCTGGTGATTTGTTTGCCGAGTTCGAGGGTAAGCACGACGGTGACTTGACTGATGGTGACGTTAAGTACCATAGCGGCTTCTCCAGTGACTTGGACGCCAAAGGTGGCCCGATTCACTTGACCTTGGCTTTTAACCCTTCGCACTTGGAGATTGTTAATCCGGTCGTGCAGGGTAGTGCTCGTGCTCGTCAAGAGCGTCGTGATGGCAATACCCAGCAGGTCATGCCGGTATTAGTTCATGGTGACGCGGCCTTTGCCGGTCAGGGGGTGGTACAAGAAACCCTTAATATGTCTCAGACTCGCGGTTACTCCGTGGGCGGGACCATTCACGTTGTTATTAATAACCAGATTGGATTTACCACTTCCGATCCGCGCGACTCACGCTCTACGCTGTATTGTACTGACGTAGTCAAGATGATCGAAGCGCCAGTTTTCCACGTTAACGCTGATGACCCCGAAGCAGTGACCTTTGTCACACGTTTAGCGGTGGATTACCGCCAAGAGTTCGGTCATGACGTTGTGATTGATATTATTTGTTTCCGTAAGTTAGGACACAACGAGCAGGATACGCCATCCTTGACTCAACCTCTCATGTACAAAACCATCTCTAAACACTCTGGCACTCGTCAGCTTTATGCGGATAAGTTGCTGAATCAGGGTGTGCTCGAAGAGGGTGAATCCGAGGCTATGGTGAAGGCTTATCGCCAAATCATGGAAGAGGGTAATCGTACGGTTGAGCCCGTGCTCACAGACTTCCAGCGCAAATATGCGATTGACTGGACCCCTTTCTTAAGTGCTAAGTGGACTGACCATGCTGAAACAGCGGTTTCTATTTCTGAATTACAGCGCTTAGGTGAGTTGATCACCACAGTGCCTGACACCTTTGCGCCGCACCAATTAGTTAAGCGTTTGCTTAATGACCGTCGCGCTATGGCGAGTGGTGAAATGAACCTCGACTGGGGTATGGGTGAGCATTTGGCTTTTGCCAGCTTGCTCTCAAATGGCTATCCTATCCGTATTACCGGTCAGGACTCAGGTCGCGGTACGTTCGTGCATCGTCATGCAGTATTTCATGATCAGAGCCGTGAGCGCTGGAACGAAGGTACCTACGTTCCATTACAAAACATCGCTGAGGATCAGCCAAATTTCACGGTGATTGACTCCGTGTTATCAGAAGAGGCGGTGCTTGGTTTCGAATACGGTTACGCATGTTCCGAGCCTAATACCCTGACAATTTGGGAAGCGCAGTTCGGTGACTTCGTCAATGGCGCTCAGGTGGTGATTGATCAGTTTATTACTTCAGGTGAAGCCAAATGGGGCCGTCATTGCGGTTTGACCTTGATGTTGCCACATGGTTATGAGGGGCAGGGTCCGGAGCACTCTTCCGCTCGTATTGAGCGATTCTTACAGTTATGTGCTGATCACAATATTCAGTGTGCGCAGCCGACTAATGCGTCACAAATTTTCCACTTGCTACGTCGTCAAATGATTCGCAAGTTCCGTAAACCTTTAGTGATTTTTACACCTAAATCTTTATTACGTCATAAAGATGCCACGTCACCTTTAAGCGATTTTGCCGAAGGTGAATTCAAATTAATCATCGGTGAAACTAATCCGGAGATTAACAAAGAAAAAGTTAATCGAGTGCTAGTTTGTTCAGGTCGCGTTTATTACGATTTAGTTAATGCACGTACAGAGCGTGAAGCTGATGATATGGCGATTATCCGTGTTGAGCAGTTGTATCCTTTCCCTCACAAAGAGTTTGAGGCAGAGTTACAACAATACCCAAATGCCAAAGAAATCGTTTGGGTACAGGATGAGCCACAAAACCAAGGGCCTTGGTTCTATATCCAGCATCATATTTTCCAAAATATGGTTGCCGGTCAGAAATTGGCTTATGCCGGTCGCGCTGCTTCAGCATCGCCGGCAGTGGGTTATTTAGCCTTACATAACGAGCAGTTGAAGTCCTTGCTCGAACAGGCTTTTGGCTCACGCCTACGTGGTTTTACCTTAACAAAATAGTGTCAAGCACAGGCCTTGTAATTTTTAAAAATTTATTAAGGCCTGTTTAGAAATTAAAAATTAATAAAGCGTAATATTCAAGTTATAAACAAGCTTAAAGGAACAAAATTATGTCAATCGTAGAAGTTAAAGTACCTCAGTTTTCAGAATCCGTATCAGAGGGTACCTTATTAGAGTGGAATAAGCAGGTTGGTGAAGCCGTTTCTCAGGATGAAACTCTGATCGAGATTGAAACCGATAAAGTGATTATGGAAGTACCTTGTCCGGCTGATGGTGTCTTGGTTGAGATCATTGTGCAGGGTGGCGAAAACGTTGAATCCGAGCAATTATTAGCCAAAATCGATACTGCTGCTACTGCAACTGCTGCAGCACCTGCCGCAGAAACGACTGAAACTGAAGCTGCAGCACCGGCCGTGGCTGCTGCTGACAAGGGTGAGATTGCATCACCGGCTGCTGCTAAAATTTTATCTGAAAAGGGTCTGGGTGCCTCTGATGTTGCCGGTTCTGGCAAAGATGGTCGTGTCACCAAGGCTGACGCCCAGGCTGCTCAAAAAGCCGCTCCTGCCGCCGCACCTGTTAGCATCGGCCAAGCGTTAGATGGTCGTCCTGAGCAACGTGTGCCAATGACTCGTTTACGTGCTCGTGTTGCTGAGCGTTTACTACAGTCACAACAAGAAAATGCGATCTTAACAACTTTCAACGAAGTTAATATGAAGCCGGTTATGGATCTTCGTGCCAAGTTTAAGGATCAGTTTGAAAAAGAGCATGGCGTAAGATTAGGCTTTATGTCTTTCTTTATTAAAGCTGCAGTTGCCGCTCTTAAAAAGTACCCATTACTTAATGCCTCTATTGACGGCAATGACATCGTTTATCACGGTTACTTTGATATCGGTATTGCGGTTAGTTCACCGCGCGGTTTAGTGGTGCCTATCCTACGTAACGCTGATCAGTTGTCATTGGCTGAAATCGAGAAAACCATTGCCGAGTTTGGTGCTAAAGCACGCGAAGGCCGCTTAAGTATTGATGAATTAACCGGCGGTACTTTCTCAATCTCTAACGGTGGTGTATTCGGCTCGATGATGTCTACCCCAATTATTAACCCGCCGCAGTCAGCCATTCTTGGCGTTCACGCAACCAAAGACCGCGCTGTAGTTGAAGACGGTGAAATTGTGATTCGTCCAATGAACTACTTAGCGCTATCTTATGACCACCGTCTGATTGATGGTCGTGAAGCTGTTCTCGGCTTAGTAGCC
The DNA here is from genome assembly GCA_030538235.1 of Alcaligenaceae bacterium. GTDB lineage: Bacteria > Pseudomonadota > Gammaproteobacteria > Burkholderiales > Burkholderiaceae_B > Oligella. Next base: position 57,689 of record JAUNUJ010000005.1, read on the forward strand.
ATGAAAGAAGCACTAGAAGAGCCAGCTCGTTTATTGTTAGACCTATAAACAAGCGTCGTCACTGATTAATTAACGCCCCATTTAAGCCCGCTTGCTTTTGGGGCGTTGTCGGTTAAATATATTTGGAATAGTTATGAGTAAAGAGTTTGATATTGTTGTTATCGGTGCAGGTCCTGGTGGTTATGTTGCAGCCATTCGTGCGGCGCAATTAGGTAAAAATGTTGCATGTATTGACCCATGGGTTGATGCTGAGGGTAAACCTAAGCCGGGTGGCACATGTACTAACGTGGGTTGTATCCCATCTAAGGCTTTATTACAATCTTCCGAGCATTTTGAACATGCAAAAGTAGGTTTTAAAGAGCATGGTATCGAGGTTTCTTCGGTTAAGTTAAAAATCGATCAGTTCTTAGGCCGCAAAGAAGAAGTGGTTAAACAAAATAACGAAGGTATTTTGTTTTTATTCAGAAAGAATAAAATTAAGTTCTTCTCTGGTAAAGCGTCTTTTAACGGCAAAGCCGAAAACGGTCATTACAACATCGTTGTTGATGGTAAAGACAAAGCTAATATCACCGGTGAGCATGTGATTATTGCGACCGGTTCAGAGCCTCGTGCCTTGCCGGGTCTTGAATTTGATGAAAAACAGATTTTATCCAATACCGGTGCGTTAGAAATCCCTGCGGTACCTAAGCGTTTAGGTGTGATTGGTGCCGGCGTTATCGGTCTTGAGCTTGGTAGTGTTTGGCGTCGTTTAGGTGCTGAAGTGACTGTGTTAGAGGCTATGCCTAAATTCTTAGCGGTTGTTGATGAGGGCGTGGCTAAAGAAGCCGCCAAGATTTATGAAAAGCAAGGTCTTAAAATTGAGGTCGGCGCCAAAGTCGGCGATATCAAAAAGACCGCCAAGCAAGTAACGATTAAATATGAAAACGCCAAGGGCGAGGAGCAAACTCTTGAAGTTGATAAGCTCATCGTTTCTATTGGTCGTGTTCCTACGACCGAAGGCTTGAATCTCGAGTCGGTTGATCTGAAAGCAAATGAGCGCGGTTTTATCGACGTTGATGAGCAGTGTCGTACCAGCATTAAAAACATCTGGGCAGTGGGTGATGTGGTACGTGGCCCAATGCTTGCGCACAAAGCTGAATCCGAAGGCGTGGCAGTGGCTGAGTGCATTGTCGGTCAACACGGTTCAGTAAACTATGCAACCATCCCTAATGTGCTTTACACTTCTCCGGAAATTTCTTGGGTTGGTAAAACTGAGCAACAGCTCAAAGAAGAGGGCAAGAAGTACAAGGCGGGTCAATTCCCCTTTATGGCAAATGGCCGTGCTCGTGCTTTAGGCGATACCAACGGTTTTGTTAAAGTGCTGGCTTGTGCAGAGACCGACGAGGTATTAGGCGTGCACATCATTGGACCAATGGCTTCTGAGTTGATCGCTGAAGCTGTCGCCATTATGGAGTTTAAAGGTGCCGCTGAGGATATCGGACGCATCTGTCACGCGCACCCGACGCTTTCTGAATCTCTAAAAGAGGCAGCCTTAGCAGTCGATAAGCGTAGTATAAACTTCTAAATCATGTCTTTAGATTGCTCAGGCATTTTGCCTGAGCTCTGTGCATAGACGATGTGCAATAAGTGCCCTATATTGAGTGAGCTTGATTAGGGCTCTTTTTATTTTTAATAAAAAATTTATGAATGTTATTCACCATTATCGAAAAGCCTTAGCAGAAAAGAATTACGTGGCTGACGCGGCTCAGGAAAAAGCGATTATGCGTTTGCAAGATCTCTTTGAAGAATTGATGGATTTTAAGCAGCAGCGCAGCGGTTTTCTAAAACGCGTGATTAATCGTCCCGATGTACCCAAGGGCGTTTATATGTGGGGTGGGGTAGGTCGCGGTAAGAGTTTCTTGATGGATTCTTTTTATAACTATCTGCCATATAAGCGTAAAGTGCGTATTCACTTTCACGAATTTATGCGCAGTATCCATCAACAAATGCAAGCTATTCGAGGCACGGCGGATCCATTGGACGTGGTCGCAAAAGCAACCGCAGAGAAATACCGTTTAATCTGTTTTGATGAGTTTCATGTGTCGGATATCGCTGATGCGATGATTCTCCACCGCTTATTAGACAAGTTATTTGAATACGGTTGTACCTTTGTGATGACCTCAAACTATGAACCCTCAACGCTTTATCCGGACGGTTTGCATAGGGATCGTATACTGCCGGCTATCGCCTTGATTGAAAAGAAAATGGATGTGCTGAATGTAGATAGTGGTGTGGACTATCGTCGCCGTACGCTTGAACAAGTGCAGTTGTATTATCGACCGCTAACGCCTGACAATCGCCAGGCCATGGAAAGGCTATACCAAGAAGTCAGTGGTGTAGAGCTAAAGTCTGAGACCCTGACCATTGAAAACCGTCCGATGAAGGCCTTAGGCGTGGCGGATACGGTGGCTTGGTTTGACTTTAAAACATTGTGTGTAGACAACCGCTCGCAAAATGACTTCTTGGAGTTAGCGACTCGTTTTGAGACAATTTTTCTTTCGGATGTGCCAAAAATGACCGCAGCTCAGGCCTCTCCTGCGCGTCGTTTTACATGGTTGATCGACGTGCTATATGACTATAAGGTGAAACTGGTGATGAGCGCCGAGGTTGAAGCGGCTGAACTTTATACTGAGGGTGTATTGTCCAATGAGTTCTTCCGCACGGAGTCACGTATCATGGAAATGCAATCCAAAGAGTACATGCAGCAAGAGCGTCGCAGTTACGTTAAGCTTTAAATTTAAACTATATACGGAGTATTTTTCTAATGAATGCTAAGCAAGCGCAAAGCAAGATTCAGCGAGTTTTAACCGGCGTTACAACATCGGGCACTCCTCATCTAGGAAACTATGCAGGGGCGATTCGTCCGGCCATTGAAATGAGTAATCAGGCTGATGTTGATGCTTTTTTCTTTTTAGCGGATTACCACGCCTTAATTAAATGTGATGATGCAGAGCGGGTCGAGCGTTCACGTCTGGAAATTGCTGCCACTTGGCTTGCTGCCGGTTTAGACACCGATAGAGTGACCTTTTATCGACAGTCCGATATTCCTGAAATTACCGAGTTATCTTGGATTTTGACTTGCTCTACACCGAAGGGTTTGATGAACCGTGCGCATGCGTATAAAGCCAGTCTCGATGCTAATCTAGCAGCAGGAGTTGAGCCGGATGATGGTGTGACGATGGGTTTGTATTCTTATCCGATTTTGATGGCTGCCGACATTTTAATGTTTAATGCTCACAAAGTCCCGGTGGGTGCCGATCAGATTCAGCACCTTGAAATGGCGCGTGATATTGCCCAACGTTTTAACTATCACTACGGTCAGGGACGTGATTACTTTGTGTTGCCTGAAGCGCAAGTAGATGAGGGTGTAGCAACTTTGCCCGGACTTGATGGACGTAAAATGTCCAAGAGCTACAATAATACCATCCCACTGTTTGAGGGAACGGCTAAGCAAATGCAACAGGCCATTGGCCAAATTAAAACTGACTCTAAGCTCCCCGGCGAGCCTAAGGATCCGGACAGTTCCAATCTCTTTGCTATTTATCGCGCCTTTGTTGAGCCTAGCAAAGCTGAAGCGTTTGCCGAGGAATTGCGCGAAGGCTTAGCTTGGGGCGAAGCCAAGAAAATGCTCTGTGAGGAGTTGGAGTTGATTATTGCGCCCATGCGCGAACGCTACGTAGAATTGATGGCTAAACCTGAATTAATCGAAGAGATTTTATTACAAGGCGCCGAAAAGGCCAGAAAAATCTCTCAACCCTTTATGCAGGAAATCCGTCAAGCCGTGGGTTTGCGACGTTTTCATGCGATTAGTACTGAGAGCAATGAGCAGAAAAAATCTATCAGTACTAAAAAAGCTGCAAAAATGCCTCGCTTTGTTAGTTTCAAAGATGATGCCGGTCAATTTATGTTCCGTCTGCTCAGCAATGAAGGCGAGGAGCTGTTACGTTCTGTGTCGTATCCAAATCCTAAAATGGCCGGTCAAGAAATTAGGGCATTACAAAGTGATCCTGATGCCATTCAATTTGAGTTGGTGGACCAAGTGTATCAATTGTCACTTAACAATCAAGTTGTTGCTATCGGGGTTGATGAGGCTGAGATAGGTGCCGAAGCTTGGAAAGCTAAGCTATTAAGTCAATTAGCATTATTTGTTGAGGATTAGCTTTTTCAAAGGCTGGCGATAGTATGGTTAGACAGCATCATGAATTAACTCGTCAAGAAAGCTGGGTGGCCTTCAAGGAAATGCTGCCGGTCGCAGCTTTTGTAGCAATTTTTGGTGTCGCTTTTGGTTTAGCCTCCATTCAAACCGGATTGGATGGACTGAGTACGGTAATGATGAGTGCGCTAGTTTTTGGTGGCGCTTCTCAATTTGCCGCGTTGGAGCTTTGGGGTGAACACGTCCCCGTAGTGCCACTTATTGCTACCGTATTTTTTATTAATGCGCGTCATATCTTGATGGGTGCCTCAGTTTACCCTTGGTTCAAAGATATTCCTTTATCAAAGCGTTATAGCTATCTGTTAGTGATTTCCGATGCAAACTGGGCCAAGGGTCAAATTAAATATAATGAGGGCAAATCAGGTTTAGCAGATATTGTCGGTGGTGGTTTGGCGCTCTGGCTGATGTGGGTTCTAGGTAGCTGGCTTGGTTTGTATTTTGGCTACTTAATACAAAATCCTCGGGCGTTAGGTCTGGATATGGTGATGTATTGTTTTTTATTAACCATGGTTTTGAGTGGTCCTAAAAATATACGCATCGTCTTTATTTGGTTGATCTCTGCGATTGTTTCAGTTTTAGCTTATTGGTATTTGCCGGATAATATGCACGTGGTTGTGGGTGCCTTGGCCGGCGGTCTGGTCGGTCTTGCTTGGAAGGAGAGGGTTAAGCCATGAACTGGACGATTAGTACCGAATATCCTCTTTTGATCGTGTTGATTATGGCCTTGGTCACGCTTTTAACCCGTTGGGGGGGCGTTTTTATTATGTCATTTGTCCCGATCAGTGATGGCATGCGGCGATTTATCGGTGCCATGTCCGGCTCGGTCTTGGTGGCGGTCTTGGCTCCGGTCGCTGTTGAAGGTGATGCTGGGGCAAAAGCAGCATTGGTTACAACCTTATTGTTGATTTTGCTTATCAGACGCCCATTAGTGGCGATCACTGCCGGCTTTGCAATGGCTGCTTTGCTACGTTATCTGCTTGCTTAGAGTAATATAAAGGCTGTTAAGAGTTGTTTAGCGGTTATGCAAATTAGGTTTCAATGCCTTTTTCATGTAATTTTGTTTTAATTATTTCGGCGGCTTTTTTCGAGGCCTCAAAATTTTCACCCACAATATAGTGTTGCGCTATGCCTTGTTTTGATAAGTAGCGAACAATTTCCTTATGAAAGGTATCAAAGCTTTTGCTTAATGGTGTGTTGCGCTTGGCGCGTAGCGCGTTAATCTCGGCCACGGCCAGCATGCTTAGATTCGGAAGTTGATTATTAGCAGCCATCAAAAGCGGCTCTAGGTTACGAACGGATTTATCATACTTAAACCAATGATTAGTGATCGTGGCATAGGCGACATCGTATTCACCATTTACTCGCTTGAATATATTAGCGATCTCTTTAGCGACCACCCTAGCTTCATTTTTTATAAAAAAATTAATAATTATCATGAAAAAATTGTCTCATCTATCATCGTGAGTAAGTAATTAATTACGTTCTTATTTAATTTCTGAAAACTAATTTTATACCTAAACTATTGTTTTTGCATGACTTTTTTTAACATAAAAATTTGACCTTGCTATTTAATTAATTGTCATAATATGATTTGTGTGATAGATTGTAAAAATGGGGCATTTGCCTTGACATTTCACCTAGTTTTGGGTGGTTAACTACGGTCGAGTCAGCTTCGTCCGGGGGGGTGGTTATGAATTACATTTATAAATCAATTTTTAATGAGTCACTTGGTGCTTGGGTGGCAGTGTCAGAAATCGATTCAGCAAAAGGCAAAAAATCCAGTGGTGGCAACTTTGCCGCTTTGAAATTACTTGTTTTAACGCTTTCTGCCTTTGGCGTGGTGGGTTTGAGCTCGGGCTTGGCACTTGCTCAATCAAATCAAGGTAACGTTGATCTTAGGACCTATAGTAGCAAGGAAAATACCGGAACTATTATGGTGGAGTTTCCCGGTTACAAAGACTGTGACTCCAAGGTTGATCCAGCACATACGGGGAGTATAGCCTTTGGTTGCGGAGCAGAAGCGACTGCACAATCGGGTGATGTTGCTTTTGGTGGTGGTTCTAAAACTGCTACCGTCGTAGCCACAACGTCTGGCACGCTTAAAAATGAATCTGACATAGAGGTTATTACGTTTGGAAACTTTGCGGGAACTGATCCAGAATCGACCTTTAGTATTGGTGATGTAGATAAAGAACGTACGCTTACCAATGTCGCTGCAGGTCGAGTCAGCCCAACCAGTACCGATGCTATCAACGGCAGCCAGCTGCATTCGATGGGTGAGGCCTTAATCCACTATGTGGATTCTATTGATAGTAATAATTTCCATTATTTTTCGGTTAATAGTACTCAACAAGGCACCGGCTCTAACTATCTGAATGATGGCGCAACTGGTGGTGAATCCATTGCGATTGGTTCATATGCGACAACGGGTACGGGGACGAATGAGCCTGTAGCAGCGGTGGCTCTTGGTCATAAGGTGAATGCTTCAACCTCGGGCTCAATCGCTATTGGTCATACAGCGCAAGCGGGTAGAGATCATAACTACGGCCTATTAGATTGGGTGAATTCACAATCTGATTTGATGAACTATGGTTTTGATTTTACAGATGAAGCTTCTCTTAAAGCTTATGTAGATGAGGTACAAGTTAAGAAGGACAAGAAGGCTCGCGTAACTCAAGCTGAAGAGTTCGTCTATCGCTCAGTCATTGCGCATAATAATAACGTTGCTATCGGTGTGGGTGCTTCTGTTGCGGGTGGTCGCAACATTGCGATTGGTGAGAACGCAGGAGGCACAAATGCTACCACAACAGCGGATCTACCTCAAGACCGTACCGCTTTTAATAACTTCGGTATTCAGAATGTGAATATAGGCACTAACTCGGGTACCAATAACCAAAATGTGGATAATAGTGTAGCGATTGGTTTTCAAGCAGCTTATTTAGATCCAACTACTTCTGCAGGACGTAACGCAATTGTTGCACAAGATACGGTTAAATGGAATGCGCGCTCAGCTAACACCTATATCGGTGATAAGGCAGGATATAACACGGCTGCCTTTGGTAATATTGGTATTGGAGTACAAGCAGGACATGGTATTACCGATGTTTATAATAATGGCAGCGTATTTATTGGTAACCAAGCAGGTGGTACCAGTAGCTCGGGTACCGTTGAATATGTACGGAATCCAGATAATTCAAAAGACACCTTTTTATACCCCGTGGATGCAACGGGTAAATTAGTAAACCCTGGTGGTCCAATTATTTCAGGTGCGAATACGGCTGTCGGTCCTCAAGCTTTCCGTGGTGCCACTGGAAGTGGTAATACCGCCTTAGGTCGCTACGCCATGCAAAGTGCTAAAGGTGGTGCAAATACGGCGCTGGGTGAGGGGGCATTATTAACAGGTATAGGGGATTTGAATGTCGCCATTGGTGCGTTATCCGGTTCGTATAATAATAGAGCCTCACGTGCGGTCATGATTGGTGCAGGCTCTCAAGCCTACGGTAATACCTCAATTGCGATCGGTAATAGTGCGCGTACAGGCTTAAGTGACCAGGCCACTTTATTGATGAATGGTGTGGCGATTGGTAATAGTGCCTTAGCATTGGCCGACTCATCAATTGCTCTAGGTAAGCGTGCATCAGCCTCAGCAGATGATGTCACAGCTGATGCGTCAATCGCCATCGGTTCCAATGCCATGGCTAAGGGCAAGGGCTCAATCGCGCTAGGTGGTGCTACTGATGTGAGCACTGAATTGGTCGCTAATAAGGTCAATGGTAATGCACCGGGTCACGGTAGCAATATTGACACCCTAATCCCGGACGCAACCAAGAACCCAGTGGCTAATGCTGACTACGGCATCGCTTTAGGTACCGCTTCAGTAGCCGGTGCTGACAAAGCCGATGAAAATGCTATTGCCATTGGTAAGGGTGCACAGGCCTTAGCGCTGAATTCGATTGCTATCGGGACGGGCAATATTGTGACCGGTATTGGTTCCGGTGCGATTGGTGATCCAAGTAATATTTCAGGTGCTGGATCTTACTCGCTAGGCAATAACAATACCATTGCACAAAATAATACCTTCGTGGTGGGCAATGACGTGATCACGACACAAGCCAATAGCGTGGTCTTAGGTAATCTCTCGACCGACCGTGCGGCGACAGCTGAAACACAAGGTACAGTAGGCGGCATTACATACGGTACATTTGCCGGTGTTGGTTCACCGACAAAAGGCGTAGTGAGTGTTGGTGCGGCCGGTGCTGAACGTCAAATTATTAACGTAGCCGCGGGTAAAATATCTGCAAATAGTACCGATGCGATTAACGGCAGCCAATTATTTGCGACAAATAAAGTTATTGCTAATGTCGCTAATAGTACCGTGACGATTCTAGGTGGTAATGCAACGTTAACCGAAAATGGCACGATTACCATGACGAATATTGGTGACACGGGTGAAAATACGGTTCACGATGCGATTAAGAAAGTCAGCGGCGATGTCACGAATGTTGAGATTATCGCAAGTAAGGGGTGGGATATTAGTGCTAACGGTGAGCTTAAAGCGAATGTTGCACCAGGTGGTCTCGTTGATTTCAATAATACCGACACGAATATCCTCGTAACACGTACAGGGACAAATATCACCCATGATTTAAGTGCCGATCTGAAGATTGACAATAGCGTGACGATTGGTGGTGACACCAACAATCAGACAATTATTAAGCAGGGAGACGTTACGAGCAATACTGTCAACACCACGAACTTAACCGTGAGCGGTGAAACCAAGTTGGGTGATAACTTCTGGGTCACCAATCAAGGCGATGTGCACTATAACGGCCCAATCACGGCTGATACCCATATTGTCAACAAGCACTATGTCGACAATATAATCGGTGAGACCAGTGCTAAGGGATGGAACCTGAGTGCGAATGGGGGTGTTGCAACATATGTCGCTCCTGAAGCGACGGTCGACTTTAGCAATACCGATGGTAATATTGTGGTAACACAAACCGGAACCAATATGGCATTTGACTTAAGTGATAATGTGCAAATTGGTGAAAGCATCACGATAGGTGGTGACACCACGAATCAAACCGTGATCAATCAAGGTAATATCACGACTAACACCATGAATGTCGGTGGTAACACCATGGTGGTGAACGAAGGTTCAGTGACCATTCAAGAAGGCACGACCGTAAATATGGGCGGTAACCGTATCACTAACGTGGCACCGGGTGTTAGTAATTCTGATGCTGCTACGGTAGGGCAATTGGGCGCAGTGACTAATCAATTGCGTGGTGACTTGAATAGCGTGGACCGTCATGCACGTGCCGGTATCGCCTCAGCTGCTGCCATGGCCAATTTACCGCAGGCATATTTGCCGGGTAAGAGCATGTTCGCTGTGGCCGCTGCCGGTCACCGAGGTGAGCATGGTTATGCTGCTGGTCTTTCTACCGTGAGTGATAACGGTAAATGGATTATGAAGGGCTCTGTTTCAGGGAACTCACGTGGTAATGTCACTTATGGTGCCGGTGTAGGTTACCAGTGGTAAGTGTGTCTTAGTAATCTAAACCTTTAGGAAAAACTTAGGCGGTATGTATTATGCATACCGCCTAAGTTTTTGAGATGTAAAGAGTGTCGTTGGAAAATTATCTTCAACGATTTGTAAATCACATTATCTTAGTTTTCTTAATACTTTTTAACCTTATCAAACGCCTCCTTGTTTTACATTGACTATTCAATCAAGCAAAGGAGTTTTATCATGAACAAAGATATTTTAGAAGGTAAGTGGGAACAACTTAAAGGTAAGGTCAAAGCAAAGTGGGGTGATCTGACTGATGATGATATCGCTGAAGTCGAGGGTAATTCTCAGTATTTGGCCGGCAAGCTTCAGGAGCGTTATGGTCGCACCAAAGAGGAAGCGGAAAAAGAAATTGATGACTGGTTAAACGATAACAGATAATCTCTGTTCGCTAGCGACCAACAGTCCCTGTAGAGCAGCCTGGAAGCATAAGTTGATTATGCTTCCAGGCTGTTTTTATTTGTCTACTCAGCAAAAACCCCTTGATTAAGAAAGAGCAATCTACTATATACTTTAATTGATTTTTAAAAATTATAACGAGACATTTTCATGCTTAAAGACATTTCTCTCTCTGCCATTGTTGCGGGTTTATTGGCAGTGATTATTGCGTATTGTGGTCCCATGATTATTGTGTTTCAGGTGGCGACATTGGCAGGGGTTTCTACAGACATGATGATGAGCTGGGTATGGGGAATTTCTTTCGGTGTTGGCATGAGCGGGATCATTCTAAGCTCGCTCTCTAAAATGCCCATCATGACCGGGTGGTCAGTGCCCGGTACGGTATTGTTGCTGTCACTTTTTCCGACTTTGACGGTTGCTGAAATGGTCGGTGCTCATATGTTAGCCGGACTGATCATCGTCTTAATCGGTCTCTCGGGGCGTTTCGATAAGTTGATGGCTTGGATACCACAGGGTGTTGCTGGCGGTATGTTAGCCGGTTTGTTATTTCAGTTTGGTGCGGCGGCTTTTAAAACCATCGGCGCATCGCCTCTTTTATTGATTTTGATGCTGTTGGTTTATTTGCTCGGCAAGCGTTATTTTTCTCGTTATAGTATTGTGGCGGTTTTTGCGGTCGGTTTGATTTTTGTTATGATGACCGGTCAAGTGCATACAGAAGAGTTTAATTTGCAATGGGTGACGCCTCATCTGATTATGCCGGAGTTCAGCATTTTTAGTTTGCTGAGTCTGACTTTGCCATTGGTATTAGTGAGTTTAAGCGGTCAATATTTACCGGGTATGGCGATCTTGATGGTAGATGGTTACCGTAACGTTAAATCCCGACCCATTATGCTCGTGACCGGTGGTGTATCTGCGCTAGTGGCTCTGACCGGTGCAGCGAGCATTGTTTTGGGGGCGATTAGTGCGGCGATTGCGACAGGCCCCGATAGTCATCCTAATCCGGATAAGCGTTATATTGCCGGTATCAGTAATGGTGTTTTTTATATTATCGGTGCCTTTTTCACTAGTGCGATAGTGACCTTATTTGCTGTTTTTCCGGCAGAGTTGGTGGCCATTCTTGCCGGACTCGCCTTAATGAGCTCAATTAATGCCAATATCATCTTAGCTGTTGAGGATAAAGAAAATCGCGAGGCCGCGTTACTTACCTTTATCGCAACCGCCTCGGGTATGAGCTGGTTAGGACTGGCATCAGCATTTTGGGGGATTGTGATTGGGATGGTAGCTGCGTTGTTGTTTAACCCGAAATTGCGTGCCGGAATTAAACCCTTGTTATTTAATCGTTAGTTGAGTTCAAGTTTGTGAAGCACTAAAAAGTAGTGTATCAGTGTATTGACCACTGATTTCTGCAAAGAAACGACTACTTTCAAGTCTGCCTCGGCTTTAGGAAAAATAGGTCATCATAATTTTTTTAATAACTATCTTATAATGACCAACCATAAGTAATTAAATAATTAAGAAGGATAACTAATGCGTACAGACTTCACTCAATTCGAGAACCCTAGCTTTCACGGTGCGCGGGAGTTAGCAATACTCAGTCAATTAGAGTTCAGGCCCGAACTTGGTTTGGCTAGGATGATAGGGCATCTTATTTTTTGGGTGATTTTGAGTATGTTCACCTTGGGCTTTGCCTTGATGCTATTTCCTTACTATATCATGCGCTTTGTTCTTAACAACACCTATGTATATGATCAGCGCGAGGGTAAAAAAATTGGCCGCCTACAATGCGACATCGAGTTAGCCGGTATTTTTGCTAATGCTTTTATTTGGTTTTTGCTCACCATAATTACTTTGGGCTTAGCTTATTTCTTTTTTATCTATAGAATTAAAGTTTTTTGTTATAGCAGGACGAAAATAGTGAGTCTCTAAGGGTTGTGATAGAGTGTTCAGATTAATTAACAATCAGCTATTTCGACGCTATTTATGAAAATAATGCAATTAGATGGTATCGTTATTGTGCTTCAACGAAAGGCGATAAAAAATCTCTATATTCGTGTGTTGCCTCCAACTGGTCAGGTGACTGTATCAATTCCCAAGCAATTAAGTGAGCAGACGGTCATGGAGTTTATTACTGCCAAGTTGCCTTGGATTAGAGCGCAAAAGCAAAAGTTTACTGATATTAAACCACTTAGTGAAACTCGGTTTCGAACTGGAGAGATTCATAATTTGTGGGGCGAAGCTTATAAACTAAAACTTATCGAAGGCCATGGTAAACACGAAATTATTCAAATTGGCGAAGAACTGCATCTATACGTACGAGATGGAACTTGCATAGAGAATAAAGCCTTAGTCATGGATGGATTTTACAAGACTTGCATTCAAGAGCAACTCAAAACCTTGGTCCCTCTCTGGGAAGCGCGGATGACTGTGACCGCGCCCGTCATTCATCTACGTCGTATGAAGACGCGTTGGGGAAGTTGTAGGAGCGATGGCAAGAGGATTTGCCTGAACAGCGAATTAGCTAAGAAGCCGCTTGAAAGTCTAGAGTATGTGTTGGTGCACGAGATGGTGCATTTGTTTGAGCATAGTCACAATCATCGTTTTTACGCTTTGATGGATCGTTTTTTACCGGATTGGCGCGAGCGTAAAAAGCGTTTGAATAATCGCTTGCTTTGATTTAGAGTGTTGTCGGATTTATCAGTTTTTTAGCGATTTTCAGTTAAATGTCAGTCTCTTTGTCTGTATCATAGAGCATTCAATTGAATTTATTACTGAGGACTTTTCTTCGATGGAAGTGGCGCTAGCTTATATCTCAACCGGTTTATATGTCTTAGGTGGTGTGACGGTATTTTTTGCAATCTTATGTTTGAGCACTTTGCATGTTAAGCCAAATGCTAAAAACCAGGCCTTATTGGATCAGTTAAGTCCCGAACAGATTATGCAGGCCAAGAAAAATGCGAGAAATGCCTTTATTTATATCTTTCTTTTTGGCATGGTGATTGCTTTAATCGGGTATGTACTTAGCGTTTATACCGGTAATTTATATGGTCACTAATATAGTTCAAACTTGAGCTATTTGTTTTCTATTTTATCATCGACTGCTGTTTGTGCGGTTTTTTCAGTCGATGCCTGATTTGATTCATCTTCTAATTCCTCTTGCTGAGCTTGTTTGTTTAGCTCACTGTCGAGTCGTTTAGCTTGCTCACAACTGCTAAAAATACCTTTGTCACAGGATTTCTTATACCAATCGCGGGCTTGGTTGCGGTCGCTACTCACCCCTGAGCCTCTTTCGTAAAGCGAAGCGAGTGCAGCATAAGCAAGTAGGTAGTCTTGCTGTGCCGAGCGACTTAGCCATTTGTAGGCCTCTGCAGGATTTTTTTGAATTGTGTTGTCTTCATGGCTTTCCAGATCTAACAAGAGTGAAGCCAACAGATACTGGGCCTCAGCTTCGCCTTGCTCAGCGGCGGTGCTGAATCGCTCATAGGCAATATTGAAATTTTGCTCTACGCCTAGACCATGTAAATAGCTTTTGCCCAAAAAAGTTTGACCTAAGGCATGACCTTGATTGGCGGCTAGGCGAAACCATCGTGCCGCTTCTTTGAAGTTTTGCTTGGTGCCTAAATAATTCACTTGATAGGCCATACCCACTAGGACTTGAGCCTCTGCATGACCGCGTTGAGCAGATTTTAGACGCTCTTCAAAAGGCATGGCCAGTAGATTGTTTTGGTTTTTTGGCTGCGCCATCACGGTGCCTGTCAAAAGGCTAAAGCATGCTAAACAACGGATGCTTGATTGAATGAGTGATAATTTCATTGTCTCACCTTATTTTCCTTGAATGACACCGTGTGGGTGACGAGTGTTTATACCATGTGATTACTTTTTCAGCTTGGCAAAGGCTGCTGCCATAGCACCCATGGGTTCAGCTTCGCGGCGTCGCTGACCTTGATTAGCGGCGGTAGCACGTGGACCACCTCGCTTATTGTCACGAGTGCCACTGCTTCGATTGTCACCACGCGCAGGACGACCGCCACTGCCGGCACCGGGCTCATCATCTAAGCGCATGCTGAGATTAATACGGTTTCTGTCAACCTCGGCTTCCAGTACTTTGACCTTTACGGTTTGACCAACCCGCACAACTTCACGAGGGTCATTTACAAACTTATCAGATAATGCAGAGATATGCACTAGTCCGTCTTGTCCTACACCAATATCCACAAAGGCACCGAAGGCGGCAACATTACTGACGACACCCTCCAGAATCATACCTGGAATTAAATCTCGGATGGATTCGATACCCTCTTGAAAGCTAGCAGTTTTAAACTCGGGGCGAGGATCGCGTCCGGGTTTTTCCAACTCATTAAAAATGTCTTTTACGGTAGGTAGACCGAATTTCTCATCGGTAAAGCCACTAGGTGAAATGCCTTTGAGCGCATCTGTTTGACCCATAATGTCTTTGATGTCACTCTGAATTTTCTCCAAAATACGCTCAACAACCGGGTAGGCCTCAGGGTGAACTGCGGAAGCGTCAAGCGGATTATCACCATTTTGAATACGCAAGAAACCTGCTGCCTGTTCAAAGGTTTTAGGACCAAAGCGAGAGACTTCCAATAATTTTTTTCGATTGATAAAAGCACCGTTATTGTCACGCCATTCGACAATGTTTTTTGCCAAGGTGCTATTTAAACCGGAGACTCGAGCCAGTAGGGCAGCAGAGGCCGTATTAACATCGACACCGACAGCGTTAACACAATCCTCGACCACGGCATCGAGAGAACGAGCTAATTCACGTTGGTTAACATCGTGTTGATATTGACCGACGCCGATCGCCTTTGCTTCGATTTTTACTAATTCAGCTAATGGGTCCTGTAGACGACGGGCAATAGACACTGCACCGCGCAAACTAACGTCAAGTTCAGGAAATTCAGCTGCGGCTAATTCGGAAGCGGAGTAAACAGAAGCACCGGCTTCAGAAACCACAATTTTTTTAACTTTGTCGAGTTTAAATTGTTTAATTAATTCACTCACCAAGCGCTCAGTTTCGCGAGAGGCGGTGCCATTACCGATAGCAATTAACTCAATATTATGCTTAGCGACAAAAGTGGCTAAAGTATCAATACTGCCTTTACGATCACGACGTGGCTCAAAGGGGTAAATGGTAGTGGTGTCCAGTAATTTACCGGTCGCATCGATAGCAGCGACCTTGACACCGGTACGGATACCCGGGTCTAAACCGAGCACTGCTTTGGGACCTGCCGGAGCGGCCAGTAATAAATCTTTTAGATTATTTGCGAAGACTTTGATTGCGTCTTCTTCGGCGCGTTCACGCAGTTGTGTAATAAATTCGCTTTCAAAAGCAGTTAAAAGCTTCACGCGCCAAGTCCAACGACTGACATCGGCGAGCCATTTGCCACGGGGAGAGGCCTTGGCGTCAAAATCGGCGCCTAAATTTAAGTGCTTGTTAATACGTTCGACACAAGGGTGAGGAGTTAGCTCTTCTTGTTCTGGTTGTAGACCGATACGAAGATCCAGACAGCCTTGTTGACGACCTCGTAGCATGGCTAGGATACGGTGTGATGGCAGAGTTTCCAAGCGTTCGCTGAAGTCATACCAGTCGCGAAATTTATCCGCTTCCTCTTCTTTGCCTTCGATTACTTTAGAGTATAAAAGCCCTTGCTTTGCGAGGAATTCGCGCATTTGTGCCAGTAAATCAGCGTCCTCGGCAAAACGCTCCGACAAGATATCACGAGCCCCATCAAGTGCTGCTTTGGTGTCAGAGATTTTATGCTCTTCATTGAGATAATTTGTAGCCAAGACCTCAGGATCAGCGTGACAATCAGCGAGAATAGCATCCGCTAAAGGCTCCAAACCGGCCTCAATGGCGATCTGAGCGCGAGTGCGACGTTTGGGTTTATACGGGGCATAAAGGTCTTCTAGGCGCTGCTTCGTGTCTGCAGCCATAATGGTAGACATCAGTTCCGGAGTGAGTTTGGCTTGTGAGTTGATTGAATCCAAAATGGCCAGTCGACGATCTTCCAGTTCACGCACATAGAGTAGACGTACTTCTAACTGACGTAAGACGGTATCATCCAGACCGCCGGTCACTTCTTTACGATAACGTGCAATAAATGGTACAGTAGCGCCTTCGTCCATTAAACCAACGGCCGCCGCGATCTGACTGACTTTAACTGCTAGCTCGTCAGCTAACTGTTGGATAATACGTGTCGCATCTACTTCCTGTGGAATGTCCAGTGACGAATTTTCAGGGGTTTGACTTACAGATTCTGTCATCTCACTCTCAAGTATTTATTAATAAAGGTAGTCATTTTGCCATAGTTAGGTGGCTAAATATATTCCTCAGCTAGGATTGCTACAATTGCTTGTGTCAAAATAAGAATAAAATTACTTAAATTTCTTTTTTAGGATATGCCTTGAGTTTTAGCGTCAGCAGATTCTTTTCAGACGATGGTCCCTTTGCCGGTTCCGTTTCTACCTTTACTAAGCGCCAGGCGCAGACCGAACTTGCCCAAGCAATTGAGGATACCTTTAGTAAAAAAAATATTCTGGTTGCTGAGGCCGGTACCGGTACCGGTAAAACTTGGGCTTATTTAGTACCGGCCTTATTAGAGCCGGGTAAAGTCATTATTTCGACCGGCACACGTAACCTCCAAGACCAAATTTTCAAAAAGGATGTCCCCCAGGTCTGTAAAACTATGGGGATACCGGCACTGGTGGCTGTCCTTAAGGGACGCTCCAACTATGTCTGTCATCACTATTTAAAAGAACTCGAAGAGTCTGAAGCCGGCTTACGCAGCAAAGAAGAGGCGCCTTTACTACAAGCAATACGCCGTTTTACTGATACCTCTGCTATCGGTGACAAGGCGGATTGCATCGCGGTTCCTGAAACTGCTGATATATGGCATCGAGTGACTTCCACGGCTGAAAGTTGTCTAGGCCAAGATTGCCAGTTTTCCGAAGAGTGTTTTACTAATAAAGCTCGGACTCGTGCTCAAGAAGCTGATGTGGTGGTGATTAATCATGCCTTGTTTTTAGCAGATATCGCACTAAGACAAGAGGGGGTTTTTGATTTATTGCCAACAGCAGAGGCGGTGGTTTTTGATGAGGCACATCAATTACCTGATTATGCCACGCGTTTCTTGGGGGAGCAGATTAGCGGTCAAAAAATACAGGATTGGCAACGCCGTACCCTGGCGATGGTACGAGTTCAGCTCAAGGGTGTGTCCAAAGATATTGAACCTTTGATTCTAGCGGTGGGTGCTGCCCAGATGGAGTTCAGGTTGCAATTAAAACCTCTTGAGGACATGCAAAACCAACAGGCTCTGATACAAAATATACCGAATTTTGAGCGAGTGATGGGACGTTTTGATGAGCTAGTAGAAGCCATTAATTTACTGGTCAGGGCGCTCTTAAAGCACCAAGAAGCGCATCCTGATATTAAAGCGAAGACACGCGAGGGCGCGGCTATTTACGATAGTCTGATCCGATGGTCACGCAGCCATAGCAAAGCTGATGCCGATAGCAGTAAGTCCGGCCAAGCATCCGCTGAGAGTTCAGACTCATTAGAAGCGCCGAGTTCTGATGACAGCGACAGTCTCAGTTCCTTGGTGGCCGAAGAGATGGAAGAAGAGCATAAGCAGGTGATGGAGTTCAAAGACACACCTTATGTGTGTTGGATTAACTTGACTCAAAATGCTTTTCAGTTGCAACGTGCACCCTTGAATGTTCGACATTTTGGCAAGTTTAAGCGCCCGGATCAAGCCTGGGTTTTTACCTCCGCTACGTTGTCGGTTAATGGCAATTTTGATCATTTTGTAAATAATCTGGGTTTGTATGATGCTGAGGAAAGGGTGTGGGAATCGCCATTTCATTATCAGGACAATACGATTATGCTGATTCCTAAATTGCCCCTGCCGGATGATTTTTCTTTTAGAGATAAGTTTCTTGATGTGCTGATGCCATTGATTAAGGCGACCCACGGTGGTGTTTTAATTTTGTGCACTTCTTTAAGAGCAGTCGATGAGTTTGCAGAGATGCTATTAGAGCGTCTTGATCAGGGAGATATCGACCGAGCGGTACTCAAACAAGGTGAAAACTCACGCGGTTACTTGATGGACAAATTCCGCCAAGAGCGCAATGCCATTTTAGTGGGTAGCGCTAGCTTCTGGGAGGGTGTGGATTTTCCCGGCGATTTATTAACTTTGGTAGCGATTGATAAGATTCCATTTATGTCGCCCGATGATCCGGTGATAGATGCACGGATCAAGGATTGTGAGAGTCGCGGGGGCAGTTCTTTTTTTGAGATACAGATTCCGCATGCAGCGATTAGTCTGAAACAGGGTGCAGGTCGTCTGATCCGAAGTGAAACTGACGCCGGAGTCTTGGTGATTGGTGATGTGCGTCTAGTAGAAAAAGGCTACGGCAAAAGGCTATGGCAGGGTTTGCCAGATTTCTATCGTACCCGCGAGCCGGCCGATGCCCTGCAGTTTTTAACTTATTTGGCTAATTTACCAAAATAAAAAGGGCTCAGTTATAAAACTAAGCCCTTGATGTAGTTTAAGTCTAAATGTTTTGCTAGTTGAACCAGCTTGCCGGTTTAAAGAAATCTAACCAACTAGAATCCTGATTGAGGCCATGTTCGCGATACTCGGAGTTAGGATAGTTCTGATCGAATACGCGCTGCGCATCTGTGGCCTGATCCTGCAAGCCTAAGGCCTCATACGATTTCATCATAATATATAGCGCACGTTCTGTGGCAGAGACGCCGGAGAAGTCTCTGAGCACTGCTTGAGCGCGATTAATCGCAGCTACATAGCCATAGCGCTCGTAGTAGTACTGAGCTACGTTGACTTCGTTTTCGGCAATCGTATTAACTAGCCAGTTAAGGCGCATACGAGAGTCCTCAGCATAACGACTTTGGGGAAAGCGTTCGACCAACTGACTAAATGCGGCGTAGGATTCACGCAAGCCCTTAGGGTCTCGCTCACTTGGGTCTTGGCCTGTGTAGCTACTTAGGAAGGCGCTAGGAGGCGTAAAAGTGATTAGACCCTTAAGGTAGAGCATATAGTCTGCATGAGGATGATTGGGGTACAAGCTGTTAAAACGGTCAATCACTGCTTTAGCTTGTTCCGGCTCATCATCACGCCATAAGACGTAGGCTTCATCGATCATTGCCTGTTGAGCATAACTGGAATAAGGGAAACGTGTGCCGATTGTATGCAAATAGGCACTGGCCGAATTCCAAGAGCTGCTACGAACATGGTCACGGGCCGCATCATAAAGTTGTGGTGCTGTCCAGCCAAGGGTCTCATCGTTAATCTTGTCTCTGGTGCTCGAGCACGCAGTTAGTAAGCTGACGCCCAGAACGAGTATTAAGGACTTTAAGGTTTTATTTTGCATGTTTTCAATCTAAAATAAGAATGCTTGCGTGATATTATGCATTATTCTGATAAATACAAACAATGATAACAGCCTTTTTACATCAGATACTCACTGTTGATCATAATATTTGAAAAATCAACCAAATAATCATTGTTTTTATCGTCAAAAATCATCAAGATAGTTCATTGTTATAGAGAGTTTTATGTCCGAGAAATCCATTGATCTAAAAGACGAATTTGATGAGGACTCTTTGGAGCATGAGATCCTTGAGTTCGAAATGCCATTGAGTTTTAGTAGCGAACGTCTGGACAAGGTCTTGGCAAATTTATTACCGGAGCATTCACGCAGCCGTTTGCAACAGTGGATCGCCGAGGGGTGGGTTAGAGTCAATGAGCAGGCGGCTAAGGTACGTCAAACGATTCGTGCCGGTGACAGGATTTGGGTGCATGCACAGCCTTCTCAGGAGCAGACGGCCTTTAGTCCTGAAGCGCTTGAGCTTGATATTGTTGCAAGCACTGGGACTTATATTATTGTTAATAAGGTCGCCGGTATGGTAACTCATCCCGGCGCTGGTAATTGGTCTGGTACGTTATTAAACGGTCTTTTATATCATTTTCCGGAGCTGGGGCAGATACCTCGAGCCGGTATTGTGCACCGTCTGGACAAAGACACTTCCGGTTTATTAATGATTGCTCGCACCGAAACGGCGCAAACTCATTTGGTGAGACAGTTACAGGAGCGCTCTGTGGGCAGACAGTATATGGCTCTGGTTAAAGGTCATTTGGCCGGCGAGGGCGTGATTGATGCGGCGATTGGTAGGGATCGCAGGGTGGCTGTCCGGATGTCCACCGACTCAGCCATTGCGCCAAAAGAAGCTCGGACTCATTATCGCTCTGTACGCAGAGGCTGTTGGCAAGGTCATTCCATTAGTTTAGTGGTTTGCCGTCTGGAAACCGGTCGCACCCATCAGATTCGGGTGCATTTGGCAAGTCTTGGTCATCCATTAATTGGTGATTCTCTCTATGGTGGTCCGGCGTGGGCTGGTGCGGAGCGACAAATGTTACATGCGCAAAACTTGTCTTTTATTGATCCAGCCAACGGCTCTGAACAGCATTTTACTGCGGTCTTAGCACCGGATATGCAGGCAGTGCACGATACAATTGAATGGCAGTAAGCATTAAGCTGTTATCTATTTTTAGCCCTGTGAGGAGATGTTATGCAAAGGCAACAACAATACCCTAAACCCTACGCCTTATATGATGAGTTGCATGGTTTGCCAATTATACGGGGACCCGAAGTGGCGGGACTTAGTTATTTTACCAGCACAGCCAAAGGTGATAGGAATGGCATTGTTGGCGTTTCTGTGGATCAGGATGCATTTAGCGAGGCTGGATTTAATCTTGGCTTATCCAGTGGCGCCGAGCCGGAATTGATTTTAGCCAATCGCGCACGCTTAGCACAAGAGCTGCCTTCGGAGCCGGTGTGGATTGCTCAAGTTCATGGCGCTGAGGTGTTTGATGCTGATGATTGGCAAGTTGGTGATGAGATAACACGGGCGGATGCGTCAATTACAACTCAACCTGAACGGGTTCTGGTTGTGCAAACCGCTGATTGCATGCCGATAGTCCTATTAGGGGCTGATGCGCAGGTACTTGGCGTGGTGCATGCCGGTTGGCGTAGCCTATTGCTGGGGGTGGTTGAACATACCATCGCAGCAATGTGGCACAAGGTATCAGCGCCTATTGCGCACGTTTGGATTGGGCCTGCGATTGGCACTTCGGCTTTTGAGGTGGGCGCCGAGGTGCGTGAGGCTTTTTTAGAATTCAATCCCGAATACGAGGCATTTTTTATCGCTAAAAAAGATCAGCCTGAAAAGTACCTTGCCAATTTAGTGGGTATTGCCAATCATAAGTTGTTGAGCTTTAAACACTCAGGTGAGGTGGCAGAGGATTGTGCTATCTATTTCTCAGGACTGTGTACTTTTACCTTGTCTGATTGGTTTTATTCATACCGACGAAGCGAACAGACCGGGCGTTTAGTAACCCTCGCTTACTTGAGGTAGTTCTAATGCAAAATCGGGATATTACTATACAATAGTAGTGTCAAATAGTTAAGCAGCGATTTTTACCGTGCTCTGGTTTAGAATCGTGATGACTTGCGATTAGTTCTAAGGAATACCTTGCTAGGCATGTGAACATAAACTTTATTGTCATATTTATTTATTACAATAAAGAATTGCCTAGGCAATTGTGTTAAATCTAGATGTAACACTTTTAGATTACAATATATATATACCTTTAAATTTTTACGCTAAACAGAAAAGCCTACAGAGTTCATAGATGGAGATGATTGATGGAGCAATTTAATTTAAGTAATAACCCATGGCTAGCCTCATGGAATAACATGACAGGCTCAGCCGAATGGGATGTTTTAAAAACTGATTTTGTCAAAAAGTACCAAGAATTGATGAAATTAAGTCAAGAGGGTAAATTACCCAGCTTGCGCGACCGTCGCTTCAGCAATGAAGCTTGGGCCGAAAATCCTCAGCTTCACTTGTTGGCTCATCTATATGCCTTGTCATCTGAAACAGTCGAAAAGATGACATCGAGATTTGATCTCCCCAAGCGCATGCAAGACCGTTTACAGTTCTCTGTTGACCAATGGCTAGCTGCAGTTGCTCCTTCAAACTTTTTTAGTCTAAATGCCGAAGCGCTTAAGACCTTCCAAGAAAGCTCCGGTGAGTCCCTCCAAAAGGGTATGCAAAACTGGATGGAGGACCTACGCAAAGGTCGTATGACTCAGACCGATGAAACAGCTTTCGAGATTGGCGTTGACTTAGCCACGACTGAGGGTTCGGTTGTTTTTGAGAACAAATTCTTCCAGTTAATTCAGTACCAACCTAAAGTTGAGCAGGTCTTTGAGACGCCTTTATTGGTGGTGCCACCTTGCATTAATAAGTTCTACATTATGGACTTGCAAGAGGATGAATCCATAGTCCAATACTTGGTTGAGCAAGGTCATAACACCTATTTGATCTCTTGGCGTAACCCATTAGAAACTGACAAAGACGGTATTCATGAAGCCACTTGGGATGACTATATCGAGCATGGCATTATCAGAGCCATGGAAGTGGTACAGGAAATCAGTGGTCAACCACAAATGAATTTAGCTGCCTTCTGCGTTGGCGGTACCATGTCAGCTACTGCCATTGCCGTACAAAAAGCACGCGGCAATGATGTGGTGAAGTCCTTGACTTTACTCACGACATTCCTTGACTTTAGCGAAACCGGTGTGATCGACGTCTTTGTTGATGAGGGTATGGTTCTCAGAAATGAATTGAAGTTAGGTAAGAGCGGTTTAGCGACAGCTGGTATGCTTAACAGCACTTTCTCTTGGTTAAGACCAAACGAGTTAGTGTGGAACTATGTGGTTAGCCACTACTTCAAGGGTGAGGCGCCTGCCGCGTTTAATATCTTATTCTGGAACGCTGACAGTACTAACTTGCCGGGTCCTTTCTATGCTTGGTATTTACGCAATACCTATTTGGAAAATAACTTAGCAAAACCGGATCATACGGTTGTTTGCGGTCAAAAAGTTAATCTCGGTCGTATTGATATACCATCTTTTGTGTACTCATCAATTGCTGACCATATCGTACCTTGGGAATCGGGTTTCGAGTCGGCCAAGTTGATTTCAGGCCCTGTACGTTTTGTCTTGGGTGCTTCCGGACACATTGCCGGTGTTGTTAATCCTCCGCAGAAAAATCGTCGCAACTATTGGGTCAACGACAAAAAAGCTGATGGTATGGATCGCGCTCAAAGTGCTGGTGATTGGTTCAAAGAAGCAGAAGAAAAGCCGGGCAGTTGGTGGCCTGCATGGGCCGAATGGCTGGAAACACAGGGTGGCAAAAAAATCCGTGCTCGTAAGAACATGGGTAGCCGACAGTATCCGGTAATTGAAGAAGCCCCGGGTCGTTATGTCAAAGTAAAAGCAATGGATTAATAAGCGCCAAGCTTATTATTGTCATCGTTTTATCGTGACCGGTTCTGACCCTGTAGACAAGTACTAACTAAAGAAACAGGGTCAGGATTAGGATTTACCTTATAGACAAATGGGTAGCACACGGTATACAGTTAACAAAATTTGTCATGTAATCTAAAAGGAGAGTGGCTTATGAACTCAACCAAAAAAATAGCCTATGTTACGGGCGGTATGGGCGGCATTGGAACATCTATCTGTCGTCGTTTAGCTGATGACGGTTTTATCGTAGTTGCCGGTTGCGGACCTACTCGTAATTACCAAAAATGGCTCGATGAACAAAAAGCTGAAGGCTATGAGTTCCATGCTTCTGCCGGTAACGTAGCTGATTGGGATTCAACCGTCAAAGCGTTCGAAAAAGTTCGCGAAGAAGTTGGTCCTATCGATGTACTAGTTAATAACGCCGGTATTACTCGTGACGGTGTTTTCCGCAAAATGGCCGTTGAGGATTGGGCTGCGGTGATGGACACTAACCTAAACAGCTTATTTAATGTGACCAAACAAGTAATTGAGCACATGTATGAGCAGCGTTGGGGTCGTATCATTAATATCAGTTCGGTTAATGGCCAAAAGGGTCAATTCGGCCAGACTAACTACTCGACTGCTAAAGCTGGTATCCACGGATTTACCATGGCCTTAGCCCAAGAAGTTGCTAGTCGTGGCGTAACTGTTAACACAGTTTCTCCTGGTTATATCGGTACTGATATGGTTCGTGCTATTCGCCCTGAGGTGTTAGAGCAGATTGTAGGTACTATTCCGGTTCGTCGCTTAGGTGAGCCTGAAGAGATCGCTTCGATTGTCGGTTGGTTAGCTTCTGATGAAGCAGGCTTCTCAACCGGTGCCGATTTCTCTGTTAACGGCGGCCTACATATGGGCTAATCAGCAGAGGTTATAGCTGGTAGTATAAATAATGTCAGAAGTTAAGCAAGATAGTTCTCGTGTAATTAAGAAGTACCCTAATCGTCGTCTATATGATACTCAGGCTAGTGCCTATATCACCTTGGTCGATGTCAGGGAGTTGGTCGTCGCCTCAGAGCGGTTTACTGTGATTGATGCCAAGACCAATGAAGACATCACGCGGAGTATCTTGCTGCAAATTATTCTGGATCTTGAGAGTGCGGGTGTGCCCATGTTTAGCACCAACACTCTCAAACAAATTATCCGTTTTTACGGACATGCCATGCAGGGTGTGATGGGTAATTACCTGGAGCACAATATGCAGGCCTTCACTGAGATTCAGCAACAATTAAGTCAACAATCCAAAGAGTTGTATCAAACGCAATTTAAACCCGAGGCTTGGGCTGAGCTGATGTCAATGCAAAATCCTATGATGACTAACATGATGAGCAATTATGTTGACCAGACCAAGGATCTTTATCTAAAGATGCAGGAGCAAATGCAAAATCAAACGCATCAGCTTCTTAATGTCTTTAATCCCGTAGCATCAAAAAAATCAACTGTCGCTAAAAAAACCTCTAAAAAAGCTTGATACACTAAGTGTTTCCTGTCATATTCTTGCGCTGTTTGAATCAAAAAGCTTGTCAATATCTACCAAAAACGTCATAATAAAAAAACCTTAGAAGCAGCATGGATATTGTCAGTGATATGTCATGCGTTGGGGGCTGAACTAGGGTTTTGAGTTGATTCTCGATATGAATTAAGGGTTAGTACTTATAAATTCATCGTTATTTTGATTGGGATCAACTCAAAAATTGAACTAATTCTATATCATATACATCAGGTTACAATATCCTTACATTTCAAGGGGAATCTTATGAAGAAATTAACAGCCACTTTATTGACTTGTGGTGTATTTGGTTTTATGGCGACGCCTACACTTTCTCAACAAGCAGAAGGTGAGCGTTATCAACCTAATAACGAATTAATCCAACCTATTGAAGCCTACGTTGTTGAAAACCAGGCAGAGGTTGATTTAGGTAAAAAGCTTTGGTTTGATAATCGTTTATCTCGCTCAGGCTTTATTTCTTGTAATTCATGCCACAACTTAATGTTAGGTGGTGCTGACCACTTAGTAAGCTCTGTGGGTGACTATTGGGCTCAAGGTCCTATTAACTCGCCTTCAGTACTTAACTCCAGCTTGAACTTTGTTCAATTCTGGGATGGCCGTGCAGCAGACTTACGTGAGCAAGCGGGAGGTCCTATTGAGAATCCTCTAGAGATGGGTTCTACACACGAGTTAGCTGTCAACATTTTAAAAACAATTCCCGGTTATGTAGAAGAATTTAAATCAGTTTACGGTGTTGATGAGATCACCATCGAAGAGGTGACTTCTGCTTTAGCTGCTTTTGAAGAGACTTTAGTTACACCTAACGCTCGTTTTGACCAGTGGTTAACCGGCAAGGACGATGCCATCACTGATCAAGAGTTAAACGGTTACTTGTTATTCAAGAACAGTGGCTGTGTTGCCTGTCACAACGGTCCTAACTTAGGTGGTAACTCTTTCCAGCGCATGGGTTTGGTTGAACCCTATGTGACTGACAACGAAGCCGCCGGTCGTGCCGGTGTTACCGGTCAAGACGTTGACCGCATGAACTTCAAGGTGCCAACCCTACGTAACGTAGAATTAACTTATCCATACTTCCACGATGGCGCTGCTAGAACCTTAACGGAAGCTGTTGATATCATGGGTCGTCTACAATTAGGTAAAAAATTCACTGACCAAGAAAATGCCGATATCGTTGCTTTCTTGAAAACCTTAACCGGTGATCAGCCTACTTTCGCTATCCCAGTTTTACATCCAAACAGTGATGAGACACCAATTGGTCAACCTTGGGCTCCCCAAGAGAAAACTGAGGGTTAATTTAAAACAGTAAATTAATTCTTTTAGTATAAAAATAGGCCGTGATATTTATATCACGGCCTATTTTGTTGTTAGCAATTAGCGCTTAACAGTCTGTACACTACTTCATGGAGATCGTAGTGTTTACACCGCGACTATGCTGTGACCAACGTGCAGTCACTGTTTTAGTCTGAGTCCAGAAGCTAAAGGCTTGTTTACCGTTAGGGCCTAAATCGCCTAGCTTGGAACCACGTGAGCCGGTAAAGCTGAACCAAGCCACCGGTACCGGAATCGGGATATTAATACCCACTTGGCCAACATCAATATTGCTTTGGAAGTGACGGGCTACACCACCATCCTGAGTAAAGATGGCCACACCGTTGCCGTTAGGGTTGTCGTTAATGAATTCAATGGCTTCATCAAGCGTATCGACATTAACAATTACCAGCACAGGGCCAAAGATTTCTTCGTCATAAATGCGCATGCCCTTTTTGACGCCGGTAAAGATGGTTGGACCAACGAAATTACCATTTTCGTAACCGCTAACGACATGATTACGGCCATCTAAAACAAGATTGGCGCCTTCGTCAACACCGGATTGAATTAGGGATTCAACGCGCTGCTTGGCAGACGGTGACACGAGAGGGCCCAAGTCGGCGCTGGTATCGGTACCGACGTTAACTTTTAAGCCCTTGGTTTTTTCAACTAATTCCTCAACCCACTCACTGGCTTCGCCAACCATCACTGCCACAGAGGTCGCCATACAACGTTGACCGGCAGCTCCGAAGGCAGCGCCGACCAATTGGTTAATTGCTACTTCTCTGTCTGAATCAGGCATGACCACGCAGTGGTTCTTGGCGCCCATCATGGATTGACAACGTTTGCCGCTCTCGGAGGCGCGACGATAGACCTCGGTACCGACATGGGTAGAGCCGATAAAGGACACTGCTTTAATATCAGGGTGTTCACATAAGCGTTGTGCCACATCGGGGCCACCATGGACTACGTTGAGTACACCTGCCGGTAAACCTGCTTCGAGCGCTAATTCGGCTAAGTAGAGAGAAGCACTAGGGTCTTGCTCAGAAGGCTTCAAAATAAAGGTGTTGCCCGCAGCGATGGCATAAGGGAACATAAAGCAAGGTAACATCACTGGGAAGTTGAAGGCGGTAATACCGGCTACCACACCTAAGGGTTGGATTAAGGTATAAACGTCCACGCCACTCGCCGCGTTTTCTGAGAATTCACCCATTTGCATGCTGGCAACCGAGCATGCGTGCTCGATCGCCTCTAGACCGCGACCTACTTCACCTAGAGCATCGGGTAAGGTTTTACCGTGTTCTTTAGTAATCAGGGCAGCAAGCGTGTCGGCATTGTCACGAACTAATTCTTGAAGCTTAAGCATCACGCGCATACGGCGGTTAATGCCGGTGTTGCGCCAAGTTTGATAGGCTTCCTTAGCGTTAGCGACGGCGGCATCGACTTCTTCGATGCTACATAGGGGTACTTTGGCCACAACAGACTGATCAGCCGGGTTAAGTACATCTAGGTATTTATTGGTTGTGGACTGGACTTTTTCACCATTAACTATTAATGGGATTGTAGGTATATCACTCATGTGGGTCTCCTGAAAATTGTTATGACTTTATTTTTATATTACTTCATTGTGATGTGTAAAAAAGCAAAAATCAATATAATTAATGCACAATCAATGTGCTTTTATGCACAAGGCTATTATTAAGGAATTGTCATGGATTGGGATGGTCTGCGTTATTTTTTGGCAGTGGCTAGAACCTCAAAAGTCTCTGAAGCCGGACGTCGTTTAGGGGTGGAGCATAGTACCGTGGCACGTCGTATCAGGCAGTTGGAGCAAGACATCGGTACGGTGCTGTTTGATAAGTCGCGTCGCCATGGTTATATCTTGACCGAGGCGGGCCATAATTTATTGCAACATGCCGAAAAGATGGAAAGTGAGTTGCTTAATGCGCAGCAAGTAATTAGCGTCTTTGAAGAGGATTTGACGGGCAATATCCGGGTAGCTGCGACCGAGGGTTTTGGTGTTTATATGCTGACTCCGCTAGCGGTGGAGTTTCAAAATCAATACCCTAAAACCAGTCTTGAAATCATGCCATTCCAGCGTTTTGTGGATCAGTCCAGGCGAGAGGCCGATATTTTTATTACCATCGATAGACCTTTGCGCGGTAATTACGTTTATAGACGCTTAAGTGATTATATGTTGCGTCTCTATGCAGCACCTCAGTATCTGAAGCGTTATGCTCCGATTAAAAAGCTTGAGGATTTGCTCGGACATCGTTTTATTGATTATGTGGATGAGTTTATTATTAGTGATGAGCTGAAGTACTTAAGTAGCGTAATTCCTGATGCTGATGTGGTATTTAAATCGAATAGTCTAGTAGCTCAGTTACATGCGTGCATCGCCGGTCAAGCGATGGCGGTGTTACCTTGTTTTATGGCTCATCAAAACCCGGGGCTGCAAGTGGTGTTGCCTGATGATGTGGCGATTAAACGCAGCTTCTGGATGCTCTACCATGAGGATTTACGCCAACTTAAGCGTATCGAGCTATTTTCCAATTTCTTGAAAAATAAGCTCGAACAACGCCAAGCTTTGATGATGGGAGAGTAGTGGTCGCTTAATTAAAGACCACGGTGCGGTGACCGTTTAATAAAATTCGATGTTCAATAAAACCCTTCACCGCACGTGACAGAACCAATGACTCAATATCGCTACCGACCTGGGCTAAATTATCGGCACTGAGACGGTGATCGACACGCTGTACATCTTGTTCAATGATCGGGCCCTCATCTAGCTCAGAGGTCACGTAGTGCGCTGTGGCGCCGATAATTTTCACCCCACGTTGATGGGCTTGATGATATGGTTTAGCGCCTTTAAAGCTTGGTAAGAAGCTGTGGTGGATATTAATGGCCTTGCCTTCAAGTTCTTTTGATAAATGATCGGAAAGAATTTGCATATAACGCGCCAAAACGACCAAATCAACGTCCAGTTCATCAACCAATCGAAGAATTGCCGCCTCTTGTTCAGGGCGATTGTCATTGTTTACCGGTAAGTGATGAAAAGGGATGCCATAGCTATCAGCGAGCTTTTCATGGTCGCGGTGATTGGAGACAATGCCGACGATATTCATATGTAATAAACCGCTGTGGGTGCGGAATAGCAAATCATTTAAACAATGGCCTTGCTTACTGACGAGAATTAAAACGCGTGACTTTTCTGCCGCGGCGTAAAGATTCAAGTCCATATCAAAACGTTGTTTGGCTGCTTCCAGATCCTTTTCAATTTGCTCTTGGCTCACTGCTAAGGGGACGCTAAAACGAATTCTTAAAAAGAATTGCTTAGTGTCTTCATCGCCAAATTGTTGAGACGTTAGGATGTTGCCGCCCAACTCAAGTAGCGTGCCTGAGATGCTGTGGACAATACCGATTTGGTCAGGACAAGAAATCGTTAAAATAAATTCGTGGTTGTTGTTCATTGCAAATAATAATAATTGTTTTTGTTTAAAGTTAAAGGCTATTTAAAAGTTGTTCTTTACTTCGTCGGCGATGGCCATGGCTGCAGTTAGTCCGGGTGATTCGATGCCGAATAAATTAACCAAGCCACTAATCCCATGTTGGGCTTCGGTGCTGATTATAAAGTCGGCAGCGGCCTGATTAGCTCCGCTCAGTTTAGGTCTTATGCCGGCATAAGCTGCCTGTAGGGTACCACTTTTCAGGGATGGCCAATAGTGTCTGATGGCTTGATAAAAACTTTCTGCCTGATCGCTTGCGACATCGTAGTTTTCATCCTCAACCCAGACCACATCCGGACCAAATTTAATTTGTCCGCCGAGATCCAAGGTCAAATGAACGCCTAAACCGTCTTGGTTTGGCATTGGATAAATTAAATGTTTAAAGGGTGATTTGCCGGAGTATGAAAAATAGCGACCTTTGCAATAGTAATAGGCTTGAGGGATGTGTTTTTCATCAAGACCGATAAACTGTTTTGCCAGTTCTGTGGCATGCAGTCCGGAAGCATTGATCAAATTCGCACAGCTCAAACTTGTCTGCTCGCTATCGTTAAAATAGCAGATAAAATCGTTTGCTCCCCGGATCATTACTTGCTTTAGAGGCGTATTGAGTACGAGTTGAGCACCTGCATTTTCCGCCTCTCCTAATAATGCCAACATCAAACCATGGCTATCGACGATACCGGTGGATGGCGATAACAGCGCCAAGTGACAATGCAACTCAGGCTCCAGGGTTTTGACTTCAGCGCTTTGTAGGATGGTTAAATCATCCACGCCGCATTGCTCTGCGTTGTGTTTGATGGCCATCAATTGAGCGATTTCAGACTCATTGGTAGCGACCAGTAATTTTCCCAAACGTTGATAGGGCACATGGTGTTGTTCGCAAAAGTCATAGATGAGGTCTTTGCCACGGATGCAAAGTTTGGCTTTTAAGCTGTTGGGCGCATAGTAAAGACCGGCGTGTATAACTTCCGAGTTTCTGGAGCTAATACCCGAACCAAAAAGAGCCGCCGATTCGACAATCAGTACTTCCTTGCCTTGTTGGGCGAGCGCGCGAGCAACCGCTAGGCCGACGACGCCTGCGCCTACAACAATGCATTCAACATCTACCGCGCTGCTCATTTGCCAAAGCGACTGGTAGGGGTGAGATCAAAGGTTCCGGCATGAAAAACTAGCGGTAGCTTATTAGTGTGTTCACAACGTTCAACATAACCGACCATGATCAGGTGGTCACCGGCTACGTGTTGCTGCTCATTGGCACATTCAAAGATCGCTGAACAATAATTAGACGATAGCAGCGGTGCGCCTGTGTCGTTGAATTGCCACTCAACGCCATTGAAACGCTCAGGAACCTTGGTGGTGGAAAATTGCATCGCTAAATCAATTTGGTCATTGGCCAAAATGTGAATATTGTAGTGCTCGGCTTGTTGAAAAATTTGCAGATTTTGAGAGGCGAGACGCAGGCACCATAAGACCAGTGGCGGGTCCAGCGAAACCGAGTTAAAGGAGCTTACTGTCAGTCCCATCGGCATATTGGTCGCTGGATCAGTCGTGGTAACAATGGCTACCCCAGTGGTAAAGCGACCTAGTGCGAGTCGGAAATCTTTTTCAGTAAAATCTGCTTGACGTTTATTAGACATATTTAAAATTTATTGATTGACAAGGTCTTAAGGCTTATGGCGCTAAACGCGTCATTTGCCATTGCTCATCGGTTTTTTGATAGAGTAAGCGATCGTGCATGCGTGAAGGACGACCTTGCCAGAATTCTATTTTAGAGGGTACCACCAAGTAACCACCCCAATGCGGGGGTTTCGGCACCTCTTCAGGGTACATTTCGGAGAACTCCTGAAAGCGTTGCTCTAAGGTCTCTCGACTGATAGCTTGACTTTGTAGTGAAGCCCAAGCACCAATGCGCGATCCATATGGACGGCTGTTAAAATACTCAATGGAGTCAGTTTCCGATAGCTTTTCTGCATGTCCGGTGATGCGCACTTGACGTTCTTGCTTGGTCCAGAAAAACAATAAACTGACTTGTGAGTTATGGGCTATGGCCTGACCTTTGGCTGAGTCATAATTTGTAAAAAAGACAAAACCGTCTTCGTTATAACTCTTAAGGAGCACCATACGCGCTTCGGGTTCGTCATCAGCATTGACCGTAGCCAGTGTCATGGCGTTAGCCTCGAGGAGGCCCTCTTCGCTGGCGAGTTGGAACCAACGGTCAAAAAGAGCAAAGGGGTTTTGACCCGCATCGTGTTCTAATAATTCGAACTTTTCATAGCGATGACGCATATGTGCTGTAGAGCCCATGATTTATCTTCCAAAATATGCTTTTAAACAGAATTGATATTTTACACCGAAGTGTTTAAGTCTTCAGCTTTTGTCAGGAGTCGAGTGTTGTCTGCTTAGTAGTCCTGTTGATGCTGAGTAATCAGATCGGCTAAATGATAGAGCGCTTCATCGTGGATATTGGCTTTTTTAAGTGCTTCCGCAGTTTCTAAAACGTACTCGGTGCATGGACCATAATGCCCTTGGGCACCCATGACGACCTCGATTGTTTCTTCGAGGCTTAAATCGCCCACATAAGACGGGTCCTCAGGATCCATCACAAAAGCTAAGGCCTTGACTGTACCTTGCTCCGTTATACAGTCTAGCCACATTGGTAGATAGGAACTGTTGGGCATTTCACGTTGCCAAAGGCGGCGCATTTTTTCGTGAAGGTTTTGATTAGGTAGTTTGTAGACCGTGCCCTCACAAACTCCGGACTCGGCCAGACCGAATACCAGACCAGGCCGCTCCGGCGTGCCACGATTGACGCTGGACCAAAGGCAAAGCGCACGGTGATAACCCATGAGGGTGCCACGACGACTTTCTACAAATTCAAAGTCCGGACGCCAAACTAAGGAGGCATAGCCGAAGATCCAGAGATCCTTTAATTCATTTAGTTGTGCCATGGCTTTATCTAAAGAGGCTTCGCGCTCTTCCTCTGTCCAAAGACGGAAATGCTTGAAATGCCTTTCGGCTTTTGCCAAAATGCTCGGGCTTAAATCAATATATTTGCTATCCACGAATTAATTTTATTAGAAAAGTTAAAATAATGGCTTAATTGTAGCATCAGCCAATTGCTTAGGATGATTAAGTCATGAGCAACAGGGGTATTAGGAGAGCATGTTTGACGATGAGTGATTTTGATTTAGAACGTCGTTTTGGTGGATTAAAGCGTTTATATGGTGACCAAGCGCTCCATATTATCGCTGCCAAAGCCGTCATGGTGGTCGGTATCGGGGGCGTCGGCTCTTGGGCTGCTGAGGCCTTGGCACGTAGTGGTATTGGACGTCTGGTCTTAGTGGATTTGGATGTGGTGTCTGAATCCAATATTAATCGTCAGATCCACGCCCTTAGTAGTACCTTAGGTAAAAGCAAGGTAGAGGCAATGGCTGAGCGTTTGTACGAGATTAATCCTCATTTGCAATTGGAATTGATTGATGACTTTATTGATCCCTCTAATGCTCACGCTGTGATTGAGGCGGCTGCCGTTGATGTGGTGTTGGATTGCGCAGATCAGGTGCAAGCTAAAATCGCTATGACCCTAGTTTGTAAGGAGTTGGGGGTGCATTTAATTATGTGTGGGGGCGCCGGTGGCAAGCGCAATAGCTTAGCCTTGAATTTCACTGATTTAAGTCGCACTCGCAATGACGCCTTATTAGCAAAAATTCGTCAACAACTACGTAAACAATATGGCTTTGCCAAGGGGAGTGATGCGCAGGGTAGGGCTTTAAAAAAAGTACCTTCGATGGGTGTGCCCTGTTTGTGGATTGATGAACCGGCTTTGATGCCTTGGTCAGAACCAGCGGATGATGGTGCCACACAGCGTGGCCCGCAGGGCTTGGCTTGTGCAGGTTACGGGTCTTGTGTTACCGTCACTGCCGCCATGGGTTTAGCGGCAGTTAATCAGGTTTTGAAGCACTTTTATGCTTAGCTTTTGTTTCTAAGACGCGCTTCCAATTGACGCATACCTTCTGAAGCCCCTGTGCTGTAGAAGTTGTCATGATGGGTAAATTGGTTTTCCAAACCCTTGTCAATCACATAAAGTTGGCAGTGCGATGGGATAAAGTCAATTAAACCGGCAGCCGGGTAAACTTTCATAGAGGTGCCGATAACTAAAAACAGATCGGCTTGAGCGGCAATATCTGCTGCCTCTTGCATGGTCGGTACCATTTCTCCGAACCAAACAATATGCGGGCGTAGTTGTACCCCGCGATCATCCACGTCGCCAATATTTAAATCACCTTGCCAGTTGATAACACCAGTCTCCTCACAATCTATCGGACGTACTTTACGTAATTCGCCATGTAAATGCAGTACTTTGGTGGAGCCGGCACGTTCATGTAAATCATCAACGTTTTGGGTGATGATATGCACATCAAATTCATCCTCAAGAGCGGCTAGTGTTTTGTGTGCGTCGTTGGGTTCGACTTCATTTAATTGAGCGCGACGTAAATTATAAAAACGCATGACTAACTCAGGATCACGAACAAAGGCATCGAAGGTAGCGACGTCTTCAACCCGATGCTCTTCCCATAAGCCGTCAGAGTCTCTAAACGTTTTTAAACCGCTCTCAGCAGAAATGCCGGCACCTGACAGCACAACTAATCTCTTTTTACTCATTTAATTAATATTCCTTAGTTATTTCTTTGCATGAAATCTTTGAGCGCTTGACCCGTATGGGAGCGCTTATGTAATTTCATTAAGTCTTCAGGGGTACCGGCGGCGACTAAACGACCACCCTCCGTACCGCCTTCAGGACCAAGATCTAAAATCCAATCCGCTTCGGCCATGATATCTAAGTTATGTTCAATGATAACGACAGTGTTGCCGGCATCAACTAAGCGATGAATGACTAGGATCAGTTTTTTTACATCCGCCATGGATAAGCCGACGCTAGGCTCATCTAGAACATAAAGGGTATGTGGTGCACTTGAAGCGCGACCGGTTTTATGCACACCTTCATCGAGGCGCGCTTTAAGCAACTCGGTAACTAGTTTAATACGCTGTGCCTCACCTCCTGATAGGGTAGGCGATGGTTGTCCTAAGGTCAAATAACCTAAGCCCACATCTTGCAGCAGTTTTAAGCCGCGATGAATTTTTGGATGCGCTGTGAAGAAGTCAATGACTTCATCGACCTCAAGACTCAGAATCTCACCGATGTTTTTATCGCGTACCATAACGGCTAATGTTTCAGGGTTAAAGCGTTCGCCTTCGCACAGTTCACAAGTCACTTTTACATCGGGTAAGAAGCTCATTTCAATAGTTCGCATGCCTTGGCCGTCACAAGCAGGACAACGACCGTCACCGGTATTAAAGGAGAAACGGGAGGCATTCCAACCATGCAGCTTAGCCATTCGAGTTTGGGCAAATAAGCGTCTTACATCATCCCAGATGCCAATATAGGTGGCCGGGGTGGAGCGTGGGGTCTTGCCGATGGGTGTTTGATCCACTTCGAGGATGCGCTCTAATTTGTCCCAACCGATAATATCATCACATCCTCGGCAGCTTGTGGAGGGGTTTTTTTGACCGACTTTGCTGCGTAGGTTTTCCAGTAAGACATCACGAGCCAGACTGGATTTACCTGAACCGGACACACCAGTCACCACGGTTAAGCGACCCACCGGGATAGCGGCATCCACGCTTTGTAGATTGTGTAGGGTCGCATTTTTAATTTCAACTAGCGGGTGATCTTGTGGGATCGGACGACGTGCTTGCATGGGATGCGGCATCGGGTTGCGCAAAAACTCACCGGTCAGTGATTCAGGCGCATTTAGAATATCCTCATAACTCCCCTGAGCAATTACACGCCCGCCGCGACTCCCGGCGCCGGGACCCATATCGATAATATGTTGAGCGCGTTTAATGGTATCTTCATCATGCTCTACCACCACCAAGGTATTGCCATTGCCCTCTAAATGACTTAAGGCATTGAGTAGAATTTGGTTGTCCCGCGGATGTAGACCGATGGTTGGTTCATCAAGCACATAACAAACGCCTTGGAGGTTTGAGCCTAATTGAGCGGCTAAGCGAATACGTTGCGCTTCGCCACCGGAGAGAGTGGGGGCGGCGCGATCAAGGCTCAAGTAATTAAGCCCCACATTGCGCATAAACTTCAAGCGACTGCGAATTTCCTGCAATACATCGCGAGCGATTTGTTGTTCGCGTTCACTCATTTGTACTGATAAGAAAAACTCTTCCAGATCGTCGATAGAGTATTCGCTCAGTTTATGGATGGGTAATTTCTGCCAGATAATATGTCGAGCAATTTCATTTATCCGAGCACCATCACAACTCGGGCAGACGCTGTCATCTTCTTCAGTCTCCCGGTTTAACCAAGCGCTTTCTTCACCACTCAATTCCTCATTAAAATCCTTTAACTTTAAACCGGTACCAAAACAACTTTCACACCAGCCATGTTTGGAGTTATAGGAGAAAAGTCGTGGGTCAGGCTCTGGGAAACTACGCGAACATGATGGGCAGGCACGTTTAATTGAAAAGTGCTTTTGGCTGAGGTGCTCCGGTGTTAGCGGCTTCTCAGGATCCAGCTCAAATAGGATACTGAGTTGACCTTGACCGTGAGTAATGGCGGTATTGAGTGCTTCGCGCAATTCGATCTCATTAGCCGGATCAACCACAATATCCAACACCGGCAATTCAATCGTATGTTCTTGGTTTCGATCAAGGCGTGGCCAAGGACTTACCGGGATGAATTCATTATCCACCCGTAAGTGCGTATAACCCCTGTTGTCAGCCCATTTCGCTAAATCAGTGTAATACCCTTTGCGAGCAATAATTAAAGGTGCCATAACGCCAATGCGCTGACCGCGGTGATGGCTCATAATATGCGCCAAAATTTGATCAGGACGTTGTGGTTCCACCGGCACCTGACAACTCGGACAATACTGAGTGCCTAGTTTTACGTACAGAAGTCGTAAAAAGTGATGAATCTCAGTCATGGTGCCGACGGTGGACTTATAACCGCCACGGCTAGTTCTTTGTTCAATGGCGACCGTGGGTGCAATGCCATAAATAGCATCAACATCCGGTTGTCCTGCCGGTTGTACGATGGAGCGGGCATAGGCATTAAGTGATTCCAAGTAGCGTCGTTGACCTTCTTGGAACAGAATATCAAAGGCTAGCGTGGATTTGCCCGACCCCGAAACACCAGTGATAACAGTGAATTTGTCACGAGGTATTTCCACATCAATGCCCTGCAAATTATGTTCACGTGCATTGAGAATTTCAATAGTATTATTGGTCTTGGTGCGCTTGCGAGCACGGCTGCTTTTTTGATAGACCTCTCGTACAATCTCTTTTTCATAGTCAGCTAAAGCCTGACCGGTAAAGGATTGAGGCATTGTCTTTAAGTCATCGGGAGTGCCTTGGGCGACAATCTGACCGCCATGCTCACCGCCGCCGGGTCCTAAATCAATGATCCAATCTGCGGCGCGTATCAAGTCCAGATTGTGCTCAATGATGATAAGCGAATGACCGGCGGCTAAGAGTTTCCTAAAGGCGTGCATTAGGCGTGCCACATCATCAAAATGTAGTCCGGTGGTCGGTTCATCAAATAGGAATAAGGACCCTTTTAGGGCAAGTTGTTTGCCTTTGCTGCGACTCCGTGCGGCCTCTGCCAAGTGACCTGCCAGTTTGAGACGTTGTGCTTCGCCGCCGGATAACGTCGGCACTGGTTGCCCAAGTTTGACATACTCTAAACCCACGTCAATCAGAGGTTGTAACGCTGTTTGTACGTCTCTTAAACCTTTAAAGAATTCTAAAGCTTGGTAAACGGTCATCTCTAAAACCTCATCAATGGAGGCTGATTGACCTAAATGTTCCACTCGAACTTCGCAGATCTCGTCTCTAAAGCGCTTGCCGTGACAGTCGGGACAGCGTAAATACACATCCGAGAGGAATTGCATTTCGATATGTTCAAAGCCGGTGCCCTTACAAGTAGGGCAACGTCCGTCACCGGTGTTAAAGCTAAAGGTGCCGGGCTTATAGCCTCGCTCAATGCTCATAGCGGCATTGGCAAAGAGGTTGCGAATGGCATTAAATGCACCGACATAACTGGCCGGATTGGAGCGTGCTGTTTTTCCTATCGGACTCTGATCCACCATGACTACTGAGGCGATTTGCTCTACCCCTAAGAGGTGTTGATATTGACCCGGTGATTCGGTGGGTAGCCCAAAATGTTTCAATAATGCAGGATAGAGCACGTCCTGAATCAGGGTGGATTTGCCCGATCCGGAAACCCCGGTGACACACACTAGACGGCCTAGAGGAAAAGCAGCGTCGACATTTCTCAGGTTATTGGCGTTGACGCCCTCAAGCAGCAGCTTTGGTGTTTTGGGACTCACTTTCATCGGTAATGGGGCTTCAACTCGCAGTACATCACCAAGGTATTGGCCGGTCAAGGTACTAGCTGTGCGCAATTGCTCGGGACTGCCGTCAAAGACAATCTCACCACCACGTTCACCTGGGCCCGGGCCGATTTCCAAGATGCGATCGGCCGCTACCATTACTTGCGGATCGTGCTCAACGACAACTAGGGTATTGCCAGCATCACGCAATCTTTTCATGACTTCAACGATGCGGCCCATATCGCGAGGGTGCAAGCCAATAGATGGCTCATCCAAGACAAAGAGGGTGTTAACTAAGGAGGTCCCGAGGGCGGTGGTCAGGTTAATACGTTGTACCTCACCGCCCGAGAGGGTGCGGCTCTGACGGTCTAGCGATAAATAATCCAACCCCACGTCACAAAGATAGCGCAGACGATGTCGGATTTCAGTCAGCACTAATTCGCTAGCTTTATCCGCATGGGCATCAAAATAGGGGGTATTGAAATAATCCCTTAAATGACCGATGGGCAATTGCATCAGATCATGGATGGCTAGACCGGGTAATTGTTCCAGTGTTTTTTGAGACCAATGGGCACCCACCGGCATAAAGCGTCGATACTGACCATCGGCATAATCCGCTTGCTTACCATCACCTAGACGCCATAAATTAGCATTGGCTTTTAGTCTGGAGCCCCGACAAACCGGGCAGGGAGTGTAACTTCTGAACTTGGATAATAAAATGCGCACATGCATGCGATAGGACTTAGTTTCCAACCAGTCGAAAAAACGCTGTACGCCATACCATTGGAGATCCCAAGCATTGCGTTTACCGGTCCACTCCGGATCGCCTTCAATCACCCATTGCTTTTCTGCCTGATTAAGCTCGGACCATGGGGTATCAGTGC
This sequence comes from Alcaligenaceae bacterium, assembly GCA_030538235.1. Lineage (GTDB taxonomy): Bacteria > Pseudomonadota > Gammaproteobacteria > Burkholderiales > Burkholderiaceae_B > Oligella. Next base: position 96,977 of record JAUNUJ010000005.1, read on the forward strand.
GTATGCCGAGTCGCTTGGCATACTTCATCAGATCATCTTGTTGTTCTTTAAAACTTGGTGTTTGCCAAGGTCGGATCGCTCCATCAGCCAAGCTGAGATTTTCATCGGGGATCACTAGGCCGTAATCAATGCCCATACTGCGACCAAAACCACGACAATGATCACAGGCACCAATGGGCGAATTGAATGAAAAGGTACTGGCATGCGGTTTCTGGTAGGAAATATCACAGGGCGCACAATGCAACTGCTGGCTAAAGGGCCGGATCAGTTCCTCACCGCTGTCCAGTTGTGCAAACACTCGACAAAAGCCCTGACCGTGATTTAATGCGTGTTCCAGAGCTTCGGCCACGCGCTCGGTTTCGGCTTTGGAAAAGCGGAATCTATCCTGTACCACGTACAATTTTTTCATGATTTCAAGCTTGTTTTTCTTGCTTTTCTTATCAATGATTTCGCGTGTGACTTCTTCCTCAGAGTGAATTCTGGTGTAACCTTGTTGCTCCAAGAAGGCCTTAACCTCATCATCACTAAAATTTGCTGGTACTAAAATAGGGAAAGTCAGGATTAATCTAGGGTCATCATAGTTTTTGCTAAGTATGGCCAGTTGTTCCTGAATTGACTGTATCGTGTCTCGTTGCACGGGGGCGGCACATTGTCGACAAAACAGCTTGGCCGAGTGAGCATAGAGTAATTTAATATGGTCATTGAGCTCTGTCATCGTGCCCACAGAGCTACGTGAGGTCCTAACTGGATTGGTCTGATCGATAGCGATGGCCGGCAAAATGCCCTCGATACGTTCGACTTGGGGCTTATCCATACGGTCCAAGAACTGGCGTGCATAAGGTGAAAAGGTTTCAACGTATTTGCGTTGACCCTCAGCATACAAAGTATCAAAGGCTAAAGAGCTTTTGCCAGAACCGGAGACACCCGTCAGTACGGTGATTTCGCCGGTATTAATTGCTAGATCCAAGTTTTTAAGGTTATTTTGCTGAGCGCCGAAAATACGTATTTGTGATGACATAGATTAATTAACTCACACTACCTCAAGGCTTTGAGACTTAAGGCTGAAAGGGGATTTTTAGAGGCTTTATAAGTGATTATAGATGAGGGCAAGGGGCTGTTTTTCAAGATAAACTGAATTAAGTGTTCTTCCAATTTATTATGAATAGGCTGAGGGGGTAAAGACGACATGTTTTCATTTATGTTAATAAAATAAGCGGTCTAATCTGGTGTGTTTCTATTAGTTGTGATAAAATTAAAGATTACCAAAGTTTTTGATCAAAAACTTTCTTTGTTTTATTGTTTAGAGGCAGTCATGGCAGAAATTAAACGTACGAGCCGTAACACTTTAGAGCGCCGTTGTATCAGCAAAGAGTTGAAGCGTTTATACGCGACCTCTCCAAAAGGCGTTTGGAAGATGCTAGAAAAAGTGAACCAAGCTAATAAGCTTAAGTAATTCTTTTTCTGAACTTGATCTATTTAGTGCTTGCGATTAATTAGACAATTAATCCAGTGCTTCATCAAGAGCTTAGTCAAGCAAAAAAAGCCACCGTATAGATTATGGTGGCTTTTTTGCATTTGCTCAGCGAAAGCGGTAAACCCATCAGCTTGCAAGAAAGCTGAATCACTCAAACCAAGGCTAAGGGGTTGGTCGTGTTGAAGGTTGAATATGACAATTAACTGACTTGAAATGTTTTGTAAACAATCGTGCCTTTTTGCTATATGAAAAAAAGTTAAACTAACACCTTAATTAAATAATTAGTAAAACAGTTTTTTCCCAGATAAGATTATGAGCCAATACGGTTTCACTGTGCTCACCCCGACCTATAATCGGGCTGACACCTTGCCACGCGTCTATGAATCACTTAAAGCACAGGATTTTGGTGACTTTGAGTGGCTTATTATTGATGACGGTTCGACGGATAACACCGCCGAACTAGTCGCTGAGTGGGCAAATGACGATATCATCCCGATCCGTTATGCGTGGCAACCCAATCAACATAAGAAAACCGCCTTTAATCACGGGGTTTCTATCGCTCAGGGTGAACTAATCGTTGCGCTTGACTCAGACGACACCTTGTTGCCTAATGCCTTATCGTCGATGTGGTCGACATGGCATAGTATTCCTGCGACCCAACGTGGTGGTTATATTGCGGTTACGGGACTTTGTCAGCGACCGGATGGCTCCATTGTGGGTGATAGGTTTTTTCGCGAACAGGTCGATATGACCTCGATTGATATGTACTTTAAACATCGTCCACGCGGTGAAAAGTTCGGTTGTTTAAATACCGAGATTTTGCGATGTTATCCATTTCCCGAAGAGTATGCCGGTTTTGTGCCTGAGAGCATCGTTTGGCGTAAGATTGCCCGTGCGGGTTATTTGACGCGTTTTGTTAATGATGTCTATCGTGTCTACTATGATTCGGGTGATTCATTGAGTCGTCAAGGTGCATCCAATGCTGCGCAACATGCGATGGGTTTATTGTTGTTGGCCCACGATACGATAGAAAAAAGCATTGCTTGGTTTTTTAAAAGTCCGGTGGAGTTTTTCAAGTCGGCCGTGCGCTATACACGCTTTAGGCTACATCTTAAGGAGCGAGGTGTGAGCATGCCGGCTGCAGTTCGTTTAAGAAGTCCTGCAGCCTGGGTGTTGGTGGCGTTAAGTTACCCAATAGGACTTAGTCTCTATCTACGAGATCGAGCCAAACTGTCCGGTGCTACTACGTAGAGTTGGTCGGTTTTTGGGTAGCTACTTAGTGGGTACTTTCTGTATCGGGAGGGTGGCGTCGATGATGTTCGACCCATTCCTCATCGCTTAACTCATCTTCGTCTTCAAAATTCGGTGTTTCAAAGTCGGCTTCGCCTTCATCCTCATCATCGTCGTCCCAATTTTCATCCATCCAGTCATCGATTTCATCGACTTCCTTGAGGCTAAAAGGTACCAGTTCTTCAAGCTCATCCGCGCTGGTGACAAGCTCAAACTCGTCGTTAACCAAGATAAAACGCTCAGCAAATTGCCCCTCGTCAGCGTTGAACATGATGCTGAATAAAAGACGACACTCGTAAACCTGAGTGGTGATGTCTTCTAAGCCGCCGGCGTTACCGATAATACTGGAATCCGCACCGCCTAAAAGCAGGAATTGACCCTCGTCCCTGTCTTCTATCGCATGCGCTTCTTCGACTTCGTCGGCCTCGTCGGCTTCAGAGCCTCGATTGATGGCATCATTGCTATCAAGTACTTGAGCAAAGATCGCAACCTCGAGACCGTCGTCAGTGATGTTTTTTTCACAAAGCACACACTTGCCGGTCCACGCACTCAAGACATCAGCGGTCTTAGCTAAGATTTCGAGCTCGTCATCTGTAAATACTTTCTTCATGTTAATTTCTGCTTTGTAATGTGTTAGGTGAATAATAAAACGATCGATCTTAATATGTATTTTCACTTAAGTCTTAGTCTAAGTCATTTAGTAAACAATAAGTATTTAAATGGCTGTGTTTACAACAGATTGACTCAGTATTGATTACAATTAGCCTGTCTTTTAAATCTTCTTTATTACTAATTATTTATGGCTCAATTTGTTTACACAATGAACCGCGTGGGTAAAGTCGTCCCACCAAAACGTCAAATACTCAGAGATATTTCCTTATCATTTTTTCCCGGCGCAAAAATCGGTGTGCTTGGCCTTAATGGCTCAGGTAAGTCGACCCTATTAAAAATCATGGCCGGTGTGGATAAAGAGATTGAGGGTGAAGCGATTCCGATGCCGGGCATCAGTATTGGTTATCTACCTCAGGAACCGCAGCTGAATCCGGAGCACAGCGTCCGTGAATCAGTTGAAGATGGCTTGGGCGAAGTGTTTGCCGCCCGCAAACGTCTCAATGAGGTATATGCTGAATATGCTGAACCTGATGCTGATTTTGATGCCTTAGCAGCTGAGCAGGGCGAATTGGAAGCGATTATTGCGGCAGCAGCAACCGGTGGTAGTGATGATTTGGATCATCAGCTAGAGATTGCCGCCGATGCTTTGCGTCTTCCTCCTTGGGATGCCAAGATTGAGAATCTATCGGGTGGCGAAAAGCGTCGTGTGGCGCTCTGTCGTTTGTTATTATCTAAACCGGATATGCTCTTGCTAGATGAGCCGACCAACCACTTGGATGCGGAGAGTGTCGAGTGGCTAGAGATTTTCTTACAGAAATTCCCAGGTACCGTGGTGGCAGTCACTCACGATCGCTATTTCCTGGATAATGCCGCCGAGTGGATTTTGGAGCTTGATCGTGGACACGGTATCCCCTGGAAAGGTAATTACACGTCTTGGTTAGAGCAAAAAGAAGACCGCTTAAAACAAGAAGAGGCAGCCGAGAGCGCTCGTCAACGTACCATTAGTCGAGAGCTGGAGTGGGTCCGTCAAAATCCCAAAGCGCGTCAGGCTAAGTCTAAAGCGCGTTTGGCACGTTTCGAGGAGCTTTCTTCACATGAATACCAACGCCGCAATGAAACCCAAGAAATTTTTATTCCGGTTGCTGAGCGCCTAGGTCAGGAGGTCATCGAGTTCGTCAATGTCAACAAGGCTTTTGGTGATCGTTTACTAATTGATGACTTGAGTTTTAAAGTACCAGCCGGTGCGATTGTCGGTATTATCGGTCCTAACGGTGCCGGTAAATCAACTTTGTTTCGTATGATTGCAGGTCAAGAACAGCCGGATAGTGGTGAGGTTAAGATCGGTCAAACTGTACAATTAGCCTATGTGGATCAGTCCCGCGATAGTCTCGAAGATGATAAAACCGTCTTTGAGGTGATCGCTAATGGTCAGGATATTTTAAATGTTGGACGATTTGAAATGCCTTCCCGCGCTTATTTAGGTCGCTTTAATTTCAAAGGTTCTGATCAGAGTAAAGTCACCGGTCAGTTATCCGGTGGTGAGCGTGGTCGCTTGCATTTAGCTAAGACGTTAATCAGTGGCGGTAATGTCCTGCTGCTGGATGAGCCCTCAAACGATCTTGATGTAGAAACCTTGCGTGCTTTAGAGGATGCTTTACTTGAGTTTGCCGGTACGGTGATGGTAATTAGCCATGATCGTTGGTTCTTGGACCGTATTGCGACCCATATTTTGGCTTTTGAGGGTGACTCTCAAGTGTATTTCTTCGAGGGTAATTATCAAGAATATGAGGAAGATAAAAAACGTCGTCTAGGTGATGAAGCAGCGCAACCTAAACGTATTCGTTACAAGTCGTTGAAATAAAAAATTTCACTTATTTTGTTTAATGACATGAGCTTAAGAAAGATTTTTAAACTAAAGTCTAGGTGCTGATTCTTTTTCAAATGGATACACTTGCACATGGTTTTAAATAGTATTTTCACCTCGATTAGGTTACTTTATTACTGTTAATAGAGTGGTGAAAACACGTTTCGCTGTACATATTAAGTATTAAGCTCCCTCAGCCTGTATAGATTTTGGTTGAGTTTTAAAGAAATAAAAGAGGTGAATTATGAAAACTACAATTGGCAAATATTTCGTTTTGGCGGCCTTAGTTGGTAGTTTAACTGCTTGTGGACATCTTTCCACACGTGACAAGAGTACGATTGCTGGTGCGGCCATTGGTGGTGGTGCGGGTGCATTGATAACTGGCGGTAGTGCTTTGGGTACAGTGGGTGGTGCTGCGGTTGGTGGTGTTATCGGCAACCAAGTTGGCAAGTAATCTGGAAAGCTACAACTAAGCTATCACAGTATTTAGACATAAAAATAGCCGAGAGAATTAATCTTTCGGCTATTTTTGCGCTTAAATATCAGCGTTTTGTGATCGAAGATGCGTTTCTTTAAGCCCTATTTGATTCTTTGGCGGCATTAATCTCATCCTGACTCATTTCAATTTTGACCTCAAGAACTTCTAGACTGTCTTGCTTGTCCAGTGAGACTTTGATGTCTTCAGGATTGACTTTAACGTATTTAGAAATGACTTCGATAAGCTCTTTTTGTAGTTGAGGCAAAAAGTCAGGACCATCATTTGCGTCACGTACTAAAACAAAACTAATACGCTCTTTGGCAATTTTCGCCGAGTCTGACTTTTTTCTTTCACCTAATAATAATTTAAGTAAAGACATTAATTATTTACCTCCGAAAATACGCTTGAATAAACCGGCTTTTTCATGGGTAGTGAAACGCATGGGTTTATCTGTACCGAGGTATCGATCAACGATATCCTCATACGCTTGAGCAACGTTACTTTCTTTTATGTGAATGACCGGTGAACCCGTGTTTGAGGCCTGGATTACATCGTCGGATTCAGGAATAACGCCAATCAGGCTGATGCGCAAAATATCCTCGATATCTTGAATCGAAAGCATATCGCCATCTTCAACACGCTTTGGATTGTAGCGAGTAATGACTAAGTACTCTTTGATGGGTTCTTCGCCACTTTCAGCACGCTTTGATTTAGAGGACAAAATACCTAGGATACGATCGGAGTCACGTACAGAAGATACTTCAGGGTTGGTAACAACTAAGGCGTCATCAGCATAATAGGCGGCCATCAGAGCACCCGCTTCAATTCCAGCCGGTGAGTCACAGATAATATACTCAAAACCCATGTCTTTAAGGCCGTCGAGGACTTTACCCACGCCTTCGATAGTTAATGCGTCTTTGTCACGAGTTTGAGAGGCCGGCAGGATGTATAAGTTGTCGAGCTGCTTGTCTTTAATAAGTGCTTGATTGAGCGTGGCTTCTTCGCTAATCACATTGATGAAGTCATAAACCACACGACGCTCACAGCCCATAATTAAGTCTAGATTACGTAAACCCACATCGAAGTCGATTACTGCGGTCTTATGACCGCGCATGGCTAGGCCGGCAGCAAAACTGGCGCTTGTTGTGGTTTTACCGACGCCGCCTTTTCCAGAAGTTACAACAATAATACGTGCCATAAAGGTTCCTATTGATAAAAATTTGGATATTATCTTAACCGAAAATTATACTGGGTGTATATGCTTCAATACTCTTGTTAATACATTGTTGCATATGATGTTTTTGCTTTTTTAATTAAAATCCTCACCCAGATGAAAGAGTAAAGATTCATGCTCTAATTCGATAATGACTGCTTGTTTGTGAGTTTCCGGGGAGAAATCCTCATCGATCAAACGATAGATACCGGCAATCGCTACCAGCTCTGCGTCCAGGTGTGAGGTGAAAATACGGGCGGCGGTATTACCTCGTGCGCCGGCAATGGCTCGTCCACGTAATGGACCATAAACATGGATATTGCCATCGGCAATAATCTCGGCACCGGGACTGACTGCGCCAATCACGATTAAATCGGCATTGCGCGCATAAACGCGCTGACCTGAGCGTAGTTGACGCTTAAGTACCATGGTCGGATTAACCGATTCCTCAGGGGCCTGCTTTCGGTGCTCTTTGTCCTGAGCAGCTGCCTGCTGTTGAGTCGGCTCCAGTATGACGGCTTCGGTGGTTGGGCTGGGTTCCGGCGCTTCACGGGTCGGCAGATTATCAACATCAATAATATATAGACCGCGACCCTCGGCTTGCTCGAGAAGCTCACCCTGGGCACTCACACCAATCACCGGGAGGTTTTTCTTTTCAAGAAAATCAATAAGCTCTGCCCATGCTAAGGGCGCTTCAATTTCGTTGACGTCAATAATCAAAGGTTCATGTAAGAATAGACTGCCGGTTTTGCTAAGTCTATCTTCAAGGGCCTCCTTGATTTGCTCAATGTCATTGCTCTGCAAAATCAAACGAAGAGTATAAATAAACCCGCCTTTTAATTGCAAAACCGATGCTGCTTGATTACTCACGCTGTTTGTCCACTAAATAATTAAATAAAATTTATACCCAGTTGTCGCGCAGGGTCGTACTACGATTAATCACTAACTTGTCATTGTTGTTGCCATTGGCATCAACATCAACATCAACATAAAAATAACCTAATCGCTCGAACTGCCAACGCGCACCCGGAGTAATTTCGATGCCGGGTTCAATAAAGGCTGTTACCGTATTAACGGAATTCGGGTTGATAAAGTCAAGAAAGTCCCGATCGCCGGAGTCCGGATTTTCAACTGTGAACAGACGATCGTAAAGTTTGACCTCAAACTCTTGGGCATGCTCAACGCTAACCCAGGTGATGGTACCCTTGACCTTGACGCTGGAAGCGCCCGGAGTGCCGCTCTTAGTATCTGGTAGATACTCGGCATAGACCTCGAGAACATTGCCATTGTCATCGTTTTTGAAACCAGTACATTTAACAATATAACCGTACTTTAAGCGGACCATATTATCAGGGAAAAGACGGAAATATTTGCTAGGCGGATTTTCCATAAAGTCATCGCGCTCAATCCAGAGCTCTCGACTAAAGGGGAATTCACGTGTGCCTTGTTCAGGGTTGTGCGGATGCTTTGGCGCTTGGCACATCTCTGACTGACCCTCAGGATAGTTGGTAATAATCAGCTTGATTGGGTCCAGTACAGCGACTGCGCGATCGACCTTGGGATCTAAATCATCGCGTAAGGCTTGTTCAAGAATATTGTAATCAATGCGTGAGTCCGCTTTGGAGACACCGATGCGATCGCAAAATAGGCGAATCGCTTCAGGGGTGTAACCGCGACGGCGTAGACCCATAATCGTCGGCATGCGCGGATCGTCCCAACCCTCAACGAAATTTTCGTCAACCAATCGCTTGAGGCGACGTTTGCTGGTGACTACATGGTTTAAGTTTAAACGAGCGAATTCGTATTGGTGTGGACGTTGCTCCGGTAACTGGCCTAGCGCAATTAACTTATCAATAACCCAATCGTAAAACGGGCGCTGATCCTCGAATTCTAAAGTACAAATACTGTGAGTAATCATCTCGACCGCATCCTCAAGAGGATGGGCATAGGTGTACATAGGGTAAATAGGCCAGTCCATGCCGGTGCGATGGTGGGCTTCGTGGCGGATACGGTAAATCACCGGATCGCGCATATTGATATTGGGCGAGGCCATATCAATCTTGGCGCGTAAGCAGAGACTGCCATTAGGGTGTTTGCCTTCACGCATTTCCTTGAAGAGTTTTAAGGACTCTTCGGTTGGACGATTGCGCCAAGGCGAATCAGTGCCGGGGGAGGTGAGGGTGCCACGATTCTCGCGAATTTGCTCAGGACTTTGTTCGTCCACATAGGCATCGCCACTCTCGATTAGGGCGAGGGCGAAATCGTAGAAAAATTGGAAGTAATTGCTCGCATAGTATAAATGCTCGACGTTATTGTACTCCCAGCTGAAGCCTAACCATCTGACCGTGTCAATGATGCTGTCAACATACTCTTGCTCCTCTTTTTCGGGATTGGTATCGTCGAAGCGGAGGTGACATTCGCCACCATAATCACGTGCTAAACCGAAGTTCAAGCAAATGCTTTTAGCGTGACCAATATGTAAGTAACCGTTTGGCTCAGGCGGAAAGCGGGTGCGAATGCGAGCGGCGTCTTTGGGCGCGTCTTGTTGCACCGATAAAGGCCCGGGTACGCCGGCCCAACGTTTATTTTGAAATTTATTTGCGCTTAGATCATTTTCGATAATAGTGCGCAGAAAATTTGAAACAGGTACGTCTGAATTAGATGCACTCATAGATGATAAATAATGAATAATTAAATTTAAATAATACTCTCCATTGTGCCATATTCGAAGGCTATATAAGCTCAATTAAGACAGTGGAAAGTAAATATCAACACGCAAACCGCCGGACTCATGTTCATTTAGTTGTAGCCGACCTTGGTGAGAGGTCACAATTTGTTCGACTAAGGCTAAACCGAGGCCGACGCTACCGGTCTTGGTGCGGGCCTTATCTAAGCGCGAAAAGGCTCGCAGCGCATCCTCGCGAAGCTCGGCAGGGATCCCTTTGCCATGGTCACTGACGCTTAAATAAAGCTCTCTGCTATCATCGAGGATATGGGCCCGAATTTCTACCGGTGGCACCCCATGTTTTAGGGCATTGCCAATTAAGTTGTCCAGTAGGCGGTCCAGTGCCATTTTGTCGGCCTGTATCGTGTAGCGATCACTCTTAGGTAGTTCTGCTAGCTGCACGTCAGTGCCGGCCTCTTGCCAGGAATTGACGCGCTCCTTGAGCCATTGGCTGATATTAAGATTTTCCGGTTGATAACTGCTGGGGTCGGAGCCACGTACATAAGTAATAAATTGATTGATGATGGCCTGCATTTCTTGAAGATCTTTGCGCATACCCTCTTTGAGATGCTCATCGTCAGCCATCTCCAAGCGCAGCCAGAGGCGTGCCAATGGACTCTTTAAGTCATGTGGCAAGCCGGCGAGTAGAGTTTGTTGTACCTCTTTGGATTCGTTTAAATTGCGCAGCATGCTGTTAAAGTTAGTGCCTAGCTGCTTGGTTTCACGCGGTCCCGACGGCTTGACGTAGACGGTTTGGCCTTTGGCAACTTGCTCGACCGCAAGACTTAATCGAGTCAGAGGGCGAGTGATGTACCAGCTAAAGAATAAACTTAAGATAAGCAGAGCTAACGATACCGCGACCCATAAAAAATATAAGTGACTTGTGTCAGGGGCTTCGATGCGATTTAAAGGCACCACGAGCCAGTCACGGGTCTGTCCAATTTCTCCGGGCTCTTCGAGTGGTAATAGGGAAATATAAAGAGCACCTTTATTGCCACGACTGAGACCGATACGGGTGCCGTCATTAAACTCGCGGTTAAGCTGGCGGACCATTTTTCCCATGCCGAATTGTTGGTGATGGGCTCTGTTATGGCGTCTTTCTAAGTTGTCGCTTTCCAAGCGTCGTTGGCCACGAGCCCAAGAATGGTAGCTATCTTGAGGCAAGGGTCGCTCAATCAAGTCCCATTGGCCTAAGGAGGCTTGGTTGACGAAATCCTTGCGTTGTTCCTTCGGTGTATTGGCTAGTGAGGCTCTGAGTAATCGAATGGTCGAGCTAAGGTGGTTAACAACGACATTTTGCGCGTAGCGCTCCCTGAACTCCTTAGCAACGTACAAATTCATAATTTGTACACTGACAATAGTAAATAAAATCAATAAAATGGTCTGAAAGCGTAGTGAAAATGGCCAGATTTTTTTCATGATCGAACGCTCTGTCTGAGTACTTTTCATTTATTACAATTTAGCTAGGCGTTAAGGCGTTTTTAATGCCTTAGGGTGAAAATCGATACCCTACGCCCCAGACGGTTTGTATCCAACGAGGGTTTTTAGGATCGGTTTCAATGGCGCGGCGTAGACGCAAAATAGCAATATCAATCGCACGATCGTTGCGCTCACCGCTGTCATCATCGCGTGCTAAAGTCAGCAGGCGATCGCGACTTAGCGGTTTGCCGGGACTCATGACTAGGGCTTCTAATAAATTAATCTCCCCACCGGTTAATTTGACGACCTCGTTGTTTTTAAGGAGTTGTCGACGTTGTGGGTCAAACATAAAGGGGCCAAAGTGTATGGGTTGGTCCTTGGTCAGGGCAGAAGGACCTTCTTTGCGGCGTAAAACAGCCTCAATTCTCGCTAAGAGTTCGCGAGGGTCAAAGGGTTTGCCGACATAATCATCGGCGCCTGATTCGAGGCCGATAATCCGATCAACGGTTTCGTCTTTGGCGGTCAGCAGAATAATCGGAATGTCTTCGTCTAGGGCGCGTAAGCGACGACAGGCATCAACCCCATCGCCACCCGGCATCATCCGGTCGAGAATCACTAAATCAGGAGCAAAGCGTGTGATGCGATGCTCTAAATCCGTCGCATCTTCAGCCAATAACGTGTCATAACCGTTGCGATTTAGATAATCAGATAAGAGCTGACGTAAATCGGGGTCATCATCAACAACAAGAATTTTTTTCACAAGCTTACTCCTTTGCCTTTATTATGGTGATGAATAAGGGCTTAAGCAAGCTTGCGTAATCAATTGAAACTGCTTTTGCTTTAGTTGACGTTAAAGGTCCTGCGTCCTAAAACTTCACCGCTATTGCTATCTTTGACGGTAAAGGTAACGACCGTTGCGGTTAGGGTGCGTTGTGCTTCTTCATATTGAAGCTCGCCCGCGATCTGACTCATGGTGCCTACGGTGGCTGTAAATGGTTCAGCGGTGGCGCGGCCTAGACGGCCGTTACGATAGCGACCCTCGATATTTGACTCGATGGTGACCTGAAGTTCAGCGCTTTGATCATCTCTTTTCATTAGAAGGAGATCATAGTGTAGCTTGCCTAATTCAGCCTCTAGCGTGGCATGGCGTAAACCCACCGGGGTGCCGCTCGGATCCTGAGGAATGGCGCGTTTTAATAAATCGATTTCTTGTTTCAGTTGACTAATCTGTCCCTGACTCTCTTCATATTGAGTTAATAAACGACTGTTCTCAGTTTCTGTTTGCTGCAGATTTTGGCTTAGCTCATCACCACGAGCTTGAAGAGCATATTGTTCCTGATTAAGATTAACAATTTGATGATTTAGCTGTTGAGATTCCTCAACCGTAATACGGGTGGGGCCATAATTTGTTTGTAAAAACCAAAATCCGCCTGCCCCGATGATAACGCCGGTAAATAAAATAACTAGCCAACGAGGCATGCCGCGCTTACGGCGACTACCGGTTTCGTAAACTGAGGGTTTAAAGGCTCGATTTGACGATTTGAACATAAAAACTTTCCTATTTGCTTCCTGACTTCTTAAATTATTGAGTTATGAATAACCATACTTATACGCTGTACTTACTGTTTAGTGCCGCTAAACGCTCAGGGGTTCCTACGTCTACCCATTCGCCACGATAATGCTGCCCGGCGACTTGTTCGGTCATCATAGCCACTTTAAGTAAGGGCGCCAAAGGCGCTTTTTGTCCGGCATTAAGGCCCTTGAATAGGCTAGGGTGGTAAACACCAATCCCGGCAAAGGTCAAGGTATTACCGGCTCCACTTAACGCATTTGTAGGCTGTACTCTGGCATTTGATTTTAAAATAAAATCGCCTTGGGGGTTGTGCTCGGGGTTATCTACCAACAGTAACCAGGCTTGTGCTGCGCCATTGTCAATGGCATTAACATGAGCCATCGCTTCCATGGGGTTCCAGTCACACCAGACATCGGCATTGATCACTAAAAAAGCATAATCGCCCAACAGAGGGAGCGCATTAACAATACCGCCGGCAGTTTCTAACGCATGCTCACCTTCGGCTGAGTAGATAATGCTAACACCATAGCGGGAACCATCACCTAAATAATCTTCGATTTGAGAGCCTAACCAAGCGTGATTAATCACGATATCAGTAATCCCTGCTGCCTGAAGGCGTTCGATATGATGAACGATCAAAGGCTTGCCGCCAACTTCCAAGAGGGGCTTGGGCGTGTGGTCGGTCAAGGGGCGCATGCGTTGGCCACGTCCCGCCGCTAAAATCATCGCTTGGATCAAAAGGTGTACCTCGCTTCAACGGTGATATTTTCTAGGCGATCAAGAATTCGAGCAATTATCGCGTAGTTATTATAACGGTTAGCGACCTGTCGAATATAGGCAATAACACGAGGAATATGATCTAGGTAATGCTTTTTGTTATCGCGTAACGCCAGTCGTGCAAATACCCCTAAAATACGTAAATTGCGCTGTAAACTCATGGCTTCGTAGTGACGATGGAAATCACCAAAATCAGCAGGCACCGGTAGACCGGCAGCGCGCGCTTTTTCCCAGTAGCGAATGGCCCAATCCAGTTGTTGCGGCTCCTCCCACGTGGTACGTGCATCCATAACCAATGAAGCCACATCATATGATAAAGGACCATAAAGCGCATCCTGGAAGTCAATGACAGCGGGATTTTGACCGTCATTATCAGAATTGACCAGCATGAGATTCGGTGAATGGAAGTCTCTATGAACAAATACCTGAGGTTCCTGCGCATTAAATTGGGCAAGAGCATCTAGCATGGGATAAAGACGCTGTTTTTCAGCATCGTTAAGCTCATTTTTGCAATACTTTTGCACATACCACTCTTCAAAAAGATTCATTTCATCGCGTAAGCGTGGCGCATCGTAGGGTGGTAGGTGCTCAGCCGGCGTTTGTTGCATTAATACTAAGGCATCCAAGGCGTCACGATAAATAGACTGTAACTGAGCATCGTCGATACCGGCTTGTACTGCTTGATAATAGGTGGTGTTACCTAGATCAGACTGCAATAAAAAACCTAAGGTGTTGTCTTGTTCGAGGATTTTGGGGACATTAAGACCCTGCTTATCAAGTAATCTGGCGATATCGACAAAGACCGCACAATTTTCTTGCGGTGGTGGGGCATCCATAATAACCAACGTTTGATCAAGCGCTGTACTATAGATACGATAATAGCTTCTGAAGCTGGCATCGGAAGAGGCAATTTGCAGGCTGTCAAAATCAAATTGGTACTTGTTGGCATATTGAGATAGCCATTGATTTAATTGTTGTGAGCGATCAGCGTTGATGTTTAAGGCCATAAACTATAAATAAATGTATTAGGAGAAAGAATTCAATCCAACTGAATGACTTGCTATAAAATAAGCGGTTATGTCAGTAAAATATCACTAATTTTAGAACATACTGAGCTCCTGTGTCTTAGAGAGTGAGTTTTTTTACTTTTAGCTTTTTACAGAAATTTTTGTCCCCAGTCCGATTGGAATAAATAGTGTTTAAACGCAGTGGTTTACTTTTCATTGTTTTATCTGTCTTTGCTCAGGCGCATGCACAGGGCGGCACCGGTTTAAGGGTGCCTATGCTTGAATCGCCAATGTTGCGGGATGTGGCGACACCACAAGACGATATAACAACGATCACCGACAGTGCTACGTTAGATGTCATTGATGACACTAATAAGTTTATTCTTCAGGGGGCTGCCGAAGTCAGACGCTCGGATGTGATCCTAAAGGGCGATCGAATTACCTATGACCGAGGCATAGGTCAGATCCGTTCCGAGGGCAATGCACGTCTCTACCAAGAGGGTAATTTATTCACCGGCGAAGAAATTGAATACAACATAGACGCCAAGTCGGGTGAATTCTTAGGGCCGGTCTATTCTTTCGCTGATGGCAGTTCAGGTGAGGCTGATTTTGCTGATATGTTGGATGATAACCATCTGCGCTTATTTAATGCCACCTTTGCTTCATGCCCTTGCCCTGCGCCGTCTTGGTTTTTATCTGCTGAGCAGGTAGATATCTACGACGATGAGAACAAGGGGGTCGCACGCAATGCCAAGCTTTATGTTGCGGATGTGCCAGTTTTTTGGTCACCATATTTCACCTTCCCGGTGAGGCAGGAAAAGAAAACTGGTTTCTTAACCCCCACGTTTGGTTACTCTTCGCGTAGTGGTGCCGATCTGATCATGCCGTATTTTATTAATTTGGCACCTAATTATGATTTAACCTTGTATCCACGTTGGTTGTCCAAGCGTGGAGCGATGTTGGGTGGCGAGTTTCGCTATTTGAGGCCAAATTATTCCGGACAGATTACCGGGGCTTATATTGCCAAGGATAAGAAGTTCAACGATGAGAAGCGTTGGACCTATGGTATTGTCCATCGTCATAAATTAGGTCGTCTGCTTGGTTTTAACTTTGGTCTGAATATCAACTGGAATAAAGCTTCTGACGGTAACTACTTCCGAGATTTAGACGCTCTGGAAATTAATGAAGCCGACCGTACTTACTTAAATCAAAGTGTGTCCTTAACATTTTCCGGCCATAAGTACTGGAGCGGTTTCTTGCGTTGGCAACAGTATCAGGGCTTGCATGATCTGGATTTAAACAACGAAACACCGGGACGAGGTATTTATGCCCAGTATGAACGTAAGCCGGAGTTATTGCTTCGCGGTGTCCGTTATGACTGGGGCGGTTTTGATGTCAGTACGGTAAATACACTGACACGCTTTGAGTTTCCGAAGTTTCCGGCTTATTTAAAAGGCGGTGAAAGGGTCTGGCTTAACTATAATGGCCATCGTCGTCATGACGGCACCCGTTTTACTTCATACAGCACCATAAGTTATCCGATTGTGCGACCGGGTTGGTATATTACGCCAAAGCTAGGGCTACACTTTGCTCACTATGAGACGGATTGGCAAACAGGCTATCTTGGGCCAGGCTATAGGGCGCAAGATGGTTCGCAAATTCGAAGTCAAAGCCGCACCTTGCCGATCTTTTCGATTGACTCCGGTATGACCTTTGAGCGTGACACCACATTTTTTGGTAATGCCTCAAAGCAAACCTTAGAGCCGCGTCTCTATTATCTATATATCCCGTACCGTGAGCAATCGAGTATTCCGCTTTACGATACCTCAGTCAGCCAGTTTGGCTTTGGTACCGCATTTACGGAAAATCGTTATGCCGGTGGTTGGGATAGAATCAATAACGCCAATCGCCTGACCCTGGGTTTAACCACCCGTTGGCTCGATGCCAATACCGGGGTTGAGCGTTTAGCCTTACAGGTAGCACAGAGTTTTTCTTTTGAACCGCAAAAAGTGACTTTAGCTAATGCTGAGCAGTTAGCTAATAACCGTTCGGAATTCTTAGCGGCTTTGAGTGCGCGCCTGACAGATAAATTAAATACCGAGGTCGCGGTACAATATGACCCCTATGAAAAGAAAATTGCCCAATCCACGGCATCTATTCGTTGGAATCCGAAGCGTTTGACTTCTTTAAGTCTATCTTATCGTTATCAGCGCGATCCTTATCAGAATCCTGAAACCGGTGGGCTGTATCCATATCAATTACCGGCCAAGGAAAATGTGATTGTGGCAGGACAGTGGCCAATTACCGAGAGAATTAATGCGGTCGGTCGACTGGATTATTCGATCAAGGAAAAGCGCTCAACCCAGACCATTGCAGGGGTCGAGTATAAGGGTGAATGCTGCTGGGCAGCTCGTGTATTATTCCAAAGATATGCGGTTGCACGAGAAAAAACGAATTCACGGGTGTATTTCCAGTTAGAATTAAGTGGTTTAGGTGCCTTGGGCTCAGATCCAATGAAAACGATTCGCGACAATATCCCCGGATACGAATCAACAGATGTGCCAATGCCGGTACGTTCGACATTTGAAAGGTATGAATAAATGCGTAAACACGTAACATTACGACAATTTGCTTTAAAAGCGTTACCTCTAGTGCTGTTGGCTTTGCCAATGACTATGGTGCAGGCCCAGAATCAAGGTGCCAGAGCTGCTCAGCAAGGACAGTTTGCTGACGGCATTGCTGCCATCGTTGGCACCGAAGTTATTACCATGCGTCAGTTACAAGAGCGTATGGCAGCCAATCGAGTGGCCGGTAGTGATAGCCGTGGTCAAGAGCAGATTCTACAAGGCATGATTGATGAGTTACTAGTTGAAGACGAAGCCTTGCGTATGGGTTTGCAGGTTTCCGACGCCCGGATGCAGCAGGTCATAGCCGAAATTGCCGCTAATAACAACATGAGCCCGGAGCAATTACGTGAAGCTGCCCGTCAACACGGTATTGAGTGGGATAGTTATGTCGAGGGTTTGCGCAATCAGGTATTGTTGGATGAAGTCCGTGGTCAGGTATTACTTTCCCGTATTCATGTGACGCCTGCAGACGTTGACGCTTATATTAAGCAAAATCCGACCGGCGTTTCACCAACTTATCAGCCCCAGGTTATTCAGCCTGAAGCACTGCCTCCAGAAAGACGAGTGGTGGTAGAGCAGAGCTTTGAGCCGATGGCCATTGCTTTGCAACATATTCATATTCGTGTCCCTGATAATTCTTCTGAAGAAGTCATCGAAGCGGCACGCAAGCGCGCTAACGAAGCGCTCCAAAAAATACGCGGGGGCGCTAGTTTTGAAGCAGTGGCTCGTGAGTACTCAAATGCACCCGAAGCTTCACAAGGTGGTAATTTAGGCATTCGCATGTTTGAAGATTGGCCTAAGCTATTTGTGGATCAGACTCGCAAAGTGCGTGATGGTCGAGTTTCTGGTGTGTTCCGTGCCCCTAACGGCTTTCATATCCTTAAGGTAGTCGAACGCCGAGGCATTATTCATGAGCGCCAACGCGAAGTCATGGTACAAGCGCCGAGACCGGCTCCAATCGTTGTCCATGACCCGCGAGTGCAAGCGGCAAGACAAGAGGGTCCGGTTGAAATCACCGACTCTCATGTGCGTCATATCTTAATTCGCTTCAGTCCGATTGTTGATGACGAACAAGCTCATCAACGTATTATTGAGGTACAACAAGCGATGCAGGCGGGCATGAGTTTCTCCGATGCCGCCGAGAAGTATTCTCAAGACTCATCAGCGCCGATTGGTGGTGATATCGGTTGGATTTCTCCGGGTCAGGCAGATCCTGCTTTTGAGCAAGCTGCTGACAGCCTACAGATTGGTCAGGTTAGTGAGCCGGTACGTAGCTCATTCGGCTGGCATCTTATCGAGGTACTGGATCGTCGCACTGAGGATAAGCAGGGGTCAATTCGCAAATCTTTGGCTAATGAAGCTATTTTCGAAGACCGTGCAGCGGCAGTTATTGAAGACTGGATTGAGCAATTAAGAGGTCGTACCTTTATTGATAATCGTCTCGATCGTACGAGAAATCGTTAGTATTTTAATCAATCACAAGGTAGAGTTCATTGGCTCATCAAGCCCGTAAACGTTTTGGTCAGCATTTTTTAGTCGATGAGTATGTTGTCGGCGAAATTGTGCATGCGATTAATCCTCATAAAGATGATTTGATGGTGGAAATCGGTCCCGGTCAATTGGCTATGACCGAGCCACTATTAGAACGCTTAAAGCAGTTAACTGTGATTGAGATTGATCGAGATTTAGTGCAGCGTCTAGGCAAGCTTTATGCTCCCGAGCGTTTGCGTGTGGTAGCAGGTGACGTACTCAAAGTGGATTTCGCTGAGGTGTTTGCCGGTGCTTGCGCTGAAGGGGGTAAAAAGCTACGGGTTGTCGGCAATCTTCCCTATAACATTTCTACACCCATCTTATTCCATCTAATGGATTATGTTGATCTAATTGAGGATCAGCATTTTATGTTGCAAAAAGAGGTTGTGCTTCGCATGATCGCGGAGCCCGGCACCAAGGATTACGGTCGCCTCTCAGTGATGCTGCAACAACGTTACGAGATGGAGGGGCTGTTCGAGGTGGCACCTGAAGCCTTTGATCCACCGCCACGTGTGGATTCGGCGATTGTTCGTATGATCCCGTTAGGTGAGGATCGCCTAAAGCCCCAGAACTATGAACTCTTTGCCGAAATCGTCGCCCAGGCTTTTAGTCAGCGTCGGAAAATGATCCGTCGTAGTTTGCATCAATGGTCTTTTGATTTTGCTGCCTTGGGTATTGAAGAAACTGCTAGAGCTGAGGATTTAAGCTTGCAGCAGTTTATTGCTCTGGCTGATTCGGCTAATTAGGCGTAGCTGATTAAAGTTTTTGTTCTGTAGTGAATTTACCGTTAGAGTTTGGCGGTTTCTAACGGTAAGAGATTCAGCTTGGATTTGTTTTAAACGCCACTTATCTCAAACCCGTGCCGGGCGCATTCATGTCTTTTCTTTCGATAAATTCGATTTTGTAGCCGTCCGGATCTTCAACAAAAGCAATCACTGTTTCGCCACCCAATACCGGACCGGCTTCGCGAGTGACTTTACCGCCAGCCGCTTTGACCTTGTTACAGGCTTCATAAGCATCAGGAACACCAATGGCAATATGACCGTAGGCTGTACCCATATCGTATTTCTCGACGCCGTAGTTGTAGGTTAATTCGATTTCGGCTTGTTCAGGATTAGAGGCATAGCCCAGGAAGGCTAATTTGTACTTATACTCAGGGTTATCTGAGGTGCGTAACAACGTCATACCTAACACATTGGTGTAAAAATCAATCGAACGCTCGAGATTGCCAACGCGTAGCATGGTGTGTAGTAATAACATACGATCTCCTTGTGAATTAGTTAAACGACTTAGTCCTAGAGACATTTTACACTTTATTTTTGACACTATAGCTTGGGGTGTCGGCAGGATCACTGCTCTTGTAATCTTCCGGATTAAGACGGATCATCTCCGACTCGATCCAATGCTCGACCTCCGCGGTAATCTCATCACAACTGCGGTCACCCGCTTTGATAGGGGGACCAAAGGACATAGTGACCGTGCCGGGTTTCTTAATAAAGGCATTTTTAGGCCATAATCTACCGGCATTATGGGCGACGGGAATAATATCAGTCTGGGTATGCATTGCTAAGCGGACACCACCGGGCTTATAGCGACCCTTTTTGCCCACCGGGATTCGCGTGCCTTCAGGGAACAGCACCGGCGAACGGCCTTCTTTGATACGCTTTGAACCTCGACGCAGGACTTGTCTCATGGCCTCAGAGGATCTGCCGCGATCAATAGGGATGTTATTTAGACTGCCTAAGGCCCAACCAAATAATGGGATATACTCCAACACCTTTTTATAAACTAACACGACCGGATGAGGAGTAAACCAAGGCATAAATAGGGTTTCATACGCTGACTGATGTTTAACCAGATAAATCACTTGGTGATCAGTGGGAATATTTTCTTTACCTTTGACTTCGTAACGGATACCTAAGATGACTTTGGCTAAGTAAATTAGAAGTCGTGGCCATTGCACTGCAATGTAATATCGTTTTTCAAAGGATAAGGGTCTGGACAAAAGAATCACGATGCCTAGGGTTAATGCGGTCAGCACAAAGCAAACAGCATAGATTAAGGAGCGAATAAAGTTCATCGTATGACTCCCTTTAGTTGTGTGAAGCGCCAACTTGGCTTAACAATGTATTAACCATGGAGGCTAGGTCATCACTGACCGGTGTGGCTTTATCAAAGGTCGGATCCTGACGTGTTTTCTGACCGTTGCCTGTCAGTACTAGCCAAGGTTTAAAGCCGGCCGCTGTAGCGGCTTGCAGATCACGGAGAGAATCACCAACAGCATAAATCTGTGCAGCTTGGTCTATTTTATAGCGCGCACGAATTTCCTCAAACAGACCGGGTGCAGGTTTGCGGCATCGACAATTGTCTTCGGGTTTGTGAGGGCACACAAAGATCGCATCGATTAAACCGCCTTTTTCAGCCAGTAAAAGACGTAGCTTTGTGTGCATTTCGCTTAGATCATCCATAGTGAAGTAACCACGACCAACACCTGATTGGTTGGTCGCAATCACGACTTTATAGCCGGCCGAATTGAGACGAGCAATGGCTTCAAGACTGCCCGACAAAGGCACCCATTCGTCGGCACTTTTGACGTAGTCCGTGGAGTCTTGGTTAATGACACCATCTCTATCGAGAATCACTAATTTGGGCATCTTGAATCCTAATCAACCTTTGCGCAGATTACGCTAAGCGGGAAATATCGGCAATTAAGTTCATCGTGTTATGCAGACGTTGCAATAATGACAAGCGATTGGCGCGAACCGCCGGATCATCTGCCATCACCATGACGTCATTGAAGAAGCTATCGACTGCAGGGCGTACAGTTGCCATTAGGCTCATGCTACCGGTAAAGTCTTTGCTAGCGAAAAGTGCTGTGGCTTCAGGTTCTACAGCCTGTAATACGGTGAACAGTTCCTTTTCGGCAGCTTCTTCTAGTAGGGACTCATTAAAGTCGGCTATTTCGTCTTCGGAGCGGCGCAGTAAGTTACTAATACGCTTATTGGCTGCGGCCAAACTTTCTGCTTCGTCCAGTTTAGAGAAGGCCTCAATTGCTTCAACTCGCTCAGGGATTTGATCTAGCGGCGGATTAACGGCTAAAACAGCATCAATGACAGCCTTACTGTGTTCGTTTTGCAACTGGTTGCGGTAGCGTTCCAGAATAAACTCATAAACTTCTGAGGCCGTGTTCGGATTGATTTCGCTCTTGGCATCAAATAGCTCGGCTGATTTTTTCAGTACAGCAGGTAAGTCCAGTTGGGCAGCTTTAACGCCATCTAAATCGGCCTTTTTGAGCCACTCATAGGCGCTGATAATACCAAGGGCAGCACGACGTAGACCGTAAGGATCTCGTTCGCCGCTAGGGATCGAGCCGATGCCCCAGATGCCCATTAAGGTTTCGATACGCTCAGCCACAAAAAGAATTAAGGCAGTTAAACCGCTTTTATCATGAGTTAAGTTAAAACGCACATCGTACTGATGGGCTAAGGCTTGACAGACTTCGGCAGCTTCTTGCTCTTCGACAGCATAATAAGAGGCCATCACACCTTGTAGTTCAGGGAATTCACCCACCATCAAGGAGCTTAGATCGGCCTTGGCTAAATAAGCAGCACGTTCAGCTAGTTTGCTGTCTGCACCTAATTGATTGGCAATCAGAGCGGCTAAGCTTTGTACGCGTTCGGTTCTTTGTCGCTGTGAGCCAAGTTTGTTGTGATAAACCACTTGAGCTAATTGCTCAACACGTTGGTCTTGAGGGGTTTTTTTGTCAGTCTCAAAGAAGAATTGTGCATCAGCTAAACGTGGACGAACTACCCGTTCATTGCCTTCGATAATATTTTTAGGGTCTTCTAATTGCATATTGCTGACAATCAGGAAACGATGGTCCAGTTTGCCGGTGTCTTTATCAAAAAGAGGGAAATACTTCTGATTTAAACGCATGGTTAAAATCAAGCATTCTTGGGGTACGCCGAGAAACTCACGATCAAACTGACCTACGTAGACGGTCGGATGCTCAACCAGTGCAGTGACCTCATCTAATAAGGCGTGAACCTCAGGACCATCACCGATGGTGGTGTTTAATGAAGCCGCTGTGTCTAGCAATTGCTGCTTAATCATGTCTTGACGACCTTGATAATCGGCAATCACCATGCCCTCATCGGCCAAGCGCTGTTGGTACTCCTCGGCGGTTGCTAAAGAGAGAGTTTTGGCGCCCATAAAGCGATGACCTTCAGTCACTCGATCAGCGCTCAGTCCTAAGGCCTCAGCGGCTAGGATATCCTCACCATATAAGACGACTAAACGATGTGCCGGGCGTACAAAACGCACGGTCGTCTGACGATCGGCTAGTTGGTAACGCATGACTTTGGGAATTGGTAATTGGTTAATGCAATGCTCAACGATTTCCTGGATGCGATTTTTTAAAATGGCTCCGGGTGCTTTACCGCGGGCAATTAGAAAATCCTGTTTACCGTCAGACTCTTTGGCTAAGTCATCAACCGTTAAATGGCCCAGGCCTTTGGCTTCTAAACGCTTAGTTAGGGCAGGCGTGGCATTGCCATCGGCATCTAAACCGACTTTAGCAGGCATCAGTTTTTCAACAAAATCCTGTTCAGGTGCTTGCTCTAAGACCCGATCAATCAAAATGGCCAAGCGTCTGGGTGTGGCAAAGCTGCGGCTTTGGTGGTTCTCCGCCAACAGCGATAATTTGCTTAAATCCGCTTCAATGGTAGCAGCAAAGGCTTCGCCTAAGCGCTGTAGTGCTTTTGGGGGTAACTCCTCGGTTAGGAGCTCAATTAATAAGGCTTTGTTTGTCATATTATTTTGCCTCCGCGCTTGCTGTGTCTTTGAGCATGGGGAAGCCTAATTGCTCTCTGGATTCGTAATAACACTGGGCGACACCGCGTGAGAGGTTGCGAATACGTGCAATATACGTAGCGCGTTCGGTCACGCTGATAGCACCACGAGCATCTAATAAGTTAAATAAATGGGCGGCTTTTAGTACCTGCTCATAGGCCGGCAGGGCTAAATCAAGTTCGACCAAACGCTGAGCATTTTTTTCATGGTCATTAAAATGACGGAAAAGGATCTCGATATCGGCAATCTCAAAGTTGTACTTGGATTGCTCAACTTCATTTTGGTGGAACACGTCACGATAATAGACATTATTGCCCTGTAAATCCGTGGTCCATACTAAGTCATAGACGCTTTCTACGTTTTGTAGGTACATGGCTAAACGCTCAATGCCGTAGGTGATCTCACCGGTAGTGGCTGAGCAGTCGAGGCCGCCGACTTGTTGGAAGTAGGTAAATTGGGTTACTTCCATGCCGTTTAGCCAGATCTCCCAGCCCAGACCCCAAGCTCCTAGCGTGGGGTTTTCCCAGTCGTCCTCGACAAAGCGAATATCGTGCTCTTGAGGGTTAATTCCTAAGGCTTTGAGAGAGTTCAAATAGAGCTCAATGATATTACTAGGCGCCGGTTTTAAAGCGACTTGGTATTGATAATAATGTTGGAGCCGATTGGGGTTCTCACCATAGCGACCATCATTAGGACGTCTGGATGGTTGCACATAGGCGGCGTACCACGGCTCCGGACCGATCGCTCTTAAGAAAGTGGCGGTGTGCGAGGTACCGGCACCCACTTCCATATCGTATGGCTGTAGGAGGGTGCATCCCTGAGCGCCCCAATAATTTTCTAATGTAAGAATAATTTGCTGAAAGCTAAGCATGCTAAGACATTTACCAAAAATTTAATTAACCCATAATTTTAAGATATTTAAGCTTATAAAACACAGAATAGCCGGAGCAGCCGTAATTTCTCATCGACAAAAGAGAATTAGTTGTTATTTACGGGCGAGTGCAGAGCTTTTAGTTAGGCAAGTATAATTAGCAGTAAAATCAGGAAAGATTCATTGAATGTAACAATAATAAATCATTAACGGAGATATAAATGTCTGACGCTTTAGTTTTAACCGAGAAAAAAGGCCGGGTCCTTGTTATCACAATCAACCGTCCACAATCACGTAATGCATTAACCTATGAAACCTCATTTGCCTTGGCTGATGCCATTGATGAGTTAGAAAATAACGATGAGCTATCATTAGGTGTGTTGCGCGGACAGGGCGAGCATTTCTGTGCTGGTATGGATTTAAAAGAGTTTGCTAAAACTCAACGCCGTGCTGTGGTACCGGGTCGTGGTCTCGGCGGTCTTTGTGAAGCATTGCCTAAAAAGCCCTTAATTGCTGCGGTCGAAGGCTATGCTTTGGCAGGCGGTTTTGAATTATGTCTGGCTTGTGATTTGATTATTGCCTCCAATACCGCTAAATTCGGTTTGCCGGAAGCAAAGCGTGGCTTAGTCCCCGGCTCCGGTGGTATGTTACGCTTCCCGCATCGTGTGCCTTACCCAATTGCGATGGAAATTTTATTGACCGGCGATATGCTGACTTCACAACGTGCTTATGATTTAGGCTTGATTAATCAGTTAGTGGAGCCGGGCCAGGCGTTAGATGCCGCCTTAGTCATGGCCGATAAAATTGCTGCCAATGGCCCATTAGCTTTACAAGTGATTAAGCAGGTGGTAAATGAAGCACGCACTTGGAGCAATCAGGATATGTTTGCTTTGCAGCAGCCGCATATGCAGCATATCTTCACTTCTGAAGATGCTAAAGAGGGTGCAACCGCCTTTGCTGAAAAACGTGATCCGGTCTGGAAGGGTCGTTAATCCGGCACGATAAGTTTTTTGCTATTAGTAGCAAGTGGAGACTGAGTTTTAACAACTCAGTCTTTTTGAGTGATTGATAATTGTTTTAATCTTAAAGGTTATAAGTATGTCAACTATTATTAAAGAAGCTGATTTAGTTCAGTCAATTGCTGATGCGGTACAGTTCATCAGTTATTATCATCCGGCCGATTATCTTGAGCATTTGGCACGTGCCTATGAGCTAGAGCAAAGTCCGGCAGCCAAGGATGCGATTGCACAGATTTTGACTAACTCTAAAATGTCGGCCGAAGGTCATCGTCCAATTTGTCAAGACACCGGCATTGTTAATGTCTTCTTGAAAGTAGGTATGGATGTCAAGTTTGAATTGAGCGGTAGTCTTCAGGAAGCCTGTGATGAGGGCGTGCGTCAGGGCTATTTGAACCCGGACAATAAACTACGTGCTTCGGTACTGGACGATGCGATTTTTGAGCGCAAAAACACGCGCGACAATACCCCTTGTATTCTTTCGGTTGAATTAGTGCCGGGCGACAAGGTTGAGGTACAAGTCGCTGCCAAGGGTGGTGGTTCTGAGAATAAAACCAAATTTGCTATGCTGAACCCGGGCGAGGATATTGTTGAGTGGGTTCTTAAAACGGTACCGACGATGGGTGCAGGTTGGTGTCCTCCGGGTATGCTAGGTATTGGCGTTGGGGGCACGGCTGAAAAAGCAATGTTGATGGCTAAGCAAGCGTTGATGGAAGATATCGATATGTATGAGCTGTTACAGCGCGGGCCCCAAAACAAACTTGAAGAGTTGCGTGTCGAACTCTATGAAAAAGTCAATGCTCTCGGTATTGGGGCTCAGGGCCTAGGTGGTCTGACGACGGTTCTTGACGTTAAAATCAATACTTTCCCAACCCACGCCGCTTCTAAGCCAATCGCTATGATTCCTAACTGCGCAGCGACTCGTCACGTGCACTTTGAATTAGATGGCAGCGGTGTCGCCGAGATGCCGGTGCCGTCTTTAGATAGCTGGCCGGATGTAGAGTGGGCGCCGGACTACAATAAATCCAAAGCGGTTAATCTGGACACCTTAACTCCTGAAGAGGTGGCTAGCTGGAAACCGGGTGATACCTTATTGTTATCAGGCAAGATGTTAACCGGTCGTGATGCAGCCCATAAGCGTATTCAGCAGATGTTGGCTGCCGGTGAGGAGTTGCCCGTAGACTTCACGAATCGCGTGATTTACTATGTTGGCCCGGTCGATCCAGTGCGTGATGAAGCGGTTGGTCCTGCCGGTCCGACCACGGCAACCCGTATGGATGCCTTTACCGAAATGATGTTGGAGCAAGGCCTAATTTCTATGATTGGTAAGGCTGAGCGTGGTCCGGTGGCTATTGAGGCGATTAAAAAGCACAAATCAGCCTATCTGATGGCAGTAGGCGGTGCGGCGTATCTAGTCTCTAAAGCCATTCGTAACTCAAAAGTTGTTGGTTTTGAGGATCTGGGTATGGAAGCTATTTACGAGTTCGAGGTCAAGGACATGCCGGTCACTGTTGCTGTCGATGCAAGCGGTGAGTCGGTTCATGAGACTGCGCCTAAAATCTGGCAGGCCAAAATTGAACAATTAAAAGCGGAAGCTTAGTCAGTTGCTTGAATTCTTATTTAAGTAGAAATCAAAGGAGCCGGGATTTATCCTCGGCTCTTTTTTTGGGTTTTTCCCCTAGACTTTATGAATAACTTGCCCCGAAGCCAGCGCGTCTTCAAGTAAATTAGATGCACTTCCTTGCGCTAATACTATATCGCCGGCGATTTCTATCAATGGCATCAAGACAAAACTACGTAGGTGTAGACGAGGGTGGGGGACTGTCAACTCGGCACTATCTGAGTTAAAGCCCTCATAAAGCAACACATCAAGATCCAAGGTTCGCGGCGCATTTCTATAGGCACGCTCTCTGCCAAAGGCGTTTTCTATGGCTTGTAAACGATGTAAAAGGGCTAAGGGCTCTAAGGTCGTGTGTATTTCAGCCACCGCATTGATATAGTCTGGGCCATCAGCATCGAGCGGGGGGCTACGATAAAGTGAAGAGCGTTGAATTAACTCAATCTCAACGCTTTCGGCAATCGTCGCTAAAGCCGCTTCAAGTGTATTGGCCGGCGAATTGAGATTGGCGCCCAAAGCGATGTAGGCCGTTTGGGCTGGCCTTAACTCGGTATTAGTCATTGTCGTTATGAGCACTTGTCGTCGGTTTAGCGGCGGTTCTGCGATTGCGACTGGCGCTAGAGCGTCGGCGCGGGCGTCGGCGACGTTTAGATTTGGCGGGTTCGCTATTATCACCGCCCGTTCGATGGGTAATATTGTGATGTTGAAGCTCAGCGAGCATCTCTTTGCGAGTTTGCTCATCGGCATCGGCCAGATCCATCCACCACTGTGCTAATACACTATCAAACTCACCGGCGGCGGTGCGAATCTGTAAGAAATCAACCGCCGCTCTGAAGCGATGCTGTTCAAACATGCGATGAATTGCTCGTATCGAACGTCGTTCGAAACGTGGTTGCATAAACCATATCTCACGCATATCACTACTTTGACGACGTTGTAAGGCCAGGTTTCGAGCATAGACATCCAACACGTCGTGGGCTGCCTGCACTAGGGCCGGGACTACTGGTTCATTGTGTTGTTCCTGATAATCATGCCATCGTTGCTTAACTAAAGGCCATAGCGCAGAGGCATATAAGAAACTGGGACTGACGGTTTTATTGCTGCGAATGCGGTAGTCTGTTCTTTCGAGGGCAATTTGCAGGAATTTATTATGGCCCATCTGATTTTGAATCAGATCTATTAAAGGTAAAATCCCTTCTCCAATGCCATGCTCTTTGATTACCTGAAGACAGAGTGGGATATTACCGCAAGTCAGTAATTTTAATGACTCATCTGCGAGTCGTGATTCAGGGACATTGGCTAATAAATCGGCCATTGTTTGGATTGGGGCTGCAGTATCAGCTTCGAGAGTGCCATTGAGTTTTGCCTGAAAACGTATGGCTCTGAGCATCCGCACCGGATCTTCTCTGTAGCGTGCTTCAGCATCACCGATAATATGAACCACACGCTGACGAATATCTTGAAGCCCATTGTGGTAATCGATGACTTCCTCGCGTATTGGATCGTAATACAAGGCGTTAATAGTAAAGTCACGGCGTTCGGCATCTTGTGCTTGGGTGCCATAAACGTTATCGCTGAGCACGCGACCGAATTCATCGGTTAGTTGTTTTTGCTTAGATGCGGCTCTAAAAGTTGACACTTCGATGATTTCTCGACCAAAGACACAATGCACTAAACGAAAGCGACGACCGATAATCAGGGCACGGCGAAATAGCGGTTTTACCTGTTCCGGTGTGGCACTAGTGGCGACATCAAAGTCTTTAGGCTGTAGCCCTAAGGTTAGATCGCGTACTGCGCCGCCGACGATATAGGCCTCGTGGCCAGCCTCTTGTAGCACCTGACAAACTTTAATAGCGTTACGGGAAATAAAGTGTTTCTGGATTTGATGCTCATCAGCCCGATAAATAGTCGCCTGAGGCATTTTGTTAGGGGCGTCGGACTTGCTTCGACCGGAGCGAGCTTTACTTTTGCTCGTGCTCTCGGAAGTCCTAAAAAGACGTTTTACAAACTGATTGATGGATAGTTTCTTTTCTTTGTCCATAGTCGCTTGTTTACTGCTCAAATAAATCAATAATTGTCCAGTTTTTTTGCTCTGCGATTTCACGTAAGGCCGGACTAGGATTGGTCGCCACCGGATGAGTGGCTTTTTCTAATAAGGGTAAATCATTGATCGAGTCACTATAAAAATAAATCGTATCAAAGGCTTCTAAGCTGGAATTTAAACCCCCTAACCACTCTTCAACGCGTGTGATTTTGCCTTCTTGGTAGCTAGCGACACCGACGAATTTACCGGTATAGCGACCCTTGATGTATTCCGGGGTGGTGCCGATAATATGCTCAAAACCAAAGGCGCGACCCACCGGTTGAATCACAAAGGTATTGGTCGCAGACACCAAACAGCATAAATCACCCTGGCGCAAATGCATATCAACCAGCTCAAAGGCAGCTTTAGTGATATTGGGACGAACCACATCAGCCATAAAACGCTCATGATATTGGCCCAGTTCAAAGGGATTGTGCATGCTTAGAAAGCTTAATACAAAGGCGGCAGACTCTTCGATAGTGAGTTGGCCGGCGTCGTATTTATCCATGATTTCCTGGTTTCTACGTGCGACCTCAGCTGGATCGCCGGCCAAATTGTTGCGACTTAGCCATTCGACCCATTCATAATCCGTATCAATGGGTAAGAGGGTATGATCTAAATCGAAAAGGGCAAGGGTTTTTGTGTTTATTGTCATAAGGTCTTGTTAAATTCAGCTTCTTTAATAAAGTTTTTAATTAAATTCAGAGTCACTTGGCGACGCTTTGCAATGGAATATAAATCCAGTGCGTCAAGCCAAGCAAAAAGTGAGCGGATATTGCGCTCGGTGTTTTTTAAAAGCCAATCAGTGGCTTCTTTGTTGATTTTTAAATCCTTTTCATAGGCACGTTGCTGTATTGCCAGTAAAATGTCTTCGTCTTTGAGAGAGTGCAGTTTATAAGCTAAACCCCAGCCCAATCGATTACGCAAGTCCTCGCGGATAGGCATATTAAGTGGCGATTGGTCACCGGCAACGACCAAGGTAATTGCTTCAGGACTGCTCTTGTGACGGTGCGAGTAGTTCACCAGATCGAATAAGTTCATTTGCTGAGCATCACTAAGATCCTGCACATCATCTACCGCAATTAATTGAGGCGTTGACTGCAGACAGTCATCTAAGGTGGTGGGAAAGTCGTTTGCAGAAAAATACAGGCTGGCTGCTCGCTCGGCGACCAAGGCTTTGAGCAGGTGGCTTTTGCCGCTGCCGGGTTCACCGAAAAGATAAAACATCTTGCCGGTGGAGCAGTCCATCAGCTGGCTGAGAGCTTCCCAGTTCTCACCCGGCACAAAATTATCAAAACTAAAATCTTGGCTCGGTAAGAGAGCCAAAGGCAGTTGCTCAATCATTCAAAATTCATTGTTATCCGTCAGGCACAGCTGATTGATAATTTATCGTAAAATAGGAAAATCTACTTATTGCGCAGCAGAGTGCACTTTTTCTAACAATAATCATTATTCTTACATATTTGGGTATATTTCTCATGACAAATAAGCAAAACTCCCCTTTAAGTTACCGCGATGCCGGTGTGGATATCGATGCCGGTGAGGCTTTAGTTGATCGTATTAAGCCCTTGGCAGCTAAAACCATGCGCGATGGGGTTTTGACCGGTCTTGGCGGTTTTGGTGCCTTATTCGAAGTGCCTAAGCGTTATCAAGAACCAGTGTTAGTGGCCGGTACCGATGGTGTAGGTACAAAATTGCGGTTAGCCTTTGATTGGGATAAACACGACACGGTTGGTATTGACTTAGTTGCGATGAGTGTTAATGACATTCTGGTACAGGGCGCCGAGCCGCTATTCTTCTTGGATTACTTTGCTTGTGGTGTCTTATCTGTTGACAAAGCAGCGGCCGTGGTCGGCGGTATTGCTCGAGGCTGTGAGCTTTCCGGTTGCGCTTTGATTGGTGGTGAAACCGCAGAAATGCCGGGCATGTATCCTGAGGGTGAGTACGATTTAGCCGGTTTTGCTGTCGGTGCGGTTGAAAAGTCCAAAATTATTAATGGTTCCACGATTGCTGCCGGTGATGTGGTCATTGCCTTAGCTTCCAGTGGTGCCCACTCTAATGGCTACTCTTTAATTCGTAAGATCATTGATCGTGCCGGTATTAAGCCTAGCGATCCTTTTGAGGGCGGCACTTTTGGCGATGCCATTATGGCGCCGACTCGTATTTATGTGAAGCCGGTATTAGCGGCCATTGAGCAGCACGGCGAAGCAATTAAGGGTTTAGTGCACGTGACCGGTGGTGGTTTATTGGAAAATATTCCCCGTATTGTACCCGCAGCTTTGGCGGCTCATTTACAAAAAGGTGAGTGGCAGTTACCGCCATTATTCCAATGGTTACAAGAACAGGGTAATGTCGATACTCAAGAAATGTACCGTGTCTTTAACTGCGGTTTAGGGATGGTAATTGTGGTTGCCGCCGAGGCTGCTGAAGCGGTTAAAGCGCAATTACGCGAAGCCGGTGAAACGGTTTACCATCTTGGTGAAATTGTGGAGCAGGGCGACGGTCCTCGTGTTCTGGTTAAGGAATAAGGTGTTTCTTTAATCGATTAAGTTGAGTTCGCGCACGGTGTCTAAAACCTGTCCGGGGACATTATCAGAAAAGCAGTCAATTTGAATTCTTTCAGATTGACTGCGTAACCAGGTGATTTGTCGTTTAGCCAGTTGTCTGGTGGCAGCAATGCCGCGTTCAATGGCTTCTTCATAGTGGCAATGATCAGCCAAATAATCCCATAGCTGTCTATAGCCAACGCAGCGTATTGAGGGCAGTTCGGGGTGCAGATCCTTTCGCGCATAAAGTCTTTTTACCTCATCCAAAAAACCCAACTCCATCATTTGCATAAAGCGTTTGGCAATTTGTTGGTGTAACAGACTACGATCGACCGGCTCTAAACTGATGGTCACAAATTCATAATCGTGTTGTGGCTCTTTTTGCTTGGCAATCAGGCTTGACATGCTTTGGCCGCTCAATTCAATAATCTCTAGCGCACGCGAAATGCGTTGACTGTCATTAGGTGCTAGACGTTCTGCGGTGACAGGATCCAGTTCAGCCAGTTTTTGGTGCAAGGCGGGCCAACCCAGAACCGAGGCTTCAGTTTCTATTTTTTCACGTAACGCGCTGTCGGCTTTGGGTAAATCATGCAATCCTTCACGTAATGCCTTGTAATACATCAGTGTGCCACCTTCAATCACCGGCAGATGTCCACGGGCTTCAATCTCGGGAATTAGACGCAAGGTATCCGCCACAAAATCGGCAGCACTATAACTTTCAGCCGGATCGCGAATGTCTAATAAATGATGTGCTACTAGTGCTTGCTCTGCAGCACTAGCTTTGGCTGTACCGATATCCATGCCTTGATAGATAGTGGCCGAGTCCATGGAAATAATTTCTATCGGTGTTGTCTGGGCTAAAGCCAATACCGAAGCAGATTTGCCGGCGGCAGTCGGGCCGCTGATGCAGAGAATTCTTTTGCTCATCGTTTAAATTACTCGCCGCGCATAAATAGTTTATCGAGATCGCGCATTGACCATTGAAACCAAGTCGGGCGACCATGATTGCAATTATCGGCTTTATCCGTGGCTTCCATCGCGCGTAGTAAGGCGTTCATTTCTGCTATCGTTAGAAACTTATTCGCTCGTATCGCACCGTGGCAAGCCATGGTGGCTAAAATTTCATTGCGCTGAAGGGCTAGACGCTCACTGTTACCGATATCACTGATGTCCTTTAAGACACCAAGCACCAAACTTTCTATATCTCCACGCGCCAACAAAGCAGGCACCGCACGCACAGTAATACTTTTAGGGCCACCGGCACTCAAGTGTAAACCTAGTTCCTGTAATAGCTCATGATGTGACTCCACGATGGCCACGTCTTTTTCAGTGCAAGACAGTAAATAAGGGACTAAAAATTCTTGTACCACGATATCTTGCTGATCGTGCAGTTGCTTTAAATGCTCATAGACCACACGTTCATGAGCGGCGTGCATATCGATTAAGACCAAGCCAGAGCGATTTTGCGCCAAAATATAAATCCCGTGCAATTGACCAATGGCCATGCCGAGAGGGAAGTCATCGGCCTCAGTTGACGGTTTCTGTGAATGTGGTGAGGACGAGATAGGGCTTGTTGCCGCAACAGCAGTCAGACCATCAGTATCGCCTTGCGTTTCGAGTTTGCTAATTGGCGCGTAGGCTGAGCGCCAATCATCGGCTGATGGTAGATTAAGTGAGTTTTGGCTGTAGTGACTAGTTGGGTACTTAGGATAAGTGCTTACTGAGCCGGTACCGCCACTTTGTGACTGATAGGTGCCGGGAGAACTTAAGCCCTGCTGCACTTGAGATTGAGACTGAGCCGTAGCAGTTGCCATAGAACCGTCACCAGCACGAGCGAGTGAACTCATAACAGCATCAGCATCACTGCGGTTTTCACCACCGGTATTGGACAGCGCAGCGCCCAAGGCTTGAATAAATAAGCGGTAAACGGCACTGGATTCTCGGAAACGCACTTCACTTTTGGCCGGATGCACATTGACATCGACTAGTTCGGGGGCGATTTCTAAAAACAGTACATAAGCAGCCTGACGATCACCATGCAATACATCGCTATAAGCCTGACGAATGGCATGGCTAATGGTGCGATCGCGGATAAAACGACCATTGACAAAAAGATACTGTTTATCCGCACGAGCTCTGGCTGCAGTTGGGTGAATAATCATCCCATGCACGCGAGCAAGGCCATGGTCCATTTGCACCTCTAGGCCATGTTCGATAAATTCCTCACCGATGACATCACGGACTCGTTGAAAGGCATCAGTCGCTTGCCATTGTTTATAGGGTTTTTGATTATGAAAGATTCTGAAACTAACATGGGGATTAGCCATGGCGAGACGTTCGATGGCATCGACCGCATGGCCGAATTCCGTGGCTTCAGTTTTAAGAAATTTACGACGAGCAGGGATATGTTCAAACAACTGTCTAACGTCCACGGTCGTGCCCACGCCACCGGCTGAAGGGCTAATTTCTTTAGAGCTGCCGCAAATGCTAAAAGCATGCTCCTGATCAGCGCTCCGTGAGGTAATAGTCATGCGGCTGACTGATGCGATAGAGGCCAAGGCTTCACCTCTGAAGCCCATGGAGGCAACAGATTCGAGCTCTTCGAGTGAGCGAATTTTGCTAGTGGCGTGTTGTGTAATAGCTAGGGGTAATTCATCCATGGGGATGCCACTGCCATCATCAATAACACATATCCTACGAATGCCACCGCCTTCGAGTCGAACCTCAATTTGTGTACTACCTGCATCTATGGCGTTTTCCAACACCTCTTTTAAGACGGAAGCAGGGCGTTCAATCACTTCGCCGGCGGCGATTTGATTAATTAATTGTTCAGGCAGGGCGCGAATTTCTTTTCTTTGAGTCATGCCGTACATATTAAAAAACCGCTCGATATTAATCAAGCGGTTTTAAAAAGTAATTCGATTGAGTTTGTGTTTTTAAAATTAACCCAATCTGGCTAATGGAGGATTGGTTGCCAAGTATTCCTGTAAACCGCTCAAAATACCTCGAGCCAGTGCTCTTTGGTTGTTGGTGGAGCGCAGGAATTGCTCTTCTTGGGGGTTAGAAATAAAGGCGGTCTCGACCAAAATCGATGGAGTGTCCGGTGAGCGTAACACAGCAAAACCGGCCTGCTCAACCCGACGACTGTGGACGCCGTTGACCTTACCCAAAGAGCTCAAAACACGATGCCCGATCTTGAGAGAATCTTGGATTTGTTGAGAAGTCGACATATCTAATAAGACACTGGCGGTGCTTCGATCATGCACACCAAAATCCACCCCACCAATCATATCCGCTTGGTTCTCGCGATTGGCTAACCACTTGGCCGCAGCACTACTGGCACCCTTATTGGATAAGGTAAATACAGTGGTGCCACGAGCGCTAGGGTTGGTAAATGCATCAGCGTGAATCGAGACAAAGATATCAGCCTTGACGCGACGAGCTTTTTGAACACGTACTTGTAAGGGGACAAAGAAGTCCGCATCACGCGTCATATAGGCGCGCATATTAGGTTGAGCATTAATCAGATCGCGTAATTGCTTACCAATGGCTAGTACAATGTCCTTTTCACGAGTACCGCGGGGCCCAATGGCGCCGGGATCCTCACCGCCGTGACCGGGGTCGATGGCGATTAATACCGGTCGTGAGCCACGGTTACGCGTACTAGGCGAGACTGCAGGGGGTGGCGTCGGAGCGATTTGCCCCTGCACTGTCGGTGCACTGGTGGTCGGACGACTGCCGCCTAATTGGTCAATAATGCCCGCTAGCGGATCGTCTCCCGGGCTATCTAATAAGGCCATTAGTGGGTCATGTGCCACTTTAGGGTACAAGTCCAATACCAAGCGATATTGATAGTCACCGATGGGTTTCAACGTAAATACTTGAGGCGCAATCGATTGCTTCAAATCCATCACTAGACGAACCACGTCAGCGCGATTTTGAGCAACACGAATTGAGCGAATATAGGGATCGTTAGGTTTAATCTGCGATACCAGAGAATTTAAAGCTTGGTTTAGACTAATACCTTGTAAATCCACCACCAGACGACTCGGGTTGTCGAGCATAAAATGTTCAGCATTAAGCGGCGCGCTTAGCTCTAGGGTAACGCGAGTATATTCGTCAGCAGGCCATGTGCGGACTGCTAATACCTGAGCTGCGGCAGCATGAGCCCACTTGGGGACGACACTCAGGGTCAAAATGCTACCCGCAAAGCCTAAGGCATGGCGACGCTTTATGCCTTTGTCTGTGAGTTCAAATTGTTTAACCATTGTTTCCCTTTGTCTGAAATTGCCGATAGAACGGCCTCTCTCCCCTCATCGCGGTAATTTAAATGCAATCTTAAATCCGGCAGGGGGAGTTGCTCATTTGCTTTTTCTGACCATTCGACTAAAACGATTGCCTGGTCAAGGAGTTGCTCCTCAAAACCAGCCTCTTGCCATTCGTCAGAATCATTAAACCTATAAAAATCAAAGTGATATAAGTATAATCTAGAAACATTATAGCTTTCAAGTAGGGTGTAAGTGGGACTTTTTATCCTTCCTGTTACACCTAGAGCTTGCAAAAAAGCTCTGGCAAAGGTCGTTTTCCCGGCACCTAAATCCCCATGCAAATAGATACGGGCTCCCGTAAAGTGACTCAGGTCTGGTTCGTAAGTGTCTGATAAGTCTGGAAAAATCGCCTTGGCTAAGCTTTTTGCTAAGGCAATCGTGGCCTCTTCATTATCTAAAAAAAGGCGGTATTGACTCAAGTTTTGGTTCATGTGAATTCTGGGTAAGAGAGCTAATTCTTTGTTAATTAAATGAATTGTACGCCATGGTTATTATAATTTTTGTTAAAAGTATTTAGTAATAGTTTGTAAGAAATTACTTTGCACAATAAGAAATAGCCACAGTGGGAGGGTCAATAAACAGCTTAAGGTTTGCACAGAAATGATATTAGCTACTAATCGTGCATCACCCCCCATACGCACGGCTAAAACATAAGCGGCAGGTGCGGTTGGGATGGCGGCAAAGATAATAAACATCTGTGTTTGCAAAATACTAAAGCCTAAGGCTAAGGCAATCAATAGGGCAAAAACCGGCATCATAACTAAGCGCGAGACAGTCATCCAAGCCACTAACGGCGCATTTGCCGTGCCTTCTCTGAGTTTTAGGGCAGCCCCAATACAAATGAGACCCAGCGGGATCGAGCCCTGACCTAATTTTACTAGGGTATTGTCAACCATAGAAGGCAACTGGAAGCCGAGCAGGTTTAAACTGACCGCAGAAACGGTGGCTATAACTAGGGGGTTAGTTATGATGGATTTTAATACACCGCCACCCTGTTCGGCAGCTAATGCACGTACCGCCAAAATATTAACCAGGGGCACAGTAAAGCCGATAAATACCGCCATCACCGCTAGGCCGTCGGTGCCACCAACCGAAGGAGCGATAGAAAGTGCCAGATAGGTGCTAAATCGATAAACGCATTGTTGGGTTGAATTGGCAGAGCGCTGATCAATTTTTAGTATGGGCTTGGCCAGACTAGCTAATAATAAACCCCCAAAGGCCAACAACACACAGGCGAGTAATGACGTGCCTGCCGTATTAAGACTGAGGGTACTTGATAGTACCGATCGAAATAACAAGGCCGGAAACATGATGAAATAAACCATCTTTTCGGTGGCGGTAAAAAACTCCCGATTGAAACTCAGTTTATTGAGCATAATCCAACCCAGTGCAACTAGGATAATATCAGGCAAAAGAATGTATAAAATGGTCATGACAATAGGTACTGAGTGATGCCGGAAAATAGCTAAATTTATCTGCGTAAAATACAAATTAGTATAGCTGAAATTATTAAGTTTTAAATTGGAAATAACATGCATGAAAGCGATGTCTCTTCTTTTTTAGATACCTTGTGGCTTGAGGATGGCTTATCTAAAAACACCTTAGCCGCTTATCGACAGGATATGAATGCGTTTACTCATTTTCTGCAGGAGCAGCGCGCAGGCCTATCTCTGATGGCGGTTAAGGCAGAAGATATTCAGGCCTGGTTGTCTCAAATGCATTTACAGACTAAAGCCAGTACCGCCAACCGACGTTTGGCCACCCTCAGGCGTTTTTATGGCTGGGCGATACAAAGCCATCGTAGGCAAGAGGATCCTTGTCTGCATATTAAACCAGCAAAGCAGGCAGCGCGTTTTCCGAAGAGCTTAAGTGAGGCCCAGGTAGAGTTGTTATTAGCAGCACCGGATCTCACTACGCCTGGTGGTCTGAGGGATCGAGCGATGCTTGAAACGCTGTATGCTACCGGTCTCAGGGTTAGTGAGTTAATCGCTCTGAAGAGTTTTCACCTTGCGCTTAATGAAGGCTTTGTGCGAGTAGTGGAGGGTAAGGGTGGCAAGGATCGAATCGTGCCCTTAGGCGAAGAGGCGGTGCATTGGCTGCATCGCTATTTGCGTGAGGCCAGACCCGAATTACTTAAGGGACGTCTTGATGATGCGGTGTTTATTACTCGTCTGGGTAGTGCTATGAGTCGTCAGGCTTTTTGGCAATTAGTTAAAAAATACGCCCAACAACAAGAGATTCAGGTTCCTTTATCGCCGCATGTGTTGAGACATGCTTTTGCAACGCATTTGCTGAATCATGGGGCGGATTTACGCGTGGTTCAAATGTTATTAGGTCATGCTGATATCTCAACAACTCAGATTTATACCCATGTGGCACGAGAGCGATTAAAAACCCTGCATCAAAAACATCACCCTCGAGCCTAATAAAAACACAACAAGAACATGACAAAATGTTAAATTAAGTAAAACCATTACGTTAGTCTTAAGATTCTAAATATGAGTTAGGCTTTATTTAGATCAAGGACTTCATTTATTACACTACTTAAAATTAGAAGATTAGCAGAGCCGTTTTTTTTATATAAGGAGACACAATGGCTGATTATGATACAGGTCTTGGCAAAAATGCCGCTAACTACGTACCCTTAACACCTATCGATTATTTAGTACGCGCGCATGAGGTTTACGGTGATGAGCTATCCATTGTACATGGCACGATTCGTCAGACTTGGACTGAAACCTTTACCCGTTGTCGTCAGATGGCCGCTGCCCTTAGGCAAAATGGCGCTCAGCGTGGGACCACAGTAGCGACACTATTACACAATACACCGGCGATGGTTGAGGCAAGCTTTGGTGTGCCAATGTCCGGTGGCGTTTTATTAGCACTCAACGTTCGCCTAGAAGCGGATGGTGTTATTTATTGTTTGAGCCACAGTGAGGCCGAATTCCTGATGGCCGACAGTGAGTTTGCACCGATGATCCCGCAGATTAAAGCGGCTTTACCTGAGTTGAAAATTATTCAGGTAAATGACGAGTTGGGTCCTGAAGATATCGAACCTTTTAGCGATATCGATTATGAGAGCTTCCTGCAATCAGCTGACGATATTGATAACTGGGTACTACCGGAAGATGAGTGGGATGCCATTGCCTTGAATTATACGTCAGGCACCACCGGCAACCCTAAAGGCGTGGTTTATCATCACCGCGGCGCGGCTCTTAATGCAGTGGCTCAGGTGTTAGAATTCGATATGCCTAAGCGCCCGGTCTATTTATGGACCTTGCCTCTGTTCCACTGTAATGGCTGGTGTTTTGCTTGGACTATTGCGGCTCGAGGCGGTGTCAATGTCTGTTTGCGTAAATTTGATCCTAAAGCGTGTTTTGAATTAATCCGCAATGAGCGAGTTAACTACTATTGTGCGGCGCCGATTGTGCACGCCGCCTTAGCTAATGCACCTGAAGAGATTAAGCAGGGTGTTGAGCACGAAGTTAACGGCATGATTGCCGGTGCTGCACCTCCGGAGGCTGTGTTGGCTCGCATGGAAGAAATGGGCTTTAAGATTACCCACGTATATGGCTTAACAGAGGTTTACGGTCCTTCTGCGGGTTGTGTAGAAAAGGTCGAGTGGGCAGATCTTTCGATGGAAGATCGTGCTATGAAAAAGGCCCGTCAGGGGATGCGTTATACCTTGCAAGCAGGCTTTACAGTACTTGATCCGAACACGATGGAAGCGGTTCCTGCCGATGGTGAAACGATTGGTGAATTGATGTTCCGCGGCAATATCGTGATGAAGGGCTATTTGAAAAACCCTGAGGAAACTGAAAAGACTTTTGCCGGCGGTTGGTTCCATACGGGCGACCTAGGGGTGATGTACCCTGACGGTTATGTGCAGATTAAAGACCGCAGTAAAGACATTATTATTTCCGGTGGCGAAAACATCTCCAGTATTGAGGTGGAGGATGTTCTTTATAAGTATCCCGGCGTGGCAAACGTCGCTGTGGTTGCATTGGTTGATGAAAAGTGGGGCGAGGTGCCGGTAGCCTTTGTCGAACTCAAAGACGATGCTGTTGTTACCCAAGAGGAGCTTGACCAATACTGTCGCGAGCGTTTAGCGGGCTTCAAACGACCTAAATACTATGTATTCGGTGAGTTGGCTAAAACTGCAACCGGTAAGATCCAGAAGTTTGAGCTTAGAAAGCAAGCCGAAGAGTTGTTTTCTTAGTATTTAATTTTTAACAGAAACCAAGAGCGCATCCTAAAGGCATGCGCTCTTTGTCTTTGCAGAATTGTATTGATCGCTTAGAATCCACAGCGTAGATGGATTCTAAGACAGGAAAAAGGCGGGTGCGATGCTGGAAAATTTAGTTAACGTTTCAAGGCAAGATTTGTTGGATATGGAGGCGGCAAATACCATGGTGGTCACGGTGAATAACCGCATGGCCATCCAACTGAAAAAGGCCCTGATTGAGGTTAATCGTAGTCACGCCAAGGTGTTTGAGCTGCCACAAGTACAGCCATGGCCTCACTTTCTGGATTTCCTTACTGAACGCGTGGTTTTTGCAACAGGAGAGGTGCCTGCGGCCAAGCAGCTAAGTCATTTCGCTGCCTTGCTGTACTGGGAAAAGGTATTGGAAGAGCAGCAACTTAGCACCCTGAATCTGACAAAATTAGCTCGCGTTTTGGCCGATGCTCATAGCTTGCAGGAGGAATGGGCTATCGCGGTTGATGGCGCAGAAGAAACGCCGGAATACAGCGAATATAAACATATCAAAAGGCTATATTTGCAACGATTGGTACAGCGAGAAGTCATTGATGGCACGCTGAGAGACCAATGGTTGTTAGACCGACTACAGCAAAGTATCCCGCTTAAATCATCCGCGGCCTTTGCTAAAAATATTGTTCTATTAGGTTTTAGAGAGCTTTCGCCGATTCAATCAGCCTTATTAAGCGCTTGTCAGGACTTGGGGGCGACACTTTATAGTCTTGAAGTCGAGCCTGGCATCGCAGCGAATTTAGAGGTGTTCAGTGCGCATAGTCGTCGCGAGGAATTAGAGGCGGCTGTGGATTGGGCTAAAGCCAAATTGACAGCGCAACCACAAGGACGCTTTGCAATTATTGACCCTATGCTGCAAACAGAGACCAACACAGTACGTCGTTATTTGCATGAGCGCATACAAGAAGCCGGCCTAAAAACCGATTTGCTTTATAACGTAGCCATTGGTCGCGCCCTCAGCGATTGGCCTATTGTACGTTCGTCCTTAGCATGGTTAGGCTTATTTATAACATTAGAGCAACATAATCGAATCGCTACCCAAGACTTGGGTGAGTCTTTATTACTAGCTCAAGAGACTTTACTATCTGCTTGGGCTGACTCGTTTAATGCCTTAGATTTAAAACTTCGTGAAGCTAATAAAATCAGCTATAGAAAAACTACTGTTCAACAGTTTTTTAATGATATCTCCGATGAGTTTTCTAATTTAATTAAAACAGCGTTTGAGATTTTCTGCGACTCAAAAAGTTTAAGATTAAATCAATGGTTGCAAAAGTTTAAAACGTTTTTTGAACTCTTCAAATTTCCCGGTTTAAAGAAACTTAGTTCAGTGCAATATCAAGTCTGTAACGCTTTTGATCAGGCCTTAAAAAATGCCAGCGCCTTATCACCGGTGTTAGACCCTATGTCGGCGACTGAGGCCTTTCATTTGCTTGATCGATTGTGTAGACAGCAAATATTCCAACCGCAACGTGCGGCAACCGCACGACTGGATGTCTTAGGTATATTAGAGGCAGAAGGGGCGCAGTGGGATGCGGTGTGGATTTTAAGTATGCAGGATGATGTCTTGCCAACAGTACCTAAACCGAATCCTTTGATTCCAAAAGTGGCTTTGCAGCGAGCGGGAGCGCCGCGTTCAGATCATCAAAGAGAGTTTTTATGGGCAGAAGCTATGCTCAAAAGCCTGTTGGAAACGGCATCCGAGGTTACTATCAGCTGGCATGCATTCAGTGGTGAGATGCCGACTAAGGCGTCGCCATTAATTGCTCAATATCTGCCTGAGGATCAATGGTCTTCACTTGACATGCTTGCCGCAGCGACACCCGCAGAATCTGCCGCATTTGAGACCGTGACGGTCGCCGAAATTGAATCGCTAAGTGATGATTTCGGTCCCGCTGTTGATGGATTGTTATCCGGGGGCACACGTTTAATTGATTTGCAGGCGATTAATCCGCAATGGGCTTTTGCCGTTTATCGTCTACATATGCGAGAGTTTCATTCTTATCCTCGTTATGAACTGGATCGGATGCAACGCGGTAGCTTCATTCATGCGGCTTTAGAGCGATTCTGGCAAGACGTGCGGGAGCAATCAATCTTGAAGGCAATGGACGAAGCTGAACTAAGAGCAAAAATTACCGAAGTAGTTAATGCCTGTGCCCGCAGTGAGTTGCTTTTTGATTCGCAGGCCTTATTAGCATTGGAAAAAGAATATGCTAAAAACCAGTTGTTTCATTTCTTGACATTGGAGCAGCAGCGAGAGCTAAGCTTTAGCGTGGAAGAAGTAGAAAAAAACGTTGAGATTACTCTGTCTCGGATTCGGTTGCGGGTCAAAGTTGACCGTATTGATTATTTGGAAAATAACAGCTTTTTGTATTTGGATTATAAAACCGGTAACTTGCCAAATTATAAAAAAAATTGGTATAGAGAAAGGCCAATTGATTTGCAGTTACCCTTATATGCCGCCTATGGTAACCATACTGTTAGCGATATCGGTGGCGTCGGTTTTGCCGGTTTAAAGCCAGGCAAGATGATGGGGTTTGCCGGCGTGGGCTTGGTGAATTGGTCAACTCAAGGGCGTTCTTCCGGCGTCGAAGAAAAGCAAGCGCATGAGTTTCAATCTCTTTTATCCGAGTGGCGAGGTAAATTAACCACTTTGGCCGATGAGATTGCTAATGGTTATGCGGCCAATCGCTATGAGGACAAAAAGGACATGAGCTATTGTGAGGTATTGCCTTTTTTACGATTAGAGCAGGTCGTTGAAGAAGAGGAGTGGGAAGATGAGTAAACAACCTTCAGATATGGCAGAACGCCAACGGGCCTTACAGCCTGAAGCCTCTTTTTTGGTTCAGGCTCCTGCCGGTTCCGGTAAAACGGAACTTGTCACTGATCGCATTTTGTCATTGTTGGCTATTGTTGAGCAGCCTGAGCAAGTGCTGGCGATTACGTTTACTCGTAAAGCGGCTGGTGAAATGCGCAACCGGGTGCTGGAAAAACTCATGGCGGGGCGTCAATCGGAACCGACTGAAGAGCATAAATTAAGCAGTTGGAAGCTAGCTCAAAACGTATTGGCCCGCAATGATGAAAAAGAATGGCATTTATTAGAGTACCCGAGTCGCTTGCGTATTATGACTTTTGACTCTTTAAGTTCGGGGTTGGTGCGCACTATGCCGTGGTCTTCACAGACCGGTGGTAGTTTGGAAATTTCGGAATCGTTGCATCGACAATATCGCCAGGCGGCTTTTCAG
The DNA here is from genome assembly GCA_030538235.1 of Alcaligenaceae bacterium. Taxonomy (GTDB): domain Bacteria; phylum Pseudomonadota; class Gammaproteobacteria; order Burkholderiales; family Burkholderiaceae_B; genus Oligella. The sequence continues at coordinate 140,391 of JAUNUJ010000005.1, forward strand.
ACGATTCGGCAGATTGACCAATCAGACGAACTGCAAGCGGTCTTAAGTCATCTGAATGTTGACTTGGAACATTTAGAAAGCTCCTTGGTGGAGATGCTGCAAATTCGTGACCAATGGCAAGAAGCTTTAAGTAACCCTCAAGACACCATAGTTGCGATGGTGCAAAGCTTGGAATTATTAGTGACGCGCGTCCTGCAAAAGATTAAAGACAAACTGCCCTTGGGTTTTGAGTCTGAGTATGTGCCGTTGCTAGCCGCATGGGCTCAAGAGTGGCCGGATTTTGCGTGTCTTAAAGATATCGATATTGAGCCTCTAAGCGTGGATCCCGATGATTTGCCTCGATGGCAGGCGGTGGCTGATTCCTTGATGACGCAGAGTAATACCATCAGAAAAACACTTAATAAAACACAGGGGGTACCTCCTGGAGCACCTTTTAAAGCGGGTTTATTACGTTTTTTAAAAGATTCGGACTTTTCTCCCGAACTGATTGAGGCGCTAGTGACTGTTAAGGCGTTACCGACTGAGTTATTAACAAAAGAGCAAGTGCAAATTTATCAGCAGTTAGCCACTGTGTTATCAATGGCCTTAGAGCAGTTGCACCAAGTGTATATCGCTGATGGGGCGGTTGACTTTACCGAGGTCGCCTTAAGTGCCTTAAATGGCTTGGGTAGTGCTGATGAGCCGGCTGATTTGTTGTTGGCTTTAGATGCTCGTATTCAGCATTTATTAGTCGATGAGTTTCAGGATACCAGTCAGACCCAAATCGATTTATTAGCGCTTTTAACGTCGGGTTGGCAGCCGAATGATGGTCGCACGGTGTTTTTAGTCGGTGACCCGATGCAGTCTATTTATCGCTTCAGAAAAGCTGAGGTCGGACTTTTTATTAAAGTCGCTAATGAACATAGATTGAATCATGTGCCCTTAGAAGTGTTAAATCTCAGAGAGAATTTCCGTTCAGTTGAAGGCGTCGTGGACTGGAATAATCGCATCTATCAGGCTAGTTTTCCGAGTGAGTATGATGCCGAATTTGGTGCGGTGCCCTACGAACATTCGGTGTCTTTTAATGGTCCTGGGACTTTGGAACCGGTCAGGCATTATCCTTTTTATTATTCAAATAAAGAGATTGTCGGCATTGATGCTAAGGCAGAGGCCATTGAGGCAGCTGAACAGCAGGTGATTGAAGTGGTGCGGGAGGCGTTGGAGCGTCATCAGGGTGCAGATAAGCCGATTGCGATTTTGGTTAAGAGTCGCAATGCGCTAGGTCGTTTAAATCAACGTTTATTACAGGCTAATATTCCCGTCCGTGCGGTAGATATGTTCCCGCTCAGTGAACAGCCTTATGTGATTGATTTATTGCAAATTATTCGTGCCTTGACCTATAGGTACGATAGAGTGGCTTGGTTGTCTTTATTTCGTTCGCCACTCTGTGGCTTGACCTTGAGTAGTTTGCATGAGCTTTTTGGCGATAAGACAGAGCGTAATGTGGTCAGGCAAATTCGCCATGCCCTGAGCGATGAGACATTGCCTATGCGTTTGGGGGCGGAGCAATTTACCCGCTTTAAGCATTTGAGTGAGATTATGCTTAATGCTAACGCCGAGCAGCAGGGCTTAAGCTTTACCATGCGTGTCAATATGATTTGGCAGCAACTCGGTGGTCATTTGCTTTATTCAAAGATCTCCGAAAAAGCCGATATTGAAGCTGTTTTTGCCTTACTAGATCAATTAGCACCCTATGGGAGTCCGAATCTCGAGGTGCTTGAAGAACATGTGTCTGAGCTGTTTGCGGAGAGCGTTGTTGCCGGCTCTGCGGTTGAGATTATGACCATTCATAAGGCTAAGGGCTTACAGTTTGAAGAGGTTATTTTATATGGTTTACATGGTTATTCTAAAAATCGAGATAACATGCTGTTGCGTCTAGAGCCTTATGAATATGAGTTCGAAGGACAGAAAATGCCGGGGATCTTATTAGGTACGGCGCAGTCCAAGCAGCATGGGGCGGCTGAAGATGCCGTGACCAAGTTGTTAAAAAGTCGGGAAGATCATCGTCAGTTATTAGAAGAAGCGAGATTGCTTTATGTGGCGACGACACGTCCATGTCAACGCTTACATCTATTTTATCTGATGGCGTTGGATAACAAAGACGGTGTGCTGAGTGTGCGTAAACCGAGTAAAAATCAGTTTTTTGCTCGAATTGAGCAAGCGCTTGAGTTGAATATTGAGGTTATTAAAGAGTCTTTGCCGGAGTATATGGCGGCTCAAGCAACTGATAACACAGATGATGCGGCAGCGCAGACGCTTGAAGCGGCGATATCACTAGCTGCCTCGGAGGGATCGGAACAAACTGAATCACCTAGCACCAAGACAACACCTGTGGGTGATTTGCTGCGTTTTAAAGCATCAACCATTGCGCAATTAGAGACACAATATGCGCCGCACCGACAATTAAGTGAGCAATTATCCAAAGAGGCTGCCATTCAATCAGGTGTTTGGCAGTTTATTAGTGATGATGAAGCGATTTTGGGGACAGTCGCCCATAGTTGGCTGCAAATGATGGGTTTAGATCAACTTGAAGGTTGGGATGATGAGCGTTTGTATCAAGGCGAGTCCTTAATGCGTTATCAGTTAATGAGCGCCGGTTATAACGAAGAGCGAGTGGATGCTGCCGTTCTTAGATTGAAGAATTTATTACTTAAGACTCTGCATCACGACGATCTAAGAGCTATTTTGCTAAATCCGCAGGTGCAGCATGAATGGCCTTTATACGATCTTGACGGTAAATTATTGATTATGGATCTAGTCATCCCGCACGAGGATTATTGGGAGGTTATTGACTACAAGAGTTCGAGTCGTCGTGAGGGTGAGGGGCTTGAAGAGTTTAAGTTACGCGTGAAAACACAGTACCTGCCACAACTCAGGAGCTACTGTGCTTATCTGCAAGCAATCGATGGTAAAGCAGCTAAAGCTTCTTTATTCTTAATCGAAGAGGGGGTATTTGTAGAAGTCATTCCTTAAACTTGCTACAATGGTTGTCGGTGGGTCCCTTCGCATAGGTCCATGGTGAAACTGGTCAGGTCCGGAAGGAAGCAGCCACAGCCATTCAGACTTAGTGCCGAAGTCAGGCTCACCGCCTAATTTTCATCATCCACATGTTCTATGAATTATTTAGCCCTTGCCCGTAAGTGGCGTCCTCGTTCATTTTCGGAGTTGGTTGGCCAGGATCATGTGGTTCGCGCGTTATCAAATGCGCTCGATACTCAAAGAATTCATCACGCTTGGTTATTTACCGGTACTCGTGGAGTCGGTAAAACCACCTTGGCGCGTATTCTAGCAAAATCCTTAAACTGTGAAACCGGCATCACTGCCACACCTTGTGGTCAATGTTCTGTTTGTGTGGAAATTGATCAGGGTCGTTTTGTTGATTATGTTGAGGTCGATGCAGCATCTAGGCGTGGTGTGGATGAAATTACGCCATTACTCGAACAAGCGATTTATGCCCCGTCTCGTGGTCGATTCAAGATCTATACGATTGATGAGGTGCATATGTTGACGACTCACGCCTTTAACGCCATGTTAAAGACTCTCGAAGAGCCGCCAGCGCATTTGAAATTTATTTTGGCCACCACCGATCCTCAAAAAATTCCGGTCACTGTCTTATCCCGCTGTATTCAATACAATCTCAAGCAAATGTCGCCTGAGGCCGTGGTTGAGCATTTACAGCTTCTTTTAAAAGAAGAGGGGGTGGCTTATGAGAGTGCCGCCTTACAATTAATTGCCCGCGGTGCGGCCGGTTCGATGCGCGATGCCTTGTCGCTCACAGATCAGGCTATTGCCTTTAGCGGTAATCATATTACTGTGCAGGCCATGCAGGACATGCTGGGTACCATTGATCAGAGTTATTTGGTCAATTTAATAAATGCCTTATTGGCCGGTGATGCATCTACCGTCGTGAGTCTGGCAGATGCGATTGCAGAGCGTGGATATTCTTATGAAGGTGCTTTGGCTGATTTAGCGGTGCTTTTATCACGAATCACCATGGAGCAAAGACTTAGCGGCTCTATTGATCGTGATGATCCTCTCTATCCTGAGATGGCACAAATTGCTCAAAGCGCCAATCACGATTTATTGCATCTTTTTTATACTATCGCTATTCACGGTCGCAAGGAATTGGCCTTAGCGCCCGATGAGTATTCCGGTTTTGTGATGATTTGCCTGCGTATGCTGGCTTTGGTTAGTGCACCGGCAATACAGCATGTAGTACATCAATCGACCAGTACAAGTTCTTCTGTTGAGCAAAGTGAAGAAAGCACTGCCAGTGCAGTGGATAAAAAAAAACTCCCTGATTTAAAGCAAGCAGTTCAAACCGAAGCGATTCAGTTAACAAAGGCTGAACCATCCCCGGCAATCATAGAGCCTGACAGTGAATCTGTAGAAGAGCCGTTAGCCCCCCCAACGGTTGATAAACCCACGATGACGGCCGCCGTTATCGACGAGTTTTCTGAGATTGAAGCGAGTGTAGCGTTGATGTCCGATAAGTCGCTAGAGACAGAGACTGTTGAGGTTGTCAGCCAAAATGCAGGAACTAAAGAAGCAGTCGTTTCAGCAATTATCGCACCTAACAAATCTGCGGACGAGCCTGACTCTCAGAGCTCAGAGCTTGCAGCGCCAGCAAGTAATCATATTAAAACCAATACCTTAGTCGAGGAACAAGATCATGTCAGCGAGCATTCTGCCATGTCTGCGGCCGATTGGGCACGTATGCAGGGTGTGGCTATTGATGATTATGATGGCGATATCATTGATGAGGTATTGCCCGATGCCGATTTAGAAATGACTTGGGCGCCACAGCTTACTGACCATGATAATAAAATCACCTTATCGACACTTAATCAGGAGCGCTGGATTGAGTTGACTAAACGTCTGGCCTTACCCGGTTTAGCGGGTGAGCTTTTATTAAATAGCCAATGGTTAGCAACCGAAGCTAATACGATATACCTCAAAATCTTCTTGAAAAATGTTGATAGTCTGGCGATTAAATCCAGTCTGACCACGGCATTGACTGAGTATTTCTCACACGTCATAAAATTGGATTTTGAGAGTGGGGAGACCGGAGATGCTACTGCTCGTGCACAATTAGTCAAAGAGCAAGAAGAGCGTCAGCAACAAGCAGAAGCTATGGTTGCTAATGACCCCTATATCCGGAGTCTAAAAGAAAATTTCGGCGCGATTGTGGTCGATGGCTCAGTGCGAGTTTTATCCACAGAGTAGATACGATACAATACGATAAATTTTTCAAGCAAAAGGAATACGACATATGATCATGAAAAAACAATTAGCTGGGCTGATGAAGCAAGCTCAGAAAATGCAAGAAGATGTGAAAAAAGCTCAGGAAGCCCTAGCTGATATCGAGGTTGAGGGAGCAGCTGGCGGTGGTCTGGTTAAAGTCACTATGAACTGTCGTTTTGATGTTCGACGCGTGACCATCGACCCGTCACTGTTTGAAGACGACAAAGATATGCTGGAAGACTTGACCGCTGCGGCGTTTAATGACGCCTTACGCAAAGCTCAGGCAACCTCGGATGAGAAAATGGGTGCCGCGACAGCCGGTATGCCGATGCCTCCGGGTATGAAGTTCCCGTTCTAAAAAGCGTTAATGATCACCTTTTTAATCCTTAAGACAGTTCATTGAATAACGCCGGATCCGAAGTCGAAACCGAAATCGAAATCGAAACTAAAACTCGATTTTCCGAACCATTAGAGGAGTTGGTCGACAGTTTGCGTCAACTTCCGGGGGTGGGGGAGCGTAGCGCCAGACGCATGGCTTATCATTTGTTGCAACATGATCCAGAGGGTGGCTTGAGGCTTGCCGTTGCTCTGGACAATGCGCTTAATAATCTGCGTCATTGTGAGCTCTGCAACTCTTTTACTATGGATGACATTTGCTCAACCTGTCGTGATGAGACGCGTGACCATTCGGTGCTTTGCGTTGTCGAAACACCGGTGGATCAAAACATGATTGAGTCGACGCGCAGTTACCGCGGACTTTATTATGTTTTGATGGGTAAATTACAACCTATCCAAGGTGTGGGGGCGGCGAGCTTAAGCTTGCAACGCTTAATCGAAAGAGCGCAGCAAGGTCAAGTTAAAGAGGTGATTTTAGCAACCAATTACACCACTGAAGGTGAGACTACGGCGCATTATCTGGCTCAGCTCTTGCGACCACATGATATCAAGGTAACTCGTATTGCCCGTGGGGTACCTGCCGGTAGTGAGTTGGAGTATGTAGATGCCGGAACCATTGCTTGGGCGTTGATGGAGCGCAAGAGCTAAGCTTGTTGGTCCATCTCCATAGCGCTCTTGTCACCAGAAAAGCAGTCTTCGAACTATCCGAAAGCTGCTTTTATCAATCAACAAAATACATCTAAAGGCACTTTAATTTTCGTATCAAGTGCGTCAATTGACTCTTTAGCGTGCCGATTCAATTAGCTTGTCGAGCTTAATTGCATCACTGACGAAGTTGCGGATTCCTTCGGCTAATTTCTCGGTCGCCATCGCGTCTTCATTTAGTAAGAATCTGAATTTTGCTTCATCTAAACTCAATTCCTCGATATCTGAGTTTCGCGCTGCTTTAGTATCTAGGGCAAGCTCGAGAGGGTTTGTGTTGTTACGGAGTTGTTGCAATAAATCGGGACTGATGGTTAATAAATCACTACCTGCAAGGGCTTGAATCTGTCCGATATTGCGGAAGCTGGCACCCATGATTTCAGTTTCAATATTGAATTTTTTATAGTAATTAAAAATTGCGGTCACTGATTTGACACCGGGATCGTTGAGTCCCGCTTGCGCTTCTTCGTCCCAATCAGCACCGGCTTGTTTTTTGTACCAGTCATAAATACGACCGACAAAAGGCGAGATCAATTTGACGCCTGCTTGTGCACATGCAACGGCCTGCACCAGACTGAACAACAAAGTGAGGTTGCAGTGAATGCCTTCTTGCTCTAATTGCTTTGCGGCTTCAATACCCTCCCAGGTCGCAGCAATTTTAATCAGAACGCGTTGCTTATCAATGCCGGCGGCTTCATATAATTCAATTAGGCGACGAGCGCGAGCTACCGTGGCTTTTGTATCAAAAGAAAGTCGGGCATCGACTTCAGTAGAAACACGCCCAGGCACCACATCCAGAATCTTACGACCAAAGAGGATTAGTAAGTGATCTAGAATCCCTTCGGTATCCGCCTGTGGATGCTCTTTAATGATTTCATCAAGCAGCGGACGATAACGCTCGTCTTGTATTGCTTTAAGTATTAAAGAAGGGTTTGTGGTGGCATCAGTCGGTTGGTGCTGACGGATAGCCTCAAAGTCGCCGGTGTCAGCAACAATAGTGGTGTATTTGGCTAAACTTTCTAATTGATTAGTCATTGAAAAAACCTAAATCCAATTTAATTAAGAGAATTATCTCGTGAACTATTAGGAATTATATTGTTTTGGTATGAAATTACAGTGAATAAATGGACTGCTATCAATAAATATATTATTTGTAACATAAAGGAACTTATTTTTACTTTATTTGCCCAATAGTTCAATTCGTTTTTTAGATTGAAAAATCACCGCGAATCCTACAATATATACTTCTCAGCATGGTGAAGACTTGCTGTTTTAACTTATATAGTATAGTATGCATAGAATGTAATTCTATGTAAGTAAATGTTGGATTGTGCTTAAGAATTTACTAATAAACATCGATTCGTATTCTTCTATGAGGCTGTCTTAATTGAAGGGATTTTCTTCTTTTCTCTCCTTGTTGATTGGTCTTTACTTGTCATTGCTATCGTCAGCGGCAGGCGCCTTTCCTAATGCCTATAATTTATTGGGTTTTTCACAGGTTGAGTACGAAGTTGCAATTAATCCATGTCTTGATCAGGCTGTTTTATTTGAGCGCTTTGGTCGAGAGGCCCTAGTAGCTCAGGAAAAGGAACTCGCTAAGTGGCCAAAGGGTCTGTGCCAGAATCTTGAGGTGGCCCGTCAGCTCCTTACTTGGAATTACTATTACACCACCTTACTTGCTAACACCGAGCGTCCGACGGTGATTGCCGGCGAGATCAGTAAGCATATTAAATCGCTTGAGGCGTGTACTGATTTATCTTGTCTTAATCGCTTATTACCGAGAATCACTGAGTGGGTCTATTTAAATATTGATCGTCTTCCGGTCTATACCGACTCTGAAAGCGCACGACGTAGTCAAGCCTCTTTAGCCGGTGACCCGGTGTTGCATCCCAGTTTAGCTTTGAGAAACTTGCCATTGCCCTTATCCGGTTTAGCTGAGGGGTGTAATGGCACGGATATTAATGTGCTCAATTTCTATACGGTTAATTTTTCAGTAGAAGGTCGCCCTTTGGTACTCGCCATGTGCAAAGAAACCGCAAATGGTGCCGGCCACAAGCAAAATATTTGGCTTTTAGAGCGACTGGACCCAAATGGTTCGACCTCCGGACTTGGTGCGTCAGCGGGCAGTGGGTGGCGTGAAATTTTGGTCGAAAGAGGCGATTCCCGTCTCTATGTTTTTACTGATAGTCGTACGGCATATCCAACACTTTATAGTCGTCGCTCAACCGGCTCCGGTGAGCAGTTAGTCGTCTATGATTTTCAGGCCTCGGGGCAGCAATACACGCGTAGTACGGTATTGAATCTGGAGTACGATACGTTGGGTCGTGCGCATGCTTTTATGCTTCGCCCTTAAAGTAAAAAGATCCGTTTCGCTATAAATTATTATTTTCTTTAACACTATTAGAAAATTATCCCTGAAACTATAGCAATCTCTTAATTGAAGTCAATATTTCCTATATAATAAACAGGTTTAACTAAGTTTTTATGTATGAGATTTTATGGCGCACTCAAGTAGCATTTTCGCTTATCAAAATGGTGTTGAGCCGGCAATTCTCGCTTTGGCTGATGGTACCGTGTTTAGAGGCCGTTCAATCGGTGCGGCGGGTCATAGCACAGCAGAAATTGTATTCAACACATCAATGGTCGGTTATCAGGAGCTTTTGACAGATCCCGGTTATCACCAACAAATTATCACCCTGACTTATCCACACATCGGCAATAGCGGCATTAACTCAGAGGACAATGAATCCTCTCAAATTCAGGCGGCGGGCCTAGTGATTCGTAGCTGCCCTGTACGTTATTCAAATTTCCGCGCCGATCAGTCTTTACCTGAGTACCTCAAGGCCAACGGCATCGTTGCTATTAGTGATATTGATACCCGTAAATTAACTCGTATTTTGCGTGAAAGCGGTGCCCAGGTAGCCTGTATTATGGTTGGCGACGATGAGGCAAAAGCCATTGAATTGGCTAGGACTCATACGCCTCTTCAGGCGCAAGCGTCGGTCAAAGCCGTTAGTCGTCGAGAGCCCACTGAGTGGACTCAGACGTCTTGGCAATTGCACGAGGGCTATGGTGATTTAAGCGATGCTTCTTACCACGTGGTAGTCTATGATTTTGGTGTTAAAAACAGCTTTTTACGCTTATTAGCTGATAGAAAGTGTCGCCTTACCGTGGTGCCTGCTGAGACACCGGTAGCCGATGTGCTCGCGCTTAATCCTGATGGCGTGTTTTTATCTAATGGTCCTGGCGATCCGATGGCTTGTGATTTTGCCATTGACAATACCAAGCAATTATTACAACAAAAAATCCCATTATTTGCTATTGGTCTGGGTTATCAAATCCTGGCTTTAGCCACCGGCGCCAAGACGTTTAAATTGAAAGCAGGCAATCACGGTGCTAACCATCCGGTCAAAGACTTGGCAAGCGGTCGTGTGCATATCACCGTACAAAATCACAATTTTGCGGTCGCTGCTGATAGCCTTCCGGAGGGTGTCACGCCTAGTCATATTTCATTGTTTGATGACAATCTTCAAGGTATCAAGCTACGCGATTGTCCGGCCTTTGGCTTCCAGGGTCACCCTGAAGCAACTAGCGCCCCTCATGCAGCGGTGTCTTTGTTTGATCAATTTATTAATTTAATGGCAGAAAAGTAGAGAATTATGCCTAAGCGTACAGATTTAAAAAGTATTTTAATTATTGGTGCCGGTCCGATTATTATCGGTCAAGCCTGTGAATTCGACTACTCCGGAGCCCAGGCATGTAAAGCCCTAAAGGCTGAGGGTTACCGCACGATTCTGGTCAATAGCAATCCGGCAACCATCATGACTGACCCGGAAACGGCCGATGTCACTTACATCGAACCCATTACCTGGCAGGCAGTTGAGCGTATTATTGAGGTGGAAAAACCTGACGCTTTATTACCGACTATGGGTGGTCAAACCGCACTTAACTGTGCTCTGGATTTAGCTCGTCACGGGGTCTTAGAAAAACATGGCGTAGAGCTTATCGGGGCTAATGAAGCCGCTATCGAAAAAGCTGAAGATCGCATGAAGTTTAAAGACGCGATGACTAAAATCGGTCTGGACTCCGCTAAATCAGGTATTGCACATAGCATGGCAGAAGCTTGGGAAGTACAGCGTGCGATTGCTGAGGAAGTCGGTACATCCGGTTTCCCGGTGGTTATTCGTCCTAGTTTTACCTTGGGTGGAACCGGTGGTGGTATTGCTTATAACCCCGAAGAGTTCGAAACTATTTGTCAACGCGGTTTAGAGGCTTCACCGACTAGCGAGTTATTGATTGAAGAATCCTTGCTCGGCTGGAAAGAATACGAGATGGAAGTGGTTCGCGACTCAGCCGATAACTGCATTATCGTATGTTCCATTGAAAACCTGGACCCGATGGGTGTACATACCGGTGATTCGATTACAGTAGCGCCGGCACAGACCATGACAGCTAAAGAGTATCGCATCATGCATGATGCGTCTGTGGCTGTGCTGCGCGAGATTGGTGTAGATACCGGTGGTTCTAACGTGCAGTTTGCCGTTAACCCTGCCAATGGTCGTATGATTGTGATTGAGATGAACCCCCGTGTTTCACGCTCATCTGCCTTGGCTTCCAAAGCGACTGGTTTCCCGATTGCTAAAGTCGCTGCACGTTTAGCGGTGGGTTATACCCTTGACGAGTTAAAAAATGAAATTACTGACGGGCTGACACCAACTTCATTTGAACCGACCATTGACTACGTCGTTACTAAAATTCCGCGCTTTGCCTTTGAAAAATTCCCTCAAGCCGATGACCGTTTGACTACTCAGATGAAGTCAGTAGGTGAGGTTATGGCGATTGGTCGTACTTTTAAAGAGTCCTTCCAAAAGGCCTTACGTGGTCTTGAGGTAGGTGTTGATGGTCTTAATCAGATGACCATTGATCGAGAGAAGCTCCAGGTTGAATTGGCTGAGCCCGGTCCACAGCGTATCTGGTATGTTGGAGATGCCTTTGCTAAAGGTTTTTCTTTAGAGGAAGTTCATCAATTAACCAAAATCGATCTCTGGTTCTTAGAGCAAATTAAAGAAATTGTCGATATCGAATTAGCCCTTGAGAAAGTCACTCTGGCTGCTATTGAGCCTGCTACCATGTTGGAGCTAAAGCGCAACGGCTTCTCCGACCGTCGTTTGGCCTATTTGCTGGACACCACTGAAGCTGAAGTTCGTAAAAATCGTCATCAGAACAATATCCGTCCTGTATATAAGCGCGTTGATACATGTGCCGGTGAATTCCCGACCGGAACTGCTTATATGTACTCTACTTACGAGGAAGAGTGCGAAGCCCAACCAACCGACAAAAAGAAAATCATTGTTCTTGGTGGTGGTCCTAACCGTATTGGTCAGGGTATTGAGTTTGACTATTGCTGCGTGCATGCGAGCTTTGCTCTACGTGATGACGGTTACGAAACCATTATGATTAACTGTAATCCGGAGACGGTTTCTACAGACTACGATACCTCTGATCGGCTGTACTTTGAGCCTTTGACGCTTGAGGATGTACTGGAAATTGTTGAAGTAGAGAAACCGGTTGGCATGATTGTACAATACGGTGGTCAGACGCCACTTAAATTAGCTCGTGACCTAGAGGCTAATGGCGTGCCGATTATCGGTACCAGCCCAGAGTCTATCGACATCGCCGAGGACCGTGAGCGTTTCCAAAAGCTACTGCAAAAACTCGGTTTACGTCAACCGCCTAACCGTACTGCTCGAACTGAAAGCGAAGCGTTAACTCAGGCTGCGGAAATCGGTTACCCCTTAGTGGTTCGCCCATCTTATGTGTTAGGTGGTCGTGCTATGGAAATCGTTCATGAGCAGAGCGATTTAGAGCGCTATATGCGCGAAGCAGTTAAGGTCAGCAACGACTCTCCGGTGTTATTGGATCGATTCCTGAACAATGCCATCGAAGTGGACGTTGATTGTATTGCCGACGGTGAGCAGGTCTTTATCGGTGGTGTGATGCAGCATATTGAGCAAGCCGGTGTTCACTCCGGTGACTCAGGTTGTAGCTTGCCGCCGTACTCATTAGATGAGGCAACGGTCGAAGAGATTAAGCGTCAAACTAGCCTAATGGCTAAGGCCCTTGATGTTAAAGGTTTGATGAACGTACAGTTTGCCATTCAAGACGGTGATGTGTATGTCTTAGAGGTCAACCCGCGTGCTTCACGTACCGTGCCATTTGTCTCTAAAGCCACCGGTTTGCAATTAGCTAAAATCGCTGCGCGTGCCATGGCCAGTAAGAGCTTGGCTGAGCAGGGCGTAGAAAAAGAGGTGATACCACCTTTCTATAGCGTCAAAGAAGCCGTCTTCCCCTTTGTGAAGTTCCCAGGTGTCGATACGATTCTTGGTCCTGAGATGAAATCTACCGGTGAGGTCATGGGTGTAGGCAAAACCTTTGGCGAGGCCTTCCTTAAATCGCAGATTGGTGCCGGTGCCTCTTTACCGGAATCTGGTACGGTTTTCTTGAGTGTCAGAGATCAAGACAAGGACAAGGCGCTTGAAATTGCTAAGGGCTTGCATGATTTAGGCTTTAAACTGCGCGCTACTCGCGGTACTGCCGCTAAAATTAGCGATGCTGGTATTCCAGTGCAGGCAGTTAATAAGGTAACCGAAGGTCGTCCTCATATTGTGGATATGATCAAAAATGATGAGATCGACATGGTGATTAACACCGTCGAAGAGCGCCGTAATGCGATCAATGACTCGAAAACCATTCGTACTCATGCTTTAGCGGGTAGTTTGACCTTCTTTACCACCATCGCTGGTGCTCATGCGGCAGTTCAAGGTATGCTTTATATGCGTGCGTCCAAGACGATGAATGTCTACTCTTTACAAGAGTTACACAAAGAGATGCAGTAATCGAACTATTGGCAGGCATTTGACATCTGATGTCTGCCAGCTTCACAGCAAGCTCTTAAAATAAAAAACTCGGTATTAAAACTAATACCGAGTTTTTTGATCGTATTGATGTTAGAAATTCAGTTCCGAATTTAAAGCGTTGTTTCTAAATGCGCTTTATGGCCCCAGTCTATCAATTCCCAGACACCGCTATCAAAACGCACGTGATTGATGGTGGTATTGCGTTGTAAGACCTCACGTTGGGAGTCTAAGGCAAGTCCTTTAAAGTAGCGCCACATCATGTCTAGGGCGCCACCGTGAGAGATAACAACAACCAACTCACCGGGGTATCTCTGAGTGATGCCATTGAGTCCGCGTTGGAGGCGTTCGGCAAACTGGTCCAGACGTTCGACTTCGAGTTCAGCATCAAAATCCATGGGTGTCACATGATGATGGTTATCATGATGATTTAAGGCCTCACGCCAATTTTTGCCCTCGAGTTTGCCGTAATTACGCTCTCGCAAATCCGGTTCAATCTGAATTTCTAGTGATAAGTCATTGGCTAGTGGGTGTGCAGTCTGAATAGCACGTTGTAAATCGCTAGCATAAATACGTGTCGGTTTTAAACCATATTGCTGATAAACGCTCTGAAGGTATTCCTGTTGTAAGTAGTTATTCAGGTGTTCGGCCTGATTCTTGCCGGTTTCGTTAAGAATAATATCAGACCAACCTTGTAAACGTTGCAAAGCATTCCAATCCGTCTCACCATGACGGATAATTAATAAGTCAGTGCTACGTCTTGACATGTTTACTCCTAATGATGGATTTAAATTTCAGGCTTCATTCTAACATTTCAAAGCCGTCAGTAGTTTAAGCCCTCATGCTAAACTTAGAGGCGGAAAAGAGCAGATTTATCATTTTTTAACAAAAGCATCAGGGGAATCTCATGAGCGATAAGGATCAACCCACATCAGATGAAGCGGTAGGTTTCGGCTTTAGTGGCGAGGAAAGTGTTGTGGCCGACGGAGCGGTAGACGAAGAAGTCGAGAGCGTAGAGTATCAGACGCCGGATCCTGATGTTGCGCCATGGTATCCCAAATGGCGTGTGGTAGAAAGCCTAAAATCGGGACAAATGATTGCGCCGGATGAGCGTTTACCAATGGGGCAGTCGTTGGTGATGGGTGTGCAGCACGTGGTTGCCATGTTCGGTGCCACAGTGTTGGGACCATTGCTGATGGGCTTTGATGCCAATCTGGCCATTCTGATGTCGGGTATCGGTACTCTTATCTTTTTCTTCTTCGTCAAGGGGCAAGTGCCGAGCTATTTAGGCTCTAGCTTTGCCTTTATTGGTGGCGTCGTTTCAGTGACAGCCTACAGCGGCTCCGGTCTGAATCCTAATATTGGTGTGGCCTTAGGCGCAATAATTGTTTGTGGACTTATTTATACCTTGATAGGACTCGTGGTTTGGCATTTCAATGCCAAAGGCAGTGCCTCGGCTTGGATTGAGAAATTCATGCCACCGGTGGTCACCGGTGCTATTGTCGCGGTCATTGGACTGAACCTAGCGCCGGTAGCAGCCAGTGGGGCGATGGCTAGCGGTAGTACTTATGATGCAGTGATGGCTATTGTGACCATGACCAGCGTTGGTTTGGTTGCAGTATTTACTCGAGGCATGCTGCAACGCCTGTTAATTCTCATAGGTCTAATTTTGTCTTATCTAGTTTATTTCCTCTTCAGTAATATCTTAGGTTTTGGGACATCGGTTGATTTAAGTGCAGTGGCTGCGGCGCCGTGGTTTGGATTGCCCACTTTTTATAAGCCTGAATTTCAATTCTCTGCGATCACGATTATTGCCCCTGTCGCGATTATTTTAGTCGCAGAAAACTTAGGGCATATTCGTGCGGTCAGTGCCATGACTGGGCGCGATCTGGATAAGTACTTGGGCCGCGCTTTTGTGGGTGATGGGGTAGCCACCATGGTCGCTGCTTCAGTTGGCGGTACCGGGGTAACAACCTATGGTGAAAATATCGGTGTGATGTCAGTAACACGTATTTACTCCACTATAATTTTTGTGATTGCCGCAATATTTGCGATTATTTTAGGTTTCTCACCTAAGTTCGGCGCTTTGATTCATAGTGTTCCGGCGCCTGTATTGGGTGGTGTCTCGGTGGTTGTTTTTGGTCTGATTGCGATTGCCGGAGCCCGTATCTGGGTGACTAATCGAGTTGATTTTTCTGATAATCGGAATTTGATTGTTGCAGCAATTGCCGTGATCCTTGGTGCAGGTAATTTTACCATCGAATTAGGTATGTTTAAGCTTGAAGGAATAGGTACGGCAACTTTTGGTGCTATTCTGCTTTATCAATTGCTAAGCCTTGATAGAGGAAACAAAAAGTAATAGGTTGAATTTATGAATGCTTGATTTTTAAGTGGTTTTTAAGCATAATAGACTTATCAATTCCCCGGCTGTGATGGTCGGGGTTTTATTTTTAAGCGCCCTTAGATAGTTATTTTGGGCGCTCTTTTAATTGTATTTCATGATAGAGGTAGATCATGTCAGGTATTCCTTTAACTGTTGCCGGCGCTAAGCGTCTAAACCAAGAACTAAATAACTTAAAGACGGTTGAACGTCCAGCGGTGATTGAGGCGATCGCAGTGGCTCGAGCTCACGGCGATCTCTCGGAAAATGCTGAGTACGACGCCGCGCGTGAGCGTCAGAGTTTTGTCGAAGGTCGTATTAAGGAGCTCGAATCCACTTTATCAGCAGCTAATCTCATCGATCCCAGCAGCCTAGATGCCGGCGATCGTATTGTTTTCGGTGCTACTGTCGAGTTGGAAGATCTTGATTCAGGTGAGCAGCTCAAGTATCAGATCGTTGGCGATATTGAATCCGATATTCGTCAGAACTTGATTTCTGTTTCCAGTCCGGTGGCGCGAGCCCTAATCGGCAAGCACGAAGGCGAAGTGGTCAATGTACTGGTTCCTTCCGGTGAGCGCGAATTCGAAATTTTATCGGTTGAGTATCTTTAAACTACTGCCGTTAGCGTACGCATTCAGGATACCTTCCGTTTCATGGTTGAAGCGGGAGGAATTTATCTTCAATAAAAAGAAAACCTTGTCACTATTAAGTTGTAGCGACAAGGTTTTACTGATTTTAGATAATTAAATCTTAAATCTTTTGCTAAGTGGAAGCTTAAGTGGATTCGATTTAATCTACTTTGCGGCGACCGGCTCTTAAGCTGAGCGCGCTAACTGGGCGTCGGCGAGAGGTAGGTTTTGCCGTTTTAGTTGCTGCTTTGGCAGAGCGACGGCCAAAAAATGCATTGGCAATATCGCGATTACTTTCGGTATTTTTGCGTTTGGCTTGTTTAAAAGGGCGAGAGAGCTTTTTGCCCTCGGCAGCGAATCTTTTTGGGGTATAAGCTTCACCCGCTTTGCGATAACTGCGCTGATTGTCAGGAGCAAATTCATCATAAGGTTCAGTATCAATGACGGATTTACCGGGACGGTATAAAATCAAAGTCTTACCTAAGTGGTGGATATTGGCACAAGATAGCTCATCGCAGATTTTGTCGAGTATCGTGCCGCGCTCTTGACGATCATCAGAGGCGACCTTAACTTTAATCAGACTGTGAGCGGTCAGGTTGCGATCGATCTCTTTTAATACGGCATCACTTAAGCCGTTGTCACCAATTTGTACAACAGGCTTTAGAGAGTGAGCCGCGGAGCGTAGAGCACTACGTTCCTTGGAAGTTAGTTCAAGAATAGACATAGGAATTATTGGCAATGGCCAAAAAGAAATTTTCCAAAAACTGGATACATCAACATATTAATGATCCATACGTAAAGCTTGCTCAGCAAAAAGGCTATAGAGCAAGGGCTGCATTTAAGCTGATCGAAATTTTAGAAATTGAAAAGCTAATGCGTCAAGGGGATATTATAGTAGACTTAGGCGCCGCTCCCGGCAGTTGGTCGCAGGTTGCGCGAGAAAGATTAGTAACACCCTCCGGCGAGCTCGACGGTCGAGTGATTGCGCTAGATCTTTTGCCCATGGAAGAGATTGCCGGGGTCGAGTTTTTCCAAGGGGATTTTCGTGAAGATGAGGTCTTGCACGAGCTTGAACAAAGGCTAGCCGGCCAAAAGGTCGATTTAGTGATTTCCGATATGGCCCCTAATCTTTCCGGCGTAGGGCCCGCTGACGCGGCCAGAATCCAGCACGTGTGTGAGTTAGTGTTGGAGTTTGCCATGGAGCACCTTAAGCCCGAAGGCGCTGTTATTCTGAAAGCGTTTCATGGCAGTGGCTTTTCACAGATTGTCGAGATGTTCAAGCAGCACTTTAAACGGGTGGTTGAGCGCAAACCTAAAGCCTCGCGAGACCGTTCATCTGAAACTTTTCTAGTCGCTAGAAGTCTAAAATAACAAGCCTGCAAGATTTTATACATATTTTATTACCCGAGTTCTTGAGTTATAGTTTTTTGCCCCCACAATAATAAGTTAGAATGAAACATATTTTTAGTAAATAACCGCTTACTCTTAAGTGAATTCTTACAGAGAGCTGTATTTATTGACATAGTGTTTTATTATTATAAGATTCGGTTTTTTTGGAGTACCATGCCTTGAATAATTCCTTTTCGAAATTTGCCATCTGGGCGATAATTGCGATGGTTCTATTTACGGTCTTTAGGCAGCTTGATGCACCGGCAGTGCCTACTGATACCGTAACCTATTCGCAATTCTTGGAAGATGCAAAGCAGGGTAAGTTGTCTAGAGTTGAAATCCAGGGCGATAAGCTCACGGTTACCCCGGCCAATGGTCGTAGCTATTCTTTGACCGCGCCGCGCGATCTCTGGATGGTCAGTGATTTAATTCGCGATGGCGTGCAAGTTACTGCGCGCCCGCCTGAGCAGCCTTCTTTCTTGTTAAGTGCCTTACTCTCTTGGTTCCCGATGCTATTATTAATTGGCGTCTGGATTTTCTTTATGCGCCAAATGCAGGGTGGTGGCAAGGGCGGAGCGTTCAGTTTCGGTAAGTCACGGGCCCGTATGTTGGATCAGACCACTAACCGCATTACTTTTGCTGATGTGGCTGGTTGTGACGAAGCTAAAGAAGAGGTTAGTGAGATTGTTGAGTTCTTGCGAGACCCTTCGCGTTTCCAACGTTTAGGTGGTCGCATTCCCCGCGGTGTCCTAATGGTTGGCTCACCCGGTACAGGTAAGACCTTATTGGCCAAAGCCATTGCCGGTGAAGCCAAGGTTCCCTTCTTTACCATTTCCGGCTCTGACTTCGTTGAGATGTTTGTGGGTGTGGGTGCATCTCGTGTTCGCGATATGTTTGAAACAGCTAAAAAACACGCCCCATGCATTATCTTTATTGATGAGATTGATGCCGTTGGTCGCCAACGTGGCGCCGGTGTTGGTGGTGGTAATGACGAGCGTGAGCAGACATTAAACCAGTTGTTAGTCGAAATGGATGGTTTTGAATCAGGTCAAAGTGTGATTGTGATTGCTGCGACTAACCGTCCCGATGTATTGGATCCGGCGTTATTACGTCCCGGTCGTTTTGACCGTCAGGTAGTGGTTTCCTTACCTGATGTTCGTGGTCGTGAGCAGATCCTTAAAGTACATATGCGCAAAGTTCATGTCGCACCAAATGTAGACGCTTCGATTATTGCTCGCGGTACCCCGGGTTTTTCTGGTGCGGACTTAGCCAACCTAGTTAACGAAGCGGCTTTATTCGCTGCCCGTCGCAATGGCCGTATGGTCGATATGGTTGACTTTGAGCAAGCCAAAGACAAAATCATTATGGGTGCTGAGCGTCGTTCGATTGTGATGCCTGAAGATGAGCGTTTAAATACTGCTTACCATGAGTCAGGTCACGCTATCGTTGCTCGTTTATTACCTAAGACAGACCCGGTTCATAAAGTCACAATTATTCCTCGTGGCCGTGCCTTAGGCGTGACCATGCAGTTACCTGAGGGTGATCGTTATAGTATGGACAAAGAGCGCTTACTCAATATGATTGCAGTTTTATTCGGCGGTCGTATTGCTGAGGAAGTGTTTATGAATCAGATGACTACCGGCGCTTCTAATGACTTTGAACGGGCGACTCAAATTGCTCGTGATATCGTTACTCGCTATGGTATGACGGATTCTTTAGGCCCAATGGTTTACGCTGAAAATGACACGGATCCTTTCTTGGGTCGTCAGATGACACGTTCTTCGCAGATGTCTGAAGCCACCATGCAAAAGGTTGATGCAGAAATTCGAGCGATCATTGACGAGCAGTATCATGTGGCTCGTAAACTGATTGAAGACAACAAAGAAAAAATGCACGCCATGGCTAAAGCCTTGATGGAGTGGGAAACAATCGATGCTGAGCAGATTGACGATATCATGCAAGGTCGTCCACCACGTCCGCCTAAGGTTCCTGACCAGCCATACGACTCTCAACCGCCAAGCGCAGGTAATGCACCTGCAGCAGAAAAGGCTGAGGATAAAAAACCGCTAGCTGAAGACGGCGACAATGACAAAGGCAAAAAAGACAAAAAAGATAAAAAAGACGAGGATGGCGACAAGCCGGTAGAAGCGCTTTAATTTTTCTTTGTTTATAAGGCACTGTGATATGATTTTGCAGTGCCTTTTTCTATTGTGTTATCAAAAATAGTAATAATATGAGTAAGAATTTTCTTTGTGGGCGTTATGTCCTTGATTTATCGAGTCCTTTAGTGATGGGGATTGTTAACGTTACACCGGACTCTTTTTCTGATGGTGGTGCTCAGTCCAGTCAGTTAAATCTCGCCATTGAGCGCGGATTGCGCATGGTTGAAGCCGGCGCACAGATACTTGATATTGGTGGTGAATCAACCAGACCGGGTAGTGATGCGGTGTCAGTTGATGAGGAATTACGTCGTGTGATTCCGGTAATAGAGGGTCTCAAGAATGTCGGTGTGCCGTTATCCATTGATACTTTAAAGCCCGAAGTCATGCAAGCTGCTCTAGATGCCGGTGTCGATATGATTAATGATATCTACGCGTTGCGTCAACCCGGTGCTCTTGAGGTGGTGGCTAAGCACCCTAATTGTGGTATTTGTATTATGCATATGGAGGGTGAGCCCAAAACTATGCAGCAATCCCCACCGGATTATGACGGTGATATTACGGGTGTTGTTAAGCAATTTCTCCAAGAGAGGGTTAGTGTTTTGCTACAATATAATGTTAGTCCTGCCAGAATTATTCTTGACCCCGGTTTCGGTTTTGGTAAAACCATAGCTCAAAACTATCAATTATTAAATCAACTGGCAGAGCTTAAGAGTTTAAATCTACCTTTATTAATCGGACTATCGCGTAAATCAATGATTGGTGCAGTCACAGGCAAGGAGCCTCAGGATCGCTTAATAGGTAGTGTGGTTGCAGCCATCGCTTGCGCTGATCGTGGTGCTGCAGTTCTTAGAGTGCATGATGTGCTCGAAACAGTTGAAGCATTAACTGTTTGGCGTGCAATTCATCAGGGAGAGATATAAAGATGGCACGTAAGTATTTTGGCACCGATGGTGTACGTGGTCGTGTGGGCGGTGAGGTGATCAATGCCGAATTCGCTTTAAAATTGGCTTATGCAGCGGGTCGTGTGTTGGCCAATCAAGCGCTGGAGGGCATTGATCGACCGACGGTTTTAATCGGTAAAGACACAAGAGTTTCAGGCTACATGCTTGAGGCTGCGATGCAGGCCGGATTTGCTGCGGCGGGCGTGGATGTGCTTCTAGCCGGACCTATTCCTACACCGGCAGTGGCTTATTTAACGCGTACCTTGAGATTAAATGCAGGTGTCGTCATCAGTGCTTCGCACAATCCCTACCATGATAATGGTATTAAGTTCTTCTCAGAAAATGGTTTAAAACTACCAGACGAGATTGAGATCAAGATTGAGTCACTAATTGATCAAGACATCAAATACGAAGAGTCCGAATCTATTGGCCGTGCTCGCCGTTTAAGTGATGCTGCCGGACGCTATATTGAGTTCTGTAAGAGCAGTTTTCCTAACGATCTGAACCTTAGAGGGTTGAAGATAGTGGTTGATGCTGCTCATGGAGCAGCCTATCATGTGGCGCCTCATGTATTTAAGGAGTTGGGCGCGACAGTAGTTGCGATTGGTTGCAGTCCGGATGGGTTTAATATTAACCGCAATGTCGGTGCCTTATACCCTGAACAGTTAGTTGCCATGGTTAATGCTCAACGAGCCGATTACGGTATTGCCTTGGATGGCGATGCTGATCGTCTGCAAATGGTTGATTCAAAAGGTAATATTTACAATGGTGATGAGCTTTTGTACGCTATTGTACTTGAGCGTATGCAACGCTCCGAAGTCAAAGGTGTGGCCGGTACGTTGATGACTAATTTTGGTCTCGAAAAGCGTTTAAAAGATCTAGGGATTCCTTTGGAGCGTGCTAAAGTCGGCGACCGCTATGTTCTTGAAACCTTGCATAAAAACGGTTGGAATTATGGTGGTGAGAGTTCCGGTCACTTACTTTGTTTAGATTGCCATACTACTGGTGACGGTATTGTTGCGGCTTTACAGGTTTTAACAGCGGTAGTTCGCAGCTCAAAAACATTAAGAGATTTGACACGCGATCTTAAAATGTACCCACAAATGATGATTAATGTTCCATTAAAATCGGGTTTAGACTGGCAAAACCATGCTGAACTCAGTCGTGTGCGCGCCGAAGTCGAGTCTGAGTTAGGCGACAAGGGACGTGTTTTGATTCGTGCCTCTGGAACCGAACCCATCCTACGCTTAATGGTCGAAGCCGAGACTCAGGAGATGGCGAAACGTGGGGTAGAGCGTCTTGCAGACGTGAATTTGGAATCATAAGCAAAAGCTATCTAAAGGTGATCAGTTAAAACTTGCCTTTCCTCTTTCCTCAAACGAGGCACAATGTGCTGTGCGCTTTGTGCCTAAAAAATACAATAATTAAACTGAAAGAAATCTGTAAAGTGACTTTTGTATAATACAGACAGGTAATAGATTCGTAAGAATTGTTATCATCTTGTAAACTATATATATTGTCATAATAATTCTAATTATTTATTCAGGACGTTGAGGGAAATTAATATATGCAAGAGCTGATTGAGATTCCAAAGGACTTAAGTGCGCTTGATGGTCCTAGCTTGGTATTAGGCATTGCTACCTCTCAAGAAGAGGTGGAGGCAGTTCAGCGGCTGCGTTACGATGTTTACACCAAAGAGATGGGGGTGCATTTTCCGGATGCAATCGACGGTCGGGATGTCGATCATTTTGACGAGTTTTGTCAACATTTGATTGTTATGGACACCAAGGAAAATCTCGCTGTCGGTACGTATCGCATTTTGACTCCCGAAAAAGCAGTTGAAGCAGGGAGTTATTACTCAGAATCCGAGTTTGAGTTGAGCCAGATGGAGCATTTACGACCGGTCTTAAGTGAGTGTGGTCGCTCGTGCACGCATCCCGATTATCGTGATGGTGGCGTCATTATGCTGTTGTGGAGTGGCTTAGCGCAATTTATGCGTTGCTATGATTTACGTTATTTATTCGGTTGTGCCAGCGTTAGTCTGCTTGATGGCGGTGTTCAAGCAGCCCAAGTGTGGCAGTTAGCTAAGCAGCAGATGGCAGAGTACGCAGACCAACCCTTTGTGACGCCACACCAACCATATCCTATCGAATTACTCGAAGAAAAGGCTGACGGCGAACGAATTCGCCATTCACGTATGCCTGCCCTAATTAAAGGTTATTTAAAAATCGGCGCACGTATCTGTGGCGAACCCGCTTGGGACCAGGATTTTAATGCTGTCGACTTTCCGGTTATTGTGGATGTGGAAAATATGGATCGCCGTTATCGACGCCATTTTGGTTTTGACTGATTGTATTGATCGTAAAGTCAAAACCACAGGCCTCCCACTCGGCTTTTTCATTGTTTAAACTGAATTCCGTCAGTGGGTGATTGGCGAGCCAACGCTCACCAATAGTTAAATAAATATGGTTGTCTTTGATTTCCAACGCCAAGTTTTCCATATGGATAGCTTGGCGTTTGCGTAAAAACATAATCGCTAAGCGCATACAGAGGATCGCTTGCCACTCCTCATCGGGTAGTGTATCGATATCAGTTTTGTTTAACTTGCCCTGAGACTCCAAGTTTAAGCGTGACAGAATCGTCTGTTCATCTTTAGAGAAACCTGGCATATCCGCGTGTTGTAACACATAAGCTGAGTGACGATGGTTTGATGATTGAGAAATGCTCAGACCGATTTCATGTAAATCACAAGCCCAGTTAAGCAATAAACGCATATCATGAGGCCAGGATTCCTGCTCTTGTTTGCTTAGTGTTAAAGCAGATTCATATAGAGCACCTGCTAATTGACGTACGCGCAAAGCTTGCTTAGCATCGACCCGGTAGCGGTGCATGTACTGTGACACAGTACCGGCACGGATATCGGAAGCGGATCTACGGCCCAACATATCATAGAGCACACCCACTCTTAGGGCGCCTTCACCCTGATTCATCTGTTCAATCTTAAGCTCTTTGAAGGCCGCCATCATAATAGCTAAACCACCAGGCAAGACCTCAATACGGTCGTCTTTTAGATCAAGTAGTAATGGTGAGTTAGCTGAGCCGGTTTTAATTAAAATTTGTTTAAGCTGTTCTAAACCGGCAAGCGTAATACCCCGTTCTGAAAAACCTGAAGCTTGTAAAACAGCAACTAAGGCTTTGGCCGTACCTGATGAGCCGAAAGCCTCTGCCCAACCCAGATGGCGGAAGCTTCTGCTGAGTACTTGAATCTCCTCACGAGCATTGATCTCAGCTTTTTTAAAGGCTTCAGCGGTAACCATGCCACCCGGAAAATACATTTTAGTGAAGGAGACACAGCCAATGGGTAAAGATTTAACTAATAAAGATTGGTAGCCTCGACCAATAATAAATTCAGTCGAACCACCACCGATATCGATGACAAAGCGATTTTTTTCTGAAACCGGTAGCTCATGCGCCACACCAGAGAAAACTAAGCGAGCCTCCTCAGGGCCGGAGACCACTTCGATTGGGAAGCCTAAAGCGGTTTCGGCACGCTGAAGGAGGGTTTCGCGATTTTTAGCGACCCTGAAAGTGTTGGTGGCGATTGCGCGCACTTGGTGTGGATGGAAATCTTGAATGCGTTCGGAAAAACGATTTAAGACATCAACGGCACGGTCAATTGCTTCATCACTTAATAGTTTGTCGTCGTCTAGGCCGGCGGCGAGACGAACAGTCTCTTTGAGGCGGTCAATGGCAAAAACATAGGCTGCGCCATTGCGCTCTTCGATGCGCCCTACAGATAGGCGGAAGCTGTTAGAGCCCAAGTCTACAGCGGCAAGTAAATTATTATTATCCATAGATAAGCGGTGTTGAAATAATGTGACTATTGTACCTAAGAATTTGTTTTAAAAGAGATTGCAATGCTGTTTTAAAACCACAAAGGGTTTCAATTTAAATGCTTTTGTAGGTGTAATATTCTTGTAATATGTGCTTTGTACAATTTTGCTTGTAGATGAAAACACCAAAGTATTTTCTTTATCTAATTTACAAACAGATATTCATAACCTGAAATCAAAAGGATGATCATGTTAAAACAAGCTTTTTCACGCGTTACATTAGCAGTTGCTTTAGGTGCTGCAGCTTTCTCAGTACAAGCAGCTTCCGTAACCGGTGCCGGCGCTTCTTTCCCGTACCCTATTTATGCAAAGTGGGCTTCTGAGTACCACTCAGCAACTGGTAACCAAATTAACTACCAGTCTATTGGTTCTGGTGGTGGTCAGCAACAAATTATTGCTAAAACTGTCGATTTCGGTGCTTCTGATGACCCACTATCTGGTGAGAAATTAGCCGAAACTAACTTACTTCAGTTCCCAGCTGTTATCGGTGGTACAGTTCCTGTTATCAACGTTGACGGTATCAAACCAGGTGAGTTGAAATTAACCGGTACTATTCTAGCTGACATCTTCTTAGGTAAAATCACTAAGTGGGATGACGCTGCAATTGTTGCTTTAAACGACGGTTTAAAGTTACCTAACGCTGACATCATCGTAGTTCACCGTTCTGACGGTTCAGGTACTACTTTCGGTTGGACTAACTACTTATCTCAGGTTTCTGAAGAGTGGAAAGAAAAAGTAGGCGAAGGTAAAGCTGTTAGCTGGCCTGTTGGTCAAGGCGGTAAGGGTAACGAAGGTGTTGCCGGTTACGTTCGTCAATTAGCTAACTCAATCGGTTATGTTGAGTATGCTTACGCTAAGCAAAACGACTTATCTTGGACTCAGTTACAGAACCGTGAAGGTGAATTCGTTCAGCCTGAGCAGTCTTCTTTCGCGGCTGCCGCTGCTAACGCTGACTGGGCTTCTGCTCCTGGTATGGGCGTTGTTCTTAATCACGAGCCGGGTGCTCAATCTTGGCCTATTACACAAGCTACTTTCATCTTGTTACACAAGGTAGCTGATAAGCCTGAGCAAACTAAAGCCACTATGGATTTCTTCAACTGGGCTTGGGAAAACGGTGCCGAGATGGCTTCTGAATTAGATTACGTACCTCTTCCTAAAGAAGTAAGTGATGCTGTTCGCGCTGCTTGGGCTACTGATGTTAAAGCAGCTGACGGTTCTGCAGTTTGGACTAAGTAATTATTAATTACTAGATTAAACCAAACTAAAATGACAAGGTTAAGTGCCCTAGCGAAAAAACTAGGGAAATTGCTTAACCACTAGAGGGTCGGGCAGTGGGTGTTATAATTTGCTGTCCGACTTTCTGTATTTCAGTTGTAAAAAATCTTAAATAAATAGTAGTAATTGTATATTTAAGCATTGTGCTTATAAGTCTTTTCACTGGATTGCTGATGTCGACATATTCAGAAACTATTGTCAATGATAGTAGGTCTTCAACCCTAACTAAAGAGGCTACGGTGTCGAAGAGTTTACCACCTTCCCCCGGCAAAAGAGGAGTCGGTTTAGCAGATATGATTTTTGCTAATGCTGCTCGTTTCTTTGCGTTTTTCGTATTTATTTTACTGGCAGCCATCATGCTATCGTTAGTTTACGGTAGCTGGGACTCGATTCAGGCCTTCGGATTTTCTTTTTTATTCAGCACTGACTGGAATCCTGTACAGAATCAGTTTGGTGCGGTAGTGCCTATTATCGGTACGTTGGTCACCGCAGGTATCGCTCTGATTATTGCTGTGCCGGCGTCATTCGGTATTGCGATGTTCTTGACTGAATTAGCACCTGCCTGGATTAAGCGTCCTTTGGGGATTGCAGTCGAGATGCTCGCCGCTATTCCTTCGATTATTTATGGTATGTGGGGTTTATTTGTATTTGTCCCCTTATTCCAAAAATACATTCAAGTTCACTTGATTAATTTCTTTGCGCCAATCCCGGTGTTAAACCAATTGTTTGCCGGTCCGCCGATGGGTATTGGTCTGTTTACTGCCGGTCTGATTTTATCAATCATGATTATTCCTTATATTGCATCGGTTATGCGCGACGTCTTCAGCGTGGTACCGGCTATGTTTAAGGAATCCGCTTACGGCTTAGGTGCGACCACTTGGGAAGTGATGTGGAAAGTTGTTCTACCTTACACCAAGGGTGGTGTGATTGGCGGCATTATGCTTGGTTTAGGTCGTGCTTTGGGTGAAACCATGGCAGTGACATTCGTGATTGGTAATGCTTTCCGTACACCTAACAGTATTTTTGCACCGTCCAACTCGATTGCTTCGGCGATTGCCAATGAGTTTAACGAGGCCTCAGGTTTGCAGTTGGCTGCATTGATTGAATTAGGCTTGATTTTATTCTTGATCACAACTGTGGTTCTCAGCTTATCTCGCTGGATGTTGTATCGCATGGATAAGAGCCAAGGCACTAAGACATAGTGAGTAATCAAATGACTTCTAATGTTTCTACAGTATCTCGTCAACCGATTGCATCGGTTTTACATAACGGGAATAAAATTTATAAAAAACGTCGTACGGTCAACCGTGTGATGTTAACACTCTCTTTAATGACTCTGGCCTTTGGTCTGTTCTGGTTATTCTGGATTATCGGTACCCTGTTAATTAAGGGCGGTGGTTCCTTATCCATGGATTTATTTACCAAAGTCACTCCCGGCCCTGGCGGACAGGGTGGTCTAGCTAATGCCATCGTCGGTTCAGTGATGATGTCTGCGGTGGCTACAGTAATCGGTACACCTATTGGTATTCTTGCCGGTACTTACTTAGCCGAATATGGTGATCGTGGTTGGTTAGCTCCTGCAACTCGCTTCTTAAATGATGTGTTGTTATCTGCGCCTTCGATTGTGATTGGTTTGTTTATCTATTCAATTTATGTTTCTCAAATTGGTCACTATTCAGGTTGGGCAGGCTCACTAGCATTAGCGATACTGGTTATTCCGGTAGTTGTTAGAACGACTGACAATATGCTCTTATTAATTCCAAATAGTTTGCGTGAAGCAGCGGTTGCTTTAGGCTGTCCTAAATACCGCATGATTTTATCAATCTGTTATCGTGCGGCTTTATCGGGAATTATTACAGGTGTTTTATTAGCCGTTGCCCGTATTTTGGGTGAGACAGCGCCGCTATTATTTACTGCCCTAAATAATCAATTCATGTCTTGGAATATGAACCAACCAATGGCCAACCTACCGGTGACGATTTATCAGTTCGCCGCCAGTCCGTTTAATGACTGGAACCAGTTAGCTTGGGCAGGTGCAACCTTTATTACTTTATTGGTTTTAGGTTTAAATATTGTTGCCCGATTACTAACCCGTGAAAAATAATTTTCAGAAAAGATTTTAGGATTTTAAAATGGACACTCTAGCGCCAGCACAAATTACCCAAGCGGAATTAGATTTAGTATCTCCGGAAGATACTAAGTTAGAGGTTAAGGATTTAAACTTCTACTACGGTAAATTCCACGCTATCAAAAACGTCAATATGCGTATTGCCCGCAACAAAGTTACCGCCTTTATTGGTCCTTCAGGTTGTGGTAAATCAACTTTATTGCGTACCTTCAATCGTATGTTTGAGCTTTATCCCGGCCAACGCGCCGAGGGCGAGCTTAACATGGATGGTGAGAATCTGTTGACCAGTGAAACCGATATCTCTTTGTTGCGCGCAAAGGTCGGTATGGTTTTCCAAAAACCAACACCATTCCCAATGAGCATTTACGACAACATCGCTTTTGGTGTGCGCTTATTCGAAAGTTTAAGTAAACCTGATATGGACGAACGTGTTGAGTGGGCTTTACAAAAAGCTGCTCTTTGGGGTGAGGTCAAGGACAAACTAGGTCAGAGCGGTCATAGTTTATCCGGTGGTCAGCAACAACGTTTATGTATTGCTCGCGGTATTTCTGTTAAGCCTGAAGTTTTACTGCTTGATGAGCCGTGTTCAGCTCTTGACCCGATTTCAACAGTCAAAATTGAAGAGTTAATTTCCGAGTTGAAAAAAGACTACACGGTCGCTATCGTTACTCACAACATGCAACAGGCTGCACGCTGTTCTGATTACACTGCCTATATGTATTTAGGTGAGTTAATTGAGTTTGGTGAGACCGATCAGATGTTTGTTAAACCACGTCGCAAAGAAACACAGGACTATATTACCGGTCGTTTCGGTTAATTATTAGTTTTGTTCAAGACCAGCCGTCATCCTTTTTAGGGTTTTGGCTGACTTACAAAGCCGAGGATTTCCTCGGCTTTGTTGCTTTCCAGGTAGAGACAAGGCGCGGTTAAGTTTGATTCACGTGTGTTTAAACTAAGGGTGATTTCTTTACCCATTGCTACAGCCTCAATGTCATGAGTATCCAGTTCGCGAATCGAGTTGTCTTCTTCAAGCACTCGTGCATCTTCAATAAAAGCCGGTGCATCACGACCGCTCAGCATGGCAGCGCCGAGATCTGTTTGCGCAAAAATGCGTCCATCATTTGAGAAATACCATTGTTTGATAGTACTTACCGTGTGATCATGATGGGTGCTGAGAGTTGTTTGGGAATTATTATAGAAAAGAATCAGTGGCGCGTGAGGGAGGGTGACATAGGCTTTTTGAGGGCCATTTTGAACATACCACTCGCCACGATCATTAACGGTGTAATTTCGCCCCAGAAAATCGATGAGTTGGCGGTTTTCAATGGTATCACCAGCGGGGTCGGCTGCAAAATCACCTTGGTGATGAAAACGCCATAAACCTCGCTCATTAAGTGATAACCAACCATAAGCTGCAGGCACATTAGGCCATTTATTCATCGCTGCTAAGACTTGTTCATCCATAGTTTGAACCTAAATTGAGGTGATGAGCTATAAACTAATCCGCTAGCGCGTGCAAAAGCTCCCAAGTATCGCTTAAGGGCAAACCCACAACACCAGTGAAGCTGCCTTCAAGTCTTTCGATAAGCATAGCACCTAAACCTTGAATCGCATAGCCTCCAGCTTTGCCCAGTCCTTCGTCGCTGGAAACATAATGTTCTATCTCCACATCACTTAGTTTGCGCATGATGATTTTATTGATACTGGTTCTTTCAAGTCGACGCTCGGGAGTCACTAACACAATATGCGTATGTACTTCATGCGCTTGACCCGAAAGTATGTTAAGACTTTGACGAACATCGTCCCTAGAGTGCGCTTTATCAATCACTTGCCCATGTATCATGACGCAGGTATCGGCAGCTAAAATAGGACGCTGGGTCAAAGCCTTGGCTTCTTGCTTGACATAGTCAAGAGCGCGTTGGGCTTTTTCTCGAGCGGTGCGGATAACGTAGTCTTCGGGAGCTTCTGCCGGCAGAATAGGCTCATCTTCTTGACCCTCCGGCTCCGGCACACGCAAGACGTCGTGTGGAACCCCTATTTGCTTTAAAAGTTCGTGGCGTCTCGGACTTGCCGAGGCTAAATAAATAGACGGAAGTTGCATGGTGTAATTGAAACTATTCTCGATGGTAGGGGTGATTGTTCAGGATTGACCACGCCCTATAAATTTGCTCTACCAATAACACGCGCACCATAGGATGGGGAAGGGTGAGTGACGATAAGCGAATTTTTTGCGAAATACTGTTTTTAAAATCAGCATCAATACCATCCGGTCCACCGATAATCAAGGCAATATCTTGTTGGTTCGCCATCCAGTCATCGAGCATGGTAGCGAGTTTTTTGGTACTGAGGTCGTGACCGTTTTCGTCCAGTACAATGACTAAGCTACGCGCAGGAATAGCGGTTTGTATGCGTTTCGCCTCTGCTGCCATCATCTGTGTAGGGGTTTTGCCGGTGGTTCTGGGCTCTGCCTTAACTTCTTTTAATTCGATGCTGCAGTCGTTAGGTAAGCGCTTGGCATAATCATCCCAAGCGGTTTTGACCCAATCCGGCATGCGGTGACCAACAGCAATGACAGTGATTTTCATTAATCTTCAGATGGTTGCATCGGATCAAAGCCCTGATTCACAGAAGGCACTAATTGAGATTGAGGTAGCAGTTTGACACGAACCGGTTTTTGACCCCAAATCGCTTCCAGATTGTAGTATTGACGGATTGCCGGCTGCATACAATGCACCACAATATCGCCCAAATCTAAAACAACCCATTCGCCGGTGTCCTCGCCCTCAATTGAGAGTACATCCAGTTTTTTCTCGCGAGCCGCATCATAAACACTACGAGCCAAGGAGCGAGTTTGACGATTGGAGGTACCACTGGCAATGATCACGCGGTCAAATAAACCGGTCAACTCGGTGGTATTGAAAACCTTAATGTCTTGAGCCTTAGCGTCTTCTAGTGCATCAATCACTAAGCGTTGCATTTTGTTTAATTGCATAGTTTAAATAATGTCCTTTGTCAGTCCTATAAAAGGTACTTGTTTTAATTCTTATAAAGATGATGCTCTTTAATATATCGTATCACCTCGGGGTGTACATAATCGCTGACGTCTTGATTATTTGCTAAGCGTTCACGTACTTCGGTAGAAGAGATATCAATTTCATCAAAGTCGATCTGAATGATTTCTTTACCGGGTAGCTGTGCTGCTAGCATGATTTCTGGGATCTCAGAGGGGTAATCCGGACGTTTAGCAACCACCAAGGTTAATTTTTGCATAATTTCTTGCCAACCGTTCCAGGTCGGAAAGTTTTGTAATTGATCGGTGCCCATAAGCCAATAATAATCGACATCATCGTCTAATTGATTAACCGTATCAATAGTATAAGTGGGGCCATCGCGTTCAATTTCCATGGTGTTGAAAAGAATTTGCGGATGACCCTCGGCGGCGATTTTAAGCATCTCCAGTCGATGCTCAGCGCTCACCGATAAACTGTCTTTTTGCCAAGGTTGACCCGCCGGCAGTAGTTCGACGTGTTTTAAAGGCAGTTGTTCCAAAGCACTAAGTGCTAATTTAATATGCGCTTTGTGGATAGGATTAAAGCTGCCACCCAATAAACCTATCTTAGGGCGGGCAGTCATTTAATAGCTCGCCAGGCGATATCTTGACGGAATTGCATGCCGTCAAATTTGATACCGTCAATGGCGCTATAAGCCTTTTCACGTGCCTCTTCGATGCTTTCACCGACCGCGGTCACGCAAAGCACACGTCCCCCCGAGGTCAGGATTTCGCCATCCACTT
Source organism: Alcaligenaceae bacterium (assembly GCA_030538235.1). Lineage (GTDB taxonomy): Bacteria > Pseudomonadota > Gammaproteobacteria > Burkholderiales > Burkholderiaceae_B > Oligella. Next base: position 172,276 of record JAUNUJ010000005.1, read on the forward strand.
GTTTGGTACCGGCATGAAACACCATCACCTCATTGCTATCTTCGGGTAGGCCGCTAATAGCATCACCGACGCGAGGATCGGCCGGGTAATTATGAGAAGCTAAGACTACGCCAATCGCACTGCGTGGATCCCAGTTCATTTGAACTTGATCCAGATTGCCCTGGGTAGCAGCTTCAAAGAGCTGCACAAAGTCATTGTTGATGCGCATCAGAATTGGTTGAGTTTCCGGATCACCCAAGCGGCAGTTAAACTCTAAGACCTTAATCGGACGCGTTTCGTCATCACCTTCGCCAATCATTACGCCGGCATATAAGAAGCCGGTGTATTCGATGCCGTCTGCCTGCATGCCCTCGATAGTCGGGATTACCGCTTCGCGTAGGATGCGCTCATGAATAATGTCATTGACAATAGGGGCCGGGGAGTAAGCGCCCATACCGCCGGTGTTTGGACCCTTATCGCCATCTAATTGACGCTTATGATCCTGGCTTGAGGCTAAGGGTAGGATGGTTTTGCCATCGCACATCACGATAAAGCTTGCTTCCTCACCCTCCAAGAACTCCTCGATAACTACTAAGGCCCCGGCCTCACCAAATTGACCGCCTAACATATCGTCAATTGCTTGGTGAGCCTCTTCTAAAGTCATGGCAACCACCACGCCCTTGCCGGCAGCTAGACCATCGGCCTTAATAACAATCGGTGCACCGTGTTGCTCTACATAGGCATGCGCCGGTTCAGCTTCAGTGAAACTGGCATAGGCCGCTGTTGGAATCTGATGACGTATCATAAAGGCTTTGGCAAAATCCTTGGAACTTTCTAATTGGGCGGCCGCTTGAGTCGGTCCGAAAATGGATAAGCCCTCGGCGCGGAAGACATCAACCACACCGGCCGCTAAAGGCGCTTCAGGACCGACCACAGTCAAAGCGACTTGATTGTCTTTGGCAAACTGTAGCAATTCTTCAGGTGTTTTAAGATCCACATTGCTAAGGCGCTCGGAGCGCGCTGTACCGCCATTGCCAGGGGCAACAAAGACCTTATCCGCAGTTGGGGATTTAGAAAAACACCACGCCATGGCATGCTCACGGCCGCCACCACCAATCACTAAAATATTCATAAGGATTTTGTTAAAACTCTTTTAAGATTAAATTATTAATTATTAAACTGCTTCTTCTTCGTTGAAAACAGCATTGGTATAGACTTTTTGCACGTCGTCCAAGTCTTCTAGCATATCGATGATTTTCTGCATGGTTGCACCGTCTTCATCGCTTAGTTCAATTTCATTTTGAGGTCGCATAATAATTTCCGCGAGCTCAGGTTCAAGACCGGCTGCCTTGAAGGCATCGCGGACTTGAGCGAAATTGGTTGGCGCTGAAATCACTTCGGTTAAACCGTCTTCGTCGGTTTCGATATCCTCAACGCCGGCTTCTAGAGCAACTTCCATAATTTGTTCTTCATCAACATCGGGGCCGAAAAGAAACTGACCTACATGATCAAACATAAAGGTCACGGAGCCATCGGTGCCGAGATTGCCGCCATTTTTAGTTAACGCGTGACGAACATCGGATACGGTACGCTGACGATTGTCAGTCATACAATCAACAATAACGGCTGCACCTGCTACGCCATACCCCTCGTAGCGCGCAAATTCGTAGTCATCGCCATCGGCTGCGCCGGCGCCACGTTGAATTGCGCGGTTAATATTGTCTTTGGGCATATTGCTTGCGTTGGCCTTGTCCATGGCTAAACGCAAGGGTGGATTGACTTCGGGGTCTGAGCCGCCTGCACGTGCAGCGACTGTGATCTCACGAATGATTTTGGTCCAAATTTTGCCTCGTTTGGCGTCCTGGCGACCTTTGCGGTGCTGGATATTCGCCCATTTACTATGACCTGCCATAATGTTCTATTAATAAAAAAAGGTTAAACTGATGGGATATATTATTAGTATTAATTTTGAAGTATTTTTATTGTGCTTAGATTTTACCTTGAATAGCGCAATATTTTATAGAATAGCCTAGATTATAGCCTTTTTAAGAGGATCTCTTTATGCTTGAGCCGATTGCTTTTGGACGTAACCCTGAATCTGACGTTGTTTTACAGCCTAAATTAGCCAACCGTCACGGTTGTATTACGGGAGCTACCGGTACGGGTAAAACCGTTACTTTGCAATTGATGGCAGAGGCTTTCTCGAAAATCGGTACGCCGGTTTTTCTAGCTGACGTAAAGGGCGATTTATCTGGTATTTCTCAATCCTCCGCGATGAGCGATGGTTTGCAGAAACGCTTAGATAAACTAGGTTTACCGGCGCCTCAGTTTGGTGCTTGTCCTACTGTGTTTTGGGATGTCTTCGGTGAAAAAGGGCATCCGGTGCGCGCTACCATCAGCGATATGGGCCCGCTCTTACTGGCGCGAGTGATGGGCTTAAACGAAACCCAGACCGGTATTTTAAATATTTGTTTTAAATTGGCTGATGATGAAGGCTTGCTGCTGCTGGATCTTAAGGATTTGCGTTCTATGCTGCAGTTTGTCTCGGACAATGCGCGTGAACTTCGAGCGACCTACGGCAATATAGCGCCCGCCTCGGTCGGGGCGATTCAGCGCGCTTTATTAGAGCTTGAGGTACAGGGAGCTGATCAGTTTTTTGGCGAACCCATGCTGGATGTTTTTGACTTGATGCGTACTAATGCTCAGGGCCAAGGCATGGTAAATATTCTAGCTGCCGACAAGTTAATGCAGTCGCCCCGTCTCTATGGCGTTTTCTTATTATGGCTATTGGCTGAGTTATTTGATCATTTACCGGAAGTAGGGGATTTGGAGCAGCCAAAGCTCGTTTTCTTTTTTGATGAGGCCCATGTTTTGTTTGATAGCGCTCCAAAGGCCTTATTGGATCGTATTGAGTTAGTCGTGCGTTTAATTCGCTCCAAAGGCGTTGGGGTCTACTTTATTACGCAAAATCCATTGGATATTCCTGAGACGGTGCTGGGTCAATTAGGTAATCGTGTGCAACATGCGTTACGTGCATACACACCACGTGACCAACGTGCGGTTAAAACAGCAGCTGATACCATGCGACCGAATCCACCGCTTGATATTCAACAGTCAATTACCGAGTTGGGTGTGGGTGAGGCCTTAGTGTCATTTTTAGACCCCAAAGGGATTCCTACACCGACCGAAAGGGTGTGGATGTTTGCGCCGGGTAGTCGCATTGGTTTAGCGACTGATGAAGAAATTGCGCGCGTTCGTGCGAGTTCACCTTTTACTAATAAATACGATCAATCCTTTGATCGAGAATCAGCCTATGAAGTCCTCAATCGTCGTGCTGATGAGGCTGCTCAAGAGTCAGTAGCAGCTGAGAAACAGGCCCAAGGCGGTAGTGGTATTAGCGGTATGCTCAGAGATGCTTTACTTGGTTCAACCGGCCCTCGTGGTGGTCGTCGCGAAGGTTTAGTGGAGCAGGTAGCCAAAAACGAGGCTCGTCGAATTACCAGAAATCTAATTCGTGGGGTCTTGGGTTCGCTAATAGGTGGCAAGCGTCGCTAGCGCTTAGTTTTTAATCAACCCACATAAATCACAAAGAGGATGGTAGGGACTACCATCCTCTTTATGATCAATCGCGGTTTTTGACTTATTTCTGTGCGACTTCTTGAGGGAATATGAGGGCATAAGCCTCAGGTAAATTATGTTGAACCAGTTTCTGATTGAGTTTAGTGTACAGCTCAAATTCTTCTTTGCTTAAGCAAGCAAAAAATTGGTTGAGGATTTGTTCAATGGCCTTAAGAATTTCAGTTCGCAAATGCAGGCTTTTCTCAGTTAAGGCGAGTTCAACAACGCGTTTATCTTTTTCGGAGCGTTGTCGTGTGATTAAGCCCTTGGCTTCTAACCGATTAAGCGTGCGTGTCATCGCACCGGTATCAACACCGATAGTATCTGCTAATTCAGCGGCCGTATTGACATGGCCGGTATCCAATAACACAATAGGACGCCACTGAGCACCGGTGAGGCCTAGAGGTAGTAAGCCCTCGTCAAGCTGCTCATTGATGGTCTTGTGGACTAAACGCAGTATATTACCAATGTTTTGATCGGTAGTCGCTGTTGAATTAAGTGATAATTTAATATGTTTCATCATCTTTTTGGGCTTAATGATAGCAAGCGGTTGAAGCCGAGCATGCTACTATTAATATAATTTTTTTATTAACATCAGTTTACATCTAATGCGCTTGATAAGACAGTAATAGATAGCCTCAGTAGGATTAATCGTTACCATAAATCAGAAACATGTTAAAAATTACTATCTTGAACACCCCCTCATCAAGGTACTAGCTTAAGGAGAGTTTTTTATGAGTATACAAACAAAGAGAATTGAGATTAAGACCCACGGTGAACCGGCTGTGATGGAGTGGGTCGATACGGTGGTTGAGGCACCGGCGGCGCACGAGGTACAAATTGAACATAAAGCAGTTGGTCTTAACTTTATCGATATTTATTTTCGCACCGGCCTTTATGATAATCCCTTACCTCATGGTTTAGGCTTTGAAGCAAGTGGTGTGGTGACTGCAGTCGGCAGTGAGGTTACGCATCTACAGGTAGGTGATCGTGTGGCTTATGGCCAGAGTCCGATCGGTGCTTACGCCCTAGTACGTAATATGCCTGCCTTCCAAGTAGTTAAGTTGCCGGAGCAAATCTCTTTTGAAGAGGGTGCTGCTATCATGCTTAAGGGCCTCACCGCATGGTATTTGTTGCGCCAAACTTACCGAGTGCAATCGGGTGAGACGATTTTATTGCACGCAGCCGCCGGTGGGGTCGGTTTGATTGCGACCCAATGGGCCAAAGCGTTGGGGGTTAAAGTGATTGGTACAGCGTCGAGTGCTGAGAAAATTGCTTTAGCTAAAGAGCATGGTGCTTGGGAGATGATCAATTATCGTGAAGAAGATGTGGTGGCACGAGTACTTGAGTTGACCAAGGGCGAAAAATTACCGGTGGTTTATGATGGTGTGGGTAAAGACACTTTTGAGACCTCACTTAATTGCTTAAAGCCACGCGGTTTATTAGTCAGTTATGGTAATGCTTCAGGTGCGGTTACTGGGGTCAATTTAGGCATTCTCGCAACCAAGGGCTCGCTGTATGTAACTCGTCCTTCAGTGGCTGCCTATGTCAGTACCCGTGAAGCCATGCAAGAGGCCGCTGATGAGCTCTTTGAGCAAGTAGTGTCGGGCAATATCAAGGTTCGTATTGATCAGAAAGTCCCGCTGATTGATGTGGCCCAAGCTCATGAAGCGCTGGGTGCCGGTCGTACCACCGGTTCAACAATCTTGACCATCGATTAATTTCAAAATCTTTAACCCTAAACTAAAAAAGCAGCTTTAAATATAATTAAGCTGCTTTTTATGATCTATTAAGCCTAAAAATTTAGTTTATTAACTTCTTAGGCTTGCTTGTCCAGGTGGTATTTCATCACCTGTTCAACTTCATTTTTAGAGCCTAAGCAAACACTGACCCGTTGATGTAGTTCTGCCGGTTGAATATCCAAAATCCGTTGCTGGCAGTCGGTCGATGCACCACCGGCTTGTTCAACTAAAAAGCTCATCGGATTGGCTTCGTACATAAGGCGTAATTTGCCGGCTTTATTTGGTTCACGCGCATCCCAAGGATACATAAAGACACCACCGCGCATCAAGATGCGATGAACGTCAGCGACCATTGAGGCGATCCAACGCATATTGAAGTTTTTTTCGCGAGGTCCGCTGGTGCCGGCTAGACAGTCGTCAATGTAGTCACGTACCGGACTCGCCCAATGCCTGTAGTTTGACATATTAATGGCAAACTCTTGGGTGTCTTCCGGGATAGTGATTTGCTCATGAGTCAGGTACCACTCGTTGTCTTCTCTATCAAAAGTAAAGCCAACAACGCCTTGACCTACAGTCAGAATCAGGATGCTTTGCGGGCCATAAATGGCATAACCGGCAGCCACTTGTTTGTGACCTGCTTGTAAAAAATCCTTTTCGATGAGTTCGGCTGCGTTATTTGGCGAATTTAAAATCGAGAAAATCGTCCCGATAGAGGCATTAATATCAATATTTGATGAGCCGTCAAGCGGGTCAAAAAGTAATAAGTAGTTGCCTGTTTGGGGAGCATCTTTAAGACTGTAAAACTCATCCATTTCCTCAGAAGCCATGCCTGCTAAAAAGCCGCTACGCTCATTTTCTTCCAATAAAATATCATTGGCAATCACGTCCAGCTTTTTTTGAACTTCACCCTGTACGTTTTCCGATCCTAAGGTTCCCAAAACCCCGGCAAGGGCACCTTTAGCCACTTTGTTGCTAATGGTTTTACAAGAGTCTGCGACAGACAGCAGGAGTCCCGCTAGTTCTTGATTGATATGATTTTGACTCTGTAATAAAGCCAAATAATCAGAAAAAGTTTTATTTGACATGGTTTTTCCTAAATAAAATTCCAATAAAATGTTTAATCTTTAGCGCGCGATACTTAAGGTCTTGCTCACAACCTCACGTAAATTCTTAGAAATGTCCGGTTGGACAATAATTTTTTCTAAAGCCTCTTTCATCAATGATTGATAAGGCTCCGCATAATGCGTCCAATTGTCCATGACGCGGGCTAAGCGCGCAGCAATCTCGGGATTGAATTCATCGATTTGCAACACCTGGTCAGCCCAGAATAGATAGGACTTACCGTCCGGACGGTGGAAGCCTCGGATATTATTCAAGCAAAACTGGAAAATTAGCGCACGAGCACGGTTAGGATTAGTGAGATTAAAAGCCGGATGCGCCATTAGTCCTTTAATATCTTTTAGTTCGCTTTGACGTGAAGAGGCTTGAAGCGCAAACCATTTGTCGACGACCAGCGCATTGTGTTGGTAGGACTCATAAAATTTATTTAATGGCAAGCAATCGCAACTAGTATCGCTGTAATTAACAAGGGCAGCAAGAGAGGCCAAGCGATCGGTCATGTTGTCTGCCGAGTCAAACTGTGCTTCGGCGGCTTTGATTGCCTGAGCATCCTGAATCGCAACGAGTTGTGTTAAGGCTAAGTTTTTAAGACTACGGCGGCCGGCCTCAATGGCATTCATCTTATAAGGCGCATCGATATTCAGCTCAACATAGCTGCTCCACCATTGATCTTTAAGCTGATAAGCCAAGGCCTGTTTTAAAAAATCATAGCTTTGCGCCAAACGCTGAGGATCCACGGCTTCGATTTGTTCCAACATGATTTTGATGCTGGGTAAGGTCAATAAGACTGTACGATAGGCTGCATCTAGGGCCGGATCAAGCAGATTACGACGCCATAGCTCAATTAACTGTGGATCAACAGGTAGTGTTTTATAGTCATAGTCGCTCAGATTATCTAGTTCATATAAGCGTTTAATTTCGTCGCCTGCTATGATTTGCACCGCATCCCAACGATTAAAATGATCGCTGTCATGAGCAGCTAGCAGCATCAGTTCATCCTGTTCGTAATCGTAGTCAATGATCACCGGCGCTGAAAAATTGCGCAGTAAAGAGAGGATGGGCTCACGATCGACTCGTTCAAATACAAGCTCTTGTGATTCTTCAGTTAAATGCAGCAACACCTCATCATAGTGACCGCCATTAAATTCGAATGCCATTGCCTTGCCCTCTTTATCTAGTAGGGCGACCGCAATAGGTATGTGGAATGGCTGTTTTTCATAATCGGCTGCCAGTGTTTCTACACCCACTTTAGGGCATGATTGTTGCATACGTAGTGTCAAGGTTTTGGCGTCTGCATCGTACTGGGATTGTATCGAGACCTTAGGTGTGCCGGCTTGTTGGTACCAACGTCTAAAAATACTTAAATCGGCTTCAGTATCAGTTTGTTGATAAGCCCACTCCATCGCATTGACAAAGTCATCGCAGGTGACGGCTTGACCATCGTGACGACGAAAATACTCCCTAATGCCTTGTTGGAAACCCTCCTCACCGAGAATCGTATGCAGCATGCGAATAACTTCAGCGCCTTTTTCATAAATAGTATGGGTGTAGAAATTACTGATTTCTTCATAACTGTTTGGACGAATAGGGTGTGACATGGGACTGGCGTCTTCGGGGAACTGGTGCGTTTTGAGAACCGTGACATCATCAATACGCTTAACCGCGCGGGCGGTTTTAGCTGCTTCTTCAGTTAAGCCGATGCTCATCATATCTGCCGAGAATTCTTGGTCTCTAAAAACCGTCAAGCCCTCTTTTAGGCTTAATTGGAACCAGTCACGACAGGTCACTCGGTTGCCGGTCCAGTTGTGGAAGTACTCATGACCAATCACAGACTCAATGCCGGCATAATTAGCATCGGTTGCAGTTTGCGGCTCGGCTAAGACATAGGCTGTATTAAAAATATTTAAGCCTTTATTCTCCATGGCACCCATATTGAAATCACCAACCGCCACAATCATAAAGCGTTCTAAGTCCAGACTTAAATTAAAGCGCGTCTCATCCCAACGGATCGAGCGCTCCAGACAGTCGAGTGCCCATTCGGTCTGGCGATAGGTGCCCTGGTCACTGTAAATCTGTAATAGGACATCGCGACCATCAGCGATGGTGATTGTTTTTTCTCGTAGATCAAAATCACCGGCAACCAAGGCAAATAAATAGGCCGGTTTTCTAAAGGGATCGTGCCAGATCGCCTGATGATAACCATCAGATAAATCCTCTTGGCTCAGCAAATTGCCATTAGATAGTAAAATAGGATAAGCGTCTTTGGGGGCTCGTAAAGTAACCTCGAATTCACTCATCACATCCGGCCTATCAGGGTAAAAGGTTATCCGTCTAAAACCTTCGGCCTCACATTGCGTATAAAAATAATCCCCGGAACGATACAGTCCCATCAGGGTTTTGTTGCTATCGGGTTGGTTGCTGCAGCTGATGGCGAGTTCAAAGTCACCGCTGCAATTGAAAATTGTTAAACCGGCCTCATCTAGGTGGTAGTCATTTTCTCCAAGCAGCGCACCGTTGCGAGAGACCTCGATAAGTTCAAGTTCTTCACCGTGCAAAAACATATGCTGAGGTGTGTCGCTTTTGCTTTTTACCTGCAACACACTGTTAACTTGTGTTTTTTCAGCTTCTAAATTGAACTCTAAGCTGACTTTAGTAATCTCAAAGGGATAGCTTTGATAATCTTGGCGGAAAATGGTGGCGGATTGTTTTTCGGTCATAACATTCATCTATAAGTTGTTAAGCGCTTTGTAATGATTTGGCTATTATAAGTTAATCGTACAAGGTACTAAATAGCATAGAAAGTTTATCAGGGTAAATTTCATAAAGAAATTATTAAGACAGTAAATCTTATACAATTGATTAGGCTTTCTTACTTCGTAGGATAGAGCGATGAAAAATTTTAAATTACAACGATCCTGGCGCTTGTTAGCGGCTTCTTTGGTCGTGTTTTTAACAGCATGTGCTAGTAGCAATACCTTTACTGTTCGTCAAGAGGTGTTCCAACAATTGGGTGGTGCCGGTTCAGGTGGTAGTTATGTCATCAAAAATCCGGACACACAAAATCTTGAGCGCAGCGCTTATGCTAACTTATTGCAGCAAAATATGCACCGCACTGGTTTATATCAAGCGGCCTCAGAAAAAAATGCCGATTATCTGGTTAATTTTAATTACACCACTGAACGTCGTCAGCAATTAGTGCGTGATTACGATTACGATCCTTTTTATTTTTACCCCTATATGGGCTTTGGGTATTGGCCGAGTAGTCGTTTTCATGGCGGTATGATGTTCTATCCGCGCATGCATTATGGTTCTAGTGTGCGTCAAGTAAACTATAATTATTACATTTTACAGGTGCTGATAAGTCGCCGCTCTGATGGTCAAAGTGTCTATCAGTCAACGGTCGCCGCTAGCAGTCAAGCGCCTATGGTTCAAGTGATGCCTTATTTGATGGCCGCTGTCTTTGACGGTTACCCGGGTCAGAGCGCACAGATTAGAGAGGTTGTCTTTGATCTGGACGAGCCGGGAGCGGGTTTAGGCGCCTATTCCGGGCTTGGTGCTCAGCGAGTGCCACAGAGCGGGACACAGACACCAACAATTAATAATAGCAGTCTGCAATAGCAGCATATGACACAGATTTAAAAGAGTTAAATTTACATGAATTTAAAAACCCAAATTAAAGAGCCTCAGTTGGCGACACAGTTATTAGTGCCGAGTCAGCAGAGCTCAATGGATATTGCCAAGTCATTGTTATTGGATCCTTGGGGGCTTGATGAGAGCCATCTAGAGAGTGCGATGGCAGAGATGTTCAGTCATCAAGTCGATTATGCCGATCTCTATTTCCAATACAGCAATAGTGAGAGTTGGTCGCTTGATGAGGGTATTGTAAAGTCCGGCTCTTTTAATATTGACCAAGGCGTCGGCGTGCGTGCAGTGGTTGATGAAAAAACCGCTTTTGCTTACTCCGATAAACTGTCGCCCGAGGCTTTACTGGAGGCGGCGACCACGGTCAAGACGATTGCCGCTCATGGCCCTAAGGATCGCGCGATTCAGGTGCAGTCCAAGCAGTCGGAGGCTCATCAACTCTATATCGCCGATGATCCTTTGGATTCCATGACTGCCGAAGAAAAAGTTGAGTTACTCGAAAAGGTTGAGCGTGTTGCCCGTGCTCGTGATCCGCGTGTGATTCAGGTCATGGCCGCTCTAGGCGCCACTCGTGATGTAGTGTTAGTGGCCGGTAGTGATGGTCGCTTGGTTGCTGATGTGCGTCCTTTGGTGCGTTTGTCGGTCCACGTGATTGTTGAGCAAGAGGGTCGTCGTGAAAGTGCCTCAGCCGGCGGCGGCGGTCGTTTTGGTCTGAATTACTTTACGGATACCTTGATTGATGAGTACGTTAATCGTGCGGTTGATGATGCCCTGATTAATCTGGAAGCGCGTCCTGCCCCGGCAGGTCAAATGACTGTGGTGCTGGGTTCAGGTTGGCCGGGCATCCTATTACATGAAGCAGTAGGTCATGGTCTCGAGGGTGACTTTAACCGCAAGGGTTCTAGCGTGTTTTCCGGGCGCATTGGCGAACAGGTCGCCTCAAAAGGGGTTACCGTCATTGATGATGGCACCATGGTCGACCGTCGTGGCTCATTAAATGTTGACGATGAGGGTAATCCGACTCAGCACAACGTGCTAATCGAAGATGGCGTATTACGCGGTTATATGCAAGATACACTCAACGCTCGCCTAATGGACACGCCGGTCACCGGTAATGGTCGTCGCGAGTCGTATGCTCATTTGCCCATGCCACGCATGACTAATACATACATGGTGGCAGGTGACAAAACACCGGAAGAAATTATTGAATCGGTCGAAGACGGTATTTATGCTGTGAATTTTGGTGGCGGTCAGGTGGACATTACCAGTGGTAAGTTTGTTTTCTCCGCCTCAGTCGCTTATCGTATCGAAAATGGCAAGGTGACCTATCCGGTCAAGGGGGCGACCCTGATTGGTAGTGGTATCGAGGCCATGAATCAGGTTTCCATGATTGGCAATGACCTAAAATTAGATCCGGGGGTCGGTACTTGCGGCAAAGAGGGCCAAAGTGTGCCGGTGGGTGTCGGTATGCCAACTATACGTATTGATGGTTTGACCGTGGGCGGTACGGCATAGTTTATATTAAAGAGCACCATAGCTAAAATTAATAGAGTGCCCTAACTACTTAAAAAATAATATAAAAAAGGCAATTATTATGGTTTTAGTCATTATGTTGCAATACAATATAAATATGCTTGTTTAGAAAGCCATTAAATTAAAAATTTAGATATTTGGAGTTATAAAGGTGTCATACAATACCGATGATTTACGCATTGATGAAATCCGTGAGTTAACCCCACCTTCTCATTTGATGAGAGAGTTTCCGTGCTCCTCAGAGATTTCCAGTGTGGTGCATGATTCACGCCAAGCGATTCATAAGATTCTGCACGATCAAGATGACCGTATTTTGGTTGTGGTTGGTCCTTGTTCAATTCATGATACCAAAGCAGCTCTTGAGTATGCTGATTTATTAAAAGCTGCTCGTGACAAGTATCAGGGTGAGCTTGAGGTCGTGATGCGGGTTTATTTTGAAAAGCCTCGTACTACCGTTGGTTGGAAGGGGTTGATTAATGACCCTGATTTAGACTCTAGCTACAATATCAACAAGGGCTTACGCATTGGGCGCCAACTGCTTCTCGATATTAATGCCAAGGGTTTACCGGCCGGTTGTGAGTTCCTTGATATGATTAGCCCGCAGTACATGGCCGACTTGGTTTCTTGGGGCGCTATCGGTGCTCGTACCACGGAGAGTCAGGTGCATCGTGAGTTATCTTCCGGACTATCTTGCCCGGTAGGTTTTAAAAATGGTACCGATGGTAATGTCAAAATTGCCGTTGATGCTGTTCAAGCCGCCTCTCGTCCGCATAGCTTCCTTTCTGTCACCAAGGGTGGTCACTCAGCGATTGTCAGAACTCGCGGTAACGAAGACTGCCATATTATTTTACGTGGTGGCAATGACGGTCCTAACTACAGTGCTGAGCATATTCAGGCGGCAGCGGCAGTGATTGAAAAAGCCGGTTTGACACCCAAGATCATGATTGATGCGAGCCACGCAAACAGCTCTAAAAATCCTGAAAATCAGCCATTAGTGATGGAAGATGTTGCTCAGCAACTTGAAGGGGGTGACGCACGTATTTGCGGTGTCATGATTGAAAGTCATTTGGTTGCCGGTCGTCAAGACCAGGTCGATGGTGAGCCTTTAGTCTATGGCCAGAGTATTACCGATGGCTGTATCGATTGGGCGAGTACTGACAAAGTACTGGCACGTTTGGCCGAAGCGGTTAAAGTTCGTCGCCAAAAAGCTGCTTAATGACAGATCAAATTCTGCATAAGTTTTTTGATTTGTGTAAAAATGGCTAAGTGAATTATCGGATTCACTTAGCCATTTCCTATTATTTTTTATACCTTATACATGAACAATTCCCCAGCATCTTCAAATGGCAAACGCGTTGTGATCGGTATGTCGGGGGGCGTAGATTCATCAGTGAGCGCCTGGCTACTGAAGCAGCAGGGCTATGATGTGGTCGGTCTTTTTATGAAAAACTGGGAAGACGATGACACCGATGAGTATTGCTCCAGTCGCCAAGATCTCTTGGACGCCGTAAGTGTGGCCGACTTATTAGGGATTGAAATTGAGGCGGTAAATTTTGCTGCCGAGTACAAGGACCGCGTTTTTTCTGAGTTCTTGCGCGAGTATTCCGCAGGCCGTACACCGAATCCTGATGTGCTTTGTAATGCCGAAATTAAGTTTAAAGCCTTTTTAGATCATGCCATGAGTTTGGGTGCCGATCATATCGCCACTGGACATTATGCGCGTGTGCGTCAAGTTGATGGTTTAAACGGTCCCGAATTTCAATTATTAAAAGGCGTGGATCCTAGCAAGGATCAAAGCTATTTCCTACACCGTTTAAACCAGGCTCAATTAAGTAAAACCTTATTTCCTTTAGGTGAAATTCACAAAACTGAGGTGCGAGAGATCGCTGAACGTTTGCAATTACCCAATGCGGATAAAAAAGACTCGACCGGTATTTGCTTTATTGGTGAACGACCTTTTAGAGAGTTTTTAAATCGCTATTTACCGACTGAGCCGGGCCCTATGGTGACGGATAGCGGTGATGTCTTGGGCGAACATATGGGTTTGTCTTTTTATACTTTGGGTCAACGCAAAGGTCTGGGAATTGGTGGGGTCAAAAATTACCAGAGCGAAGATGGCACAGCGCCGGCTTGGTTTGTGGCCCGCAAGGATTTAGAAAACAATACACTTTATGTGGTTAATGGTCATGACCATCCATGGCTGATGACTAAACAATTGGTAGCAGAAGATGTCAGTTGGGTTGCTGGCCATGCGCCTGCTGCCGGCAATTACGGTGCCAAAACACGCTACCGACAAGCTGATGCGCCTTGTTATTTGGAAGCAACTGAACAGGGCTTTCGCCTAAGCTTTCCAGAGGCCCAATGGGCTGTGACACCCGGCCAATCGGCGGTGTTATATGATGGAGATATTTGCCTAGGCGGCGGTATTATTTATTAACTATTAATTTAAAAAAACTATGAAAATTGCGGATCAATTAACAACACTAAACGCCTTATCACCGATTGACGGCCGTTACGCTTCGCGTGCTGATGCATTGCGTCCATTTCTATCCGAAGCCGGTTTTATGGCTCATCGTGTCGAAGTTGAGGTGGCTTGGTTAAAAGCACTCGCAGACGCTGGATTACCTGAATTACCAAGCTTTGATGCCGAGGCTATTGCGGTTTTAGATGGCTTAGTCAGTGATTTTACCGAAGACTGTGCAGTGCGTATTAAGGAAATCGAAAAAACAACTAACCATGACGTTAAAGCGGTTGAGTATTTTCTTAAAGAAAAAGTAGCTGACCACAAGGCATTAGCTGAAGCGGCTGAATTTATTCACTTTGCTTGTACATCGGAAGATATTAACAATACCTCACATGCTCTGATGCTTGTACGAGTGCGTGCTCAGGTGGTGCTGCCAAAGCTTAAAGAAGTGTTGACACAGATGGTGAAGTTTTCGCATGAGTTGGCCGATCAACCTATGCTCTGTCGTACTCATGGTCAACCGGCTAGTCCGAGCACTATGGGTAAGGAATTCGCTAACTTTGCGGCGCGTCTGCAACGGGCCATTCAACAAATTGAACAGGTGGAGCCTTTAGCTAAATTAAATGGCGCAACCGGTAACTATAATGCCCACTTAAGCGCTTACCCCGAAGTGGACTGGCCTGCTTTGAGTAAAAAAGTATTAAATGGCTTGGGCCTAACCCAAAATGAATACACCATTCAGATTGAGCCACATGACTGGATGGCACAGTTATTTGATGCCATTGCGCGAGCTAATACCATTCTGCTCGACTTTAACCGTGATATTTGGGCGTATATTGCACTAGGCTTTTTCAAACAGCGTTTGAAAGAGGGTGAGGTAGGCTCATCTACTATGCCTCATAAAGTCAACCCCATTGATTTCGAGAACTCTGAGGGCAACCTAGGCTTAGCTAATGCAGTATTCCGTCATCTCTCAGAAAAACTGCCGATTTCTCGTTGGCAGCGTGACCTGACTGACTCCACTGTCTTAAGAAACCTAGGTGTGGGTTTAGGTTATTGCATGGTGGCGTGGGATTCGTGCCTCAAGGGCATGGGTAAACTGGAGCTCAATAGTCAAGCAATTGATGCAGATTTAGATGCTTGTTGGGAGATTTTGGCTGAACCAGTGCAAACCGTGATGCGTCGCTATGGTTTGCCGCAGCCTTATGAGCAATTAAAGGCACTGACTCGTGGTCAAGGGATTACAGAGGCAGCATTAACTGAGTTTATCCAGGGGCTAGATTTACCTGAAGATGCTAAGCAGTATTTATTAGCATTAAAGCCGCGTACTTATATCGGTCATGCAGCTAACTTAGCTAAGAGTTTCAAGGCTTGATCAGAAACCGATTGAAATACTTTAACATAACTGTAACTTGTCCTCTAATTAACGCTTAGCTTATAATTGACTAGTCAATTAAAGGTTGATAGGGCATTTATTTGGCCATTGACACTTATTTGATACAAGTCACAATTAAATGCTTGAAGACTATATTAGAAACTTGTAAAGTAATAATTTATAGTTGACTCGTTTTAGGGAATTTAAGGGAAATTTATTATGAAAAAATTATTAAGCGCTATTGTGTTAGCAACCTGTGGTTTAGCAACAACTACTGCTTTTGCAGTAACCAGTGCCAAAGATCATTTTGAAACAACTGATGACGCGATTGAGTACCGTCAAGCTGCTTTTAAATTAATCGGTGATATCTACGGTGCACGCATGGGTGCTATGGCTCGTGGCGATGTTGATTTTGACGCTGATGTTGTTAAAGAAAACGCCGCAGTACTTAAAGTTCTTATCAATCTTCCTTGGGCCGGTTTCGGTGAGGGCACCGAAGGTGGTGGTTCCGAAGACAAAATCTGGAGCAACAAAGCTGACTTCGAGGAAAAAGCGGTTGCTTCTATCCAAGCAGTTGCTGCACTAGAAGAAGCGTCTGAGAGCGGTGATTTAAATAAATTCAAACAAGCATTTGCCGGTGTAGGACAATCTTGTAAATCTTGCCACGATAGCTACCGCAAGAAGTAATTCATAGCATTAGTTAATCGAGATTGAAGAGGGCGCCAAATTGGCGCCCTTTTTGTTGTATTACTAGCGTTAGTTCGATTTTATTATTTCGATCTTTAACTTAATAAATAAAGTAGAACACGCCGGAAATAATAATACCTGAAACAATCAGGGTAAATAGGCAGAAGCCCATGATGTCACGTGCCTTTAGACCAGCAATAGCCAGGGCGGGTAGAGCCCAAAACGGTTGAATCATATTGGTCCAAGCGTCACCCCAAGCAATGCTCATCGCCATTTTGGCTTGTTCGATATTAGCTCCCATGGCATTCATTTGATTAACTGCTTCAATCATCACCGGTGCTTGTACAGCCCACTGACCGCCACCACTAGGAATAAAGAAGTTAACTAGGCCGGCACTGAGGAAAGACAAGACATAAAAGGTTTTTTCAGTTGCTACACTGACAAAGGCATTAGTAATAGACGCTGCTAAACCTGATTGAACCATCATGGCCATAATCGCCGCATAAAATGGGAACTGAATCAGAATCGGACCCACTGCGCGCACTGAATCATCGACCGCATCCATGAAATTACGTGGCGTACCATGTAAAACAATCGCCGCAAAGAAGAAAATAAAGTTAATAATATTAAGGTTTAAACTACCCCCCTTAACAAAATACGCGATGATATAAATCCACCCTAGCGCACCAATAATCAAATTTAAGATTGAACTGTGCTCAAGACGTTCAGCCGGGGTCATTTGCTGTGGTTTAGGCTCAGGTTCGACTTCGACTAAGAGCTTAGGATCCACAATCACACGCTCTTCTCTGGAGGGGTGCATAAAGTAGCAAAGAATCGGAATCGCAACCAAGAGGGCAAGACAAATGATCAGATTGCCGCTGGAGAAGATGGTCTGAGCAATTGGAATAATCCCAATTTGCGCTTCATAGGGGTGATTAGGGGTGGCAATACTCAAAGGAATAGAGCCGGCAATACCACCGTGCCAAACCACGAAACCACTATAGGCACTGGCAATCAATAAACGATAGTCGGTGTCATTGCGTTGTCTTGCTACTTCTTTGGCGATTAAAGCACCTAAGACCAAGCCGAAGCCCCAGTTAAGCCAACAAGCAATTGCGGTTAATACTGAAACCATCACAATGGCGGATCCAGCTGATTTTGGCATTTTTGCCAAGGCGGTTAAAATCCGCTTAAAAAAGGGACTTTTAGCCATCACTGAACCACACAATAAGACCATGGTCATTTGTACGGTAAAGGCCATTAGACCCCAAAAACCGTTACCAAAGAAGTCCACGACATTGAGTGGTGCTTTGTTGGTAAAGGAGCTCAGGGCAAAAACCAAGAGTGATAAAAGAATCACGAAAATATAAGCGTCCGGTAAATAACGCTCCATTAGTCGGGTCGAGAGTCGAGTCAAAAATCTCATCAAAATTCTCCTCATTGAGTGGGATGAAGATTTAAAAATGGTCTTGAAGCACTGCATTGCACTAATCTGTTACTACTTAGTTTAGATTTCAAGTGCAAGCAGATGTATCAAAGCCTTCGCCGCTATTTTGTCATAGTCACTTTACTTTTTAAAGAAAATTCAGTCACTACAGGGTAGATGCCTATCTTTAAACAACATTGTCTGGATGGAAAGGAGCAGAAAGAGTAAAATTAGGGGGTTTAGCCGGGAGAATTGTTAGCTGATTTTTATTTCGATGAGACAAAAATTTTGTAAATTTCTTTCAATTATTAACTACTAGTTCTTAAGCTAAGATTACTATTTAGTTATTGTATTTTCTTGTAGAGGAGTTCGTTATGAAATTAAATCGTTTAACTCGTGTTTTCGTGCTTATGCTTAGCTTGGCAGGTGCCGCTTTTGCGACTGGCTGTAATACAGTACAGGGTGCTGGTCAGGATATTCAGGCTGGCGGTGCAGCTATCGAAAAAGCAGCTAAGTAATCGCTAAAAGTTTTTAATTTTAGAAATTATTCAAATTTCCGGTGCGATAGTGATCTGTCGCACCGGATTTCTTTGTCTGGCCTTAAGCTTAGGCGCTCCTATGCTAAAATTATTCTTTTATTAGTTTGATAGTTTAATCAAAGGATAGTGTTTTGGCGACTGCAGTTTATCAATCTACCATCCAATCATTGCCGCTAGTTGCGCGTGGCAAAGTGCGCGATATGTATGCGGTGGGTGAGGATCACTTTTTAATTGTTGCAACTGATCGAATTTCAGCCTTTGATGTGATCCTCGATGATCCCATCCCGGGTAAAGGCCAAGTGCTGACTGAGATGACCAATTTCTGGTTGCAAAAGCTAGCTCATATTGTACCTAATCATAGTTCTGATCTTAAACTTGAAGATGTGCTTTCCGGTGAGGAATTAGCACAGGCACAAGGACGTGCAGTCGTGGTCAAGCGCCTTAAACCTATTATGGTTGAGGCAGTAGCACGTGGTTATATCATCGGTTCCGGTTGGAAGGACTACCGCAGCACCGGTGAGATCTGCGGCGTTAAATTACCCCGCGGTTTGCAGCTTGCCGAAAAGCTTGAAGAGCCTATCTTTACTCCGGCCGCAAAAGCCGAGGTAGGCGATCACGATATTAATGTGAATTTTGATTATGTGATTGCTGAAGTAGGTCAGGAAATGGCAGAGGAAATTCGTCGAGTGACCTTAGCGTTATACCAGACTGCAGCCGAGTACGCTGAGACCAAAGGTGTGGTCATTGCCGATACAAAATTTGAATTCGGTTTGGACAAAGACGGTCGCCTGCATCTCATGGATGAAGTGTTAACCCCTGACTCCTCTCGCTTTTGGCCGGCCAATCGTATTCAAAAGGGTGTTAATCCACCGTCTTACGACAAGCAATTTGTGCGTGATTGGTTAGAGGAACAGGATTGGGATAAAACCGCCCCAGCGCCACGTTTACCTGACGAGGTTATCGAAAAGACCGCCGCTAAATATCGCGAGGCTTTGGAAATTTTAACCGGACAATCAAATTAGTCATCAAGAATTTAAGGATAGTCATATGAGCACTACAAAAGAAGAGCTAAAAGTTGCGGTTATTATGGGTTCTTCCAGTGACTGGGAAGTGATGCGTAATGCAGTCGAGATATTGGAATTCTTTGAGGTTCCCTACGAGGCTAAAGTTATCTCGGCCCATCGTATGCCATTGGATATGGTGGCTTTTGGTGAGACCGCCTATGAGCGTGGCTTACGCTGTATTATTGCCGGTGCCGGTGGCGCAGCTCACTTACCGGGCATGATGGCCGCTTTGACTGAGGTTCCTGTCTTTGGTGTGCCGGTTCCATCGCGTTATTTGCGCGGCGAGGATTCCTTACATTCAATTGTTCAAATGCCCAAGGGCGTACCGGTAGCCACTTTTGCCATCGGTGAAGCCGGTGCGGCTAATGCCGCTTTGCATGCGGTTGCCACCTTAGCGATGAACGATGAGGTCTTGCGCGACAAGTTAAAAGCTTATCGTGCCGCTCAAACTCAAAAGGCACGCGCAATGACGTTGCCGCCGGAGGTTTAGTATGCAACGCCCTCCAGCGTATGATGAGCAAATACAACCAGGTGAGTATCTGGGGATGTTGGGTGACGGCCAATTAGGTCGTATGTTTTGCCAGGCCGCTCAGTCGATGGGCTATAAGGTCATTGCCTTAGGTCTCGAAGCTGATGGGCCGGCAGGGCAGGTGGCAGAGCAGCACCTTAGTGCCGATTATCTTGATCAAACGGTGCTTGAACAAATGGCTGCTACCGTGCGTGCAGTCACCACCGAGTTTGAAAATGTTCCGGCTCAATCTTTAAAGCAGTTGTCTTTTACTACTCGTACCACACCTGCTGCTTCTGCACTGGCCGTGGTGCAGGATCGTATTGTTGAAAAATCCTTTATTAGCGCTCAGGGTGTGCCGGTAGCGCCACACGCGGCAATTCGCAGCCTAGAAGACTTGGACGCTGTTGGTAGTGAGCTTTTCCCGGGCATTTTAAAAGCGGCTCGTTTTGGCTATGATGGCAAGGGTCAGGCAGTCGTTGATAGTCTCGATGAGGCACGACAAGCGTTTAAAGATTTGGGTGAAGTTGAGTGTGTACTTGAAGCGAAATTACCACTAGATTATGAAATCTCCGTGATTCTTGCTCGTAATCAGCAAGAGGAATTAGTGGTTTATCCTGTGGGTGTTAATCATCATATTAACGGTATTTTATCCAGTACCACAGTCTATCCGGGCCTAGTCCCCGATGCATTAGCTACCAAAGCTCAGGAATATGCTAAAAAACTAGCTTCAGGCTTAAACTACTTTGGCGTGATGTGCGTAGAATTCTTTATACTAGACGACTCCAAACTAACAGCCGGGCAACCAAGCTTGGTGGTTAATGAAATCGCTCCACGTCCGCATAATAGTGGCCACTACACCATTAATGCTACCACCTGCTCACAGTTCGAACAGCAAGTGCGTGTGATGGCTGGTATGCCTTTGGGTGACACTGCTTTATTGCGCCCGACGATAATGTTGAATATCCTCGGTGATAGTTGGTTTATAAGTAATGCAGAGACTGCTCAAGAACCGGATTGGGCCTCAGTGTTGTCATTGGCCGGAGTGTCATTGCATCTGTACGGCAAGACCGAGGCTCGTCAAGGTCGTAAAATGGGTCATGTCAATATCGTTAATTCCGATATTGATGCGCTTTATGAAACGGCTCAAAAGGTTAGCGACATCCTGCATTTAGGTGCTGAGCTGGCTCAAAGATAGTTTATTGCCATGCTAAGCCAATCAATCAAAGCAGCAGCAGAGCGTTTAAATCAGGGTGAGTTGGTAGCTTTTCCAACCGAAACAGTCTTTGGTTTAGGCGCAGACGCTGAAAATATCCAAGCCGTCGCTAAAATCTATCAAATCAAAGAGCGTCCGGCCAACCACCCGGTGATAGTGCATCTGGCGCCTGAGGCGGATTTATCGTATTGGGTTAAGCAGATCCCTCATGAGGCTGAGGTTTTGATCAAAGCGTTTTGGCCGGGACCGCTAACCTTAATCTTGGAGCGTGCAGAGCATATTCCTGCTGCAGTGAGCGGTGGTCAAAAGACAGTAGGTGTGCGTTGTCCTTCGCATCCAACCGCTCAACGCTTGTTAAGAGAGTTTGCTAAGCAAAGAGCGAATGGTCAGGGTGGGGTAGCTGCGCCCTCAGCGAATAAGTTCGGCCAAGTCTCACCAACTCAAAGTGAGCATGTGATGGCTGAATTTGCCGAGGAAGTCGCTAGCGGTCAGCTATGGGTACTCGATGGTGAAGATTCCGAGGTTGGAATTGAGTCAACCATTGTCGATGTGTCTCGCGTATCCCAAGGGGTGCCGGCGACTTTATTAAGACCTGGGCATATTAGTCGTCGTCAGTTAGCAGAGGTTTTAGGCTATGAACCGCATGGCAAAGATGATGAAGCGCCTCGAGTCTCTGGCAGTCTTAAAGCGCATTATGCGCCCAAAACATTATTGCAGTGGCTTCCACGCGAAGACTCAGCCATTAGCCAATTAATTAACAAAATCCCATCGAATCAAACGCAAGACTCAACCGCCTCTTGGGCCGTGTTGGTTTTTGAACCGGATGATTTTCCACAAAATTCGGCGGTGGATTATATTCAAATGCCCAGAGAGGCGACTGCTTATGCGAAGCAGTTATATCGTTTGCTGCGCGAACTGGATCAGCAGGGCTATCTACGAATTGCCGTGCAACCATTGCCGCAAGACGATAGTTGGGAAGCGGTCAATGATCGTCTGCAACGGGCGGCGGCTGCTTTTGAAACTTAGGTTTTAATTAGAGATAAAAAGGCCAGAAAATTGGGATAAAAATCACCCCCACAAGCCAGAAAATCAGGTTCAAAGGCATACCCACCTTAATAAAATCGGTAAATTTATAACCGCCCGCAGCATAAACCATCGTATTCGTCTGATAACCGATAGGGGTTATAAAGCTAGTTGATGCCGAGAAGGTCACGGCAATTAAAAACGGGGTCGGATCGGCTTCAAGCATGCGTGCAGTTGACATGGCAAGTGGCGTCAACAGCACCGCAGCCGCCGAGTTGCTCATCATTTCAGCGAGTAGTAAGGCCATTAGATACAAAATGGCCAGTATCACATGAGCTCCAAATTGCTCAAAATAGCCTAATGTATTACTGATGATAAATTCAGCAGCACCACTTTGATTCATCGCAATTCCAAGAGGCATCAAACCGGCCATCAAGACGACAATTGACCAGTCAGTCTGTTCATAGACACCATCCGCTTTAATACAGCCGATTAGAGTAAGCAGTAGCGCACCAATCAGGGCGCTAATGGCAATTGGAATGATGCCTATCGCGGCCACAAAAATGACCCCGATAACAATCGCCAAGGCGGCCGGCGCTTTCCAACGTTTACCGCTTGGTGCGTGATTCTCGGAGAGAATTAAGACGCTTTTATCACGTCGAAGAGCCGGTAGATCGTCTTCAGGGATGGCTAACATGATGATGTCACCGACTTTAAGTCGAACCTGTTCAAGCTTGTTGCGGATAATATTGCCGCGTCGTTGAATCCCCAACACCAAGGTGTTATGGTTCCAAGTGCGATTAAACAGCACTAAACGTCGACCGGAGGCAGATGAGGTAGGGCCAATCATGACCTCAGTGATCATCCATTTGACATCATCAGGCACTTGTTTACCGTATTGCAGTTGGTTATTTACTTCCAGTTTTTTATCTTCGGTGAATTTTTGAATATCTGACCAACGACCGCGTACTAATAAAATATCACCTTCATCAAGCTGTGAAGAACGTGGTGAGCTGATGATTTCTTGGTCACGACGTGCTTCAATCAAATAAATGCGATAGTCTTGGACAATTTTTTCATCAGCAAAAGAACTGTCGACTAAGGGTGAGTCTTCGGTAATATATAGCTCTGTGACGTAATGACCGAATTCATATAGGTTATCAAGTTCAGAACTTTTGACATCCGGTAGGATCTTGCGCCCCAGAGTAATTAAATAAGCACAGCCGGCAATAAAGCAAATTAGCCCCAAAGGTAAAAACTCAAACATGCTGAAACCGCGATAACCGGCTTCTTTAGCTACTGAGTTAACGATTAGGTTGGTCGATGTACCAATTAGAGTCATCACGCCGGCCATTTGTGAGACGTAGGATAGAGGTATCAGGGTTTTAGAGGGAGAGATACCGATTTTCAAGCTGGCGCTGATCACTATAGGGATAAGAACCGCCACTACTGCTGTATTATTGACAAAAGGTGCGATCACACCCAAAACCCCGAACAAAAGCAGATAAAAGGCTAGGGGCGACTTAATCCGACTAAAGAGTTTATTTAAAAAACCCAGGGCGCCGGTATTTTCCAGTGCAGCCGCCAAGATAAACATGGAGGCGATGGTGATGGTGGCTTCGTTGCTAAAGCCACTCAGTGCCTGAGTCGGGGAGACCAAGCCCAAGACTGCCAAACTACCAAGCACCAACATACCGATCCCATCGTACCGTAGCTTTTCGGTAATGAACAATACCATCGCTACAGTAGTAATTAATAGGACGAGAAAAATCGGTGTGGTCATAAGATGCTCACTACGTGATTACTAGGCAACTATTATAAAAAAGCCCAACCCAAAAGGCTAGGCTTATAGTTTGACTAAAAAAGCCACCGATTTCAATGAGAAATAACGGTGGCTTTATTTGCAGCGAGTTGTGTCAAGTGGATAACACGTCGCTAAGTACCTAGAATACAAAGAAGTACAATAAAATGATGACAAAGATGGGTACGCCCATTAACCAGAGAACGATGCCTTTCATGATGATTTCCTCTTTTAAATGTGTCTATTCAGATAAAACTTTTAATCCAAACTAATAATTTATTTATTGCTCTATGTGATTTCCTGTCCATGGCGATAAACAATTTAAAACTCTAAACTTCGGCTAGCAAATTCATAGTACCAATGTTTATTTCAAAACTAAACAACATTTAGTAAGCGTTTAAAAGTAAAAAGTAAGGAGTGTAAGAGGGTGTAATTGCTTGGTTTATAGAAATTTAATGTTATTTTTCATGAGAACGTGTTATCTCTCAAATTCTCTAATTTGAATTTCAGGTTTAAATTATAGGTGAATCCACAAGTATCCAATGTGTGCATAATTAATCTCATAAGTCGATTTTTTTCTGAGATTGATTTTTAAATGTCTGAGAACATGAGGACTTGCAGCGGCGATCATGATGATAGTCATTTGGGTGTCGAAAGCCGCATCGCAGCGTCTTGCTATCGGCTAAATATACCGCTAATTTTCCGCATCATTAAGCAGAGTAAATTTATTTAACCCCCAAAAAAACCACGGAGAGACTATACTTTACAAGGATTTAGTATTCTTTAGAGTTTGATTTTCTTTGGTCGGAAAAGTTACCCTATTTTGCATGAGCACTAGGGAAAGTTTATGACAGCTTAAGAATGCTTGTGACGGTTGATTTGATTGGGTTTTTGAGTGCTTGTGACAGCTTATGAGTGCTTTTGGAAGCTAGTGAAGGGAGTAGATGGAGGCGCGAAGCGGAATCGAACCGCTCTAGATGGATTTGCAATCCACTGCATAACCACTTTGCTATCGCGCCAACCTAAGCAGTAGATAATAGCACAACCACAGAATAATGCAAGACCCTGAAGTATTTTTAATAAAAATGGCTCATCTTTATCCTACTATATGATAAATTTAATTTTGTGTTATCGAGCTATATTGAACCACTTAGAATCCAAGGAGAGCGTTTGTGAAACTTAATCGTCCAGTAATTAAGTTAGCTTTGTTAGGGGTGTTGCTTAGTCTGGCCGCCTGCGGCGGACCTTCAACCAGCCCCCGAGTAGATTCCAGTTCTACTGTGGATCGTCGATGCGCATATTCACCTCAAAGTTGTCTCTACAATGGTCGTTATGAGTTAGGAGAGCGGGCTTATGCCGAACAGGCAGCGGCCGATCTCAATAGACAGCAGTCTCTACGCTTGAGAAGAGGCGGTTGGTTTCGTTAAGTCCTTGTCATTTAAATAACACAAGCCTCACTCTGATGAAGTGAGGTTTGTGTTATGACTTTATTGGATTCCGAAAAATTGCGCCCTAACTTGCGACTTTAGTGCCCCAGATATCCAGACTAATCGCAGCATACCAGTCCGCGCCGTAGTGAGCTTCACGCATTCTGAAGTCTTCATTAGCGTCAATCGGGCTCACGCCACCGGAGCGTTCGATCATTTTACCGTCTTCCGTGGTGTAGGCACCGGCAACTGAGATACCGTAGGCGGGTGCAATCAAGCTATAGCAGGTATTGGCAAAGTGTCCTCTAGCGGCTTCCTTGCCGGCTAGACTAGCCACAATGGCAGCGGCAGCAACCTTGGCTTGCGTATTGGCAGCAAAGCCCGATTTAGGCATAGGGGCAGCGATGGTCGCATCACCGACCACATAAATATCAGACACTAATTGCGATTCAAAGGTATTTGCATGAACCGGTACCCAAAGGCTCTCATTGGTGACGCCGGCTTGTTGAGCAATTAATCCGGCTTGTTGCGGTGGAATCACGTTCAACACATCGGCCGTGACGATATCACCGAACTCTGTTTCCGCTGCTAAGGCTTTAGCGTCGATACGAGTGACTTTGCCACCAAGAGAAAAGGGCACGCGCTCGATAATATCGCGATAAAACCTCTCCCAGCCTTGTTCGAATAAGCCCTGTTTAGAGAAATTATCTTGAGCATCAAGAATAATCAGTTTGGCTTTAGGCTTATGCTGTTTTAAGTAATGCGCCACCATGCTGGCTCTTTCGTAAGGTCCGGGAGGACAGCGGAACGGTGCATCAGGTACGACCATCACAAACTTGCCGTTTTCAGGCATGGCCTTTAATTGTTTTTTTAACAGGATAGTTTGTTCGCCGGCTTTCCAAGCATGTGGAGCTAACTCAGCGGCGGCTTTATCATAGCCCTCTAGCGCCCCCCATCTGAAATCAATTCCTGGCGACAGCAGTAATTTGTCATAGGCAATTTCACTGTTATCCCTGAGGCGCACGGTCTTTTTATCCGGATCCACTGCCGTCACATAATCATGAATCACCTCAATACCGGACGCTTTTAAATTGTCATAACCATGAGCAATTTGTTCCATGCTTCTGAGACCACCTAGCACCAGATTGCTGAATGGGCAGGTATAAAAGGTTTTAGAAGGTTCGATTAAGGTGACTTTGAGATCCGGGTTAAAGCGTTTGACGTAACGTGCAGCCGTCGCCCCACCGAAACCGCCACCGACAATGACAACCTCTCCGGCCGCATTGCGAGCAATGGCGGGAAAGGCAGTAATGGCAGCACTTGCCGCAGTGAGTTGACTGACTTTTGAAAGCCACTGACGACGTGATAGATTGAGTTTCTGTTTCATTGCTGTGCCTCTACCTTAATCTTGGTGACTGCCTCAGCGATGGCTTTTAATTCATCCTCACTAAAAGCGGCTAATAAGCGATTCATAATCGTTGTGTTTGGTGGCAGGGTTTCTTGTTGAAAGGCCACTAGTTGCAAGTAGGTGGCTTCAGTGTCTCGATCATAGATATTCGGGATCGATAGTCTTTCGCCAGGATGGTTGCCGGCTGTACTACTGTGGCAGTTTAAGCAGCTATGCGCTAATGCTGTTGCATCAAACATCGCTGAATTGTCGTGTGTTTCGCTTTGCGCATGGGCAAGACTTGCCACGCCCGCCAGGGTGAAGGTGGCGAGTTTAAGTAAGGAGTTTTTCATAAAAAGACCTTGAACGAATGGATTAGTTGACCGTGATCGCGGTTTCGCCGATGATTGTCTGTTTCTCGTCATCTTCCCAGTGCATGACTAGGGTGCCGGAGTTTTTGGCAACAAAGGTAAATTCAATAAAGGGGTTTTGTGCAATCGCAGTTTCAGGAATCCATTCAAAGAGTAGTTGATCGTTGAAACTTGCCGTGAACTTATTGATAATATTGCGATTGATGGTCTCACCCTCGTGATTTAGTCTTAAACCGGTTTCCATACGATGAACAACAACGGCGCGTACACGAACAATTTCGCCATTTTCCGGTGTCGCATTACTGATCCAGATTCGGGGTTTTTGATTACTCATAAAGCGTTCCTAAAAATTACATACCGCAAGCGCCGGCAACTACAGCTACATAGCGCCTTGCACTGAGTACTCGACCATCATTCATTCGAGCCAATGCGCGAATGTATTGAGCATCAATTAAACGGGTTCTAAAGGCGACCTCAGTGGTGCCTGCAAGCGCTGTAAATTTAAAGCGACAAGCCAAGGGAATAGGGTTGCCTTCGGTGATAAATATCAACTCTTCACAATAATTATCCTCGCTGATTTGCTCATCAAATACCGCTTTAACCGGAATACTTGAGGGATTGCTAGCAAGCGGATCCATGTCCATACGCAAACCTACTTCGATGATAGTTGCATCACCGGCAAAGTCATCAATTAAGGCCTGAATCTCAGCTAAGGAGGCGGGCTTCAGTGCTTCATCCTGAGTGACCGGCGCGGGTGACGATGCGCCTTGATTTTGTGCATTAGCGATTCCGGTTAATAGACTTAAACCGGAAATAATGCCGCTGCTATAAAGTGCAGTACCTAGGCCAGTCATTGATAGCACGTGCAAGAGTCGACGTCTTTGTTGTCCCTGTGTCATTATTTAATTACCTTGATGGACGGAAAAGAATGTTGTTAAATTCAATTGACCCCTTACGGATGAGAGCAAGGAGCCTCTGTATTGAAATCGAGAACTACAGGAAATCGCCGAATTTACTAGCGATCCATTTGAAGTCTTCCTCGACATAGTCGGCTGTTCTGACGTCCATATCGATTTGCGTTTGAATGACTTTGCCGGTGGCATCTAATTCATATTCAAACAGTACGGCAATGGCTTCGCGTGGCTCTGCATTGACCAACATGTAGCAAAGATTGTCAGGTAGCACGGGCACGACTTCTTTTTCCATAACGCGCTCGTAGATGTTTTGTGAAACGATTCTAGCCAGTGCGTTGGCGACGTGACCGCTTTTCGGATAGTAGCCGAATTGGTCGGAAATAAAGCCCACGGAGTCACCGATAACGTAGACATCCTCATCACTATTGGCGGTAAATAGGCGTGGATGGGTATCCGCCCAATCACCTAATTTGCCATTTTCATCTTTGACAATCAAATCAGCGTGCCAGACCATATCGGACGCCTGATGCGGCGGCATTAAGACGGCGTCATCAAACTCGAATTCACCAACAGCGGTAATAATTTTTTTGTTGTAAGGATCAACTTCTTTGACCGTGGCATTTGGCACATGCTGAATAATATCAGGGTACAGCTCCTCAAAAGCCATCTTATAGCCCTCAGTAATTGGGCCGATCATTGGTTTAGGATCGAGGATGATGATTTTTGCCGGGATATTGTGTTTCTTGAAATACCATGCCATCAGACAAGCGCGCTCATAAGGCGAGGGCGGGCATCGATGTGGTGGTGGCGGTAAGGTCATGACAATCGTGCCACCCTTAAAGTTTTTAACCTTTTCTTTGAGGGTGTACATTTCTTGATTCGGAATATAGGCGTTAGGGAAGTGCTTACGTGTGTATTCGGCAGCTTCTCTATCATCACCAAACCAAGCCTCGTAATTGTTGCGAATACCGCCGGCTAGGATTAAGTAATCGTAATCAATGGAGCCTCTGGCTGTACGTACAATTTTCTTGTCACGCTCAAAGCCGGTAACCTCGACATTAATCAAGGTATAGCCGTATTTATTAGCCGGACCAATCATGTCGTGGTTAACAAAATCCGTATCAACCACATCGATTAGCCATTTGTTACTCATGGGACCGGACCAGAAGGTGGGATTCTTTTCTAAAAGAATCACATCCGCTTGCGGTAACTTTTCTTTTAACTGGCGTGCGGCTGTCATCCCACCCCAACCACCACCACAAATGACGATCCGTGGGCCTTTGCCACGACGTGCCAAAAGAGTTGTATCACTATGGATGGCTAAAGGGGCTGCGATTGACTTGCTAGGTAATACAAGCGAACCGAGAGCTAACGCCGGTGGCGTTAGTAAAAAACTTCTTCTTTTCATAAAAGTGCCTCGTAGTCATAACATGACATGCGGGTGAGCGGTAGGTGCTCGGTTTCAACGCCGAGTGAAATAAGTATAAAGGATTCTTATTAGGTGTCAAGGTTAGGCTGATGGGAAAATGCGACACGAGGGTTTTTCTGTATCGCTGATGGATTCACTTATAATGAATCTCATCACGCACTTAAATGAATAGGAGTTGTTTATGCAGAAAGTTGATTTGGGTCGCTCCGGAATCAGCATCCCGCCTCTCGTGTTTGGTGGAAATGTTTTTGGTTGGGGTGTAGACGAGCAACAAGCCTTTGTGTTGTTGGATAAATTACTGGAAAATGGCTTTGACACCATCGATACCGCAGATATATATAGTTATTGGGCCAATGGGACGGGCGGTGAGTCAGAGACAATTATCGGTAATTGGATGCGTTCGCGCGCAAATCGTGATCGTGTTGTTGTGCACACCAAGGGTGGCGCACCGGGCGCACCAGGCGAATTTGCTGATGCGGATTTAAGCTCCGCGTACCTAAGCAAAGCGGTCGAGGCTTCCTTACGTCGTTTAGGCACAGAATATATTGATTTGTATTATGTGCATTTCGATGATAATAAGACGCCTCCCGAGGAGACGCTTGGCGCTTTGCAGCGATTGATGGAGCAGGGTAAGATACGCGCCATTGCCGCCTCCAATTTTAGTGCGGAACGGCTCAAGGATTCACTTGAAGCGGCTGATAAATATGCTTTGCCAAGATATGCGTGCTTGCAAACCCATTACAATCTTTGTGAGCGTAGTGAGTATGAAGATACACTGGAAGACTTATGTGTAGCAGAGGGCTTAGGTGTATTGAGCTACTATTCACTCGCCAGTGGTTTTTTGAGTGGAAAGTATCGCAGCGAAGCGGACTTAAAAAAGAGTGCTTCACGAGGTGGTTCTGTCGATAAGTATATTAATCCTCGCGGTCTCTTGATTTTAGAGACCCTGGATAGAGTGGCTGCTCGATATGGTGCGACACAAGCCCAGATCGCACTCGCCTGGATTATGGCTCGTCCCGGTTTCAGTGCAGCAATAGCCAGTGCAACCACAGTGGAACAATTGGATGATTTAATGCGAGCGGCCGAGATTAAACTGGATGCTGAGGCAATCGCTGATTTAAATGCAGCCTCTAGCTAAATAGCGTCGAGCTTACTGCTAGCACTCATCTTAAGTACCAAGAAGACCCAATTCAAATTTTGAAGAGACCTCTTTTTTCATACCAATCTATTCCGCTATAAAACAAAAAACCCAGTTCAATGAACTGGGTTTTGGAATTTGGAGCGGGAAACGAGTCTCGAACTCGCGACCTCAACCTTGGCAAGGTTGCGCTCTACCAACTGAGCTATTCCCGCTTTGTTTTATACTTTTTGCCAATCAGTGATTAGTAAAGAATATAATTATATATAGTGTTTTTAAGCTTGTCAACAATTATTTGAGTTTGTTGTAAATTAATTACTTAAAAACGCTTTGTTGTGGCTTTTTTGCTGCTATTTGTTCGCCGCTTGTTGCTGTTTGATTTAAAACTGCTGATGCGGTTTTTTTCAAAAAAGCTAAGTCATCAACCAAGCTAAGATATAATAATAGCATCAAAAATTTAGTCTTGTCAAAAAAATGTCATCTTTAAATATTGCCTCAGTGTTGTCCACCAATCAGGATTTAAGCCGCTACAATACTTTTTCCTTGCCTTCTGAGGCAAAGCAATACTTTGATTTAAAAGAAAAAAATCATCTATTAGAGCTTGCAGATTATCTACAAAATAATTCTCTTTTAGAGCAAGTTTTTATTTTGGGTGGTGGTAGCAATGTCGTCTTATCGCAACAGATTAATAATTTTGTTGTTCATAACCAACTCAAAGGTATCGAGTTATTATCCGAAGAGGTTGATTGTTTCCTAATTAAAGCCGCCGCTGGCGAGGTTTGGCATGATTTTGTGCAGTACTGCTTAACTCAGGGCTGGCATGGTTTAGAGAATTTGGCCTTGATTCCAGGCACGGTGGGTGCAGCACCCGTACAAAATATCGGCGCCTATGGCAAAGAGTTCAAGGATTTTTGCTATGAGGTTGAAGTCTTTGACTTTAGCACGAAGCAATTTTCTACTTTAACTAATAAGCAGTGTCAATTTGCTTATCGTGATAGTTACTTTAAGCATGAGGGTCAGGGTTTGTTGATTGTCTCTGTTACCTTCAAATTACCGCGACCTTGGCAGGCGCAGTTAAATTATCCAGATCTCAAGGCTGTGCTGGATTCTGTTGAAAGTGGTGTGATTCAGGAGCTTAAGCCGGAGCATGTGTTTGAGCAGGTGTGTTCGGTTAGGCGCTTTAAATTACCTGATCCGGCCGAGATTGGTAATGCCGGTAGTTTCTTCAAGAATCCTCTTGTTACTGCACAACAATACGCTGAGCTAAAGTCACTACACGCCGAGATGCCGGCTTATGAGCAGTCTGATGGTCGTTATAAATTAGCTGCTGCTTGGTTGATTGATCAATGTGGTTGGAAGGGCAAAGACTTTGGTAAAGCTGGCGTACATCATCGACAAGCCTTAGTGCTGGTGAATCGTGATGGTGCGGTGGCTGATGATATTAAGCGTTTGGCTGAGGCTATTAAGCAAGATGTCTTTACGAAATTTAACGTCCGCTTAGAGCCTGA
This sequence comes from Alcaligenaceae bacterium, assembly GCA_030538235.1. Taxonomy (GTDB): domain Bacteria; phylum Pseudomonadota; class Gammaproteobacteria; order Burkholderiales; family Burkholderiaceae_B; genus Oligella. The sequence goes on from JAUNUJ010000005.1 coordinate 204,186, forward strand.
GCCAATCTTTGTGGGATAGGTGATAGGACTTAGGCAATCACATCACGCATGCTAAAGAAGCCTTTATCCTTAGTTTTAAGAAATAACGCCGCTTGCATGCTGCCGGATGCGTAAATAGTCCGGTTAGTCGCTTTGTGAGTTAACTCAATGCGCTCACCGGGGCCGGTAAAGCTGACCGTATGATCACCGATGATATCGCCGCCACGAACAACCGAGAAGCCAATACGACCGAATTCACGTACGCCGGTATGACCATGTCGGGCCCAATCGGCTACTTCATCAAGCTGGCGCCCTTTGGCCTCAGCAACCACCTCCGCCATTTTTAAAGCCGTACCGGACGGTGCATCGACCTTGTTGCGGTGATGTGCTTCATAGACCTCAACATCGTATTGGTCATCGAACATTTGCGCCGCTTTTTCTAATAAGACATACAGCGCATTAACACCGATGCTCATATTAGGGGATAACAAAATCGCAATATCTTGACCTGCCGCTTCCAGTGTTGCCAATTCCTCAGCGCTAAAGCCGGTAGTGCCGATAACCATCTTCACGCCATATTTACGGCAGGCTTCGAGGTGAGTTAGCGTGCCTTCGGGGCGAGTGAAGTCAATTAGACAATCAGCCTGACTGAGTACGGATAAATCACTGCTAATTAAAACACCGGATTGTTGACCCAAAAACTCTGCCGCATCCTTTGACTCTTCGGGAGCATCGGGCTGGCAAAGAGCGGCGGCAAGGCTCAACTCGGGATGATTAAGAACCGCTTCGACGAGCATACGACCCATTCGGCCGTTAGCACCGGCAACTGCAATACGCATACAAAATCCTAAAACTATAAATTACTTAAAATTACTCTGCCAGTGGGTTTGTCTCGAAGCCAGTTTGCTCGGGACTGGCCGCAGACGCATCAAAGGCTGCGCTAGCCTCTGGTGTGGCAGAAAGACTTGAACGCTGGGTTTCGAAGTCTGCCGGCTGACCTTCAGGTAGCGGATCGTGCTGCCAACGCTCTAATAAGCCATTTTCATCAAACCAAAGAGAGAGGTTACGATAAACCGGTGCACCATAGCCAGGCTTATAGTGATAAGGGTAGTCCCAACGATTTGTGCGGAAAATATCCACTAGGGTGGGAGTGCCAAGAGCATATAACACTTGATCTTTGGTGAAGCCCTGGCGTAGGTAGGAAACCTGCTCAGCCGTCACCCAGTTACCCTGTTGGGTCGGTGCGCGGTATGGGAAACCCCACTTGCCTGAGGAGCAGCCAACCAGTGTAACGAGGGCTGCAACTGCTATGAATTTACCAAAGCCGGAGCCACTTAATTTAAAAACCGTGCTTGCTGACAAGACCTTGTTGTTGGCAACTTTATTCATAAGCATACTCTGTAAAATAGTTTAAACCTAAAATTAAGTCTATAGGTGACGAATAATAACGTTTAATTCTAACATAAGCTCCTAGTAGCTAAGCTGCTTAAATAGTGGTGCCATTAGAATTTTGTCTGTCATGGTGATTTATGTTTATAGTTAATATTCATAGATTGACAAAATCTATAGCTTTTTTCTATTAAAAATAACTGTATTGTGTTAAAATCTAGCATCTGTTTTATTTAAAATTTAATTTGAACATTTTCAAGTACTTTCATCATGACTCAGAGTGAGATGCATTATGATTTATTGATGAAAACAACTGGTTTATTTGGGGATATACATGAGTGAATCACAAGCTTTACAAAGCATGGGTTTAAAAGCGACCTATCCTCGCTTGAAGATTTTAGAGATTTTTCAGCGTCCGGATGCAGGTCATCTGAGTGCTGAGGATGTATACCGCATTTTGATTAGTGAAAATACCGAGATCGGTTTGGCGACAGTTTACCGAGTGCTAACTCAGTTCGAAGAAGCGGGTATTTTAACTAAACATCAATTTGACAATGGCAGAGCAGTCTACGAGATTGATGATGGCAATCATCACGACCATTTAGTTTGCTCAGTGTGTGGGACGGTAGTCGAATTCGTTGACGAAACCATCGAAGAGCGCCAGCATGCGATTGCTAAAAAATATGATTTTGCTTTAGAAAGTCATGCGCTTGTGCTCTATGGCATCTGCAACAACTGTACGAAGAAAATCCGCTAATCTGACAACCCCCTAAGCTGTTAAATTCTAAAAACAAGATACCCGAAACCTGTCGCCGGTCTCGGGTATTTTTTTGCCTTTTGACTAGATGCTTTATTAACGCTTTATCGCTTAGTGTTGAAGCATTTCTTGTGCGTGCTTTAGCGTTGTCTCAGAAATATTTAGGCCGCCCAACATACGGGCAATTTCTTGCACTCTTTGCTCATCATTAAGAGCTTGGATATCTGAACGGGTAATGCCTAGATGCTCTTTTTTGTTGACTTCAAAGTGATGGTGAGCGCAGGAGGCTACTTGGGCCAAGTGAGTGACGCAGAGGACCTGATGGTCTTCGCCTAATTGCCTTAATAAACGTCCGACAATCTCTGCGACGCCGCCACCGATTCCGGTATCCACCTCGTCAAAGATCAAAGTCGGCACTTGACCGGCTTTATTAGCAATCACGGACAGAGCCAAGGAAATGCGTGCTAATTCACCACCCGAAGCGATTTTATTAAGCGCTCGTGGCGTGCTGCCGGCATGACCGGCGACATTGAATTGAATTTGGTCCAGACCATGCACTGAAGGGACGCCGGCTTGAACTTCCACCTCAAAGCGACCGCCTTGCATGGCTAAGCTTTGCATCACGTCGGTGACTTTTTGCGATAGTTCTTTGGCCGTTGTTTGGCGCAGGCTGGAAATTTCTTCTGCGAGCTCCATATAATCACGTTTGTTTTGCGTGACTAATTCTTTTAGCGAGTCCACATCCAGACCGAATTCTAAATCGGCTAAACGCTTTTCCAGATCAGCAAGGACGAGATGCAAAGATTCAGGCGAGGCATTGAACTTTTTAGCGGCATCAAATAATTGACGCATACGACGCTCGGTTTCCTCTAGTCGGCGCGGATCTAATTCCACATCGTCGAGAAAACGATTTAAATCATGACCGGCTTCAACGCAACTGATGCGTGCTGACTCTAAGCTCTGAGCGATCACCTCAAGCGCTGGATCATGCTTACTAAGTTGGTTGATTTTGAGTAGGCAACGGTTGAGGATGCTAATGACACTATGCTCCTCGCCGTCAATTTGCTCAACAATGCTCCCAGCGCCCTCTAAAAGCGCAGCGGCATTGGACAGGCGATTAAAGGACTGGTCAATCTGTTCCCACTCATCCTCTTGTGGTTTGAGGTTGCTTAGCTCCTGAAATTGCCACTGTAAATGCTCTTGTTCTAATTTGCGTTGTTGCTCATTTTCCAGAAAATCGTTGAGCTTTTGTTGATTGTCTTGCCAGAAGTGCCAACGCTTAGCGAGCTCACGCAGCCTAGGTTCCAACAGTGCATGGGCATCAAGTAATTGGCGTTGTGCAGTGTTTTTAAGTAGATTCTGGTGTTGATGCTGACCATGAATATCAACTAGCATCTCACCTAACTCCTTAAGTTGAGTTAAGGTGCAGGGGCTGTCATTGATAAAAGCGCGACTTTTGGCTTGATTGGTAATAATCCGCCGTAAAATCAATTCCTCGTCGCTAAAACCGTTGTCTTTGAGCCATTGGGTAATGGCTGGGGTAGGGTCAAAGACAGCACTGATTTCAGCTCTGTCGGTACCCTCGCGCACCACGCCCGCATCGGTGCGACCGCCTAAAGCTAGACTTAATGCGTCAATCAGAATGGATTTACCCGCACCGGTTTCACCGGAGAAGACAGTAAATCCATCGTCAAAATGAAGGTCAGTTTTTTCGACGATGACAAAATCACGAATGTGTAGGGAGCTTAGCATATCGGTATGATAACTTAGTTTTCAGGCATGATATTCCAGTTCATCTTTTGGCGCAGAGTGCCAAAGAAACTATAGCCTATAGGGTGTAAGAATGTCATCTTGTGTTGGGCTTTTTTGACCACCACCTGGTCACCTACGTGTAGATTGGTCCAGGTTTGCATATCGAAGTGGACATTGGCGCCATAACCGCCGCGGCTGATATCCTGCAGGGTGAGCGTTAGGATGCCATTGTCAGGCACCACAATAGGGCGCGCTGAGAGCGTTTGTGGCGCGACCGGAACCAGTAAAAATGCCTCTAGTGCCGGGTGCATAATTGGTCCGTTAGCACTTAAGGAATAGGCCGTGGAACCCGTCGGTGTTGACACAATCAGACCATCGGCCCGCTGCTTATACATCAGTGAGTCATTGTAGCTGACCTCGATTTCAATCATGCCACCATAGCCGGAGCGATTTAGAACCACGTCATTAATGGCTAAATCTCTGGTTAATACAGCGCCATCGCGTATCACTTCACCACTGAGTAGGGTGCGACTTTCTTTGTTATATTTACCATCAAGCACAGCTTCTAGCGCGATAGTGGCATTTTCCATGGGAATATCAGTGATAAAACCAAGGCGACCATGATTGATACCGAGAATGGGAATATTATAGGGTGATAGCTTGCGACCTACACCTAAGACAGTGCCGTCACCACCCATCACAACCGCTAGGTCAACTTTGCCGGCCATATCATCGATTTCGAGATTAGGGTACTCTTTGATGCCCGTGTGGATTGCGGTGTCTTTATCAAGTACAACCGTCAAACCGGCGCTTTTGAGAATCTCTGCCATTTTGCGCAAAGGAGCGTCCATACCGGAGTCTTGGTAACGACCAAATAAAGCCGCAGTTGAAAAATGCATAAGTAGACCCAATTAGTAAATATATAATTAATTTTATATCATACCCAAAAGCTTTAAAATAAGTCCTTCTGGCAGAATATGCAATCAAAAATACACGGTTCCCGAATTAAATATGTTAGATGAGCGCGCTCACGCTTTATTACAAGCGATTGTAGAACGATATATCCAAGATGGCGCCCCGGTGGGCTCTAAGTCTTTATCTTCCTTGTTCTCTTTGTCGCCTGCGACCATTCGCAGCGTGATGGGAGAATTGGAGAGTGTCGGACTTATCCATAGCCCGCATACCTCTGCAGGTCGGGTTCCTACGCCTAAAGGCTACCGTTTGTTCGTGGATCATCTACTCTCTTCTAATACTCATAAGCTTAATCATGACCTTAGTTTTGAGCAGGATTTTAGTCAGGATTTGCTAAAAGAATTGCTTCGTGAGCTTAACGTCGATCTGGGTCGTGATTTATCCAAGGATCTATTTGGTGGTCAGGAGCAGGGGGCTGATTTGCCGTCTAGTTTAATTAAAGCCTTTGAGGATGTGGATCCCCATGCCGCCTTTAATACAGCGGTCGATATGGTTTCCGAGCTTAGCGAATTTGCCGGTGTGGTTATGGTGCCACAGCCCTCGCAAGTAGTAAAACACATTGATTTTATTCAGCTTTCCAAAACCCGGGTTTTATTAGTTATTGTGACCCCCGAAGGGGATGTGCAGAATCGAATTCTGTTTGTGGACAAAGAGTATAAGAGCTCGGATCTGCAATATGCCGCTAATTACTTTAATCAGCACTTCTCGGGGAAATCGTTTGCCGACGTCTTGACTGCGCTAAGCAGTGAGTTGGATAAGTTGCAAAGTGATATTTCCAAATTAATGCAGGCAGCGGTCGAGGTCGGTGTGCGTGGTAGTGTGGAGTCGGATGCAGTGCATATTCGCGGAGAGCATCGTCTTCTCGGGGTAAGCGATTTAACTGCGGATATGGATCGATTGCGCCAAATGTTCGAGCTTTTTGAAGAAAAAACTGAGTTATTGCAATTACTTGATGTCTCTAGTCGCTCCCAAGGGGTGCAAATCTTTATCGGTGGTGATTCGCGCTTAGTTCCTATGGGAGATATGTCGGTTATTACGGCTCCCTATCAGCTTAATGGTAAAATCATCGGGGCTTTGGGAGTGATAGGTCCAAGTCGCATGGCTTACCAGCGGGTTATTACCATTGTTGATGTCACGGCTAAGTTACTATCGCAGGCCTTGAGTCGCTAGTTTTGGTGTAGAGAGTTTGGTCCTTAAGCCAAAAGAGATTGAGAGTATTTATGAGTCAAGAACAAACAACAATTTTTTCCACTAATATATCTTCTAACACAACTAAGCCGATCGGCGTTTTATTGGTCAACTTGGGCACTCCTAAAGAGGCGACGCCGCAAGCGGTTAAAGAGTATCTTGATGAGTTTTTATCGGATCCCAAAGTAGTGGAATTACCGCCTTTGTTATGGCAACCTTTGTTGAAGTTTGTTATTAGTCCACGCCGTTCCAAGCATGTGGCTGAAAATTACAAGCTCGTCTGGATGGATGAGGGCTCACCACTGTATGCTTACACTAAAGCTCAAGCTAATGATCTGCAAAGACGTTTGACGTCTGCTGCTACTGATGATGCTGGCAAAGCGCCGATTATTGTGGATTTTGCTATGCGTTATGGAGAGCCACGTCTAAATGAAACCCTTGACTCAATGCGCGCTCGCGGTTGTGAAAATATCCTAGTGGTGCCAATGTATCCACAGTTTTCGGGTAGTACGACAGGGACAATTCTGGATTATCTGGGCCGCTACAATGCTCAATTGCGCGATCCGATTAATTTTCGTTCCGTAAAACATTACACCGATCATCCCCTATATATAGATGCCATTGCTCAAAGTGTCAAAGACTATTGGGCTCAGCATAATAAGCCTGAGCGTTTGTTGTTGAGTTATCACGGCTTGCCACAAGCGATGGTTGATAAGGGCGATCCCTATTGGGACCATTGTCACTTAACTGCCGAACTTTTGCGCGAGGTACTGCGTGATCATGGGGTGCAGATTGATGTGAGCTTCCAGAGTCGCTTTGGTAAGGCCAAGTGGATTGGTCCGAGCACCGAGGACACGATCCGAAAATACGCCCAAGAGGGTGTTAAAACAGTGCATGTGATTTGTCCCGGTTTTAGCGTGGACTGTCTGGAAACCCTTGAAGAAATTGCTATTGGCTGCAAAGAAATTTTCGAACAACAAGAGGGTGGTGAGGAAATGCGCTATATCCCTTGTTTAAATGCCGATGAGCATGGAATGAACGCTATTCAATGCGTGGTTGAAAATAATTTAAAGGGTTGGTGGTAGCAACAAGATCAATTAAGTTTTGCGCTGTTTTTTTAAGAACAAAAATTTTTTCCAAAAACGTCTTGAAAAAATTTTAAGCAACACCATATACAAATTATATCCAGTTCAAAGGTCACGTCGAGTACATAAATACTCACTGTCGTGGCCTTGATTTTTGTTACTTACATTATTTCAGGAATGCTTTATGACTGAGAAGAACCAAGAACAGCAACAAGCTCAAGAAACAACTGAGCACCTCCTTAGCGAAGAGGAGTTTGCACAAAATGAGCCGATCAGTGAAAAAGAAATTATCGAGAGCCTCGGCGCTGAGTTTGAAGAATCAACGGCCGATTTGGGAGCGATGGTTTCTGAGCTACAAGAAGAGCTTGTTCGCAAGCACGAGGAGCTATTAAGAGCCCATGCTGAGGTGGAAAATATCCGTCGTCGTAGTCAGGAGGAAGTGGCCAAAGCCCGTAAATTCTCCTTAGAGTCATTTGCCGAGAGTTTGATCCCGGTGCGCGACAGCTTGGAAGCGGCCTTGGCCCATGAGCAGCAATCAGTAGATGCCTATAGAGAGGGTGTTGAAACCACCTTGCGTCAGTTGATTCAGGCCTTTGAACGCAATAGCTTAAAAGAAGTAGCGCCGGCTATTGGTGATGCCTTTGACCCTAATGTGCATCAAGCGATTTCTTCAATCAGCGATCCCAATCATGCGACTAATACCATTGTTCAGGTATTACAAAAGGGCTATACCCTGTCTGAACGTGTGGTTCGTCCGGCATTGGTCGTTGTTGCGGTTTAAAAAATTAAAACTATCTCTTGAAATATAAATTTCAAACCCTATCTTAGGTGGGTCAGAAATTAAATTATTTTCGTAAGGAAATTACATATGTCTAAAATTATTGGTATTGACTTAGGTACTACCAACAGCTGCGTCTCATTATTAGACGGTAAGCAAATCAAGATCATTGAAAACGCAGAGGGTGGTCGTACAACCCCATCCGTTGTGGCTTATTTACAAGACGGTGAAATTTTAGTCGGTGCACCTGCCAAGCGTCAGGCCGTCACCAACCCTAAAAACACACTTTACGCCATTAAGCGTTTAATCGGTCGTCGTTTTGAAGACGCCGAAGTGCAAAAAGATATCGAAATGACCCCGTACCAAATCGTTAAAGCGGACAATGGCGACGCTTGGGTTGAGGTTAACGGCAAGAAAATGGCACCTCCTCAGGTCTCTGCAGAAGTTCTTCGCAAGATGAAGGAAACTGCCGAAGCGTTTTTAGGTGAGCCGGTCACTGAAGCAGTGATTACCGTACCTGCTTACTTTAATGATAGCCAGCGTCAAGCCACACAAGACGCCGGTCGTATTGCCGGTCTTGAGGTTAAGCGTATTATTAACGAGCCGACTGCCGCTGCTTTAGCTTTCGGTATGGACAAAGTTGATAGCGGCGATCGCAAGATTGCAGTGTTTGACTTAGGTGGCGGTACCTTTGACGTGTCAATCATTGAGATTGCCGACGTTGACGGTGATAAGCAGTTTGAAGTGCTATCTACTAACGGTGATACTTTCCTGGGTGGTGAGGACTTTGACCAACGCATTATCGAGTACATCATCGATGAGTTCAAAAAAGAGCAGGGCGTTGATTTATCTAAAGACGTACTCGCTTTGCAGCGCTTAAAAGAAGCCGCCGAAAAAGCGAAGATTGAGCTATCTTCAACGACTCAGACTGATATTAACTTACCGTACGTGACCGCTGATGCTTCAGGTCCTAAGCACTTGAACATTCGCTTGACGCGTGCCAAGTTAGAAGCTTTAGTTGAAGATTTAGTTGAGCGCACACTTGAGCCTTGCCGTGTGGCGATCAAAGATGCGGGTATTAAATTATCTGAAATCGATGACGTTATCCTAGTTGGTGGTATGACTCGTATGCCGGCGGTACAGGAAAAGGTTAAGGAGTTCTTCGGTAAAGAGCCTCGTAAAGACGTGAACCCGGATGAAGCAGTAGCACAGGGTGCTGCACTTCAAGGTTCAGTATTGTCCGGTGACCGTACTGACGTTCTATTATTAGATGTAACGCCATTATCTCTAGGTATTGAGACCCTAGGTGGTGTGATGACTAAGATGATTGAGAAAAACACAACCATCCCGACTCGTCACCAACAAACCTTCTCAACGGCCGATGATAATCAGCCTGCGGTAACCATTAAAGTGTTCCAGGGTGAGCGTGAAATCGCTTCCGGCAATAAGTTGTTAGGTGAGTTTAACCTTGAAGGTATTCCACCGGCACCACGCGGTTTGCCGCAGATTGAAGTAACCTTTGATATTGACGCTAATGGCGTGTTACACGTGTCAGCTAAAGACAAGGGTACCGGTAAAGAAAATCAGGTCACAATTAAAGCGAACTCTGGTTTATCTGATGCTGAAGTCGAGCGTATGATCAAAGACGCCGAGGCGAATGCCGAAGAGGATAAGCGTACTGCTGAATTAGTTAACGCTCGTAATCAGGGTGATGTCTTAGTTCACAGTACTCGCAAGTCTTTAGAAGAGTACGGCGATAAGCTTGATGCTGCAGAAAAAGAAGCCATCGAAAACGCGATCAAAGACTTAGAAGAAGCTCTTAAGGGCGACGATAAGACAGCGATCGAAGAGAAGACTGAGGCCCTAGGTGTCGCTTCTCAGAAGTTAGGCGAAAAGATGTACGCTGATATGCAAGCTCAGGCAGCAGCCGAACAAGGTGCCGCTGATGCGGGTGCTCAGCCTGCAGACGACAATGTCGTTGACGCCGACTTCAAAGAAGTTAAGCGTGAAGACTAATTAGTCTTGACTCATAAAAATGCTCCCGGCACGGTTTTTACTGGCGGGAGCATTTTGTTTGTAAAAAGTACAAAGGTATATTTTAAATGGCAAAAGCTGATTATTACGAATCGTTAGGCCTAGGCAAAAACGCCACTGAAGACGAGATTAAAAAAGCCTTCCGTAAACTCGCCATGAAATACCACCCGGATCGCACCCAAGGCGATAAGGCAGCGGAAGAAAAATTTAAGACGATCAAAGAGGCCTATGACGTTTTATCCGATCCGGAGAAAAAGGCTGCCTACGATCGTTTCGGTCATGCCGGTGTGGATCCTAACGGTATGGGTGGCATGGGTGGTGCCGGTTTTGATGATTTAGGTGATATCTTCGGTAATATCTTCGGCGATATTTTCGGTCAAGGTGGTGGTCAACGCCATAGCGGTCCTCGCGTGACCCGGGGTGCGGATTTGCGTTATCGCATGGAAATCACCCTTGAGCAGGCAGCAGAAGGTTATAAAACCGAGATTCGTGTACCTAGTTGGGAAATTTGTGAGACCTGTGACGGTTCCGGTGCCAAAGAAGGTACCGAAGCCACTACCTGTAGCATGTGTCATGGTGCCGGTGCGGTCAATATGCGTCAGGGTATTTTCCATATGCAGCAAACGTGTCCACAATGTCACGGTTCGGGCAAGGAAATCAAAGATCCTTGTAAGTCATGTGACGGTGTTGGGCGCGTTCGTAAGCACAAGACCTTAGAAGTTGATATCCCTGCTGGGATTGATAGCGGTATGCGCGTACGTTCTGCAGGCAATGGCGAACCTGGCGAAAATGGCGGCCCTCCGGGTGATTTGTATATTGACGTGTACATTAAGCCACACGACATCTTTACACGCGATGGCGATGATTTACATTGCGAGGTCCCGATGTCCTTTGCGACTGCCGCATTAGGTGGCAGCTTGACCGTACCGACGCTAACCGGTAAGGGCGAGATCAAGATTCCTGAAGGTACTCAAACATCCAAGGTATTCCGTCTTCGCGGTAAAGGCATTAAGGGTGTACGTGCGGGCTATCCGGGTGATTTGTATTGCCATGTGGTGGTTGAAACGCCGGTGCGCTTAAGCGATGAACAAAAGGATTTATTGAAGAAATTCGCTGAATCAGTAGAAAAAGATGCGGATAAGCACTCACCTCAAAATAAATCTTGGGGTGACCGCTTAAGAAATTTCTTTAGTTAAGTTCGATAGTTAAGACCTCTTTTGTATACTATGCAAAAGAGGTCTTTTGTTTTACAACATAGTGTGGAGTTTATGATGCGAGCGATTGAGATTAATGGTGCCGGTGGTCCGGACGTATTGCAGTTGACTGAGCGTGAGAAACCAGAGCTCAAAGCCGGAGAGGTATTAATCAGAGTAAAAGCAGCCGGGATTAACCGTCCGGATGTGGCGCAACGCGAGGGCAGTTATCCTCCTCCTAAAGGCGCTTCCGACTTGCCTGGCCTTGAGGTTGCCGGGGTGATTGTTGAGGGTGATGTGAGTGGTACCAATTTGACCATTGGTGATGAGGTTTGTGCACTGACCCCGGGTGGTGGTTATGCGGAATACGTTGCGACCCAAGCTAGTCATTGCTTGCCGATACCAAAGGGTCTCAGCATGATTGAAGCGGCGGGTTTACCAGAAACCTATTTTACTGTCTGGGTCAATGTCTTTGATCGGGTTGGTTTATCGGAGGGTGAGACCTTATTAGTTCATGGGGGCGCTAGCGGGATCGGCACAACAGCTATTCAAATCGCCAAAGCCATGGGTCACACCGTCTATGCAACCGCCGGTTCGGATGAGCGTGTTAAAGCTATTGAATCGCTTGGATGTGATAAAGGCATCAACTACAAGACGCAAGATTTCGTTGAAGAAATTGCGGCTTTAACAGAAAAGCGCGGGGTCGATGTGATCCTCGATATGGTGGCAGGTGATTACGTCAGTAAAAACATCCGCTGTCTGGCAGACGATGGTCGCCTATCGATGATTGCGATTATGGGTGGCCGAATCGGTGAGCTTGATGCTGCACGTATTGTCTTTAAGCGCTTGACCGTGACCGGTTCTAGCTTGAGACCCCGTACAGATCAGTACAAGGCGAAAATCGCTAGGGCATTGGAGCAAAAGGTCTGGCCATTAATTGAGTCAGGCGCGATTAAACCGGTAGTTCATGCCGTTTTTGATTACACAGAGATTCAAAAAGCGCATGAAATGATGGATGCCGGTGAGCAAATCGGTAAAATTATCATCACTTTCCCGGACACTGAATAGCTTTTCAAGCTATAATTACGGGTTATCTTCGAAATATAAGTTCTAAATTCAACAATAGTGACTGTGAGCAATAATAATCTTGATGTGCTGCCTAAGGGCGGTCGTTTAGTACTCGGTAACTGGAAAATGCACGGTAGTATCTTGGAAAACCGTGAGTTAGTCCGTCGCTTACTGGAGGGTAGTGAAGAGCTACCTGCCGGTGTGCTAGCCGGTGTTTGTGTGCCTTTCCCATATCTTGCCCAGGCCAGAGAGCTACTTCATGCAAGTGATATCAGTTGGGGTGCGCAGGACGTCAGTTGCCATCCTCAGGGGGCCTATACCGGTGAGGTCTCAGCACAAATGCTGAGCGATTTTGGTTGCACTTGGGTTTTAGTCGGCCACTCCGAGCGTCGTTCAATGCATGGCGAAAATAGTGCTCAGGTTGCTGAAAAGGCTCAAAAAGCGATTAAACGCGGTATCACACCGGTGGTTTGTGTTGGTGAATCCTTTAAAGAGCACGAAGATGGTGCTGCCTTGGATGTTATTCGTCAGCAACTAAAACCTATTTTGGCATTGGGTGCTGAGCAAGTGAGCAAAATGGTCATTGCTTATGAGCCGATTTGGGCTATTGGTACCGGTTTAACCGCCACACCAGAGCAGGCCCAAACAGTGCATGCCTATATTCGTTCGCTCGCTGAGGAAATCGGTGTGAATTCGCTGTATATTTTATATGGTGGCAGTGTCAAAGCTGATAATGCCGCTAGTTTATTTGCGATGCCGGATATCAATGGTGCCTTAGTCGGTGGTGCATCCCTAGATGCAAACGATTTTTTAGCGATTGCGGCCGTTGAGGTGTAGGTCATACGCTTGTCGTCGTGGTTATTTTTTAGCAGTTATTGTTAATTTATTTTAAATTTAAAGTTTGAGCTATTAGCTCGTATTCCTTAGTTGGAGTTTTTTAATGCCGTCATTTATTTTTCCAGTATTAATTGTTGTGCAAGTGATCGCCGCTTTCGCCTTAATTGGTCTCGTTATGCTACAACAGGGCAAGGGTGCTGATATGGGTTCCGCTTTTGGTGGTGGTTCGGCCGGTAGTATCTTCGGTTCTGCAGGTGCCTCAAATTTCTTTTCACGCATGACTAAGTGGGCAGCGATCGTGTTCTTCGGTTGTACTTTGGGTTTAGCTTATATCGGTAGTACGTCGATGGCTCCTTCAGCCGTAAGTAGTGGTCCTGATGCCGGTTTGATGGAGCAATTCAATGAAGTACCTGTAGCACCCGGTGCGACCGGTTCGGCTATGCCTGCTGCACCCGGTGCCGCTAGCGATAGCGCTGTACCTGCAGTACCTGCAACTCCGGCTACTCCGGCAGCTGAAGCAGTAGAAGAGGCGGCTACAGATGCAGCAGCTGCGGTTGAAAATTCAGTTGAAGAGGCCACGCCTTCTTTAGGTGTGCCGGCAGCACCAACTACTGAAGAAGCACCGGCTGCACAGTAATTGATTGTCGTTATTAGAATGTGGTCTACAAATAGACCGCATTCTTTTGGAAATGGTAGATTTAGCTTCTTTTCTTTGTTTTAACTTTGCAGAAAAGATAAATATGTGATAGAATCTACCTCTTTATCGCAAGATAGAAATTCAAAAATCTTCAAAATTGCTCACGTGGTGGAATTGGTAGACACGCTACCTTGAGGTGGTAGTGGCGAGAGCCTTGGGAGTTCAACTCTCCCCGTGAGCACCATCAACTTTAGTTTTTTGTGTTATATATTAAACAAACTAAAGATAAATCCCACACATATTCCACACAACATCCCACAAAAAAATTCTAGCTAGTATTTATAAGTCCGGTAAAAAAATATCGGGTCGAATTTAGGCATAATGGTGAACGTTACATCGCCACTTATCCGACTAAGCGTGAGTGCCAACAATGGATGATCGAAAAGACAATAGAGTTATCTAAACCGGTCAGTCAGCGTAAATCTTTACTCGATGGGTAATTCCCCATTTTTAGCAGTATTTCTCCCAAGTCAGCGTCGCCTTGAGCGTGATCAACCCGTCATCGATGCGTTCAATGCCATTATCCAGGAGCCAATTCGAGCGCGTTGGGGCGTCTGGACATGTTTGTATCGCTTGAGGTTGGATGGTAAGTTATGGAATTTTAAGCGAGTGTGGCGTATTTATTGTGCGATGAACTTGATTCAATAACGTTGTACAAAGAAACGGTTACCGGAACGAGAACCGGTTCCTTTAGCGGTTCCTGCTGAATCGAATTATAGTTGGTCTTTTGATGTTATGAGTGATGCGCTATACAACGAAACTCGTTTCCGAGTGCTCAATATCATTGATGAAGGCGTCAGGGAAGCCTTAGATCTATCGTGATTGATACCTCGCTGTCGGCTGCCTGACTGGTGAAAACTCTAGAGCAGCTTAAAGCAGAAAGAGGCCTTCCTAAAATAATTCGCGTCGACAATGGGAGTGAAATGACCTTCTTCGTTTTTACGCCATGGTGCAAAGAAAATAGCATCACGATTTGTTATATTGAATCCGGCAAGCCAAAGAAAATGCCTATATCGAACAGAAGTATTAGATCCACATTTGTTCTTCTCGTTAGCTCAAGTACGGGGGCTCAGTTGGGCCTGGGTGTTAAGTAATAACGAGGAACGACTCTATAAATCACTGGGAGATTTACCACCCAGTGAATTTAAATGATAGTTAGCAGCAGAAGTCTCTAGTTACGAACTGTGCGCTTGATGGTAAGTTTACGGTTAAACTTGGTGTTTAAAACAATAAAGTCATCTGCTGTCAACAGATGACTTTAAGATTTGCTTGATTGCTATCTGCTTCTTAGTGTCAGTAGTACAAACAAGCTAAGAACAGCTTACGATCACTTTAGTTACTTGGTGTCGCAATCATACGGCCTACCACACGACGCAAGAGGGGTAAAACCACCATCACTAGCGGAAAGGCAATCATCCAAGATTGAGTCCAGTTATTGAACCAAATGGCTGTGACGCCATCGATAAAGCCTAAATTTTTTAGGGTGTTGTATGCTGAAATAACACCACTCATCAGACCTGATAGCAATAAGGGCATTAACCAGTGGATACTTTTGGGAGGAAGTTTAGGCAACAAACCAAAAAAGAAATGTGTGTTTTTTTTCATTTAAATCGTCTAAATAATAAAAAGTATAGAACACACATCAATGCTCGATGGTGCTCGACAAATAAATAATAAAAAGGGAAAAGTAGTGCCAATGATTTTTGGCAATCCTTGGCGATATTTTAAGCTTTCTAGAGTAGCTTTTCCATTGATTTATTAGTATTTGCTAATATAGTTATAGTTTGGGCTGCTTTTGTGATAAGTTGTTTTTAATTTAGAATAAATAATGACAACTTTTAGTGCTAGCTAGCGATTTAAAAATATAAAAATAGTGATACAGATAAGATGACTAAACGCTTTATCAAACCGCTTTTGACAGTGTCCTTATTGGCAGCCATTGGTTACACGTTTTCTCAGAGTAACGCTTGGTTAGTGCTTTGCTATGGTTTGGCGCTGTTTCTTTTCGGCTTGCAATGCATCAAAGAGGGCTTACAAAATAGCGTGGGCGGTGCTTTTGAAAAACTCCTTACACATAGTACCTCGACCAAATTAAAAGGTTTTGGATTCGGTGTGCTCGCTACTTTCTTCTTGCAGTCCAGTACCCTGGTGTCTTTATTGACGATGGCCTTTTTAAGCACCGGCATGATTAATTTGGTGAGTGGTATAGCCATTAATCTAGGTACCAATATCGGTGCAACGAGTGGTCTTTGGTTATTGGCATTGATTGGTCACAACGTCAGTCTGAGTGCAGTGGCGATGCCCATGTTGGTGTTTGGTATTATTTTTAGTTATTTAGAAGAAAAGTATAAATTCTTTGGTCGAGTCCTCATCGGCATTGCCTTGATTTTTATTGGAATTGATGCCATTAAGATGAGTTTTGACAGTGTTGATAATCTGGCGATCTTGCAATCCATCACCGTGACCGGTGTGGGGGAAATCATCTTGTTCAGTGGTGTTGGGCTGTTAGTGACCATGGCCTTGCAGTCCTCGCATGCGACTTTGATTTTAACCTTGGCGCTATTAGGTAGTGGGCAAATAGAATTGGTACAGGCCTTTGCCATTGCCTTGGGTTCAAACCTAGGGAGTAGTGCGTCGACCAGTTTTGTAGGGATTTTGGGTAATGACCGCAAGGGTCAGCGTTTAGCCATTGCTCATTTGATTTTTAATATCAGTAGCGTATTTCTGGGTTTGATTTTCTGGGTGCCTCTCACGGCTATAGTGGCCTATGTAGCCAGAAAAACCGGGATGAATGAATTGCTGCAATTGGCATTTTTTCATACGCTGATTAACTTTGTCGGTATTGTCGCTTTCTGGCCATGGCCTAACCATTTTGCTCGTTTTCTTTATCGCCTGTTACCCGATAAAAAAGAGTCTACGCTATTTGTCGATCAGGATAAAACAGCGGCGGCTATTTACTTGCAGTCCAATATGCTGCGTTCGGGCGATACGGCATATCGTGCAGTGTTCCAGGAATTGCAGCATTTCGCTGAGCTTTGTCTGGAAGTAATTTGTCATGTGTTGTTCATTGATCCTAAGGACTTACGGCAAAGCGATGAAAATGGCGTCTACTGTCTATTAGAAGCGAGTCCTGCTGTGCCACCATTAGAGCTAAATGCGCAGGAGCTTTATGAAGCTCAGATAAAGCCGATTTATAGTGAGCTGTTGGATTTCGTCAGCAAGATGGACATTAGCAGTGAGTTGCACAAAGAGCGTTTAAAAGAAGCCAATATTGTGATGTTGCGAATGGTCGATATTATTAAGGACGCTAAGCATTTACAGAAAAATATGCAAATCTATTTGCAACGAGCTGATTCGGCACCGCACCAGGAATATGTGCGACTCAGGCAGTATTTGTTTAAAACCTTGTGCCTAGCGCAGTATGTCTTGAATAGCCGAAACGACTCTTTTGAGTGGCAAGAGACGATGGTTGAGCTCGGTCATCAAACGGACAAACTCGATGA
Organism: Alcaligenaceae bacterium; assembly: GCA_030538235.1. GTDB lineage: Bacteria > Pseudomonadota > Gammaproteobacteria > Burkholderiales > Burkholderiaceae_B > Oligella. The sequence continues at coordinate 221,418 of JAUNUJ010000005.1, forward strand.
GTTCCGCAATCGTGCTATGCGTAAGTTACGCAAGAATAAATTGGATGGTTGGCAAACTTCTTCTCTCATGAATGATAGTCGCTATGCCAGAGATATTGCTTATGGTTTGATGGAGATTTTGCAGATGCCATTGATTGTCGATTCGCCATTGAATCAGGAGGAGATTCCTTTGGATGATATTAAGATTGAAACGACTTCGAATGTGATTACACGTGCTGAAGATATCGTTTTGCCGGAACCGCAACTTGCGCCGAAAAAGACTGAAATATCGACAGAGCATTTAGATCAAGAAAAAGCGGATTAAATTACGTCGAGATCTTTATCGTCTAGGCAATGAGCTGATTTTCCTAAGCTTGTGATTTGTTTAAGCATGAGATGAGGTTGTTATAGTAAAAGATAAACGCATTTTTTACTTATAAGGACTAGTCAAATGGATGTTGTGATAACGATTGTTTTTATCGGTGTCGTGATAGGTATTATCATTGGTTTAATAGGGGGTTCGGAGAGCATACTTGCTAGTGGACTAGTTGGTGGTTTGGGTGCTTTTGGCTGCATGGTGCAGTTGATTTTGCTGGTGTTGCCGTTTGTTTTGGGGTTCTGGTTGATTGGCGCGATCTTTGGTTGATGTTGTAGTTTTTGTAGGAATAAGATGAGCTTGATTTCATAACAAATTACTGCCTAGTCAGCCAATTGGCTCATAAGCTATGTTAAGCTTAACTGTCTATCTTCTTGGATCTCCACGCTAAAAATCACCCCAAAATTCATGAGAAAAATCCTTAGTCTCGCTATTGCCGTTGTCGCACTCACCACCTTGAGCGCTTGTTCTTCTAATCCAAGCAAGCCAAGACTCTCAGCAGGTGCAAGTCATTCGCAACCCTTAACGGTGGGGTCGAGTACGTCGGCGTGGTTGATGAATGCGGTAAGAGTTTATCCTTGGTCCAAAGGGCGTAAGGTGCGTGTGTCAAGCGGAATCTTGATTAAGCCCACGCCAAATACCAACGCCGATATCAGTATCGATTGGTGATTTTCTCGTTTAACGCCAGTTCGTGTTGCTTAATATCTTCGGGTAGTAATGCATTAAGACCACACCGCGTGCAATGACAAACACAATTAATGCCAACCATAGGCCATCGTTGCCCAAGGTGTCGGTCAATAAATAACCTGCTAGTAACATGCTTAGCAATGCAATGACGGTAGAATTGCGCATGGCTTTGCTATTGGTTACGCCGACAAAAATACCATCTAACTGGAAGGTCGCAAAGGAAATAAAGATATAGAACACAGCATATATTTTGTGCTGATTTGCAAGGCTTTGCAGCTCCGGATCGGGGGTTAGGGCTTGTATAAAAAGACTGCCGAAAATTAGTAATAATAGACTTAAGAAAATAGCGCTGACGGCGGCAACTACGCTATTATCAACCACTGCTCTTACAAAGCGTTGGCGCTTTCTGGCGCCGTAGGCTTGGCCGGCGATCATTTCGGTGACATTTGCAAAACCATCTAAGAAGTACGCGGCCATGGCAACAAATTGCAGCAAGATGTGGTTGGCCGCTAGCGTCGCATCGCCAAAACTTGCTCCTTGTCTGGCAAACCAAGCAAAACCACCCAAGAGGGCGAGGGTTCGGATCATGATATCGCCATTGACTTGAAAAAGGGCTTTGCTTTTTTCCTTATCAAAAATTTGTGACGACAGTTCTTTAAAGCGTGGGAGGAGGGGACGAATCTCTAGCTTGTTAATGATTAAATAGAGGGCGTAAATGACGGTAATCCATTCGGCAATCAAGGTGCCTAGAGCAATGCCTTTGACCCCCATATCAAAAAACACCACGAAAACGATGTTTAAAATAATGTTTAGACCATTTAATAACAGTTGAATGACTAGAACTTGCTTAGTCCAAGCTAAACCAATTAAGGTACCCATTAAGGCAAAGGTAATTAAGGTTGCGGGAGCACCCCAGATGCGAATATCAAAATAATCTTTAACCAGTATATTCACTTCCGGACTGGCGGATAAGAAGTAAGTAGCAATAGCTTGAATTGGTAGCTGGAAGATAATTAATGCAATACCGATCCCGAAACCTAAAATAAGTGTTCTAAAAAGCACCGCATGTAATTTCGTCCGATTTTCTGCCCCCACAGCTTGGGAGACAAAGCCGGTAGTGCCCATGCGCAAAAAGCTAAAAGCCCAATACACAAAACTGAAAATCAGACTGGCTAAGGCAATTGCGGCGAGATCGGCGGTGGTGCCCATTTGACCAATCACCGCCGTGTCAACCAGACCGAGTAGGGGGACTGAGGCATTAGCGAGGATAATCGGCAAGGCGAGTTTTAGCAGTTTGAGATAACTGGCAAAATCAACAAAGAATGGTGTTCTGCTGGGCATTAGATAAGCTGATAGTGAGCCTAAGAAGGACGAATTAACATGTGGTTACTGCCTGATTATAACAGCTGGAACTTAGTCACTAGAGTTGATGCGAGTTTTGAAGACTGCCTAAGTAAGGGTCTTAAGTTGGTCTAGACTGATAAATGGAGGATTTATAAGCCTAGGCCTAAAGTGATTATCCAAAGTGATTTATTGCTTTTTAGATAAGTAGTCGTGATGCAGTCTGGCGGACTCCTCGTCGACCAAGGCCGCCATAAATAAATGGTGATCGGCGAAATTATAATTCACCGGTTGCATGGATTGCTTAGCGGCAAGAATTTGTTGTTTTGTAATCTCTAGCGATAGACTTGAGCGTTTGCTTAGCGTTTCGGCGACCTCAAGAGCATATGACGCTAGTTCGTCTTTGTTGATGATTTTGTTTAAAAAACCGACGTGCCCCATGCTCTCGGCAGTCCAGCGCTCACACAATAGGGTAAATTCCATGGCCCTAGCCGCGCCGACTTCACGCACCAGATTGGTCATGCCGCCTAAGGCAAGCGGGGCACCTAAGAGTGTTTCAGGTAACCAGAAAATGGCTTCTTCTTCGGCATAACGTAAGTCACACGCAGAGGCTAAGACAATCCCACCACCCACACAGTAGCCATTAATTGCGGCTACAGTGACCGCTCTGGCTTCGGATAAGGCTTTAAAGGCACGTTGACCGGCCTCAACCACACGGGCAGTGCCTTGAGGACTTTTGTCACGGAAAATTTTTAAATCGAAACCGGCACAAAAATTCTTGCCATTGGCCTTAACCAGAATCACTTTGATATGGGCTTGGCGATCAAGGTATTGAACGGCCTGATGTAGTTCCTCAATCATTTGCTCACTGATAGCGTTAAAGGCGTCCGGACGATTCAGGGTAATTGTCGCGATTGGACCATGTTCTTCTAACAGAATATCTGAATAGCTGTGCATAAAGGTCTCCTTAATTTTGTCTGTTTTTGAAATGGATTTATGCTAGCAGAGAACGATCTTAGTCGTGAATTAGTATTAACTACATCCCCTTAATATTGATTACGGAGTGAAATTATATTTAGGCGTAGGATATAAGCTAAGGATATGGTGTTTGTAAACACCGGGGAAATAGCGGAGATTGTGGTAAGTAATTGGAGTTGTCCGCATGTCAACATTTAAAAAGCAGTTTTTTATTATTTTGAGCATGGTTTTGTTCTGTGCTAATCAGGCTTTTGCAGTAGAAATAAATGAGTTGAAACGACAGGCAGAAAAGGGGGATAAAAGTGCCCAATACGCTATGGCCGTGCATTATGCTACCGGTGATGCGGTGGTAGAAGATGTTGAGGAAGCAGCAAAGTGGTTTTTAATGGCAGCTAATCAAGGACATGCTGATGCACAGGTAAATCTAGCGGTTTGGTATGCAATGGGTTTGGGGGTTGAGCAAAATCAACAAGAAGCATTCAAATGGTATCAACGCGCTGCTGCTCAGGGAGATAGTCAGGCACAATACAGCTTGGCCTCACGCTACTACAAAGGCTTTGGGGTGAAACGCGATAGTGCCCATGCCCAAAAGCTTTATGCTAGCTCTTGCCGTGGCGGTTTTGAGCTGTCCTGTAAAGCGCTTAGAGTGCTTGAGTTTGATGAAACTTAATGCATCCCTCGTGTTAATTTTTGGCGCTAATTAGATTTAAGTCAATGTCTCAGTGGTTTTGGTTGACAGCTTACAGATAAGATAGTAGATTAGTGTAGTCTTAATTAGATTAATCTAATGTTATTTTATGCTTAGCTAATATGATCTAAACTGATCTAGCTTACAATTATCCAAGGAGTGCAGTATGAGTTATAAAGAGTTAACCAAGTTCGTTTCCGGTAATTTACGTGATTTAAAACAAGGTAATCCTGAGTTGATGAAAGGCTTTGCAGCCCTATCAGCCGCTGCTTCCAAAGGCGGCGTATTGGATGAGAAAACCAAAGAGCTTTTAGCCTTAGCCATTGCAATTGCGATTCGTTGTGATGACTGCATTGCTTTCCATACTCAAGCGTGTATTCGTTTAGGCATGACCAGAGAAGAATTGGAAGAGTTAGTTGGCGTCGCCGTGATGATGGGCGGTGGTCCTTCTCTAATGTACGGTAGTCACGCGATTGCTGCTTTTAAAGAGTTCTCTGAAGCGTAATTAGTTATCGTATAGTATGAATAAATGAGCCCCGTTGAGCAGAGAAGTTTGACGGGGGTTTTGTTTGGGTGGGTGATGGTGGAATGGAGTTTTAGGCATTTAGGCGTTTCAAAGAATTAAATTTAAGGGTGAATGGATGATTGTGTAGTGTAGGTTCAATCGGGTTTTATTCGCGGCATCTTATTTTTAAAGTTTTAGAAATTTTTGATAAATAGTAAGCTTAAGGACGCTAGTCTTTATGTGATCCTTTTGTTACAATCAAGTTTGTCTCAGAACGTATACGCTCTTTAAAAAATCGAATTTACCAATTTATAGGTTTTAATTATCAAAAAAAGCTGCTCAAAAAATACACAACTTTTTAAGAGGTTTTAGAGCTGTTTTTTGATGGCTTAAGTGGTTGATTTGATTAGTGTTATTTTTGGTCTGGAGCCTGAGATATAGCCCTGCGACAAAGGGATTAAGACTTACCATCGTTTAGTATTGCAATTCCTCCACTAAGCCTGAGATATAGCCCTGCGA
>JAUNUJ010000013.1 GCA_030538235.1 Alcaligenaceae bacterium
AAACCTGAAGGGGGAACTGAAGAAATCGCGACCTTGAATGACGGCTTGAAGTTTGAAGGCAATACAGGTCCTGTCATTGCTAAGAAGTTAAACCAAACTTTAGCAATTAAAGGTGGCTTAGCTGATGCTGCGGAAGCTTCTAGCGAAAACATTCGCGTGGATAGCGAGAATGGTGAGTTAGTACTTAAATTAGCTAAGAGCTTAACAGGTCTGACGTCAGTCACTACCGAGACCTTGATTGCGGGTGGTCATACGATTGATAACACTGAGATTAATCTTGGCGGTAATGTTTACACCAACATTAATCAAGCGATTAATTACATTGGTGATGTTGCGCAAGCGACTGACGAGCGTGCAGTTAAGTATGATCTTGATCCAACGGGTGCGATTAACTACAACAGCATTACCTTAGGCGGTGTTGGTGCGACAACTACGACCAAGATTACCAACTTGACGAACGCTGATTTGACCGCAACCAGTACGGATGCGGTGACGGGTCAGCAGTTGTACGCAACGAATCAACAAGTTACGCAGAACACCACGAACATCAGCAATATCTCCGATATCGTAGGTGGTGGCTTTAATGTTAGCGCCCAAGGGGGTACGAAGGATAACGTGAAGTTAGGCGAGACGGTTGATTTCAACAACACCGATGGCAACATCGTGGTGACAAATCCTGCGAATAATAGTTTGAGCTTTAACTTGGCGAAAGACCTAAGTGGCTTAACCTCTATCACGCTAGGTGATACCGTAACTAACCAAACCGTGATCAAGCAAGGTTCTGTAACGACCAATAACTTAACCGTGACAGGTGAAACCAAACTTGGTGACAACTTCCACGTGACTAATGAAGGCGATGTTCACTATACAGGTCCAGTGACTGAAAATACGCATATTGTGAATAAGCAGTATGTCGATCAGTATGTGAGTGGTGAAGCAGGTGGCGGCTTTGGTCTTAGCGACGATGCAGGTAACGCATTTATGCAAGACTTAGGTAAAGCCGCACAAATCATCGGTGATGGTAGCATTGCGACCAGCGTTGTTGATACTGCCACAGGTAAAGCACTTCAAGTGTCCTTATCGAGCGATATCTCTGTTGGCGCTCCTGGTAAAGATGGCAAAGACGGGACGATTGGTGTTCACGGTAAGGACGGTAGCTCTGTTGTTATCAATGGTAAGGACGGCTCTATCGGTGCGAACGGTGCTGATGGTAAACATGGCGTGAGTATCAACGGTAAAGACGGTACGATCGGTCTTACTGGTCTAGCAGGCACAACAACGATCCGTATTGAGCCAGGTAAACCTGCTCTTGATGGTAAAGATGGTCTGACGCGTATTCAATATGTAGATCCTGATGGCAATAACCATGAGGTAGCAACGATGGAAGACGGTCTGAAGTTTGCTGGTAACGTCGGCACCGTTAGTGCTAAGTTAGGTGAAACCGTTAATGTCGTTGGTGGTGCAGCACGTGCCGATTCTACTTACTCAACCACTAACGTAACAACAGTGGCTTCTGGCAATACCGTTGAAGTTCGTATGGCAGATTCGCCGAAGTTTACTGGTGAAGTCCAAGCTGACGGTGGTGTGAGTATCAGTGAGCACTTAACAGTGAATCCTGGCACGACGGTGAATATGGGTGGTAACCAAATCACTAATATGGGTGCCGGTACCGCTGATGACCACGCTGCAACTGTAGGTCAAGTGAAGAATATGGTGCAAAATATCAACAATGGTTATGGCGAATTATCTCGTGCCATCGAGAAAAATCGTCGTGATGCCAATGCGGGTACCGCAGCAGCTATGGCCATTGCCGGTCTAGGTCAACCATATCAAGCAGGTCAGAGTATGGTGTCTCTAGGTACGGGTGTATGGCGTGGTCAGACAGGTTATGCCGTGGGTGTGTCAAGCATTAGCGATAATGGTAAATGGCTACTCAAAGGTGCTGTAACAGGCTCTGACCGTGGTGGTATGGGTGGTAGCGCAAGTGTCAACTATGTTTGGTAATTGCGTTTAAATATCACACTAGCACTAGCGTCTAAGCCTAGACCATAAAAAACTAACCGTCCGACCCTAATACATAAGGTTGGACGGCTAGTTTTAATTAAAGGACTGATTTCTGTACTACACAGGATTCAGTCCTTTAAAATTGTGGCTGTACCGAAAGTCTCTAAGCTATTGAAGACGCAATTGCTCAAGTCGCTCCAATAAATCACCCGGTACATCGCGCACCGTATTTGCAGCACCTCGATAAATTGCGCCGTTATGACCATCTAGGCTAATTATTTCGCCTTCAACAAGTTCTACATCATCAAAGGCAATACAGCGTCGGCTTAAATCAATACGTAAATTATCACAAGCGACTAAACAGACTTTGGCTAACTGACGTGCTACCACCGCGGCATGGGATGTGCGGGCACCACGAGCAGTCAGTAGACCCTCGGCAATATCCAACGCAACGATATCACGGGTTTCGGCATCATGACGCACCAGAATAACGGGAACTCCCTGTGCTTGACGAGCTTGAGCACGGTCTTCGTCCAAGGCTATTTCACCAATGGCGACACCATGGGCGGCACTGACGGCTGAAGCAATGGGTGCGGCTTCCGCTACTTCGCCTTCAATAACAACGCGCTCAAAAGCCAGTCGCTCTTCAGTTAGATCCTCAGTACGGGCACGCGCTTCATCCACTGTAATAATACCTTCCTTGAGTAGATCCAAGGCAATGCGGGCCTGGGCTTGGGCTGTGCGTTTACCGTCACGAGTTTGTAATAGCCATAAATGGCCATTTTCTACGGTGAATTCAAAGTCTTGCATATCACGGAAGCTGCGCTCTAATTGGTTGACTGACTCAAGTAACTCATTCCATACGCGCGGGGCAGCAGCTGCTAGGGCATCGTGGCCACGGGCACTGCGACGACCGGAAACCACATCTTCACCTTGAGCATTAAAGAGGAAGTCAATCCAAGCTTCATCAGCGCCTGTTGATGGATGGCGGCTAAAGCCAACCCCGGCTCCGGAGAGACCGCCGGCATTGCCAAAGACCATACGCTGTACCGTCACGGCAGTCCCCATGCTATCAGGGAGTTGATTTAGGCGACGGTAGTCGCGAGCTTTGTCCGCACTCCAACTAGCAAAGACCGCTTGAATCGCTTGTTCGAGTTGTTCGTGCGGATCTTGTGGAAATGGACGCCCTGTTACTCGCTGTACGCTGGCTAAATGAGCTTGTGTCAAAGCACGTAATTCGGAGAAGTCGAGTTCGCGCTCATCGCGATCGCCGGCGATTTGTGCCAGGTCTTCTTCAAAGACCTCGGCACCAACACCCATCACGACTTCACCAAAGCCACTGACTAAGCGTCGATAAGCGTCCCAAACGAGTTTAGGATTACCGGTTAAACGCAAGAAACCGGCAACTGTGCTATCGCTTAATCCGATATTTAGTAGCGTCTCCATCATGCCCGGCATCGAAATCGCAGCACCGGAACGAACCGATAGTAAGAGCGGGCGACGACTATCACCGAAGGTGGTGTCACTGGTTTTTTCAAGCGCAGCTAGCGCTTCTTGCCAAATAGAGGGGGTCAGGGTTTCGACTTGATGACACCAAGCGGTGCCCAGCACAAAGGCCGGTGGTACGGATAGTTTTAAATCAGCCATACGGGCTAAGTTATAGGCTTTAAAGCCGATGCGCTCAGGTGAGATGCTTTGATGCTCGCTTTCACTATATTGCACGCTGCCACAAGCAATTAACACCGGTTTAAGTAGAGTATCTAGGGTCTTGTCTTGAGTTTGGTCTAAGTTTTTCATGCCGATGTCCTTATTTTTTTCAATGCTCTTTCGCGCAAACCATAGGTCAACAGTAATAATGCATCACTGGCTTGTTCAATCGCATGAGCAAAGTCATTACTTAACATCAGTAATACGGCATCCGGATGTTCACGACAATGAGCTGCCAAAACACGTCGTGCGGTGCGTAGTAACTCGTCACAATGGCGTTCAGCTTGTTGTACACGCCAAGCTGCTGCTAAATACTCACGATGGTCTTCGGTGTTGCTGCCTTCTCCCAGACTGCGGGCGACCGCGAGTGCTTTAATATGATCTTGGCAAGCATTTAAAACAGCCTCGACTAATTGACCCAGAACATCACTAATTGACTGGTTCCAAGTAACGTGAGTGATGGGTGAACTGATATGTTCAGCTAATAAACTGAGGATAAAGCAGGCCTCTTCTAGTGCATCGGCCACATCATCACTGCTTTCCATTAATCGTAATAGAGGTTCCCACTGCGGCTGGCCTTCAGCCTGTTCGCGTGTCTGTAACACTAGTTTATCGGCCTTACGCTCCCAGTTTTTAGCGCGTGCAGCTAAACGGGCACAGGCACTGGCATCACTTTCGCTATTGTGAGCCAAGGCATCAGCTAAACTCTGAGCAAGTGCATGACAATAGGCCGCATGCTCTTCAAGTAAATCGTATTCGCCACGACGACCATGGAGATAGCGAGCTAATAAACCATGAATCTGATCCGCTACCAAAGCGCTTGAGTCATCTTCAAAGGTTGCACGCGATGCTAATAAAATAGTTTCAAGTAAAAAGTCACGAGCACTGTCGACACCGAGTACAGCATCTAGGCGATCGCCCAGTCGGAACATATTGGTGCCTTGTGCCGCCATGGCATCCCAGATTAACTGTTCACCACCTAAGACTAACCAAGCCATATGACCGGCACGTGCTTTAGTTGAGGCTTTAAGTATTTCTACTGCAGACCGTTTATTAACAAAAGGCACTAAGCGCTTGCGGGCACGATTCCAGTCAATCAGGAAGACAATACGTTCGCCGATGCCTTCTAGTTGTTGTGCTAGGGTGGCTTCATCAGGGGCCTCAAAGCGGGCAATACCGACATGGAAGGCGTCACCGGCATTGAGTTCCGGCGTTTGACGGCTTTCAACGTGACTCCATTGTGCCCCCACCTGACTTAGTAGTTCCTGGAAAAAAGCAAAGCGTTGGCGGTGCAGATCGGAGTAGGTCAAGGTAATGACACGCGGATCACTTGCGGTATCTAACTGCAATACCAAGACGTGAGCATCATTGGTCCCAATATCATTTTGCAGCAACAGCTTATGACCATCACGAGTCACCGCTGTGTCTAAACCGGGGTGATCCAGTTTTAAAGGTTTAGTACGATTTAAGCCACGCATAAATGCTTCAATACGTGGGCGATCACTGCCATCGTCGGCTAATTGCCAGCAATGTGCACCATCAATTACATCGGTGGATAGTTCAGCCGCTAAACGGTTCAGCGCCTTGTGCAAATCCATTACGGTAATATGTAAACTGTCACCGCGAGCACGTTGACCATGCATCAGAGCAGTGAGAATTTCTTCATTAAGTAAGGGGCTAGTTAGCAGAGCCAGGTAATCCTGCCAATGTGAGACGCGCGCGGCTAGGGCGGTATCTGCCCCATCGCCCTGGATTAGAGGTTTTGCCATGGTCTCTAAATCATCGCTAAGCAAGCTCGTTAAGCGTGATAATTCAGGCACTCTGACTTTATTGTCTTCTAATGACGCAGTGGCTGGTAAATCGTTAAGCCAAGCCGCTTCTTCACGCGATTCAATATCGGCAGCGGCAATATCACGGCCGAGGTCAACGTTAGCGCTATGTGGTGCGTGGGCATGGGTTACCGCTGTCTGCAACACGGTCAAATAAAGCTTTAAACGATCATTTGCTTTAAGTGCAGAACGCACTTGCGCAGGTTTGAGTAAAGAGGCCAGGCTGGGGGTTTCAGTGCCTAAGGAGGCAACTACATCAGCTTTTTCCATCATTAATCCCTCTCATAGTTAGTCTTATCTCGCCAGTTTATTAGAAAGATATGACGTATCTATGAAAGCAAGATTTTAGCCTTAGGAATAGGGAAAACTGTGGTTTTACAAAGCAGCAAATCATATAGAACATGTATTTAAGCTTAAATAGTTAATAAACCTGCTGTTCTTTGTTCTAAATTGGTGATTAGGGTGTTTAGTTGTTCTTGGAGATTTGTCAGAGGAGCTTCAGTCAGCTCATTTAGATGCTCAGCTACTCGATTGAGTCGAGCTTCCAGGTCTTTTTCAATGGCTAAATAGAATTTTTCATAATTTTCAAGAGTGAGCAAGAGGTTGAGGTCTAAATCAAACTGTTGCTGCAGTGACTCAAGTGTAAGCTCATAGTGGGCGAGCTCTTTAGCAGTTGCTGTGTTGAGTGAGGCTTTGACAGTGCTATTGAATTCAGCAAAAAACAACGCTTCGCGAGTTGACTCATCTGCGTTGAGGTGTTTATCCATCAGTGCCGGCAGGGCGGAAAGAGACGTTTGCCAGACAGTATTTTTTATCACATTAATCGATTTGATTATTAGGTCACCTTCTGTGCTGAGGCGTTTATTTAAATCAGTGAGCTGAGTGATTAAGCTATTCATATCCCGTAGCACTACTTCTTCAAGAAAATGGATAAACACTTGTAGCGGTTTGTATTCTTTGTAGGCCACAACCGGTTCAGCTAAGTTTAAAAGAGCCTCATAGAGAGTATAAAAACCGGCTTCTGCCAAGGCTTCATCACTTAATCCATGAGCACGAGCACAATAAACAGAGAGAGAAATGGGTTGTTGTATTAAGTTTTTGTCCATCGCTAGACTCTGCAATTTGTCTTGTCCCCGCTGTAAGACATCGTCTTCTTGAAGTGTTCGGTTGTCAGGGCTTTTGTTGCAAAGAATTTTTTGAATCTCATTATCAACCACCACCTCATCCAGAAAATCACTTCTCGTAATGATCGGTAGCAGCGGTTTACGTCGACGTAATTCTTGGGCCAGTTCTTGAAGTTCTTGCACTTGACCCGGTGAGGTTGAGCTGCTGAGCCATAAAATACCGTCGGCACTTTCTAAAAAACGTTGGGTTAAGAGGGCATTTTCAGTGGTGATAGAGTGCAATCCCGGGGTATCAATCAGCACTAAACGATCATCTAAAATCACCCCTTGGATATGAGCGGTTGTCTCAGTGGTACCTTCTTGAAATGGTTGTTCGTGATAGCAAATCTGCCCATCGTCGAGGATAAAAGCTTGCACCGATTTTTGATGATATTTAAAACGCTCAGCAAGCAGATTACAAAATGAACTTTTACCGGCATTAAATTTACCGAAAACTAATAGCATCAACTTATCAACAAAGGTTTCAGCTAAATCCAAGGCCGGTCTGAGACCTTCTTTAGCTTGTTCCCAGTGCGGTATCAATTGCTTTGATTGCCTGAGATATTGTTGCAAGTTATTTTGCAGGCTATGTTGCGATGTTAGACCCGTGGTCTCAAAGGTCACTGACTCTATAAGTTCGACTAGATCTGCCAAGCGAGAGGCTAATAACTGTTGTTGCTCTGTTGAGTCATGAGAACTCAAATTTAAACTCTCTAGCCCTTGAATAAAGGCCTGTTCTTGTTTAAAACTCATTTTTTAATACTCTGAATATGGGCAAGCTTTTTATGCTTTTTGCTGCCATTGTGCTAGGACTGTCTGTGCTGTTTCAACTTGGGCAATCTGCTCTGCTTCCCTTTGGATCTCCGCCAGTGTCTTCAAGCGATTGGCTGATTTATCAAAATAATGTTTAAAGTCACGCAATAAGCGTTCACGTCCTGCGGTTTCAGCAAAGAGGCTGCGCAGTTGGGCTCTATATTTTACTGAGACCCCCATCACCGCAACCATCACCGTATTCAAACTGGCGGCACCGACTTTTTGATCATCGTTTAAGTTCAACATGCCATATTTAGTCAGAACACTACGGATTAGTAGGCAGGCACGAGAATAGGCAATCTGTATCCGAGAGCGATCTAACTTACCGGCAGACATTTTAAACACATCATCAATTGAGCCCGGATCTAGGGAGTGGTCGACTTCGGGCTCCTGCATGATATCGTGTAAATCATCGGCACCTTGGGCCAAGGCTGCACCTAAATCTTGCATGAAATTTGCTTCTACCTCAGTAGCGGCAAGACGTAATTTGGCATGTTGCTCTTCATGTTGCTGATGTTTCGCTCGTAGCTCGCGGTCTAATTCTGATAAATAGCTATTTTGTTCAAAAGCACGGGCTGCATTGACTTGAGTCAGCGTATTTTCTATGTGAGCTTCCAACACGGGAATTCCACTTCTCTCAACGAATAGTGGGATTTGTTGTTCAATGCCTCGGCGATGCCTGACTGAAGACACCGGATAAATGTCTTTTTTACCTAATTGTTCGGCTAAGGTAGCGAGGATTTTGGATAAGCTTTCCTCGTCTGCAACTTGATCGCTTTGAGTTAAGACAACAATAGTCTGTCGCTGCGTCTGTTGTTCATCACAAAGGAGCACATTGACTAAATCGATTTCAGCGGCATCCAGTTCACCCTCTTTAGCCGCGTGTACGAGCAAGCGAATATCAGATTCCACCCAAAGCGCTTCGGCGGCATGTCTATCATCAACTTCATCGACATCCGCATCCAGACCGGGGGCGTCAACCCAGCGTACGGACTGATGATCAACTTGGTGTAAGGCTTTGGTTTCTCTTTTGTCGGCGACTGCAAATAAATCATCGCCGATCAATTCATTTAATAAACGACTCTTACCATGATTGTATTTACCCAAGACTGTGATAACGGGTAGGGCCTTTTTGTCGGCAAGCTTTTCTAGGCGCCTGACTTTAACAGCGTATTGGGGTAAGACCTTTAGTATGGCGTCTTTGTTGTGTAATAACTCAGCGCGAGTCATGCTTCTTTCTCCACTTTCCTAAATCCTGAAATCCAGTAGGCCACCATGCCCAGTACAATGCCCCAAAAGGCAGAACCCATACCGCCAATGCTCATATTTGAAGCAGTCACTAAAAAGGTGATCACTGCGGGTTCTATGTAGCTAGCATTAGCGCTCAGCAAGCGAAGATTAGCCACAATCGCACTAATCAAGGCTAAGCCGGCCAAGGCAGCAACAACTGCAGATGGTATGGCATTAAATAATAAAACGATGGTGCCTGCGAAGGTGCCGCCTATTAAATAAAAAACCCCATTAGCAATACCGGCAACATAGCGTTTTTTCGGATCCGGATGACTTTCTTTGCCGGTGCAAAGTGCTGCGGTAATGGCGGCGAGAACGATGGAAATACCACCGAAAAAAGCCGTGATAATTGAGATTAAACTGGTACCACCAACAATGGCGCGCGACGGCTGTTGATAACCATCTAAACGTAAAATAACCAGTCCCGGTAAAAACTGTCCGGTCAAACTAACCACCACAAGGGGAATGGTAAAGCTGAAAAAGACGGATAAGCTGAATTCGGGCAGAGTAAAAACGGGTTGGGCTAGGGCAATTTTTAACTCAGATAAGGTGGCTAAATCTAAGACAATCACGCAGGCAAAACCGGTAATTGCGACTAAAATCACCGTAAATTTAGGGATAAAACGGCGAGCCAGTAAATAGACCGCTATCATGGCCATGACCACGCCCGGTAAATCACTGGAGGCGACAAATGCCTGGATCCCAAATTGGAATAAGATACCGGCAATCATGGCAGCGGCAATACCTTGGGGGACAAATTTTACGATTCGTTCAAAGTAACCGCTTAAACCGATGATGGTGGTAATAATAGCCGCCGTCAAGTAGGCCCCGACGACTTCTGGCATGGTGATTTCAGGGAATAAATGCAGCAAGAGCGCAGTGCCCGGTGCTGACCATGCCGTAATGATCGGTGTTTTTAATAATATGCTGAGAGCAATACCACTGACGCCGGCGCCAATGGAAATGGCCCAGATCCATGAGCTCAACATCTCATCCGACATGCCACCCACCTGTGCGGCCTGAATAAAGATGACTAAGGGGCCACTGTAGGAAATAAGTACAGCTAAAAACCCGGTCATCCAAGCGGTAATAGACCAATCACGTAGCATAATCGTCTTCCTTAGATGAGTTTGAACTTTGTGATCAATGCTTGCTAAGCACTAGATTGCTGAAGGATGCTTAGCTAAAGGCGTTACTTTGATTTCCATAAATGGAAAAAGCGGTAAGTTGCTCAATAATTGATGTAACTCATCATGGCTTTCTACATCAAAGACGCTGTAGTTGGCGTATTCACCGGGAATACGCCATAAATGCACCCATTTACCGGCACGCTGAAGATCCTGTGAATAGGCTTTTTCAGTAGCGATAATTTCTTGGGCTTCTTCTTTAGGTAGATCGCGAGGAATAGTAACGATCATATGAACTAGATATAACATCAGATTGTCCTTTTAATAAGTTTAAGGTTAAATTATTTAGTTGATTCAATAAACGAAATGAGCGTTTCGGTAAATTTATCAGCCGCTTCAACATTGGAAATATGAGACGCTGCTAAGACCGCAATGGTAGAGCCGGCGATTTCAGCCTGCATCGTCTCAGCATCACTGACCGTGGTGACGGGATCGAATTGACCGGCCACTAAGAGAGTAGGCACTGTGATCTGGTGAATATCTGCACGCAAATCAGATTGACCAAGGGCGTCACAACAAGCAGCATAACCTTCAGGATCTAGGGCGGCAAACTGCGCTTGCATGGTCTCTACAACCTCCGAATGCTGTTCGATAAAATCCGCTGTGAACCAACGTTCGGGGGCGCTTGAGGCCAATTCTTTGATGGCGTCTTGACCCTGTTGGCGTAAGAAGTCTGCGCGCTGTTGCCAAGCTTCGACGGTGCCGATTTTAGCGGCGCTATTACAAACCACAATAGCATTGAAGCGTTCAGCGGCATCAAGACCCAGTCTTAAGCCCGTATGGCCGCCCATAGAAACACCACAGAAAGCAGCAGTCTTGACATTTAAGGCATCAAGAATAGCAATCACATCAGCGGCAAGCTGCTCAAAGCGATAAGGGCCCTGAGTAATAGGGCTACCGCCATGACCGCGCGTATCATAACGTATCAGTCGATATTGTTTGGTTAAAGCCTCGACCTGAGGATCCCACATTTCCAGTGTTGTGCCTAGAGAGTTACTTAGCACAAGGGCCGGTGCGTTATCAGCGCCGTCAACAGCCACTCGGAATGAACCGGCTGTCGTTTCTAATTGAAAAATGTTAGATGTCATTAGATTACCTTTTAAACACGCTCGATAATTAATGCAATACCTTGGCCCACACCAATACACATCGTGCACAAGGCGTAACGACCCTGTGTTTTTTGTAGTTGGTTGATGGCGGTTGCCACTAAACGGGCACCACTTGCGCCTAGGGGGTGACCAATGGCAATCGCGCCGCCGTTGGGATTGACTCGCGGATCGTCATCTTCTAGACCTAACTCGCGCATCACGGCAAGACCCTGAGCAGCAAAGGCTTCGTTAAGTTCAATAACGTCCATTTGATCGATGCTCAGACCGGCTACGGCCAAGACCTTGCGGGTGGCCGGGACCGGACCGATACCCATGACACGAGGGGCAACACCGGCAGTCGCCATCGCCACCACACGTGCTTTAGGGCTTAGTCCAAAACGGTCAACCATGGCTTGATTTGCTAATAAAGCAACCGCAGCACCATCGTTAACGCCACTGGCATTACCGGCAGTGACTGTGCCATCAGGACGTACAATCGCTCTTAACTTAGAAAGGGCTTCTAATGAGGTTTCACGAGGGTGTTCATCGGTGTCGAAAATAATTGCTTCACCACGACGCTGAGGTACCGTGACAGGCACAATTTCCTCGTTAAAGAAGCCTTTCTGATGAGCTGCCGTGTATTTCTGCTGACTTGCCAAAGCAAAGCGGTCTTGATCTTCGCGGTTTACCTTGAAATCATCAGCGACGTTTTCTGCAGTCTCGGGCATGGAGTCTACACCGTACATCTCGCGCATCACAGGATTAATAAAGCGCCATCCAATGGTGGTGTCTTCGATACTGTTTTTGCGACTAAAGGCTTGATCGGCTTTAGGTACCACAAAGGGGGCACGGCTCATGCTCTCCACACCGCCGGCAATCATCAGCTGAGTTTCCCCTGATTTAATGGCGCGTGCTGCGCTACCGATGGCATCCAGACCAGAACCGCAAAGACGGTTAATGGTGGTGCCCGGCACGTCTAGGGATAGACCCGCTAATAAATTCGCCATGCGTGCCACGTTGCGGTTGTCCTCACCGGCTTGGTTGGCACAACCTAAGATAACATCGTCGATTAGGGCGCTATCGATGGTGGGATTACGTTTCATCAAGGCTTTAATCACTTGTGCTGCCAAGTCGTCCGGGCGTACTGTGGCTAGGGTGCCACCAAAACGACCGAAGGGACTACGAATCGCATCACAAATAAAAACAGATTCACTCATTACTTTTCCTACAATTAATAATTTTAAGACTTAATCTTGGGCCAATTTCAAAGGCACAGCGGCAAGCCGCTCTAATTCCTCAAGCGTGAGACCGTCAACCATATCGATGACTTCTAAACCTGTTGGGGTGCAAGCAAAGGTTGCTAATTCGGTATAGACGCGCTTTACACATTCGATACCGGTTACCGGGTAAGTCAGTTCAGCAACCAGTTTACTTTGACCGTCACGGGTCAGTAGATTCATCATGACCCAAGTGGCTTTAGCACCAATGGCTAAGTCCATGGCTCCGCCGACGGCTGGAATAGCGCCTTCTTCACCTGTGCTCCAGTTAGCCAAGTCACCCTTGGCAGAGACCTGGAAGGCACCGAGCACACAAATATCCAAGTGGCCGCCGCGCATCATGGCAAAACTATCGGCATGATGGAAAAAGGCACCACCCGGTAAAAGAGTGACGGGTTGTTTGCCGGCATTAATCAGGTCGTAATCTTCGGCACCTTGTTCAGGGGCAGGACCCATACCTAAAATACCGTTTTCACTGTGCAGTACCACCTCAATTCCTTCGGGTAAGTGGTTAGCAACAGTGGTCGGCATACCGATACCTAGGTTAACGTAGGCACCATTGTGAATATCTTGGGCAACGCGAGCGGCTAGTTCATCACGGCTGCGCGGTTGATATGAGCTTGTCATGTATGTTCCTTATTAGTCGAGATTGAATTATTTAAAACCGCCAGCTTTGGTCGCAACGCGAGGTACCTGCACGACTTTTTTGACGTGTATCCCCGGGGTGACAATGGCTTCCGGATCTAATTCACCGAGCTCTTTTAGTTCGTAAACAGTGGCGATGGTCTGTTTAGCAGCTGTGGCCATGACCGGGCCGAAGTTACGGGCAGCCATTCGGTAGGTCAGGTTACCCCATCTATCGCCGGCTTCGGCTTTAATCAAGGCAACATCACCATGAATCGGCGTTTCATAAACATACCAACGACCATCAATCAAGCGCGTTTCTTTGCCTTTGGCTAATTCAGTGCCGTAACCGGTAGGGCAGAAAAATCCGCCAATACCGGCGCCGGCAGCACGTAAACGCTCGGCAAGATTACCCTGTGGGACTAATTCCAGTTCAATTTTACCGCTACGGTATAACTCATCAAATACATAAGAGTCGGCTTGGCGCGGGAAGCTACAAATGATTTTGCGAACTCGACCTGCTTTTAAAAGAGCGGCTAAACCGTGGTCACCGTTACCGGCGTTGTTATTAACCACTGTCAGATCTTTGGCGCCTTGCTCAATTAAACCGTCAATAAGGGCATCGGGGATACCGGAGGTTCCGAAACCACCGATTAGAACGGTAGAACCATCTTGTATATCTTTTAAGGCTTCCGCCACGCTGTTTACGATTTTATCAATCACTTTTTAAAACTCCTAAGAGGCAACAACAGACGTCATCGTTTGATTAGAGATCCTGGTTTGACGTTGTGAAGCAAGAATAAATAACAGAATTGCAAGGGTGGCAATGACACCCGGAATGGCAAAGGCAAAGAAGTTCATTTTTAGTGGTAAAGCCATTGCCATTAGGGTACCACCTAAGAATGGTCCGGCGATAGCACCGGTGCGTCCAATACCTGAAGCCCAACCTAGACCGGTAGAGCGTGTGCTTAAAGGATAAAACTGAGCGGTATTAGCATAGAGTAAGATTTGAGTACCAATCGTGGTCGCACCGGCAATCA
Organism: Alcaligenaceae bacterium; assembly: GCA_030538235.1. Taxonomy (GTDB): domain Bacteria; phylum Pseudomonadota; class Gammaproteobacteria; order Burkholderiales; family Burkholderiaceae_B; genus Oligella. The sequence goes on from JAUNUJ010000013.1 coordinate 14,023, forward strand.
CAATCAAGGTATAAAGCACAAGCATCGGGCTATTGAAACCTAATAGGCTGATCGAGATGGCTGAGGCGACGAAGAACCAAGCCATGACACGAGGTAAACCGAAGCGGTCACCTAACCAACCGCCTAAAATAGCGCCAAACATACCACCGAAGTTAAGTGCTAATAAGAAAGACAAGCTGGAGCCTAAGCTATAACCCGCATTAGCCATCAGTTTCGGTAACCAAGAGCCTAAGGCATAAACCATCAATAAGCAACAGAAGAAAGCCAACCAAATCATCAAGGTGCCCAGTAGGCGATTTTCTTTGAATAAATCCAGCACAGGTACCGAGGTTGCTTTGGTTGTTGTTCGAACTAATTCGTCTTGAGCCGCTATCTGAACGTCCGGATTGAGTTTGGCCAACAAAGTGCGAGCTTGCTCTTCTTTATCTTGACGTACTAAGAAACCGATGGATTCAGGAAGTTTCCACATCAAAATAGGCACTAATAATAAAGGCACGGCTGCCGCAAAGAACATGAATTCCCAACCGAAACGCGGTAAGACATAAATACCTAGACCGGCCGCTAATACACCACCCAGAGAATAACCACTAAACATCAAGGCGACTAGGGTGCCGCGTGAACGACGAGGAGCATATTCATTCATAAGTGCTACCGCGTTAGGCATTAGACCGCCACAGCCTAAACCGGCTAAGAAACGGAAGATACCGAATTGGGTTGTATTGGTGGCAAAGCCATTCAGGAAAGTGGCTAAGCTAAATAAGACAAAACAAATAATGACCCCTTTTTTTCGACCGACACGATCAGCCAACGGACCAAAAACAAAGGCACCAAACATCATACCAAATAGTGCATAACTACCTAAAGCGCCTGCTTGTACGGGGGTTAAGCTCCATTCGTCCATCAGAACCGGCAGCACCACGCCGTAAATGAATAAATCATAACCATCAAAAATTAGCAGTAATGCGCATAACCACATCACGGCAAAATGGAAACGATTAAATTTTGCACGATCGATAACGTCGTTTATATCTATTTTTTTCATGTTTAGCTCCTCGCTAAGGTGAATATTTCCTGTGGTGACATAGGCTTTTATTAGCCTTGGTCTCCTCCACCAACAGGTAAAACAGTACCGGTAATATAAGATGCTTCATCGGAAGCTAAAAATAGGATGGCAGCGGCTTGTTCGTCTAAGGTGCCGTAGCGCTTCATCAGGGTGCTGTCGATGGTTTGGTCGACAATTTGCTGATACCATGTTTGTTCCTCAGCATTGGGTGCTTCTGTATTACGTGGGATTTTACGTTGAGGTGCCTCAGTACCACCTGGAGCCACTGCATTAACACGTACACCACTTTCTGCGGTTTCAAATGCTAAACAGGCTGTTAGTGCATTAACACCGCCTTTAGCAGCACCATATGGGACACGGTTAACGCTGCGAGTAGCAATTGAAGAGACATTGACGATAGCACCTTGTTTTTGTTCCAGCATGGTGGGTAAGACTGCACGACAACACCATAGGGTAGGAAAGAGTGAGCGTTGCACTTCTTTTTCAATTTGTGCCGGTTCGTAGCGCTCAAAGGGGCGGGTCCAAATCGTACCGCCAACGTTATTAATCAAGGCATCGATGCGACCGAAATGCTCTAAAGCGGCATTAGCGGCTTCTTCTGCGCCTTGATACTGTTCTAAGTCGGCTGTCAGGGTCACGACATTGTCTTGCTTTAACTCGTGAACTAATTCAGAACGATCGACTAAGACGAGCTTTGCGCCTTCTTCCAGTAATCGCTCAGCAACACGACGTCCAATTCCTTGAGCAGCCCCTGTCACCAGTACCACTTTATTGTTAAAACGTAGTTGAGTCATTTTTATCCTCTTGTGGGTCGAACACCCTTAGAACCTAAAGCGGTAATAAGGGCGTAGCACAACTCATGATTAAATAAAGGGCCTAAACGCTGGGAATAAAGCGCTCATAGTAGAAATTGGCCGGTGTCATATTATTTGCTTTCATATAATCGTTGACCGCATCTACCATTGGCGGTGGACCACATAGGTACACATCGACATCACCGTCATGAAGCATTTTCGGCTCCAAGTGGTGGGTGACGTAGCCCTTTTGTGGATGCGTTGAATTCTCATCTGCCACAATGGTGGTAAAAGAGAAGTTCGCTAAACGCGCCGCATACGCTTCTAAGGCCTCAACAAGAACCAAGTCTTGGTCACGAGTTACGGCATAGAGCATATGAATAGGCTGGTTAGACTCTTGTTTAGCCAAGACTTCAAGCATCGATAGGAAAGGCGCTAAACCGGTACCGCCGGCTAAAAATAGCAAAGGGCGGCTGACGGGGCGCAAATAAAAGGTTCCTAGTGGGCCAATGAGATCCAACTCGATACCGGCGCTAGCAGAATCTAACCAAGTGCTCATCAAGCCGTTGGGTACTTGCTTGATCAGAAAACCCATCGTTTCACCGGGGGCGGAACTAAAGGAGTAAGAGCGGTGCTCTTGACTGCCGGGAACCACGATGTTGACGTATTGGCCCGGTAAAAAACCCGGTGCTTTTTCACTGCTATCGATCAACAGTTCAAAGGCTGCGTCATCATAGCGACGCACCTCTGTGACGGTTGCTTTAAATGTTTCGGTACCGGTCTTACACATGGTTGAAGCAACCGGCACGGTAATAACGCAGTCAGACTTTGGAATCATCTGGCAGGTTAGAACTAAGCCTTGTTCTGCTTCATCGTCAGTGAGCGCATCTTCAATGTAATCATCGATTAACTCATAATCACCACTTTCGGCCTGACACTTGCACGTCCCGCAGACACCGTCGGAGCAGTCCATCGGTAGGTTGATGCGATTGCGGTAGGCGGCATCCAGTACTTTTTCTTGTGGACCACATTCGATAAATCGAGTGACCCCATCTTCAAAGTTTAAAGCGATACTGTAGCTCATTATTTACTCACCTTTCGACTAAATGTGATAGATATCAATCACTTGTCGGATGTAGTCATTTTTCAGAACGATTTTCTTGTTGTTGATCTTTAACTCATCACCGTCTTTGGTGATGGTGACAAAAATCGTGCCGAAATAATGATCGGTTGTACGGTAGCGGAAACTCAAGGTGTGGAAGTTGTAGCGCACATCAACTTCATTGTCTCTGCTTTCTAAAATCTCAATATTGGTGATCATGTGGTTGGTGCGCGGTTCCGGGGTAGAGGCGCTAGAGCGCTCGGTCTGAATACGGAAAATACGATCCTCAAGACCTTTACGATCCGGGTAGTAAATCAAAGACACCTCGGATTGCGGATCGCTAGTTAACTCATCATCGTCATTCCAGCAAGGCATCCAATATTCGGTATTGTTGGCGTAGCAATCAAGCCAGCTTTCCCACTCTCTATCATCAAGTAAACGAGCTTCACGGTATAAAAAGCGTTGAATAGAAATGTAATCCATGACGTGTTTTCCTTAAGCGACGTTAGTTGAAGATTTGGCTTGCTCTAACTGACCTTTTTCTTTTGCTAAGGCGTTTTTCATAGAGCTCAACCAGTAGTCGTGCTGACAAATAAATAAACCCTCGTCCTCACTGCGTTCACCGCTAAGTAGAGGATTAATACCAAGTTTCTTGGCGTTGTCATCAGGGCCTTTAATCCATAAAGGGGCACCGCGACTTAAGTCGTTCCAAGGTGCATTAGCTGCAGCAGCATAACCTTCTTGGCAAGCACGGAATTCTTCTAAGTCATCTGCCGTTCCCATACCGGAAACGTTAAAGAAGTCTTCATATTGACGTAAACGAATAGCACGGTTTTCTGCGCTTTCATTCTTTGGTGCCCAGCAATAAATGGTGACTTCAGTCTGATCAACACTGATAGGGCGAGTAACACGGATTTGCGTAGAGAATTGATCCATTAAATAAACGTTAGGGTAGAGACCTAAGTTACGCGTTTGCTTAACGATGAGGTCAGTTTTTTCTTCACCTAAACGCTCAATTAAATCATCGCGATTTGAGTAAACCGGGCGCACTTCAGGATTTAGGGTGTTGGTCCATAATAAGATATGGCCATTTTCAAAACCATAGACGCCGTTAACACTCTTACTCCAACCTTGAGCATCAACCGCTTTCGTACCTTCTTCGTGGCGGCGACCCATGGTCGCTAAATAGTTCCAGTGGACGCTACTAACGTGATAACCGTCGGCACCGTTTTCCATTTGCAGTTTCCAGTTACCGTTATAGATGTAGCTGGAGTTACCGGGCAAGATTTCGATACCTTCGGGTGATTGTTCAACGATTTGGTCGATAATTACTTTGGTCTCGCCTAAGTACTCATCCAGAGGCATAACATCCGCATTTAGGCTACCGAATAAGAAACCTTTGTAGTTTTCAAAACGCGCTACTTTACTTAGGTCATGCGAGCCTTCAGTATTAAACTGCACCGGGTACTCAGTGGTCTTGTCATCTTTGACTTTAAGTAATTTGCCTTTGTTATTAAAGGTCCAGCCGTGGAAAGGGCAAGTAAAGCTACCACGATTACCGCGTTTACGACGACATAGCGTTGCACCACGGTGGGCACAGGCATTAATTAAGGCATTTAATTCATTGTCTTTACTGCGAGTAATGACAATTGGTTGGCGGCCGATGTAGGTCGTGAAGTAGTCATTTACTTCCGGAATCTGACTTTCGTGAGCTAGGTATACCCAATTACCTTCATAAATATGCTTCATTTCCAGTTCAAAGATATCCGGATCGGTAAAGACATCGCGACGGCAACGGTAAATACCGGCCTCTTCATCTATTTGCATAGCAGAGTTCAGTACTTGCTCAACTTCATAGATTTTTTCCATAACTCTTCCTTTTTTGGCTAAGCTAGCGCCTGCCTGAGCAATAAATGCCCAGCGCAAACGCTAACAAATTAAATAAATATTATTTTTATAGACTAGGTAATTAACCTACAAGACGAGGACGCTCAACGATTTGATTGTCTTCACCGTCGACTAAACGAGTTAAGTGAATATCAAATACGATTTCAGCGAATGGGCCTTCAATACCTTCTTCCTGGATGCGAGCGGCATCGGTAATTTCCGTTAAGGCAGGGACTAGGCCTTCACGAGTTGCATAGGCGAAGTCGTCGTTAACTAATGGGTCACCATCAATATTGATTTGAGTAGTTAATTTACGATGATCGTCAGCAGTCACGAAGAAGTGAATATGTGCAGGACGGTTACCGTGACGACCTAACTCGTTAAGTACTTGTTGAGTAGGACCATCCGGAGGACAGCCATAACCGGCAGGAACAATACTGCGGAATTTGTAGCGACCTTGATCATCAGCCATGATCGTGCGACGCATATTGAAAGGTTTCTGCTCACCGGTTGGGTCAAAGTGAGAGTAGAAGCCTTTGGTATTACAGTGCCATACTTCAACCTGGGCACCCGGTATCGGCTGACCATCAGCGCCGAAAACTGTACCGTGCATCACTAAGGGATGACCCGCTTCATCGCTACCGTCATCTAAGCGAGCGTAACCATGCTCAACCGGTGCACCAACGACGTATAAAGGACCTTCAATCGTGCGAGGCGTACCGCCGGTTAAACCTAACTGCTCATCTTCAGCGTCCATGCGCATATCTAAGAAGCGGTCAAAACCTAAGCCTGGTGATAGTAGACCGGCTTCTTGGCTCTTACCTAATTGGTTTAAGTAAGCGATGCCAACCCAGAATTCGTCCGGCGTGATGTTTAAATCTTCGATCGTTTTGAATAGGTCAGATACGATGCGATGGACGATTTCTTTGGTACGAGGGTTACCGCCTTCGTAAGTAATACCACATGCGATTTTTAGGAAGTCTTGAACTTCTTTGGTATCAAAAAGTTTTACACTCATGATGTCTCCTGTCATAAAAATAAAAAACTGGCATAAACGTTTGTCGATAGGATGAGTTTATGCACCGGTTGCTAAACTCACGCTTTTCTTACGTTGAGCTCGATTAAAAAATTGAATGCGCTCTTCATCTAAAGCGATTCCTAAACCAGGTCCCTGAGGAATTTGCAGCTCGAAATTTTCATAAACTAACGGCGTTTCTAAAATTTCTTCTGTAATTAAAAGAGGACCAAATAATTCGGTACCCCACTCAAGGGCATGGAAAGTAGCGAAGGCGTGGGCTGAAGCCACTGTACCAATTGCTCCTTCGAGCATGGTGCCACCGTATAATTCGATATTTGCCGCTTCTGCGATAGCAGCTACTTTTTGTGCAGCGCGCATACCGCCTGACTGTTCAATTTTGATGGCGAATACATCAGCAGCTTTGTTTTTTGCTAATTCAAAAGCCGATGCAGGCCCCACTAGCGACTCGTCAGCCATAATGGCAATGGGTGATTGTGCTGTTAAACGCTTGAGGGCGTTGGCACAGGCTACCGGTTGCTCAACTAATTCACAACCGGCGTCCGCTAATGCAGCAATACCTGATCGTGCTTCTAACTCGGACCACGCCATGTTAACGTCAACGCGCACACTGGCGCGATCGCCTAAGGCTCGTTTAATGGCTGCTACGTGAGCAACATCTTCCGCTACCGTGCGGGCACCGATTTTTAATTTAAAGATTCGGTGACGACGCGCTGCCAACATTTCTTCGGCTTCATCGATGTCCTTAGCGGTATCACCTGAAGCTAAGGTCCAAGCAACCGGTAGGCTATCACGTACACGACCACCTAATAACTCGGCGATGGATAAATTCAAGCGCTTTCCAAGGGCATCATAGAGTGCTGTTTCTACAGCGCTTTTAGCGAAGCGATTGTCTCTGATGCTTTGATTTAAACGCTGCATCAAGTAAGGCACTTGCTCAGCATGTTGACCAACTAACAGAGGGGCAAAATAGGTATCAATGTTAAGCTTCATGCTTTCCGGAGATTCTGCACCATAGGCTAAACCGCCAATGGTCGTTCCTTCTCCTACGCCGACCGTTCCGTCAGAGCAGTGAATGCGCACAATCATGAGGGTTTGACCCTTCATGGTTGTCATGGAAAGTTGGTGAGGACGAATCGTGGGTAAATCTACCAGTAGCGTCTGAATGCTATCGATTGTTACCATGTCTTTTTATAACCTTTGTAAAGAGTTGTTTTTCAATAGTATTCATTAAACCGCTGGGTCAAATTAGCGTCCAATTCTTTAATTACCTAGCACTATACAAAAAAGGTATAATGTAAAAAATAAGCAACAAAATCAATAGCTTGTGATTTCAATAAACTGAAACATATGGATTACCCTAGATGGACTTAAAACAGATTCGTTATTTCGTCGCCGTCGCGGAAGCACGCAGTTTTACGGCAGCGGCCGAGAGTTTGCATATTACGCAACCACCATTAAGTCGACAGATCCAATTATTGGAGGAGTTCTTAGGCGTTCAGCTACTTAAGCGTGACAGTCGCCCCTTGGAGTTGACCAAGGCCGGACGCCTGTTTTATGAGCAGAGTTTGCAGCTTTTAAAGCGTATTGAGCAGATGCAGATTGCCACTACACGTATAGGCCAGAGTTATCAGCAACAGCTGTCTGTGGGCTTTGTGGTGTCGACTATTTATAGCGGTTTGCCGAGCTTGATTCAGGATTTTAGAGCCGCTTATCCTAATACACGATTGCAGTTTGTTGAGATGACCTCGGCTGAGCAGTTTGAAGCGCTAAAATCCGGCCGTATTGATATTGGTTTTGGCCGTGTGCGTATCTATGACCCAGCGATTTCCAGAGTGACCTTGCGTGAGGAGCGTTTGGCTTTAGCGGTGCCTTATACCAGTCCATTAGCCACCAGCAACGATCCGCTATTGCTCAATGTGCTGAATAAGCAAAGCTTGATTGTCTATCCTTCTAATGTGACCCCCAGTTTTGCCGATTATGTTCTCAATGCCTTGCATGACAAGCGTATTTATCCCGAAGAAATTCATGAGGTGCAAAGCTTGCAGACCGCATTAGGTCTCGTTGCAGCGGGTGTGGGCTATTGTGTGATGCCTACCGGTGCCCGAATACGCAGCGATCTTCACTATCGTTTGATTGCCGAAGAGGAAAAAGTCAGTATTCCGATTATTTTCAGTCATCGCAAAAAGGATAGTTCTTGGTACATCGATGCGACTATAGAATTGGTGGAAAAACTTTATAGGGATAATCCGGAATTGTTGAATCCCGATTATGGCTTTAAACCCTGAGCGTGTTTGGTTTTGGCCGGCAGACTTGTCATCTATAGAGCATCGGCATAATCTATACTATAGCTACCATTTAATAAAAGGAGTTTTGTTTTGTTTGAATTAAAAGATCAAATTGCTATCGTAACCGGCGGAGCCAAAGGCATTGGCAAGGGCATTGTTAGCACCTTATTAGAGGGCGGAGCCAAGGTTATTATTGCCGATATCGATGAGTCGGCAGGTCAGCAAACAGCCGAAGCACTTGGTTGTGCCTTTAAAAAGATGGATGTCACGTCTCAGGCTCAATGTAAAGCGGTCGTTGATGAAGTCGTTAAGGAATACGGACGTTTAGATATTCTCTGCTCAAACAGTGGAATTTTCCCACAAGCAAATTTGGCCGAAATGACTGAGGCGGATTGGGATCAGATGCAAAACATCAATCTCAAAGGTACTTTCTTTATCACGCAGGCAGCGCTTGCTCACATGCAAAAACAAAACTATGGTCGCATCGTGATCACGGCCTCGATTACCGGTCCGATCACCGGCTATCCCGGATGGAGTCACTACGCAGCCAGTAAAGCCGGTCAATTAGGCTTTATGCGCAGCGCATCACTTGAGTACGCTAAAGACGGCATCACAATTAACGCGGTTATGCCGGGTAATATTCTCACTGAAGGTCTTGAGGCTCAGGGTGAGGAGTACCTTGCACAAATGACGCGCTCTATACCGGCTAAAAAGCTCGGTAAACCGGAAGATATTGGATATGCTGTTTGCTTCCTAGCTTCCAGAGAGGCAGCTTATATTACGGGTCAGACCATTATCGTTGATGGCGGGCAGATCTTACCCGAATCGCCGGAAGCGGTGCTTTAGGTTTAAAGTTATTCAATAGGTGGCTTATTCATATCATTATTTAAGCCACTTATTATCGCACTTAGAGGGGGCGGAGGTTGAAAGCAAGCCATCCCTGATTCTGTGACTTCATCATAATCTGCCGACAACAAATCTTGTCTCTCCTAAGACAAGTCGCATTAGTCTAAGCCTTTAGCTCGAGGGCAGCGCTTTTTCGCTCATCTGTATCGACCGCAACTTGCGTGTCGGCGCTTAAAGAGAAGCTTAATACGACACGATTAGAGTCTTTCTTAACAGGGCTTGCTAGATTAAGCACCGGTTATAGCGAGATATGATGCTAGGTTTATTAATAGTAATTACGTCAATTGAGTTTTGTAAAAGGTCTAAATCTTAAATGAAAGCACCGCTTAAACAAACAACGGCAAACGGTAGTTGGTTTGCGGTGATTGCTTTATCAGTTGCCGCTTTTATTTTTAATACCACTGAGTTTGTGCCGGTCGGTTTGCTGCCGGATATTGCCGAAGGCTTCAGCATGGATATCGCACGCACAGGCTTGCTGATGACGCTCTATGCTTGGGCGGTGACACTTTTTTCTCTACCTTTAACTATGTTGACGGCGAGCTTTGAAAGAAAGCGTTTACTGGCCGTGTTATTCGTCCTTTTTATCGCGAGTCACGGCTTAGCCGCAGTTGCTTGGAGTTTTTCTTCTTTATTGTTAGCTCGTATTGGGGTGGCCATGGCCCACGCCGTGTTTTGGGCTATTACCATACCCTTGGCGGTACGTTTAGCACCGCGGGGTAAAGCGAGCAAGGCACTTAGTTTGATCGTTACCGGTTCGTCTTTGGCGACGGTGCTGGGCGTGCCTTTGGGGACAGTAATTGGTCATCATCTGGGATGGCGAGTTACTTTTGGACTGATTGGGCTAATTGCTGCCGTGATTTTGCTTTTATTATGGCGGGTTTTGCCTAATTTGAGTAGTCAGAGCAGTGGCAGTTTAAAGGTCGTGCCACAACTACTAAAACGGCCGGCCTTGCAATACATTTACCTGACCTTGGCGCTAGTAATGACCGCACATTTTACCGCCTCAACATACATCAGCCCTTACTTACAACAGATTGGCGGTATGAACAATAATATGGTGGTGATCATGTTGTTTGTTATCGGTTTGGCGGGTATTTTAGGCGGTATTATCTTTGCTCGTTATTCGGGACGTTATGCTTTGTCTTTATTATTAATGTCCTTTTTGGGACTGACGCTATGTCTGGCCTTGTTATATACCGTGGTTCAACATGTGTGGGCCCTGATTTTGCTTGCTATTGTCTGGGGTATGGTGATTACCTTGATTAGTATGGTGCTACAAAGTAAGGTATTGGAAAATGCCACTGATGCGCCGGATATTGCGGTGGCTATTTTTTCCGGTGTGTTCAATATCGGTATTGGTGGGGGCGCGCTATTAGGTGGTCAAATGATTACTCAGCTAGGTTTGGCAAATATTGCTTATGTAGGCGCAGTCTTAGCATCTCTGGCGATTGGCGGCTTTTTTTGGAAGGCCCGTCTTTTAAAGTAGCGGCGTAGATCGATTTTTTAATCTTCTGCAGTAAACGGTCAAGGGTAATAACCCTAAATTCTCTGGGAATGTTAAAATACTGCTTTTGACGTCTACTCTTGTTACGGGGATCTTATGGATCATCAGTTATCTTTACATAAAGACAAAATTAAATTTGTCCTTTTCGAAGGCGTACATCAAAACGCTTTAGATGTTTTACATAACAATGGTTATACCAATATCGACTATCACAAAAAGGCCTTAGAGGGTCAAGAGTTGCTTGATGCGGTGGCAGATGCGCATTTTATTGGTATCCGTTCCCGTACTCAAATGACAGCCGAGGTTTTTGCCGCTGCCAAGAAATTGGTCGGTATGGGTTGCTTCTGTATCGGTACCAATCAGGTGGATTTAAAAGCTGCCAGAGAGCGCGGTATTCCGGTCTTTAACGCACCATTCTCAAATACACGTTCCGTGGCTGAGCTAGTATTAGCTGAGATCATCATGTTGTTCAGAAAAATCCCCGCGATGAACACCACACTACACAAGGGCGGTTGGAATAAATCCGCAGCTGGTAGCTACGAGGTTCGTGGTAAAAAGCTGGGTATTATCGGTTACGGTCATATCGGTACGCAGATCGGTATTTTGGCCGAATCGCTCGGTATGGATGTTTATTACTACGATATCGAAGCAAAACTACCGCTGGGTAATGCCACACCGGTCAGAACTCTCGAAGAGTTATTAAATCTTAGCGATGCCGTGACCTTGCACGTCCCCGAAGACGCGACAACGGCCAATATGATGAACGAACATCGTATTTCTCAAATGAAGCAGGGTGCACATTTGATTAATGCTTCTCGTGGTACCGTAGTTGATATCGATGCTTTAGCCGCAGCGCTTAAGAGCGGTCAAGTGGGTGGTGCAGCGATTGACGTGTTCCCGGTTGAGCCTAAGTCTAACGACGACGAGTTTATCAGCCCATTGCGGGGTCTGGATAATGTCTTATTGACCCCACATATCGGTGGTTCTACACAAGAAGCGCAGGCTAATATCGGTATTGAGGTAGCCAGCAAATTAGTTAAGTACTCGGACAATGGCAGTACCTTATCAGCAGTCAACTTCCCTGAGGTGTCATTGCCGGGCACACAGGATACGCATCGCTACATGCACATTCACCAGAACAAACCGGGTGTATTAAATGCGATTAACCAGATTTTCATGAAAGACCACATCAATATTATTGGTCAATACCTACAGACCGATCCCGAGATTGGTTATGTGGTGATGGACGTTCAATCAGAAAATCCGGAATTAGCCATCAGTATGTTGAAGAGTGTACCGGGTACTATCCGCACTCGCGTGATTTACTAATATCAACCAGATTTACATTTAAACTAGTTAAAACTGCTTGATTCAGTAAATGTCGTTGTTTTGCTAGTCCAAGGGTGCTGTGTTTCTTAGGATTCTGGCGCCCTTATTTTTTGCTCCTTCAATTAATACAAGGCAAAGTTTTGTTTATGACATCAACAGCTCAACAACAAATAATTGGACAAAAGCCATTTACTGTTTTCGAGCGTTTTGTTTACGCTTTCTTCTTTGAGATTTTCGGTATTGGTATCAGTACGCCGCTATTTGCTTGGCTAACGGGCACGGGCATGGTTGATATGGGTGTGATTGCCACGGTGATTGCAATCATGGCATTGCTCTGGAATATGTTGTTTAATTCGCTTTTCGATGCTTGGTTGAAGCGCAATCATTTGAGAAAAAATACGCGACTGAGAGTCTTGCATGCCTTTCTCTTTGAAGTGGGTCTGATTTGTGTTGCTTTGCCATTTATTATGTGGTGGTTGAAAATTGATTTATGGGAAGCACTACGCCTCGATATCGGCTTGATTCTGTTCTATTTACCCTATACTTATATTTATAGTTTGGTGTACGATACCCTAAGAAAGAATTTTTGGGGCCGCATCAAGGTCTAGTCCTACCTGACGAGGCGATATGGAACAGTTGGAGTTCTTCGAGATACCGAGTCCTTGCATTAATGTCTGCGAGTCAAATGATCGCGGCTACTGTAAGGGCTGTTATCGTAGTCGCCAAGAGCGCCAAGGCTGGGCTCTTATGTCTGATCCGGAAAAGCGTGAAGTTTTGCGTCTTTGCGGTTTGCGCAAAAAGCGTGCTGAGCAGCAGATACTACTGGAACACTTGCGCAAAGTCGAGGGGACTTAATACCATATGTCCCTAGCGGAAAAATCTGCTCTTAACTACTGTTTTTATCAATATAAAATTAAAAAAATCAACAATAAACGTATCCTCAAAAAGACACATCATTGCGCCGCTTGAAAATAATCCGCCGGCAACAAATCTTGCATCAGATAGTCCGCTAGGACCTGATCACAGCCACTGTTAAAGGTCAACTGTGCCGATACGGTGTGACCGCTTAAGGGATTGACTGCCATTATGCTCTCAAAGGACTTAAGATGTAGCTTCAAATGCTGAGTGAGTCGTTCTTGAAATTCTTCATGAATATTAGGTAGACTCACGGTGAGTTCACAGTGTTGAGCCGATGATTCTGTTGCTGTACTTTGCTCTTCGAAGGCTTGATTATGTTTAAAAAATGACTCCCTCACATGGTCGGGATATAGCTCATATAACAAAAAATAATTAAAGACGGTCGGACATTTTTTCTCAAATCCAAAGGTGACTGCATTGTCGTAGATGCCCTTACGCGAACCGCCTAAAGCCTGGCTAGGGAGAGGAAAAAACAACCTACTTTGCCAGGTGACATAGTTGACTTTTGATTCATTGTCCCCCGTTTCGTTGATTAAAATAGGGATTTCAACCTCACAAAGTGGCTCATAAGCCTGATATCGTGACTCATCCCAAATGTCCTCTTGTGCTTCAATAGAAAAATAACGATAAGTAAAAAAAGCAACAATGAGCAATAGTACGAACACCAAGAAAAGAAAAAAACGTTTCACTCTAATTACCTATGGAATTTGTACCGTCTTAAGGTGGACATGGCGAGTTGTTTATGTTCCGTCTGAACCGAAATGAAAATGACCTTATGTTGGCCTGAGTTGTCATTACAAGTAGGTTGTCTATCCGACAATGAAACTCTCCAACCATGAAATTTATGATCTGCTCTTGGCCCACGAGCGGTGAATGTTTGTGAACGCGTGACAAGGAATATTGTAGGATCTTCCAAGTGCTGCTCTCGCCAATAATTATTTGTCGCTATTTCAGCTTGAAAAGCGAAAGTCTTTTGATCAACAAAATGGTTTGTCACACTGTAATACAGACAATCCATATGAAGCCTAAGCGTTGAGGCCCATGGTTTGCACTGAATGGCGTCACCGGCTACAAATTCAATACTCTGACCCATCTCAAGAGGAATCAACTGTTGAAACATAACTCTCCTCGCATTTAATTGATTATGAAAAGCTGATTCTATAGTGCATTATCTCAGCATTTTGCTAAGATCTTGAATCAACACTTGAATCTCTGCTTGTTGACTTATTTCAAAGCAATGCGCAATAGGTAATGCTTGACCTTGCATCGGCATGCGTTCATCAGAAACCATATACATTGGCGTGTTTGAGAGCGCCTTATCAATGGCTTCATTGAGTGGCAGTATGATGTTCTCAAGAGTAAACGTCATGTTTTTTTGGACAATGGCATTTGCCCAAGCAAAGCCGGACTCTTTTAATTGGTCCTCTTTTTGTTTGGCAAGACAAGTCGCATTAGCGAAAGCAGTTAAGTCATGCATAGCCTTTTTTTGAGCCTCTGATGTCGCGAGAGTAGATTGTGCGCAAGCACTTAAAGGTACGCTTAGTACAATACCGAATAGAGTTTGTCTTAACATGGTTTGCTTTAGTTGAATTCCCAGAATATGCTTTGTTGCGTGCGTATTGAGGGGTTGTTTTGATTTATATAGCGTGAGTAATCATCGTATCTAGGTTCACGATAAGTATGACCATTAAATAGGGCTATGTGTCCAGTGGCATCGTTCCAGTTTACCCTAAATACAATAATGCCACGTTTACCTTTGATGTCGCTATCAAACGGTATGGTTGTATCTGGTGTGTTTGGTTTTCCAAGTATTTTAGCGAGATATAATTCTAAATCCTTTACACCATAGATTATACGAGAACCGTCTTCCGCCCTTAGAGTACGAGCTCCAACTGATGCGGCAATGGCAGTATTAATTGGCCAGCCACTTTTATTAAAAGCAATACTTAATCGACTAGCGCAGGTATTACCATTTGGACCAAAACCGGGCACATTGATATTTCTTTCTGCTTGCCCCCCTAAATGAGTGAATAAATCCTTCATGGTCGGATATTTGAGATGGTCAGGAAAAGCATTCCAGATACTCATAAAATTAGGTTTACTCATCAGGCCTTCCATAGCGATTAAAATTTAATTGCTTAGTTTAGCGTTGGAGTATGTCAGTGATATTTCATACATTCAGAAAAAAACTGCTGATGAAAACTTACAGAAACGTAATCGTTTGCAGCGCCTTAAAGGAAAGCAAATGTTTGATGTGCAAGATGAAATTGATAATAAGCGTGATGCCATGAGCGAAGCCCTTGACACCAAGATGCACCTACAAAGCAGTACTCAGAACCTGTTTAGAATCCGTTGGCAGTTAGTTTAATAGGAAGCAAGCTGCCTAAAGAAATTATTATCTTCACCACGGATAAGGGTAAAACCTATCAAGTAGAATACTTTAACCTTGATGTCAGCGCCTATGTACTTTGATGCAGAGTTTAGTCAAGGTGACCATGGTCGCAAGCTGGCCAATGATGGTTCCGTATCGTGTATGGCAAAAATCGAAACGGTCAATAGATGTTGGTCGAGTGGCGCAAGCTACCTAGCGTGATGGTTGCGGATAACGATGCCGAAGTCAGAGAGCAAGCCCTGCTACAAGATAACGCCGTGCTCAATGCGGTGTTAGTAGAGCGCCTCAACATACGCCTGACCGAAAGCATCAAGACAAAAGTGGAGGGGACTTAAGGTCTCCCTCCACTTTTAGTTAAGAGCAAGCTCACTGCTTTATAGCGGCAATAAACTACTGCCGTTTTCCAGATTCCAAGTCCAAGTGATAATACGCTCGGCCTCTTCAACCGTGCCGGCCTTGTTATAGCTCACTAAGCGCTTAACCTTAGCTTCGATTTCATCACGTGACAGGGTATTGCCCGGATCGCCTTTAGGATCGCTGACGAAGGCTTTAAGCTCACGACCGTCTTTGGTTTTGAGCTTGACCTTACCGAGCCATT
Source organism: Alcaligenaceae bacterium (assembly GCA_030538235.1). GTDB lineage: Bacteria > Pseudomonadota > Gammaproteobacteria > Burkholderiales > Burkholderiaceae_B > Oligella. Next base: position 29,840 of record JAUNUJ010000013.1, read on the forward strand.
TCTCAGGGTAGGCGCCGTCAACTTCAGGGTCTAATGTCATAGTGACTTTTTGACGGAAGCTGTCAATGCGCTCGTCACCTAAAGCCGCTTCAAATTCATCTAAGCCGGCAAAACCGTTGTAGGCTAATACGCCTAAAACTGTACCCATTGAAAACTTCGATTGGTGAACTGTGGCAGGTTTATCCACCGCACCCAAGACATCAATCGCCGCTTGGTGGACAAAAGTCTGCACCTCGGCAATATCGTCTGCTGCCAAATCATGCTCTTGCATCAGCGCCCACAAGGCATCGGCAGCAGGGTGGGTGTGGCGGCATGAGGCATGGTATTTAAAGGAGGTTTCCAATAAAGCCCAACGTTGGCCTAAGCCTTCGACTAACTTATCGGCACGAGGTGTTTGGCTAAAGGCATTGCCCATGCCTTTTTCACCTTCGAAAATATCCTCTGCACCACTAAAGCCTTTGACTGCTAGTGACGCGGCCATTAGACCGTTAGCAGCAGCCATCGCGGTGTGTAATTGCTTTGAATCAGCGGCAGTTTTTAAGAACTCCCAAAGACCGGCGGCTTGTGTGCCTGCGCTACCTAGAGCGTCTTGCATTTGCTCGCTATTGAGACCGAGTAGGCGACCCACCGTGACGGCAGCGGCAATAGTACCCGCAGTTGCCGTGGTATGGAAGATCTTGTAGTGGCTGCGTCCTAAGAATTCACCGACGCGAATGCCGACTTCATAGCCAACAACACAAGCGGTCAAGAGCTCTTTGCCATTAGCGCCCAAATCTTGTGCGATAGCAATAGCCGGTGGAAAGACCACGCAAGCCGGGTGAAAAACCGAGCTATTGTGTAAATCGTCCTGTTCCACCATATGCGCTGCAGCGGCATTGACCATGGCAGCAAAGTAGGGACTGGTTTTTTGACCGCTCGGGATGAGTTGGGCGCTACCATCACTCGGTCCTTGCTCTTTGGCAAAGGCAGCGATTTTTTGTACCGGAGGCTCAGTAGAGCCGGCGTACATAGAGCCCAAGGTATCAAGCAGCAAGTCTTCACAGCGACGAATAACCTCAGTTGGGATATCGTCGAACTGCAAACCTGCGGCAAATTCAGCAATGACACGACTGGATGTACTCATTAAAGCCTCTTAGAAAGAGCGTGGTAAACCAAGAATATGCTCGGCTACGAAAGAGTAAATCAAGTTAGTAGAAATCGGCGCAACCTGATATAGGCGAGTCTCACGGAATTTACGCTCTACATCGTACTCGTTAGCAAAACCGAAACCGCCGTGGAACTGTAAGCAGGCGTTCGCCGCTTCCCAAGACGCGTCAGCCGCAAGTAATTTAGCCATATTAGCTTGGGCGCCGCATGGTTTGTGCTCATCAAATAAGCGAGTCGCCTCATAGCGCATTAAGCTGGCAGCCTCAATATTAATAAAGGCTTTGGCAATCGGGAACTGTACACCTTGGTTTTGACCGATAGGGCGACCGAAAACCACGCGCTCTTTAACGTATTCGGTGACTTTGTCGATAAACCAGTAACCGTCACCGATACATTCGGCGGCAATTAGGGTGCGCTCGGCATTTAGACCGTCAAGAATATAACGGAAGCCCTTGCCCTCTTCACCAATCAGGTTCTCTTCAGGAATTTCAAGATTGTCAAAGAAAAGTTCGTTGGTTTCATGGTTAACCATATTAGGAATAGGTTGTACCGTCATGCCATTAGCCATGGCATCTTTAATGTCGACGATAAAGATGGACATGCCGTCAGCTTTGCGTTGAACTTCTTCTAATGGTGTCGTACGAGCTAGTAGAATCATCAGATCGGAGTTCAAAACGCGAGAAATCCAGACTTTTTGGCCATTAACCACATAACGACCGTCTTTTTTTACAGCGGTGGTTTTTAATTTGGTGGTATCCGTTCCAGTAGTCGGTTCAGTAACAGCCATGGATTGGAGGCGTAGCTCACCGCTGGCAATTTTAGGTAAGTACAATTGCTTTTGGGCTTCAGAACCGTGACGTAGTAGGGTGCCCATATTGTACATTTGACCATGACAGGCTCCGGAATTACCCCCATTACGGTTAATTTCTTCCATAATAACTGAGGCTTCAGTCAAACTTAAACCGGAACCGCCGTATTCTTCGGGAATCAGAGCAGCTAGCCAACCGGCGTCTGTTAGCGCTTTAACAAACTCGCTAGGGTAACCGCGTTCTTCGTCAATTTTACGGAAGTATTCGGCAGGGAATTCATTACATAGATCACGAATAGCATCGCGAATATCTTGGTATTTATCGTCTGTTCTAATCATGTTGTTTTAATCTTTATCGCTTGTGTTAAAAATAGTATAAGAACCACTATGCACTATCTGTATTAATAAGGCTATTGCCAATTCATAAAGTTTGACTTTAATAAAACAAAAGGAAGAGATTTCATGTCCATGCATTTTGATTTAACTGACATGCGATTAATGCTAAATATTGCCGAGGTCAAGAGTCTGACCAAAGCAGCTGAGCGCACGTTTTTATCTCTACCAGCGGCAAGCCATCGAATCAAGAATCTGGAAAACAGTATCGGTACCGAATTGCTCTATCGAAGCAGTCAGGGCGTGACGTTGACCCCGGCGGGCGAGGTCTTTGTTGAGCATGCGATGCGGGTGGCGCAACAATTGCAATATTTGCGCGGTGACATGAAGGAATACGCTGAAGGCATTCGCGGTAAAATCAGGGTCTATGCCAATACCACCGCCATGAGCGAGTTTATGCCCGAGATTTTAGGTCGTTACTTAGCCTTGCAGCCGGATATCAGTGTTGAGCTGCGTGAGCGTTTAAGCATACAGGTCGTACAAGCTGTGGCCGAAGGTCATGCTGATATCGGTATTGTGGCCGGCTTAGATGAGGCTGTGATGAAGAGCAGCAATCTGCGTTATTTGCCTTATCGAGTCAATAAACTAAGTTTTGTGGCGCATCCTTCGCATCCGCTGAGTCAGGAGAAATCAATCAGTTTTAGTGAGACCTTGGATGAAAGCTATGTTTGTCTTTCCGAATGGAGTGCCATTCATAGTTTTTTACGAAAGGCAGCGGCCAATCTTGGTCGTACCCTCAAGTATCGAGTAGAAGTCAGTAGTTTTGAGGCGGTTTGTCGCATGGTGGCGGCTAAAGTCGGGGTCAGTATAATCCCGGCCACAGCGATTACGCGTTACGCTCAAACCATGGATCTGGTCAAGGTGTCTTTAGATGATGCATGGGCTGATAGGCAATTACAGGTCTGTTTGCGACCCGACGAAGAGTTGCCGAGTTTTGCTAAGCCATTGTTGGATCTGCTGTTGGAAGATGCGGAGCAATGCAATTCAGGGGATGCACTTTCAATCTGATAAAGAGTGGGTTAAGCGAAGAGCAATTCACTAATCAGTCAGTATAGGGCAAGATAGTTATCATGGATAAGTATAAAATTTTTAAAAGGCCATAATGATGAGTGAAAATAATCTACAAGACTGGGTAGGGCGCCAAGAAAGGGTGTCTGAGTTTATCAGCGCCTCCCATGCAAAAAAAATTGCTTTTAGTGTTAATGCACCAATGCCTGTTGATGGTGAGTATTTGCCACTGTTATGGCACTGGGCTTATTTTATTGATCCTATGCCATTAGACGAATTGGGCGACGACGGTCACCCGGCGCGTGGTGGTTTTTTACCACCGGCAGATAATCGAAATCGTATGTGGGCCGGTGGTCGTTTGACGTTTGTCAGTGATATGGTCATTGGCAAAGAAGCTGAACGCATTACGACCATTAAGGCGGTCGTCGAAAAAGAGGGCCGTACCGGTAAATTGTTGTTTGTAACTCTTGAGCATGTTTATGAGCAAGAAGGCAAGATCTGTATCATCGAGGAACAAGATATTGTCTATCGTGAGCCGAGCCCACCAAAATTGGTAGGTGATGAGCCGGCACCTGAAGCTGAATGGTCTCAAGAGGTAGAGCCTAATTCGGTGATGCTGTTTAGATATTCTGCGGTCACTTTTAATGGGCATCGCATTCACTACGATTATCCTTATGCCAATGGCGTTGAGGGCTATCCCGGTTTGGTGGTGCATGGTCCCTTAATTGCGACCAAGGTTTTACAGGCCTTTACGGAAGAGCATCCCGAGAAGTTAGTAACTCAATTCAGTTTCCGTGGCGTGCGTCCTCTAATTGGTCCTGAGCCTTTTAAAGTCGAAGGTGCAGTCGTTGAGTTAAATAGCGCCAAGCTTTGGGCTCAGCAAGGTGGCACCGTCGCTCAAAAAGCAGAAATTCAGTTTATGTAATGCTGCAGCCCTCGCGCTTGCAGTCTCTCAAGGCGCCCCTACCTCTTGTATGGGTAGGGCGCTGCGTCGCTGTGCGATGCTTATGGGTGAACATTGATTCACAGCAAAAGATTTGATATTAAAGGAAAAAAATATGATTAGGCCTCTGGATGGGATTACCGTCTTAAGTTTCGAGCATGCCGTGGCGGCGCCTTTTTGTACGCGTCAGCTCGCTGATTTAGGTGCTCGCGTTATTAAAGTGGAGCGTCCCGGCGCCGGTGACTTTGCTCGTGGTTACGATGAGCGAGTTAATGGCTTAGCATCTCACTTTGTCTGGATTAACCGCTCCAAAGAAAGTTTGACTTTGGATCTTAAGGCTGAAGGGGCGACAGAAATTTTAGAGCGCATCCTACCCGAGGTGGATGTATTGGTGCAAAACTTGGCTCCCGGCGCAGCGGCACGTTTAGGTTTGTCTTTTGAGGCGTTGCATGAAAAGTATCCGCAACTAATTATTTGTGATATATCCGGGTATGGTGCGGGCGGTTCATATGAGCAGAAAAAAGCCTATGATTTATTGATTCAAAGTGAGTCAGGTTTCGTTTCAGTGACCGGTACGGGCGATGAAATGGCTAAGGCGGGTTGCTCGATTGCTGATATCTCGGCTGGTATGTATGCCTACACCAATATTTTATCGGCACTGATTCTGCGTGGTAAAACCGGCAAAGGTTCACATATTGATGTATCCATGCTCGAGAGTATGGTGGAGTGGATGGGTTTCCCGATGTATTACGCCTATGATGGCGCAGAGCCGCCGGTACGCGCTGGTGCGGCGCACGCTGCCATTTACCCCTATGGCCCATTTCCTGTCGCCGGGGGCGATGTGGTTATGTTGGGTCTACAAAATGAGCGTGAGTGGAAGGTATTCTGTGAAGAGGTTTTAAAACAGCCTGAATTAGCTGAAGATCCGCGGTTTAGTCGTAATAGCCTAAGAACTGAAAATCGTGATGAGTTAAAAGCCATTATCGTCGAGTCGTTTTCTACACTCAGCAAAGATCAGGTGATTGATCTTCTGGAGAGTGCGAAAATTGCTAACGCCGCGGTCAATACCATGCACGATGTCTGGAATCATAAGCAACTACAAGAGCGTGATCGTTGGCGTGAGGTGGGTACCTCGGCCGGTACGATTCCTGCGTTACTCCCACCGGGTGTTAATAATGCCTACGATTACCGTATGGATGCGGTGCCGGCGTTAGGTGAGCATAGCGAGTCGATTTTAAAAAGCCTGGGCTTTGGTGCCGAACAGATCGAAGCGTTGGCCAAGCAAGGTACAATTTAATTAGCCATTTGGCGTAAATCCTTATTGCCCGATCGGGTGGGATTGTTTTAGACTTTGAATAAAAGGAGACTACTATGGCTAAGAAAAACTTTTACATCCGCTCGGCGCTCTTTGTTCCAGCGGCAAATCTCGACAGAATTCCTAAGGCATTAGCGACTGATGCCAGTATTGTTATTGTCGATCTTGAGGATGCGGTTGAGGCTGATGTAAAGTTCAGCGTCAGACAGCAGTTAGAGCGTTGGACCAATGACAATCCGGGTCGTCGTTTTTTCTTGCGCATCAATGACGCACAGTCGCCGTGGTTTATCGATGATCTGGCCTTTGCCGGTCGTATTGATAAAAATATTCTGGGCATCATGCTCCCCAAGGCTGAGAGCTCCAAAGACGTGATACCGGTAGAGCGTTTAGGTGTGCCGGTTATTCCTCTGATTGAAACGGCTGCTGGTGTGACAAACTTGAAGGATATTTGTTCTGTCGATGGCGTTACTCGTTTATCTTTTGGTGAGCTTGATATGGCTTTGGATTTGGGTGTCGATAGAAATACCGAGGGCGCCAAGCGTTTGATTAATCATGTGCGTTCGCAGATTTGTCTTCACAGCCGTGCGGCTAAGTTAAATCCGCCACTCGATACGGTATATCCGAACTTCAAGGATTCAGAAGGCTTTGAGAGGCAGTTGAACTTTTCTAAGGACATGGGATTTGCCGGCAGTTTATGTATTCACCCTCAACAGCTTGAGGTTGTTCATAGGGTGTTTATGCCTAAACCGGAGGACTTGGTGTGGGCACAGCGAGTGGTTGACGCTGCTCAGAAATACGGTAATTCCGTGTTTCAGCTTGATGGCGAGATGGTCGACAAACCGGTAATTGATCATGCGCATGCGGTACTTAAAGAAACTGACGGCGTGGTGATAACACGTTAATTAAGTCGCTTCGTCTCATTTAATTAACAAAAGGCTCATTCGAGCCTTTTGTTGTTGATTTTTATATCAAAAAATGTTATTGTGGCGTGCTAAGCAGTGAAAAAGTCAGTAGTCTCGTCTTGGATTGGGTGATTTCCAATCACAATTAATCTAACGTATTTTCCACTTACTAATAAAGCGCAGCTTTTTAGTTAGTGTTGAGTTTGATTTTTTAATTTTCTATTGAAAATTAGTCAATTGCTTAAGATTTTCGGGTCATTTTTGGTGGTTCTTACGTCCATCGACTCGGTCTACGTAAGCGTACAATAAAGGCTGTACGTAAAATTGCCGTTTCTAATAATTAAATTATTTTTTAAGGATTGTAGCTCATGCCTACCATAAGCCAGCTCGTGCGTAAGCCACGAGAGTTTAGTCGCGCGACAAGTAAGAGCCCGGCGCTTGATAATTGCCCACAGCGACGTGGTGTGTGCACTCGTGTGTATACAACCACACCTAAGAAGCCGAACTCTGCGATGCGTAAAGTCGCAAAAGTTCGTCTAACTAACGGTTACGAAGTGATTTCGTACATCGGTGGTGAAGGCCATAACTTACAAGAGCACTCGGTTGTTCTAGTTCGCGGTGGTCGTGTTAAAGACTTACCGGGTGTACGTTATCACATCGTTCGCGGTGCATTAGACTTACAAGGCGTTAAGGATCGTAAACAAGCTCGTTCTAAATACGGTGCTAAGCGTCCTAAGGGTGCCTAATAGCTCTTATTAGCTAAAAACCACTGTCCAACCTAGCGATAGGTAATTGCTTCCAACCCCCGGGTGGTAAGCGTGCAGCCGCAGCTGCTGGAGAATTTTTCTGCGGATGTAAGGGGCTGTTCTCTCAATAGACAGCCATGGCTACGAAAGTAGTTCAACTGAATTTGACACAATATAGGAAGTATAAACATGCCTCGTCGTCGTGAAGTGCCCAAGCGCGAGATCCTACCTGATGCAAAATACGGTAGCGTTGATCTTGCCAAATTTATGAATATCATTATGCTTTCCGGTAAAAAAGCCGTTGCAGAGCGTATCGTTTACGGTGCTTTCAGCCACATTGAAAGTACCACCGGCAAAGAGCCGTTAGAAGTATTTAACATTGCAATTAATAATGTTAAGCCTGTAGTTGAAGTTAAGAGCCGCCGTGTGGGTGGTGCTAACTATCAGGTCCCTGTCGAAGTTCGCCCAGTTCGTCGTATGGCTTTGGCTATGCGCTGGGTTCGTGAGGCAGCCAAAAAGCGTGGCGAAAAATCCATGGATTTACGCCTGGCTGGCGAGTTGCTGGATGCGGCTGAAGGCCGTGGCGGCGCTATGAGAAAACGCGAAGAAATTCACCGAATGGCAGAAGCTAACAAAGCATTCTCCCATTTCCGCTGGTAATTTAAGGACTCAAAAATGGCCCGTAAAACCCCAATCGAAAGATATCGTAACATCGGTATTTCTGCTCATATTGACGCAGGTAAGACAACGACTTCAGAGCGTATTCTTTTCTATACCGGTATTAACCACAAACTAGGTGAGACCCACGAGGGTTCCGCTACCATGGACTGGATGGAGCAGGAGCAAGAGCGTGGTATTACCATTACTTCTGCTGCGACTACTGCTTTCTGGAGCGGTATGGGCGGTCAGTTCCCTGAGCACCGCGTAAACGTTATTGACACACCGGGACACGTAGACTTCACGATTGAGGTTGAGCGTTCTATGCGTGTTCTTGACGGTGCCTGCATGGTTTACTGTGCAGTGGGTGGCGTTCAGCCGCAGTCTGAGACTGTATGGCGCCAAGCTAACAAATACCATGTACCTCGTTTAGCTTTCGTAAACAAGATGGACCGTACCGGTGCTAACTTCTTAAAAGTTTACGAGCAGTTAAAAAACCGTTTGCGAGCACATCCGGTGCCTATCGTTCTTCCTATTGGTGCCGAAGACAACTTCGTCGGTGTGGTTGACCTGATCAAGATGAAAGCAATCATCTGGGACGAAGCCAGTCACGGTGTGAAGTTCGAATACGGTGATATTCCTGCGGATTTACAAGCAGAAGCCGAAGAGTGGCGCGAGCACATGATTGAGGCTGCTGCTGAAGCTAACGAAGAGCTTATGGAAAAATACCTCGAAGAGGGTGATCTAAGCGAAGAAGATATCGTTAAGGGCCTACGTATTCGTACCATTGACTGTGAAATTCAGCCAATGCTTTGCGGTTCTGCCTTTAAAAACAAAGGCGTTCAGCGTATGCTTGACGCGGTTATCGAATTCTTACCAGCGCCTACAGAGATTCCTCCTGTACAAGGTGAGGATGACGAAGGTAATCCTGTTACTCGTAAAGCAGACGACAAAGAGTCAATGTCCGCTCTTGCGTTTAAACTAATGTCTGACCCGTTTGTTGGTCAGTTAACCTTCGTGCGTGTATACTCCGGCGTGATTAATTCCGGTGATACCGTCTATAACCCGATTAAGGGTAAGCGCGAGCGTATTGGTCGTATCCTACAGATGCACGCCAATAACCGTGAAGAGGTTAAGGAAATTGTTGCGGGTGATATCGCTGCCGTTGTTGGTCTAAAAGACGTAACAACCGGTGAAACACTATGTGATATGAATAAGCACATCATCCTAGAGCGCATGGAGTTCCCTGAGCCTGTAATTTCTCTAGCGGTTGAGCCTAAATCTAAAGCTGACCAAGAGAAAATGGGTGTGGCTTTATCTCGTTTAGCTCAAGAAGACCCTTCATTCCGTGTTTCTTCCGACGAAGAGTCAGGTCAAACCATTATCTCCGGTATGGGTGAGTTACACCTTGAGGTACTAGTTGACCGCATGAAGCGTGAGTTCAACGTCGAAGCTAACATCGGTAAACCACAAGTTGCTTACCGTGAGACCATTCGCAAAGTATGCGAAGAGGTCGAAGGCAAATTCGTTAGACAGTCCGGTGGTCGCGGTCAGTACGGTCACGTTGTTCTTAAGGTTGAGCCTTTAGAGCCGGGCGGCGGTTATGAGTTCGTAGACGAAATTAAAGGTGGTGTGGTTCCTCGTGAATTCATCCCTGCCGTTGACAAAGGTATTCAGGAAACACTTCCTGCTGGTATTTTAGCGGGTTACCCTGTTGTTGACGTTAAGGTCACTTTATTCTTCGGTTCATACCACGATGTTGACTCTAACGAGAACGCGTTCCGTATGGCTGCTTCTATGGCTTTCAAAGAAGGTATGCGTAAAGCAGATCCGGTTTTATTAGAGCCTGCGATGTCAGTTGAAGTTGAAACGCCTGAAGATTATGCCGGTAGTGTGATGGGTGACTTGTCCTCACGCCGCGGTATTGTTCAGGGTATGGACGATATGTCTGGTGGTGGTAAACTAATTAAAGCTGAAGTACCTTTAGCTGAGATGTTCGGTTACGCTACAGACCTTCGTTCATTATCACAAGGTCGTGCAACCTACTCGATGGAGTTTAAACACTACACTGAAGCGCCGAAAAATGTTGCTGAGGAAGTAATTGCTTCTCGCGCGTAGTTAATTGTTGATAAAATACTGCATCGGTGCATCTATAAACCGGTGCAGTAACTTGTTTTTAAAAAATTATTGATTGGAATTTTAATATTATGGCAAAAGGTAAGTTTGAACGTACCAAACCCCACGTAAACGTCGGTACAATCG
>JAUNUJ010000006.1 GCA_030538235.1 Alcaligenaceae bacterium
GCCTGAGATATAGCCCTGCGATAAAGTGATTCACTCACCTAGATGCTAAGCTTAGCATCCGCATAACAACCGGACACTGCAGATAGAATATAAATGATTGTTTGGTTATCGTTTAAAACTATTTAAGGAGTTTAAGAGTGAAAATAAATATTCTCATCGGGCTTTCTGTTTTTACATTGATGACTGGTTGTGCCAGTTATAGTGGTCAGCCTTATACCACTTTAGCGGATAATCAGGTTGCTATCCGTGATGCGGCAAAGTCAGTTAATGCAGAAAAAGTTGTACTGGAAACAGTAACCCTTGCTGAAAGTGTTAGTCCCACATTAACCTGTAGAGCTGCTGGCCCTGTGCATCCCGCCCCTGGTAAAACGGTTCAACAATATATTGAAGAAGCTTTAAAATCCGAATTATATGCCGGTGGTGTTTATGCACCGGATGCTACAAACCGCATTAAAGCAGAGGTTAATACGTTAGGCTTTAGTTCGATGGGTGATGCGCATTGGGCATTGGGTCTTCATCTAAAATCCAGTGCGATGCCTAGCGGTTACAGTGTCGAAATCAAATACCCATTTAGTTCCAGTTACTTTGCCGACTATGCTTGTCGTGATGTGGCAGGAGCTTTCGCTCCGGCAGTACAACAGTTAGTCAAAAAAGTAGTCACTGCACCTGAGTTCCAAACCTTGATTGGACCGGCAAGTCTTATTATAAAATAGCAAAATCGCTCACCAAAGTATCCGTAATTATCCGTCTTTTTATGCAGATAATTGCGGATACTTGATTTATTACGTGAACTTTATAAACTAAACAGATAGGAAAACCCTGTAAAGAATCCAGGGTGATAGAATTTTAAGAGTAAAGTGTTTTTTATCAGTTAAGTTTTTGATAAGTACTTACGTTGTTTATTTGTTTTTGGAGATGGTATGTCAGTCGATGTTTTAATCAGTTTTTTAGGTAAATCCAATGTAGATTCAATCCAGGGTTACCGAGAGGCTACTTACGCTTTTGAAGATGGTTATCAGGTGACTGTGCCATTTTTTGGTTTGGGTTTAACTCAGAAAATTCAACCAAAAAAACTTATATTGCTTGGGACACCAAGTAGCATGTGGGATGTTTTTTTTACAAATCAGGCCACGACTGATGACGAACTTTATGAACAGTTGATCGAAGCAGTCAGTGACAACAGTGTTGATGACGCTTTATTAGCCAAATGTTCGTTAAGACTCCAAGAAAAACTCGGCTGTGAGGTGGTTAGTATTTTGATCGGATACGCGGCTCATGAAGATGATCAAGTGGCCTTACTATCAAAGCTTTCCAGTGTGCTCAATGATAATGAAACAGTGGCGATTGATGTTACTCATACATTTAGGCACTTACCTATGTTAGCGTTGGTGGCTTCACGTTTTCTGCAAAAGACACGAGCTATTCAGACCGAATCAATTTATTATGGTGCGCTGCAGATGACCAGTGAGGAAACCAAATTAACGCCTGTTGTTGAACTTAGTGGTTTATTGAAAATGCTTGATTGGGTGGATGCTTTATCAAGTTATGAAAAGCATGGTGATTATGCAGATTTTGCAGAGCTCTATGAGCGTGAGGGTATGTCGAGTGCGGCAGAGCAACTTCAGCAAGCCGCTTTCTTTGAGCGTACAAATCAGATCAGTAGAGCAAGAGCCCCATTACAAAAGTTCATATCTTCTCAGAATGAAAGAAAAGATAGTATTCTTGCCTTGTTCAGTCCTATTTTAAAAAATCGTTTTGAATGGAGTAGAGGTCTGAGTCATGGGGAGCGTCAAACTAGACTAGCATCTTATTTTTTAGATCAAGGAGACTATCTCAGGGCGGTTACCTTAGGACACGAAGCTTACCTCACAAAGAAATTACAACAACAACCGGGTCAGCTCGATCCAAATAATTTTGAACATCGCGAAAGCATCAAAAATAAAATAAATTCCGGCGAAATTAGTTTATCTAGCTCAGCTAGAGAGGCCTATAAAAATCTGAGAAATGTGCGCAATGCGTTGGCACATGGGACGCCTTCTTCGATTGGTAGAGTGCAACAAGCCATGGCTAGCGAACAGAATCTAAATGATATGTTGACTGAGATACTTGCTAAGCTCAACGAAAATGATTAGTTCAAGTCACAATACAAAAAATTCTCGAATTCAATTTAGGGGTAACCAATGAAAGTGCAAATTTGTCTGATGTCAGACCAGTTGTTAGCAAACTATCTACCGATTAAGCAATTAAAGCCTGATCTTGCGTTTCTGATTAATACTGACTATACCCAGAGAAAGGGGCTAGATAAGCGTTTCAAATTCTTGTTGGATAGCCAGTCAATCAAAGCCGTCAACGCACCTCAATTAGCACCTGAGGATAATTTTGTCCAGTTATTAGCTTTTTTCACTGATCTTAAAGAGTATATAAAGTCTCAGTCTTGGACTGATATTACCCTTAATATTACCGGTGGCACTAAGCTCATGAGCATAGCGGCATATCAGGTTTTAAGTGATAGTTGTCATCAGATTATTTATCTCAACACAGCCAAAGATCAAATTCAGCTTTTCAAGCGTGATGAATTCATTCAATTAGATAATAAGTTAATAGGTGTGGATGAATACTTATATGTTCAGCGAGTTCACGCTAGTAAAGCTGATGTGGTGACTGATGATTGGTTGAGTTTGGCTAATTCTCGTCGATTACTCACTGAAAAGATCTTGAATTTTTCTAATGATCCTGATAACTCATGGTTCGTTGGTACTCTAAACTTTCAAGCAAGTAATGCGATAAAGCGTAATCGTCTTAAGGATGGAACATTTGAAACCGTCTTTGAACCTAAACGAAGGTTCAATAAGTCCATAGGGTATGCCGCGTCACGTTTATTAGAAGCATGTGAGGAGTCCGGTTTGCTATCCTACGATGGCCAAAGGGCAATTGAAATAGCTAGCATTGAAGCAGCGCAGTACCTCAGCGGTATGTGGTTGGAGGAGTACTGCTATTTTGTCGCTCGTGAGCTTGGTGTTCATGAAATTCGTTGTGGTCAACCTATTGTTTGGGAAACGGATTCAAAGCATGATGACGAAATAGACAATGAGATTGATGTGCTTATTGTGCACAACAATCGCATGCTGATTATCGAATGTAAAACAGGCAATCTTGATAGTAACGTCCCTACTAGCAATGAGATTATCTACAAGCTGGATAGTATCGCAAGTGATTTCCGGGGTCTATATGGTGATATTTGGCTGCTTTCAGCTCGTGAAATTAAGGATAAACGTATTCTTAATCGAGCTAAGAGCCAAAATGTCCGTATTATCCACGGTGCCGGACTCGCCTACTTGAAAAAAGAAATCCAACAATGGGCAAGATTGAATTAAGTAGTATGTTTTGTCATTAACTCTTTAAATAGAGGTGTTTAAATAAGTAGCAATAGAAGTAACTAGGGCGATCCACAAGACCATAAGCTTGTGCTCTCATAACCGCATCACAGTGTTGTTTATACTCTAATTAATGCGTAATTGCATTGCTTCACAGTTAAGGCCATAGCAGCTTGTTGGCTTTAACTAGTGATGATTAATTGACTTTATAAATTGTGAGGTGCAGGTTTAATGATCGCTCATTTAGCAGTAGACACTCGTTTATTTCCTAAAAAGCTTGTGTGGCCTTTTAATCATTGTTTCTTTAATGCAGAGCAGTGGTTTCAAAAGGCCGACTCTGCTGAGTCGATCATATTTGATATGGATGGTACCCTGATCAACTCAGATTATGCTAACTTTTTATCTTATAAAACGGCACTGGAGACGGTAGTCGGACCGCAACCTTTTTTAGTTTATAACCCTAAAATTAGACTGACGCGTCAACGCATTCAGCAATTTATGCCTTGTATCTCTAAAAATGACTTAATGGAGGTTATTCAGGAGAAAGAGCGCGTGTACCCATTTTATTTGTCAGAAACTTCGATTAATAGAGACGTAGTAGACGTCTTACGTCGCTGTTACGATAAGGAGCTGATTTTATCCACTAACAGTCAACAAGACAGAGCAGAATTATTACTCTCATATCATGGCTTGAGCAATAAATTCGCACATCTTTTTTTTAGTGATGACGGCAAGATCGGCAATAAATACCAGAAGGTAATGCATGAATTGTCTTTGGACGCTCGCCGTACTGTCATTTTCGAAAATGAAAATCACGAGGCTATTCTAGCCCGTGAGGTCGGTATTAAATCAACAAATATTATGATGGTAGGAAATGAATGATGAAAGAGTTTGTGATTAGTGCAAATGCTTGCTTAAGTCGTGATGTCCAAGGTTTTTATCATACTGAGTTTTATGGTAGAGGTCATCCTTGGTGTGATTGTCCAGACAATCCGACGTTTTTATATACACTCAAAAACGACCCACATCATAACCCATCCGACTGGTGGTTAATTACAGCAGCTAATCAGCTTGGTAATATTTTGTTGGTTGATTTTGCACAGATCTTAGAGCGTCTGGATAATCCGCGTTTGACTGTATGCGTTGTTCCCAGAGCTAAGGCTGAGACTGAATACCGTGCAGAGCAGTTGTACTTCAAAGAGGTAACCAAACGAGTAGTGGCAATGATGCCGAAGTTATCGGATGGTACGGATTTGATTAAACGACATACTAATACCTTTACTACTCATTTGAGAAAACCTGTAGCAGGGTATATCAATGATGGCGACAAACCGTACCCGGGCATTGCACTAGATACCTGTCATTTCTCACCGGAGATTGAGGGGCGTGATATTTTGCTCGTCGATGATATCTATACAAAAACCGTAAATATTGATGAAGACATGATCCAAGCGCTATATCAGCACGGGGCCCGATCGGTCACTTTCTATGCGGTTGGAAACACTCAACGTAATATATAGTAGAAGTAGAGATTAAGGAGCTAATGATGAAATACACTGGAAATGCGCTAAATGTTATGGCTGCTCGTATCTATAAAGGTATTGGTAGGGCCTGGATTGTAAAGAATTTGTCCTCGCCTAAGTCTGACACTGAAATTGTTCGACTCTTAAATGAAAGCTCAAAAAGTGAGAGTGAAATAACAGTGGAAGATTTCAATAAAAAGAAGTCTATGTTGAGACGCTTGTTGGAGGCCTCTGCAGGCGCCATGGATGGGGTAGTTGCGCTTGGAGATGAGGAGTTTCCTACGCACAGAGGAAAAGTAAAAAATAGTGAGAAGCCGATCTTCCTCTTTTATCGTGGCGATCTTTCCTTATTATCTACTAATAGTAAAAATATAGCGGTAATTGGTCTGTTAAACCCAACTATGGATATTGAGCTCTTAGAGCGCGAGGTTGTGGCGGCATTAGTAAAAAAGGGGGCGGTGATCGTTAGTGGTTTGGCTAATGGTTGTGATGCTATTGCTCATAGAGAAACGCTAGATCATAAAGGTAAAACCGTGGCCATTCTTCCGAGTCCTTTGAGCGATATTATGCCTGCGACAAACCGTCCTTTGGCAGAGCGCATTGTCGATAATGCAGGCCTTTTGATTTCTGAATACCTAACCGCCCCTAAATCAAAAATGGAATTGAGTGGTAGGTACCAGGAACGGGATCGCTTACAAGCACTTTTTAGTGACTCTATCTTACTTTCAGCAAGTTACGCAAAAAACGATCAGGGTAATGACAGTGGTTCCAGATTAGCCATGGGTTATGCTAAGGATTATTCGATCCCACGAGCGGTTATTTATGATCAATATCAGCACGCTACGAATCGGATGTTTGATTTAAATAGACAAATTAAACAGGAAGATTCGGATGTGATTGTGATTAATAAGAGTAATATGGCGATGGTTTTGCCTGTGATTCTTAAATTGAAAGCTGCCATTTTTGCGCCTGAGCCGGTACAAGAAAGCCTCGTTTGATTGCAGAGTGATTGACAAGATTGTTTGGTAACGATAAAAAGCTATGTTTTGTGCATGGATTTTTTTATTACAATCAATTTTGTCTTATCAAAATTCGTTCTTTTGATGGTGTAATCGGTTTTTTATTGGTGTTATTTTTAGCCTAGGTCAGATATATAGCCCTGCGACAAAGGGACTAAGAGGAGAGTGTCTCAGCACCAAAGCTTATTTATTTTGATATTAAAATAGTAGTTCGTTGTTTTCAAAAAGGGATAAACTTATTTTTTCAGACTGCTAAGAAAATCAAATTTTTGCTCATTCCAGTATTGACATCATCATCTTGTGGCAATAGAGAGATTGCAAAAGTATTAATAAATAATTGTTTGTTTTTGTCTGAAAAAATCCGCAGCCCATACGCCAAATTTTCGATTGCCGTTAACAACAACAGGGTTCCCTCGAAAGAGACGAGAGTTTTCACAAGCTTATATTTTTACCTAGTCAGTGTTGCTTTTTTTATAATCGAATTATTTGGTTCAACCGTACCGCTTTAACAGATATAAAGCAGTAATAAAGCGGGAACCATTATTTTTGATGCTCCTGACCTATGGTAGGAATCAATAGGTATTTTCTATGCCCTGAGCAAGAGTAATTGATAATCAACACCATGTTTTTTTATGGTCTATAAAGCGGTAGGGTATTGACCCAGTAAAAATCTGCTCAGGTCTTAATTTGCTATTTCATTTAATAGAGAACAAACAGTAGCTGAGCCATTGTTTGTTCATAATATGCTGTAAATACATTCCAGTGCTTTGGTTATTGATTTATCACCTGTCGGTGTAGATAGGGAAATTATGATTATTTGGGAGAGGGTTAATGAAACAATTTAAAATGACAAAAAATGCCTGCCTAGATCGTGATGTTCTAGGTCTCTACCATGCTGAATGGTATGGCGCAAGGGATGAAAGAAGCCCTCGTTTTGTGTACTCCCTCAAGAATGACTTTTTGGATCGGACTCCATGGCAGTTAAACTCTGCTAAACAGCAGTTGCGTGACGTTCTACTGAAGGACTTTGGGCGTATCTCTCAAGTCGTGAAGCGACCATTGACGGTTTGTGTGGTTCCTCGTGCCAAAAAAGAAAAGGCATATCAAGCAAATCAGCTATTATTCAAGACAGTAGTAGGTGAGTGTGCAGCAAATACTATAGGTTTTGTTGACGGCACTGCCTTTATTATAAGGACAGTCAATACCTTTACTACACATCTTAGTAGACCGATGGAAGGTCATATAAATGATGGTTCCAGGCCATATCGCGGTATTGCTATCGATAGCTGTGAGTTTTCAAGTGAAATTAGCGGGCGGGATATTTTACTCGTTGATGATGTTTATACGAAATCGTCAAATATCGACGAGGATATGGTGCAAGCTTTGTTTGACCAAGGTGCAAGAAGCGTCATATTTTATGCAGTGGGCTATACAGTATTTAGAAATCAAAGATAATTGATAAGATATATTGGCAAGGCATTAAAGGACAAGGCTACCTAGGCATGAATCATATCATTCGAGTTAAAAGGTTCTTTAACAAAAATAGGCTAATGGGTGGATTATTTACCTATTAGCCTATTGGCAAGTTAACTAGATAAACTCAATCGATGCTGGATTGATATCTAAGAAGAAGGGTTGGCCTCTGCCATTTTGTTGAATCTCAAGTTTAGCGGCTAATTCCAAACCCAGCTCAGATTCTAGATGCGCTTTTAAAATGGACTTGGTTCTTTCAAAATAAGATTTGCCCACATCAATTTCTCTGTCCTCAATATAGTCAATCTCTCGCAATTGATTATAAAATTCTTTGAACTTTTGAGTCAGTTGAGAAATATAGTTAAGCTCTTCAAGAGGCAAGTTTTCAGTATTGAAATTATATTTGGGTGCCAAAATTCCCGCCCCTTGTTGCTGCCTGTCCTGTGCAAACAGACAGAGAAAAGCAAACTCTTTGGGTGGTAGGTTGTTTAACTCTAGCGAACCGTTAATGATCAGTAATTTATTTTTTATATCTAGAGATAAATGTAGATCGCGATTGGCTTCATTTATCTTGCGAACAGTTTCGCTAAATGAATTAGTTTTAATTTGATGGCGATCTTTTATGGCATCTTTCATTCGAACAAAGGGAATTTGGGCCAACCATAATTGTGCAGTGCGTGCATCCCAGGAGTGACCGTCACGGTCTTTAACAAAACGCTCTGTTGGTGTCGGGTAGAAGAAATCGTGAATCGACTCAAAACGTTCATCCACAAGGATATGCGACATCCTATCTTGCGCGCGCCCATGGAGTGAGAGGGCGTAGCCAGCATAAAATCCCATGGTTTTTCTACCGCCGGCGATCGAAACGTGCAGTGTCGTGTTTTCGTCTTTTGTCAGTTGGTTAATACGCTCATTAATTTCATCAGCAGCATACTCATTATCTTCCGGTGTGCGTAGATCACTAAGAGCCTTACCATCCGCTCCTTTAATAGCATACATCAGACTTGCATCGAATTTGGTATTTGCAATTTGTGGGTAATCACTTTTAAATTGCTCAAAAATCCCGTTCTCAATTAATTTAGATTTGATTTGATTTAAACCGTGTTCTGTGCTAAGTACTTGTACTTCGTCAGGAATCCAGCGACTACCCTCATCGAGTTCCGGGTCACAAGCCAAGGCCCAAATAGTCTCGGTGATGATGGCAGGTGTCATACCAGTGACGAGAAAAAGGATGTTTTTTGTTTTACTCATTATGTCGTATGCATTGTTAGTTATTCAATTCGTTTTAATAGTAAACCACTTTATTTTGAGATGTTTAGATCGTAAGCTTGTGAAGTGAGCGATATTACTTTACTTACTTTAAACTTGTTATAAGTAAATCGTAGCAGGTTTATATTAAATATTACTGATTAGCTTAAATCTTGTGAAGAGTGTTTTTTTGCAGTGAACACTCTCTAAAAATTAGATGAACAATTGTAATAAAGGTTTTTTCACTATGCTATTTGTTATATTGGATTTCGATAATTTAATTTTATATTAATTGAATAAAACTTCAACCGTATTGGAATAAGTTTTTTAAATCAAAAATGGAGCTTTAACATGCATGCGTATTTGTTTGAGGCCAAGTCAATTCAGGCTTATATATTTAGAAGCGGCAAGCTGAAAGACTTGATTGCGGCTAGTGAGCGGCTAGATAGATTGATTAATGATGTTCCTTACAGTACTCTCAACAGAGTGTTAGAGGCGGCGCAATTGGACTCCAATTTACTCGATGCAGATAAGCAGGTAAAGGATAATGTGATTGGTTTTACCCGTTGCAAAGGCAGTGCCTTATATGCCTTTTGCGAGCATCGTGAACCTTTAGAGAAATTTCGTAGTTTATGGACTTTGACTGTATTGCAGTTGTTTCCAGGAATGGAGTTTACAGATGCATTGACCAGTGGAGGTGACTTGGGAGAAGCGATAGCTCAAGGGCACGAACAAATGGCACAATCCCGTAATACGCCTAAGATTAAATTTCCTATAGCAAGTGCAGTGTGTGAAAATGCACCACGTAGTGGAATGCCGTCAGTACCACTATCGCCAACCGCGCGAGAGGAAGTGCAGAAGTTTCAAACCCATAACGGCAGTGAGTCTGTTGACATTGATACAGAGCACCATCGACAAGCATACCGTTTTTTGAATCTGCGTAAAGACACTTTATTAGGTAAATTTACCGGTGATACTGCGAGTAGTAGTGTTTTGCCGGAGAGTTTAACCTTTCCTTTGGATGTTGATGACTTTCCGGGATTTAAAGCAGCTGATGGTGATAAAGAAGTTGTACGCGATTTAGCGTTAATTCACGCCGACGGCAATGGTATTGGTTTGATTTTGCGTAAATTGCAAGAAGTGCTTAGGTTCAAGGAAAACGATGAATTTAGTCGTGCTTTCCGGTTGTTTTCAACTGCTCTAGCAAACGCAACCCAAGCCGCTGCTGCGCAGGCAACGGAGTGGTTGTATATGAATAGTCAATTAACTGATGACCAGCTTTTACCGATGCGTCCCATCGTCTTAGGTGGTGATGATATCACCTTGTTATGTCAAGCTGATTTAGCTTTAGGCTATGCTGAGCAGTTTTGTCATGCTTTTAAAAAACTCTCAGAGCAAGAGCTTAAGCCTTTATATGATAAATACTTAATACAAAGCAATATAAAGCCTTATTTAACTGCAAGTGGAGGGGTTTTATATCATAAAGCCAATCATCCCTTTAGTACATGTCATCAATTGGTTGAGGGGCTATGCGATGAAGCTAAGATGGCTACCAAAGAAGTTGACGTCAATGTCGGACCGGCCGCTTTGTCTTTTTACCGTATTGGCAGTGTCTTAGCAGAAGATATTAAACAGTTAAGACATCAGACTCAACGCATTGAATTATCTACAGAAATCGACGATATTACACAACAAAAGGAAATTATTAGCTCTTTAGGCGGTTATTTACTGGAAGATGATGAGAATAAATTAAATAGTCTAAAGAAACTACGAGAATTGGCAGACAAGGCTCGCGAGAAAAGAAGTTCAGGTACTAGTCTTCCAATGTCCATAGCGAAGTTTCGACAGATGGCGACCCATATTGCGACAGGTGATCTTGCGGAGGCTATGCGTATTTATCAACGAGCGCTAGAGCAACAAAATAAGGAGTCTTCAGAGCATGCTAGACCATGGATTTTAAATCAATGGTTGCCAGAACACGCTGATAAAATTTGGTTGTCGGATTTATTAGTTTACGCACACTTTAATGCGCCTTTAAAAGAGGAGGTGAACCATGGCTCACATTAATGCACTATTAACGATTGAGATTTTGACTCCTTGGCACCTAGGTTCAGGGCGCGAAGGGGGTGCTTATGCCGATAGTTTAGTTAATAAGAATCATCAGGGTTTGCCTGTGGTTAACGGTAAAAGCATAAAGGGCTTATTGCGCGCTGCGTGTAAAGAAAGCTTATCTTATCAGTGGATGAGTGATTTACCTCAGGAGTCAGTTTCCAAGTTGTTTGGAGAAGAAGGTACGGATCTGTTCAGTCAGGGTGTACTAAAAGTATCCAGCGCAACCTTAACTACAGGAGAGGAAAAATATTTCAAAGCGCATCCGGAAGCAATCAAGCATTTATATCGTATTGATTACAGTACAGCTATAGATTATGAGACGGGTACGGCGAAAGACGCTTCTTTACGGTCAACTGAGGCTGTGGTGCCGATGACATTAACAGCAAGACTAACTTTTAACGATGAACTAGCTGAGAATAATGAGCGTTTTTTTAATTGGATTAAAGTTTCACTGCCTCTGATTTCTGCTGTCGGGGGTAAACGCCGTCGTGGTTATGGTGAAGCGATATTCAGTTTAAAAAAGGAGGAAAACTAATGCGTCTTTATTATCGTTTGACAACCCAAGAACCTTTGGTGTTAAGCCAGAGTACAGCGACAACTAATAACCACCTAGGTTTGGACTATATCCCGGGAAGTGCTATTTTGGGTGCTATTGCTAGCCGTATTTATAATCAGCTCAGTGCAGAACAAAGCTTTGCTCTGTTCCATTCTGGTCTTTGTCGTTTTGGACCGGCTTACCCTCTAGTAGTTAATGAAATAACTTTACCTGTACCGGCTTGTTGGCATGGACTGAAACATGAAGAAGGCGTTATTAGTAATCATGCTGCCCTTGGTTTTGTGCGTGAATCTGAAAAACAATATAAGCAGTATCGTGAAGGTTATATCAGTCATGATTTGCAGAGACCAACTGTTAAGCAGGGCTTAACCACACGCACTGCCTTAAGTGACAACCTGACAATCAAAGACGGACAATTATATACCTACACTACTTTAGAGGCTGGACAGGAGTTCGGGGGTTGGATAGAGGCCGATTCTCACGAGTTATTGAATTTAATTAAGCCGTTCCTTAATTCAGAGTTAACAATTGGTCGTTCTAGAACTAGCGAGTTTGGAAGTGTCAAATTAGAATGTTCTTTAGAGCAGACAGTTGCGTTAAATGTCAAAAATTTAGATAAAATGCTTGTTTTATGGTGCTTAAGTGATGTGCAATGCTTCAATGCGTTAGGTAGCCCCACTTTTACTCCTGAAATTAGTGAAATACACGCTCAACTAAAAGGGCGTTTAAATACTGCGAAGAGCTTTATCCGCACTCGTAAAGTGCGTCGATTTAATCGTGCGCGTGGTGGTTTGGATAGTGAGCAACAGTTAATTGCTGCCGGTAGTGTTTTGGTCTATGACTTAGAAGAGGCGTCTAGTGATGAGGTGTTAACTGAATTGGCAAACCGTGGGATTGGTGCAAATCGTCAGCAAGGATTAGGTTGGATAGCAATTAACCCTGAATGGGCTAGACAGTCAGAACCGCAAGGTCAATTATTTGAACCACTTGTTTTAGCAGAGCCTCAGTTTAAGGTGGTTGAGCATAATCCTTCTCAATTACTAGATTGGATTGAGCAGCAAGTAAATAGCAACTTTGTGGCACAACGCATAGAACAAGACCTCCAGAGGCTTCATCAAGAAGTTGCTGCTGCTTATCATAGTGCGCGTGCCTACAATAATACGCCTAGGCAATATCAGGCTGGTCCGAGCAGTAGCCAATGGCGTCGTCTAGATGATTTAGTTAAAAATACTCAGAACTGGCAGAATCCGGCCTTTAATCAAGAAACAGGCGTATGCAAAATCAAAAATGATGATTTAGGTTGGGGTTTAAGTTGGCAGCAAGATGGTAAGCTAGTGTCCTTTTCAGGTTTTGTAGAAGAAAGGCTAAAATGTTTAAATAATATACAAATGCGCCGATTTATAGAGCAATTGTGTCGATTTGATCCATCGACTTATGACGGTCTAAAAGCTTATACAATTGGCTTTAAAAAGTCGAAAAAGCAAGGAGAAATGGCATGACTAAGATTTTCTTAAATCGCTATATCATTGACACCACATCACCTATGGCGATTTCGAGTGGTCGTCGTGAAGTTGGTTTTGATACACAGTTGGCGCGAGATGCCAACGGTTTGCCCTACATTCCTTCGACTAGCTTCACTGGTGTCTGGCGTCATCTAGCTCAAGATGTTTTAGATGAGAAAGTTGTAAAACAGTGGTTTGGTGATCTTAATTTAAGTAATGAAGTGGCCGGTTTACCAAAGTTACATATTCATCATGGGCTGTTATTAGATGGCCAAGGTAAAGTGGTTTTAGGTTTGTTGCCAAAATTACGTCTAGAGGAAGATAAACTGTTACAACGATTACTTGACGTTCGACCTCATTATCGCGATCACGTACGTATTAACGACCGGGGTGTGGCTACTGAATATGGTAAGTTCGACAAGATTTTGTTGCCAAAAGGAATACGTTTTTGCGTGGATATACGTTGGCAAGGTGATGAATCTCATGAAGAATCTTGGTTAGAACTACAAAAGTTATTAAGTCATCCGCATTTTGCATTAGGTTCTTCTACTCGTAATGGTTTTGGACGTTTCAAAATAGTTGCCACTCTCAGTGAAAAACTTGATTTAGAAGGTAATCCCGGAGCAGGTGAGCAATTAGTGAAATTCATCAAGCGTAGTGATTTACCAGTTGAAACAGAATTAATTCAAAACAATCAACCCGCTTTTGCCACTCTTGAGCTGTCTGCTTTGGATGTATGGCGCTGTGGTAAAGGTAGTAGACCCTTGGGAGAGGCTAGTGAACATACTGACTCTTTTGTTTATAGTGAACCATATGTTCGTTGGGAAGGGACAAGGGCTATTTGGGAAGAAAAACCCCAAGTCGTATTATGTGGCAGTAGCATTAAGGGAATTTTAGCTCATCGTTTAGCCTATCATTATCGGCGTTTAACAAATCAATTTGCTGACTCTGAGATGATGGTTGGCGTAAAACATGCTAATTGGCAGCAACGACCGGATGAATTGCGTGACTTATTAGGTGATGATAGTCAAGTTGAGGGTAATCAACTGGCTGGTAGTTTAATTGTCGAAGATGTGGTGATTAATAAGGTCAAACCTCAAATCCGAACACATACCAGTATTGACCGATTCACCGGGGGCGTTCGATTTGGCGCTTTGTATAGTGAAGAGGTGTTATGGCAACCGGATTTCAAACTTAAATTACATGTTGTGCCTAATACTCGCATTACGTCTCAACTTAGAGATGCTTTGGCTGCTACTTTGGAAGATTTAAAAGAAGGCTTATTACCTTTGGGTGCTGGGAGTGGTCGCGGTAATTCGCTAGTTATTAATAAGCCGAACCAAGTTTGGGAAATTCAATGGGATCAAATCGGATTGCGGGAAGAGATAGCATGATTCAGACATTATCAGCGTATCAACATTTAAAAGATAGCTTCACTAGAAAAGATATTGGTTGCACATTACCGACTTTGAGGGAGGGGAGATTAACTATTCACAGTCAATTATTAAACCATAGCGCGCTAAGGGATTGCTTGAGTCATTGGGTGAATGCCACCGGGTGGTATCAAACTAATGATTCTACCGCTCTAGGAATGCCTGAGCAGCTTAGCGCATTGCTAGAAGGTGAATGGTTTGATGGTCATAATAGTTTGTCAGTACGTTTACTTGCTCCAAACCAGTATCAGGTTACTAAACTGTCGACTAATGACCAAGAAACTGATAGTGATTATTGCTATCAAGATCAAGATATTTATTTGCGTGGCAATCTATGTACGAGTAGTGTTAATACTGTGAGGTATCGTCAGTGGTTTCAGTGTCAAGAACATGCGTGGCAGCCTGTCGCTAGTCAATTTTTGGGATTTACGTTTACTGAGGAGCAATAATAAATGAATGCACAAGTCCATGCCCCATATCATTTTGTGCCGCTTTCTAAATGGATCTACTTGCCCGAGTGGGCGCATTTAGTTAGTCACGATTATCCGTTTAAAGACGGTTTAAGTGGCAGTATTGAATTGAAGCTTAAGAATTCGACTGATTTACTAGTTGGTGCTGAGTCTGTAAAAGAGGGGAATCAACCTAGTTTAGTTAAATGGGCACGTACCCCTGATGGTCAATTAGTGATTCCAGGTAGTAGTTTGAAGGGGATGTTACGAAGTTTTCTTGAAGTGGCTACTTTTTCAAAGTTTAAGCAGTTAGACGATAATCGCTATGCCTATCGTGATATTAGTGGCTCTGATACAAAGTATAGTAATATTCTGAAAAATACAGATGTACAAGCTGCGTGGTTAAGTTTTGATGCTGATAACAATACTTGGTTTTATAGAAAATGTAAGCATACGCGACTTTATAACGAAGAGTTTAATGCTTATTTACAAGCTCAATGTATTGATAAGGCTTTAGATAATACCACTCAAAATGCTTTAGATAAATATCATATTTGGCCTCTAAATAAATCCGCCATTGCTTTTGACTTTGGGGAGTATTTTACCCAAAGGGAAAAGCCTAGGCAGAGTGCTGTTAAATTAGGATTAGAAGACGGTCCGAAAAAAGGAGTTCCGATTTTTGTAGGACTAAGACCTGGTCAGAGTAGAGATTTGCATTTTAACTATATATTCTTTGATGTTAAGGAAGAACAACAGAAGATTGATGCTAAATTAGTTAATCAGATGTTCGACGCGCACGACGAGAGCTTAGTTAATTATTTAAAGGCTAACGGACACCCTGACTACGGTATCCCTATTTTTATTCGTGCTAGTGGTGATGAAATTAAAGCCCTTGGTTTGGCTAAGATGCCGAAAATGCTTTATGAGAAAAGTGTAGCTGATTTGGCGCGAGCACAGCAGGGTGAAGTACTAATTAATGATACTGCCTTTGATTTTTGTGAGTTGATATTTGGTACGTTACGTGACCACGGAGTAGGTCTAAAGAGTCGTGTTAGTTTCAGTGATTTACTTTGTAAAAATGAAGCGATAACCACAATAAGTTCAGCTGTGATTTTAGGTCAACCAAAAGCGAGTTATTTAAATGCTTATCTTGAACAAAATCATACAGCGGGCCGCGTTAATGGTGAGCTTAAAATGTATGAACAGGGCGCCCAATTAGCTGGCTGGAAACGTTACCCGACTCAGACTGAATTTAATGACCATCTACCTTATGATTTAAGAAATAAGACTAATGTGCAAAGTCGGCTTGAATTGCTGACATCGGGTGCCGAATTTATCGGTAAAATTGTGTTTCACAACTTGAAACCGGAGGAGCTCGGCGCTTTACTTTGGGCAATTAATCCTAATGAATCTTTTTATCATGGTTTAGGTCATGGTAAGTCATTGGGTGCTGGTGCCATTCAGTTGGAGGCAACATTGAATTTAAGGGAGGATGGCTCTGCGGAAAGTTTTGATATGGTTTCCTTAATTCAAGGGTTTATTCAGCATATGGATAATCAACATCCGGCACAAGGAACTCAAGAAAATGCTTGGCAAAACAGTACGCAAGTATTGCATTTACTTGCTTTTGGCAATATGCAAGACAATCAAGATAAGAATTTAACTTATATGCCTTTACAAAAGAATGCTGATATTGTTAGTTATAGTAATTCCAAAGTTAGTGGTTCCCGTAAGGCTTTACCTAATTGGCAAAAGGGGCAAGACAACTTAAGTCGTGATGAAGCGATTGGTGTTAAAACTGACTATGCTCCGCAAGGACGTTTATTTGAACTAATAGGAAAGTTGGTTTCAGATCAAAGTGTTCTAGAAAGTATAGGAGAGGCACAGAAAAAACAAGCCGAGGATGCGAAACTTTTAAAAGAATCGGAGCAACGAGCCCAGGAGGCTGCTGCTTTACAGGCGCGTATGGAAAAAGCTTCTTTGCTATTTGCTGATTTCTTGAGTTTGGCAGAGTTTTTTAAGAATAATCAGGGTAAAGATAATCTCTTGAATCCGAAGCATCAAGAAATAACTCAATTCTTGAAAAAAATACATACACCGGAGCATGGTTTAAGCGAAGATGAGATTAAAGAAATCGTCGGTTATTTATCTGAAATTGAACCAACAAGGTATCTGAATGACAAAACTGCAAAAATCAGTAAAAATAAACTTAAGGAAAGAAAAACCTTGATTCAAAATTTGTCTCATTTATTGTAATTTTTAGTTTCTAATGAGTGCTAATGGTTTTTACGGAATTTAGTGATTTGACAGAGCAAATGCAGATTTTACGTCTGCATTGTACCTTTTCTTTTAAGAAGGGGGGCGAGTTGCCAGCATTTAAGGGCTCGACTTTGCATGGTTGGCTTGGTCGTCAACTTTTAAAACAAGATCCAGAGTTATATCATTTGTTGTATACAGAGCATGATCAACAGCAGCCTAAACCATATGCCTTGGCTTGCCACGATTATCGAACAGCTTTTCCAAAGCAATCCACCTTGAGTTTTACTTTAACCCTGTTTGGAAGCGTTACGCAGTTAGCCGACAGAGTGGTAAAGGCGATGTCTGTAGACCCCTTGGGTTTTGGTGAGCAACGTTTAGGCATTAGCTTGCATAGCATTGCGAGCGAAACACCATGGGGATTTCGTCTGGGAATTCATATTTTGCCAATGTCCATATGGTTAAAACAACAACCGACAGATGTATTACATAGCTGTTCTCTGCAGCTTCTTAGTCCATTACGGCTTAAGGAAAATGGCAAGATTATTAAGTATCATACACCTTTATTAAAAAATTTGCTAGTTCATATTCAACGCAGATTATCGCTATTAGTACTTTATTGGGTCGATGCAAATCCTTGGTGGCAGGAGGAGCTAAGGCGGCCAGTTTTACTTGGCGACCATCAGCTATTGTCAAGCGCTATATATTATGAAGACTGGTTGCGCTACTCGGGTTCTCGTCAGCAACTTTTGCCTTTTGGTGGTTTATTAGGGGAACTTAGTTTTCAAGGTGATATTTACCATGCGCTTGAGTGGTTACAGGTGGGGGAGTTATTACAGATAGGGGGAAAAACGACTTTTGGGCTTGGCTGTTACAGATTGCTAAGTTAGTTTAATATTTAAGATATTTATGCAGTCTTGTTTTCATACTTATTTTGAACAATAGTCTTATCTTATGACGTTTGAAATTAATTTAAGAAAATAAATTTGAGTGAAAATTTTGTTATAATTTCTTGGTCTCAGAATCAGATTGATCTTTAATAAATTGTAAAATTTGGTTTTTAATGATTATCACTTGTTATAATGACTGCTCAAAAAATACACAACTTTTTTCTAAAATTTAGAGGCTTTTTTAAGCTATCTAAGCTCTTGATTTTGTTGAGTATATTTTTGACTTGGAGTCTGAGACATTGCCCTGTAACTAAGGGATTAAGACTTACTTTTTGTAAGGTTGGAGATGGCCTTCTCGGCGTCTGAGACATTGCCCTGTAACTAAGGGATTAAGACCGGGCTTTATATGCCAATGCGGAGGCAACCTGTGTCTGAGACATTGCCCTGTAACTAAGGGATTAAGACAGTACCCCTTTTCTCCTACCTCCTCTAGTTCATAGTCTGAGACATTGCCCTGTAACTAAGGGATTAAGACTCTGGTTAGACTCACTTAAGGTGGAGATGGCTTGTCTGAGACATTGCCCTGTAACTAAGGGATTAAGACTTACCAGATATCTGCCAATGCCGCATTGGCTTTGGTCTGAGACATTGCCCTGTAACTAAGGGATTAAGACTCGTTCTTACGATTACATGTTTATATTTTCTTTGTCTGAGACATTGCCCTGTAACTAAGGGATTAAGACGGGAAGGATCAAGTAGATATTGAGGGCATGACTGTCTGAGACATTGCCCTGTAACTAAGGGATTAAGACTTCTAATAAACCAGTGATTAGCGCTTCTGGTAATGTCTGAGACATTGCCCTGTAACTAAGGGATTAAGACGGCATATCGTATTCCCGGTCGCAGTAGTTGTTAGGTCTGAGACATTGCCCTGTAACTAAGGGATTAAGACCCTACATTTGACGCTTTTATCCGGTGTCACTACTTGTCTGAGACATTGCCCTGTAACTAAGGGATTAAGACAAAACCGGCTTGCCGTATGCCTCAAAGCATGAGGGTCTGAGACATTGCCCTGTAACTAAGGGATTAAGACCAACTCGGAGTCGCCGTTGTTGTCAACGTCGAGGGTCTGAGACATTGCCCTGTAACTAAGGGATTAAGACTAGGCGGGCGGTGCATGACGTTCGGTCGTAGAGAGTCTGAGACATTGCCCTGTAACTAAGGGATTAAGACATGTTAATAAAACCTACAGCTCTTTCCCAATCGGTCTGAGACATTGCCCTGTAACTAAGGGATTAAGACCTTGATTGTTAAAGATGGTCGAAAAGAAATTTACGTCTGAGACATTGCCCTGTAACTAAGGGATTAAGACTCGTAGATAGCCGATTTGAAATCAGCCCCGTTTAAGGTCTGAGACATTGCCCTGTAACTAAGGGATTAAGACTTGGTGCGCTCTCTTGTCGGCCTCTTCTTTAAGCGTCTGAGACATTGCCCTGTAACTAAGGGATTAAGACGAGGGAAATTCCTCCCCCTCCGCCTCCTCGTATGGTCGGAGACATTGCCCTGTACTCATTGCTAAGAGATGACGAAACACCGGTGTTACTTGCAGTGTAAAAACGTCCTACAGAAGGTTTAGAACTTCAAGTCAGCATTTACTCATAGCCGACTAATCAAGAATCGTTCGAGTTTTGCATCGTATGAATCAAGCTCATCAGCGCTTAATTCCTTACCTCTAGCCGACTCTGGAATAAATAAAGACAGATTCCAGTATTCTGCACCAACAGCACAGATTACAGCAGCTAAATTGATTGGTAGTGAGCCTATAACAATGTCCCCAGCTTTTATCTCAGATGGGTCAAGATGTTTTACATGTTTGTCATAGTGGATCTCATTTTTTTGCATCCAATAAAGTGCGCCGGGGTGGCGACTAATGAACCAAGTTGTCATGCTTTACAGTACCTAAATAAATTCCAATAAAAGCATGATAAAGCACATATTGAATGCTAAGGCTATGCGTAAGCTTGCGGAGATTGTAAAGAGGTTTTGTGCTTAAGATTGTTTGTACATGAACTGAACATAGAAGCACCGATGCAAATTCTGATATTTAGGTCAAGATAATCAATGGGAGCTTATCGAATTCAGGTGTAGGTGTTGTTGATTCAGTGTTATCACACAGTTGATATTAACGGCAATGTAATAATGACCCCCAGGAGGTGCGGACAATAACTTGGACTACTTTAGAAAGGTAGAACATGTATTCATATGAGCAAATGATTAAAGCGGTGACGCTTTATATCAAACTAGAGAAGCGCACCGCGTTAACTATTCAAACCTTAGGCTACACTACTAAGAAGACCTTAAAAGCTTGGTTTAAAACCTACCAGCTTCAGGGTGATTTGCCTCAAGGGTATCAACGTAAAAAAACATTGTTTTCGGTAGAACAGAAAACAAACGCAATAAATCATTATTTAGAAAATGGTTACAGAATGACGTACACGACACGCTGCCTTGGCTATCCATGTCGGTCGACGCTCCGCAAATGGTTACGGGAGCGACATCCGAAACTATTCAAGTCAGAGCACCACATGGCTAAAGCGGCACGTTTTAGCAGTCAACAAAAGACTCAAGCAGTGATTGATCTCTAAACCCGAGAGGGAACAGCAAAGGAGACCGCTGATGCGGTGGGGGTTAGTCGTTTAACACTTTATAATTGGAGAAATCAATTACTTGCAAATCAGGAGTCGAGTGCTATGAATGACTCAACCAAAAAGA
This sequence comes from Alcaligenaceae bacterium, assembly GCA_030538235.1. Taxonomy (GTDB): domain Bacteria; phylum Pseudomonadota; class Gammaproteobacteria; order Burkholderiales; family Burkholderiaceae_B; genus Oligella. Next base: position 20,608 of record JAUNUJ010000006.1, read on the forward strand.
AAGAAAACATCAAGCAAGATGATTTACTCAAAGAGAAAGAGACGTTAGAAAAGAAGATCGAACGACTCCGTATGGAGCATGATATTTTAGTTCAAAGCAATGAATTATTAAAAAAAGACCTGGGTATCGACAAGACAAAACTAACAAATCGTGAGAAAACTCAGCTAGTTGATACCCTAAAAAACGATTATTCCCTAATCATGTTGTTGCAGTCGTTAGATCTTGCACGAAGCACCTATTTTTATAATAAGAGTAGACTCAACGCATGTGATAAATATGCAGAAGTAAGAATCAAAATAACCAAACTATTTAATGAAAACTATCATTGTTACGGTTATCGACGCATTGTTGGTGCGCTAGAAGCAACATATCGTGGTTTCAGAAAAAGTGATACGGCGGCTGATGGTAGAAGAGAATTTAAAAGCAACGGTCATACGAAGAAAAGGCTTTAATGCTTACAGCGGTGAGTTTAATCCTGCCCCAGAGAACCTATTAAACAAAAATTTTAAATCAAGCGTCCCTAATGAAAAATGGTTAACGGATATTACTGAAATTCGCATACCAGCAGGAAAAGTTTATTTATCCCCCATCATGGATTGCTTCGACGGTTTGATTACCAGTTGGTCGATAGGAACCAGTCCTAAGGCGAAGTTAGTCAACACGATGTTAACTAGCGCGATTGTCACACTGAAAGACGACCAAAAACCCATAATACATAGTGACCGAGGAGCGCATTATCGCTGGCCGGAATGGATGAGAATTATCGACGAGTCAGGACTTGTACGTTCGATGTCGAGAAAAGGATACTCACCTGATAATGCAGCGTGTGAAGGATTTTATGGCCGATTTAAAAACGAATTCCTATATAATCGTGTTTGGAGTAATAACTCAATACCAGAGCTGATAGAACAGGTAAATGATTATATTCATTGGTACAACGAAAAGCGTATCAAGCAATCGCTGGGTTATCAAAGCCCCATCCAATATCGGCAAGAATTAGGATTGATTGGATCATAAATCAGTCCAAGAAAAGATCCGCACCTCTCCTTTTAGGGAAAAATGAGATTTTATTGGGTCCAGTTTGTTTCTAAATGAGAGACTTCTATTATTTATGGATAAGGAAAAGTTTATGCGTGTACACCTATGTATTCTGTCACAGCAAGTATTGCAAAATATCTTACCTTTGTGTCGTTTGGAAGCTGACTATGTATACTTAGCAGCATCAGAGGAGATGATTAAACAAAGTAAGGATAAGCAGTTTAGACAATTACTTGTGGATTTGGGTATTGTCGATGATTTTGATAAAGTTCGAGTTTTGGATTCAATGCCTTCTTATAAGTTCGAACAGATGCGAAAGTGGGCTTTGCAACAAATGCAGTTTGTCTTTGAAAATGTGCCTAAAGCACGGATTGTTTTAAACGCAACAGGTGGTACTAAGTTGATGAGCTTGGCTTTGATCGATGTCTGTAGAGAGTTAGAGGGTGAGCATCAAGTGGATATCATTTATTGTGATACGATCAATGATCAGTTGGAAAATATCTATCCAGTTGTTTACACAGAAACTTTAGCATCGGATCTTCTAAAAACAAAAGATATTATTAAGGCGCATTCTATACGCATCAATAGAGCGGCCAGTGCTCATCCTGAGTGGCAAAAGGATGTAGAGACACGACGTGAATTGAGTTTTCATCTAGGTCAGCATATGGGGTCAAAACTAGGCTCTTTTATTGCCACTCTGAATAAAAGCTTAGCTAATGAGTTTGCTGATAAGCTCGAAGAGACGCATTTTCCGCTAACTATATCCTTAGGGAGTGGTGTTAGCAAGGACTGGAATTACGTTTTAAGGCTAATGGACCACTTAGAGCTGATTAAACTCAAAGCGGACTTGCAAGGACATAAACCAGCAGTATTTAGTATTTCTTCATTGGAAGCAGCTCGGTATTTACATGGTGGATGGTTAGAGGAGTATTTATGGCTCTGCTTTAAAGAAGCTGGTATTAGTGATGTACAAAGCTGTGTGCAAATCACCAGTTTGCACGACAATGTAGGATTTAAGGATAATGAATTGGATTTGATTGCTAGTAATCGCAATAATTTAGTCATCGTTGAGTGTAAAACAGCCAATATGTCTCATCAACAGGTCTTAAACCGAGCACTCGATAAGCTTTCCGCTTTGAGCAGTCGAAGTGGGGGGCTATTAGCAGAGCGTTGGTTTGCAACAGCTCGATGGCCTCAGGACGACGAGACAGATGAGGCGGGCAATAACTTAGCTGAAAAGTTTAGATTGCAAGCAAAAGATCAAAATGTCGTTTTGATTGAACCTCGTCATTTGAATAATTTGGTTGAACGCTTAAAAGTGTGGAAAAAAACCTCCAGATTCCCTCTACAAAATTAGAAACTAATACAACTTTAACTACTTAAGGCCTGATAATTTAATCAGGTCTTTTAAATTTGTTGAAGGCGATGAGTAAAGAATAGAGTAAGGCAAAGTATTTTTTAATTTTGCATTGACTGGATAAAGCTAATTAACTTCGTTAGCAACATAGCTGATAAGCCATCACGCATACCTCAACGGTGCGCTCTCAAAGTGTTTTTTAATCGGTTGAACTCTGCCGGCCCACTCGCCGATCAGCAAGTTTTTATAAGCAGGCCATTGGCTGTCATGCAAGTCATCACACATTGCATGAATACCCCAAAACTGTAAATACCACATAGAAGCCAGTGGAAAGATTCTTAGGTCATCTTCCGCCGGTTGGAGTTCGGATGATAGTTGTTGGTAGAGTTGACGTAATTCGGCGACGTTTCCTTGGCATAAGAAAACCGAGTTTTGCAGAGGATACCCTTGGGCACTTAGTTGTCGATGCACGCGACGTAAGCGTCGAGGATGAGCGATATCGTAAGCAATCAAGTACCAGTACTTAAGCATCTTGACCTTCCTGTGGTGAGGCCAGTTGGTCAAGGGACTTACTTAACCAGCGGTACATAACTTTTAATTGCTTGTCCCACAACGGTATTTGGTGATCAAGGGCTTCATAATAGCGTAGACGACCGGCTTTTCCTAATAAGCATTGCTCTGCTTGATGACTAAAATCTCTGGGATGCAGAATGTCTTCGTGAAATAAGAAAATAACCCAACTTTCTATTGCCGGACGTAATGGTTCTGTCAGATCACAAGCTAAAGAATGCCTACCATGACTAAGACGATGATAAAAACCAAGCCTTGAATCCATTCCTACAGCGATAGCGTGGCGAACAGCTAAATTATGTGCCATCACATAGGATAATGATAAAACCGCATTAACCGGGTCTTTGGGAGGGCGACGATTACGGTGAGTGAATTGCAGGGCAGGAGAGGTATATTGGCGTAAAACCTCAAACGCTCGTTGTTGCAAGGCGCCTTCGATACCGCGGATTTTTTGTTCAGTTATATCAGCTTGTTGCAAAGCAACTAGAGCGCTTTGGGCAAAATCACTCGCCTGACCAAAATGACTACTTAACTCACGTTGGCAACGTTTGAATTTCGCTGCACAGAGTGATTGTATAAGTGGGAGTCGCATGCTCTCATTACTCTGCAGCTCATACTGCACTAAACGGCGTTTTAATTGTAACGCTTCATCAGCAAATAAAGAAAAGCTGTGTGCATAATAACGTTGATTAATAACGATTAGGTCAATACCGCGTTTTTTTAATTGACCAATCAGTTGAGTGCTTAAGCGCACATTATGCATACAAACCAATTGCGTGATATGCCTTAAAGGAATCGTGCGTGGCGACTCGTTTTCTGTGCGCACAATAATGCAGTCGGTGCTGTACTCGAGCTCCGTGTTGCGTCGGTCAATAATCATCTGCGACATGTCAAAACATCCTATTTAATCACGAGCAAACCGTTAAGATTGATGAGTTTATTGCCTCCTAGACGATGTGTTTTTAGGGTTTTTGTGGTGCAAACAATAAGTAATTTATCGCTTTCTTCATCTATGCAATCACAGGCAAAGAGTGCGATTTCGTGCATTTGTCTCTCATCAGCTCGAAATTCAAAGAAGGACTTTTGACGACTGAGTGCTGTTTTTTGTAATTCGCGGCATAACTTGCTACGCTGTGCATTGGAGTGCATATCATAAGCTAATAACCAGTGCTCTTTATAACTACTAAAAAAGTCATTGTTCATGTTTAATTTCCCGAGAATTACCCTAGTCTCCATTAAATCAGTTTTTCTTTTTTTAGTGATGGATGATAAGCTTGTGGAATTGTGCATTTGAGGTTTCGGCTCGGGAGATGATAAGCTCGGCTAAATTGCTTTTAATGAGCACGGCGATAGACTAAGAAACTAAATACCTTTGGTTTTTTAAAATAAACAAATTCCTCTGATTTTCTCGCTATCATAATCAAAAGCCTTCCCCCAATATTCATTGTTTTCGAGAGTTCCATGCCCCATTTAAGAATCGAGTACTCAAAAAACCTGGACAGTAAACTAGATATTCAAGCGCTATGTGATGCGTTACTGCAAACAAGTTTAAGCCAGACCGACGCACAGGGTCAGTCTGTATTCCCTGTTGCCGGTACCCGTGTCTTCGCATATCCGGCAAGCTATTATGCGGTTGCCGATGGCGGTAGCGAGCGGGCCTTTATTTATATCAATATACGAATTATTGCAGGGCGTCCACCGAGTCTTATCAAGCAAATTGGAGATGATTTATCAGCCGTGCTGAGTGATTTTTTGAGCTCTCACTATAAGACTGAAACGATTGCTTATAGCTTGCAGATTGATGAGGGGGCAGAGGTTTATGATAATAAGGGCGGTAATCTACGCAGCATCAGCTTTGCTGTCCGTAATTAAGTAGCTCTTCGACGATGAGAGCGGTGTCCGTATCTCTCATCGTTCAGTAGTTTAGTAGCTGTTTTAGTCTTTGACTCGTGGCCTTACTGCAAGGCCCGGGTTGTTGATAAATATACGATAAAAAATCGGTATATAAATGCCAAAGGCAAGAGCCAGTAGTAGACCGGGCAAATGAAACACAAACAAGACAAAATAATCCCTACTGAGTGCACCGAATGAGCGACTTAGGGCCGCCGCAAAAACACATGCTATGGCCAAGCGACTAAGCCCAGGATAGTAAAGTGCTAAGCTGCTATGTGAAATACCGGCGATAGTAAAGACTTGCATCATCATTAATAGAAAGCCACCAATCATGATCAGATGTAATGCCGGGGTGATAGAGCCTAAGGATAAAATAGTCGTTGCGCCCAACCAGACATAGCCTACGCCGATAGTTGCCAGTGTCAGGTAATACCAACGGATATAGTATTGTGTCAGTAATACGCGATAGTGCCAATCACGCAATCGACCTAAGATGGCCATTCCAACCGCAACGCTCATCCAAGCACTACTAAGGGGATTATCGAGGAAGATTTCACTGGCGACAAACAAATAGATAAACCAAAGCGATAGGTTTTTGTAAAAGGGATTCGGTATAAATCGACACGCCGCCAAAGCGGTATTTTCTAAGGCCGTATTGCCAATCGATTTACCAATCCTAAAGGTAATTAAGGCGACCCCCGCAATAAAAATATGCGCTATTTGTCTAAGCCAAAATAAACTTGGTTCATAGACATAGCATAGGTTTAGTACAGCTATGGTAAATAGTAAGACCATCACACTGATGATATTGTGGTCACGTGCTTTGATTGAAAATAATAAGACGATAGTACTTAAGCTGAGCCAGAATAAACCAAAAGCAATGCCAGCCAGGATCGGTGCAAAGATCGTACTTAACGCACCGCTCAGCCAGAGGATAAATAGGCTAAAGCTATAGGGTATCAAGCGACGATTATCGTGTGTCCATTCCGGAATCGCAGTCAGGATAAAACCGGCAAAACCCGCACCGCCGGCAATATTTAAAAAAGCATAGGCGTGCAATGAGATAGGATCGATGGCGAATGGATAGATTCCTTGTACCACTGAAGGCCAGATAGCGGCAATTAGGATGACACTAAAGGCAGACAACAAAAAGTTCAAACGAAAGGGGAAACTAAAAAAATCCTTGATCACCTCAGTGAATGATTTATTCATGGTAGGCCTGCCAATAACCTTGTTGTAAATAATTTTTGATAAAAACCTCATCCCGTTCATTGAGTGGAGTATCAAATTCAATCATGTCACGGCAGCTAGCCGGTTTTTGTTTTAATAAATAAATTCGGTGTGAGAGTTTTAAGGCTTCAAATCGATCGTGTGTGACCATCACAATTGCCATGCCATTTTCTACTAATTCCCGAATCCAGTCGTAAATACTGAGTTTAAGCTCGTAATCCAGCGCTGAAAAAGGCTCGTCTAATAGCAGCAAATCCGGCTTATTCAATAAGGCTCGGGCCAGAGCCGTGCGTTGACGCATACCGCCAGAAAGCTCTTTGGGGTATTTTTGCCAGTCACTTTCTTGAAGGTGTAAGCGTTGTAAGATACTGGCGGCTTGCTCCTGAACCTGAGACTGTTTGGCATCTTTTGCCGTCAATAAGATATTGTCCCAAAGGCTTAACCAGGGCAGTAGTCGATGCTCTTGGAACAGGTAGCTTAGCGTTGTAAAGTGATTGCGCATACGACCACTATCGTAATCAATTAGACCTGCAATCACACGTAATAGGGTGGTTTTGCCACATCCCGAAGGGCCATATAAACAGGCAACTTCACCCGGCGCCACACGAAGATCGACCTGTTCAATAATATCCTCACCCATCAGACTGAGGGAGACTTGTTCAAGCGTCAGCATTTATTGCTCCCAAGGCATAAAAATAATTCTTAGCGGTTCGATAATTAGATATTCAACAATAAAAATCATGCCTAAAATAACCACCACATAAGCTAAAACCGTTTCGGTATCCAACATGGCACGAGCCATGGCTAATTGGGCACCTAAGCCATTATTAGCCCCCAGTAATTCAGCCATGATGGCGATTTTTATGCCGGTACCCAAAGCCACACTCACCGCCGGTAATAAGTGGTTAAGTAAGTGCGGAAAATATAAATTCTTTAACTGCTTGCTAAAAGAAACCCGATAGACATCAAGCATTTCCTTGAGTCCTTCGTCCACGCTCAGCATGCCACGCATAGCGGCAGCAAAGGTGAGGGGAATCACGGTAATAATAATAGTAAATATCGCACTTTGAGACCCCATGCCGAACCAAAATAAAGCTAACACCACCCAGATAATCGGTGGCATGCCTAATAAGACACTGATGCACGGTCGAAAAAATAGTCCCAAACTCTTAAAGGAACCGGCCAACAGCCCTAGACTAATCCCTATGACTAAGGCGGTAGCAATGCCGACACTGGCACGATAGATGGTGATGGGAATATCATGTGCGGATAGGTTCTGTAAAATAATCCCTACCGTTTTAAAAACAGCTAAGGGCTCGGGGAGCACCAGAGGGCCTAAGTGATTAGCGGCGATTTGCCAGATAGCGAGAATAATCGCCAGCACGGCCCCCGAACTAAAGGCGCCCCACAAATAATATCCCGCTTGCGCAACACCATTTCTGCGCAAGGGGCGGCTTGAATCTAAAATCATGCAATATCCATCAGAACGGTTTCTGTATCGCTATGGCAGTAAGCGTGACAGGCATCTTGTTAGGCAAAGAGTCGGTTATCTGGTAGTTTGCCGCCGACAATTTTGGGGTTTAACTCATAAAGCGTGTTAAAAAAGGTGAGAATGTCGTCTTCAATGGTTTTTGCAGGTTCAACGACCAAATTGGCGTAGGGCAATGAGGTCTCGATCGCTTTTGCAGGGGCCGGGATAAGTCGACTACCAAGCTTAGCGGCTTCTTCGAGATGGCTTTGGCTCCAGACCAGTGCCTCAGTCAAGTCCTTATGTAATGCAGATAAGAATTCTTGATGCTGTTCATAAAAGCCTTGACTCACTAATAAACCCGCTTGCGGGATACCGGTATGAGTTTGGCTGGCTTGCTCCCAAGCCCGTTGTACATCGAAAACCCGCTCGATACGTTGCCCACTTTGTTGACCGCGCATAATAGCCAAACTAGCTAAGGGTTCCGGTAGCAGTGCGAGCTCGGCCTTGTTATGGAGAAATAGGGCTAGTGCTTCCGGTGGTGTGGCCGTGTATTGAATATTTAACTCACTGAAATTAATCCCTTCTTTTTGACAAAGCGCCTGCAAAATAAGATCAGGCATGTCATTTTTGTAGGGAATAACAATTGTTTTACCTAGTAAGTCACCCACTGAATTAAGAGTATCCTCACGGCCGAGGAATTGCAGCAAGCCTTTGGTCATAATATTCACTAATTTAACGTTCTGGCCGCGCGCTGATAAATTGGCCGCGACATAACTGGGGACGATACTTAAATCAATAGATTGATTGGCTAATCCGGCACGTAAGACATCAACGTCACGCCAAACGTCGGCTTGCCAGGGCTGTATTTTAGTGGACTGGCCACGCTTTGCAGTGACCTCCAGTAATAATGTCGGCAGCACAAGAGGCCCATAGATCGTTAATTCCGGCTTTTTAGCTAATAAAGAGGGAGCGTATGCGATTGCAGCCATAGCACCAAGTAACTTGAGAGTGGATCGTCTGTCCATAATGTGTGTATTATCTGATTGTAAATTAATTAAAAATGATTATCTATAAATGCTAATGAGAATCAGTCTTATTTGTTATTATTTCATAAATTGAAGTAAAAACGTGATTTTCCATCTTAAAAGTAGGGACAATACTTTGCGTTATATCAAACTTTATGTCTTATATGATGGATTTAAAATATACCTATAGCAATGAGTGACTTTCTTGTACTGTTGGAAGCGCAGTTCTATCATGAGTAAGAGTTTCATTGAGATGAAGGAATTAGAATGAGCAAACAAGCGGAATACTTCCACGAAAAATATGGCATCACTAAAACCCATTCGGCTGTGGTTGATGCGATGGCGCATGTGGCGCCATGCAAAGCCTTAGATTTGGGCTGTGGCCAAGGGCGTAATGCGCTCTACTTGGCGTTACAAGGGTTTGATGTCACTGCTAGCGATTACAACCCAGGCGGCTTGGGAAGTATTGAGGCGATGGCTCAGGCCGAGGATTTGCGGGTGCGCACAGAGGTTTATGATATGAATCAGGCCGCAATCAATGAGCACTATGACTTTATGATTGCTACAGTTGTCTTTATGTTTTTAAATGCTCAGCGTGTGCCGGATATCATTGCCAATATGAAGGAGCAAACCCAAGCCGGTGGTTATCACTTAATCGTCTCCGCCATCGATACTGAGGACTATCCTTGTCATATGCCATTTTCATTTACCTTTAAAGAAAATGAACTAGGTGATTACTATCAGGATTGGCAATTAATCGAGTACAAAGAAGAGGTGGGTTCGATGCACGCACGTGATGCGCAAGGTCAACCGATTCAATTAAAGTTCGTGACCATGTTGGCGCAAAAGCCGATTTAAGTAGACGGTATCGGCGTCTGATCTAAAGGCGCCTCGCAAACCTCAAGGCAGCGAATTTATTGATACAGGACTTGAATGGCAGAGGAGCAGCGACATAAAAGCGTCGAATACTGAAGTTAAATGCCGCTTGAAAGGTTTTCTCTTTGTTATTAAACAATGACCTTGTGTTTTTTGACAGAAAAGCCGGGTATTTATCGTCAAAGATCTATAACTTTCCTAAGGACGGAGCAGCAATAATGTATTACGGTGAACGGTTTAACAGTATTTCTCATTTGAGCGGTGCAGTCCTAGCGCTGGTTGGCATGGTGCTATTGATTGTGCTCGGAGCGCAGGCCGGAGACCCATGGAAGATCGTGGGTTTTAGTATTTACGGCTCGATGCTGCTTTGCTTATATCTTGCATCGACTTTTTATCATAGCTTTCGTGGTCGGGCCAAGGAAATTTGGTGCAAATTTGATTATTGCACAATATATTTGTTGATTGCCGGTAGCTATACACCCTTGGCTTTGGTCAGTTTACGTGGTGCTTGGGGTTGGTCACTATTTGGTGTGGTTTGGGGCTTGGCAATCTTCGGTATTATCCAGGAGATTTGGTTGGCTCGTGGCAAGCGAATTTTATCGATGGTGCTTTATGTACTGATGGGTTGGTTGGTTGTTATTGCCATTGGCCCATTGAGGGATGCCTTGGGTAGTGCCGGCTTTTTATGGTTACTGGCCGGGGGACTCGCTTATACCGTCGGTATTGTGTTTTATGTTAATGACACTCGCTGGCGCCATGCGCACGGGATCTGGCATCTCTTTGTATTGGCAGGGAGTGCGTGTCACTATGTGACCATGGCGTTTTATGTGGCTTGAGCTTGGGGTTTTTAAAACGATGGATTTTGTGGCTTAAGCATTAAGCAGTTCAAGTGGCGATTTAAAGCCTCAAGTTAATTGAACGAATAGTCAAAGCAGCAAGGGCTTAGTTAATGTCGGTATTTAGAATCAAAACTTAACATAAGAGCACAAAGAATATGCTCACCTCGATCAATTGCTTGGAGCATATTTCAATCAAGACTACGCTCTTTTTTTGGAACAGATGACATAGAATTTGTGCTTGATTTTATGTTAAAGATAATTCAGCAGAATACTTGTACCAATTAATGAAGGAAATAGCTGATTTTGAATTGAAGTATGTTGACTGCGTAGATGAGGAATTTGAAAAAATCTTCGATCCTGATCTATGTTTTGACGATGTGCAGGGCTTCCTCGATATAGTCAAAGAGAAGGTTCAGAAACAGCTAGAGGTTTAAACCTAAATTTAAACATAAAAAGGGGGGCACTCTGTATACATCAAGATGATGAGGCTGGGAAATCCTCCCAAGCTCTCAATAGTATATTAGATGTATTAGACATTTAGACACAGCTAAACCCTCCTTTTTAACTGTCTCTGACCTTAGCAGATTAACCGGTCAAGTTAATTGTCGCTCTATATAGAGATAAGTATTTATGTTACGGGTACTTTTAAACCTCTAAAATTCATAACACGCTAACCAAGTGTTAACAGACTGGATTGGATTTCATGACCATCAATACTCACTCTGTCCTTGGGCATAAGGTCACCCATTGAGGTCTGAGAGGCTTTAGCGACATAACGTGTTTAGAAAATGTTGACTCATTACAAAATTTCTGACGTCTTAGTAGACGGAATACTCGTCATTTCGCACGCCTTTGCCCCGACACGTTCGATAGCTGAACGATATTTCTCATTGAATGGATAACAACAAGAAATTCGTAATGCATTCTTATAATCCGATTTGGGTGAATACAATGCGCCGGGCGTGAGAGATATCTTCTCTTTAAGCATCGCCCTGTGCAACTCTACTGTATCAATATTTCCTGGTATTTCTACCCAAAAAACAAAGCCTCCTTGTGGCTTTGTTGTACGAGTTCCAACAGGAAAGTGTCTGGCGATTAAAGACAGCGCTTGATTCATATTCTCCTTGTAATGCTTACGTAATTTTCGCAAGTGATGATCATACCCACCGGTTTCTAAAAACTGAGCAATGGTTTCACTTAATAATTTGGATTCTGTCATCGAAAGTTGTTTTTTTAATCGCTGTATCTGACGACTGTAACGACCAGCGCATATCCATCCGATTCGGAAATCTGGTGCGAGAGTTTTAGTAAAACTTGAGCAAAAAATAATCCAGTTGTCACGATCAAAGGCTTTTACGGCAGGCAAGGTTTGATCAAATTGCAGCTCACAATACAACCCATCTTCTATCAGAGGAACCTGATATTGATTAACTAACTGTGCTAATCGTTGTTTCGATTTAAGGGGCATACTACAACCGAGTGGGTTGTGTAAATTTGGCATACACACAATGGCTTGAATCTGCTTTTTCTTCATCAACACTTCAAGGGTATCAACCGATAAACCTGTTTCGGCGTTTGTGGGAATTTCGATTACACGTAAACCCAATGTCGCTAGTAGCGGTATTAAATAAAAATAGGTAGGTGATTCTAGGGCCACACAATCGCCTGCTTTAGTGGTCGCTAAAAGTGCCAAATGGAGTGCGTCTAAGCAACCATGCGTAATGGTGATTTCATCAATATCAATAACGGCACCGACATCTAGCATACGTCTGGCTATTTGATGCCGTAAATTAAGACTGCCTGGCGGCAACGCATACTCACAGATGATATTGGGTTGGCGACGTAAGGTCTGTCTCAAAATTTTACTTAACTTTTCACTTGGATAAAATTCAGAATCATGAGTTGGACAAGCTAGAGAGATATTCGTGAAGTCTGGGTTTTGTTGAGTAGCAAAGGTTGTTTCAATTAACCTCAATACGCTTTGGTCAGGAGGGGCACTGGCACTGTCTGTAGAAAGCGTTCGTTTAAGTCTAGGCGGTTGATTGCACACATAAAAGCCAGACTGCGGACGAGCCTGTATCAATCCCTGGTCCTCCAGATGACGGTATGCAGCAACGACTGTATTAATACTGATCGCATAAGTTTTTGCCGTATCTCTTATCGAAGGAAATCTTGTGCCAGCTTTAAAAGTACCTAAACTTATCGCTTGGCTTAATTTTTTACTTAGTTTCAGATACAGAGGTTTATTTTTCGAATCTTGTTGGTAAAAAAGGTGAGCATTAGGCACAATTAACTCCTTTTAGGTAGTCGCTGTTGAATTATTTGTTAACTGTACCCATGACAATAGCCCATTACTGCTACTGTTTCAATTAAGAGATTTAGATTATTCTTAAATAGTAGTTGTGAAATTAGAGAAGTAACACTTAATAAATCTCCTTAACCATGTGTTTTCACAATTCAGTTATTTTGGCTTGTGCCTTTTTAGGTAAGTCTACGTTGATAGATTATTGAAAATTTTTATTTTTATATTTGATTGTTTAGTAGACGATTACCCTTCAGTACCTAAGATAGATGGTCTATTTACTAATGTACTTTAGCGATATTTACCAGACAATTACTATTCTTTAATATTTAACTATGATGAGTTCACTCAGATTTCTTAGACTGCAATAATCATTAGGAGCTAACTTATGACTAACCTGCTAAGTTATACAGGTAATACTCCAATTATAAAGATTGAGAATATATTTTATCCAGATAAGGCTGATATTTTTGTGAAATTAGAAGAGTTCAATCCTGGAGGAAGTGTTAAATCAAGACCAGGTGTACATATGGTTCTTGATGCACAGGAAAAAAAGCTGCTAACAAAAGACAAGATTTTACTCGAACCGACAGGAGGTAATACCGGGTTGGGTATAACTATCGCTGCTGTTTCTCTAGGATATAAAGTGCATTTAGTTATTCCGGATAATTTCAGCAAAGATAAAATTAAAAATTTAGAAAGCTATGGTGCCAAAATTATATTATCTGATCATACAACAGGTCCGGGGTCCCATGTTAGATTGGCTAATCAGATATTAGAGTCTGAAAATAAGTATATATGTTTAGACCAATTCTCTAACCCTGCAAATCCTATGTCACATTATTTAACTACAGGTCCAGAAATAATCAACCAATTAAAAATACGCAAAGTTGATGCATTTATTGCAGGTATTGGAACTGGAGGAACTTTGATGGGGGTTGGTAAATATTTAAAAGGAATTAACGCTAACATCAAAATTATTGGTGTCCAACCAGAGGGTTGTGATTTCATGAATAATATATTCATCCCACATAAAATCGAAGCGATTGCCGTTGGCTTTATTCCTCCAATAGTTGATTTGGAAATGATTGATCATATGATAAGTGTAGATTTTTATGAGGTGATGGAATTAAGAGATTGGCTGAGTAAAAAAATGGGCCTTTTTGTTGGTATTTCATCAGGTGCAAATATTCTTGCTGCTCTTAAAGAAGCAGCTAAATATCCAAAAGGAAAATTTATTATTACAGTAGCACCAGATAGTGGTAGGAGCTATATAGCTTATGAGTAAGTTTCAGGATATATCTCTGCTTTCTATTTCTGATGAGGAACTTATCCTTTCAAAGGTAGTTGGTGTGCTAAGCAAATTTGGTATTTATTATTTAAGCAGGCAAGAAATTCTTGAAATATGTTCTGCCTTGAATACGGATATGAATGCCTTCTTACAGAAAGACCCCTCAACAAAAAACGATAGCAAAAGTTTTTTGTTATCATTTTCTTCTTTTGATGCAGTCATTGGTTATCGAATAGCTCACCATATATTAGATCACTATGAAAAAACAGTCGATTCAAAAAAAATATCAGAATACTTTAAGATTAAAACTGGTATTGAAATACACTCTGCTGCCGTAATAGGTCATAGCTTTGTCATTGACCATGGAGTTGGTACAGTAATAGGAGAAACCTGTGTTATAGGAAATAATTGCTATTTCTTACAACAAATCATCTTAGGTTCTTCTCAAATTGCTTTTAATAATCAAGAGAGTAGACACCCCATTATTGGGAATAATGTTGAAATAGGCGGATTTGCTCGAATTTTTGGAAAGGTACGTATTGGTAATAATGTAAAAATTGCTCCTCATTCTATTATCAGAGTCGATATTCCTGATAACAGCTCAGTAATCATGGAAAGTAATGAACAAAAAATCGTTTTGAGAGACTAATGAAGAATTTATTGTTTTTCTTGACACTTTTCTTCATTACCTGTTTAGCAACTGGCGGAATATTTGTAAAGCTTAGTGAATTAGGGCCTGTTACAACAGGATTTTATAGAGTTCTATTTAGTATCCCGATGCTATATCCTTTGCTAAGGATGGAAAAAAATTTTTCTTTGTCTATAAAAGATAAAGTGGTGATATTTATTGCTGGCATGTTCCTTGCTGGAGACTTAATTTTATGGAACATTTCTTTCCACTACACTACAGTTGCTAACGCAAATTTATTAGCAAATTTAGTGCCATTTACGATTATTCCTTCAGCATATTTTTTCTACAAAGAGAAAGTATCTCGTAATTTTTTATTCAGCTTGATTGTTACGTTAATTGGCTTAATCATCTTAATTAACGGCAAGGTTAACCCTAGTCAAAGCAATTTGTATGGCGATATGCTGGCATTTGCTACATCTATTTTTTATGCGGCATTTTTACTTATTGTCTATAAGGTAAGAAGGCAAGCATCAGCAATACAGATTATGTATTACAGTGGATATGGGGCTATGGTAATACTACTTATAAGTAGCATTGTAATGGAAGGTGTGACTTATCCAACTAATTTTCAAACCTTATGGCCACTACTAGGGTTGGCAGTTTTTTCTCAAATATTAGGTCAAGGAGGACTTAGCTATGTTTTAGGTAAGATCTCCGTCAATTTAGCGGCTGTTCTTGTTTTAACACAGCCAGTCATTTCAGCAATTTTATCTTATTTTATTTTTCATGAAACCTTATCCATACAAGAGATGTTAGGCCTCTTTATTGTGCTAATGGGTATCTTTTTAGTAAAAAAAGAGCATTAATTTATATTAAAGGATGAACCAATGCGCGCAACAATAAAACGTTATTATGAAGACACGGATGTAATTAGCTGTAAAGCTAAAATCCTTAAGATCCATGAGTCGGCGATAGAACTCGATCAGACGATAGCTTATCCAGAAGGGGGTGGCCAAGAAGGTGATCATGGTTGGATTCGTTTATGTGCTGATCCTAGCATGGCTATTGCATTTAACGATACTCAACTTAGCATGGCTACACCTGTTTTTATCGACGATTTTCCTAGCGTCAAAACAGGTGGGATTATATTGCACCATATTTCAAATAAAGATCGTTTGATTGACTTCGAGATTGGTGATGAAGTGTGGATAGAAATTGATCAGCAGCGCCGAAAAAGTATGTCTTTAAATCATACCGCCGCTCATATTGTTTACTGGGCTGTTGATATGTATCTACCTAGTGTGGTGGATCATACCATTGGTTGTCATATAAAAACTGATAGTGCTAGGCTAGATTTTGCAACTGAAGATCGATTTAGTCAAGAAGACATAAATGAAATTGAGGAATTGAGTAATAAACTAATTAAAGCTGGACACCCAATCATTATGCGTTCACGACAAGATTATTACGATGTGCGTTATTGGGAATGCGATGGTTACGTGATTCCCTGTGGAGGCACGCATGTCAAAAATACGAATGAACTTTCTTTACTGAAATTACAACGAAAAAACATTGGAAAAGGTAAAGAGCGCCTTATCTTTTCGCTCCAGAATCCAACTGAAGTTGAACGATAATTTCGTTTTATATGTATTAGACATTTATCAAATTTGCAATTAACAAACGAAAAAAGCCTAGTCATGAGTCTTCCTGACCAAGCTGAAGTTTTATAGTGGTTTGTGAAATTAACTCATCAAATGCTCTGAGTTTTCTTCTTATTCCATACCAATTCAAACGTGTAAAAAACAAAAACCCCGATAAAACAATATGTTATCGGGGTTTTCTATCGTTGCTAAAGTCTCTTAGTGTCTCTAGCGTTTCATCTTTGGCGGGAACGGAGGGATTCGAACCCTCGATACAGGTTTAAGCCCGTATGCTTCCTTAGCAGGGAAGTACCTTCAGCCTCTCGGTCACGTTCCCAAAGAATTTATAATTATATAGTTAAATAGTAATTTTAGCTAGCTAATTCGAGTATAAAGTTAAAATTTATTACTCTTCTGTTGTATTGTTACCTAGATCAAAGGCTTGATGTAGGGCACGAACCGCCAGTTCCATGTATTTGTCTTCGATTAGCACTGAGGTTTTGATTTCGCTGGTGCTGATCATCTGGATATTGACACCTTCATTGGATAAGGTGCTGAACATCTTACTGGCAACACCGGCGTGAGAGTGCATGCCGATACCTACGATAGATACTTTACAGACTTTATCATCAGTAATTACTTCGCGAGCATCGATATTTTTTAATACAACCTCGTTGATCACTTTGATCGCTTGCTTGAAGCCGGCGCGGTTAACGGTAAATGAGAAGTCTGTGGTGCCGTCGACTGACTGGTTTTGAATAATCATATCAACATCGATATTGGCATCAGCGATAGGGCCAAGAATGCCGTAAGCAATGCCCGGACGATCAGGGACACCTAGGATAGTAATTTTGGCTTCATCGCGGCTGAACGCGATACCGGAAACAACAGCAGCTTCCATACTTGGATCTTCCTCAATAGTAATTAGGGTGCCTGAAATAATTTCTTCTTCGACAGGAATTTCAGGATCGGTTAATGATGATAAAACACGTAGCGGCACTTTGTATTTACCGGCAAACTCCACCGCGCGAATTTGTAACACTTTGGAGCCTAAGGAGGCCATTTCCAGCATTTCTTCAAAAGAAATCACACTCATGCGGCGCGCCTCAGGCACCACGCGAGGGTCTGTGGTATAAACGCCGTCCACATCGGTAAAAATTAAGCACTGCTCAGCGCCAATGGCAGCAGCAATCGCAACTGCGGAGGTGTCTGAACCACCACGGCCCAGGGTGGTGATATGACCATTTGGGTCAATGCCCTGAAACCCAGTCACAATAATCACTTTACCGGCGTCTAAATCGCCTTGTATGCGGCTGCCATCAATCTCTTTAATACGCGCCTTAGTAAAGGCACTATCGGTTTTAACCGGCACTTGCCACCCGGTGTAACTACGGGCATCAATGCCTTGGGCTTGTAGAGCAATCGCGAGGAGGGCGCTACTAGCTTGTTCGCCGGTGGCGGCTAACATATCGAGTTCACGGGGATCAACGTTGTCAGAGAGATCGTTGGCTAAACCTAATAAGCGATTGGTTTCACCGGCCATTGCTGAAGGGACGACAACCACTTGATGTCCTGCCCTGTGCCACTTGGCAACACGCTTAGCAACATTTTGAATGCGTTCAACAGAACCCATAGAGGTGCCGCCGAACTTTTGTACGATTAGGGACATTTTTTTATTATAAAAAAGGTTAAAGAAACATTTAATATTACCTTAAAAGCATGTACTTAAAGGGATTTTCTATCTACAGGCCCATAAAATAATGCTTAAACATAGTGATTGAATGTCGTTTTTATGAAGTTACGATATAAAAATCAGTTTTTTATATTGGGTTAACCCTAAAAAGTCTTAAAAGTGACGATTATTTAACATTCATAAGAGTATGTTTATGAAGTATGGTAATAAAATGAACAACTAGAATCATTATTCTTGGAGACAAAAATGCGTATCGGTTTTATCGGTCTAGGTAATATGGGTGGCCCCATGGCGTTAAATCTTGCTAAAGCAGGCCACGAATTAACCGTCTTTGATTTATCAGCAGAAGCGATTGCTGCGCTACAAGAGCAGGCTCAGATCAGTGTTGCCGCCTCGCCGGTAGAGGTGGCTGCGGCAGGGCAAGATGTTATTGTCACTATGTTGCCGGCTGCTGCTCATGTGAAATCTGTTTATTTGGGTGATGACGGCGCTAGCGGTATTGTTGCTGCAGCTGCCCCAGGTACGGTGATGATTGATTCATCAACCATTGATCCCTCCAGTGCCCGTCAAGTGGCCGAAGTAGCTGAAGCTAAGGGTGTGACCGTACTGGATGCACCGGTTTCAGGTGGTACCGTGGGAGCCCAAAATGCGACCTTAACCTTTATGGTGGGCGGCACCGAAGAGGGTTTCAGCAAAGCACAACCGGTCTTACAGGCCATGGGTAAAAATATTGTTTACTGTGGTGGTCACGGCAATGGTCAAGTCGCCAAGGTGGCAAATAATATGCTGCTCGGTATTAGCATGGTCGGTGTGGCTGAGGCCATGAATTTGGGGGTCAAGCTCGGTATGGATCCACAGATTTTAGCCGGTATCATTAACACCTCCTCCGGTCGTTGCTGGAGCTCAGAGGTTAACAACCCATGGCCGGGCGTGATTGAAACAGCACCTGCCGGTCGTGACTACAAGGGCGGTTTCTTTACCGATTTGATGTTAAAAGATATGGGCTTAGCGCTTGAAGCCGCTGCTCAAAGCGAGAGTGCTGTCCCGATGGGAAATTTGGCGCATGACTTGTATAAGGAATCAAGCGAAGCGGGCAATGGCCGCATTGATTTTTCTTCAATCATAAAGCACATTCAAACAAAATAAGGGAGAGAGATGTTTAATACGACATTAAGCGAAGACCATATCATGATGCGTGATATGGCGCGCGACTTTGCTCAAAATGAAATCGCACCTAAGGCGCTGGAGTGGGAAGAGGCCAACTGGTTGGGCGATGATGTGATTGAGCAAATGGGTGAGCTAGGTTTTTTAGGCATGGTTGTGCCCGAAGAATACGGCGGCACTTACAGTGATTACATAGCTTATGCCTTAGTGATTGAAGAAATTGCTGCTGCCGATGCGGCGATGGCGACTATGATGAGCGTTCATAGCTCGGTTGGCTGTGGCACCATTTTAAATAGCGGTAACGAAGCGCAAAAACGTGAGTGGTTACCACGCATGTCTAGCGGTGAGATTATTGGTGCTTTCTGTTTGACTGAACCCCAGGCCGGCTCTGAGGCCCACAATCTTAAAACCCGTGCAGAGCGTGTGGGCGATAAGTGGATCCTCAATGGCAGTAAGCAGTTCGTCACTAACGGCAAGCGTGCCGGTGTAGCTAATGTCTTTGCCGTCACCGACCCTAGTCAGGGCAAACGTGGTATTAGCGCCTTTATTGTGCCGACCGATAACCCGGGTTATCAAGTGACTCGTGTTGAGGATAAATTAGGTATTAAGGCGTCCGATACGTGTGCTGTGAGTTTGGATAATTGTGAGCTTTCCTCAGATATGCTGTTGGGTGATGAGGGTAGAGGCTTATCCATTGCGCTTTCAAATTTGGAAAATGGCCGTATCGGTATCGCTGCACAAGCCGTGGGTATTGCTCGTGCCGCTTTAGAGGCAGCGGTTCAATACGCCAATGAACGCGAGCAGTTCGGTAAACCATTAACCCAACACCAAAGCATTGCTGACAAGTTGGCAAACATGGCCACCATGGTAAATGCCGCTCGTTTATTAACGCTACATGCTGCCAGTATGAAAACGCAAAATTTACCTTGCTTATCCGAGGCATCTCAGGCTAAGCTTTACGCCTCTGAAATCGCTGAAAAGGTCTGTAGCGAAGCGATTCAGATTCATGGCGGTTATGGTTATTTATCGGATTATTTGGTGCAAAAGTACTATCGTGATGCGCGTATTACCCAGATTTATGAGGGTACGAGCGAGATTCAACGTCTTATTATTGCGCGCGGTCTCTAGCTCAAGCTAACTATTGCGGTAGCTTCAAGAGGCGTTGAATTTATACAGCGCTACAACAAAATAGCCCCATCATTTGATGGGGCTATTTACTTGGGGAAAATCGATTGTTAAGCGACTTGCTGCTGTAATTCGCGCTCAAGCTCCACTTTGAGAGCGTCAGTAATGCCTAACTGACGAGCTAATTCATCTAAGTAGCTACGCTCCATAAAGTTAGGTTCATTAATCACGGCCAAGCTTAAAGCATAGACCTGACTGGCAATGGCCGGTGTGTCTACGTATTTACTGACTTCTCTAGGATCTACAGCGCTTTTGAATAAGCTGTTGATCCAGTCTCTCTCTTCAGCAGTTGCAGCGCTACGTGTTTGATGCTCGATAAAGGCTTGTTCCTCTTCGTCAACATGACCATCGGCGCGTGCAGCCAAAATAATGGCGGCGATTAGAGCACGACTGCTTTGCTCCTGAGATTCTTGATCCAACTCAGTAATGTCTTGACCTTCGGCTGTCGCTGCAAACCATGGACCGGCATCAGCTACTTTGACCGCACCTTGTTGCTGAGCTTGCCAACGCTGATAGGCACGAAAAGCTACCGTACCTAAAGCGGCTAAGCCACCGAGTTTGGCCATATTGCTATTGTTGCGACGACCAAGTAGGACTGCTAGAGCACCTGCACCAAGTGCCATTTGATCATTTTTGGATAAAATATCCGAGTCATCTCGGGCACTACCGGCCGCATCACTACGACCGAAACCGTCTTGGATTTGACCCAAGATATTACCGGCAAGATTACCTAAATTGCCGAGATCGCCTAAACCTCCCAGACCACCTGAACTACTGCCGCCGGAAGCTTTATTGCTGATGTTACCTAAAATGCTTTGAAGAATATTAATGGCACTCATGGAGGACTCCTATGGTTCAAATTAAACGCGACTACGGTATTCCCAAGTGCGCGTATCAATTTCGATTTTATCACCGATATTGCAGAATGCAGGAACTGAAATTTCAAAATGATCGTTAATTCTTGCGGGCTTCATCACCTTACCGGAAGTGTCACCCTTGACTGCAGGTTCAGTGTAAACGATTTCACGAACAATGGTGTTAGGCAATTCAACAGAAATAGGGCGCTCATCGTAGAAAACTACCTCAACCTCCATGCCTTCTTCTAGCACTTGGAATGCATCGCCCATGCTCTCTTGCTCGACTTCGTACTGATTGTACTCTTCGTCCATAAAGACATACATTGGTTCCGCAAAATAAGAGTAGGTGCAGACTTTTTTGTCTAAGACGACCACCTCAAATTTCTCGTCAGCCTTGTAGACTGCTTCGCTGGCTGAACCGCTTAAGAGGTTTCTGAATCTGAATTTAACGACAGCAGAGTTACGACCTGATTTGTTATATTCTGCTCTTTGTACTACGAGGGGTTGACCGTCAACCATGGCTACGTTGCCGACGCGCAAATCCTGTGCGTTTTTCATTATAAAAATTCTCCGAAAGGATAAGTAGATAAGCCTTGAATTGAAAGATATCGCATAGTCAGGGAATCTTTAATTCTGCTTTGAAATGATTGCAGATATTTTAACTTTTTTTAGCGCAGTCTTCATAAAAATTCAGTATTTGCTGAGACAAGGTGGCTTGTTGCCCAAGTTTTTTACAAAGATTTGTCTGAAACTCTTGCCATTCGATATTGCTTACAGGGTCAAAAGCATACCGTCTAAAGAGTTTGCTGAGCGCTTGTTTTTGATTTGAGTTTAAATCATTTGTCTCTGCGCTACACCATAGGCGATTAAGTTCTCGCAACCATTGCGGTGCTTGAATGGCTTGCAGCCAGGCCGCCAGTTTCACCATGTGCTGTGCTTCATCTTGTGGGTAAATATGCCAAAGCATCGGTTTGGCGGCCCAATGCGCCTGCACAAAACTGTCTTCACCACGAATTAAATTGATATCAGCGATTTGCAGCAACAGATCATAATCTGCCTGCACAATAAAATTTAAGCGTTGTATATAGACACTTGAGTTAAGCGCTGCTGCCTGTTGTTCTAATTGTGGTGCTACTGTTTGGGCCACGATGATCATCATCTCTTGATCATCAGGGAGTGCCTTTAGTAGGGCATCTACTGGGGCATGAGGGTAGCAAAATAAATTGATTAGTCGTGGTTTTTTTTCTTGATAATAATCATAAGCTTCAGGAGGAAGTAGCTTTTTTAGAAAATGTGCTGGTGTTTGGCTATTTTTTACTAATCGTTGGAGACGCAATAATCCGCCTGTTTTTTCAGTAAAACCCGGGAAAAAGAAATACTTAGCAACGCCGTTAGGTTGGAGGGAGGGTTGTAAGTGAAAATCCTCTACCCAATGCTCAGCACTTAAATACTCCAGATTTAACCAACATGTCGTATTGTCTTTCATCGCCTCTAAATAGCGATGCGGCAGATCGCAGCCAAAGGCCTCGATAACCAAATCCGCAGCTTGCCAGTCAGTGAGCTCATCATGCCAATGTCTGATCTCAATATGGGCTAGTATTTGTTGTGACAAATTAGGATTGAGCGAGGGTTCAATTTTATTAAAACTATTTAAGTCGTCAACCCATAGTCTTATCGTATAGCTGCTGGGAAAGCTACGCGCCAAGCGCCAACAGACGCCGATATCGCCGAAGTTATCAATGACGCGGCAAAAAATATCAATAGTGCTTGTTTTTAAATTCACGATTTACTGATTCCAATGCATAGGGCTCCGAAACCTGTTGTTTCCGAAGCCCTATTATTACCTAAAGTGCTTTAAAAAGCAGAATCCAGGCTTATTTAGTCATTTGCTAAGAGGTCACGTAAGACAAAGGGCAATATACCGCCATGCTCGTAGTAATCAACCTCAATCGGGGTATCGATTCTTAGTAGTAACTTCACATCTTGTGAGCTGCCGTTTTCACGGTGGATGGTGAGGGTCACTTCTTGTTGAGGTTTAATGCCATTTTCCAAGCCTGAGATATCGTAGCGCTCGTTGCCGGTAATGCCTAGGCTCTCAACCGTATCGTCGCCTTGGAATTGTAGCGGCAAGACGCCCATACCGACTAAGTTGCTGCGGTGGATACGCTCATAGCTACGAGTAATCACGGCTTTGACGCCTAGTAGCTGGGTACCTTTAGCGGCCCAGTCACGTGATGAACCGGTGCCGTATTCCTCACCACCGAAGACCACGGTCGGAATACCTTCTGACTGATAGAGCATGGCTGCTGTGTAGATCGGCATTTGCTCTTCGCTGGGTTTGTGAATGGTATCACCACCTTCGTAAAGAGCGCCATTAGGCAAAGGCGGGATCATCAAGTTCTTAATGCGGACGTTAGCAAAGGTGCCACGCATCATGATTTCGTGGTTACCGCGACGTGAACCGTAACTGTTGAAGTCAGGTTTTTTGACATTATGCTCTTTTAACCAAATACCAGCTGGAGAGCTTTCCGCGATATTGCCCGCAGGAGAAATATGATCCGTGGTAACTGAGTCACCAAAGATACCTAAGGCACGAGCACCTTTAATGGTCGGGATACTGCCCGGGTTCATGGAGAAATCATCAAAGAAGGGCGGTTCGGCGATGTAAGTTGACTCAGGCCAGCTATACACATCACCGGCAACGCCTTGGATGTTGTTCCAAAGTTCACCCGGATCGCTTTTAATCTGGGCGTAGTTCTCACGATAAGCCTCAGGGTTCATCGCAAAGTCCACTAGCGCATGAATTTCTTCATTGGTGGGCCAGATGTCTTTTAAGTAAACCGGACCGTCTTTGCCCATCGCGATTGGCTCATTATAAAGATCGCGACGTATCGTACCAGCTAACGCATAAGCCACCACTAATGGCGGTGAGGCTAGGAAGTTGGCTTTGATATTTGGGTGGATTCGTGCTTCAAAGTTACGGTTGCCGGACAGAACTGCGGAGCAAATCAACTCATGATCAATAATGGCTTTGTTCAGTTCAGGGCTGAGATCACCGGCATTGCCGATACAGGTGGTGCAGCCGTATGCCGCGACGTCAAAACCGAGTTGCTCGAGGTAGCCTAATAAGCCGGTTTCAGTCAGATAGCGTGTTACCACACGAGAGCCCGGGGCCAGTGAGGTTTTAATTTGCGGATTGACTTTAAGGCCTAACTCAACGGCTTTTTTAGCCAGCAAACCGGCAGAAATTAAAACGCTCGGATTAGACGTGTTAGTGCACGAGGTAATCGCGGCAATCAGAATATCGCCATTTTGTACGGTGCCACTGCTATCGCCTTCGAGCTCGTACTGTTCGCTCAGGGTGTCCGGGTTTTTATTGAAACCGTCGTCAGCGGAAGGTTTTGAGAAGAGGCTATCAAAGGTTGATTTAACATCCGTCAACTTGATCAAGTCTTGAGGACGCTTAGGACCAGCAAGTGATGGCACAATGCTGCTGAGATCGAGTTTTAATAACTTTGTAAAATCAATGTCTGAGGCATTTGGTACGCCAAACATCTCTTGAGCACTAAAATAGGCCTTGAAAGCCTCAATTTCGTCCTCGCTGCGACCGGTGCCTTTAAAGTAATCGAGGGTCCTTTCGTCGACCGGGAAGAAGCCCATGGTCGCACCATATTCAGGCGCCATATTAGCGATGGTGGCACGGTCAGGTACGGTCAGACTGGCGGTTCCTTCACCGCAGAATTCAACAAACTTACCGACGACATTTTCAGCGCGTAGCATATTGGTCACAGTCAAGACTAAATCCGTTGCCGTCACGCCGGGGTTTAATTTGCCGCTTAATTCAACCCCGATAACGTCAGGGGTTAGGATATAGACCGGCTGACCCAGCATGGCTGCTTCGGCTTCAATGCCACCGACGCCCCATCCGACCACCCCAATACCGTTAATCATGGTGGTGTGACTATCGGTACCAACCAAGCTATCCGGATAGTAGACGTTGTTGTGGTCTTTATACACGCCGCGAGCAAAGTACTCGAGGTTGACCTGGTGCACAATACCGAATCCGGGGGGCACCACACGGAAGGTGTCAAAGGCCTGCATGCCCCATTTCATAAACTCATAACGCTCTTGGTTACGTTCAAACTCAACCTTCATATTGAGGTCAAGGGCGTCTTCGGTGCCGAAGTAGTCAATCATTACGGAGTGGTCAACCACCAGATCGACGGGTACCATGGGTTCAATGAGTTTGGGGTTGTGGCCGTTTTTTTGAGCGACGCCACGCATGGCGGCAATATCAGCCAGCAATGGCACACCGGTGAAGTCTTGAAGCACGACCCGAGCGACGACAAAGGGAATTTCATCGCTGCGCTTCGCGTTGGTCTCCCAGTTGGCGACCTGCTTGACATGCTCTTCAGTAATCCGTTGACCATCGAAATTGCGTAGTACGGATTCAAGTACGATACGAATAGAGTGGGGGAGCCGATTGACCTCCGCACCCAATTGTTTGCCCAGTTCAGGCAAAGAATAATAAGAACCTTGAGCGTTTTTCAGCTCAAGGCTTTTTAAGGTCTTGCTGTATACCATGTCTCTACTCCTTTTTAAATGATTAAAACTCTAAGAGTTTGCAAAAAGAGCCCGAGACCGACAAGCTCTGAGTAATTATTACAAACTCTTGATAAAGTTACCTAGATTACGGAT
Organism: Alcaligenaceae bacterium; assembly: GCA_030538235.1. Taxonomy (GTDB): domain Bacteria; phylum Pseudomonadota; class Gammaproteobacteria; order Burkholderiales; family Burkholderiaceae_B; genus Oligella. The sequence continues at coordinate 46,368 of JAUNUJ010000006.1, forward strand.
ACCTTCTTGGATTTTATCCTCAGAGACCGTCACAAAGCTTAAACGCAGATTGTTTTTAGGGGCATTATTGAGATCTGTATAAAATGGCATGCCAGGGACATAAGCAACCTTGCACTGCTCAACTACTTCGGGCAGGATGGCTGCGGTGTCAATATGCTCCGGTACGCTGGCCCAGATAAACATGCCGCCGGTCGGATGAGTCCATTTGCAGCTCTCAGGGAAGTGCTCATTTAATGCATCCAACATAAAGTAGCACTGCTTGCGATAGAGTTCACGGACGGCAGGTAAATGCTCTGCTAGGAAGCCGTCTTTGATCGCTTCGTAGACGGCCATTTGTGAAACGGTTTGGGTGTGCAAGTCAGTGGCCTGCTTTAACTGTACCATTTTGTTGATCACTGCAACAGGAGCGACCACATAGCCTATGCGAATGCCTGGAGCGAGTACCTTAGAAAATGAACCCATACGAATCACTGTGGCACCGGCCTCACGACCTAAGGCTAGTAATGAGGGTAAGTGTTCGCCCTCGAAGCGCAGTTCGCCATAGGGGTCGTCTTCGATAATAGGCAAACCGTACTTGGCACAGGTCGTCACTAGCTCCTTACGGCGCTCCAACGTCATGGTGATACCAGTCGGGTTCTGGAAATTGGGAAGCGCGTAAATAAAGCGAGCGTCTTGGGCTTTGTCGGCGGTAATGTCCTGAGGAATCATGCCGAATTCGTCAGTTTCTACGGTTTCATAACGTGGATTCTGTACCGAAAAAGATTGCAATGCGCCTAAATAAGACGGTGATTCAACCAAAATCTTGGCGCCATCATCAATAAATAGTTTGCCTAATAAATCCAATGCCTGCTGTGAACCTGAAACAATTAATACCTCTTCGGTTTCAACCTGAACGCCACGCTTAGCAAAGTCTTGTGCGACCCACTCGCGTAATGGGCGATAGCCCTCGGTCGGACCGTATTGTAGCGCCGCTTCGGGATTTTCAGTTAAGACTTTAGTGAAGGCCTTGAGTAGGGTTTCTTTAGGGAAGCCTTTGGGCGAAGGTAAACCGCCGGCAAATGAAATCACATCCGGACGCTCCGTGACTTTTAAAATCTCACGAATCACTGAACCGGAAAGATTGATAGCACGTTGTGAAAATTTGTCCTCTACACGAAACTCAGAGGTTTTTATTTTAATTGAATCGTTCATCTTGTAATACTACGGAAAAGTTTGCAAATTATAAAACATGGATAATTTAATGATACCCCTTTTGTTCAAGGTCTGCTGTCAATTCGGACAGGCTGTAACGATGAGTTATTATCTTTGATTTCAAAGGGTTTTTTAAGGTATCGAGAGAGTCAAAAATCACTCATTTATCGCCATAAAAAAAGGGGTTCGGTACTGTGACCAAACCCCTTTTGCTAATTAACTGGAGATGGTTAATTAGAGCTCTACGCTATCAGCAACTTCTTGGAAATCTTCGATTTCGTTGAAGTTCATATAACGGTAGATGTTATCGCTGTTTTCATCGATGATGCCCATATTTTCGAGGTATTCCTCGCGAGTTGGGATCTTGCCTAAGCGAGAACAAATAGCCGCTAACTCAGCAGAACCTAGGTACACGTTGGTGTTTTTACCTAAACGGTTCGGGAAGTTACGAGTACTGGTCGACATCACAGTGGCGCCTTCACGTACTTGTGCTTGGTTACCCATGCAGAGTGAGCAACCCGGCATCTCGATACGAGCACCGGCAACGCCGAAGGTGCCGTAGTGACCCTCTTCAGTTAACTGCTTCTGGTCCATCTTGGTCGGAGGCGCAACCCATAAGCGAACAGGAATATCGCGTTTGTTCTCAAGAAGTTTAGAAGCGGCACGGAAGTGACCGATGTTGGTCATGCAGCTACCGATAAATACTTCGTCAATTTTCTCACCGGCAACGTCTGATAAGCTTTTAACATCATCAGGGTCATTAGGGCAAGCGACTAGAGGCTCATGAATATCAGCTAAGTCGATTTCGATAACTGCAGCGTATTCGGCGTCTGCATCAGGCTCTAGCAGTTGTGGGTTTTCTAACCACTGCTCCATGGCGCGGATACGACGGGCTAATGAACGTTCATCTTCGTAACCGTTGGCAATCATCCACTTCAATAAAGTGATGTTTGACTTTAAGTATTCAATGATTGGCTCTTTGTTTAGGCGTACAGTACAACCGGCAGCAGAGCGCTCAGCTGAAGCATCACTTAATTCGAAAGCTTGCTCAACCTTAAGATCAGGTAGACCCTCGATTTCCAGTACGCGACCAGAGAAGATGTTTTTCTTACCCTGTTTGGCAACAGTTAATAAACCGTCTTTGATGGCGTAGTAAGGAATCGCATTAACTAAATCGCGTAACGTCACGCCGGGCTGCATTTTGCCTTTGAAACGTACTAGTACGGACTCAGGCATATCCAGAGGCATTACACCGGTTGCTGCAGCGAATGCAACTAGACCGGAGCCGGCCGGGAAGCTAATACCAATTGGGAAACGAGTATGTGAGTCACCACCGGTACCGACGGTATCAGGTAACAACATACGGTTTAACCAAGAGTGAATCACGCCGTCACCCGGACGTAGTGAAATACCGCCACGAGTGCTGATGAAATCAGGTAATTCGTGGTGAGTCTTAACGTCAACTGGCTTAGGATAAGCGGCGGTGTGACAGAAAGACTGCATAACTAGGTCAGCTGAGAAACCCAAACAGGCTAAGTCTTTTAGTTCATCGCGAGTCATTGGGCCGGTGGTATCCTGGCTACCAACAGATGTCATGCGAGGCTCGCAGTAAGTGCCGGGGCGAACACCTTGACCCTCAGGTAGACCGCATGCGCGACCAACCATTTTTTGAGCTAAGGTAAAGCCCTTGCCGCTATCGGCAGGTACTTCAGGTAAGCGGAAAATAGTAGAAGCTTCTAAACCGAGTGCTTCGCGTGCTTTAGCAGTTAGGCCACGACCGATAATTAATGGAATACGACCACCGGCTTGGACTTCGTCAAATAATACATCGGATTTTACGTCGAATTCAGCAATCACTTCACCGTTTTTAAGAGCCTTGCCCTCGTATGGACGCAATTCGATTTCGTCGCCCATTTCCATTTGTGAAACATCCAGTTCGATTGGTAGTGCACCCGCATCTTCCATGGTGTTGTAGAAAATAGGAGCAATTTTGCCACCTAAACACACACCACCGAAACGCTTATTAGGAACAAAAGGAATGTCCTCACCGGTAAACCATAGTACTGAGTTAGTTGCTGATTTACGAGAAGAACCGGTACCGACCACGTCACCAACATAAGCAACTAGGTTGCCTTTGGCTTTTAAGTCTTCGATAAACTGGATTGGGCCGCGCTTGCCGTCTTCTTCAGGCTCAAAGGCTGCATCAGGGCGCTTGTTTTTAAGCATCGCTAGCGCGTGCATTGGAATATCAGGGCGCGTGGTTGCATCTGGCGCCGGTGATAAATCGTCCGTGTTGGTCTCACCCGGTACTTTGAAGACAGTGATTTTCATGCTCTCAGGTACGGCAGGGCGGCTAGTAAACCACTCGGCATCAGCCCAGCTCTGTAGTACTTGTTGAGCGAATTGGTTGCCACCTTCGGCCTTTTCACGTACATCGTGGAAAGCGTCGAACATCAGCAAGGTGTTTTTGAGGGCATCAGCTGCAATCTGAGCTAATTGCTCATTGTCTAATAACTCGACTAATGGAGCGATATTGAAACCACCCAACATAGTACCTAAAAGCTCAGTGGCTTTTTCGGGGGTAATTAAAGGGGTTTTTTCATTACCAAAAGCAACGGCAGCCAGGTAAGAAGCCTTAACTCTAGCAGCGTCGTCTACGCCCGCAGGAACACGATAGGTTAGTAGTTCAACTAAGAACGACTCCTCACCGGCAGGAGGGTTTTTGATTAATTCGATTAACTCGGCAGTTTGTTGGGCAGAGAGGGCTAAAGCAGGTATGCCTAAAGCCGCACGTTCTTCTACATGCTTACGATATGCTTCTAACATTTGATTACACCTTTATAAACAAAAATGTTGCTTTTAATTTTTGATTGAACAGAGAGAGTATAACACAAGTCTTATGTCTTATATAAGACTTAGGGGTTTTGTGTATGGTTTTAATACACATTTTAAGAATACTTAAATAATTAAACTGTAAAATAGACTATTTAGTCAATGTTGACATCGTTTCAGACTACTATGAGTCTTTATACTAATCTAGGGGGATTTTATGTACAAAAAGAGTATTTTATCGTTAAGTGCAGCTGTCGCATTATCTTTGACCGGTGGGGCATTTAGTTCTGTGGCTTATGCTTCAGCCCAGGCCGAGCAGGAGTTACGCACCTATCTAGCGTCTTTCGGTCTCGAGGATAGTTTCAGCTGGGAGCGTATCGAGGGCGATTCATTAGCCGATGCGTCGGTTTATGGGGTGACTTTCATCAGCGATAAGGGTAGCGACGATGAGCAAAAGTATCTAATCAAAAAGATGGATTTTGACGATTACTCGGTGACTGATGATCGGATCTCGGTTGAGGTCAAGTACCTTGGTGTCACTGACGAGGATGGCGAGCATGTTTTATTATCTAAACGCTTAAGTCCTGAAGGCCATTTTCAAAGTTTAGCTTATGAGCAGCTTGACGATATTGAGGTTAAGCTCAAATATACGATGGATAAGGCTAGCGGCACCTTAGCAGGTGGTTTTGAGATTTCACAGGATGATGTGTTGGATGGTTCCTTAAGCTTTAAAACCGAAGGCATTGATGTGTTATTTGAGCAGTTAAAGTCAATGGATGCAGCCGTACTGGATCCGGATTTGCTTATGATTAGTGCTATGTCGACCAAGATTCATCACATTAATATCTCTGTGGATGACGATGGCTATAACAAGCGTATGTTAGAGCATAATCCACAGCATGAGTCTGAGGTGGGTGAGCATTATCAAGCGTGTGTGCAGACCGTAGGCGAGTTTGATCTTAAAGTGCTCGAGCAGGGTTGTATGGCAATGAGGGATTATTTACTCGATAAAGAGGATAAATTGCAAATCTCCATCAATCCCGCTAAGCCATTTTCCATCGCCGAATACATGCCGATGTTTATGCTGGTGGGTAATGCCGGTCCAGATGCTTTGGCTACGTTAGTGCAAAAAATTGTAGGCGAATTAAATCTGAAAATTTCTAATTAGTCGTGAAGCAGACCCTTTATAAACTCAATTTGCAGTAGATCGGTTAAAATTAAAGATTCGATTTTTATGCTTTTTTGTTCAAAGGGTCTACTCTATGTCTAATCAAAATGCGACCATCATGCAATCTCTTCCCGTTGGGGAAAAAGTCGGGATTGCTTTCTCCGGTGGTTTAGATACTTCTGCTGCTTTATTGTGGATGAAATTAAAAGGCGCCAAGCCGTATGCTTATACTGCTAACCTTGGTCAGCCTGACGAAGATGATTATGAGTCGATCCCACGCCAAGCTAAAGAGTATGGTGCCATTGAAGCGCGTTTAGTAGATTGTCGTCTGCAGTTAGCTTATGAGGGCATTGCCGCTATACAGAGCGGTGCCTTCCATGTCAGTACAGGCGGTATGCCGTATTTCAATACCACACCGATTGGTCGAGCAGTGACCGGAACCATGTTGGTTGCGGCGATGAAAGAAGACGATGTCAATATCTGGGGCGATGGTTCCACTTACAAGGGCAATGACATTGAGCGCTTTTACCGCTATGGTCTGATTACCAATCCTCAGCTCAAAATTTACAAACCTTGGTTAGACCAACAGTTTATCGATGAGCTGGGTGGTCGTCAGGAAATGTCCGAGTTCTTAATTGCCAATGGCTTTGACTACAAAATGTCGGTCGAAAAGGCCTACAGTACCGACTCAAATATGTTGGGTGCCACTCACGAAGCCAAGGACTTGGAGTTCCTCGATACCAGCTTAAAAATTGTTAAACCGATTATGGGCGTTGCTTACTGGGATGAATCTGTCAAGATTGAGCCCGAGGTAGTGCGCGTGCGCTTCGAAGAGGGTGTGCCGGTTGCCTTAAATGGCCAGGAGTATGAGCCGGTTGAGTTGTTTTTAGAGGCTAATAAAATCGGTGGTCGTCACGGTTTAGGGATGACTGACCAAATTGAAAACCGTATTATTGAGGCCAAATCACGTGGTATTTATGAGGCTCCCGGCATGGCGTTATTACACATTGCTTATGAGCGCTTAGTGACCGGTATTCACAATGAAGACACTATTGAACAATACCGTATTAACGGTCTACGTTTAGGTCGTTTGTTGTACCAGGGTCGTTGGTTTGATTCTCAAGCCTTGATGCTTAGAGAAACTGCTCAGCGTTGGGTCGCTAAGGCTATTACCGGTGAGGTCACATTAGAGCTACGCCGAGGCAATGACTACATCATCTTAAATACCGAATCGCCTAATTTGACTTACGAAGCTGACCGCTTAAGTATGGAAAAGGTTGAGGATGCTGCCTTTACACCTTTAGATCGTATTGGTCAGTTAACTATGCGTAATCTGGATATTATTGATACTCGCAATAAGCTCGGTATTTACACAAAGTCCGGTTTATTAATTGCCGGTAAAGACTCTGTTGTACCGCAATTAGAGGGCTCATCCAAAGACGATAAGTAATCTTAATTCTTAGATATAGCCCAAAAAAATAGGCGCCTCCAAGTGGGGCGCCTATTTTAGTTTAAAACTAAAGAGTTTTAATTACTGACGATCTTCGAGCTTCACGAAGTCTTTGTTATCCGGGCCAATGTAGTTAGCATTTGGACGAATAATCTTGTTGTCAGCGCGTTGCTCAAGAATATGAGCAGCCCAACCAGCAGTACGTGCAATCACGAAAAGCGGGGTGAACATCGCTGTTGGCACGCCCATCATGTGATAAGACACAGCTGAGAACCAGTCCAAGTTAGGGAACATTTTCTTAGCATCCCACATCACTGTTTCAAGGCGTTCAGCGATTTCAAACATCTTGGTGTTGTTGGCGCTTTCAGAAAGTTCTTTAGCAACCGCTTTAATCACTTCATTACGCGGGTCAGACACGGTGTAAACCGGGTGACCGAAGCCGATAATCACTTCTTTGTTTTCGAGGCGCTTTAAGATATCAGTCTCAGCGTCATCGGCGTTGTCGTAACGCTTTTGAACTTCGAAGGCAACTTCGTTGGCGCCACCATGTTTTGGACCACGCAGGGCACCGATTGCGCCTGAGATACAAGAGTACATATCTGAACCGGTACCGGCAATGACGCGGCTGGTAAAGGTAGAGGCGTTAAACTCGTGCTCAGCGTATAGGTTCAAAGAAATATGCATCGCACGTACCCAGTCTTCAGACGGAGTCTCGCCGTGCAATAACTCAAGGAAGTGACCGGCAATGCTGTCTTCATCAGACTCAACATCAATGACTACACCGTTATTGCTGAAGTGGTACCAGTAAAGTAGGGCAGAACCCAAACTGGCGATTAAACGGTCAGCGATATCGCGTGCATCAGCGGCGTTGTGATCGTCTTTTTCCGGCAAAGTGCAGCCTAAGACAGAAACGGCGGTGCGCATCACGTCCATTGGGTGGCTGGCAGCAGGTAGACTTTCTAATACTTCTTTGACTGTTAGTGGTAAGCCACGCAGTCTTTTAAGCTTGGCTTTGTATGCTTCTAATTCAGCAACGTTAGGTAATTTGCCGTGAATCAGTAAGTGGGCGACTTCTTCAAATTCGCAAGCACCGGCCATATCTAAAATGTCGTAACCGCGGTAATGTAAGTCATTGCCGGATAAACCGACAGTACATAACGCGGTGTTACCTGCGGCAATGCCTGATAAGGCAACTGACTTTTTACCTTTTGGCTTGGTTTTTGTGCTTTGCTCTGTTTGACTCATGATGGTCCTCCTGTTTTTTTTTTGCTCGAAAATTATTTTTTCGAATATAAATTATCTAAGTATTCTTCAAATTCAAAGTAGCCGATGCTCTCGTAGAGTTCCATACGAGTCTGCATGGTGTCAACGACATTTTTCTGGTGACCGTCTTTGCGAATCGCTTCGTAGACGTTTTGAGCAGCTTTGTTCATGGCGCGGAAAGCGGATAATGGGTATAAAACCATGCCAACATCGACACTGGCCAACTCATCGACTGAGAATAAAGGCGTCGCACCGAACTCAGTGATATTGGCTAAAACCGGAACGTTTAAGTTATCGGTAAAGAGTTTATACGTTTCTAAATCATGCGCTGCTTCGACGAAAATAGCATCGGCACCGGCTTCGGCGCATTTATGAGCACGCTCTAGCGCCGCTTCAACGCCAAAGCTTTGGATCGCATCAGTACGGGCAATGATATAGAAATCGGGATCGGTTTTGGCGTCAACAGCGGCTTTGATGCGGTCAATCATTTCTTCAGTAGAAACGATTTCCTTGTTAGGGCGGTGGCCACAACGCTTAGCACCGGCTTGGTCTTCAATGTGGCAGGCGGCGGCGCCGAATTTAATTAAACTTTTAACGGTACGAGCAATATTAAAAGCGGATGGGCCGAAACCGGTATCGATATCAACTAATAAAGGCGTATCACAAACATCAGTGATGCGACGGATATCAGTCAGTACATCATCGAGGGTGTTAATGCCTAGATCAGGCAGACCCAATGAACCGGCAGCAACACCGCCACCGGATAGGTAAATTGCTTTGAAACCGGCGCGTTTAGCTAATAATGCGTGGTTTGCATTGATGGCGCCAATGATTTGTAGTGGCTTTTCTTCAGCTAAGGCTTTACGAAAAGCGGCACCTGCAGAAATTTGACTCATAACTTTGTTCTCTATTTAAAATAAGAGCCACCCGAACAGTTAAGTACGGGTGGCTTTTGTTCTGATTAAACAGTCTCAGACTGCTTTAATTGATGAAAAACAATCAAGGGATGATTATTTTAATAATTCAGCCACACCGTCACGCTCTTCAAGAAGCTCGTTTAGTGTGTTATCCATATAAGCGCGAGAGGTTTCATCAATTTCTAAACCCTCAACACGCTTGTACTCACCGTTTTCGCAGATAACAGGGACACCGTACATGATGCCTTCAGGAATCTCGTAAGAGCCGTCAGAAGGAATGCCCATGGTGACCCACTGACCATTGGAGCCTAAAACCCAGTCACGGATGTGGTCGATGGCGGCGTTTGCGGCAGAAGCGGCAGAAGATAAACCACGTGCTTCAATAATCGCTGCACCGCGTTTACCAACCTTAGGAATAAATTCGTTTTTGTTCCACTCTTCGTCGCTGATCAGGTCTTTTAAGCTCTCACCATCGACGGTCGCAAAGCGGTAGTCAGGATACATGGTAGGAGAGTGGTTGCCCCAAACGGCAAAGTTTTCAATGTCTTTAACCGCTTTGCCTGATTTCTGGGCTAATTGAGTTAAAGCGCGGTTGTGGTCAAGACGTAACATCGCAGTAAAGTTTTTAGCCGGTAAATCCGGAGCCGACTTCATGGCAATGTAAGCGTTAGTGTTAGCCGGGTTACCCACAACTAATACCTTGACATCACGATCGGCGACGTCATTAAGTGCTTTACCTTGTTCGATAAAGATCTTGGCGTTAATTTGTAGTAAGTCGGCGCGCTCCATGCCCGGACCACGAGGACGTGAACCGACTAATAGAGCAATTTGGGCGTCTTTAAAAGCTTCTTTAGGATCGCTGTGAGCTGTCATACCCTCTAAGAGCGGGAAAGCACAGTCATCTAACTCCATCATCACGCCTTTGAGGGCGTTTTGAGCTTTTTCATCAGGAATTTCCAGTAATTGAAGGATAACAGGTTGATCCTTGCCTAGCATCTCACCGGAAGCAATGCGGAATAAAAGGGCGTAGCCAATTTGGCCGGCGGCGCCTGTGACCGCTACACGAACAGCAGGTTTTGACATAAAAGTAACTCCAGCTTTACAAACTTTATATTATGAAACGTTTAAAAATCTTGTTAAGCTTAGATCAATATTTGCCCCACGTCAATGAAGACTTATATCTTATGTCTTATATAAGATAGAAGAATGGACATTTTTTGTTACCGGTGCGATAATAAGGCAACATTTAATTTCTATAGTCATGAGTAAAACACAGTCTAAGTTAATACCCAAGACTCCGCCTCGCAAGAGTTTGAGAGTTGCCGCACCCAGGGGACCCAGAGCCTTGTCTTCTAGGACCACCAAGGCTGCCGCCACAGCGCGCCAACGCGCTGCTTTTTCGCCACTCTATAAGCAAATCAAGGAGTTGCTTTTAGAAAGTTTAGGTGCAGGTGAGTGGAAACCGGGCGAAAGTATCCCTAGTGAAGTTGAGTTGGCGAATCTTTATCAAGTCAGTCAAGGTACTGTGCGCAAAGCAATTGATGAATTAGCCGCCGAGAGTGTCTTAATACGCCGTCAGGGCAAAGGCACCTTTGTTGCAACTCATCACGAAGATGAGGTGCGCTATCGCTTCTTGCGTTTAGCCAGTCGCCACGGCCAAGAAAAAAGAGAAAAGCCGACCAGTAAGTTTCTGGCCTGCGATTTTCGGCCTGCTGAGCAGTTGGAGCTTGATCTTTTAGAGTTGTCGGCAGGTAGTGAGGTGGTTGAAATTGACCGTGTCATGCATTTTGGCGAAAAACCGGTCGTTTTTGAGCAGATTATCTTGCCGGCCGCGAGTTTTAAAGATCTTGATCTGCCAATGTTACAAAAACAGCTGCCTTTATATGGCTTATTTGAGTCCAACTTTGGTGTGAGTATGATTCGCGCCGAAGAACAACTGTATGCAGTTGCTGCGAATGCTGAAGTCTCAGAGTTGTTAGGGGTTCCGGAGGATTATCCTTTATTAGCAATTAATCGAATTGCATATACTTATGGGGATAAACCCATAGAAATTCGTAAAGGAATGTATCTAACAAAAGACTATTTTTACCGAAATAGTTTAAACTAGTGTGGGATTTGTTTTATTAACTACACCATTTTCAAATGGGTTCGACCTCATTTTTTAATGGTTTTTTGGGTTTCTTTGTATAAGTTGAGGCCAATCTACTATGTCTGAAAATCAAAAAAAGCCTAATCGCGAGTTTCGCAATTTGAGCTTACGGAATATTACCGTCGATTACAAGCTACCGCTTCCCGGTAAAGTCTCCATTTTGCACCGTGTCAGTGGCGCTATTCTTTTTTTAGCGTTGCCGATAATTCTCGTGCCTTTATTTGCTGCAAGTGTTGGCTCTAGCGAGTCCTTTGCTAATTTAGGCAGCGGTTTTGGCGGTTTCCTCTTAAAACTGATTTTATTGGTTTTACTCTGGGGTTTTATGCATCACTTATGTGCCGGTGTACGCTTCCTAATGTTGGATATGGGTCGCGGTTTGGAAAAAGCAGAAGCTCAAAAGAGCGCTAAGCTTGTTCTAATTGTTAGCTTAATATTGACTGTTGTTTTTGCAATTAAAATGTTTGGAGTGCTCTAATGGATCGTTACGAACAATTCGGCCATAAGCGTCTTGCGGTTGGTGCCCGTTATGGTGCCATGGACTTCATTATTCAGCGTGTTACAGCTGTTATTCTGGCCATTTATTCAATTCTGTTTTTATTAGCAGTCATCTTCACGAAAATCGATTACGACTCTTGGAGAAACTTGTTTACCTTCACTTGGTTCGGTGCCTTTCCTGTAGGTAAAATCTCCACATCCTTAGCCTTCTTGGCGCTTGTGTATCACGCTTGGGTTGGTGTGCGCGATATTTGGATGGACTACATTACCTGTGTAAAACTAAAACTGTCTCTACAGGTTCTGACTGTCATGTGGTTAGTTTCTTCGGTTGTTTATTTTGCTAGTGTTCTTTGGAGTCTATAAGCCGTGGTTGCAATTAATTCTTCTTTACCGCGTCGTCAATTCGATGTGGTCGTAGTAGGCGCCGGTGGAGCCGGTATGCGCTGCTCATTACAATTGGCTCAGGCCGGTTTATCAGTTGCTGTTTTATCAAAAGTTTTCCCGACCCGTTCGCATACTGTCGCTGCACAGGGTGGTGTGAGTGCCTCTCTGGGCAATATGAGTGAGGACCATTGGGAATGGCATATGTACGACACGATTAAGGGTTCGGACTGGTTAGGTGACCAGGATGCAATTGAATTCCTTTGTCGTGAAGCACCAAATGCCGTCTACGAGTTAGAACACTTTGGTATGCCTTTTGACCGTAACTCGGATGGTACGATTTATCAGCGCCCATTTGGTGGTCACACCGCTAACTTCGGTGAAAAGCCTGTACAACGCGCCTGTGCTGTTGCTGACCGTACCGGTCACGCATTATTACACACCTTATACCAGCGTAACGTTGCCGCTCGCACTCATTTCTTTGTTGAGTGGATGGCCTTGGATTTACTGCGTAATGACGACGGTGATGTGGTCGGTGTTACTGCACTTGAGATGGAAACAGGTGATATCTATATCCTTGAGGGTAAAGCAACCGTCTTAGCTACCGGTGGTGCCGGACGTATTTGGGCTGCTTCTACTAACGCCTTTATTAATACCGGTGACGGTTTAGGTATGGCGGCTCGTGCCGGTATCCCATTGCAGGACTTAGAGTTCTGGCAGTTCCACCCGACTGGTGTGGCTGGTGCCGGTGTACTGATTACTGAGGGTGTGCGCGGTGAGGGCGGTATCTTATTAAATAAAGACGGTGAGCGCTTTATGGAGCGTTATGCACCGACCCTTAAAGACTTGGCGCCGCGTGACTTTGTATCACGTTCTATGGACCAAGAAATTAAAGAAGGCCGCGGTTGTGGCCCTAATGGCGACCACGTGTTATTGAAGCTTGACCACTTAGGTGCTGACGTGATTAATAAGCGTTTGCCATCGATTCGTGAGATTGCTATTCGCTTCGGTAACGTTGACCCGATCAAGGATCCGATCCCTGTCGTACCGACTATTCACTATCAGATGGGCGGTTTACCGACCAATATTCAGGGTCAGGTTCTAGACTTTGTCAATGGTGAAAATAAAGTTGTTAACGGTCTCTACGCTGTTGGTGAGTGTGCCGCTGTTTCAGTACACGGCGCAAACCGCTTAGGTACTAACTCTTTACTTGACTTGATTGTATTTGGTCGCGCTACCGGTAACTACTTGGTTGAGCAGCATTTAGAAAATCAAAAGAATCACCAAGACGTACCTCAAGAAGCAGTGGACAAATCAATTGCTCGTGTTAGTGATCTTGAAGCGCGCACTTCCGGCGAAAAAGTTCAAGAGGTTGGTGACGCAATGCGTATCTCTATGCAGACGCACTGTGGTGTATTCCGTACCTTAGATCTTCTTAACGAAGGTGTTTCGCAGATTGACGAAATCGCTGAGCGTGCAAATCACATCTACTTCAAAGATAAATCTAAAGTATTCAATATGGCTCGCCAAGAGGCGTTAGAAATTGCCAATATGGTTGAGGTTGCTCGCGCCACCATCACCTCAGCAGCGGCACGTACTGAAAGCCGTGGTGCTCATGCATTAAATGACCATCCTGAGCGTGATGATGAGAACTGGTTAAAACACACGTTATGGTACTCTGAGGGCAGCCGCTTAGAGTATAAGCCGGTGCAGATGAAGCCACTAACAGCTAAGACAGTTGCTCCTCAGCAACGTACATTCTAAGAGGTATAGGTAAGAATCATGTCTAAACGAATTGTTAAATTTGAGATTTATCGCTACGATCCGGATAAGGACGAGCGTCCTTATATGCAAAAGCTGGATGTTGAGCTTGGGCCAAATGACAAAATGTTGTTAGATGCCATTGTTCGCATAAAAAATGATGTAGACGACAGTATTTCTATTCGTCGTTCTTGTCGTGAGGGTGTTTGTGGCTCTGACGCCATGAACGTTAATGGTAAAAACATGCTAGCGTGTATTACCAACTTAAACGAATTAAAAGAGCCGATTGTGTTACGTCCGCTACCTGGTTTACCAGTGATTCGTGACCTGATTGTTGATATGACTCACTTCTTCAATCAGTATCACTCTGTGCGCCCGTACTTGATTAACAATACACCGCCTCCTGAAAAAGAGCGTTTACAGAGTCCTGAAGCACGTGAAGAGCTTGATGGTCTGTATGAGTGTATTCTTTGTGCCTGTTGCTCAACATCATGTCCTTCATTCTGGTGGAACCCTGATAAGTTCGTTGGTCCTGCCGGCTTATTGCAAGCTTATCGCTTCTTAGCTGATAGCCGTGATGAAGCAACCACCGAGCGTTTGGATAATTTAGAGGATCCATACCGTTTATTCCGTTGTCACTCTATTATGAACTGCGTGGATGTATGTCCTAAGGGCCTAAACCCGACTCGTGCGATCGGCAAGATCAAAGAGATGCTAGTTCGTCGTACAGTTTAATCACTATACGATCAACGTTTTAGAGTACCAAGGGATGAGCATATCAGAAGTTGAACTTGCGCGTGCACGCCTTCGTTGGCGTGCTCGTCGCGGTTTACTGGAAAACGATTTAATTCTTACGCGCTTTCTTGATCAATACGAAGAGCAATTAAGCGATGAGGATGTATTATCGCTGACAAAATTATTTCAGCTAGACGACAACAAGCTATTGGAGATTTTATTAGGTAAAAGAGAACCGGAAGGCGAATACTACACTGACAATATATGCCGTCTTGTTCAACAAATTCGCGAAGCCTAATACTATTAAACCAACAGCTCACATTTAAAGGAAAAACCAAGATGCAATTATCCGATAAAAAAGCCACTTTGAGCTTTTCAGACGGTTCGCCATCCATTGAGCTACCGATCTTTGAGGGGACTATCGGCCCTGATGTTATGGACATTCGTAAACTTTACGGTCAAACCGGCAAGTTCACTTATGATCCGGGTTTTATGTCTACGGCTTCTTGCGGCTCTTCTATCACGTACATTGATGGTGATAAGGGCGAATTGCTATATCGTGGGTACCCAATTGAGCAATTGGCTACTAATTGCGACTTCCTAGAGGTTTGTTATTTATTATTAAATGGCGAACTTCCTAATGAAGAGCAGAAAAAGGAGTTTGATACCTCTGTTAACCGTCACAACATGGTTCACGAGCAAATGCACTTTTTCTTGCGCGGTTTCCGTCGTGATGCTCACCCAATGGCGGTATTAACCGGCTTGGTCGGTGCGATGTCTGCCTTCTATCACGACTCTACCGACGTGAATAACCCGCGTCACCGTGATATTTCCGCTATTCGCTTAATTGCCAAGATGCCAACCTTAGTTGCCATGGCGTATAAGTACAACAAGGGTGAACCATATATCTACCCACAAAATAACTTGTCTTATACCGGTAACTTTATTCGTCAGATGTTTGCGACACCTTGCGAAGACTATGAGGTTCAGGATGTTGTTGAACGTGCTTTAGACCGTATCTTAATCTTGCATGCCGATCACGAACAAAACGCCTCTACCTCGACCGTTAGACTTTGTGGTTCCTCAGGTACTAACCCATTTGCAGCAATTGCTGCCGGTGTGGCTTGCTTGTGGGGGCCTTCTCACGGTGGTGCTAACGAAGCGTGCCTAAATATGCTTGAAGAAATTCAGGCCAATGGCGGTATTGAGAAAGTTGGTGAGTTCATGGAAGCGGTCAAGGATAAAAACAATCCTACTCGCCTCATGGGCTTTGGTCACCGCGTCTATAAGAACTACGATCCACGTGCTAAGCTCATGCAAGAAACGTGTAAAGAAGTTCTTTCTGCGCTCGGTTTGGAAAATGACCCATTATTCAAACTGGCCATGGAATTAGAGCGTATTGCACTTGAAGACGAGTACTTCGTAGAGCGTAAACTATACCCTAACGTGGATTTCTACTCCGGTATTGTTCAGCGTGCTATCGGTATTCCGACGTCATTGTTTACGGCGATTTTCGCTTTAGCTCGTACCGTGGGTTGGATTGCTCAGTGGAATGAGATGCTTGGTGACCCTGATTATAAGATCGGTCGCCCGCGTCAAATTTACATTGGTTCAACCAAGCGCGATGTTACCCCAATTTCTAATCGATAGTTTGTTAGTTTAGAATTTGGCTATAGAGTCCCCGGACGAATTGTTCGGGGATTTTTCTTTTTTCTATCATAAATAGCTATACTATTTATTACTGTACTAAAATCAGTACTTTTAAATTCATTGGAGAGTCATAGTGGAGCAAAAACCAAGCGTTCCTAGCCATGCTTTACCGTCCTATTTAGATCAAAATGACGTTGGTGCTTGGGGCATCTTTTTACAGCAAATTGATCGTATCGCCCCTTATATGGGCAGTCTGACCCCATGGATTGAGACCTTAAAACGACCTAAAACCATTATGGTGGTTGATGTGCCTATCGAGTTAGATGATGGTACCTATGCACACTTCGAGGGTTATCGTGTACAGCACAATACCATTCGTGGCCCGGGCAAAGGCGGTGTGCGTTTTCACCAGGATGTCAATCTCTCCGAGGTCATGGCTTTAGCCGGTTGGATGTCGATTAAATGTGCTGCGGTTAATTTGCCCTTTGGTGGCGCTAAAGGCGGTATTCGCATTGACCCTCGCAATTATTCTGAAAAAGAGCTTGAGCGCGTGACTCGTCGCTATACCTCAGAAATCGGTGGCATTATTGGCCCACTCAAAGACATTCCTGCCCCCGATGTTAATACCGGTCCTCAAGTGATGGCTTGGATGATGGATACTTACTCTATGAACCAGGGTTATACCACGTCCGGTGTGGTTACCGGTAAGCCGATTGCTTTAGGGGGTAGCTTAGGCCGTGTTGAAGCGACCGGTCGAGGTGTCTACGTGGCTGCCTGTGAAGCTGCTAATGACCAAGGCATCGATCTTAAGGGTGCTCGTGTCGTAATCCAAGGCTTCGGTAATGTTGGCGGTACAGCGGCCCGTCTGTTTTTTGAGGCTGGCTCTAAAATCGTGGCCTTACAAGACCATACGGCAACGGTGTCAAATGACGATGGTATTGATATTTTCAAATTACTTGAACATGTTGAGCACAATGGCGGTATCAAGGGTTTCGAAGGTGCAACTGAGATTTCCTTGGATGAGTTTTGGGCCACGGAGACGGATCTGTTAATCCCCGCTGCCTTAGAAAATCAAATCACCGAGAAAAATGCACATACGGTAAATACCAAGATTTTAGTTGAGGGTGCAAATGGTCCGACCACACCGGCAGCTGACGATATCTTAGTTGATAAGGGCGTTTTTATCGTACCTGATGTTCTAGCTAACGCCGGCGGTGTGACCGTTAGTTACTTCGAATGGGTGCAGGACTTCTCCAGTTTCTTCTGGACTGTCGATGAAATTAATCACCGCTTGGACCGCATGATGCGTGAAGCGTACCGTGCCATTCGTGAAACGGCCAAGCACCATAATGTCACTATGCGTACAGCGGCATTTATCATAGCCTGTACTCGTATCCTGGAGCAACGTAAAGTTCGCGGTTTATATCCTTAATCAGCGAAGTTTTATTGCTTATCGTGCAAGCAAGGCGCCGAGATTTATTCTCGGCGTTTTTGCTTTCTGCCACTTTGTACGGCAGTGGCAGTTGTACCTATTGCCGCAAAAACAATCAATAGCACCGCGAGCCATTCTTGCGGGTTCAGAAATTCATTAAGAATAATAATACCGGTTAAGGCACCGACTGCCGGTTCTAAACTCACCATAATACTGAAGGTTTTGATAGGTAAAATCCTCAGTGAAAATATCTCCAAAGTAAATGGAATAGCACTGGATAACAAGGCAATACCTAAGCCGAATAATAAAATATTTGGGTTAAGAAGGTTTGCTCCTGCACTCCACAGACCAATAGGTAAAATCAGTAAAGAGGCGGTGAGAAAACCGTACGTGGTGATAAGGCCCGGGTGAATCAAGCGGGCGCGTTGACCGACCAGAATATAGGCTCCCCAAAAGGCACCCGCAATTAGAGCATAAATCACGCCAAAGGGATCAAGGTTTAGCAACTCATCTGAGCTGCTGCCGGGCCACAGTAGTAAATAAAGCCCCGCTAAAGCAAAAAGCACCCATAAAAAATCAAAGCGTGACCGAGAGGATAAGACCGCCACGCTTAAGGGACCGGAAAATTGAATTGCTAAGGTAATGCCTAGTGGCAGCTTAGCGATGGCTAGATAAAAGAAGCTATTCATGCCCACCATGCAGATACCGTAGGGAATAATGGTGGCCAGATCGGAGCGGGTTAAGTCTAAGCGCCATGGGCGCCAGAATATCAACATAAAGGCAGTAGAGAAAACAAGCCTTAGAGTAGTGGTGCCGATAGGACCCACTGCCTCAAATAAACCCTTAGCAAAGGAATTACCAATGCATAGGGAAAAAATGGACAATATAAGCGCTATCGCTCCTAGCGACATGGGGTATTGACGCTCTGATGAATTCATATAAGTGAAAAATCAAGGGTAGGGAAGAGCTGCGTAGAACACGCAGGCTTATCTACTAGCCTAGCGTTATTCTAAACTTAAATCAATTGAATCCCGGGAATCGGCGTATTTAGCGAGTTCCCGGGCATGGGATATCTTGTGATATGCCTGTGCTTATTGGGCGGCGTCTTTAGCTTTGTCTTTGCGATGATCACGCACAGCGGTGGCAGTACAGCCGGCAGATGCACAGACCACCAGTAGAATGGCCAGCCATTGCTTGGATTCAATCACTTCACCGAGAATAATAATCCCTGCAAGTGCACCCACTGCGGGCTCTAGGCTAAGCATGATACTAAAGGTCTTAGCCGGTAGAATTCTCAGTGCAAAAATTTCTAAACTATAAGGTAGGGCGCTGGACAAGATTGCGATACCTAAACCAAAGAGTAGTAAGTTGGGGTTAAACATTGCAGCGCCACCGCTTATTAAACCAAAAGGTAAAATTAACATGGCGGCAATGGTCAGACCGTAGGAAGTTACATGACCCGGGTGCACACGACGTGCTCTTTGTCCAAAGATAATATAGGCCGCCCAGAAAACCCCGGCAATCAACGCATACATCACACCCGCTAAATCAAGCGCAATCAGTTCCTGAGAGTCAGCGCCTGGCCATAACAAGAGATAGAGACCAATCACTGCTAGAGCAATCCACAAGAAGTCAAAACGTGTCCTGGACTTGTAAATGGCAAGGCTCAGTGGGCCGGTAAATTCAATTGCTAAGGCAATGCCCACCGGCAGCGTTTGTAGGGAGAGGTAAAAGGGCAAATTCATGCCGACAATACAAATGCCGTAAGGCACGATGGTTGCCAGATCGGAACGGGTCAGTGGGATACGCCAAGGTCGCCAAATCAACCACAGAATACAGGCCGAGAAAAAGATTCTAAAGGTGGTAGTACCGATTGCGCCGACCTCGGAAAACAGGGTCTTTGCAAATGAAGTGCCGGTACAGAGGGAAATAATTGAAAGAATTAACGTCAAAACACCAACCCACATAGGGTATTGACGCAAAGATGAATTCATACCGACACAAAAATTAGAAAAAGTTTAGGGGATTCAAGCAATCATTCATACTAGTCGTTTTTGAGGAAGATAGCAATTTAATAAGCGGTCAATGGGAATTGATTTTATGGGAAATTTAAGCTATTATTATTAGCTTAGCTTTGAATTGCTGTTAGTTCGCTCGGATTGACTTTATAAGCAATCAAATGTCCAAAACCCCCTGTAGCTCAGTTGGTTAGAGCAGAGGACTCATAATCCTTTGGTCGCCGGTTCAAGTCCGGCTGGGGGGACCAAAAAAGCCTTTAATTTTTAATGGGTTATAAAGGATTTGTGGTTTACGACGCTAGCTTTAAATAGCTGCTCTGGCATAATTCTGTCATTGCAGCTTTTTTATGTCCGCTAACATTGCTAGCATATTCAGCTAAATGGCTTGTGCTTAAGTGTGCATAATTCATGACCATATCTAGCGTCTCCCATCCGCCAAGTTTTTTAAGGCCATGAGTGGTGTGCCACCCTGTACATGCCAACTAGCCCACATGTCGCGCAAGTCGTGAAATCTAAAATCACTAATGTCGGATTTTTCTAGCGCGTGGTTAAAGATACGACTATCAATAGCCGCGCTAGGCTTATCATGCACACGACCAAAGTAGTACAGTCATGATTCGAAAGCCGCGGCTATGAGCTATGGGACTAGAGCACGTGTATTTCCCATGAGAGTCGTGTAATATCTGGATTTTAGGGTAGGACTGAGCCGTGCACTACTACTCAAAAAATTCGCGCCCAGAGATCATGCTAAAGCTTACATCGCCGTCATGCCACCGTAAGCCCTTTTTCCCAAATCAACTCAACCCAACCGCTCTCAGACTACAGCAAAACACCTAACCAAAGTACTAAGGCCATTAATGTCGCAAGCAGCACCGGTGGGGTGATGAGTAGGCCTATTTTCATATACTGAACCCAGCCGATTCGATAGCCTTTTTCAGCCAATACATGCAACCAGAGTAGAGTCGCGAGACTACCGATGGGGGTGAATTTCGGACCTAAGTCATTCCCGATGATATTGGCATAGACCATTAATTCTTTGGTAGTTGCAGAGACATTTGCCTGCTCAATGGCCAAGGCGCCGACCAATGTTGATGGTAGATTATTCATAACGCTGGCTACGATAGCAGATAAAAATCCGGTACCGATGGTAGCAATAAAATCGCCTTGTAGGGATAACCATTGTAAAGCAGTGGCGCCGTAGGCGGTTAATCCCGCATTGCCCAGACCGTAGACGACAAGATACATGCCAACTGAGAACCAGACAATTTGCCAAGGCGCGTGGCGTAGGGCATGAGTGACTGAGACCACTGCACCGTTGCCTTTGCACCACCAACGACCGGCAATAGCCATTAATGCGATGGCTGCGGTGCCAGTTACTAGGGAAATTGGTACATTCAACGGACCGGTAATAAAGTAGGCAACGAGGAGTAGGGCGAAAATAGGAAAGGCTGCGTTGAAAACCAAGGAATCACGAATCGCGGAGCGCGGCTCATCAAGCGTGCTTAAATCATAGCTTTTCGGAATGTCGCGTCTAAAAACTATCCAAAGCACCAGCAAGGTAGCAGTTAGGGAAACCAGATTTACCGGTACCATCACCACCGCATAGCGGTCAAAACCAATGCCAAAGAAATTCGCACTCACGATATTGACCAGATTAGAAATCACTAGCGGTAGACTGGTGGTGTCAGCGACAAACCCAGTGGCAATAATAAAAGCAAAGGCTGCGGTCGGTGAGAAATTCATCCGAATCAATATCGCGATAACGATAGGCGTGAGTAGTAGTGCGGCACCGTCGTTGGCAAAAAAAGCAGCGATTATGGCTCCCAACATAATCACCAAGGGAAATAGCAACTGACCTCTGCCATTACCCCAACGAGAGACGTGTAGGGCTGCCCACGCAAAGAAGCCAGCAGCATCCAGGATTAGGGAAATAATAATCAGGGCCACGAAAGTAAAGGTCGCATCCCAGACGATATTCCATACGACACCGATATCAGACCATTGGACTACGCCTAAGAGTAGAGCGATGATTGCACCGCCAATGGCACTCCAACCAATACCTAGGCCTCTAGGTTGCCAAATGACTAAGGTCAGAGTGAGGATGAAAATAATAAGAGCCTGCATGCACTAACCTATCGTTTGGCGTGGCGCACACGTTCGCCATCCTCTTTGGTGAATTCTTGAATTGGATTTTCTAAGAGGTCGAGGACTAATTCTGACGGACGACATAGGCGAGCCCCTTTGTCAGTCACAACAATTGGGCGATTGATTAAGATGGGGTGACGCATCATGGCGTCGATTAATTGCTCATCTGTTAGCGATGGGTCAGCCAAATTTAATTCATCATAGGGTGTGCCTTTTTGACGAAGCAATTCGCGTGGCGTAATGTCCATCAATGCAAGAATCTCAACTAAGCGCTCTCGACAGGGTGGGTTTTGGAGGTATTCAATTACCTTAGGGGTTTCACCGGAAGCGATCATCATGGCAAGGGTGTTGCGCGAGGTGCCGCAATTAGGGTTGTGATAAATCAGTGTATTCATCGTATCTTCTTGTTTGTTATTGCTTAAGGGCACAAGTGCTTAGTTTTTCGAGTAAGGGTTCACAGACTTCGGGATGACCGCCACAACAATCTTCAGCTAAAAAGCGAATGGCTTCTCTCATTTGTTCAAGATTTGCTCTATAGATAATTGAGCGACTTTGTCTTTGTGAAATGACCAAGTTAGCGCGTGCCAGCACTGCCAAATGAGCCGACATGGTGTTATGTGGAACCTCTAGGTGACGTGCGATCTCACCGGCGGCAAGTCCCTCCGGCTCATGACTAACCAAGAGGCGAAAGGCTTTAAGGCGAGTATCTTGGGCGAGGGCCGCGAAGGCTGTCATAATATTTATTGTTTCCATATGTCTGAGTTTATAGACATGATAAGTATTATTCAAGCGTTGAATTTGTTTTGTGGTGAAAAGGCTATTTTTTTAGATTGGAGAGTGAATCAAATTGGGTGAACTAGTGACTGTAATGATGCGCGTTACATTGCATTTCTTGTGTGACATAGCTGGGTTCTATAGGGCTCTACCTGATTTAGCACTAATTGCTATGGCCTATGCTGTTTGTTAACTCATCAGATAATGGTGGCTTTCTTTTTTTGAGTGCGACCACTGCAATCAAGTGTCAGAAAACCATGCGGTCGCCACCCTAGTAGATTCCACACCACGCCAGCAGTTTTGTTAGCAGAACAAGTGCTGCCAACGCTAGTTTCCTAATTCCCATCAAAAACCCACCGTTTGGGTGGGTTTGTATAGATAGGGAACTAAAGCTCAGCTCAGCTGATTCATCAATAATACGCCACCAAACAAGCTACTTAGGGCGGGGTCGTTAAGCGTGAAATCTACAGTGATGGATTAAATGATCAACGCTTTTGATGATTTGTAAAAAGACTGTTTCTAGAGTCCAGTCATCAGCAAAGCTTGTGCTAACTTATAATCGGCGAATCCGTTATTTTTAAGTGTTTTCCTGTTGTTGATTTGCGTTTAAACCGTAGGTGTTACGAACGCGTTTGGATTTCATGAAATACAGAACCCAAATGATGGTTAGAATGGTGTCTTTTGATGCTTGGAACATGATACTTCGAATGTCTTTTGCGAAAAAATCAGTGCTAACATCGTATGATTCTAATAATATTGAAAAAGAGTGTATCGTTAAGAAAGACATGATCCAGGTTACTACTAGGCTGAGCCAATGCAAGCGAATCACGACTTTAACTGTTTTAGGATTATTTTGTACTTTAATTAGCCGCCACAATATGTAGGCCGCAATACAACATTGAACCGCAAGTAAGATTAATATTTGACTCAAGGTGTTGCGGTGGGATTGAGGCGTATCGATCACTCCGGAAAAGAGTTCGGTTGATTGCTCATAGAGAAGCACAAGAAGCATTAGTAAGAGTATGCTGTTAGCGATTACATAAAACAACAACCAGCCACGAATACCTTTGGGTTGATCATTTTTAGACAAGTTAAACTCCTAAGCATTAAAATTAAAATCTGATTATTATACATGTTGATGATGTGAGTTTTATGACAATCACCTAGTCATAACAGGGCGCTCTGGTGTGCCGCCGATAAATCACTAGTTAATGCAGTTTCTGCCTTTCGGCTTGCAGATAGGAGTGTTAGTATCTGATGGTGTACTTTGCCGGACGAGTATTTGATGCTATGTTGCTACACCTGATTCGTCACAGCTTAGTCAAGATTTACGTAGACTTCGGTCGTGTTGAGAGGTTACTTTAAAGCCTTACAATGACCATTAAAAATGAAGATCGTAATCTTGATCGGGCGTTTTATCCTTGGCTTCAAAAATGAGGATAGCATGGGAAGTGTTTGTTATTTTATATTTAAAATAATATCTTCTGAAAACAGTAGTTAATTCAACCTGTCAACAACACTTCAATTCTTATAAACCGTTTCCGCCTCAAGCTCTAACAATTCTTTCGCCTCCTGCAAAATCCGAATCACCTTCATCTTATTCCACAGCGTTTTAGCTTCAGGGTAATGCGTGGACATCATTGCTAGCCATTGTTTATAGCGACCGAGCAGCCGTGACTCAGTCGTGCTCGGACCATATAATAAAGCGCGACCTGCCAGGAAGCGCTGTTGCATTTGCAGTAATTCTAACCAACTAAATAATGCCTTATCGGAATTCTTACGAATACAGTGCGTAATATCCGGTGTAGTCACCGCACCGCGTCCAATCATTAAATCCTCGCAAGCGGATTCTAATTGACATTGCTTGGCATCGGCATTGTTCCAGATTTCGCCATTAGCAATCACATTGATTTTTAGCGTTTCACGGATGGGACGTAATTGATCCCAAAAGGCAGGAGGTTTGTAGCCTTCCGCTTTAGTGCGAGCATGCACGGTCAGCCAGGACGCACCGGCATCCTCAATGGCATGGGCATTGTCCAAAGTGAATTTACGATCCAGATAGCCCAAACGCATCTTGGCAGAGACCGGAATCTCTGCAGACACGGCGTCGCGAACGGCTTTGACCAGCTTATATACTACCTCGGGCTCATCCAAAAGTACCGAGCCGCCACGATGGCGATTGACCGTTTTGGCGGGGCAACCGAAGTTCAGATCAATGGCCGGCGCCCCTAATTCAACCGCTCTCACTGCATTAGCAGCTAACATCTCCGGATTATTACCTAATAATTGGACATGTACTGGCGTGCCGCTTGCTGTTTTACCGCCATGATGCAGTTCGGGACAGGCAAGATAAAAAGTATTCTTAGGTAATAAGCTGTCCGTAATACGTATAAATTCAGTGACGCACCAGTCAAATTCACCGGTGGCGCTGAGTAGATCGCGCATCAACGGATCGGTTAAGCCCTCCATGGGGGCGAGAATAAGTTTCATTTTTAAGGAAGAAATTAAATCGCTTATTTTTGAAGCTGATAGTATATCTAAGTTGTAGGGCTAGAAACCCGCTTTAAAAACCACATCAATAAATACTTTAGGGTGAGAATTTATGTCTATACAAGCAGGTATTTACCGTCATTATAAAGGTCAGCTATATCAGGTTTTTCGTGTTGTTAATCACAGCGAGACAGAAGAAGAATTAGTGTATTACCAGTGTTTGTATGGCGATTATTCCTTTTGGGTGCGTCCGCTCGCGATGTTTAGTGAGTTGGTGGAAAATGCTCAGGGCGAACAAGTGCCACGTTTTGAACTGATTAAAGCCTTGTCGTACTGAGTTGTTCTAAAAATAGAGCCGCGACAACAATAGCGCGGCGCAAGCTCTCTATTAAATAAACCAAGTGTCAGGTTTTTCGATCGGCTTCGTATCATAAAAAGCCACGAAACCTTTGACCAGTCGGATAACGTACCAGACCGCCGTTAATATGCCTAGTATTAGGCCAATACCGATAATGCTAAGTATCAAGCTGATAAAAGAATATAAAAGACCTATCCAGAAAGTACGAATTAAATACGTTACATGACTTTCATAGAGAGAGTGTTTGTAATCATCGCGTTTTAAATAGGCCATAACTAACCCGGCAACGGTGATTAAACCACCGGTAAACAGTCCGGCTACAAAAACAAGATAGGTCACGAGAAGATAGTTTTTTTGCCTTCCCGTGACCTGATTGCTTTCTTGCAATTGATTTGTGACATCTTGCATGTTAATCCCTTATAAAAATTGACTAATGCATCTTCTAAGAATATAGGGTTAAATCGTTAAAATAAAAGTAGTAAGTCGTAATCAATTATTTTAAATCTCGCGACTTGCCGTTGAAAATAATCGCTCTCATAAAAAAGCGCGAACATAACAATCATGATTCGCGCTGTGGTGTTGACTCGATTTATTTCTTCATCATGTCGTAGAATTCGGCATTGTTCTTGGTTTCTTTGATTTTACCGAGAATAAATTCCATGGCCTCAACATCGTCCATATCATGAATGAATTTACGTAGAATCCAGACTTTTTGTAAGTCTTCAGGTTTCATCAGTAGCTCTTCACGACGAGTGCTTGATTTGTTCAGGTTGATGGCGGGGTAGAGACGTCTTTCAGCTAAGCGACGCTCAAGGTGTACTTCAGAGTTACCGGTTCCCTTGAACTCCTCATAAATTACATCATCCATGCGGCTACCGGTTTCAATCAAAGCGGTACCGATAATGGTTAATGAACCACCTTCTTCGACATTACGAGCGGCACCGAAGAAGCGTTTAGGGCGGTGTAGGGCGTTAGCGTCCATACCACCAGTTAAGACCTTGCCGGAAGCGGGAATTACTGTGTTGTAGGCACGAGCGAGACGGGTAATGGAGTCAAGTAAGATAATCACGTCCTTTTTCAATTCAACTAGACGTTTTGCCTTTTCGATCACCATTTCGGCTACTTGTACGTGACGTGTTGCCGGTTCATCAAAGGTTGACGCAACCACTTCACCGCGGACGGTTCTTTGCATTTCTGTCACTTCCTCAGGACGCTCATCGACTAGTAAAACAATCAATGTTGCTTCTGGATGATTGGCCGTAATGGATTGAGCAATGTGCTGCATCATCACGGTTTTACCTGATTTTGGTGGGGCTACAATCAGTGCACGCTGGCCTTTGCCGAGCGGAGCGAAGATATCTAAAATGCGGCCGGTGTTATTTTCCTCACTGCGAATATCACGCTCTAGTAGCAATGGCTCATCGGGGTGTAGTGGCGTTAAGTTTTCAAACATCATACGATGCTTGACACGCTCAGGCGCTACGTCATTAACCTTTTCAACTTTAACCAAAGCAAAATAACGTTCATTGTCTTTTGGTACACGTACTTCACCTTCGACTGAGTCACCGGTGTGTAGATTAAAGCGACGAATTTGAGAAGGCGAGATATAAATATCGTCGGTATTTGCTAAATAAGAAGTTTCCGGGGAACGTAAGAAACCGAAACCATCCGGTAAAACCTCTAACACACCATCGCCAAAGATTTGCTCGCCTGCTTTAGCGCGTTTTTTCATAATGGCAAACATCAGCTCTTGCTTGCGGAAGCGGTTGGCGTTATCGATTTCTAATTGTTGTGCCAGCTCCAGCAATTCGGAGACGTGTAAAGATTTTAATTCGTTTAAATGCATTGTTATGGTTTGTTAATGAGTTTATTCAAATGGCAGCCAAGGGAATTTGGCTGCGCGCAGTGTCATAGGATAATAATTTTTAAAATTAAAGTGCTTGCTCAACTAGCATGGATAGTTGCTGTTTATTAGCGGCACCGACTTGAGTGGCAACTTCTTGGCCGGCTTTGAAGGTTTTTAAAGTTGGGATGCTGCGAATACCGAATCGTGCGGCAATCTGTGGGTGCTCTTGGACATCGACTTTGACCACGCGTACTTGACCTTCGTACTCTTTTGAAAGCTCTTCTAGAACCGGAGCAATCTGACGACAAGGACCACACCATGGTGCCCAAAAGTCAACTAGAACAGGTAAAACTGATTCTAAGACATCAGCGTCAAAGCTTGCGTCTGTTGCATTAATAATTTCGCTCATGATTTTTACTCTTTTAATGTATTTCAGAAAACAATTAGCGTGTTCATGCCGAAGCACGTTATGCTATAGCATCCTCTAGTCAGCAATATGCCGACAAGGCTGTGTGCCTACTTAAAGGGAATCCTACTTAATGAGGGATCCTACTTAATGGGAATCTAATTCGGCCTGCTACTAACACTAATTGAGGCCATAGAAAAAAAGCTTATTTATACTCTTTTATAATAAAACAGTAGAGCAAAGCATAGTAGCTTAGATCAATGTTTGTATCAATGTATCAAGCCTGTGGTTTTTGCTACACGGTAGTCGCACACAAGGTGATAAAGAATATATTATTTTATCTGATTAGAATAACATTAAAATCTGCACTATGTTGTCTAAAGAGTGCGTAGGCAACACAAAAGTCTCGTATAGACTATAAAATGTCTTTTTTTTACAATTTAATCAAATTAACGATTTAGCCAGTATGTCCAAACCACAAAGCTACGAAGAAGCGTCGATCCAGGTACTAAAAGGTTTAGAGCCGGTGCGTGAACGTCCCGGTATGTACACTCGTACAGAAACACCTTTGCATATTATCCAGGAGGTGATTGATAACTCAGCGGACGAGGCCTTAGCGGGTGTCTGTAATAATATCATCGTCACCTTGCACAAGGATCAGAGTGTGAGCATCGAGGATGATGGTCGCGGCATTCCTGTTGGCTGGCACAAAGAAGAAAATGCGCCGGTGGTTGAGATTGTTTTTACTCGTCTGCATGCCGGGGGTAAATTCAGCAAAGACTCGAACTCAGCCTATGCTTTCTCCGGCGGTCTGCACGGGGTTGGTGTTTCAGTGACCAATGCTTTGTCCACGCGACTTGAAGTCGTGGTGACCCGTGGCGGTGAGCAGCATCAATTGATTTTTGCGGATGGTGGCAATGTCTTAGAGCCGCTTAAAGTGATTGGCAAAGCCCCGGCACGTAAAACCGGCACCGTGGTGCGCGTCTGGCCTGATCCTAAGTATTTTGACAGTCCCAATATCCCAGTGGCGGATTTGCAGCGTCTTCTACGCAGTAAGGCCGTGTTATTACCCGGTGTATCCATCACTTTAATCAATGAAAAAAGTGGACAGACCCTGAATTGGCAATATGCTGATGGCTTACGTGGATACCTCGAAGAGGAGTTGGCCGGTGATGAGCTTCTGATTCCGATGTTCGCAGGCAAGCAATTTGCTGATGCCGATGATGAGAGTTTCGCCGAGGGTGAGGGCTGTGAATGGCTCGTTGCTTGGACAATCGAGGGTGCAGTGGCCCGCGAATCCTATGTCAATTTGATTCCTACCTTGAGCGGCGGGACCCATGAAGCCGGACTGCGCGAGGGCTTATTTAATGCACTTAAAACCTTTATTGATTTACATAATTTATTGCCCAAAGGCGTGCGTTTATTGGCAGAGGACTTATTTGCCCGTGCTAGCTTTGTGCTCTCTGTTCGTATGTTGGACCCGCAATTCCAAGGTCAAACTAAGGAGCGTCTCAATAGCCGTGATGCGGTGCGTTTAGTGAGCAATTATGTCAAAAGTTCCTTTGAACTTTGGCTCAACAGCAATGTCGATTGGGGTCGTTCACTAGCCGAAATGGTGATTCGCCAAGCTCAGGCTCGCGCACGTTCTGCCAAAAAGGTAGAAAAACGCAAGAGCTCCGGTGTGGCTGTTTTGCCAGGTAAACTGACCGATTGTGAATCTGATGATCCTACCCGTACGGAAGTGTTTTTGGTCGAGGGTGACTCTGCCGGTGGTTCCGCAAAAATGGGCCGTGACAAGGAATTTCAAGCGATTTTGCCCTTGCGCGGTAAAGTATTAAACTCTTGGGAAGTTGACCGAGATCGTCTCTTTGCCAACAAAGAGATTCATGATATTTCCGTGGCGATTGGGGTTGATCCCCATGGACCCAAAGACTCGGTCAACTTGTCGGGTCTACGTTATCGCCGTATTTGTATTTTGTCGGATGCGGACGTTGATGGTTCACATATTCAAGTCTTATTGTTGACCTTGTTCTATCGTCATTTTCCTAAATTGGTGGAAAATGGCTTTGTCTATGTGGCGCAGCCGCCATTATTCAGAGTGGATGCGCCGGCCCAGGGCAAGCGTCCGGCCCGCAAAATCTATTGCCTCGATGAGCGTGAGTTAGATTCTACCGTTGATAAGTTAATCACTATGGAAAACTACAAGGAATCCAGCCTGAGCGTTAGCCGCTTTAAGGGATTGGGTGAGATGAGTCCCGAGCAGTTATGGGAGACCACCATGAACCCCGATACGCGCCGCCTCTTACCGGTTACCTATGGTCAGTTTAGTCCTGAAGAAACTAACACCATGTTTGATATGTTAATGTCTCGTGGTGAAGCGCAGCAGCGCCGTGCATGGTTAGAGGAAAAGGGCAATTTAGCCGAGCTCGATGTCTAAGTAAATTTAAATATATCAGTTCAAATCTAAAGTAATTATTAAATGACAGAACAAAACAATCTATTTGATGTGCCCGAAGAAGAGGGCGTTACGCTAGGCCTGTATGCAGAAAAAGCGTATTTAGACTACGCCGTTTCTGTGGTCAAAGGGCGTGCTCTACCGGATGTCAGCGATGGTCAGAAACCGGTGCAACGACGTATCCTTTATGCGATGAATGCCATGGGCCTCAAAGGCACTGCGAAACCGGTGAAATCTGCTCGCGTGGTCGGTGATGTGTTGGGTAAGTACCATCCACACGGTGATCAGGCTGCTTATGATGCCATGGTCCGGATGGCGCAAAGTTTTACCTTACGTTACCCGCTCGTCGATGGCCAAGGCAATTTCGGTTCGCGTGATGGTGATGGCGCCGCCGCGATGCGGTATACCGAGGCGCGTTTGACCCCGATGGCCGAATTATTGCTCGAAGAATTAGGTGAGGGCACGGTCGACTTTATTCCCAACTATGATGGTAGTGAAAAAGAGCCAGCGCTCCTGCCGGCTCGCCTACCCATGATGCTGTTAAACGGCGCATCCGGTATTGCGGTCGGAATGGCGACGGAAATTCCTTCGCATAATTTACGCGAAATCGCTGCTGCCTCGGTGGCCTTACTGAAAAAGCCCGGTATGAGCGCTGATGAGTTAATGAGCTATGTGCCGGGCCCCGATTTTGCCAATGGCGCACAAATTATTTCTTCAGCAGAAGAAATCGCCGAGATCTATAAAATCGGTCGCGGTTCAGTTAAGGTTCGTGCCCGTTGGGAGTTTGAGGAGTTAGCCCGTGGTCAATGGCAATTGGTGGTGACTGAGTTACCGCCAAATACCAGTTCACAGAAGGTTCTCGAAGAAATTGAGGAAATATCCAATCCGAGAATTCGTGTCGGCCGCAAAGCTTTGACTGCTGAGCAGCAACAAGCACGCGCTGCCATGCTGTCTTTGCTAGACACGGTGCGCGATGAATCGGGTAAAGACGCGGCGGTGCGTTTGGTCTTTGAACCCAAAACGTCGCGCGTGGACAGAGAGGAATTCGTTAATCAGTTATTGGCTAAAACCGGTATGGAGGGCAATGCCACTGTTAACCTCGTGTGTATCGGGATTGACGGTCGTCCGCGTCAACGTAATTTATTAGAGATTTTGACAGAGTGGTTAGAATTCCGTACCACCACAGTCACTCGCCGTACCCAATACCGCTTAGATAAGGTCACCGATCGCATCCATGTGTTGGAAGGTCGTATGGTTGTTTATTTAAATGTCGATGAGGTGATTGCGACCATTCGTGAAGCGGATGAGCCACGCCAAGCCTTGATGGATCGCTTTAATCTTAGCGAACGTCAGGCTGAAGACATTCTCGAAATGCGTTTGCGTCAATTAGCGCGTCTTGAAGGTATTAAAATTGAGCAAGAGTTAGAGGAAAAACGCAAGGAACAAGCCGATTTACAGCATCTGTTAGAAAGCCCTAGTGCGATGCGTAAAATGATGATCAAGGAAATTGAAGCGGATGCTAAGAAGTTCGGTGATGATCGTCGTACCGTAATTCAGGAAGCTGAAAAAGCGGTTTTAGAGGTGAGGGTCGTGGATGAGCCGGTGACCGTCGTTATTTCCCAAAAGGGTTGGATACGCTCACGCCAAGGTCATGGTCATGATCCGCAGCAATTTAATTTTAAATCCGGTGATCATCTATACCATACCTTTGAAGTACGCACTGTCGATAATCTGATTGCTTTATCTAATGTGGGCCGAGCCTATACCGTTGAGGTAGCGGATTTACCATCAGCCCGTGGTGATGGTCAGCCAATTACGGCTATGGTGGATGGCGAATCTAATACGAAAATCAATCACTTCTTGTCTGCGGATAAAGAACAACAGTTGCTGCTTGTGCAGGAGCATGGGATTGGTTTTATCACCACGGTTGACGATATGTCGAGCCGACAAAAGGCCGGCAAGCAGTTTGTGACGATTGAAAAACCTTTATTAAAGCCGATATTTGTCGAAAAGAACGATCGTTATTTAGCTCTGTTAAGTAATAAAGGCCGATTCTTAATCATTTCATTAGGTGAAGTCAGAAAGTTAGCAGGCGGTGGGCTAGGGACAATCTTAATTGGTTTGGATGATGATGATAAACTAGCTCAAGTGGTGCCCTTTGATGAAAGCGGCTTAGCGGTGACTGGTACTTATCGCCGTAAGGAAACCACAGATATTTTAAATTTAAATGAATTAGAGGTATATATAGGCAAACGTGCTCGAAAAGGACGCGCTTTAGATGTGAGGGTCAAAGACTTTATCTTAAGTCGCCCTGTCGCTCCCGCCGAAGAGAGCGAATAATTCAATTTAGCCTAAAATAACCAAAGGAAAACCATGTCTTATAAAGTTGAAGTGATGCCTAGCGGGCATCAGTTTACGGTAAAAGAGGGCCAGCTTGTATTGGATGCTGCCTTAGATGCCGGTGTGATTCTACCTTATAGTTGTCGCAGTGGCTCGTGTATTAGCTGCAAAGGCAAGGTGCTCGAAGGTGATTATGATCCGGGTATAGGCACTGAACAAATGATGTCGCCTGACGAAATGGCCGAGGGCTACACGCTGTTTTGTCAGACCACTGCTCAATCCGATCTGGTGATTGAAAGTGCTGAGGTGCGCTTAGAAACCGATATCATTACTCGTAAAATGCCTGCCCGCGTGATTAAACTGGAAAAGCTCAACGATGATGTGATGCTAGTGCAGTTGCAAATGCCATCGACTGAGCCGTTTCGATATTATGCCGGTCAGTATCTGGACTTTATTTTTAGAGATAATGTGCGACGTTCTTATTCTATTGCGGTGGCACCGGAAGACGGCAAAGCGCTAGAATTGCATGCCCGTCATATGCCGGGTGGCATGTTCACCGATCGTCTCTTTGGTATTGATGAACGTCCGATTAAAGAGCGTGAAATCCTGCGCATTGAGGGACCATTAGGGACATTTTTCTTACGTGAGGACTCTGATAAACCGATGATATTCGTTGCTAGTGGCACCGGATTTTCACCAATTAA
Source organism: Alcaligenaceae bacterium (assembly GCA_030538235.1). Classification (GTDB taxonomy): domain Bacteria; phylum Pseudomonadota; class Gammaproteobacteria; order Burkholderiales; family Burkholderiaceae_B; genus Oligella. The sequence goes on from JAUNUJ010000006.1 coordinate 79,328, forward strand.
AGCGATAATGGAAGATATCATCGCTAAGGGTATTACCCGTTCGGTGACTTTTTATTGGGGTGGTCGTCGACCACAGGATTTATATATGAATGATTTGGTAGAGCAGTGGGCTAAAGACTTGCCGTTCTTCACGTATATTCCGGTGGTTTCTGATGCGCTTGAAGAGGATAATTGGCAAGGTCGCACAGGTTTTGTACATCAAGCGGTCTTAGATGATTTTGACGACTTATCCGGCTACCAGGTCTATGCTTGTGGTTCACCGATTGTGGTGGAGAGTGCGCGTAAAAGCTTTACTAAAGAAAAAGCGCTGCCTGAAGAGGCGTTCTTTGCTGATGCCTTTACCTCGGCAAGGGATGAGCTAAAAGGCTAAGACAATTAAATTACCTTGATGTCCTTAGTGTCATCAGCAAATGTCGTCATAGGGGCTCGATGAGAATCGGGTCCTTATTGTTTGGGGTTGTTATTCCTAATTTCGTCATTAAGTTCTAAGCGTTCCGAACGTCAGAATTGGACTTTGCTGTTTATGCTTGAACAGAGTGAGGGGTTACGCCTCTGCAGGCTACAAAAAACACGCACAATAATAACGTCTCGTTGAGTAAGTGCGACAGCTTGATGGTGACTTAAAATGTGCGTTTTAGTTGTTATCCAACTGATAATAATCTGCCGGCAGCAAATTCAAGAGCAGCGCCTGATCAAGTCGGAACGTATACACTTGACGATATTTGATGGGACTTCTAAGCGCTTTTGTTTCTAGTAATGACTTTCACAAAGCAAAGGGGCTAGAACATCACCGAGCCCCTTTGTTGGTCCTAAGTATTTTATTCTAATTAATCTTCAAAGAAGTTAAGCACCGCATCCAAACCGCTATGATTGATGCTGAAGCGCGCTTCTTCTTGAACTTTGGGTTTGGCCATGTAAGCCACTGAATAATGGACCTTGGACATCATCGGTAAATCGTTAGAGCCGTCGCCGATAGCAATACATTGTTCCGGACTGGCGTCTAATTGCTCCATCAAGGCGCTTAGATAGTTTTGCTTGGCCTCACCATCGAGAATATCACCTAAGACACGGCCGCTGAGTTTATTATCCAAAACTTCCAGTTGATTAGCATAAGCATAATCAAGCTTGAGGCGCTCTTTGAGGCGTGAGGTAAAGAAAGTAAAACCACCAGACACCAACAACGTGGTGATGCCATGTTTTTGTGCGCTTTCAATCAGTGCTTCAGCACCGGGATTTAAGCATAAGATGTCGCTATAAATAGTCTGTAGACAATTTGCCGAGGTGCCTTCAAGTAGGGCAACTCGTTTAATGAGGCTTTCGCTGAAGTTTTTAATTTCCCCACGCATGGTGGCTTCTGTAATCTCAGCCACTTCAGTCTTACGACCGGCACAGCCGGCGATTTCGTCAACACATTCGATATTGATGAGCGTCGAGTCCATATCCATGGCGAGAATCTTGATATCGCTAAGTGAACGAAGTTCATCCAGTATCGCCCAATCCACTTTGTGTTGTGCGCACCAGCTCTTAATTTCAGGCAATTGTGATTCATTGAAACCGTTTAAACGAATAACATGATTACGCACCTGAATAACTTGGTCGGCTTCAGCAATGGCTGCGATTTGTTCACGCAACTGAGAGTCTAAAATAGGTGACTGTAAAACAAGGTATGTCATTGACGCTTTCCTCGGAGATAAAAATGATATTTAATAATAGTCCATTCTAGCGCAGACATATTAAAGGAATTTTAATTATGTCCGCCTAGCTCTATATAGTAAGTAATTCTTATTTAGTTTACAGCGACTTCTTCAGGAGCCAATTGTAGACGGCCTAAGATAGAGGCAACTTCTTGTATCCGTTGTTCTAGTTTCCAACCCTCTTTAAGATCAACCTGAATTCGTTCGGGTCCCTTAAAGTGAATGTGTTTATTTCTTTGCACCAAATCAATCAGACTCAACGGATCGACCTTAGACGATTTATTAAAAGTGATAATCGCCTTGTCGTCGCCTATATCAACTACTGTGATGGTAAATGGCTCGGCTAGTATGCGCAATCGATGGGTCGAGAGCAAGTTCTTGGCCTCGTCGACTAAGCTACCGAAGCGGTCAATTAACTCCTCTTGAATATCACGTAACTCATCCATTGAGGCCGCATGTGAGAGGCGCTTATAAATTGACAAGCGAGCACTGACGTCAGGACAGTAGTCGGCCGGTAGGAGGGCAGAAGCGTGTAATCTAACCTCACAACTTTGCTCAAAGGGCGACTCATAATTAGGTTCTTTGCCATCTTTTAAGGCCCTGATCGCTTTGTTTAGCATCTCGGTATACAGCGTGAAACCGATTTCTTGGATATTGCCCGATTGTGCTTCACCGAGGATTTCACCGGTGCCGCGAATTTCCAGATCATGCATGGCAAGATAAAAGCCCGAACCCAGTTCTTCCATGGATTGAATCGCTTCTAGGCGTTTTCGAGCGTTTGTCGTAATCGCATCCTCCCCTGGGGTTAGCAGGTAGGCATAGGCTTGATGGTGTGAGCGTCCAACCCGTCCACGCAGTTGGTGTAATTGGGCTAGTCCTAATTTATCTGCACGGTGAATAATAATCGTATTGGCACTGGGCACATCAATACCGGTTTCAATAATGGTGGTACACAGCAAAATATTGTAGCGTTGCTGGTAAAAACCCTTCATCACCTGTTCCAACTCGCGCTCCGACATTTGACCATGGGCCACGCCAATGCGAGCTTCGGGTAGCAATTCTTGCAGGTGAGCGGCACGGTTATTGATGGTGGATACTTCATTGTGCAGAAAATACACTTGACCACCGCGTTTTAGCTCGCGCAAACAGGCTTCACGAATGGTCGAATTATCTTCACGACGGACAAAGGTTTTAATCGCTAAACGTTTTTCAGGGGCGGTCGCAATCACAGAAAAATCTCGTACTCCCTCTAAAGACATGCCAAGTGTACGTGGAATCGGTGTGGCAGTTAGGGTGAGAATATCAACTTCTGAACGTAAGGCTTTGAGTGCTTCTTTTTGGCGCACACCGAAGCGGTGCTCCTCATCAATAATTACTAAGCCTAAGTTTTTAAATTTGGTGCCTTTAGCAAGAATCTTATGAGTGCCGACGACAATATCGGTGGTGCCTTTTTCGAGACTTTCTAATACCTGTTGGGTTTCTTTGCCGGTTCTGAAACGCGATAGTTCAGCCACGTTCACCGGCCAGTCAGCAAAACGATTGGCAAAGGTCTGGGCATGTTGTTCAGCTAACAGGGTAGTCGGACAAAGTAGGGCAACTTGTTTGCCATTGGCTACTGCAATAAAGGCCGCGCGCAAAGCGACCTCAGTTTTACCAAAACCCACATCACCACAAACCAAGCGATCCATGGGTTTGCCGGAGGTCATGTCGTCGATAACTGCTTCAATAGCTGCAGCCTGATCCGGTGTTTCCTCAAAACCGAAACCTTCGACAAAAGCTTGATAATCGCTAAGAGGCAATTTAAACTCTACCCCTTCACGGGAAGCGCGATGGGCATAGAGATTGAGTAATTCTGCGGCAGTATCGCGAATCTTGATGGCGGCTTTTTTCTTGGCCCTATCCCATTGTCCTGAGCCGAGTGTATGTAAAGGTGCGTGTTCGGGATCGGCACCACCATATCGGGAAATCACATGCAGTTGTGACACGGGGACATAAAGTTCACTGTTGTCAGCGTATTCCAGTTTCAACATTTCGACCGGACCCTCATCGCCAACCTCCATATTGACCAGACCGAGATAGCGTCCAACGCCATAATTCACATGCACCACCGGATCGCCATTAACTAGCTCAGCCAGGTCGCGCACCATAAAGTCGACATTACTTTGGCGCTCTTGTCGACGTCGTTGCAAGCGTGAAGAAGCGGTCTCCGGATAGAGATCGCCTTCGGTCAGAACGACAATATTTTGTTCAGTCAGGCTAAAGCCCTTGTAGAGATGGGCTACCACCAAGGAGAAATTCGGCAATGACTTTCTATTGGCTCGCACTTGATCTAGAGACTCAATATTGGCATCAGGCTTCAGTGCATGTTCACTCAGTATTTGTAAGAGTGTTTCGCGGCGTCCCGGGGTATCTGCACAAAGCACCGTGCGGACACCAGCTTTAAGTAGTAAATGCTCAAGTTTTAAAAAGGGTTGCTGAGCGCGCGATTGCACAGCGACATCTGGACTCGGCTTGATGGTCGGGTGTTCTTCATCTTCCATCCAGTGAATACGCGCTGTGCGGCTTAAGGACAGAAAGAACGCTTCGGCACTGAGGTATAAATCATCGGGTGCCAATAGCGGACGTTCACTATCGTATTTTAAAAATTCATAGCGACTGAGGGTATCCTCATGGAAGGATTGAATGCTTCTCTCAAGATTACCCACGCTCAGGCTAATCGTGTCTTCCGGGAGATAATCAAATAACGTGGCGGTCTCTGCAAAAAAGAGTGGCAAATAGTACTCTACCCCGGCAAAGGCAATGCCATTGCTAATATCTCGATACGGTAGGGCTTTAGAAGGATCGCCTTCAAAGCGTTCACGAAACTTGGCCCGGAAGTGATTACGTGCCGCTTCATCCATTGGAAACTCACGACCGGGCAAGAGGTTGACTTCATTAACCGGGTAGAGGCTGCGTTGCGTATCCACATCAAAGGCACGGATGGTGTCGATTTCATCATCAAATAAATCCAGACGATAAGGCACAGCCGAACCCATCGGAAAGAGGTCAATCAAACCACCGCGAATACTGAATTCACCAGCGGCAGTGACTTGGGCCACATGTTCATAATTAGCCAGAATCAGTTGGTCTTTGAGGCTCTGCTCATTGAGCCGCTGTCCCTTTTTAAATGAAAAGGTATAGGCGGCAATAAAGGTTACCGGCGCTAAACAAGCAAGAGCGGTCGTCACAGGAACCACTAAAATATCCACCTCATCCTTGCGCAATGCATGCAGGGTAAGCAGACGCTCTGAGACCAGATCTTGATGCGGTGAAAAAGCATCATAAGGTAGGGTTTCCCAATCGGGGAAATGCAAACAGTTTAAGTTTGAATTAAAAACTTTAACTTCATTAACAAGACGTCTGGCCTGAATCGGATCGGCACTGAACACAACAATGGTCTTTTTTGCATGTTGAGCGAGTAAACTCAAGAAAAAGGCATCACCCGAACCGGAAGGTCGGGGAACAGTATAGCGTTGGCCCACTTTTAATTGCTTTAAGAGGCTTTCAATGGATTGCTCAATCAGGGATGGTTGTTCCGAATTTGCAGGCATGTTTATTTTATTTGATTAACTATTTAAACTAGTAGGGTGATCGAAAAAGGCCTCTGTGTAAGCAATTACACGAGGCTACTGAGACGTCTTTAAAAAAGCGACGCTTATATTTTAGTACAGAGCTCATCATGCTGTTGCTTGTTGTATGATGTTAGCTGTTTTAGTTGTGTGATGACGCAGAAAAAGAGTAAATAATGAGCTTAATTGCATTAATTCCTGCCGGTGGTGTAGGCGAACGCGCTTTGGATAAGCTGCACAGTGCGCCCAAGCAATACCGTTTAATTGCTGACAAGTCTTTGTTGCAGCATTCTGTTGAGGCTTTATTGAGCGATCAGCGGGTAGCGGCTGTTCATATTGGTGTGGCTGCTGACGATCCTTTCATTGAAGCGGAGACGGCACGTCTGGCTGAGGCGGTGACCATCCATCGTAGCGGTGGCGCGAGTCGGGCTCAGACCGTATTACAGACCTTGGAGGCTATTGATCGGTTCCAAATACTCAGTGACGAGGATTGGGTCTTGGTTCATGATGCAGCGCGTCCCGGATTATCTGCGGCTGCCTTGACTGCCTTGATAGATGCTTGTTTTGAGCAACAATGCGGTGGTATTTTAGCCATGCCGGTACCGGACACGGTAAAGCGGGTAGTCAGCTCCACCAGTAGTGATAAGTCACCACGCATTGAAGCCACTGTGCCACGCGAGGGCCTATGGCTTGCGCAAACCCCACAGTTATTTAAGGCGATTGAATTAAAAGACGCACTTAAAAAAGCCCTCGCCGAGGGAGCGGAGATTACTGATGAAGCCAGTGCCATGGAATACATTGGGCAACAGCCTTTATTAGTTCGAGGTCATGCAGAAAATTTTAAAATAACCTGGCCTCAGGATTTCCGTATTATGGAACACTATTTAACAAAGCATTCGGAGTAAAAAGTGAATATTCGTATTGGACAAGGTTTTGATGTGCATGCTTTGGTTGAAGGGCGACCTTTGATTTTAGGTGGCGTGACGATCGAGCATCACAAGGGTCTTATGGGGCACTCGGATGCCGATGCGTTATTGCACGCTGTGACCGATGCGATATTGGGCGCTGCTGGTTTAGGCGATATCGGTCGTTTATTTCCTGATAATGACCCACAGTTCAAAGATGCCGATAGCCGTGTGCTCTTGCGTGAAGCCTTTGCACGGATTAAGGCTGCGGGTTGGCGTGTGGTCAATGTCGATGCGACGATTCATGCTCAGGCTCCTAAGATAAAACCTCATGCGCCGGCTATGGTAGCTAATATCGCTGCTGATCTGGAAATCGCCAAAGACTGCGTCAATATCAAAGGCAAGACCAATGAAAAGCTCGGGCACCTAGGTAGAGAGGAGGGGATTGCTGCGAACTGTGTTGTGCTTTTGATGCAGGTTTAGTCTGAAGTGTGGCAGATTTTTTTGCTAGTCGGACTTAAAGACCTTTGGCCCATCATCGACCCATAAAAATGCCCCGAGTATTATCAATACTCGGAGGCATCTTAGACTAAAGGTCTTTTGTGCGAATAGCGACTTAATTACTCAGCGCTGGCTTCAATTGCCATGGCAGCTGCATTAACCACAGAAGCAATACGACCGACATCTTGCATTTGTTCAGTAGTCCAACCGGCATCTTTGGCGATTTTGTAGTGAGACGCTACGCAGAAATGACATTTACCGATAATTGAAGCGGCTAAGGCAAATACCTCAAAACGCACTTTATCAATGCCACCATGTGAGGCATAGGCATTCATACGTAGTTTGGCAGGTAAAGACTGAAGTTGTTGGTCACCGGCCATTTCACCATAAGGGTAGTAGACGTTATTCATACCCATAAGGGCAGCGGCAGTTAGTGCGGCATTAGCGTCTTCTTCGCTAAGCCCCATTTTGAACTGCTCGACTAAAAACTTGCTTTTAGCAGCATAGGCACTGGCCAAAGCAACGCCCACAGCATCTTCAGGCTTTAAAGAAGAACGGGCAATGGTACCATCAATATTTAAACGAATATCTTTAGCAAAATCAGGAATAGCTTTTTTAATATTAGTTAGAAATTCCATGTAAAACTCCAATGTTATGTTGTGATATTTCAGGAATTAAGCAGTAAGTACCTGAAATTTTCGAAATTTAGGCAATAAAAAGCACCCGCAAAATCTCGGAGCCTAAACTCTCTGTAAAGGGGTGCTATTTTGTAGCAGGGACTTGTACGAACAGCGAGTCGCACAAGTCCCTCGGGCAATAAACTCTAATTAATTATAGAGTGTCGCCACCGGCTTGACGGTTACAAGCACAAAGCTCATCAGTCTGTAAGCCGTCTAAAATACGTAAAACTTCTTCAGGATTACGACCAACGTTTAAGTTGTTAACAGAAACGTGCTGGATTGTGTTGTCAGGGTCAACGATGAAAGTAGCACGGTAAGCAACGCCATTTTCAGGGTCACGGATACCTAATTGGTCAATTAAAGAACCAACAGTATCAGCGAACTGGTAGTGATTTAATTTATCTAAATCAGGGTGCTCACGGCGCCATGCTAATTTACAAAATTCGTTATCAACAGAACCGCCCATTAGAACCGCATCACGATCTTCAAAGTCATCAGCTAAGTTGTCGAAACCAACAATTTCAGTTGGGCACACAAATGTGAAATCTTTAGGGTAGAAGTAAATAACTTTCCACTTACCTGGGAAAGAACTCTCAGTAATCTCTTCGAATGCTGAGACGCCATTTTCTTCGTGGTTATTAAAACCAGGCTTAACACCAACAACTTTAAACGCTTCTAACTTTTCACCGATTGTTTTCATATCTAAAATCTCTCTTAAATTAAGGTTAGGGATTTACTGCTTGTAAACCAAGTCGAATACTAATGCAGCTCGACTGAATAGTTATAATTATACGCTATTGATTTGTTTTGTCTAATAGTATATTTCTATTATCCGGTTTAGGTAACTCTATACGACAAAGAAGGCCATGAGGTTCATTTTTATTTAGGCTTAGTGTACCACCGGCGGATTGTAGTAAGCGTTTACAGATGGCTAGACCCAGACCGGCTCCGCTGACATTAGTACGGGCTTCATTGCCGCGGGCAAAGGGGCGCATCAGACGACTGATTTCTCTGGGGTTGACACCCACGCCACGATCAGCAACATCGATATAAATGCTATTGCCCTGGGGGTAAAGTGACACGCTGATATTTAATTGACCATCTTCTGAACGGCCATAGCGACGCGCATTTTCGATTAAATTGCCAACCACACGAATGAGATTGATTTCTTTGATACAGGCGTAGATATTGGGCGCAATATCAAAGACCAGTCGTCCGTCTTTGGACTCGGTATAGACCTGATCGCGTTCGCATAACTCAAGGATAGGTCGAGATATGTTAATTGCATCTTTAGGTGCTTCACCTGTGGGTCGGGCATATTCTAGTAGCTGCGCAATGCAATGCTCAATCTGATCCATATCCCCATCAATACCAGTGCGCGCATCATCATCGAGACCGCTCATTTCGAGCTCAAGACGCATACGCGCAAGTGGTGTGCGTAGGTCATGAGAAATACCGGCCAGCATCACTTCCCGATCGGATTCGGCAGCCCTTAGATCCATAGCCATTTGGTTAAAGGCTGAAAAAAGCTCGACGATTTCTGTCGGTCCTGAGTTTGTAGGTAAGGTGCTTGGGCTTTCTCCGCGTGCTAATTGCTTACTGGCATGAGCCAGTTGTTTTAAAGGTTTGGCCAGCATGCGTACAGATAAAGCAGCACCGAATAGTGCAATACCTAAGGTAATAAATAACCAGCTGAGACCCTCATTCATCAGATTTGGGAAAAACTCCTGACGATACTTGACGAGGAGCCAATATAATTCGTCTTCAACCGTGAAACCGATCCATAAACCCTCTTCACCGCTGAGCTCAGAGGCCAGAATAATGTCGGGGGTGTGAATCAATTGCGAGAGCCTTTCTTTGAGCAGACTTTCGAAACGGGATTCGCCTAGTGAGACATGTTCGTCTTCTTCTTCGCGTGGGAACACCTGGGTATCACCCGGGGTCGCCAGTTGAATGGTTAAGGCTGAACGATTTTCTTTGGCAGCATATTGAATAGATTTTTGGGCGATATTTAAAGCGCTGGTCGCGCGTTCAGCCAGTTGATTGGCTCGGTGCTCTTCGAGGGTGTTGACAATGACCATGCCCCAGACTGAGAGACTTAAAATCATAAAGGCCGTGATAATTAGGAAGGCACGACCAAAAAGACCAAATCGCAGACTTGGTCTTAAGGAATTATTTCGATGTTTTTTGAGATGCTCTACTTCAGGAGCCGCTTCTTTGTGAAGCGGCTCTTCTTTGATGTGTTTGAGATCATCACTTCTCTGAGCCGACATCGCCACCATCCGGGATAAAGACATAGCCTAAGCCCCAAACGGTCTGGATATAAACAGGCTTGGCAGGATTTGGCTCAAGCAACTTACGCAATCTGGAGATTTGAACATCAAGGCTACGGTCAAATGCTTCGTATTCACGACCGCGTGCTAATTCCATGAGTTTGTCACGCGACAAAGGCTCACGTGGGTGACGTGCGAAGACCTTGAGAACTGAGAATTCACCGGTGGTAATCGGAATCACCTCATCACCCTTGGAGAGGGTACGGTTAGAAAGGTTCAGTGTATAAGGACCAAAGTCGATTGATTCATTGGTTTGGCTTGGCGCACCCGGGTGCTCATCAGCGGCACGACGGCGCAAAACGGCGTTAAGTCGTGCTAATAATTCACGGGGATTAAACGGTTTAGGTAGGTAATCATCGGCACCCATCTCTAAACCCAAAATACGGTCAATTTCTTCGGACTTGGCTGTGAGCATAATAATAGGGGTTTGGTCACCGGCACCGCGTAGACGGCGACAAATTGATAGACCATCTTCACCCGGTAACATCAAGTCTAAGATTAGTAAATCAAAACGCTCACGCTGCCAGAACTTTGTCATTTCCTTGCCATCTTCGGCGACAAATACATTAAAACCCTGTTCAGTTAGGTAACGACGTAAGAGATCACGTAAGCGAGCATCATCATCAACAACAAGGATTTTACGGGGCGAAGTATTTTGTGTATTCATCTGTTTATCTTTATAAAAATTTCAAGGGAATTAACGAATAAAATTTTTAAAAATTAATTTACGTATTTTATCTTAACCTCTTGCTACTTAAAAAGAGTGCAGCTGTGAAGACTTGAGACAAAACAGTAAATAGTTAAAATAAAAAATTTGCTATTGTTTAATTGTAAATCACGACTTTGATTAGTGTCTAACTTTAGGCTACAGTTAGATGAAACAAAGCGTTGCAAGATGCAAGCGACTTATTGCGCTTAAACGTTTAATTTTCAGTAAAATAGGTTTTATGAAAAAATATCTGCTTGCCATTGAAAGTGCTGCTTCTGAGTCCAGTGTGGCCATTTTAGAAATCAAAACTCTTGTCGACGATGAGGGTGGAACGAGCTATGAGAGGGGTCAGCACTGGTTGGCCTTTAATCGTTCAGGTACCTTAGATCATGCTGAGCAGTTGTTACCGATGGTCGACAGTTTATTGGCAGAGGCCGCTATCGCAAAAAGTGAATTGGTGGCGGTGGCTTTCAGTCAGGGTCCTGGTGCGTTTACCGGTCTGCGAATTGCTTGTGGTTTGGCCCAAGGTATTGCTTTAGGTTTAAATTTACCGCTCATAGCGATTGATTCTTTGCGTGCAACTGCACAATTGGCGCTGGATTATTTAGTTGAAAGCAATCAATTAAGAATCCTAAGCAAAGAGCCCGAAGACAAGAAAAAAAGAGCCGGCGTAGATTATATTGTTACACTTTTAGATGCGCGTATGGGCGAAGCTTATATGGCCATTTATAAACCGCGCCTATCGAACACTAGTCCTGAGGGCGATGGTTTATATTCCGAGGTTGAGCTGAAAGTAGTGCAAAAGCCCAGTCTTATTAATATCAAGGATATCTTGTTGTGGTTAGACGATCAGCGTTTATACGATGATAAGCGTCTATTTTTCTGTGGTAATGCGCTTGAAGTGTATGCTGACGATTTGGCTGCGAGTTTTGACGCTAAGGAATTCGACTTCACAGTGCTGCCTGATCAAATTACTGAGTGGGCCGGTGCCGATGTTTTAGCACGTCAGGCCTTTGCAAAATGGCAACGTGGTGAGCTTATCGAGCCCCATCTTGCGGCACCCATTTATCTACGCGAAAAAGTCGCTTTTACTGAAAAAGAACGAGCTGCCGGCTTAAGTGGTAATCCATCGGCAGCGATGCCGGTGGTTAGTGGCGCGGTACTTTCCGAGCAACAGCAACAGCCATCAGAAGAGTCAGTTCACTCATTTCAAATCGCTCAGGAAGGGTATGTCTTAAGACCAATGCAGGAAGCTGATATAGCAGGCGCATTAATTATCGAGCAAACGGTGCAAGACTATCCTTGGACCCGCGGTAATTTCAAGGATAGCCTACGCTCTTCTTATCCATCATGGGTTATTGAGCATCAAATTGCTGCTGCTGACCGGAGTGATACGGAAAGTGAAAATCGTATTGTGGGTTTTGCTATTCAGATGTTAGCGCCGGATGTTGCGCATGTCTTATTGATTGCTGTTGAACCCTCCATGCAGAGTGAGGGTTTGGGTACCTTATTATTAAAGACTTTAGAGAAGAATGCCCTAGCTCACGGTTTGGATAAGCAAATTCTTGAGGTTCGTCGTTCTAATGATCAAGCGCAACGCTTTTATTTAAGACATCGCTACGCCGTAATTGGCAAGCGCAAGGGCTATTATCGCGAAGTCGGTGGGGCTAGCGAAGATGCGATTGTACTGGAAAAGCAGTTGAGCGCTGAGGATGCGGTTTTTGAGTTTGTCGCGCGTGCAGTCAACAAAGATGAGGCAAAGTCATGAGCTCTGATATAAGCCCTCAAACACCTTATGTGGATAGCTTAAATCCGCTGCAGCGACAAATATTGACTGAGCTGGGCATTGATTTTTTGTGGGGTAAAAGCTTAGCCTCAAATCTACAGCAAGTGTTGACTCAGTCGGCTGAAGCAGAGCGCGTTGATACGGCATCGTCTACAGTCGATACTCAAACACAAGCAACTCAGCAGGTGGCAGCAACATCAACTCGTGAGCAAGAGGTAATCCGTTCTACTGTAGCTTCTTCTGAAGCAGCACAAGCGCATGCCCAAGAAGCCCTCAAGATGTTAAATAGAGCCAGACATAGGATATTACCAGCGACTCACCAACAACTACCTGAATTGTTATCCTCGTCGGAACTAATAGCTTCTGCGACCCCTGCGGATTCTATACAAACCGCTTCATCTCAGCAGCAAGCATCGCCTAGAGCGGATCAGTCTGAGGTAGTTCAAATTAAAGCAATATCAAGTTCTCAGGGCTCCCAAAGATTTAGTGAGCTCTCTTGGCAGGAGTTGAAAGTCTATGCGGAGAGCTGTCAAGCGTGTGAGTTAGCGCAGCAGCGTCAGCATGTGGTTTTCGCTAACCGCGAGCAAGAGCAGCCATGTGATTGGTTATTTATCGAACAGATGCCAAGCGAAGCTGATGATAGTCGCGGTCAAGCCATGTCTGCGGAGGCAGGGGCATTATTTGAACAAATGCTGTTAGCTTTGGACTTAAAAGCTGTGGATGTTGCGGTTTTACCATTATTGAAGTGCCGACCGAACTATCCGGATTATGTGGATGAAGGGTGGTTTTCTGCTTGCTCGCCAATTTTGCTAGAGCAGATTAAACGCCTCAAGCCTAAGTGTATTGTCGCTTTTGGTGATGCCGCAGCGTCACTTCTGCAAGAAAATAAAGGCTTATTGGCACTCAGAAGACAAGCACTTTTCTTTGAACACCCGCAAATCGGGAGCATTCCGGTAATAGCTACTTTTTCTCCGCATTATTTATTAGTCAATAGCTCGGAGAAAGCACAAACTTGGCAAGACTTAAAGCGCGCCCGACAGATTGTTCGCGAACACGCTTAAGTGATATAGATTAACTGATAATATGCTGTTGCTGACCTTGGGCAGTGGAGCCGATCTCTGAAAAGACTTGCGGATAAACGCGTTCATTGTGACGTGCTAGTAACATAACAAGCGCCATCATAACCACCACGATTGCTCCGAAAATATAAATAATGGTGTAAATGGAATAGTCCAGATGTACCATAATCGCGTAGACACCCACCATTAGTAAAATATTTAATTGCTCGTTGAAATTTTGTACTGCAATAGAGTGTCCTGCTGATAACAGTACATGGCCACGATGCTGCAGTAGCGCATTGAGCGGTACCACAAAATAACCGGATAAAGCACCTACCCAAATTAGTAGGGCAACGACTTGCCAGCCGGGTTTAACAAAATTCATTAATAGAATACTTAAACCCATAAGAACACCGACCGGGAGTACGGTGAGTGTTTTTTCTAGTGGTACTCGGGCAGCAGCAGCTGCTCCTATGATGGTGCCGACAGCCGCGACCCCCATCAGCATGGCTGAACCCTCGAGAGTAAAACCCAAGTGCTCCTCGCCCCATTTTAAGACTACGAGCTGAAGGGTTGCACCGGCGCCCCAGAACAGGGTTGTTACGGCTAAAGAAATTTGCCCGACCGGGTCCTTCCAGAGAATTCGGACATAGCCGGCAAACACGCTAATCATGCGAATTGGATTGCGTTCTTGACGCGGATATTTAAACCGAGTGTCCGGAATCATCAAGTTGCAAAGTGCGGCAAGTAAGTAGATAAAACCGACCACCACAATCGCCGCCTCCGCCGGGGAAGCAGCAAAAAAGTCAATAATCTTGATCTCAATTAACGCCTGAGAAACTGATTCACGGGTTAGAATCCCGCCCAACATCACCCCGACGATAATTGAGACCACGGTGGTACCCTCAATCCAACTATTGCCCTTGACCAGATCTTTGGGTGGCAGTAATTCAGTCACAATGCCGTATTTGGCTGGTGAATAGGTGGCAGCGCCAATGCCGACAACACCGTAAGCTAGACAAACGGCGTAAGCATTAGTTATATTGCTGTAACCTAGCAGCGGGAAAGCAAACATCAGTAAACAGCCGAGAATTTTGATGGAGTTGGTGATAAACATCACCCGACCTTTGGGGATAGAGTCAGCAAAGGCGCCGACAAAGGCTGCTAAAATAACGTAGGCAAAAGCAAAGAACCACTTCATGACGGGTGTTAACCAATCAGGTCCTTGAAGCTCCATGATTAGAGCAATAGCGACAATAAACAAGGCATTATCAGCTAGAGATGAGAAGGTCTGCGCGAGCATGACCGTATAAAAACCTCTCTTCAACTCAACCCCACCTGATAATGTTGTTTAAAGGAATGATAAGAACTAGACAAGATGCTCTACTTAAAATTCTTAAAACGGTTACTGTAACATAGCTATAAAACTTAGTTTTATATCAATGCAAAAATTCAGGATAAAGTCAGTCTATTATCCCTGTGCTGCGCTAAAATACCTTTCGAACAAAAATCGGCGGCCGATCTTTGTCGATTCTAGTTATCTTAAACAAGTTTAATTGCGGAATTTTTAAAGCGTGCGTCTTACTCAAATTAAATTAGCCGGTTTTAAGTCATTTGTCGAGCCGACTACCATTCCGGTGCCTAGTCAGCTGGTTGGAATTGTTGGCCCCAATGGCTGTGGTAAATCTAATATCATTGATGCCGTGCGTTGGGTCTTGGGTGAAACCAGAGCTTCCGAGCTACGTGGCGAATCGATGCAAGACGTCATTTTTAACGGTTCCGATCAGCGTCGTCCAGCAGGTCGTGCCTCTGTCGAGTTGGTTTTTGATAATAGCGAAGGCCGTGCGGTCGGGCAGTGGAGTGTCTATGCCGAGATTTCAGTTCGTCGCATTTTGACCCGGGACGGCAGCAGTAGCTACTATATTAATAATCAACAGGTTCGTCGACGCGATATTCACGATGTGTTCTTGGGTACCGGTCTAGGAGCTAGAGGCTATGCCATTATCGGCCAGGGTATGATTAATCGTCTGATTGAGGCGAAACCCGAGGAGTTACGTACCTATCTCGAAGAGGCGGCAGGGGTGTCGCGCTACAAAGAGCGTCGCCGTGAAACTGAAAATCGTCTTGCCGATACGCGCGAGAATTTAATTCGAGTCGAGGATATTCTCAGTGAGTTGAGTAATCAGCTAAGACGCTTAGAGTCGCAAGCTGAAGTTGCCACTCGCTATCGTCAGTTTCAAGCAGAGGGTGAGCAGAAGCAATATGCCTTTTGGTATTTAAAAGAGCAAAGTGCAACAAAAGAGCAAGCCGCCAAATATGCCCAACGAGAAAAGGCCCAGAGTGATCTTGACGAAACCCTAGCTTCTTTTCGACAAATAGAAAAAGAGTTGGAGTATCGTCGACAGGCACATTATCAGGCCGGCGATGCCTTACATAAGGCTCAGAGTGCCTTATACGAAAGCAATACCCAAGTAGCCAGTTTGGAGGCTGAAATTCGTCACGTCGCTGATTCTCGCCAACGTTTACAGAGCAATAAAAGCCGTTTACAGCTCCAGGTCGAAGAGTGGCAGTCGCAATTTGAGCATTGTGCGGGCCAATTGCAAGAAGTGGATAGGCAATTAGAAGAAGCAGCAGCTCGCTATGAGGAAAGTCACGCGCGCCTGGAACAAATCCAGATGCATTTACCTGATATTGAAGAAAAAGTTGCCCAATACGATAGAGATAAAGAGCAGTTGCGAGCTGAACTATCTCGTTTAGAGCAAAAGCAAGCCTTGGCTCAACAACAAAAAAGTGATACCGAACGTCAGTTAGCTCAATTAAGTAACCGTCGTGAACGTTTACAGCAAGAACAAGCAGCGATGACCTTGCCGGAACAGAGTAAATTAGAGACATTACGCGCTGAGCGTGATAATTCAGCACAACAGCTGGAAGAAGCACAGGCACAATTAGTCGAAATAGAAGAGCGTTTACCTGCGTATGATGAGCTTAGACGTCAAGCCGGTCAAGAGCTGCAGCAAGCACAACAAGTTCTTTCGCGTCTTGAAGCTCGGCTAGATGCACTGCAACGATTGCAAGCCGATGTGATGCAAAATAATGAGCTTGAACCCTGGCTTAAAAAGCATGAGCTTGCCGGGATGGCACGTTTATGGCAAAAAATTCAAATCGAAGCCGGTTGGGATGTAGCCTTGGAGTCGGTGCTCAGGGAGCGTTTAAGTGCGTTGGAAGTGCCCTCACTAGACGTCGTCGGTTTAATAGCAGCGGATAATCCGCCGTCTCGTCTGATGCTGTATCAGAAGCCCGGCGCCTTAGCCACGCCTCAGCAAAGTCATGGACTAAAGCCATTAATTAGTTTAGTGCGTTGTTCTGATCCTGATTTGAAGGGCATGTTGGCTCATTGGCTGCAAAACATCTACGTACTTGAGGGTATTGACGAGGCATTATCTAAGCGCGCACAATTGCCCGCAGGTTCTCGTTTTGTGGTTAAGCAGGGGCATTTAGTCGATACCTTTGGACTTTATTTTTATGCTGCTGATAGCGAACAGGCCGGGATGTTGGCAAGACAGCAGGAAATTGAAAATTTACAAAGAGAAATTAAAGCCGAAGGTTTGATTGCCGAACAACTTAATATGGCCTCGCAGCAGGCTGAAAGACAATGGCAGAGCGGTAATCAGGCGCTCGTTCCAGCTCGTCAACGCGTGTCGGAAATGACCCGCTTTTTACACGAACATCAATTAGCTCATAGTCAATTGGCGCAACAAATTGAGCAGGCCGATCAATTACAAAAGCGTTTCAGTGCAGATCTTGAGGAACTCGATTTGCAGCATGAGGAATACGCAGCCAGGATCGAGGAGTTTGTCATTGAGTTGGAGTCCAATCAGGAACTATTAGAGCAAAAACGTGAAACATACGCTGAGTTAAATCTGCAGTCTGAAGCTAGCGTGACTGAAATGCGAGAAATTCGTCAACGATCACAAGATATCGAGCGAACCACGCGAGATATTGAATACGAGCAGCGAAGTCTCAAAGCAAGGGCTGAGGAATTAAAACGTAATCAGGATTTATCAAAGCAGCAGGGCGAGCAGGCGAAATCGGAGTTGGAAACACTCGAAGGCGAGCTCTTTGTGATTGATGAGCAAAGCACCCAAGCGGCTTTGCAAGAATTGCTTGAAGTTCGCAAGGACAAGGAAGAGACCCTAGCGGCTAAACGTCTGGAATTGGAAGGCGTTGAACAGCGTCTACGTGAACAAGATGAAAAGCGTATGCAGTTGGAAATGTCGATTGAGCCACGTCGACAAGAAATTACCCAATTGCAATTGGATGAGCAGGCAGCCCGATTAGTCGCGGCGCAGTTTTCTGAGCAACTCGATCATCATGAGGTGGACCGAGCAACGGTGCAGCGTTTCATTGAGGAAGCACCTGAGGTAGCTAAAATTAATGGTGTTGATGCGCAGGCGGAGTGGTTGCAGGCCGAGGCGCAGCGTATTATGCGGGCGATTGAGCGTTTAGGTTCAGTCAACTTGGCAGCACTTGAAGAGTTGGAACAAGCACAACAACGCAAGACCTTTTTGGATGCTCAGCAGGCTGACTTGCAGGAAGCTATCGATACACTGGAAGAAGCCATTCGAAATATTGATCGGGAAACGCGTCAGTTGTTGCAGCAAACCTTTGAGTTGGTTAATGGTCATTTTGGTGAGTTGTTCCCGCGTTTGTTCGGTGGCGGACAGGCTAAACTGGTGATGACCGGTGAAGAGATTCTAGATGCCGGTGTGCAGGTGATGGCGCAACCACCCGGTAAGCGTAATAGTACAATTCACTTACTATCAGGGGGTGAAAAAGCACTGACCGCAACTGCTCTGGTGTTTGCTCTATTTAAACTCAATCCGGCGCCATTCTGTTTATTAGATGAGGTGGATGCGCCGTTAGATGATGCCAATACGGAACGCTATGCGAATCTAGTCAGTTCGATGAGTGAACAGACCCAATTCTTATTTATTTCTCATAACAAAATCGCCATGCAGATGGCAAAGCAGCTGATTGGGGTTACTATGCAAGAACAGGGTGTATCACGTATTGTTGCGGTGGATCTTGATGCCGCTGTACAGATGATGGGTGCTGACTAATCCTTGCTTTGATGCAATAGCTTACACATAGGTAGGCTAAAATAAGGCAAAATATACAATTACACTTTTTATTACTCACGCGCTGATAACGATAGGAATTTTTAAGGTTGACGCATGAATAGTTTGCAAATTACGCTGATTGTCATTGGCCTCGTCATTATTGGCTTGGTTCTGCTTTATAACTGGTGGCAGGATCAACAGGCGCAAAAGCGTTTGAATCGCCATTTCAATCAAAGTGACTCCGATCCTTTACTTGATGGTCAAGAAAATAGGCCAAATCCTTCCGTGCCGTTACAGTCAACCCCTCGCGCTTTCAATAGAGATTCTGATGGGCCGAGCTTGGGCGATACGCATCTAGATGATGATTTTGGTCCTGCCGTCTCATTAGGTCCGACCTTAGATGAGATCTCTGATGATTATCAAGGCTCAGCTCAGCATACTGTTACTATGGGCGCACAAACTGATTATGTTGACGGCGTCGCTGCTCAAAATGCGCCAGCAACGCCTGTAGCGACAGCTAAACCAGCGCGGGAGGTGAGTGCATTAGCCAGTGATGAGCCGGGTCCGGACCCAATGACTGAAGCTGTGGTTGATTTGCGTTTTGACCAGCCTGTTAGGGGGCGTTCTATTATTGAACAAGTGATGCGTTTCCCTGCGGCTGATGATAAGCCGATCCGCTATTTTGCTGAAACTGAGGACGGTGCTTACCATGCGGTGATTCGTCCTGATGTGATGTATGTGGCATTACAAATTGCTGTTCTTATGTCCAACCGTTCTGGTCCACTGCAGGATGTACATTGGTCTGCAGCGATGATGATAGCTGACGAGATGGTGCAACAATTTGATGCAGATTTGGAAGCGCCTGCTTTTAAAGAATTAGAAGATCATGCCTTGGATTTAGATGATTTATGTGCGTCATTAGATGCCCAGGTCGGACTAAGCTTATTACTCGAAGGGCCGCAGCCGATCAAGTCGGTTGCAGAAATTGCCCGTAAGCGTGGCTTTGTTGACTATCGTCAGACCTTGGCTTGGTTAAATAATCAGGGTCAGGTGTGTTTTTACATGTTATTTGATGGCTTAGCACTTAATCAGGTGGAGTCGGCTAGTGTTGAACGTATTGAGCTGTTATTGGACGTGCCTAATAGCCCGGCTGATCAGCATGCTTTCGGTAAGATGGTGGGTGCTGCGAGGGACTTAGCCGGTTTATTGCGTGCAAGCATCGTCGATGATCAAAATCAGCCACTTGAGCATGATGAATTAGTTGCTTCTGTCGATGAACAAATTTATGAGATTTATCAAAGACTGGATCAATGCGGTTTAACAGCCGGCTCTGAGCGAGCTCGTCGCGTATTTTCATAGGCTTTAAGCCTATATCATAAAGCGCTATCTATTATCCTTATAATTAGCCGCGGTTATTTTCAGACTGCGGCTTTTTTAATTAAACGCTATGACTACTTCTGCCTTACAACAAGAATTAGAGCAACTCTATGTAGAGATTGCCTCCCATGATTATGCCTATCATGTCCACGATGCCCCAACTATTTCTGATGCGCAGTACGACAGCCTAGTGCAACGGGTTTTAGAAATTGAGGCTGAGTATCCCCAATGGATTAAACCTGAATCGCCGTCACAACGAGTGGGGGCGGCACCTCTCAGTATGTTCGAGACGGTAGAGCATGCGGTAGCCATGCTTTCTCTTAATAATGCGTTTAATGACGAGGAGGTTGTGGCCTTTAATCGACGAGCGACGGATAATCTACGAGCGCAGAATTTGCTTTTAGTCGGTCAGGATATTGAGTATTTGGCGGAGTTGAAATTTGATGGTCTTGCGGTCAGTCTGCGTTACGAACATGGCCGCTTAGTACAAGCCGCAACGCGTGGTGACGGTACCCAGGGTGAAGATGTTACTGCTAATATTCGTACCATTCGTACAGTTCCTTTAAGTTTAAAAGGTGATCGTATTCCGAAAGTGTTGGAAGTGCGCGGTGAAGTGTTGATGCACAAGGATGATTTTTATAAACTCAATCAGGAACAAGAAAAACGTGGTATTAAAGCCTTTGTCAACCCGCGTAATGCTGCTGCCGGCAGTTTACGTCAGCTCGATTCAAAAATTACTCGCAGTCGTCATTTGCGACTTTATGCTTATGGTTGGGGTGAGATTAAAATGAGCGAGGCGTTGCCGCAAACGCATTCCGCGATGATGGAAAAGCTGCGCGATTTCGGTTTTGTTATTTCGCCTGAGCGTGCGGTAGTCAAAGGCACTGACGGTTTAATAGCGTTTTATAAATGCGTTGATGCTAAACGCGCTCAATTGCCTTTTGATATTGACGGCATTGTTTATAAGGTCAATAGCCTTGAGTGGCAAGATGCCCTTGGTTTTATCTCCAGAGCGCCACGCTTTGCTTTAGCCCACAAATTTCCGGCCGAGGAAATGCAGACCGTTCTCGAGGATATTGAAATCCAAGTCGGTCGTACCGGTGCGTTGACACCGGTTGCCAGATTGAAACCGGTGTTTGTAGGCGGCGTGACCGTGACTAATGCCACACTACACAATCAAGATGAGATTCGTCGTAAGGACGTGCGTATTGGTGATACGGTGATTGTCAGAAGAGCAGGGGATGTGATCCCCGAGGTGTTGGCGCCGGTATTGGAATTGCGACCTGAGGGCGCTACGGTATTCGAGATGGTTAGTGAGTGTCCGGTCTGTCACTCTGCTATTGAACGCTTGCCGGGCGAGGCTGTGTGGCGTTGTACTGGTGGTTTGTTCTGTCGTGCTCAACGGGTACAAAGTTTGATTCATGCAGCGAGTCGCAAAGCGCTGGATATTGAAGGCTTAGGTGATAAATTAGCCGAGGTCTTAGTTGAAAAAGAATGGGTTAAGTCCTTGGCAGATTTGTATCGTCTGCGAGCAGAATCGATTGCTACCTTAGAACGCATGGGTCCTAAATCGGCACAAAACCTGATCAATGCCATTGAAAAGAGCAAAGAAGCCAAATTATCTAATTTTATCTTTGCCTTAGGTATACGTCATGTGGGTGAAACCACGGCTCGAGAATTAGCGACGCATTTCGGTAGTATCGCGGCGCTGGCAAAGGCCACCACTGAGGAGTTACTGGAGGTTGCTGATGTGGGACCGGCGATTGCAGAGTCGATTCAGCATTTCTTTGCCGAAGAGCATAATCAGCAAGTGATTCAGGAATTAGCTGAATTGGGTTTAAATCCTCTCTACGAGTCTAGATTAAGCACAGCTGCGGTTGTTGGCGATACTGAGAGTGCTGCGGCGATTTCAGAGCAGGTCAGTACTGCGCTTGTGGGTAAAACCTTTGTGTTGACCGGTACCTTGCCAAATTGGACTCGTGATGAGGCTTCTGAGCTATTGCGTAACGCCGGTGCTAAGGTGACCGGTTCCGTGTCTAAAAAAACCGATTATCTGGTGGCCGGTGCGGATGCGGGCAGCAAGTTAAGACGTGCTGAGGAGCTTGGAGTCACGATACTGGATGAGGATGCTTTGCGAGACTTGTTAGGTCTTTAAAAAGGCTGCGCACTGCACCACGATACCCGACCCTGAATCATAGCGAGCGTGTATTAAAAATGCCTCCACGGTGAGGTGGAGGCATTTTAGATTTGACTGCTTATAAAATCTGCGGAGAAATTACTTTTTAGCTTCTTCTTCAGACTCTACGACAGTGGCAGATTCACGAAGTTTTTCCACGTAATCCTGTAGCTGTTGTTGTTGAATCATCTGCTTTAAGCTAGGCGTGGCTTCTTCTTTAGAAGGGGCTTCAACTGAGCGCTCGTCTACTACCTCAATAATATGCCAACCGAACTGACTCTGCACAGGCTCAGCAACGATCTCGTTGGCCTTTGCAGCCACTACGGCCTCAGCAAACTCAGGCACAAAGTTGTCGGCCTCAGCCCAACCTAAACTACCGCCTTGTTGGCCGGAGCCGATATCCATGGAGTTTTCTTTTGCTGCTTCAGCAAAGTCGATTTTTTTGTCTTTGATTTGCTTAAGAAGGTCTTGAGCTTCTTTTTCTTCTTTGAGCAGAATGTGACGAATGTTGTATTCCTTGGTTTCCTTGGCATCGGCAAGCAGTTCTTCATATGCCTTGTCAACGTCAGCATCGGAAGGTGAATTGTCTTCCATCCACTTGGCGATGAGGGAGTTAATTAAAATCTCTTTGCGAGAATTTTCAATTAACAGGCGGGTTTGCTCGTCTTTGTCCAGGCCTTGTTTAATGGCTTCTTGAGATAAAACCTCACCGGTAATCAACTGCTCCAAGATCAGTTTGCGATTTTCCGCAGTATCCTCCATGCCGCGTGAAGACATGGCTTTGATCAAGGTGTCGATTTCAGTTTGTGGAATAACTTGGCCATTTACCGTTGCAGCGTTTTGCGCATAGGCAGGAAAGGCTAATGCGACAGCTGCCGCTAAAATTAAGCGTTTCATAGATATCCTATAAATCCTTGTTATTAAGTGCAAAAAAAGAGTTTACTCATTAGAGCCGTAAAGCTTTAAAATCAGAGCGTGGAGCGGAAAAGGCATCATATCCTCAACCAATGCATAAACCATACGTTGGCGCTGTACACGGGAGACACCGTCAAATTTTGCTGAACGCATGATCACCGTAAAGTGATTGGCACCATCGCGATTGCCAGCGTGCTGCGCGTGCTGATGTGAGTCATTTAGCACTTCTAACTCAATCGGCTCTAAAGCGGCTAGACGCTCGCGAATTATATCAACTCGCTCCTCAGGCGCACTCGTGTTTACTTGCTCACTCATATGTATCTCCATAAGGTCTAATGTAGATGGACTGTCAATTACTTTAAAAGTTCATTATTATAATTAATACGTCTTAGGCTTGACTGTCATCGTCTTGCATGTATTTAGCAAGCATTAAGGACTGTCCAATAATAAAAACGATTAATAATATGGTTAAACCGAACACTTTAAAGGTGGCCCACTGATCGGTTGTGAAGTAACCGGAAAAAGCCACAAATAGATTCAGTATACCCATAAGCACAAAAAATGCCGACCAACTATAGGCTAATTTTGTCCATACGGGTTCCGGTAGGGTGATTTGTGTGCCCATCAAGCGCTTAATCAAGTTGTTTTTAAAAATAAGCAGAGCACCGCTGATAATAAAGGCAAAGACCCAATAGAGGACGGTGGGTTTCCACTTGATGAAACTTTCATCTTGTAAATAAATGGTTAAACCACCAAACAGCACAATCACAATTAGATTAAGCCAATGACTGGTTTCGATTTTTTGTTTTCTGGCTTTTAACCAAATTATCTGTAGAACAGTTGCTGCCATCGCGACGATAGTGGCTAAATAAATGTCGCCCAATTTCAGGGCTATAAAGAAAAGAATAAGTGGTAGAAAATCAAAAATTATTTTATTCATAGGTGTTTTTTGTCGTGTTACGCTAGGGCTCTTAGTTTATCAGACTGAGTAGAGCTTTATCCTCGTGCTGTCAAATTCTGTTGGTGGATTTTACACGCTTTGAGAATAGCTATTATATTAAGCTGCTTTTTCTTTATTAGTTAATATCAGAGCTTTTTATTAGTGACAAAATCTTTCTGTTAAAATTATCTCTTTATCAACAAAACCTAAGCATAAAACGGAGTGTAAATGAAGACTCTTAAACTCACCAAGCTAAGCGTACTTATGTCATCTTTATTGGCTGCCGGTTCGATCATGGCCCAGACAGTCAATGTTGGTGTGTCTGTATCAGCTACCGGTCCGGCTGCCTCATTAGGTATACACGAGCGTAATACAGTTGAAATTGTGCCTACTAAAGTAGGTGATGTAGAGGTTAAATACTTCGTGCTAGACGATGCGACCGATACGGCTCAGGCTGTGCGCAATATGCGTAAGTTGATTAGTGAGCAAAATATCGACGTCATGGTGGGTAGTACGGTGACTCCGGGATCACTCGGTATGGTTGACGTTGGTGCCGAGATGAAGGTGCCTGTGATTAGTTTAGCAGGTAACGCCGTGGTTGTAGAGCCCCAAGAAGGCGCTAAGATTTGGGCTTTTAAAACCCCACAAAATGACGCGTTAATGGCCTCAGCAATTCGCAAAAACATGGAAAAGCAGGGCATTAAAAGAGTCGGCTACATTGGTTTTGCCGATGCTTATGGTACTGGTTGGTTAACCGAATTAGAAAAAGCACTCGAGGGCTCAGGCATCGAGGTCGTGGCCAAAGAAAGTTTTGCCCGTAGTGATACCAGTGTGACCGGTCAGGTGATGAAGCTTATTTCCGCTAAGCCCGATGCGGTTTTAATCGGTACTGCTGGGACCCCGGGTGCCTTGCCGCAGCGTGAATTAATTCAGCGTGGTTTCAAGGGCGTGACCTACCATACTCACGGTTCAGCCAATAACGATTTCTTACGTGTCTGCGGCAATGCCTGTGAGGGTGTGATTTTGCCTGTAGGTCCGGTCGTTGTCGCAGAGCAGTTAGATGATTCTCATCCATCTAAAGCAGGCGGCGTTGAGTACATTAAACTTTATAATGACAAATTCGGCGAGGGTACGGTTAATAGCTTTGGTGCGCACATGTGGGATGCATCAGTGCTGATTAATTCTGCCATACCACATGCGTTAGAAAGCGGTGCTAAACCGGGTACTGAGGAATTCCGTGCAGCCATGCGCGATGCTTTGGAAAACCACAAGGATGTGCTAGGTGTTCACGGTGTTTTCAATACCTCTAAAGACAACCACACCGGTCTCGACGAACGCGCTCGTGTTGTGATTAAGGTCCAAGATGGTAAGTGGGTATATGATCCTGATTTAGAGTAAAATTCTCTATTCACATCTCAGTCGCCGGACGTTATTCGAGTCCGGCGCTTTTAAATCACTAGATAGTTCGACTTTGTTACTCATTAACTTCTTAAAAAAACTTAGTCGACTATTGATTAAATCAGGAGCATAAAGTGTTCCGATTTAGTTTTTTTGCTTATAAAGCAACAACTTTTCGAACAAGTACATAGTATGAATTGGGAAATCGCCAAAATCCTTATGCAGGATGGTTTGGTAACTGGGGTAATCTACGCCCTGATGGCAGTAGCACTGGTGCTCGTGTTTGCTGTTACACGAATAATTTTTATCGCTCAAGGTGAGTTTGTGTCTTTTGGCGCATTGACCTTCGCCATTATGGTCAATGGTCAAACGCCCGCGACTATTTGGCTGTTGCCGGTCTTTGGAGGCATCATCCTTTTGATGGACCTCTATCGTTTTCTAGTCAAACGCAGTTGCTCGACCACAAATATGTTAAAGAGTGCTGTGCTTAATTTGGTCTTGCCATTGCTGTTGGCCTTTTTGGTGCCACCGATTTTGGCCACTGACCCGTCAATCTGGATTAAGGCCTTATTGACCATGCTGTTAATCGTGCCGGTAGGTCCAATGGTTTATCGTTTGGTCTTCCAGCCGGTTGCCGAGGCGCCGAGCTTATTGTTGTTAATTATTTCTATTGCCATGCACTTTGCTTTTGTAGGCCTAGGTTTAGTGTTTTTTGGGGCTGAGGGTTGGCGTGTTTCCGAGCCATTCTTTGATGGTTCGGTCGAGTTCTTCGGTCTGATGTGGACCTATCAAAGTCTCTTTGTCATTGCCATGACGGTGTTGATTATTGTGGGTCTGTACTTTTTCTTTGAAAAAACCATTTATGGTAAAGCCCTAAGAGCAACCGCCGTAAATAGAAAGGGCGCTCGCTTAATGGGCATCAGCACCAGTCTCTCCGGTTATATCTCTTTTTGGATTACTGCTTTGATAGGGGTGGTTTCGGGAATTTTATTGGTGTCCTTTATTACGATTACTTATGAAACCGGTTTTATGATTGGCTTAAAAGGCTTTGTCGGTGCCATTATCGGGGGCTTAGTCAGTTATCCAATCGCCGCTGTGGCTGCCGTTATTGTCGGTCTTATCGAGGCCTTCAGTACTTTCTGGGCGAGTGATTACAAGGAAGTTATCGTCTTTACCCTGATTTTACCGGTGCTTTTAGTCCGTTCATTAACCATTCAAAAACATGATGAGGAGGAGTAAGATGGAACAGATAAAACCTTCTCAAGAAGTAATAAAACAGGATCAAACAGTAGTCAAAACTAAAAAGCTGCGGAAATTTAATCCCTTTGTCTTATTGTTTATTATTGCGCTGATTATTTTGCCGCAGTTATCCATGGTACCGGAATTCTGGATTAACCAGATGAACAGCATCGGTATCTCGGCCTTGGTTGTTTTCGGTTTGGTGATTTTGACGGGCTCTGCCGGTATGACTTCATTTGGTCAGGCGGCTTTTGTCGGTATTGGTGCGTATGCTACCGCTTATATGACCGTGACCTTAGGTTATTCGCCTTTTCTCGGTTTGGCTGTCGGTCTGGTGATTACCGGAATCGTAGCTTGGCTCTTAGGTCAATTAACCTTACGTCTGTCGGGTCACTTTTTACCTTTAAGTACCATTGCACTTTGTTTAGTCTTTTACTATTTATTCGGTAATATGGGCTTTTTAGGTCGCCACGATGGTTTGCCGGGTGTGCCGCCGATTCATATTTTTGGTATTTCTTTGCAACCGGCGCGTAATAACTTCTATTTAATCTGGTTCTGTGTTTTAGTGGCGCTGTGGTTAAGCCAGAATCTATTGAATTCTCGTACCGGTCGTGCAATCCGTGCTTTGAATCGTGGTGAGGGCATGGCTCGGTCTTTTGGTGTGAAAACGCATCACTACAAAATGCTGGCCTTTGTTTATGCCGCCTTATTAGCCGGTTTGGCCGGATGGTTATATGCTCATGAACAGCGCGCGGTCAGTCCAAGTACCTTTGGTTTGAACTACGGTATCGAATACCTCTTTATGGCGATTATCGGCGGTTTTACCAGTCTTTGGGGAGCGATTTTCGGTGCCGCTATTATCTTGGTTCTGCGAGATCAAATTCAAAATATTGCGCCTAAATTAATTGGTAGTAATGTCAACGTCGAGATGGTCTTTTTTGGCATCATGATGATCTTGATCTTGCAATATGCACGCCAGGGCCTCATTCCTTTAGTTGTTGAATGGATCAAACGTTTAAAGGCTGCCCGTACCGCTGACACGACAGCAGAGAGCGTTGGTACACAGTTGGCCTACGGTGTTGAGCGTTTACGACTGCAGACACCTACAGAGCCTTTGCCGCCTAGAGAGGATATCAGTACTATTGCTGTTGATTCGGGTAAAGCGATTTTGCAGGTCCAAAATGTCCGTAAGGAGTTTGGCGGTCTAGTTGCGGTAAATGACATCAGCTTTGAAATTAAACCGGGTGAAATTATGGGTTTAATTGGCCCCAACGGTGCCGGTAAGAGTACGACTTTTAACCTGTTAACCGGGGTCTTAAATTTGACCGCGGGCAAGGTGCTTTTCCATGGGCAAGATATCTCTAACTGGCCGGCGCATCGTATTGCCAAATTAGGTGTGGCCAGAACCTTCCAGCACGTACAATTACTGTCGGATATCAGTGTCGTCGAAAACGTAGCTTTGGGCGCTCACTTGCGTGCCAGTAGTGGCGCTTTGCGTGGTGCCTTGCATTTAGAAAGCGATTCTGAGCATCAACTTTTAGATGAAGCGATGAAGCAACTTCGTCGTGTCGGCCTTGAGGATTATGCCTTAATGCCGGTCGGTGGTTTATCCTTAGGTCAACAGCGCATTGTGGAAATTGCTCGTGCGCTTTGCTTGGATCCAAGCTTGTTGTTACTCGATGAGCCGGCAGCCGGTTTACGTTACAAGGAAAAAGAGGAATTAGCAACCGTACTACGTGCCTTACGCGATGAGGGCATGAGTATTTTACTGGTTGAGCATGATATGGATTTTGTTATGCGCTTAACAAATCACCTAGTGGTTATGGACTTCGGGACCCAAATTGCTGAAGGTACCCCGACTGAGGTACAAACTAACCCGGCGGTATTGGAAGCCTACTTAGGGGGGGTGGCAGATGAGTAATCAACACGAACTTTTATTGGATGCCCAAACTATCTCGGTTTATTATGGTCAAGTCCAAGCGGTCGAAGAAGTCAGCATTAATATTCGTCCAAGTCAGATTGTGACGGTGATTGGTGTCAATGGTGCAGGTAAGAGCAGCCTGATGAATGCGCTGATGGGTAATTTGCCAACCAATGGCCGTAGTACCGGTACAGTCAATTATTTAGGTGAAAATATCTCTGCCCTTGAGGTAGAGCGACGGGTCGCGCGTGGTCTTAGTTTAGTCCCGGAGACGCGCGAACTCTTTAACTCGATGACAGTCGAAGATAACCTGATTTTAGGTGCTTTTAGATTCCGTTCAGACAAGGACGGCGTCCGCCAGTATAAGCTTAAAGATATATATCAGTTATTCCCGCGTTTAGAAGAACGTCGTAAGCAATACGCCGGTACTTTATCCGGTGGTGAGCGTCAGATGTTAGCTTTGGGTCGTGCCTTGATGACCAATCCAAGTTTATTGTTATTGGATGAACCCAGTCTAGGTCTAGCGCCTTTGATTGTACGTGAGATTTTCCAGGTGATTCAGTACTTGCGAGACGAGGGTGCATCGATTCTATTGGTTGAACAAAATGCCCGCGCTGCTTTACAAATCGCAGATTATGCTTATGTACTGGAAATGGGTCGCTTAAGTCTAAGTGGACCGGCGTCAGAGCTTTTAAATCACCCTGGCGTGATTGAAAGTTATCTGGGTCTGGGTAGCTCTAAGAAAAACCTAGAACTAGAAGCTTAACTCGCTTCTTGATAGTCCCAAAAAAGCCTCGACCCTGTGTCGAGGCTTTTGTATTTGTGAATTACTTTATAAACAAAACATCCCGCCTACTGGGTAGGCGGGATGTTGGATTTAAAGCGATCAGACTAATTGGATTAGAACTTACTTAGCACCCAGTAACTCCGGTAAACCGAGAGAAATAAACGGTACATATGTAATCACAATTAAGAAGCCTAATAAGATTAATAACCATGGCATTGCCGCTTTAATGGTTCTGGTAATCGGCATTCCCGTCACGGCTGAGGTCACAAACAAATTCAGACCCACTGGCGGTGTGATGAGACCAATTTCCATATTCACCACCATGATGATACCGAAGTGAATCGGATCAATTCCAAGCTGCACGGCAATAGGGAAGAAAATCGGCGCCATAATTAAAATAATCGCGGATGGCTCCATAAAGTTACCGGCAACCAGTAAAACCAAGTTAACTACAATTAGGAACATCCATGGCTCTAAACCGAGGCCTAGTACCCATTGAGAGATTAGCTGAGGAATTTGCTCAGTTGTCAATACATGGGCAAATAACATAGCGTTGGCGATAATAAACATCAGCATCACGGTCATTTTGCCCGAGTCCAGCATCACCTTAGGCAGATCTTTGATGCCCATGTCTTTGTAGACGAAGAGGGCAATAAAGGCCGAATAAACCGCCGCAACCGCTGCTGCCTCAGTGGGTGTGTACATACCGGAGTAAATACCACCTAGGATAATCACAATCAGCAACAATCCCCAGAGCGATTGTCTTAAGGCACCAAACCACTCGCGGAAAGATGCCCTAGGTTGAGCCGGTAGCTTTTTGATGCGCGCCACAATATAAATAGCGACCATTAATGCTAAGCCCAGTAATAACCCGGGAACCACACCGGCGATAAACATTTTACCGACGGACTGCTCAGTGGCGGCGGCGTAAACAACCATCACAATCGAAGGCGGAATCAAAATGCCTAAGGTACCGGCATTACAAATAATACCTGCACCGAACTCTATAGGATAACCGGAACGAACCATACCGGCAATCGCAATTGAACCGACTGCAGCAACCGTTGCTGGACTGGAGCCAGAAAGAGCAGCAAATAGCATACAAGCCAGTACAGAACCAATCGCTAAACCACCGCGCACGTGACCCACACAGGCATTAGCAAAGTCAATTAGACGTCTTGCTACACCACCCGTGGTCATAAAGGCACCAGCGATTAAGAAGAAAGGAATGGCTAATAAAGTATAGTGTTCGGAAGTTTCAAACATCTTGATCACTAGACCGCGAACTGAGTCCGGACTAAAGAACATGATGGTTACAGCACTGGATAAGCCTAAAGATATAGCAATAGGCACACCGATAAGCATCAGACCGAAAAGTAAGGTAAATAAAACAAGAATCGTCATTACTTATTCTCCGCTGCGATGTTAGTGTCATTCATGGGATTATTGACGGAAAGCTCATCAACAGCGTCTTTGGCTTCATTAGCTAAACCGAGACTGTCTTGCTCACCTTTGATCAAGCGGTAGCCGATTTCCAGGTAACGGATGATAAATAATAAAAAGCCAATCGGTACGATAATAGTCACATGCCAACGAGCAACGCCAAAGCGGTCAAGACCATTGGTTAGAGTGCCGTATTTGTAAAAGGTATAAACCCATTCAAGGCTAGCTTCAAACATAATAATGCCGTAAAGCAAGCAGGCTGATAAACCGATAAAAGCGAAAACACGCTTAGTGCGAGTTTGAAATAGATTGATCAGAGCATCCACACCGATGTGGCCGCCGATGCGTACGCCGTATGACATACAGAAGAAAATTAACCAAGCAAAGCACACAGCAGTGAACTCATTAGCCCAGTTAAAGGCAGCTGCGGTATCCATTATAAAATCACCAATGGCATCAAAAAAATCACCGGCAGCGGTATCTACAAACCAACCGCCAAGACCGTAAAACGGTACATAGAGGTTATTAACCATGGTGTAGAAAAAGGTGACAATTGTCATCGCAGAGAGCACAAAAACGATCAGAAGCTTTTCAGTTTTCTGCCATATTTTGTCCATCTTGCGGTAGGTATCCATAAACATAAGTTTTCCTTGACCTTAAAAGCTGGAAAAGATGTGAACCTAAAATTTAAAACAAAGCTTGTTGTCTAGAGCTGCTTAAAATACAGTCAAACTAAAAATTTTATTTTTTCTAATAAAATGCCCCCTGAGTGTTGTAAGGCTTAGGGGGCTTTGCAATTCACATAGTAAAGAATTAACCTTCGTTAGATTCTACCGCCGCTTGAATTAAATCAGCGCCGATTTCATCTTCGAATTTCTTCCAAACAGGTTGAACAGCCTCACGCCATTGATCACGCTCTTCTGGGGTGAGGATGGTGATCTCGGTAGTACCTGCGTCAACGATGTTTTGTTTATCACCGTCGTTAAGGTCTTTAGCCATTTTGTTAACTTCTACAGTTACTTCAGCCATGACTTCTTCAAGCGCCGTACGAAGATCTGCATCTAAGCCATTCCAGAATTTGGTGTTGGTAATGACCATGTAGTCAATAATACCGTGGTTAGATTCAGTGATGAACTTTTGAACTTCGTGAACTTTTTGAGAGTAGATGTTTGAGTAAGTGTTTTCAGCACCGTTAACTACGCCGGTTTGTAATGACTGATAAACTTCCGCAAAAGCGATCTTACGTGGGTTAGCACGAAGTGCTTTGAACTGCTCTTCAAGGACGTTAGAAGCTTGTACACGGAAGCGTAGACCACGCGCATCACGAGGTACGCGTAATTCCTGGTTAGCAGATAACTGCTTCATGCCATTGTGCCAGTAAGCTAAACCGGTGATGTTTTTATCTTCCATGCTTTTTAGAAGGCTTTGACCGGCTTCGCCCTGTTGGAAACGGTCAACAGCCTCTAAGTTTTGAAATAAGAATGGTAAGTCAAAAATTTGAATTTTCTTTTGAAAATGCTCAAATTTAGCTAAAGAAGGAGCTAATAAATGCACGTCACCTGAAAGCAGGGCATCCATCTCCTGACCATCACCGTAAAGTGAAGAGTTAGGATAAACCTCAACCTTTACCTTGTCGCCCAAACGCTCCTCAGCTTTTTCCTTAAATAATAAGGCGCCTTGACCCTTAGGTGTGGTTTCCGCTACGACGTGAGCGAATTTAATCACTAAAGGTGATTGAGCTTGTGCTGTCCCCACAATACCCGCCATTGATAAAGCGACAGGCAAAACGAGAGTTTTAAATATTTTTTTCATGTGTTTAATACTCCATCCTTGGTGTAAATGAAAGCTGTAACCTAAAGATACAAAATACGTATAAAAAAGCTACTGCTTGAACCCACAATATTAACTGATTATGACCCCTGAATACAAAATTTTTGCAATCAAATGATTTTCCTTCAACTCATGGGATGTAACAATTTATAACGTTGTCTTGTTGTTGGCTATTTCTTTTTTTTAAAGATAGTCTTTAGTTATAGTTTAGACACTTTAGACACAATGGCTTTTTAGTAGTGAGTTAGTAACGCCCATGAGTCGGAGCTTGAAGGGGTAAGTCTTGGATGACAACAAATTTGAAGCGGTGTCGTGTTTATGTGGCAAATTAAGTAATTATTTAATTTTTTATTCTACATAGGTTGACAGTATGATTTTTTTCACATATAATCTTTTTCTTAGGTTGTTTGATAGGCTCTTTAGCTCAGTTGGTTAGAGCGACGGAATCATAATCCGCAGGTCCCCCGTTCGAGTCGGGGAAGAGCCACCAAATTAACTACTATAAGCGCCCGTAGCTCAGTTGGATTAGAGTGCTTGGCTACGAACCAAGAGGTCGTGGGTTCAATTCCTGCCGGGCGCGCCAGATTCAAAGCCCTCATAGTTTGACTATGAGGGCTTTCTTATGCGTAATTGTTAAAATTTAACCATCACTAAGAACCTACACCATTATTAATACGGTTTACGCTGCTTAAATCCAAACACATTGATCATCAAGCCTCAAAAGGTTATTCTTAATCTCTAGCAACGATTACTAAGGAGATTTTATGTCTGATGATAATTTTGAGTTTTTAGAAGAGATAGACTTTGACGCTATCGAAAAAGCAAATCAGGAGAAGATGGAACAGCGTGATGCTGAGGCGGTCGTTGAAGACAGTGTTGAGTGCGAATCCTGCAAGATCTAGTTAGCGTGTGATGCCAAAAATTAAGGCCCCGGTACAAGTTGCCGGGGCCTTAATCATGGGGATTGTCTTAATCCAGCTTAACGTCAGCCGATTCAACAATCTCTTTATACTTGGCTAGTTCAGATTTAGCATAGTCACTAAAGTCTTGGGCACTGCCCGGTGCTAAATCAGAACCCATATTGCGCATTTGAGTTTGCACACGTTCGTCTTGCATGCCTGCAGCATAAGCTTGGTTAAGCTTTTCAATGACACCTTCCGGTGTGCCGGCAGGGCTGACCACACCGAACCAGGTACCAATATCAAAGTTTTCAATACCGCTTTCTTCGATGGTAGGCAAATCCGCGAGGAATGAGCTACGCTCTTTGGTGGTGACGGCTAAGGCAACTACCTCACCGCCTTGGATTTGTGGTAGGGCTGAAGCCAAGTTATCAAACATAATTTGTGTTTGATTAGCAAGTAAAGCCAGTTTGGCCGGACTCGCACCCTGATAAGGGATATGAAGCATCTCGACTTCAGCGCGTTGCTTAAATAGCTCGGCTGCTAAGTGGCCGGCACTGCCATTGCCACCCGAACTGTAGTTAATATCATCACCGTGTTCTGCTAAATAAGCGATTAAGCTCTTCACATCAGTAATATTGTTATCCGCAGCAAACTCTTTATTTAAGATCAGTACATTCGGTACATTCGATAAGAGAATAATCGGGGAAAAGTCTTTGGCCGGATCAAAAGGCATGTTCTTATAAAGCCAAGGGTTAATCGCCATGGTGGCAACAGCGCCCATGCCTAGGGTGTAGCCATCAGGCTTAGCCTGAGCGACTGTGCTAAGACCGATATTGCCACCGGCACCGGCTTTATTTTCGACCACGACGCTTTGACCTAGCGTTTCTTGAACGCGTTCACCTAGTTGTCGAGCCGCCGCATCTAAAGGGCCACCCGGTGCGTAAGGCACCACAAAGCGGATGGCTTTTTCAGGGTAATTGACAGCTTCATCAGCGATAGCGACACCACTAACTAGGCTATTAAGACCTAATGCTAAGCCAAAGCAAGACAGTCCTAAACTCTTAAGGAGTTTCTTTTGGAGTAAAGAGGGGGCGGAGTTAATCATCTTAATTAAGGTCCTCTGATTTATTAATCTTAGTTTTTGCCCGTGCTACCAAAGCCGCCGGCACCGCGATCACTTTGATGAAACTCATCAACAATACGAAATTGTACCTGATGTACGGGTACGACGACTAGTTGCGCAAGACGTTCCATAGGCTCCAAGCTAAAGCGTTGTTGACCACGATTCCATACGGAAACCATTAATTCGCCTTGGTAGTCTGAGTCAATTAAGCCGACTAAGTTGCCAAGGACAATGCCGTGCTTATGACCTAGACCTGAGCGCGGTAAAATCATCGCCGCATAACCGGGGTTGTCCAAGTGAATCGCTAAGCCGGTAGGGACTAATTCGGTTTGACCGGGTTCCAAGATGATGGTCTCATCAATACAGGCACGCAAATCCAGACCTGCGGAGCCCGGAGTTGCATATTGCGGGAGTTGATCTTCCATGCGTTTATCAATAATTTTCAGATTCACTAACATCTTTAAATACCTATTTTAAGTTTAAATTTAAATTACAATTAAATAAGCCAGTAATAAAAACCCCAAGGGTCAGACAATAGCTGAGGCAATATTGGCGCTTTCAAAACGGAGCTGATTAAGTTTAAAAACCCCAATAGTTGTTGCAAAGTTAGGGTATAAGGGGCTAATAAAGTCTCCGATAAATATAATGACCGTAGCTCGACTTTAGTCTTTATGTATGAAGTTAATCATATGTTCAAGGTAATCCAGCATGCCTTAAATGATAACAATACCGGGTAGCATGTAAAGCGGTGGCCAGATAATGGCTGAACAAAAATTGGCGATTTGGAATTTGATAATCGGCACTCTGAGGACGCCGGCCACGGTGGGTACGGTGGAGCGTAAGGGGCCAAGAAAGCGACCGAGGAAGACTGCGTAGATACCGTATTTACGAAACAATAGGTGCGAGCGTAAGATGATATTTCGGTGCTTGCGAAATAACTCCGTTTTTACTAGACCGGGACGGACTTTGCGACCGACATAGTAAGAGACATTATCTCCCAAGAAGCAACCGATGGAAGCTGCAATTGTAATCGGTAATAGTTCAAGGGCTTCAGCGCCGATTAAGGCGCCGGTAGCAACCATGATCACTGTCGCCGGCATTATCAAGCCAATTAAAAATATAGACTCAAGAAAGGCCATCAGACCAATCAGTGGTGGAGCCCAAGACTCATTTTCAGAAATAAAATTCAAGAAAAGGTCTATATATTCTTCCATTGTTTACCTTAAGTGATAACGACGACTTATTTCTTGGATGAGGGCCGAGGCGGCAGCCGGTTTCGGTGCCGGTGGCATTTCGGTCACCCCTGAATCACCAAACAGGACGAAGCGGGTGACATCCTGATCCATCACCTCATGGGCCAGATTGCCGACGATCAGGGGCAGCTTTTTGCGCAGTCTTTTAGCTTCCGCGTATTCGTATAAATTATCCGTTTCTGCAGCAAAACCAATAGGCCATGGACCATCTTCCATGGCGGCGACCTCGGCAAGGATATCCGGATTGGGTGCAAACTCGAGGGCGGGAAAACCACCGTCCGCGGTTTTTTTGATTTTGCTGGTGCTACTGTTTTTAATATACCAGTCGGCGACCGCAGCCACTGAGATAAAGATATCATGCTGTCGTGCTTGGGCCATCACGGCATGGTACATATCACGGGCAGAACGTGCGGTAATAAAGTTCACATCGTAGGGGGGCGGTAGAGCGGTTGGTCCGGAAATCAGTGTGACTTCGGCACCGGCACGATGAGCGGCGGCGGCAATTGCATAACCGGTTTTGCCGGAGGAGCGATTACTAATCACGCGCACCGGATCAATCGCTTCTTCGGTCGGTCCGGCAGTGATTAAAATCTTTAAACCTTGAAGGAGTTTTGGCGTAAAGAACATCACGGCTTCTTCAACCAGCTCAGGGACTTCCAGCATGCGACCAGAGCCGATCTCACCACAGGCTTGGTCACCGACACCAGGACCCCAAATATGTACGCCGTCCTGTCTCAAGGTGTTTAAATTGCGTTGAGTTGCCGGATGAGCCCACATTTCGCGGTTCATCGCCGGCGCAATAATCAGCGGGCAAGCGCCACGGGCCAAGCATAGACTGGATAATAAATCGTCCGCCATGCCATGCGCTAATTTAGCAATAAAATCGGCAGTGCAGGGGGCAATTAAAATGGCATCGGCTTCACGGCTCAAATTAATATGCGCCATGCTGTTATCCATCGTGGGATCGATTGTTTCTCTATAGACATGATTACCCGACAAGGCTTGCATCGTTGTGGGGGTAATAAATGAGCAGGCTGCATCAGTCATCACGACCTGAATTGAGGCGCCTGCATCTTGTAGACGTCGAGTTAATTCTGCGCTTTTATAACAGGCAATACCGCCGGTTAATCCTAGCACGATACGCTTTCCACTAAGTAACTGCGCCATTTTAATTTTCCTTTGTAGTCTACTGTTGAGTGCTTTTTTATTTGTCTCGGCGGATTCGGATGAGTTCATCCAAAATCAATAAAGCAGCACCCACGGTGATAAAGCAGTCGGCTAGATTAAAAGCCGGAAAATAGCGATCACCCCAGTAAAATAGTAAAAAATCAATCACATGACCGAGTATCAGTCTATCGATTAGATTACCCAAGGCACCGGCAAGTATCAAGGTGAGTGCTAGACTGAACAAGGTTTTACCGCTATTGCGACGCAGTAGATAGACAATGATCACACTGGCAATGATACTGAGCGCAGCAAAAAACCAACGTTGCCAACCACCATGATTGGCCAGAAAGCTAAAGGCGGCGCCGGTGTTGTAGACCAGAATAAAGTCAAAGAAGGGCAAGACATTAAGGCGTTCGGCAAATTGAAAATTTAATTCAAAATACCACTTACTGATTTGGTCCAACACAATCAAGACAGCCGCGATGATTAACCAACGACTAAAAGGCACAGTTGCTGTATTGCTTGTACTTGTCGACGCTGTTGGCTGTGATTCTGCTAACAACGTCGATTCTTGCGACTGCGCCTGCTTAGGCATAGTGACGTTCCTCACCATCGGCGGTTAGGTTCTCTACGCAACGACCACAAATGCCCGGATGTTCAGGGTTTTGATTCACGTCTTCGCGGTAGTGCCAACAACGTTCGCATTTCTCATGCTGGGAAGCGGCGATTTCAAAGCGTGGCTCTACGCTGTCTGCACCATCGGCAGCTTGGTGTAGGCTAGCGCGAGAGACGATAAAGACAAATCTTAAATCATCGCCCAAGCTCTGAAGCAGTTCATAATCACTACCGGCGGCATAAACATCGACTTCGGCCTGCAGGGCTGAGCCGATATTGCCTTGGCTGCGGACTTCTTCCAAATCCTTATTAAGTTGGGCGCGGATTTCCAAGATACGGGACCATTTGGCCAGTAAGTCTTCAGTACCTTCAATCGTCGGTAACTCCTCGAATAACTCGGTAAAAATGGTTAAGCCATCTGCTACTGAGGTGTTTTTGAGGAAGGTGCGACGCATTTCTGTCCAAGCCTCTTCACAAGTAAAGGAGAGAATTGGCGCCATTAATTTCACCAAGGTCATGGTGATATAGTAGAGCGCTGTCTGCGCTGAACGACGAGCGACACTCTCTCTTGCGGTGGTGTAGAGACGATCCTTTAGGATATCCAGATAGAAAGCCCCTAAGTCCTCAGAGCAGTAGATCTGTAGACGGTGCACGGCCGGGTGGAACTCGTATTTTTCATAAAGCGATTGAATATACGATTGCATATTGGCAGCAGAGGCTATAGCAAAGCGATCGACTTCCAATAGCTGCTCCGGTGCAATTAAATCCTTGCTCGCGTCAAAGTCGCTTAAGTTGCCGAGTAAGAAACACAAGGTATTACGAATACGACGATAGCTTTCGACGACACGCTTTAAAATTTGATCGGAAATCGACAACTCACCGGAATAATCGGTAGCAGCGGTCCAGAGACGAATAATTTCAGCACCCAGACTATCGGAAACCTGTTGAGGAGCAATGACATTGCCCATAGACTTGCTCATCTTGCG
Organism: Alcaligenaceae bacterium; assembly: GCA_030538235.1. Taxonomy (GTDB): domain Bacteria; phylum Pseudomonadota; class Gammaproteobacteria; order Burkholderiales; family Burkholderiaceae_B; genus Oligella. The sequence continues at coordinate 117,794 of JAUNUJ010000006.1, forward strand.
ACCCTTACCATCGACCACGAAGCCGTGAGTTAAGAGACCATCATAAGGGGGGCGACCAAACAGCATGGACGAGGTCAATAAAGACGAGTGGAACCAACCGCGATGCTGATCCGAACCCTCTAGATAAAGATCCGCAGGCCAGCGCAAATCATCAGCGTGCGAGGCTTTGAAATCATGGTTTTGACCGCCCATCACATGCGCGTGCGTGGTGCCGGAATCAAACCAGACGTCCAAAGTGTCACGATTTTTCTCGTACTGATCAGCCTCATCACCAAGGAAATCACTAACCTCAACCGACTGCCAGCTTTCAATCCCTGCTTTTTCGACGAGTTGAGCAACTTGCTCTAATAACTCGACTGAACGTGGGTGTAATTCACCTGTTTCCTTGTGGACAAAGAATGCCATCGGTACACCCCATTGGCGTTGGCGCGATAGGGTCCAGTCAGGGCGATTAGCGATCATGCTGTGTAAGCGAGCGCGACCCCAAGCAGGGTAGAAGTTGGTATTGTCCACACCTTCTAGCGCAACCTCACGTAATGTGCGGCTACCGTCATTTGGGGTTTTGTCCATACCGGCAAACCACTGACTGGTGGCGCGGTAAATAACCGGCGTCTTGTGGCGCCAACAATGCATGTAGCTGTGGTTCAGATTTTCTAATTTAATCAAATTGCCCGATGCTTTTAGAGCGTCAAAAATTTTTGGATTAGCATCCCAGATTTTCATGCCACCAAAGAGTGCCAAGCTGTCAGCGTAAACGCCATTGCCCATCACCGGGTTCAGGATCTCATCGTCATTCATGCCGTAGCTCTTGCAGGTACTAAAGTCCTCGACACCGTAAGCCGGTGAGGAGTGAACAATCCCGGTACCGGCATCAACCGTGACATAATCCGCTAGATTGATTTTAGAGAGACGGTCGTAGCCTGCATCGACGCTTGCCAAAGGATGGTGGAACGCGATATTTTCAAGGGCTTCACCTAAACACGTCGCCAACACCTCGCCTTTGAGACCATACGCTTCTAAGCAGGCCTCGTAACGGTCCTTGGCTAAAAGTAATAACTCACCACTGGCCAGAGCCGGTGTGACTTTTACTAAGACATACTCTAACTCAGGGTGAATATTAAGTGCTTGGTTAGCTACCACGGTCCACGGTGTGGTGGTCCATATAACCACAGCGCCATCGCCGACTGAGTCAAGAGCAAAAGCCTTGGCCAGCCGGTCTTTTTCCGCAAAAGGAAAAGCCACATCAACCGCCGGGTCCACGCGATCTTGATACTCTACCTCAGCTTCAGCTAAGGCCGAACCACAGTCAAAACACCAGTTAACCGGTTTTAGACCACGGAAGATATAGCCTTTTTCGAGCATTTTGGCTAAGGCACGAATTTCATCCGCTTCGTTTTGGAAGTTGAGCGTTAAGTAAGGATCATCCCATTGACCTAAGACACCCAAGCGAATAAAGTCTTCGCGTTGATTGTCTATTTGCTCCATGGCGTAGGCGCGGGCTTTAGACATAACCTCTTTAGTTGGTAAGTTTTTACCGTATTTCTTTTCGATTTGAATTTCAATCGGCATGCCATGACAGTCCCAACCCGGTACATAAGGCGCATCAAAGCCGGCCATATTGCGGCTTTTGAGAATAATGTCTTTTAAGATCTTATTGACCGCGTGACCAATGTGAATGTCACCGTTGGCGTATGGAGGGCCATCGTGCAAAATGAATTTGGGTCTGCCTTTAGAAGCGGTACGAATTGCTTCGTAGACCTTGTTTTCTTGCCATTCTTTGATCCAAACGGGCTCACGTTTAGCTAAGTTACCACGCATGGGGAACTGTGTTTCTGGGAGGTTTAATGTATTTTTATAGTCCATGCTGATTAAAATATTCACGAGCAGTGTCCAAGTCATGATTCATGGCACTGACTAAGGTTTCTAAATCGGGGAATTTCTCTTCGTCCCGCACATGTTGCAGGAACTCGACAGTTATTAGTTTACCGTATGCATCGAGCGTTGTATCTATAAGATGCACTTCGAGCAGTACTTCCCCATTTGTGTCGACTGTTGGTCTGACACCTAAACTGGCAATGCCGGCAATGGCAGGGCTCTTGGTTGTTAGCCCGCAGAGTGGCGGTGAGTCCTGAGAGATGCTTGGTTGAGCTTGAGTTTCTTCAGTGCTAGCCAATAAACCACGAACTTTGACCACATAAACTCCGGAACGAATTGCACAATGTGGCATGACTCTGATGTTTAAGGTCGGATAACCTAGGGTGCGACCCAGCTTTTTACCATGTTGCACACGCCCGGTGATACTGTAAGCGCGCCCCATAAAGCGATTGGCGGAGGTGATATCCCCAAACGATAGGGCGTTACGCAATTCTGTGCTGGAATAACGTACACCCTGAGGGTCAATGATATCCTCAATGGTTTCGACCTCAAAACCGTGGATTTGACCATAAGCGCGCAGCATCTCAATATCGCCCTGACGCTTATGTCCAAAACGAAAGTCTTTACCAACCAATAAATAGCGTACCTTAAGTCGTTTAATTAGAATTTCTTCGATATAGTCAGTCGGAGAGGTTTGGGCCAGCGCCTGACTAAAATGGCTTAAGGCCACAAAGTCGGCACCAAAGTGCTGTAGTGCGCAGATTTTATCCCTCAAGGTACTGATTCGTGTTGGAATCAGTTCTGGTCGTTGATTGAGAAGGGCAAAATATTCGCGCGGATGGGGTGTAAAGGTCATGACCCCACAGGCCAGACCGCGCTCTTCAGCCATTTTTTTGAGGCGACAAAGCAGACGGGCGTGGCCACAGTGGACGCCGTCGAAGTTGCCAATGGTGAGTGCGGTGCCCGGAAAGTCAGCCGCATCAAGGGCAAATGAGTTGGGGATAATGGTATTTTTCACGGCCATAAGTTTACCATGAACCACCCCTAGAGCTTGCTATAATAAAGGTTTTTCTGCACAACTTTCTTAGAGTTTTTCAATGAATTCAAGTACTACTTCAAACTCTTCGCTCTCTCCTCAGGCAGCGAATGAAAAGACGACGGGCTCTAAACCACAGCGCATAGTGATTTTAATTTCCGGTCGCGGTTCCAATATGCAGTCGATTGTGCAGATGGCGCAGGGACGTAGCGATATGGAGGTGGTGGCAGTGATTGCTAATCGAGCCGATAGTGCCGGATTGGTGTGGGCCGAGGCGCAGGGAATTACCACGGAGTTAGTGCCACATCGTGATTACAGTGATCGTTTAAGCTTTGATCAAGCTTTAATGGCGCGTATCGATAGCTATCAACCGGATTGGGTGATTTTAGCCGGATTTATGCGTATTTTGACGGATGTATTTGTTGAGCATTTTATGGCTAAACTGATAAATATCCATCCTTCTTTATTACCTTTATTCCCGGGCTTAGATACTCATCAGCGAGCGCTCGAAGCCGGTTGTACGGTGCATGGCAGTACGGTGCACTTTGTTACCCCTGAGCTGGATGCGGGACCGACCATTGCTCAATCCTTGGTGCCAATATTGGCAAGCGATGATGAGGAAAGTTTGACGGAGCGTGTGTTAAGCACTGAGCATCTACTTTATCCTGCGGTAGTGCAGTATTTAGTTGGCGGAGATTGTTATTTGAATGAGCAGGGTGAGGTACAGTGGACTAAGCCGGTGCCGCGTTTATTTGCCCATTCAAGTGTTAAAGATTTTATGAGTAATTAAGATGGTCGATAGAAGAAATAAGCCGAGCGCTAGTCGCAACAGGCGTCCCAGTACTGTTGCTAAAACCGGTACTGGTGTATCAAAGCAACGTGCCACTACCGCTACAGCGGATCGCAGCCCGGCAGATTATGCCAATGCCCGACTGCAACAATTACAGCGTGTACTCGTTGAGGTCTTGAAGTTTAAACACCCAGCCGATGCTGTCTTGGCTCATTGGTTTAGAGATAATCGAGCTCTCGGATCGCGTGATCGCGGCGAGATTTCCGAAACAGTATTTGACATATTACGTCAGTTGCGCCGTTATCGACATTTTGCTCAAAGCGGCGAAGGTAGTGAGTTTCGTCGTTTGGCACTGCTAGGTTTGGCTGCGACCAAGGGTGAGGAGTATCTTAACGAGGTTCTCACGCCCTTTGAAAAAGAGTGGTTAGAGCATGTCAATGCCTTGCCTCAAGACAGTATGCCGTGGGAGGTGCGTCACAGTTTGCCGGATTGGTTAGCTGAAAAATTCCGTGAGTTGCCTGATGCAGATAGTTTAGTTCAAGCTTTAAATACTAAAGCACCGTTGGATTTACGTGTTAATCCACTGAAAATCCAACGTGAGGATGCGCTCAAGAAAATGCAGGATAGGCCTTATGCCGCCGCAGAGCCTGTGGTCACGCCGTTTTCACCGTGGGGTATTCGGGTGAGCGCGAAGCCCGCAGTTCATCATTGGCCTTTATTTAAGGATGGTAGTCTTGAAGTACAGGATGAAGGCAGTCAGATTCTTTGTGCCTTAGTCAGTCCGCGTCGTAGCGATATGGTGATTGATTTTTGTGCCGGTGCCGGTGGCAAAACCTTATTATTAGGCGCCATGATGCGTTCGGCCGGTCGGCTCTATGCCTTTGATGTGTCTGAGACGCGCTTGGCACGTGCCCGTCCGCGCTTGTCGCGAAGTGGTTTATCCAATGTCACCCCGGTAGTAATCGCTCATGAAAATGATCCTCGAGTTAAGCGTTTGGCCGCCAAGGCCGAGCGTGTGTTGGTTGATGCGCCTTGTAGTGGATTAGGTACCTTGCGACGTAACCCCGATATGAAGTGGCGTCAAAGCCCCGAGGGGGTGGCTGAGTTTACTGAATTACAGCAGCGCATTCTACAAAGTGCGGCGCGCTGCGTAGCACCGGGTGGCCGTTTAGTTTATTCCACCTGCAGTGTGTTACCTGAGGAAAATGAAGCCCAAATCGAGCGTTTCTTAGCTAATAACACGGATTTTACGAGGGTTAATGCAGTGGACTCTTTGGGTGACCGTATCAAGGGACTTAGTAGCGATGACGATTATCTGCGCCTAAGACCGGATGTGCATGGTACAGATGGATTTTTTGCTGCCGTTTTAGAGCGCCGTTCGGCTAAATAGGTTAAGCTGTTTATATATACAGCTATTTTAGTTTTTGAACACAGGAATTCTATTTTCAACGATGCTAGAGCAATTAAATGATGAGCAACGAGCCGCTGTCACCACGGATCAGCAGCATATTTTGGTGTTGGCCGGTGCCGGTAGTGGTAAGACCAAGGTCTTAACCAGCCGCATGGCGTGGTTAATTCAGCAGGGCTTAAGTCCAGCGTCTCTATTGGCAGTGACCTTTACCAATAAGGCGGCCAAGGAGATGCTCTCGCGTCTAGCTTCCATCACACCACTTAATACGCGCAGTATGTGGGTTGGTACTTTCCACGGGCTCTGTAATCGTATGCTGCGAGCGCATTATCGTGATGCCGGTTTACCCCAGCAGTATCAGATTCTTGATAGTTCCGATCAGCAATCGGCCATCAAGCGTCTTTTAAAAGCGCATTCGATTGATGTAGAAAAGTTTCCCGTGCGTGATGTGCAGCGTTTTATTAACTCTCATAAGGAAAAGGGTGAGCGTTCGGGTGATTTACAGGCTTGGGATCCGCATAGCAATAAATTAATCGAGCTCTACCAACTCTATGATGAACAATGTCAACGTGAGGGGGTGGTTGATTTTACTGAGCTCTTATTACGCTGCTACGAGTTGCTGAGCCGTAATCAATTGATTCGTGAGCACTATCAGCGCCGTTTTCAACATGTATTGATCGATGAGTTTCAGGATACTAATGATCTTCAATACCGTTGGTTATGTTTATTAGCCGGAGGTGGTGCCTCACTCTTTGCGGTGGGTGATGATGATCAGTCGATTTACGCCTTTAGGGGGGCCAATGTCGATAATATGATGGCCTTTGAGCGTGACTACGCCAAAGGCAATATTGTACGTCTTGAGCAGAATTACCGTTCCTATGGGCATATTTTAAACAGCGCCAATGCATTGATTAAGCACAATCCTAATCGTCTCGGTAAGGCCTTATGGACCGAGCGTGGCGAGGGCGAGCCGGTGCGTATGATGGAGCTTGACAGTGAGCAGGAAGAAGCGCGTTGGGTGGCCGATGAGATCCGTTCCTTAATCCGTGATGGCATGGAGCGACAGGAAATCGCGATTCTATATCGCAGTAATGCTCAGTCTCGTGCCCTTGAGCACGCCATGTTTAATGCCAGCATTGCCTATCGTGTGTATGGCGGTACTCGATTCTATGAGCGCCAAGAAATTAAGCATGTGATGGCTTATTTACGTTTAATTTCCAACCTCGATGACGACACCTCCTTTTTACGGGTGGTTAATTTTCCGGCACGTGGCATTGGTGCCCGAACGCTTGAGACGCTAAGCGATCATGCCCGTGAAATCGGTTGTAATCTGGCCATGGCGGTTGGTGCCGTCAGTGGTCGCGGTGGCAATGCATTGAGCAGCTTTCTTGAGTTAATCCATAGTATGCGCACGGTTGCTGAGGAAGTGACATTGCCTGAATTAATTCAGCATGTGATCGAGCATTCCGGTCTAAAAGTGCATTATGACAATGAACGCGAGGGTCAGGATCGCCTCGATAACTTAGAAGAGTTGGTTAACGCGGCACAAGTCTTTAGTTTTGAAGAAAATTTCGAGGGTAAAAAAGCCCTGGAAATGGTTAAGCAGGTGGTTTCCGATGTGGAGTTTGCGGTTGAAGAAAGCAGTGCCTTAGGTGAATTCCTTTCACACGCTTCCTTAGAGGCCGGAGATAATCAAGCCGAGCGCGGTGAGGATGCGATTCAATTGATGACCATTCACGCGGCCAAGGGCCTGGAGTTTAACGCTGTCTTCTTAACAGGGCTTGAAGAGGGTTTATTTCCTCATGAAAATAGTCTTATGGAAGAGGGTGGTATAGAGGAAGAGCGTCGTCTTATGTACGTGGCCATAACCCGAGCTCGTGAGCGTCTCTATATCACGATGGCGCGGAGTCGGATGCTATATGGTCAATCACGTTATGCGATTCGCTCTAGCTTTCTCGATGAGATGCCCGAAGAAGCGCAAAAATGGCTCTCTCCTAAGGAAGTCAGCTATTATTCGGCGCCACGCGGACCGAGCAGTTGGAGTGGCGGTTCAGTGAGCGGTCGTGCCAGTGGTATTGGCGGTGTCGGATTCCCGGGCGGTACGGTTGGTGCCGGTCGTGCGGGTCATGCCAAAGCGCCGATGAATTCAGGGGTTCAAGTGGGTGATAAACTATTTAAAATCGGTTTAACAGTTCGTCATTCAAGATTCGGCCAGGGAGTGATTATGCAGTTGCAGGGTCAGGGCTCAGATGCGACAGCTAGAGTTTACTTCTCGGAGCATGGTGAAAAGACCTTAGCCTTGGGTGTGGCGAAACTGGATATTGTTTAAAGGATTCTCATTAGAGAGCGGGCAAAGGAGTGATTAACCATGTTTAAAGCCTTTTTTAGATTAATTTTTGTTGCTGCGGTGGTAGGGTCGCTATTGTCGGCCTGTGGATCGTCCTCGGAAATCCGTCGGCCGGTCAGTAATTTAAATAGCGGTGCTGAACCACAGGTGCGTGCTTCACAAAGTGCCTGGGGTGGTAATTCCGGTGTGCAAATTTACGGCACCATCGATAGCGGTTACGGCTACTCAAGCACCAAAACCACCATCACTCGGCCTGATGGCAGCCGCAGCACGATACGAAACAGTCGTAGTGGCTTGCATAGTATGGGTCGATAGTTTTTGAGGAGCTAAGTGACTGCGGACTCACTGTCAACCTCAAAGTAAAGCGATCAACAGGACAAAGACGACAAAGGCTGCTCGATTTCAGTCAAGCAGCCTTAAATTTTCTATGCAAGCGAGAGTTTATTTGCTAGGAGGTACGTAGCCTTGGGCCTCAACATCTTGACCTTCAAATAAATAACTCTCCATTTGACCGCTTAAGTATTTGCGGGCACGAGAATCGGCTAGGTTAAGACGGTTCTCGTTAACTAGGCGAGTCTGAATATCCATCCAGTCTTGCCAAGCTTGTTTAGAGACATTTTCCCAGATTCTAACGCCAATGTCGCCCGGGTAGGGAGGGAACTCTAGGCCCTCTTTTTCTTCCTTGTATTTAACACAGTTAACTAAACGGGTCATATTATATTCCTGATTTAAAGTTTTTGAAAAAGATCAAACTATTGCGATTACGATTGTAATTCAACTGCTTAGACTGGGGCAAATCATTGACCGTGCCCTGAGTAAAGCCTCGTTTGATAAACCAATGTGAAGTGCGAGTGGTTAAAACAAACATACGTTTACAGCCCATGGCCTTAGCTTTGTGCTCGGCATGACGAAGTAGCATCTCACCGTCACCGGCGGTTTGCCAGTCGGGATGAACAATCAAACAAGCCATCTCGGCCATTTTTTCTTCCGGATAAGGGAAGACCGCCACACAACCATAAATTACGCCATCATGCTCCAATACCGTGAATTTCTCAACATCACGCTCGATCACGCCGCGGTCACGTGGCACTAAGGTGCCGTCGGCTTCAAGCGGTTGAATCAAGCTTAAAATCGCCCCGATATCATCGACCGTGGCCGGACGCAGATCATCCAGTGAATCCTCAACCACCATGGTACCGACCCCATCGTGGGTAAAGTATTCGAGCAGTAAGGAGCCATCAATCTCAAAGGGAATCAAGTGAGCACGCTTGACACCGCGACGTACCGCTTCATTGGCCCATTTAAGATAGGATTGTGTCTGTGGTTCTAAGGTTTCGGTAGCGACTAATTTCTCCGCTTCGGCGCGCGCCAATTCGGTAATTAATCGACCGTCCTCATCACGAACACGATTATCTTGAGTCACAAAGAGCAATTTGTCTGCTTGCAGTGCACCGGCAACGCTCGTTGCCAGCTCCTCCATGGCTAGATTAAACGCTTCACCGGTCGGCGAAAAACCGATAGGCGAGAGTAGCACGATGGCATTTAGCGAGAGAGCCTTACGGATGGAGTCCAAATCAAATTTACGAACTTTACCTGTATGCTTGTAATCAACGCCATTAACAACACCCACTGGTTGAGCAGTCACAAAATTTCCCGAAATAATATGAATCTGGGAATTGGACATGGGGGTATTTGGCAGTCCCTGACTAAACGCCGCTTCGATATCTAGACGGATTTCACCGGCGACTTCCTTGCAGCACTCGAGTACATCAGCGGGGGTGGGTTCAATCACACCGCGCTGAAGTTGCTTATCAATGCCTTTCAGTTTGAGTTGCTGATTGACCTGAGGGTGCGAACCGTAAACTACGACTAACTGTACACCGAGTGCACTTAGCAGAGATAAATCGATAACCAGGTTATTAAGCTTGGATTCCTCGATTAACTCACCGCCAAAGGCGATCACAAAAATTTTGCCTCGCACCTCGCGCACATAGGGTGCAACCTCCCTGAACCATCGCACGAATTGCGTTGGCGCAAATTCAGCGGCTTCAAGAGCAGATACGGTTTCAATTTCATGGGAGTCAGACATAGGTGCTTAAACCTCTTAGCTAATAATATAATGATAAAACGATTGATTTTAGCCCAATTTGCACTCTTGTATAATCTTAACAAGGCACAATCTATTAAGCTTTAAAGACCTTATAAAAAATACCTAATTATTCCAAAAAATTACTTATGCAAAAAACACAAGATCGAGACAGCTCAGATCTTTCAAACATAGCAAACAAAAAAAACGCCCATCAGTCCGTTTTACCGATTATCGACTTTCCTGAGGATTTGCCGGTTAGTGAGCGCAGACAAGAAATACAAAAAGCGCTGGAGCAACACCAAGTCATTATTGTCGCGGGTGAGACCGGTTCGGGTAAAACTACCCAGTTGCCAAAAATTTGTTTAGCGATGGGGCGTGGCCAAGACAAAATGATCGGTCATACTCAACCGCGTCGTATTGCTGCGGTTTCTGTGGCCAAACGCATTGCTCAAGAGCTCAAGACTGAAGTCGGTCAATGGGTGGGTTATCAAGTCCGTTTTAGTGATCGGACCGGTCCGCGCTCGGCTATTAAATTGATGACTGACGGGATTCTTCTGGCAGAAACGCAGCGTGATCCGCTCCTTAAGCGTTATGACACGATTATTATTGACGAGGCCCATGAGCGTAGTTTAAATATTGATTTTCTACTCGGCTTCTTAAAAAATCTGTTGCCAAAGCGGCCCGATTTAAAAGTTATCATTACCTCAGCGACCATTGATGCAGCGCGCTTTGCCGAGCATTTTAAAACCGCTGATAATCAATCGGCCGAGGTGATTGAAGTTACCGGGCGGATGTATCCGGTAGAAATTCGCTATCAGATTGATGACCCTGTGCTTGCGTCATCCGCTGATGAAAGTGACGATGAGGATAATGAACAGCCCGAATTGACCGAAATGATCAGCGATGCGGTAGATGAATGCATTCGCTCAGGTCCCGGGGATATCCTCGTGTTTCTGCCCGGTGAGCGTGAGATTCGCGAAGCCGTAGATGCATTGCGTAAGCCCAATCAGCCGACATTGGACGTGCTACCACTTTTTGCACGGATGTCACAAGCTGATCAAGAGCGTATTTTTAGACCGACCACCAATCTACGTCGGGTGATTCTGGCCACCAACGTTGCCGAGACCTCCTTAACCGTGCCAGGCATTCGCTTTGTGATCGATAGTGGTTTAGCTCGCGTTAAGCGTTATTCTTGGCGCAATAAAGTCGAGCAACTGCAAATCGAGCCTATTTCCCAAGCGGCAGCCAATCAGCGCGCCGGTCGTTGTGGTCGTTTAGGTCCGGGCATTTGTATTCGACTGTATTCTGCAGAAGACTTTAATAAACGTGCCGAATATACTGATCCCGAGGTCTTGAGATCCTCGCTAGCCTCGGTGATTTTACGTATGAAAGCCTTGCGCCTCCATGATATTGAGGCCTTTCCTTTTGTCGATAAACCCAGTGGCCGTGCGATTGCTGATGGCTATCATTTGCTGCAGGAATTGGGGGCGCTCAATGAGCATAATCGTTTAACCCAAACCGGCCGCTTATTAGCGCGTCTGCCATTGGACCCGAGAATCGCGCGGATGATTTTAGCAGCTAAAGATCATAATTGCCTTACTGAGATGAGCATCATTGCTGCCGCCTTATCGATTCAAGATCCTCGTGAGCGTCCTTTTGATGCCCAGGAAGCCAGTACTCAGGCCCATTCCAAATACAAGGACAAAGAGTCTGAATTTATTTCATACTTAAAATTATGGGCTTGGTATCAAGAACAATATGATCATCGAGAGTCTAATCGCAAGCTGCATCGACAATTGCGTAAGGAGTTTTTATCGCCGGTGCGTTTACGTGAATGGCAAGATATTCATCAACAGATCAGAACCCTAATCGATGATCAAAAATGGCGTTTTAACCAAGTTGATGCGACCTATGAAGAATTGCACCGCGCTTTATTAAGCGGATTGTTGGGTAATATCGGTTTGCGTAGCGAGGCTACCCGTGAATACGAAGGGGCCAGAGGGATTCGATATGTTGTGCATCCCGGTTCCTACCTTCATCGCAGTGCCGCAAAGTGGATTATGGCCGGGGAGTTGGTTGAAACCACGCGGTTATTTGCTCGTACCGTGGCCAGAATCGAACCGCAATGGATCGAGCAAGCGGGGCGACATTTATTGAAAAAATTATACTCGGAACCACATTTTGATCCGCGCAGAGGTCAGGTCATGGTCTATGAGCGAGCAACCCTCTATGGTTTACAAGTTTATCAGGGTCGTAAAGTCAGTTATGCACGCTTGGAGCCTAAACATGCTCGTGAGCTTTTTATTCGTGAGGCTTTGGTCGAAGGCTCGATTAAACAGCCATTGCCATTTTTAGAACATAATCTGCGTTTAATCGAGGAAATTGAGCATCTGGAGCATAAATCTCGTCGTCAAGATATTCTGGTCGATGATGAATTGATTTATCGCTTTTATGATCAATACATCCCCGAGGATATGCACCAAGTAGCGACGCTGGAGCATTGGTATAAAAATCTAGCGGCCGAGGAAAAAGCCCGTCTTCAACTTGATAAAGATGAGTTAATGCGGCATGAGGCGGCAGGTATTAGTACCGAGCAGTTTCCGAAGCGTTTGGAGTTTGATGGTTTAAGTTTAAATTTATCGTATCATTTTGAACCGGGTTCACCTAAAGACGGGGTGACGCTGGAAGTGCCGGTATATGCGCTAAACCAGATCGATGCAGTGGTGGCTCAATGGTTAGTGCCGGGCATGCTTAAAGAAAAAGTCGAACTTTTATTGCGCTCCTTGCCACAAAGGTTGCGTCGTCATTGTGTGCCGATACCGGATTATGCTGAGCATTTTGTGGAAGATATCGCCAATCAACCGTCACTTAAAGAAGAGTCGCTGCTTAATGTGTTGATCGATGATATTTGGCAACAAAAAAGAATTCGTGTTAAAGCAGCGGACTTTAAAGAAGAAAATATCCCACCGCACTTATCGATGATTTTTAAGGTGGTCGATGAGCATGGTCGGATGTTGAGCTCAAGTCGCAATCTGGCGCTACTCAAAGCAGAGCATGCGCCGACTGCGCAGGAGAGCTTTAGGCAATTACTGGATAAGGACCAAGGTGCCCAAGCCACCCTAGAAGACAACAAGCACATCACCACCTGGGATTTTGGTGAGCTTCCTGAACTGCTGGAAATTAAGCGTGGTCGACAGTCCGTGGTGGGTTTTCCGGCGTTATTTGATCAGGGTAATGATTGTCGTATTGAGGTCTTCGATGAGGTGCATGAAGCGACTGCCGCGCATCGCAAGGGTCTGATCCGCTTATTCAAGATCGCTTTAAAAGAGCAGATTCGTTACCTCTCCAGAAATCTTAAAGACTTACCGCAATTAGGTATGCTCTATATGGCGTTGGGGACTCAAGAAGAGTTGCAGGAAGAGATTATCGATTGTGCTTTGATTCAATCTTGTCTGGTTCGACCTTGGCCTAACAACGCACAAGAGTTCAATGAACGGGTCAAAGATGCTAAGGGCAGATTTGGTTTGTTATTGCAAGAAGTGATTCGGCTACTGCAACAGATCATGAACGAATGGGCCATGGCATTAAAGAAGCATCATTTGATTAAAGCTCATAAAGGCGCTTACGAAGATATTCAACAGCAGCTCAATACGCTGATCTATAAGGGCTTTTTAAGTCGTGTCGAATATGCCTCCTTACAGCATTACCCACGCTACCTAAGAGCGGTACAATTGCGTATTGATAAATTGAAGAATGACCCGAGCCGCGACCAACAACTGATGCACGAGGTGCAGATGCTGCAGACTAAGTATCTGCGCCGCCTGTCCCAACTTAAAGGCGTGCATGATCCGCAGATGGACGAGTTTTTTTGGTTGTTGCAGGAACTGAGGGTGGCCGTATTTGCGCAGGAATTGCGCACGCCCATGCCGGTTTCAGTCAAGCGTCTTGAGAAAACGTGGCACAGTCTGTCACAATAAAGTAGTTTTAGAGAGTAAATTATGTCCGATACCCTGCTTGCAGCCACCGAGGCGACCAAGGCTAACCTGCATTCAAGCCCGGCCTTTGTGCATCTGAGAACCCACTCCGAGTATTCGGTGGTGGACGGTATTATCCGTATCGGGGATTTGATTAAACAGGCCAAAGCTTTTAATCAACCGGCCTTGGCCTTATCGGATTTGGGTAATTTATTCGGTTATATCAAATTTTATAAAGCAGCGCGCCAAGCTGGCATCAAACCGATTGCTGCCTGTGATTTTTGGATCGACAATCCTCATGATGAGAAAAAACCTTATCGTTGTCTTTTGATCGCTCGCAATCATGATGGTTATTTGCAGCTATGTCGTCTGATTTCTAAGTCTTGGATTGATAACCCGCAAATTGACCGCGGGCAGTTAAAACCCGAATGGTTGGAACTGCCAGAAGAAACCGATGGGTTGATTTTATTATCGGGCGCGCGACAAGGCGATATTGGTGACGCACTGGAAGTAGGACGTTTCGATCAGGCAGTCAGTTTGGCTGAGCATTGGGCTAAGCATTTTCCCAATCGTTTTTATATTGAATTACAACGCAGCGGTTTTGACGGTGATGAGCGCTATGTACAAGAGGCCTTAAAAGTCGCGCAACAAACTGGTTTGCCGGTTGTGGCCACCCATCCGGTGCAGTTCTTAAACTCTGATGATTTTGATGTGCATGAGGTGCGCGTTTGTATCGCTCAGGGAGAGGTCTTAGCGAATCAGAATCGCACGAAGCGTTTTAATCCTCAGCAATATTATCTGAGCTCAGAGGAAATGCTGCAGAAATTCAGCGATATTCCGACCGCAACTATCAATGCAGTGGAAATCGCTAAGCGCTGTAATCTAACCATTGAGCTTGGCAAACCCAATTTACCGGATTTTGAAACCCCTGAGGGCATGACCCTCGGCGAATACCTTATCAATCTGTCACATAAAGGCTTGGATGAGCGTCTGCTATTTCTATTTCCCGATCCCGAGGAGCGCGCTAAACAAGAGCCGGCCTATCGCGAACGCTTGGATCTAGAGTGCAAAATTATTATTGATATGGGTTTCCCTGGTTATTTCCTGATTGTTCAGGACTTTATTAACTGGGGCAAGGCTAATGGTGTGCCGGTGGGGCCGGGTCGTGGTTCCGGGGCCGGTTCCTTGGTGGCTTATTCGCTTGGGATTACCGATCTAGATCCGATTCGTTATGACTTGTTATTTGAGCGTTTCTTAAACCCGGAACGGGTCTCAATGCCTGACTTCGATATTGACTTCTGTCAGGATCAGCGCGAAAAGGTCATTGAGTACGTTAAGGAAAAATACGGTCGTGATGCCGTGAGTCAGATCGCCACTTTCGGTACGTTGGGTGCCAAAGCCGTGGTGCGTGACGTTGGTCGGGTATTGGAAATGCCATACTCGCTATGTGACGGTCTCTCTAAATTGATTCCTTTTAACCCGGCCAAACCGTGGAGTCTGAGTGATGCAATGGAGGGAGAGCCGGAATTTAAGCGTCGCTATGAGCAGGACGAAGAGGTGCAGTCTATTGTGGACAGCTCCTTACCACTGGAGGGTTTAGTCCGCAATATCGGCATGCACGCCGGCGGCGTCTTGATTGCACCGGGCAAATTAACTGATTTCTGTCCGCTTTATTGTCAACCGGGTCATAGCGGTAGTGTGGTTTCTCAATACGATAAGGACGATGTAGAGCAGGCCGGTCTGGTTAAATTTGACTTCTTAGGTTTGCGTAACCTGACTATTTTGGATTGGGCTGTACGCTATGTACGACGCTTTAATCAGGGCCAAGAAGCCTTCGACATCATGGCTGTGCCATTAGATGATAGCTCGACCTATCAGTTGCTCTCGGATGGTAATACCACGGCCGTGTTTCAGTTGGAGTCACGTGGCATGAAGGAGCTGTTGCGCAAGCTCGTGCCCTCGACCTTTGAAGACGTCATTGCAGTTTTGGCTTTATTCCGTCCGGGTCCTTTGGATTCAGGGATGGTGGATGATTTCGTTAATCGTAAACATGGCCGTGCCGAAGTGGATTATTTTCATCCGGATTTGACCAGTACTTTGGATAGTACCTACGGGGTCATTGTTTACCAGGAACAGGTGATGCTGATCTCCCAAATTATTGGGGGCTATAGCTTAGGTGGTGCGGATTTATTACGCCGTGCCATGGGTAAAAAACAACCGGAGGAAATGGCTCGCCATCGCAAAATCTTTGAAGAGGGCGCGATTGAAAAAGGCTATGACGGCGAGATGGCCAAAAACCTGTTCGACTTGATGGAGAAATTCGCAGGCTATGGTTTTAACAAATCTCACTCCGCTGCCTATGCCTTAATTTCCTATCAAACGGCTTGGTTAAAGTATTACTATCCGGCCGAGTTTATGGCGGCGACCCTTTCTTCCGATATGGATGATACGGATAAAATTCAAATCTTCTGGCGCGACTCTTTGGACAATGGACTCACTGTCTTGCCGGTTGATATTAATCAATCGCATTATCGCTTTGAGCCGGTGCCTGATCAACACCTCAAAGAAAAAGGCAGTATTCGTACCATCCGTTATGGCATGGGCGGCGTCAAAGGCGTAGGTGAGGGGGCGATTGAAAATATCCTTAAATCTCGTGAATCAGAGGGGCCTTTTGCGGATCTCTATGATTTCTGCTCGCGAATTGACCGTCACACGGTTAACAAACGAGCTATTGAAGCATTAATCCGCGCCGGTGCCTTTGATGCGCTGGAGCCGAATCGTCGGGCCTTATTAGAGAGTTTGCCCAAAGCGATTGAGGCCGCAGATCAAAATGATCGCAATGCTGATCAGGGCTCCTTATTTGGCGATGATAGCGGTGAGATTGTAGCGCATGAAATTCAAAGTATCAGGCCTTGGAGTCTCTACGATAGCTTGATTGAAGAGAAAAAAGCCTTAGGTTTTTATTTCAGTCATCATCTATTTGATGTTTGGCGTGACGAGGTACGACGTTTTGCGCCGGCACCATTAGCTACCTTAAAAGAATCTCGCTCTTCACAATGGGTCGCCGGTGTATTAATCGGCTTTAGGGCTTTCCAGCTCAAGGGTAAAGACGAGCGTCTATTCTTCTTATTGATTGATGATGGCAGTGCTCAGATTGAAGTGACTTGTGATGCGCATCTCTACGAGAGTTGTCGTCACCTGATTAATAACGACGATTTATTATTGGTACAGGCGCGAGTTTCTCGCAGCAGTTTTAATAATACTTTGCGTATCAATGCCAATGCTCTATATAATTTACAGTCGGCTAGAGAGTCGGTGGCGACCGACTTAACGGTAGTGTTAAATGAGCCGATTCCCGCAAAGCAATTGCATATACTGATGAATCCCTTTAGAGCTGAACCTGAAAATGGCTTTCCCGGTGTGGCAGTGAAGTTCCGATATCAACTGGATAAACAGACCGTCTGTGACATTTTACTGGGTGACGAGTGGCGCGTGCGTTTAAATCCACAATTCCTAGAGGGATTGTCTTCTTGTGAAGAAATTACTAGCTTTGAAGTCAATTATTAGTTATTTTATTAATCATATTAATCAGCTTGCCGCACTGCAGCATGAGTGTGTATAAAAACGCATCAACCCCAAGAACATGAGCGAATTTATCAGTTTAGTTAACAGTTTTCTTGTTTTAATGATTATTCCGCAAAACCTAGCCTTATTTTTATTAGGGCTTGGGTTTGTTTTTTTTCTTATTCGCTTCAGGCGCTTAGCCTTTCTATTTATTTTAAGTGCTGCGCTCTGGCTTGGACTATGGTCTTTACCCATCACTTCAATAAAGGTCGGTTCTTTTTTAGAAGATCAATACACCCTCAGTAGTATTGATGAATTACCAAATGCCGATGCGATTGTGGTGCTCGGCGGCAATACCGGAGCGAATCGGCATAATTGGTTTGAGGTAGAGTTGGATACAGACTCGGCCCACCGTCGAGTCGATACCGCAGATGAGCTTTATACGGCCGGCAAAGCCCCTAAAATCATTGTTTCCGGTGGGGCCAATCAAGGTATCATCAGTGAAGCACGTGGCATGGAGTTTGCTTTGCGAAACCTTGGGGTGCCGGCAGAAGCGATTATACGTGAGGATTTCAGTCAGACCACCAGAGAAAATGCCTTATTTACCCAACGTACTATGGCTGAGCACGGTATTAACTCCGTGTTGGTGGTGACATCGGCCTTGCATATGCCGCGAGCCATGGGAGTATTTAATCATTTGCAAATTAAAGCTTATGCAGCACCGAATCCGCCACAAATCGTGATCCCTGCGGATGAGCCCGACTTTAATCCCTACCTTCCGAGTCGGCGAGCTTTGGGTGCGAGCCGCTCAATTATAAAAGAGTATCTAGGTTATTGGGTTTATCAGTTAAGAGGCTGGATCTAAGGCCTGGACGCTGTAATTTATAGCAAGCGCTTGCTTTCATCTAGCATTTCGAGATGAAGGCTTAGGTTTCAATGTTTAAGGCTCAATTACGCTTCATGCCGCTTCATGCCGCCAAAGCAAAAGGCCTTAAGCCAAATTTAATATCTGCCGCACAGTAGTCAGAACCTCACTGTCTTCTGGCCATCGGCCATTTTCACCTAAAATTAACGCATTAGGTGACCAAGGGCCGGTGTTTCTAACATCGGTAACCCCGATTAAAGTGATTTGTCGGGCATTGGCCGCCGCACTGAGATGCGAGACACCTGAATCATTGCATAGCACCAGTGCAGCATCTTTTAGTAAGGCTGCAAAGGCCCCAAGGCTGAGAGCAGGGAGTAGCTTGGCGGAAGGCGCATTGTCTTTAGCCTGATTAACCTCATTGGGGGGCGGACACATAATGACTTCGCGACCTTGAGACTGCAAGTAACGGGTTAATTGCTCATAACCTTGCCAGACCTTATTTTTACCCCTATGTAAACCGACGGCGGTGGGCGCAATCAGTATAAATTCGCCCGCTGTTAGGCCATGTTGAGATAAATACACGTTTTTTTCTGCCAATTGCTGCGGAGTGAAAGGAAGTAACACCCTGTCTTTGGGCTCGGCTAAGCAACTAAAGCCCCAATTACTTAAGGCGGTGCGCGTCAAATAATACCAAGACTCCACGGCATGGGGTTTAGGTTTAGTTTTGCTCACCGGCCATCGGAGTAGAAGCGAACGACCGTCATCCCTATAACCGGCGCTAGCTAAAGAGGCTGCCTTAAAGCAAAGGGCGCTGCTTAGTGAGTCGGGTAGTAACAAACCCACTTCACTGTTAGCGACTGGATTGGCTTTGCGATACTCACGGATTTTAGAGGCATCATCTCGCCATTTGCCATTGATTGCTAAAAACTCGACCTCAGGATTTCTTAGGTAGCCGGCTAATAGGCCCTCAGCCCATGGTTTAGCGCAAATAACTACCTTAGTGCCGGTGGCGATCACGGCATGAAGCGAGGAGAGACTCATACAAACATCGCCAATCCAATTCGGTAAACGGATAAAAATTCTTGATATTTTTTTCATGTAAAAAACTAGGTGTAGTTTAAGCAACTATTGAAACTTTACACTTTTTTTGCTGTAACCGTTAAAATCACTGTGATTTATTAGGAATAAGGTTATTTAGTGAGCGACATTGAACAATTAAGTAAAGAGCAACAAAAAAGTATTCGACGCAATTTATGGCGCCGAATCTTTGAACGTGTAGGTTCTTTTTGGAAGTTCTTAGCCATCTCCGTTATTTGTACCATGATCGCCTCCGCTACGCAGCCCGGTCTGGCTTATTTAATGAAGCCTTTACTGGATGAGGGATTTGCCGGTTCTAGGCCCGAGTTTATCTGGATGATGCCATTAGCCATTATCGGCTTGATGCTGATTCGTGGCGTTTTTAACTTTTTCGGTGGTTATTTGATGGCTTGGGTCGCCAACAAAGTGCTGTTCGGTGTACGGGCTGAGATGTTCCATAGTCTCTTACATATGCCGGATACCGAATTTCAAAAGGGCGATACCGGTCGTTTATTGAATCGCTTCACTGTTGATGCGGGTAATGTCACTCAATACGCCGCGGAGATCGTTACCAATTTAGTGCGGGAAGTCTTTGTGGTGATCGCCATGATCGCCTTGTTGCTGTATTTGTCATGGCAATTGACGCTGATTATTCTGGTGATTTTTCCGTTCTCCGTTTTGGTCGGGGGGTATTTTGCTAAGCGCTTGCGAACCATTAATCGTCGCACCTTAGATATGAATGCCAATTTGACCGCCACAGTTAAAGAGGGTATTGAAGCTCAACGTGTGGTGAAGTTATTTGATGGTTACGAGCGCGAGAGTAGTCGTTTCGATAAAGTAAATCACGGTTTACGTGCTTACGCCATGCGTGCCTCAGTAGCCGATGCAGCGATGTCGCCATTAACCCAATGGGTAATTTCCTTTTCGGTGGCTGCCGTGGTCAGTGTGGCTTTACATCAGGCCGAACGGGGTCTAACGCCGGGCGAATTTATTGCCTTTATTACGGCTTTAGGGCAGATTTTTGACCCGGTTCGTCGACTGACGAATTTAGCCAGTAAGTCACAAAAAATGATGGCCGCTGCTGAAAGCGTCTTCAAACTGATTGATACTGACAAAGAAAAAGACGAAGGCACCAAGATATGCGTGGTCAGCGAGAATTCTGTCATTGATTTCCGCAACATTACCTTCCGCTTTAACGATGACAGTGAAGCGGTACTTAAGGATTTATCCTTTAGCGTCAAAGGCGGTCAAACAGTGGCTTTAGTTGGTCGCTCCGGTAGCGGTAAAACGACCTTGGTTAATATGCTGCCACGTTTTGTGGAGCCAAGTGCCGGGGAGATCGTGATAGATGGTACGCCCATTAATGAATTCACTCTGACTAGCTTACGGGCTAATTTATCGTTGGTGAGTCAGCATGTTGTGTTGTTCGAGGGTTCCATTGCCGATAATATCCGCTACGGTTCAAATCGTGATGCTGATGATGAAAAATTACGCTCGGTTTTGCAAGCGGCGAACTTATGGGATTTTGTACAAGGCTTACCGCAGGGGGTCAATACCCAAATCGGTGAAAGCGGATCTTGGTTATCCGGCGGTCAGCGTCAGCGCTTAGCCATTGCTCGTGCTTTGTTAAAAGATGCACCAATATTAATCTTAGATGAGGCAACCTCTGCCCTCGACAATGAGTCCGAGAAGCTAGTCCAAGACTCTTTGGAGCGTCTGATGACAGGTCGGACCACCTTTGTGATTGCCCACCGATTATCGACAGTAAAAAATGCCGATCGTATTTTAGTCCTTGATGACGGGGTAATTATTGAAGATGGTAGTCATGACGAGCTCTTGAAAAATAGCGGATTGTACCAATCTCTATACGAAATGCAGTTTAAAGAGGCTTAAATTAGTCTTGTTCAGTCCTGTTCAATCCTGCAACACCCAATCCCCCCCTATGCCCATGACATCAGTGTCGTTACACTGTATGATAAGAGGGTATAGGGTAATTTTTTCGGAGAAAATTATGAATCAAGCTAAGAACCACACGATTGAGAGTTGGGGCTATGAACATCCGGAGGTTAAAGGCCCTAATGCACTGATGTTTTTCACATGGGATTTATCAAAAACCATTGAAAATGCCTTTCACGAAGCTAACGAAGACAATCTTGAGGAGTACGTTCAACAAGCTCAGGCTTCTGTTGATCGCTTATTAAGCCGTTATGTAGAAATCGGTGCAGACCCCCAAGTATTCGAGGGTCAGTACATTAACTTAACTATCGAGCAAAGACCGGACTCAAATAGCGCCTTAATCGCTTTAGAGACTTCGCCCGAACTGGAAGAGAAAATCATCGAGATGCAATCTCGCGTACAGCCCGGTCATAGTTAAAATTTACTGATTGAGCACAGCAAACGCCGTTTTGAAGTATCTATCAAAACGGCGTTGTCTTTTGGGCTACATCAAGACAATATCGTACATTTCCTGGCTGTAGTTATTGTCTACTTCCAGACTGATGGGTTTGCCGATAAATTCATCCAACATGCCGAGGAAGCTACTTTCCTCATCAAGAAATAAATCAATCACATGTGGTGATACAATCAAACGAAATTCTTTAGGATTAAACTGTTTTGCTTCTCGCAAAATTTCACGCATGATGTTGTAGCAAACGGTTCTGGCGGTGAGTATATTGCCTCTAGTATCGCAGGTGGGGCAGGGTTCACAGAGCAAGGTTAACAGGGAATCGCGAGTGCGTTTACGGGTCATTTCAACCAAGCCTAAGCTTGAGAAGCCATTGACCGTAGTATGAGTGCGGTCGCGAGACAGTGCCTTACGTAACTCGTCTAACACGGCTTCCTGATGTTCAGTATTATCCATATCGATAAAATCAATGATGATAATACCACCGGTATTACGCAGACGTAGTTGACGAGCAATCGCTAAACTAGCCTCTAAATTGGTTTTGAAAATGGTATCGTGAAAATTTCTAAAACCGATAAAACCACCGGTATTGACATCGATACTAGTCAGCGCTTCATTGTGATCAAAAATCAGATAACCACCGGACTTCAGATCGACGCGACGTGACAGAGCGGTCTTAATTTCTTCCTCGACATTGGCCAGATCGAATAAAGGCCGTGGACCGGTGTAGTGGTGAATTTTATCGAGGACAGCGGGGGTGTAAATTTGCGCCCATTCAGTCAGCTGATGGTTGACCGTGCGTGAGTCGATTTCAATGCTTTCGGTATCTTCGGTGGCAAAGTCTCGCAAGACACGTTGCGCTAAATTCAGATCTTCATAGAGTAGCGACGGGGCACCACTTCTTTTCATTTCATCGATGATTTTTTGCCAACGCAGGCTCAAATACTTTTGATCGTTTTTAAGTTCATCATCAGTGGCCCAACTGGCTTGGGTGCGGATGATATAACCGCCTTTTTCTTTGGGGTCCATCAACAGCTTAACCCGCTGCTTTAACTCTTCACGTTCTTCTTCGGATTCAATTTTTTGAGAAATACCAATGTGCGGGTCATGCGGTAAATAAACCAGAGCACGTCCGGCTATACTGATTTGATTGGAAACGCGAGCGCCTTTGGTACCCACCGGATCCTTAATCACTTGGACCAATAATGTTTGTCCCTCAAATAACACCTTTTCGATTTGGACCTGCAC
This sequence comes from Alcaligenaceae bacterium, assembly GCA_030538235.1. Classification (GTDB taxonomy): domain Bacteria; phylum Pseudomonadota; class Gammaproteobacteria; order Burkholderiales; family Burkholderiaceae_B; genus Oligella. The sequence goes on from JAUNUJ010000006.1 coordinate 140,471, forward strand.
ATTATCGTTTTGGCGACTCTCGCGATTTTCTCTGAGATCGGCGATATGAATAAAGGCCGCGCGCTCTAATCCAATATCGATAAAGGCACTCTGCATACCGGGAAGTACCCGCGTAACTTTGCCTAAGTAAATATTGCCGACATTGCCTCGTTGGTTACTGCGTTCGAGCTGAATTTCTTGCACAGTGCCTTGCTCTACAATCGCCACTCTAGTCTCAAAAGGCGTGACGTTGATTAAAATCTGTTCATTCATTATTTAAAAAATTATAAAATTTATGTATTTACTATCTTAGCTTATGTCGATTTCCTTTGCTGTGCTGTGACTTTTTAGGGTGGTATCAAATTGAAACTAAGCGCTGTGATGTTAGTTTAAATTTTTAGTTTGAGCGGAATCTCTAGTAAATTTACGTGAATTCTGTATCATGAGTAGCTTTAATTCAGTTTCAAATTCAAGACTCAGCAAACAGAGTTTTAAGCTTTTCATAAGGTAAAACATGTCGTTAAAAGCAGCCCTTAAGGGAGTACAAGATGCATTACCCATTGTGATGGGTTATGTACCGGTTGCTATGGCTTTCGGAATTAGTGGTAGTAGTTTGGGCTTAAAAGCCAGCGAAATTTCATTAACCTCATTGATTGTGTATTCTGGTGCGGGACAGTTTTTTATTTTAGCCGCCATGAAAATCGCCACCCCGTGGTTAGTGATTGTGGCATTGATTACCTTGCTAAATCTTCGGCATTTGTTTTACGGACCGATTATCAGTAACTATTTGCCGGAATCTTTAAAACAACGGTTGTTAATGGCCTTTTTATTAACCGACGAGGTCTTTGCGACATCCTTTCATCGCTTAAAACACTTATCAGCGCCTGAGCGGAGCGCGTGGTATTGGGGGTTGGGGTTGACTGCATGGATGTCTTGGGTTGGTGGGACAATGCTAGGTTTGCTAACCGGTGAGCAGCTACTTGCGCACTATCCCTTGTTAGAACAAGTATTGCGATTCTCGTTACCAGCCTTGTTTGTTGTTCTTAGCGTGATGAGTGCACATCGAAGCATGTTGCTCGCCTTGATTGCGGCGGGGGTGATTAGTTTATTAGTGACCTTGGCGGGTTATCCTTCATTTGCTATCTTTGCCGGGGCGATAATTGCTTTTTTGATGTATAAACCAAAGGTGCAGGCTAATGACTAATGCTTTTTTATTAATGATCTTGGCTCTGGCTGTGATTACCTGGATGACTAGGGCTTTGCCATTTTTAATACTAAATCGTAGTAAAAAGAAAATCAATTTTTCACAAGGACGATTGCAGATTATCGGTCCTGCCTTATTGTTATCGACGACCGTGGTGGTATTGAGTGGAGAAATACAAGAACTAGTAGGCAGTTCGTCATTTATACCGTATTTATTATCGGTTGTTGTAGTCGCTTTAATCAGCAAGTGGAAAAAGAATATCGGTTTATCGGTGTTAGTGGGTTTATTATTTTACGGCGTAGTTTTATTAGTAGTTTAAGTTAGAAAGTAAAAACGCCTGCTGAAATTAATTCCAACAGGCGTTTAATTTACGTCAGGCATTTGCTCTGAACTACGATTGATCAATCAATCGCAAATCCTAAATACTCAGGCAACCACAAGGCAATACCCGGGAATACCATTACTAGGAGCAAAGCGCAGAACATGGTGACCATAAACAGCATGGACCACCCAAAGGTATGCTCTAAGCGAATATTCGAAATTTTGGTGGTGACCATTAGGTTCACAGCAACCGGTGGGGTGAATTGACCAATCGCAATATTCATCGCCAATAAAATACCGAACCAGATTGGATTCCATTCAAAGTGATGAATCAGTGGAATCAGCACCGGCGTTAAAATCAAGTAGATGGATATCGCGTCCAATAACATACCGGCAAAGAGCACCAAGATCATAATCAAGAAAAGCAGAACCCAGCCATTGTCAGAGATACTTAAAATGACTTCCGCTAATTTAGTAAAGGTACCTAGGGTCGTACCGGCCCAAGCAAAGATGCCGGCTAATGCGATAATCAGTAGCACAATCCCCGAGAGCTTGGCCGCTTCATTAAACATCTCCAGCAAACTACGCCAGGTCAATTGACGGTAGACAAAAGTACCCAACAATAAACCATAAGTCACCGCTACTACCGCTGCTTCAGTTGGGGTAAATAAACCCGAACGTAGACCGCCCAAAATAATCACCGGCGCGAATAAGGCCGGTAATGCTCTAATAAAGCTTTGCTTAAAAGGTGGTCGCTCTTCGGTTTTACTGCTTTCCCAACCACGATGACGGGCGATTAAGTAGGTTGGTACCAGTAGCGATAGCCCCGCTAAAATGCCCGGAAATAGGCCGGCAGCGAAGAGCGCACGAAGATCAAGTCCCGGCATCATCACGGAGTATAAAATCAAGGCAATTGATGGTGGGATTAAAATTGCCGTTGAAGCCGCCGCCGCAATCATTGAGGCGGAGAAGGGTCTTGGGTAACCAGCCTTCGTCATACTGGGGAGCATCACCATGGCCACGGCTGCCGCATCTGCAGGGCCTGAGCCACTCATCCCGCCCATAATCAGACAAACCAAGACGGCAACTAGTGTTAAACCGCCGGGGCGTTGACCAATAATGGATTGAGCAAAAGTCACCAAGCTAGCCGCGACACCGGCACGCTCAAAAATCAAACCGGTCAAAATAAACAACGGAATCGCAATCAAGGGGTATTTAGCAATACTGTTATAGGTATTAGTCCCCAAAGTTGCCAGCATATCCGGTGAGAGACCCGTGACGATACCGATGGCACCACCAATGCCTAGGGCAAAGGCTACCGGCATACCGATTAGTAAAGCAAGCGCAAAGGAGAGTAGCATCCATAAATCAGGACTCATAATAAAGCCTCCTCTTCGTCTTCATCATCGCCGTGACGTATGCGTTCTAAGTAATTTTGGCTACTACGTAAGATAATTGCTATTGATAGTATTGGTAACCAGATTAAATAAATCCAAGTGGGATAACCCAGTCCGGGTGAGAGGGACTCGTAACTGTATTCTTCCCAAGCAAGGATCCCACCATACCAAGCCACTAGACCCAGCACAATGGTGGAGCCCAGCCATTGGAGCGTGTACAAAATGCGCTTACCGGCTTGACCGAAATAGCGCTCGAACAGGGTAATACGAATATGTTCATTTGAGCGGGCAGCCACAGCGCCACCGGCAAAAGCTAATACCACCATAAGAAAAACCGAGTATTCTTCGGTAAAGGCAAAGGAGACATCGGTGGCATATCGAACCACCACGTTGGCCAAGCTGATCATACAGATAAGGGCCAGTGCAATAATTCCCAACCAAGATTCAAAACGTGTTTTTTTTAATTTAGACATACGTGTCATTAGAAAAGAAACGGCGCAGCTTACACTGCGCCGTTTTTAAATTAATAAAGAACTAGCGTTCATCGATGGCTTTTAGAGCCGCTTTAACTAAGTCCTCACCAATACGCGAAGTCCATTTTTCGTAAACACTTTGAGTCGCATCGACAAAGGCTTTGTGTTGTTCAGCTGTTAACTCAGTCACCTCAACACCGCGTTCACGGATATCAGATAAGGTGGTTTCAAGATCAGCGCGAGATTTTTCAATACCCCATTGACCGGCATCATAAGCAGCTTGTTTTAAAATTTCCTGGTCTGCGGCAGCAATGGTTTTCCAAACACGCTCACTAACACCGAAAATTAAAGGGTCGTTCATATAGTGCCATAACGTGAGATAGCTTTGGCTAGCACGATCGGCACGAGCTGCCGAGAACACGGATAATGGGTTTTCCTGACCATCCACCGCACCGGTCGTTAAGGCAGGTAGTGCATCAGCCCAACTCATTTGGGTTGGGTTAGCACCTAAGGCATTGAAGGTATCAAGGAAGAGAGGTGAACCGACCACGCGAATTTTTAAACCGCGTAAATCCTCAGGTTTAGTAATGGCATGTTTAGAGTTGGAGATTTCACGAAAACCATTTTCACCCCAAGCCAAAGGCACAACACCACGCTTTGCGATAGCATCAAAAACCATTTTGCCCGCTTCACCCTGGGTGATTGCGTCAACCGCGGCGTTGTCAGGCATTAAGAAGGGCAGAGAAAACAGGTTAACCTCAGGGACTTGAGGAGACCAGTTGATCGTTGAGCCTACCGCCATATCAATTAAACCGCTGCGCATGGCTGAGAATTCTTTGGTTTGGTCACCGGAGACTAGTTGTGCATTAGGATAGACCTTTAATGTGATACGACCCTCAGTACGCTCGGCGACTAACTCCGCCCATTTTTCAGCAGTTTGGCCCCAAGGATAGGCATTGCCAAGTACCGTAGACACGGAGTATTCCTTGGATTCTTGGGCGATGGCGCCGCTACTGATAGCAGTTGACATGGCAAAAGACATAACGCCTAAAGTGAAGAGTTTTTTTAGTCTCATAAATTGCTCCAAATTATTATTAGGTTAAATAGTACTTAAATTGTGCCGTAAATTGTATATTGTGTGTCAGAAAAATCTTTCCGGGCCGTATTAATTGCAATTTAAGGGTTTCTAATAAGGTACTCTGAGTGTTTAATCAAATTCTCAGTACCCAGAAAGTCAATCCAAGATAAATGCAATTATCGGGGTTGATCTGCAGTTGGATTATGAGCTAGTCGCTTTGACTATACTAGGCTCACGAGCTGAGACTTTTTTAAATAACTTGGCACTATTAGGCTACGGAGAATACGTAATGACAAGCAGTCTCTATCAACAACAAACTCAACACGCACTAAGTGGCCTAGCGCCTCAATTAGTAGAAATTACCGAAGCTGAATATGGTGTTAAATTAAACTTGGTCTACGCTAGTGTCAATAATCTGACGAATCAGATTATTTATCAGAATGCCATCTGTGCGATTCATCAAGATGTTGCCCCCTTAGTAAGACAGGCAGCTCAGCATGCACGGCGTGCAGGTTACACCTTGCTTGTGTTTGATGCCTATCGTCCGCAAGCGGCCCAAATCAAACTTTGGGATGCGGTACAAGACCCGATGTATGTGGTGCCACCTGAGATTGGTTCGAATCATACACGAGGGACGGCGATAGATGTCAGCTTAATTGATAATCTGAGCGGTCAGGTGCTGGATATGGGTAGCGACTTTGATGCTATGACGACTAACTCACATCATGATGTCGACGGTTTATCGCTTGAGGTACAACGCAATCGCTTAAACTTATTAGCAATTATGCGACACGCAGGATTTATGTCGATTGAATCTGAATGGTGGCATTATGAATTGCCCGAGGCTAATACCTATCCCCTCATTGATTGTGGTTTTATTCGAGTCTGATGGTAATTTGAAATAATTAAGGCGATTGTTTTTTATGGTTTTACCAAGAGCGATGCTTCTGAAGCGAAGGTCGAGTTTTTTAGCCTTCAGAAGCATCACTTTTTTGTATATAAATAGTTTATGAAAGCTCAAACAACTCAATTAAGACGTCAAGGCATTGGCGTTGTGGTCGATCTTTTTCCTTTTGTTTGGACTTATAAATGGCGCGTGATTGTTGCCTTTATTTGCTTGGTATTGGCCAAACTGGCTTTAGTCGCAACACCACTTTATCTTAAAGACATTATCAATGAATTAAGCGTGGCACCGAGCTTGATGGTCTTTCCTTTGGCCGCCTTAGTTGGTTATGGTTCTATGCGCATTGCCGGGTCACTGCTACAGGAATTACGTGACGCGATATTTTCTCGGGTGACTCAAGGTTCGATTAAAGAAATTGCGGTCGCCGTTTTTAAGCATTTGTTTGGTTTATCAATGCGCTTTCATTTACTGCGTCAGACCGGCGGCTTAAGTCGTGATATAGAACGCGGAACGAAGTCTATCGGCTTTTTGTTGAACTTTATTCTGTTCCGTATCCTGCCAACCCTGCTCGAGCTCTTAATGGTAATGGCCGTGTTGCTGTATTTATACGATATCTGGTTCACTTTAGTCACTTTACTGACTATTGCCGTGTATGTGGTGTTTACCTTTACCGTTACCGAGCGACGTCTGGTGACCCGTCGTCAAATGAATACGCTGGACAGCATGGCAAATACCAAGGCTATTGATGCTTTAATGAACTATGAGACGGTGAAGTATTTTGACAATGAGCGGTATGAGTTGAATCGTTATCAAGAAAATATGCAGGGCTGGGTGAATTCCTCAGTAAAGAATCAGGTCTCGCTAAACTTTCTTAATTCCGGGCAAAGCGTCATTATTACCATCGGGACCCTGAGTTTATTATGGATGGCCGCTGCGCGAGTCTATGCCGGAGAAATGACGGTTGGGGATGTAGTTTTAGTGTCCACTTATTTAACCCAACTCTATGTGCCCTTAACTATGTTGGGTTTTATTTATCGTGAGATGAAAAATGCCCTAGCAGATATTGAGCGCATGTTTAATCTATTTAAAGAGCAAGGCGAAGTGGCCGATCGTGAAAATGCAATTGAGCTACGGGCGACCAAACCTAGTGTTGAATTTAGACAGGTTGATTTTGGCTATGAGCCTGAACGTCAGATACTCCATGACTTGAGCTTTAAAATTGAGGCAGGTCAGACCCTCGCCGTGGTTGGTACATCCGGTGCAGGAAAGTCTACCTTAGCCCGCTTATTGTTTCGTTTCTATGATGTGAGCGATGGTCAAATTTTGATTGATGGGGTTGATATTCGCGATTATACCCAGAGTAGTTTACGTCGCCATATCGGTATTGTGCCTCAAGATACAGTCTTATTTAACGATACCATCTACTATAATATTGCCTATGGTAATACCACCGCCAGCGCAGAAGAAATTTCTCAAGCCGCTAAAGACGCAAGTTTGGATGAGTTTATTTCAAGTTTGCCGGATGGTTATGAAACCTTGGTGGGTGAGCGTGGTTTGAAGCTTTCCGGCGGTGAAAAGCAACGTGTCGCGATTGCTCGAACACTCTTGAAAAACCCACCGATTCTTATTCTTGATGAAGCGACCAGTGCCTTAGATACCCAGACTGAGCGTCAGATTCAAGAGGCTTTATCTAAGGTCGCCGAACACCGCACCACCTTGATCATTGCTCACCGACTGTCGACCATCGTCGCTGCCGATAGCATTATCGTGATGGAACATGGTCGAATCGTGGAGCAGGGCACACATGATGAGCTGATCGATCGTCAAGGAAAATACGCGCAAATGTGGGCGGCACAAAATTAATGCCTTAAGTGACATCAAATGTAGCGGAGATGATTGTATGGCTATGCGGTGAAAGTTTTATTATTTAAATATCGCGCTGGGTTTGTTCTTGTTACTATAGACAAATGTGACGATTGCCATTTAATATGCTAAAACCTAGCTATCCATATGCCGCAGTAAATTGGCCTATCGAAACTAAAAATTAATTAAAAAATAAGGGGTTCCGATGAGTGATTCGGATTCAAAATACATCTCTAACGTTATTAGAAAGCGCATTGAAACAGCCGGCGCTCGTTTTAACGCCAATGACAATATCGCCGACTTCATCGAAGAGGGTGAATTAGATCGACTACAAGATGAAGTTGAAGAAAAAATGACCGAGCTTCTTAAAAGCCTTGTCATTGACATCGAGGCTGACCACAATACCCAGGAAACCGCACGACGTGTCGCTAAAATGTATGTGCGTGAAGTCTTTGCCGGCCGCTATCAGCAGATGCCGCCGATTACTGAATTTCCTAATATTGAGCAGCTCAGCGAATTAATTATCATAGGTCCCATCCAGGTGCGAAGTGCTTGCTCGCATCATCTTTGTCCGATTATGGGTCAAGTTTGGATTGGTGTGATGCCGGATTCAACCTCCAATTTGATTGGCCTATCTAAATACGCGCGCCTAACGAATTGGGTGATGGGTCGTCCGCAAATTCAGGAAGAAGCGATTGTGCAATTAGCCGATTTGCTTTATGACAAAATGAATCCTCAAGGCTTAGCCATTGTTATGAAGGCAGATCACTTCTGTATGCAATGGCGCGGCGTCAAGGATATGAATTCCAAAATGATTAATAGCGTGATGCGTGGTGCCTTCTTAAAAAACTCTGATTTACGTAAAGAGTTTTTGGATTTATTACCATTAAGTAAAGACTAACTAGAGCAGGGTGGTTGCGAGCGATGAGTAAATTACTAAATAGAATTGCTGTCATGGACGGCGACGGCATTGGTCAAGAGGTTATTCCTGAGGGCTTAAAAGTGCTTGAAGCGGTGCAATCACGCTTTGATTTAAATCTTGTCTTTGATCATTATGATTGGGGTGATTGCGACTACTATCTTAAGCATGGTCAGATGTTGCCCGCTAACTGGTTTGATACGCTAAAGGATTATCAGGCGATTTTTTTCGGTGCGGTCGGTTGGCCTGAAAAAGTCCCTGATCATATTTCTTTATGGGGTTCTTTGCTACAGTTTAGACGTCAATTTGATCAATATATCAATTTACGGCCGGTTAAATTGTTCGAGGGTGTACCTGCACCATTAGCTAGATTTAAGCCTGGCGATATTGATTTTGTTGTAGTTCGTGAAAATACTGAGGGTGAGTATTCTTCTATTGGCGGCATTATGTTTGAAGGCACTGATAGAGAATTCGTGATTCAGGAGTCGATTTTTACCCGTCATGGCGTGGATCGTGTCTTGAAATTTGCCTTTGAATTAGCCCAAAGTCGTGGCGCCAAGAAATTAACCGCCGCTACTAAGTCTAATGGCATGGCAATTAGTATGCCGTATTGGGATTCTCGTGTGGATGAAATGGCTAAGCGCTATCCTGATATCACGTATGATAAACAGCACATTGATATTTTATCGGCGCGCTTTGTTTTAAGTCCGGATCGTTTTGATGTGGTGGTTGCGTCAAATCTCTTTGGTGATATTTTGTCAGACCTAGGACCGGCTTGTACCGGCACGATTGGTTTGGCAGCTTCGGCAAATTTGAACCCTGAGCGTCATTTCCCATCCTTATTTGAGCCAGTTCATGGTTCGGCACCTGATATCTTTGGCCAAAATATTGCTAATCCACTAGCGACCATCTGGACTGCAGCCATGATGTTAGAGTTTTTAGGTGAGGGCGATGCTGATTACAATGCGGCCTCTAAACTTATTGTTGAAGCGATTGAAGCGGTGCTGGCTGATAAAAATGCGCCTAAAACCCCTGACTTAGGGGGAAATGCACTAACGCAAGACTTGGGTAATGCCGTGGTGGAGTATATTAAGTCAAATTAGTTGCATGATTGTGACAGAGGTTCTTAAAAGCCTACGAGGCCCTAGATATCAGCCGTTGCTTAAATAAGAACCTCATTTAATTGGTTAATTAGCAACAAAATAACGTGTTTTAATATAAAGTTTAAAAGTGTTTCAGTGAAAAGGCTTGCATTAAAAATTTAGGCTGCGTATAATTCATTCTTTGCCGCAAGCGGCCTAGGATTTTCCTAGGAGTCACAAATAAATCGCTTGCAGTTGTTTTAATAGTGTGACATACTGAACAACCCTAGCAACGAATTGATAATAATAAGGTGCTACGGCAAATGAGTTAAGTGAAGAGCTTAAGTTTAGAGAGTTAAGAGAATCGAGATTTAAGAGAGTCACCAAAATTCAAAAACAACACAAATTGATAAATTCAAATTTAATTTAAAGTTTTTTTCAAATAAG
>JAUNUJ010000007.1 GCA_030538235.1 Alcaligenaceae bacterium
CCGACCCGATTGGTTTAGCGGGTGGCTGGAACCTGTATCAGTATGCACCGAATCCGCTGAGTTGGGTGGATCCGTGGGGGTGGTGTCGCCGAGGCAATGCAGCGACTAAGAAGCATATGGACGGGGTGAGGGATTCGTTCTTAAAGGGAAATGCTGGATCGAGGCATATGAATGGTGGGCGTGACCGCATTACACGTGAAGAACTTCCAGAAACATTCTTAAAACCTTTAGACCCAACAAGTCGCAAAGGTGGCTCATACGTTGATATGACCTTTATCGATCCTAAAAATCGGACGGTTTATATTCAGACAGTTGATCGGGGACGTCATACGCATAATAGTTTAGCAACGGGTATGAGTCGACGCGAATGGACAAACGCACTACGTATTCAACAGCAGAATACAGAAGCGATTATTATTACTGTACGCAAGGGAACAATAATCTCGCCAGAACAGCTAAATACCAGTGTTATGCATACAGGACAAATTTATAGATTTTAAAGGGATTTCGATGAATAAAATGCCCACCATTGAAGTATTTATGACCGCAGAGGATGAGAGGATGATATCTTTAGCTTTGAAAGAATCGTTGCCTGAAATTGTTTTTATTGATAATTATGCGTGGACTACATCTGACCTAGCATCTAAATTAAGGCCATCAATTGATTTATGTAATGAACACTTAAATTCGGGATGCGTTATCTTGCATACAGCCATAACCTCTATTGAAGATTATGAAAAAAACTTTATTGGTAAAATTGATGATACGGATAGGTTTTTTTTATGGTGGCCAGGTAGGATCAGGTTTAATTCAAGTTTTACATTGTCGTATAGCAGGCTACCAACCAGGTGGTTTAATGAATGGTCGCTTTGCAGCGTCCTTTAACACAGTAACGCAAGCAGATACGGCGGAATTCGTTAAGCAAGTTTTTAAGATCGTAAAAAAACACTTTAAAAAAATCTATCGGATAGATCCTGCCACTAAAGAAACTCAGCCGAAACCTGAGACGCGTTTCTTTGCAGGGCCTGATGCCATTGCACAGTACGATCAAGTTGATGGTTTGTATTTGACGAATCATAATTTTGCGTATTTTACGACTAAGATTTAAATTTATTTATCGTGAATATGTAGATATATGCTTATTTGTTTTCTTTAAGGAGTATTGGATGACACGCTTAAGTTATGAAGAATCATGTAAAAAACTACAACCAGACTTTATCGAGGAAGGCACGATTCCACCTATGCCAGACCGTATGCCACGCTTTGATGATGGAGATGATGAGGATGAGGAATTAGGCTTTAGTCTCTTTCGTGAATATGTTGAAGACGTAGACTTTAGCAATCTTACCTTGTGCCGTACCTTCTTTGGTCGTTCAGAAATTAATGCGTGTTCATTTCATCATACCGATCTAACTGAATCAAATATGACCTGGAATGATTTTATTGAGGTTGATTTTTCACAAGCGGTATTAGTGGCTTGTGATATGCGCGCATCCCTTTTTGAAGAGGTGAATTTTGCAGGAGCCAATCTGAGTGGCTCTGACTTACGTCAGTCAAGTTTCGAGAGTTGTGATTTCAGCGATGCTATCATGCAAGACGTCATCCTTACACATGCGCAAGGTGGTGCAATGGATTTATCAGACGAACAACGATCAAGTATTGCTTGGACGGATGACGAAGGAGATGAACCTGAAGGGGGCTGATTTTTGTGGTCTTGGCTTAACAGTCTATGTGCGCTATCCAAGACAGATTGTATGTGTCATCGTATTGATGCAGTGATGAGCTTTTAATTATTTGTAAGACATTATTCTTTTGTAAGGATAGTGCCTTCTCTTTCAGTAAATGGTTTGTTTCCTTTGGAGTTTAGGTCTTAACTTCACGGCTACCGTTTTTTCCAAGATAAAACACTCAAGACAACCTTACTCAGCGCTTAAGCAGTAAGCACTTTGAGGCGGGGGTGTATCGACGCAAGCCCGCACAGCAAAGTACCTTAACGCAGACCATGAACTATGATGGTTTAGGCCGCTTACGTGAGGTGAAGTATCTGGCACGTACTGAAACCTATACCTATGATGGCGCCTCGAACCCCTTAGATATTGCTGCGCTGTTTAGCATCAGCCAATCACCACTCACGCCACGACCCACCTACGGTATCCAAGACCCTGAGCATCCACCCGTTGAGTCCTGGGCGACGGTCTTACACAATCAAGTGCGTTTGTTTCAAGGGGATCGTTATGAGTATGATGCGCGCTGTCAACGCTGTTTTAAATTTGACCCACTTTTGTGCTTTAAAAACTCACGATATAACGCCAGCTTTAAGGCACAAGGCTGCGTAGAACATTTACGCTAGGCGTAGAATCCTAAGTAACTGACCGATAAGGTTCGGCAGAGGAGAACCAAAGGATAGCATTCCAAGTTCTCCAGAATAAACGTGTACTTTAGCGACTTGGATTTTGGACAAAGTATACGTGCGCCTTTTTTAAGATTTCATTTGCCTGTTTAAGTTCAAGATTCTCTTTTTCAAGCTGACGGATGCGCTCTTGTTAAGGGCTTAAAGGTCGTTTACTTGTTCCGCCTTGTTGCTGCCGTATCCAACGGTCTAAGGTAGATTCGCCAATGCCTAAATGATTGGCAAGTGCGGCAATAGATTGGTCGCTATTAGCTAAGGCATAGCTAACAGTTTTTTATTTAAATTCTGAACTAAAGCGTATGTTAATTTCTCCTGTGAAATTAACATACGCTTTAGAGGGAGTGTTTGTCTACTTTCCTGACTAGGATCAGTTTAAGGCTAGACTAAAGGAGCGGTTTATAAATCCTCATGTGATGTCTGCCAGATTAAGTGGAATGCCAGACTGTTATAAAATAAAATTACGTAGCGTTGGATATAGGCTTATCTATCAAGTAAATGACAACTGATCATAGTTACAGTCATTGCTATTAGCAAAAGAGACAAAAATAAAGTATATGATTTAGTTAAACGGAGTTTAAATGAATAAAAAAATTGTCGTATTCCTGTAGATGAAACTATTCCACATATATAATAATTAACCGCCAAAGTGGCGGTTTTTTTACGTAACAACTGTACCGTTTGGAAAAGTAAAGCTAACAACCCTAAAAGCCCTAGCTAGGGTTATCTACAGTTATAGAAGCGCAGAGACTGTTGTACAGTTATTTGTTAACTTTTCTTGTTTGTGCTTTCTAATACGGTAATCCTATGTCTAAGATCATTCATCGTAGTCTACTTAATACGCCTCGGCGTGCCGCAGGCGGGCAGGGTGCATATATTTATGATGACCGTGGCAAAGCTTATTTGGATGGTAGCTGTGGGGCTGCGGTTTCTATCATTGGGCACAGCCATCCTAAAGTTTTAGCTGCTATGCAGAAGCAAATGAATACGATGGCTTATGCGCATACCAGTAATTTTACGACCGAGGTGGCCGAACAGTTAGCGGATTTTTTAAGTGTTCGGGCGCCGGGTGACTTGGACTATTGCTATTTTGTTTCCGGGGGTTCTGAGGCGGTAGAGTCTGCTTTAAAAATGGCGCGTCAATATTTTGTCGAGATTGGCAAGCCTGAAAAGAAGTATTTTATTGCGCGTGAACAAAGCTACCATGGCAATACCTTGGGGGCATTGGCTGTCGGTGGTAATAAATGGCGCAAAAAACAGTTCGAAGCACTTTTGATGGAAGTGGGGAGAGTAAGTCCTTGTTATGAATATCGAGGACGTCAAGACGACGAGAGTCAGTCGCAGTATACCCAAAGATTATTGCAAGAGTTAGAAGATAAAATTCTTGAGCTTGGGGCGGATAATGTCATTGCTTTTGTGGCTGAACCCGTTGTGGGTGCAACGGCCGGTGCGGTGCCGCCTACGCCGGGTTATTTCAAGGGTGTCAGAGAGATTTGTACACGTCATGGTATATTGCTGATTGCCGATGAGGTCATGTGCGGCATAGGTCGTACAGGGTCGTTTTTTGCTGTAGAGCAAGAAGCCATTGTTCCCGACTTGATTGCTATCGCTAAAGGTTTAGGAGGCGGTTATCAGCCCATTGGTGCAGTGATAGCTAGAAGACCTATCGTTGACGCACTTAGAATAGGTTCAGGGTTGTTCCAACATGGTCACACGTATATGGCACATGCGGTTGCCTGTGCCGCCGCCTTAGCCGTGCAAGAGGTGATCGTTGAGGAGTGTTTGATTGAACAGGTACAGACTTTAAGTCCTGTGCTTGAAAATTTATTAAAAGAGCAGCTGGGTGATTTACCGTATGTCGGTGATATTCGTGGCAGAGGCTTATTCTGGGGTGTTGAGCTAGTCGAAGATAGAACAAATAAAAAGACTTTTGATCCTGCTTTAAAAATACACGCTCAAATCAAAAGTGCTGCTATGGATTTAGGCTTATTGATTTATCCAAGCGGAGGTACTGTCGATGGTCAATATGGTGACCACATACTTATTGCCCCACCCTATATTTGTAATGAAAACGAATTACAACGATTAGTTGAACTTTTGACTGCTGCGGTTAAGCAGGTAGTAGAGCCAATCATTTGATTTATGAGGATTGCCCATGATGCAAGATCGATTTCCCCCTATAGCACCGGAAGATTTGAGTGAGGAGCAACGCATTGCTGCTCAGGAGGTCATTGATGGTCCCAGAGGAGCCTTGCTTTCACCGTTTGTTCCGATGCTTCGTAGTCCGGAGTTTCTGACTCATGCACAACGGATGGGGGAGTATTTGCGCTACCGCAGTGCGCTAGGTTTGCGTCTTTCCGAATGGGTGATTTTGATTGTGGCACAGCACTGGGGGCAGCCGGTCGAATGGGCAATACATTATCCAATTGCCTTGCGTGAGGGGATCTCGCAGGAGGCAATTGAAGCACTGGCACAGGGTCGATACCCTGAAGCAATGAGTGATGATGAAAAGATGGTTTACCACTTTTGCATTGAACTGCTCAGGGAGCGTTGTGTTAGTGACGTGACTTGGGAGCAGGCGATAGAGCGCTTTGGTGATCAAGGCGTGATGGACTTAATCGGCATTAACGGTTATTACGCCATGTTGGCAATGACGATGAACGCTTGCCGCACCGCTGTTCCCGGTGAAGTGAGTTTGAAACTGGAGCGTGCACTATATTAAAACAGCTTCAGTTGTTAACTCAAAATTAATCAAAACCTTGCTGTATATGTGCAGCAGTCAGGTTTTATAAGGGAGAGAAGCTTATGAATTATTTTCATAAAAAACTGAAACAGGGATTGACTGCAGGTTTTATGGCCTATGCTGTTTTTGTGGTCCCTGTAGCTCAAGCACAGGCACAAAAGTTTGTCAGTATGGGCACGGGAGGGGTGACCGGCGTTTATTATGCAGCGGGGGGCGCCATTTGTCGAATTGCCAATAGTTTTGCAGCAGAAAACGGTTTTCGATGTTCAGTAGAATCTACCGGTGGTTCCGTATTTAATGTCAATACGATTAAAGCTGGTGAGTTGGACTTTGCTTTTGCTCAGTCCGATGTCGGTTTCGCTGCCTATGGTGGTCACGGTAATTTTGAGGGCGGAGCAATTGATGAGTTACGTTCTTTGTTTTCTTTGCATGCTGAGCCGTTGACCTTTGTGACACATCCTGACGCCAATATCAAAACCTTTGACGATCTACAGGGTAAACGTTTTAATGTGGGTAATCCTGGTTCCGGACAACGGGCGTCGATGGAAGAGTACCTAAAGGAGATGGCGTTAGATTTTTCATATTTTGCTTTGGCCTCCGAATTAAGACCGGATGAGCAGGGCAGCGCTTTATGTGATAAAAAAATTGACGGTTTCGTGTTTAGTGTAGGACACCCTTCGGCTAATATTCAAGACCCCACCTCAACTTGTCAGGCTAAACTCATCTCTATTGATGGACCGGCAGTTGATAGATTAGTTGATGAAAGACCGTATTACGCCAAGGCCGTGATTCCCGGAGGACTCTATATGAACAATCCGGATGATATTCACACTTACGGGGTACTGGCGACAGTTGTCAGTTCAAGTCGTATCGATGACGATACAGTGTATAAATTAGTTAAGACTGTTTTTGAAAATCTGGATGATTTTAAAAAATTACATCCTGCTTTAGCCACTCTGAAAAAAGAGGAGATGGTTAAAAATGGTCTAAGTGCACCACTTCATCCCGGTGCTGAAAAGTACTATAAAGAAGTTGCTTTATTGCCATAGATTTTAGTGATTCTTGAACTATACAAGCACTCTGTTATTTCAGAGTGCTTGATTATGGTTGCTCTTTATTGTTTTGAGTTGATGAGGTAATCCTCCCTCTAACCCCCATGTCATCAGCTTGTAAAAAGCTTCCCTTATACTTATTTCCTTTTAGCCTAAAAAGAAAAACGATAAATAAAAAAGGTCGAAGGGATGCGTATTTCAGTAGTTTAAGGAGGAAAAATATGCAAGTTTTCAAAAAAATCAAAGATTTTGTCCAGGGTCAGATCGAACTCTCAGAACTGCAAGATTATCTTAATCATGACTTTGAGGCTGTGGCGACCTTGAAAAGGGCACAAGCAATTCCGCCTTTTACCGGTCGTGATAGAGACGCCTTTGCTTATCTGAACAGCCTTGATGCGCAGTGTGTAGAAGACTGTTTGCATGCCCAAGATATGTTGAGTTGTTTATTAAACAAAAACGAAATTAAATACAAAGCAACTAAAAAATACGAAAGAATCCATGATTTCAAAAATAAAGTACAACCTAAATGGCTACTTGTTGATGAGGTGGTTTTACAGAGTATCCTGGATTCCTTTGATAAATCGTCAGGAAAAAGTTTTATCAAATATGCTAAATCTAAATTAGCTGAAAGCTACAAAATTAAATCAAAACCACCAAAGTGGCTGCAAGAACCTCAGTGGCCGATCTCTTCTGCAGGTCGTCCCTTAACATTTGTTGAGCAGAAAAAGTCGGAACATGAGCAAGCCATCAGTTGTGAGTATGTGTTTCTTGATGAAGACACGGGAGAGTACAAGACGATTATGCAAACAAAATAAAGTTTAAATTTATCTAATAATAACTTTAAATTTAAATTGAATTAAATAACAATAGTTTTTCTGTAAGAACTTATTTCAATCTTTAGTCAGTTATAGTAACTAAGATAGTGGTTATATAATTAAAAAAATCGCTACTCACCTAATTCATATCTTTTCTTGGGGGCTGATATGTCAAAAGGCTTTAAGTCGTTATTTAAACAACTCGTTTTTACTACCACCTTAGGAGCACTAACACTGAGTGGTGTTGTGAACGCTCAAAACATGGCATCGGTCGTATCAGTGGTGCCCAGTGGAGAGGTAGCACGTGCCGATTTTGTTCGTGTTACTTTCAATCAGCCAGTGATGCGTTTAGGAGCAGATGCGGCAGATCCTTTTTTGATTCAATGTGAACATGGCGTTCCTAGAGGCTCTGGCAAATGGTCTGATAATCGAGTTTGGCAATATGATTTTGCAACGGCGATAAGCGAACCTAATAATTGCGTTTTAACCAATAATCCTGATTTTAAAGATCTTAATGGTGTGGCTTTAGAGGAGTCCGAATATCAATTTAGTACTGGCAAATTGACGGTCCGTGCCAGACCTTGGCCTCTAAGTCAAGATATTGCAGAGGACCAGCATTTTATTCTAAGTTTTAATAGTAACGTACCTGCCGCTCAATTGGAGCAGTTCGGTTATTGTGCAGTTGAGGGCGTGGGAGAGCGTTTACCCCTTAAGGTTTTAGAGGCTACGGAGGTTCCAGCCTATCTTGATACCGTTTGGATTAGCGGCAATCCTGATTGGGCTCGCATTGTGCATTGCGGTCGTAGACTGCCAACCGGCGGTGAGGTGGCAGTCGTATTGGAGGCTGATTTAAGCACCGAATACGGTCACGCTTTAGCTCAGAGACAACGTTTTGATTATGTTGTTAGAGAGCCCTTCCAAGGAACCTTCAGTTGTCAGCGAATTAAGCAGGGCGCACCATGTCTGCCGTTATCTGATGTTAAGGTTCGGTTTAACGCGCTTGTCGATTCTACTAAGCTAAAGCAAATACGTCTCAAGGTGAATGCTGAGTTACGGGTACCGGATGGTTTTGGAGACAGTAGCAACAATGAAATCAATATGGCCAACGAGCTCGTTTTCAAGGGGCCTTTTCCTGAACGGGCCGAGTTGCAATTAGTGGTGCCTGAAGGTTTTACTGATGATCTGCAGCGCGAATTAAGTAATCTTGATAGTCTCAGTCAAAACTTCACACTTGATGAGCTACCACCCCTGGCCAAATTTGCTAAGCAGGATTTTGGTATTTATGAACTCTTCCAAGAGGGTGAACAAACCTTGGCATTGATTCCGGTGACGCAGCGACGCTTGGCGGCAGACCAAAGTGCTGGACCAAATTATCTGGATAGTCTCAGCACCACAAATGACGCGGATGTTATTCGTTGGATGCGACGCTTTGAACGTCTGGACGAAAACATCGTTGATGTCATAGCACTTGAAGATATGATGATCGACCGCAAGGAGATTCGTTGGGGTGATTATGAAACGCCTGAGGTTGATACACGAGCGATTTCTATTTTTGGGGTCGAGCAACAGGGGTTGGAGCAAATTGAACTACCGGTCTTGGATTTGACCCTTGATGGTAATGCCGAGGTGCTTGGTGTTCCCTTGGCTCAAAGTGGTTTTCATGTGTTGGAGTTAAGCTCTCCTACTCTGGCAGGTTCGTTGTTGGCCGATCACAACGATACCATGTATGTTCGTACCACCGCTTTATTGACTAATCTTGCGGTACATATGAAGTATGGCCCGGAGGATTTTTTAGTCTGGGTAACACGTCTTGATACGGGTGAGCCGGTTGCAAATGCGACGATTAATATTTCAAATTGTGAGGCTAAGCCATTGCATAGTGGTGTAACCGATCAACAGGGGCGTTTGTATTTAAGTCAAGCGGTGGCTAAAACGCCAGGCTGCTCATATTCCAATGGGGGGGATTTTTTTGTATCGGCGAGGGTTGATGCGGATCATCCGGCCGCTTTGGGAATCCCTCAATACAGTTTTGCTTTGAGTGCTTGGAGTGATGGAATTGAACCTTGGCGTTTCAATATTGACAGTTATCTTTATGGGGAGTCGGATACCGGTCGTCTGGTTGAGCACAGTTTTTTTGATCGTCCGCTGTATAAACCGGGGCAAATTGTTGCTATAAAGCATTTTTTACGGGTGCTCGATAAGTATGACTTAACCTTACCCCGTGCTAGTGAGTTGCCCGATATGGTGCGCCTTACCCATAGCGGTAGTGACGATCAATACGATTTAAGTATACGTTGGTTGCCGTCGCCCAGTGGTGGTTTAGGCGCGAGTAGTTATTGGACTTTACCCCAAGCGGCAAAATTAGGTCATTATAATCTTAGTTATTTACGTCAAGGCAATGTGGTTTTACATAGTCAACAGGGCTTTAGAGTTGAAGAGTTTAAAGTCCCGTTTTTAACCGGCTCGATGCTGATTGGTCTTGATGATGGGGCGCTTGAGCCAACAGCTGAAACGCCTCAGGTCAGTCAAACGCCGACGCAAATCAAGCCGTTAGTAGCACCAAAAGCCTTAGCGTTGGATTTGCAGTTGAATTATATTAGTGGTGGTCCTGCCTCCAACTGGGATACAGAGGTTTCTGCCATGGTGGGTCCAGCCGATATTCAGTTTAGGCAGTATCCAGATTACAATTTTGCTTCAAACTTATTAGATCCTAGCAAGCAGACTGTTGACGAGTCTTATAGCGATCAGGTCTTTTTAAAGCAACAAGCCCTAGCAGTGAATACTGAGGGTAGAGCTAATTTAGTGATAGATTCTTTACCGAGCCTTGATAAGGCGTCCAGATTGCGTGTCGAGACCGGTTTTCTTGACCCTAATGGCGAGCTGCAAACATTGCAGCAAAGCGCCGTGATTTGGCCTGCTAATCTGGCGATTGGCATGATGGTAGATAGCTTTGACCAAGGTGATATGTCTGCAAAGATTGATCTATTGCTACTTGACGCAGAGGGACAGCCCTTAGCTAATCATCCCGTCAGTGTCGAAGCCTTACAACAGTTTGATTATGCTGTGCGTAAACGTCTGGTGGGTGGCTTTTATAGTTACGAAAGTGAGCAAAGAACAGAAAGTCTGGGTCAGGTTTGTGACGGTCAAAGCGATGCCGAGGGCAAGTTCTCTTGCGAGCTTCAACAAAAGTTTAAAGGTCAAATCATTTTCCGAGCGTTGAGTAATGATGAGGACGGTAGAGCCGTTGCAAATTACCATCACTCGTATTTTAGTGGTTGGGGTTGGTTAGGTTCGGCTGATCATGACCGTATTGATATTGTCGCTGATAAAAAGGTTTATCAACCCGGCGATACTGCCACCTTACAAGTACGTATGCCGTTCCAAAAAGCGACTGCTTTATTGGCTATTGAGCGCGCAGGCATTCTAAAAACACAGATTCATGAGCTGACAGCAGAGGATCCTAATATCCGCCTTGAAGTGGATAAGAGTTGGTATCCTAACGTCTACGCTTCAGTCTTGGCTGTGCGTGGTCGGGTCGAGGATGATGGCAGTGAGCCACAACCTCGTATTAGTGGTTTAATTGATTTAAATAAACCGAGTTTCCGTTATGGACTGACAGAGATTAAAGTCGACGATCCAAATAAACAATTTAATCTTGAAATAAATTTAGATCAAAGCAATTACCAATTAAGAGATATTGCTATAGCTAAAATCAAAGGTGTGTTGCATGATGGAACCCCGGCTTCACGAGCGTCTGTGGCAATAGCCGTTGTGGACGAAGCGTTACTTGAATTAGCGAGTCATGACAGTGCCGCAATCATCAGAGCGATGCGCCGCGAGCGCGGTTATAGTGTAACGACCGCAACGGCTCAGTCTGAAGTGATTGGTCGCCGTCATTACGGTCGTAAAGCAGTGGCTGCTGGTGGTGCTGCTGCGGATTTAGCTAAGCGCGCCGGTACTCGGGAGTTTTTTGACACCTTATTATTATGGCAACCAAATATTGAATTGGATGTAAATGGTGAGGCGAGCATCCCAATTCATCTAAACGACAGTATTTCTCGATTTAAAGTGATCGCGGTGGGTGATTTTGGGGTAGATCGCTTTGCGGAAGCAAAGGCAGAGTTTAGTAGCTCCAAAGATCTACAACTGATCTCCGGGATCCCTAATGTGATTCGTGAGCAGGATAGTTATGATTTAAGCTTAACCTTACGTAACACCACGGATAGAGACTTAGAGGTGATTGTCGGTGGGAGCAGCACAGGAGCGATGCAAAAAACACTGAGCAATCAAGAAGTGACTCTAGCGGCTAAGCAGTCTATGACCGTTTCTTGGCCGGTGCCGATGGATGAACTCTCTGCTCGTCATTTTGCTGATACAACAGGTGATAAGACCGCATTTAGGGAGGATAAGCAAAGCATCCGCTGGCATTTCTTTGCTGTTCAAAAAACGCCTAAAGCACAACAAGAGACAGCCTTGAGTGACAGTATGTATATCACTCAAGAGATTAAACCGCTGATACCTTTAACCGTGCGTCAATCACTTCTGTTATCACTGGACGCAGAGGGTGAGGCGCAGACCATCCAATTAGGTCTGCCTGAAACCGCTTTAACTCTAGATGGCAAACCCTTAGGTGGGGTCTCCATGCAGCTGCGCAGTAGCCTACTAGGACAAACCGAAGAGTTGACTCAATGGTTTAGTAATTACCCATATACCTGCTATGAACAGTTAGCGGCTATTGCGGTGGGTCTGGATGATCAGCAAGCATGGGACAAATTAATGCTTGAGTTACCACAGTATTTAGATTCACAGGGGCTGGTGAAGTATTTCCCGGCGGCAGGGGTGAGAGGTAGCATCAATTTAACCGCTTATCTGCTGAGTCTGTCGTCTCATGCTAAGAAAATCGGTTTGGCGTTTGAGATACCGCAGGCTCATCAAGAGCGTTTGTTGAATGCCTTGATTGCTACTTTTGAGGGACGTATTGATCAGGAATTGCCTCATAGTCAATGGCGTTGGAGTTATCGATTGGCAGCCTTAACAGCTTTAGCTGAATATGGTCAGGTGACACCGCGTATGGCTCAGTCATTTTATGAACAAAATGAACAATGGAATATGAGCGACTGGGTTAACTGGTTGATTATTACAAAGAGCTTTAATGATCCGGCAATGACTCAAATTGCTAGCACTGCCAAAGTGAATTTATTATCGCTGCTTAGCCGCGAAGGTCAACTGTTGGTACCGCAGGCTAACGAGTTAACAAATACTTGGTGGACCATGTTTAGCCGTGAAGCTAATTTAGCCAAACTGCTCTTTGTGGTGACAGACGATCCTGATTGGTCGGCGGATATTCCGTATTTAGTCAATGGCTTAATCAATCTGCAGAATCGAGGTCATTGGGGCACCACGGTAGCAAATACTTATGCCAAATTAGCCATGCAGTATTATGGAAAAGTGCAAGAGGATCCCTTTACTTCAGGCAACTTCACCACTGTGTTGAGTGCTGCTAGTACAACGGATGAGAGCGCAACCACGGTGTTGACGGAGATTAAACCGGAGCAGTTCGAGGGCGGACAGGCAGTACCTTTAGCGGCGATGCCTTGGACTGCCATAAGCGAAAATCAACTAAATCTAGACTTTGAAGGTCAAGGCAAACTCTGGGTGGATGTTAGTACCCATGCTGCGGTGCCTTTACTTGAGGCTAAATATGCCGGCTATCGTTTAGAGCGTGAAGTTCTGCCGGTGGTGCAAAAAAATCCGGAGGGTTGGTCTCAGGGTGATGTTTACCGAGTCAAACTCAAGATTCATGCTAACTCACCAATGACTTGGGTGGTGGTTAACGACCCTATCCCTAGCGGTGCCACGATTTTAGGTTCCGGATTAGGTCGTGACAGTCTGATTTTACAGGAACAATCAGCACAAGTCGCTGCAGCAGAAAATAGTAGTGATGGCTATAGCTACTGGCGTTCTTGGCCGACGTTTGTGGAGCGTGGCAGTGACAGTTACCGTGCTTATTATGACTTTATGGGTCAGGGCGAAACCGAGCTTGAGTATACGGTCAGATTGAACCACAGTGGTGAGTTTAACCTGCCACCAAGCCGAGTTGAGGCACTTTACAACCCGGATGTATACGGTGAATGGCCTCATGCCGAAGCTATTAGGGTTGAAGCAAGGTAGCATGAAAGCTGAATCCGCTAAGACTTGGTGGCACCGCCTTGTCTATGGGCTGTTAGGTCTGAGTCTATTGATAGGCTCAGGTCTAATTGCCGGGCGAGTAGCGTTGCAGTACGCTGCACCGACAACGCTTCCCGGCTTTAATGAAATTAAAACAGTGTCTCAATCATCCTATATTGATATTTTGGATAGACAGGGTCAAGTCTTAGACAGGATCCGACAGGATTTTACCAAGCGACAGGGTGAGTGGTTGACACTGGATGAGATTTCACCGACTTTTATTAAGAGCATCTTGCATTCCGAAGATAAGCGTTTTTATCAGCATGCCGGTGTGGATTGGTGGGCGCTAATAAACGCTGGTCAATCCCATTTACGTCAAAAAATTAAAAAAATTCTGGGCCTAACCTCAGGTAGGGAAGTAGGGCGCGGGGGCGCTTCCGGTATTTCCATGCAGTTAGCGTCCATGTTGAAGCCTGAGTTGCAAGCTAAAACATTCAGAAGCTATCGCCAAAAATGGCAACAAATGGCTACCGCTTTGGCGCTTGAGCGACAGTTGCACAAAGATGAAATTCTTGAAGCCTATGTAAATCTCTTGCCCTTCCGCGGTGAAATTGTCGGTGTGTCCGCCGCTGCCGAGACCTTTTACGGTAAGTATGCTTTTGGACTCAATCCGCGTGAATCAGCTTTGTTGGCGGTGATGGCACGGGCACCTAATGCGTCGATCACACGTTTAACTGAGCGTAGTTGTGATTTACTGATGAAAATGAGCGAGGACAACCACTGTCGCGGTCTCGAACACTTTGTTAGTTACTATCTGTCTTTGCCGCATCCGCAGCGCCTTGACAATCAGCATAATGCGCCACACCTTGCCCAATATGCGCGTCAATGGGCAAATTTGCACGACCGCAAACGTGTTTATACCAGTCTCGATATGGCTTTGCAAAAAAGGGTGACTGAGCTGGTTCAACAGCATTTAAGTGAATTACGTGATGTGATGGTACAAGATGCCGCGGTGGTGGTGTTGGATAATTCTAGCGGAGCAATATTGACTTACTTGGGCTCATCCGGTGGCTTAAGCACGGCTCAAGAGGTCGATCATGCACGGGCGCCGCGCCAAGTGGCTTCGACCTTGAAGCCCTTTTTATATGCGCAAATGATTGATGAAAAGCGGTTGACCGCGGCCAGTTTATTGCATGATTCACCGATTAATTTATTAGCTGGTGAGGGCTTGTATATCCCCCAAAATCATAACCGTAGTTTTGCCGGCTGGGTCAGTCTACGAGTGGCTCTAGCGTCATCTTTAAATATCCCTGCGGTCAGAACAATTGTCTCTTTGGGGGTAGCGCCATTTTATAAAAAACTCAAAGAATTACATCTACCGTTGAGTAGAGATAGTGAGTTTTATGGCTATAGTTTGGCTCTAGGTGGTGCTGATATGGATTTGTTAAGTTTGACAAATGCCTATCGTACCTTGGCAAATCAGGGCAATTACAGTTCTCTCTGGTGGAATCAAGCAGAGCGCACGGAACCCTCTATGACTGAGGTTTTTTCTCCTGAGGCCGCTTGGATCATTGCCGATATTCTTTCCGATCGACAGGCGCGTGCCTACACCTTTGGTTTGGATAGTGTCTTGACCACCCCATTTTGGAGTGCCGTGAAAACTGGTACTAGCAAGGATATGCGTGATAATTGGACGGTCGGTTGGTCAGAGCATTTTACCGTTGGGGTTTGGGTTGGTAATAGTGACGGTCGTAGTATGCAAAATGTCCTTGGCGTCAGTGGTGCCGGACCGATTTGGCATGATGTGATGCGCTATTTGCATCAAAACAGAGAGTCTAAGGCGCCACCAAAACCGGCCGCTGTGGTGGCAGAGACGGTGCAGTTTATAGGTCTTGATGAGGCCACAAGACAAGAGTATTTTTTAACCGGCACAGAGATGAGGCAAGTCGTTTCTTTGGCGACTTCAGGGTACGATGCCATGGCCCCAATTAAAATTCAAGCGCCGATAAATGGTAGTATTTTAGCGCTCGACCCTGATATTCCGTTGAATGCACAAAAGCTTTATCTTAAAGCCAATATTCCCCCAGACGATCCCAGAGTGGAGAGTTTACAATGGGAGGTTTCAGACATAGCGGCGGGTAGAGGTGTCGGTAATTTCTGGTCACCAAGTCGGGGGCGTCATCGTATTGTTTTAAAAGCTGAAGATGGTAAGGTATTAGATCAGGTTTTTATTTCTGTTAGATAAGTTGATAGAGAGGAGTGAGCATGACTGAAGCGTCCCTAAAAGTAGCGGTAGCACAGTTTCCAGGTACTAATGTTATTGAGGAAAATAAGGCCTATATTTCCGATCTATGTCGTCAAGCAGCGGCGGAAAAGGCTGAGCTACTGGTTTTTCCGGAAGCGGCGATGTGTGCCTTTAGTTCTGAGTTGGCGCAGTTAAGAGCGGTGGCGACTCAGCACTCATCGGCTTTTATTGAATACATGCAAGACTTGGCTAAGACACATGGTTTTGCCATTGTGGTGGGCGTGTTAAGTCCTTCCGAAGTTGAAGAAGACCAACGCGTTGTTAATCAGTTGATTGCAATTGCTGCTGATGGTGAGATTATTACTCGCTACACTAAGGTTCATTTATATGATGCCTTTAGTTTTAAAGAGTCAGCCAAAGTGCAACCCGGGGCGCTTTATACGGATAATCGCGAATTAAGTTTGTTTAGTCTTAAAGGATTTAATATCGGACTGGTTAATTGTTATGATTTGCGTTTTCCAGAATTGTCTCGAAAACTGGCGGTCGCCGGTGCCGATATTTTATCAATCAGTGCGGCTTGGTTAGCCGGGCCTTATAAAGAAAGCCATTGGGAAACCTTATCGCGCGCTCGTGCTATTGAAAACACTTGCTACGTCTTGGCTAGCGGTCAAACCGCACCCAAAAATACCGGTCAAAGTATGATTATCGATCCGATGGGGGCGATTTTGGCCGGCGCCGGTGAAGAACCAGGTTTGATTGTACGTACACTGAGTAAAAAGCGACTTAGCGACGTGCGCACCATCTTGCCTTGTTTGGAAAATCGTCGTTATGATGTGTAGCTTCGGGTTTATTTAAGTGGGGTCGTGCATCATGTTAAAATTAGCCTGTTTAAGAATCATTAAATTAAATTTGTTTAGGAGAAATTGATGGCTTTAGTCTCAATGCGCCAGTTATTGGACCACGCTGCTGAGCATGGCTACGGTATCCCTGCTTTTAACGTTAACAACTTAGAGCAGGTTCAGGCCATTATGGAAGCGGCCCATGAAACCGACAGTCCAGTGATTATGCAGGCTTCGGCCGGTGCTCGCAAGTATGCCGGTGAAGCTTTTTTAAAACATTTGATTGAAGCCGCCGTCGAGGCTTATCCTGACATCCCTGTGGTTATGCACCAAGACCACGGTCAATCGCCGGAGGTTTGTCGCGGTGCGATTGATTTGGGTTTCAGTAGTGTGATGATGGACGGTTCATTAGAAGCAGACGGTAAAACCGTTGCCGATTATGAGTACAACGTCGATGTTACTCGCCAAGTCGTAGAAATGGCTCACAAACTCGGTGTCAGTGTTGAGGGTGAGTTAGGTGTTCTGGGTTCTCTGGAAACCATGCAGGGTGACAAGGAAGACGGTCACGGTGCTGAGGGTACACTGACCATTGATCAGTTATTGACTGACCCTGAGCAGGCTGTGGATTTTGTTAAACGTACTCAAGTAGATGCCTTGGCAATAGCGATTGGTACTAGTCATGGCGCCTATAAATTTACGCGTAAGCCGACCGGTGATATTTTATCAATTCAGCGCATCAAGGAAATTCACGAACGTCTACCAAATACGCACTTAGTGATGCATGGTAGCTCCAGTGTTCCGCAGGAGTTATTGGCTGAGATTCGTGAGTTTGGCGGTGATATGAAGGAAACTTACGGGGTGCCGGTTGAAGAAATTCAAGAAGCGATTAAGCACGGTGTGCGCAAGGTCAATATCGATACAGATATTCGCTTAGCAATGACTGCAGCTGTACGTCGTTTCTTATTCGAAAATCCATCCAAATTTGACCCACGTGAGTTCAATAAACCTGCCCGCGAAGCTGCCAAGCAGATTTGTATTGCTCGTTATGAGGCCTTTGGGACCGCCGGTAATGCCTCTAAGATCAAACCGGTGTCTTTAAATGAGATGGCTGCACTCTATGCTGCCGGTGATTTATACCAAAAAACAGTGTAATTAACACTGTTTAACAGCACTAAAAAGGCGACTCGGAAGGCTTCGAGTCGCCTTGATTTTTACTGAGACTTTAAATGCTTATTTGCTATTTCTACTTGTCGCATCCAATTAAAATGATAACCCGTTAGATATATAGTAGGTAATCAATACGGCAATCCCAAAGGTGATCACAAAGCGGATCCACATGCCGGGGGTCTGTTCTACATGAACAGCAGCGGTAGGAACTTCATTTGTCAGTTCGGCCTTACCGGTAATCATCGGCGTAATGAGATTGTCTTTTTTGAAGATCTTGTAATAAAAAATCGCCGCTACATGCACCACCACAAATAAAATCATCAATGGTTCGGTTGAGTGGTGTAAAGAACCCATGGTGTCTCGGATACTGCGACCTACGGTATAGAGTGGACCCTGGTAAAAGTAACCATCACCGGTAAATAAACCAGTCACCGCCTGAAAGCCAAAGAGTCCCAATAAAGCAATCACTGATAAGGCACCAAGTGGATTATGACCAAAGACCTTTTGGCCACTTTTTAAGTACTCAATGATGGCACCTGGTCCCTTAATAAACTGGGTAAATCGTGCATAATAGGTACCGGTAAAGCCCCATAAAATCCGGAAAATAATCAGACAGACGACCCATAAGCCTAAGCGTAGGTGCCACTCCATATTGCCGGTTTTAACCGTGATAAGAGCAGCAACAACACAAATTACCAGGGCCCAGTGAAATAATCGTACGGGCAAATCCCAAATGCGTACTTTTCGTACCTCAGGAGCGCTACGTGTAAGCATAATATATGACCTTTTGTTGTGTTTTATAAAGTAGTTGCGTAAGCAGTTATTCGTAATTATAAAGTATTAAAAAGACAAAATTCTTTCATTACTAGTACAACATGTTAGTAAGTATAATAACCTCTGACCGCCTTGTTATACTTAAGCTTTAGTTAAGATATATCAAGCAACTAAGAAAAACGTATTAAGAATTCACTCAATGGATAAAATTTAAATGCTAGATCTCGGATTGTTACGCAAAGACTTAGATGGTGTAGTTAGCACTTTAGCGCGTAGAGGCGTTGAGTTTAACGTCACTCGTTTCAATGAATTGGAAGCCCGTCGCAAAGATTTACAGGTACAGACAGAAAACCTTCAGGCCAATCGCAATGCACTCGCCAAGCAAATCGGTAAGCTTAAGTCCCAGGGTCTGGACGCTTCCGATCTGATGGCTCAGTCCAAAGCAATCCCTGAGCAGCTAAAGGGCATGGAGGACGAGCTCTCAACTTTGCGCGAAGAGCTCAATAGCATCCTGATGTCAACGCCTAATTTACCGCATGAATCTGTCCCTATGGGTGCTGATGAACACGATAACATTGAAGAGCGTCGCTGGATTCCGGGTCAGGATTTTGTGGGTGAGGATGTATTCCCTGAAGATTTTGATTTTGAAGTGGCCGATCATGTGAGCTTAGGCGAAAAGCTTGGTTTGGATTTTGAGACTGCCGTTAAGTTATCCGGTTCGCGTTTTAGCTTTATGAAGGGTGGCGTCGCTCGCCTACACCGTGCTCTAGCCCAGTTTATGCTTGATTTGCATACCTCAAAACATGGTTATATCGAGTGTTATACCCCATACATTGTCAACAGTGCGTCTTTATTCGGAACCGGCCAGTTACCTAAATTCAAAGAGGATATGTTTTGGGTAACCAAAGGCGGTGATGACGAGGAAGAGGGTATTGATGGCTCAAAAGCCAAAGAGGAAATGTACTTAATATCTACCTCTGAAATCAGTCTGACCAATACCGTCCGTGAAGAAATCTTAGACGCCGATGAGCTGCCGATTAAACTCACCGCTCATAGTCCTTGTTTTCGTTCAGAGGCGGGCAGTGGTGGTCGTGATGTGCGTGGCATGATTCGTCAGCACCAATTTGATAAGGTGGAGATGGTGCAAATTGTCCATCCCGAAAGCTCTTATGAGGCACTGGAAGCCATGACCTCTCATGCCGAAGAGGTGCTACAGTTGTTAAAGCTACCTTATCGTGTGATCACTTTATGTACTGGTGATATGGGCTTTGGCGCCGCTAAAACTTATGATATTGAAGTCTGGGTGCCGTCACAAAATACTTGGCGCGAGATTTCTTCCTGCTCAAACACTGAGGCTTTCCAAGCCCGTCGCATGAATGCACGCTACCGCGTGAGTCAAGGTAAAAACGAATTTGTTCATACCTTAAATGGTTCCGGTGTTGCCGTGGGTCGTGCGCTAGTTGCCGTGATGGAAAATTATCAACAAGCGGATGGCAGTATCGTGGTTCCCGAGGTGCTAAAACCCTATATGGGTGGCCTCGAACTGTTGACACCAGCGGTTTAAATACCCTAAATTATTTTTAACTTAAATTAATAAGGGATTTTTTGAATGTTATTCTTACTTTCACCGGCTAAGAAACTGGATTATGACAGCCCTTTGGCCGCAGACTATGCATTTGACCAACCGCTTTTTGTTGAGCAAGCCGCTGAATTAATCGAGGTGTTAAAAACAAAGTCAGAACAAGATGTGGCTGATTTGATGAAGTTAAGTGAGAGCTTAGCCGCATTAAACGTTGAACGATTCCAATCATGGGAGCCGCACTTTGATCAATCCAATTCTCGTCAGGCGATTTTAGCTTTTAATGGTGATGTGTATGAAGGTTTAGAGGCCCCGACCTTAGATCAAGAACAGCTCCAATGGACTAATGACCATGTGCTGATTCTCAGTGGTCTTTATGGTGTCTTACGACCTCTGGATTTGATGCGCCCCTACCGTTTGGAAATGGGCACTCGTCTAGCCACCGACAAGGGTAAAAACCTGTATGAGTTCTGGGATGCGCAAATCGCTGATTACCTCAATCAGTGTTTGTCATCACATAAAAATCAGCTCATCATCAACTTGGCCTCCGAGGAATATTTTAAGGCAGTAAAAAAAGACACCTTAAAGTACCCCGTAGTTCAGTGTGTGTTCCGTGAAGAGCGCGATGGTGTTTATAAAATTATCAGTTTCAGTGCCAAGCGTGCTCGTGGTTTGATGTGTCGTTATGCTATCGAAAATGGCATTGATAATGTTGAGGCTTTAAAGCAATTTAACCAAGAGGGCTATGAGTTTGATGAGACCTCATCGACTGAGGATGCCTTGGTTTTCTTAAGAGCTGATCAAAGAAAGGCAAAATAAGCTCCAGCTTTCTAAGCCATTTAAAAGCCGACCGCGAATTGGTGCAATACAACACTGCCACGGTCGGCTTTTACTTTGTGAGCGCCGGCTAGTTTAGAGGAACCTCAAAACATCCTTTCGTCTGAGCAGTAAGGCCGGGATCAGGCTAACCAACAACCCCGCAACCACGGTGAACAAAGCGACTAAAAACGGTGTGCTCATAAAGCTAATTGGTAATTCAATGGCTGTGCGTTGATTAATCAATCCTGCCAGCAAGGCATAGACGATATAACCAAGCAAATAGCCAATCAAACCACCGGTGGCAATGATCATGGCGTTTTGTTGCAAGCTGAGTTTTAGTAATTGACGAGGACTGGCGCCCATGCTGAGTAAAATAGCACGCTCTCTTAAGCTATTTAAACCTGACAAGTACAATGTAACCATCACCAACAATAAGGCAACAGCAATCAGAAAACCACCTAAATAAGTCCACAGTTGTTGGCCTTGACCCATCATGCTAAACAGTTTCACTACCGCTTGGGCGGGGAAGATTAATTGAGCATCATGGCTTCCTTGGTACTCTTGAGCAAGACGCATGGCTTCACCGTAACCGGCAGGGCGGACGATTATGGCTGTAACCTCACTCTCACCTTCATGGTCGTGAGCGTGATCTTCGTCTTCATCGTGGTCATGATGTTCATGGTCTTCTGCCTGGCTAGCGCGTTCCTCTTCAGCTTCATGGTCATGAGCATCATGATCATGAGCCATCCAGACAGTTTCGATTGAGCTGAAAATCACTTGATCATAGGGGCCCCCAATATGTTTCATAATACCCACCACGGTGAAAAGTTCTTCGTGTGCCATGCCGTGTTCGCTTGCGCCATGGACTGAGCGGAAGGTATCGCCGATGTTTAACTCAGCCATTTTTGCGGCTTTATGACCTACGACCACTTCAAAGGGTTTTTCAAAAACACGCCCTTTATCGATGCTTAGCCAGGGTTTGTTGGTGCGTTGGTGAATAAAAGAGAAAATTTCCTCTGAGGCACCGACCACTTTAAAACCGCGGTAGTTG
The DNA here is from genome assembly GCA_030538235.1 of Alcaligenaceae bacterium. Classification (GTDB taxonomy): domain Bacteria; phylum Pseudomonadota; class Gammaproteobacteria; order Burkholderiales; family Burkholderiaceae_B; genus Oligella. Next base: position 21,660 of record JAUNUJ010000007.1, read on the forward strand.
TCACCAAAAGCAAGGGGAACCGCTTGTTGTACAAGAGGACTATTTTTAACTGCCTGAAATACTTCTGCAGAGACATTACCTACCGGATTATCTTGCAAAAATACGGTATTTACTACCACTTGGTTTGAACCGCCTTTAGCGGCGATGAGTTGTGGGAAAGGCTCAGTAGCGATGGTGAGACCTTTTTGTAATCCCTGATTTAATGACACTACAAACACCGAGGCCGCGATGGCCAAGGCAATTAGAGCAATTAGCATCAGATTTTGAAAAGGCTTAAAGAGTAGCTCTTTATAAGCAATCCTGCTTAACATTTAGATCGCTCCTAATCGTAATTCATGATCCAGCTGGGTTTGTATTGCTGGGTCATGAGTGGAAATTAATAAGGTTGTCCCTTGTTCTTGGCTGTAACTTAGCAGTAATTGCATAACTTGTTTTGCGGTTTCGCGATCCAAGCTAGCGGTGGGTTCATCCGCCAAAATATATTTAGGCTTTTTAATTAGAGCCCGGGCAATGGCAACGCGTTGTTGCTGCCCCTGACTTAATTGGCGAGGGAGTTTATGTTGTATGTCAGTTATACCCATGCTGGTAAAGAGTCTATCCACTTCTTTTTGCAACGCTGAAGATTTATCACAACCTGCAAAAAAAGCACCGGCAAAGACATTGTCTTCAGCTGAGAGAGCTGGTAGTAAACTCAAGTTCTGAAAAATATAACCCACCTCTTTGCCACGCCATTTGGCTAACTCCTGTGGGTTTTTGTTGTTCATGAGTTGCCCATCGATTTCTATCGTCCCTTCGCTTAGCGGCGTTAGACCGGCTAGGCAATGCAGTAGGGTGGACTTACCCGAACCGCTGGGTCCAACCAGAGCCCATCGACTGCCGGGTTCTAAGATAGCCTTTTGCAAATCAAGCGCGCAGATGGTGTTGCGCCCGTCAGGGTAGTTTTTCTTGAGATTTTCTAAACGTATCACAACAACTCCTAATTAACAGTTTCAATGTTGTCAGCCACAATTCTCACCAAACTGACAAAACCGGTTTCTTCGTCCACTGCACTACCTACTTCTAGCGTGCCGCTAACCGCGATCATGCGATCAAAGGGCAGAGCAACTAGAGACTTTTTAACCTTGACCACCACAATATTGTCCGGCCAGTCCGCATCACTGGAGCAGAAAGGACAAATGGCCATGGGGATTTGCGACATCACAAAGAAATTAATGGTCGGTGTTAATGGGGGTGCCATAAAACCCATCATTTTGACCTTTTTGCCCTCTAGGTTTTTTAACTTGTCGGATAGGACAATGCCACGCACGGTGATACCGTCATACATTTCGGAGAACCGTAAGGATTCCACTTGCGCCATGGCACCTTGATTAAATAGGGGCGTGATTAATAGCAGTGCAATTATTAAGGCTTTGATTCTAGATAACTTCATAGTTTAAATAATCTTTAATTGAAAATACCGATAAGTCCTCGGCGGAGCTTATCGGTATTTAAGAGGACCAAAATGTCTAAGTGACTCGGCTCGGAATTAATTATTTCTCAGCTTTATCTGCTACTGCATCGATATGTAATGCTTGAATAATGCCGTAGAAAACCTCGGTGTTATCCATCACCCCGCGGAAGTACTCAGAACCAGGGCCACCTGCCATTATGATGATATCGTCAGCAGAGTGAACTTCTTGAGTCTCTTTGTATTGAGGTAAGTTACCCTCGATTAGACGGGCATCTTCACGACCCTTGCGCTTTTCGTTAGCAAACACTTTACCTTCGGCATCTGCTAAACCGGGAACGACCGGGTTTTTCAAGAAACGGTAGTTTTCATAGTGATCAGGGAAGTTAGCGTATTGCATTGCTAAGGTAACGCTAGGATCAGGGTTTTCAGGGAAACCATCGCCATTTTCGTCAACGAAATTAGTCCATCCGGCATCGCCATAAGTACGTACAGCTTCACGACCTACTTTATCACCTTCTTCTGCATAGGTACCGGTAATACTGATACCGTGAGAGTGGTCGGCAACCACGACAATTAAGGTGTTATCACCATTTTCCTTGGCCCAGTTTTGTGCATAAGCAACGGCTTGGTCGAATTCGATTGTGTCGTAAACCGCACGATGCCAGTCCATTGTATGTAATTGCTTATCGATTGAAGCGCCTTCGGCCATTAAGAAGAAGCCATTGTCGTTTTTAGAGAGAACATCGATAGCTTTGGCTGTCATTTCTACCAAGTTAGGCTGGTCATCAAAGTCACCTACCACCTCTGGGTTAGGGATATGCTCACGGTCGATATATACGTCCATGTTGTTCATGGCAAACAAACCCAAAACCGGCTTGTCGTCAGTAATAGCAAGTAATTCTTTGCGATTACCGGCAAACTGATAACCTAAGTCTTCAAACTCTTTGATCACATCAATCTCATCGGTACGACGAGATCCCGGCTGTGATAATGGTAAGAAGTAGCGAGCACCACCACCAAGTATGACCTCTGGGCGTACACTTTCTTCAAGGAAGTTATGAGCAATAAAATCTTGGTCAGAACGACGACGCGTGTGAGCAGAGGTAGCGCCCGGAGTGGCATCGGTTACAGCCGAAGTTGTGACTACACCCACTGACATACCACGAGTACGCTGCATAATTTGATTTAGGTTTTCTACCTTGGGATCGTCAAGTGTATCAGCTGTACGGTTACCGTAAACGCCCATGGCGTTAACAACGGATTTATGGCCCGTGTTAAAAGCAGAAGCGGCGTTAGCTGAGTCGGTAACTAAGGAGTCATAACCGGAAGTGGTAATAATTGCTAAGTTGTCCAAAGTCTCCATGGCTAATAGATCATTGTATCGACCCTCGTAAATGCCTTTAGAGAGGATACGAGCTGCTTGTTTAACCTGTAGACTCATACCGTCGCCAACAAAAAGCATCACGTTTTTAGCGCGTTTCTCTGATTTAGGCTCAACGATTTCGTAATTGATTTCACGTTGACGAGTCTGGCCATCAACCTCTGATTCAACGACGACTTTGATATTGCCGGTTTCTTTAAACTGTAAATTATTTAAACGATACGAAACGTAATCGTCGTAGACTGTGCGAATTAATTCACCAGCAAAGAACTCTTCGATGTTCTTATCATTAATAGTGATTTTCGTGCTTTTTTCTGATTTGTCTAATACTTCAACTTCAAAGTCAAAATGCTGACCGCGCAAGAATTTAGCTTGATCAATAGGTAAGATTTCGATGCCTGTTGCAGCAACGCTATTTGTTTCGCGTTTTAATGCGGCTTCACGTACTTCGACAAAAGCTGGTGCTTTATAAACCTGGGCGCGAATAGAATCTTCCTGTGTCATGCCCAAGCCGGAGGTTAGGCCAAGGGTCAAAGCAAGACAGGTCGTTAGTGCTGTTTTTGAAAAAAATGTATTCATACTAAGCTCCGTAAATAAATTGCCAGAATTAGATGTGTATAGTGGCTACGAAACAAAGTCTAACAAATGGGTATTGCAACAATATGACGAATCGATAATATAGTTTAATTTTAAACTTTGTAAGCTATTGATATAATATAACAAAATTAAACAGATCTAATATGGTCAAATTTTCAGTTGCGTTCCGTGAGGTAAACAACAAACTGAAATTAAAAATGGCACAAGAATTTACTCCTTGTGCCATCGTAATAATCAAGCTTAAACGAGCTAGACAGTCAGTGCTGCTTTTTCGCGTTTAGCCTGCATGATATTGAGGGTGCAGAAAACTGCCACAATAGATATCCCGGCGATATCGGTAATCGTCTCCGGAATAATCAGCATTAAACCACCAATCGCCATTGGTAAGCGCTGCCAGGCAGGCATATGGGTTTTAAAGTAGGCTTCTAGCGCTGCTGAAAGTGCCATCACGCCGACAAACGCAGTGACTGTGACTGAGACAATATTAAACCAATGCGGTCGTGCAAACTCACGTGCGGTCACGGCAATATCGCGGGTCTCGATCATTAGCATGTCTGGATTGTAGACAAACATAAATGGCACGATAAAGCCCGCTAAAGCCAATTTCAGGGAGAGGAATCCGGTGCGCATCGGATCACCTCCGGCAATACCGGCGCCGGCAAATGATGCTAAAGCAACCGGTGGCGTGATATTAGCAAAAATACCGAAATAGAACACAAATAAATGCGCCACAATCACCGGTACACCAAAGGTCGCCAGAGCAGGAGCCACCATGGTCGCAGTGATGATGTACGCCGGAATCGAAGGTAAACCCATACCTAGGACCATTGAGGCAAACATGGTCAGAATTAAAGTCAAGAAGAGTGAACCGGCACCCATTGAGACAATCAGCGAGGTCATCACATTACCAAAACTGGTCAGTGTAACCACACCGATAACAATACCGACCACCGCACAAGCCGCCATTACCGAGAGTGATTGTTTAGCGCCATCTTGTAGGGCATCCAGAATTTCTTTGATCCCCATCCGAGTTTGCGGACGTAGCCAACTAATCACGACGGTAATACCGATGGTATAGGCTGCCGCATAACCAATAGGAATAGATTGACCTAGCATAACCACAAGTGCGACGATCGGCAACAGCATGTGACCACGTTCTTTCATCACTTCTTTGAGGCGAGGTAAATCAGCCTTAGGGACACCCTTAAGGTCGTCTTTACCGGCACGGAAATGCACCTGAGCTAAGACACCGAAGTAATATAACAAGGCAGGCACCAGCGCAGCTAGGGCAATGGTGCTGTATTTGACACCGGTGGTCTCAGCCATAATAAAGGCACTAGCACCCATAATCGGTGGCAAAATCTGACCGCCAACTGACGCACTGGCCTCAACTGCACCGGCAAAGTTGCGGCTGTAACCAATTTTTTTCATGAGTGGAATCGTAAAGGCACCGGTACCAACCACGTTAGCAACTGCAGAGCCATTAATACTACCCATGAAACCACTGGAGATCACTGCAACTTTAGCCGGACCGCCTTGACGGCTCCCGGCAAGTGCTAGCGCTAAGTCGTTAAATAATTGACCCATACCCGAACGGGACAGGAAAGCGCCAAATAAAATAAACAGGAAGATAAAATCAACTGAAGCACCAACCGCTGTTGAGTATAGACCTTCTGTTTTTAAATAGAGTTGACCGAAAATATCCCCTAGATCATAAAAGCGGGTAGCTAGACGATCCGGTACAAAGTTCATATGACTGTAGAAAGGATAGCTTAGGAAGATAAGCGCAAAAATTGGCAAGATCCAACCGGTAATGCGACGTGCTGCTTCTAACACCACAATCACCGTTAAAATCGCCATCACGATATCGGTGTTATTGGGGATCCCACCACGTACGGTCATGATATTTTGATATTGCGAGATGATATAGAACATACTCGCTAACGCAGCGGCGACCCAGAGCCAGTCAAACCAGACGATTTTAGAGCGACTGCTGTTTTTTGCCGGCGGGTAAACCAAAAAAATTAACGCCGCACCCACCGCCACGTGCACTGAACGTAAAATCAGTGTGGGGATTGGGTTGAAGGTCATATAAAGGTGGAACAAAGAGTAAAAGATCGCAATAGCGGCAATTAACCAACGGATAGTTTGGTTACTCGGGTGACGAGTTACCGACTCACGGTCAAATTTCTCCAGAATATTCTGACTACTTGTGGTAGTCGTCTGAGAAGTATCCATAGTCATAACAGTTATTTCCTAACCAGAAAAAGGAGCGAACCGCTTGTGACGGTTCAATTTTTATTTCAGTGTAATTAGGCACTAAGCGATAAATCTCCCAGACCCCCTGTTTGCTAATTAGACGGCCCTGCATATTGCGCGAGACCACCCAGTGTAAAGAGGGTAAAACAACATCTGAACTTAAACCGATGAAACCCTCGGGGGCTTCGATGCTTTTACCTGATGAGGGAGTCCCCGCACCAAAGGTTTGCATATAGCTGGCGTCCAGAAATAATTGACCGGAAGATAGATGATAGTGCTCTTGCCAATCTTGTAGCTCGACCGAGTGTCGCCACTGCAAGATAAACTGTGAATCATCTAAATAGCAAGAGTGATTTTGAAACGAAATCTTCAAGCGTTGTTGTGGCCATAACAGAAAAGCCACGCCACTTAATACAATCAGTATTAGTAACGCTCTCCGAATAGTAATTCTTAACATAAGCCAAGCTCCCGGCTGACACCGGGAGGCTTTGGTATCACTTTAAAATTTATTTAGCAACTTCGTCGTAGTACTTCTTGGCACCTGGGTGCAAAGGAGCAACTAGACCGGACTGAGCGCCCTCTAAGCTGATAGCGCTAGCAGCTTGGTGAGCAGACTCAAGGCGCGTTAAGCTTTCAAAGAAAGTCTTAGTAAGCTTGTAGCCGTCTGCTTCGCTGACGTCCTTGTGGATAACTAAAGCATTTTGAATAGCTGCAGTCGGTACATCCGCATCGTTACCATAAGTACCTTGAGGGATATTGAGGGAAACGAAGAATGGCTTGTCTTTGGCGATCTCGGCGATACGATCCGCAGGAATTTCAACCATCTGTAAGTCAAAACTTTGCTGCAGCTCCATCAAAGACGCGTTTGGCAGACCACTGGTCAGGAAAGCCGCATCGATACGACCGGCTTTAAGGGCGTCAGCCGCTTCGGCGTAACCTAGGTAGTCAACACGTAGATCATCGTAAGTCATACCGAAACCTTGAATCAGGTTGCGAGCATTTACCTCAACGCCGGAGTTCTGGTCACCTACGGCAACACGCTTACCGCGTAGATCATCCAAGGTTTTGATGCCGGAACGTTGTGAGGTGACAACCTGTACAAAGTTAGGGTAAAGCGCTGCAACTTGCTGTACTTTATCAATTTTGGCAGGGAAGCTATTTTCGCCGTTAATGGCATCAGTTAATACATCACTCATGACAAAAGCCATTTCAACTTTGTCTTGGTTAATCAAGTTGATGTTTTCAACTGAGGCACCGGTGGTTTGAGTCTTGGAGTTAACGCCGTAAGTTTTGTTGTACTCCTCGGCTAATGAGGTGGCGATAATATTGTATGGACCGGAAGCACCGCCGGTGGCGATGGTTACGAAGCGGGTCTCTAGTTTATCATCAGCAACCGCTGCAGGTGCCGCAGCTTCAGGGGCTGCAGTGGCCGGAGCAGTTGTGGCAGTGGTGTTGCTGTCATCAGAACAAGCGGCTAAGGTAAACGCAGTAGCGACTAGCAGTGCAGATCGTTTAATCATAAGTCTCTCTTTAGGTAAATAAAAAATAACCATAAACAATCATGCTCTGAGTTTAATTTTAAATTTAATTAAAATTTAAAATAAATCAAGCGACAACTGATTGAAATGATTATTATTGATTGTTAAAAGGCCTTAGGCCATCCGGAGATCATAACGTATTTAGCCTTAAAAATACAGAAACATGCATAAAAAAACCGCTCCACAAGTCAATGTTGAGCGGTAATTAACATAACAAAATAAAGATTAAGCGGATTCTTCGATGTTAACTTTCTCCGAACTAGTCATTTTGGCAGTCACTTTCATCGTTCCGGTTTTGTTGAAACGATCGTGCCAACTCAGCGCTTCATTTAATAGATGGGGTGTGTGACCACCATTTTCTTGGCAAGCACGTTCGAAGTAGGAGCGTAATTCCTCACGATAATCAGGGTGAGCACAGTTTTCGATAATGCGTTCAGCACGTTGTCTTGGTGATAGGCCACGTAAATCGGCCAGACCCTGTTCGGTGACCAGGATTTGTGAATCATGCTCTGTGTGGTCAACGTGTGACACCATCGGCACAATACCCGAAATATCACCGCCTTTAGCGATTGAGGGTCTGACAAAAAAGCAGATAAAGCCATTGCGGGCAAAGTCACCCGAACCCCCAATACCATTAATAATATCGCTGGCCATGACGTGGGTGGAATTGACATTGCCGTAAATATCCGCCTCAACCATGCCGTTGATGGCAATAATTCCTAAGCGACGGACGACTTCGGGGTGATTGCTGATTTCTTGAGTGCGCAAAATAATACGCTCTCGGTAGAAATCGATATTGTTGTTTAACTCTTCAAGACCCGCAGGGCTTAGCGACAACGAGGTTGCAGAAACTTTGACCAGCTTGCCTGATTTAATCATATTCAGCATACCGTCTTGAATCACTTCCGTATACGACGTTAGATTATCAAAGTCGCCTTCATTAAGTCCGGCCATCACAGCGTTAGCGATATTGCCGACACCTGATTGAAGTGGCATTAGGTTGGGTGGTAAAACCCCTTTGTTAACCTCATCTCTTAAGAAATTCAAGATATGGTTGGCGATTTTTTTGGAGGCCTCATCAGGTTCGCTAAAGACATTAACGCGATCCATGGCATGAGTTTCTACAATAGCAACAATTTTCTCAGGCGGGCAGTCGTAATAGTTTTGTCCAATACGATCAGATACTTTAGTAATCGGTATCGGTTTGCGGTGAGGTGGCAGGGCGGTGCCATAGTAAATATCATGCATACCCTCCATTTTTTCACTAAGTGCGTAATTCACTTCTAAAATAATATAGTCGGCCTGATCAATCCAAGTTTTGTTATTGCCGATGGAACCGGCAGGAATTAAACCGCCGTCTTCACGAATACCGACAACCTCAATCACGGCGATATTCAGTTTGCCGTAGAAGCCGAACCAAGCATGTTGTGCCACATGTGATAGGTGGATATCCATGTATTGCATTTTGCCACTGTTAATTTTTTTGCGACACGTAGGATCGGATTGATAGGGTAGACGCATCTCAATGCCGTCTACCTCAGCTAAGGCGCCATCAAGTTCTGGCGCTGTGGATGCACCGGTCCAGACACCGATTTTAAAGGGTTTGTTCTGAGCGTGTTCTTCACGAATACGTTCGGCTAATGCTAGTGGAATTTCTTTTGGGTAACCTGAACCGGTAAAACCACTCATGCCGACATTAACGCCGGAAGGTATTTTTTTAACAGCTTCTGCTGCGGACATAACTAATGTGTGATAGTCCTTATTTTTGATTCGTGATAAGGACTCAAACTTTTGACTCATTTCTTAATTCCTGACTTACACGTCTGATTTTTTTATTAAGTTAATTAAAAAAACCGATAAGATATCGGAGCTTATGGAAGATAACTTGTAGCAATTAAACCTCGACAAGAAAAAAACCGATACCTGTGTTGGTATCGGTTTTTTAAGTTAAGGCAATTAGCTTGTAGTTATATTGCGTTCGGGCTCTGCAGTGGTAGCTGCGTCGCTAGTTTCAATTTGCACTAACTCGCCGGTTTCAATGGCTGTGATCGATTTGCGTGGACGACCCAGTTTGATAGGTGCTGCTTCAGGGGTAACCGCTGCAGCACCTGATTTTGTTTCAATCATGTTTAAACCGGCGGCGGTAATCACTTGTTCTAAATTATCAGACCTTGTGCTTTGAGTCGCAACGGTTGCCTCGATTGATGGTTTGCTTTCTTCAAGAGGAGCGGGTGTTTCTGCCGTTTGGACCTTCGTCTCTACCGGAGTAACTACCATTGCTTCTTGCGCTTCGGTTTTGGTTTCAACCGCAACAGCTGGTACGGCCTCTTCAGCATCGACCTTAGTCTCTACCGCAACAGCTGGTACTGCTTCAGCAGCATCTGCTTTAGTCTCAACAGCTACCGCTGTGTCAATTTGTACGAGTGCTGCTGTCTCACTTGCGACCTCTACTGATTTGGTAGGGGCAGCACTTTCTGGCATAGGTGCGGCATCTGATTCGATAACCGGTTCACTGATAATAGTTAACGGTGTCTCAACATCCGACTGATCTGCCTGCTTGGCTTGATTAGTTATGACTTTGACATCAATCTCACCCTTAGCGATTTGCTCTGACACTTCTTCGTAGTCATGATGCGGTGCTTTTAACATCACTTCATTCGGTACGAAAGGCAGGGTGGCAGCTGTTGCCGCTGGAGCTTCTTTTTGAGGACGACGGTTGCGATTGCTACCACGACCTTGACGACGACGTGAATCAGACTGATTGCTCTCGTCTTGATCCTGACGTTGTTGCTCTTCCGTTGTTGTAGCTTGGGTGCGCTGAGAATCAGTTGTTTGATTTTCAGAAGTGCTTCTAGCTATCGGCGCAACTGTTTGAGTTTGAACTTGTTCGATCTGACTCTCTTCGACGATCGCAGAGATATGTTGTGTCTCTAAGCTGTCATCATGGTCACGCTGCTGTTGCTCACGCTGTTCACGGGGTTGGCGCTGTTCACGAGGTTGACGTGGCTCACGCGTTTGACGCTGTGCACGTTGAGTTTGGGCTGATTCACGTTGCTGATTTTTATCTTGCTGACCACGATCTTGCTGAGTCTGCTTGTCGCTTTGGCTCTGCGGATCTTGGCTTTGTGCTTGATTTCTATCATCCTGACGAGGTTGACGACGCGAGCGTCGGCTCGGTCTGCTTGGCTCCTGGCCCTGCTGCTGATTGCGCGTAGTAGCACCGCGTCTGTTATCAGTGCTTTGGGTCTGTTGTGCCTGTTGAGTCTGTTGGCTTGGTGGAGTCTCATCTTGCGTGACTTTTTTAGGACGTTGCTGACGACGCTGGTTTTGAGTTGTAGCCTCTTGTTCCTGTGGCGTTGCGCGCTTAGAGCTGCGACGTTGATTACGCTGGCGTGGTTGACGTTGAGTAGCGTCACCTGAGCGTGCGGTTGATTTCTTGGCGGCGGCAGATTTTCTGGCTTGTGGTTGAGACTCTTCGACCTGTTTATCTTCTTCGCCATTTGGACGCATAAAGAAAGACTTGATGCGCTGTAAGAAGCTCTTAGGCATAACCCGTTCGGCAACTTCAGTGGCCATGACAGCAGCCGAAGCGACCGCGGCTTTTGTGGTTTCCGGTTTAGGAGGTACCGGCTCACCGTGAGAAATACCCTTAACGATGGCTTCTTGACGCTTTTCTTGCTCTTCGAATTTGGCTTTTTGCTCTCGCCATTTGACCACGGATTCAGGAACCGGCATCAATTCAACGCTGGATTTAGGATCATCTAGGCGATTGTCGTCGTAACGCAAGCGCTCAATATGGTGATGTGGGGTTTCTAACGCTTTATTTGGAATAAGTACAATACGGACATTGAGTCGGTTCTCAATTTTTAAGATGTCCGGACGCTTTTCGTTTAATAAGAACGTGGCTACTTCAACAGGCACTTGGGCGTGTAGAGCGGCGGTGTTTTCTTTCATCGCTTCTTCTTGGATCAAGCGTAGGATATTCAAGGCGCTAGATTCAACGTCACGAATAACCCCGGTGCCATTACAACGTGGGCACGTAATATGCGAACCCTCGTTAAGTGACGGGCGTAATCGCTGACGCGATAATTCCATCAGACCAAAACGGGAGATTTTGCCCATCTGTACACGAGCACGGTCAAAATGCAAGGCTTCACGTAGTTTTTGCTCGACCTGGCGCTGGTTTTTGTTATCGTCCATATCGATAAAGTCAATAACAATCAGCCCACCCAAGTCACGTAAACGCAACTGTCGGGCCACCTCTTCGGCGGCCTCAAGGTTGGTGCGCAAAGCTGTTTCTTCAATGTCAACGCCGCGGGTAGAGCGAGCAGAGTTGACGTCGATAGCAACTAGGGCTTCAGTGTGGTCAACCACAATTGAACCACCCGATGGTAGGGAGACATTACGCGCATAAGCGGTTTCAATCTGATGCTCAATCTGGAAGCGAGAAAATAGTGGAACCGCATCACGATAGCGTTTAACGCGATTGACATTTTCCGGCATCACATCTTGCATAAAAGCCATTGCCTGAGATGTAATTTCATCGGTATCAATGAGGATTTCAGCGATGCTGGGTGAGAAGTAATCACGAATAGCGCGAATAACTAAACTGGATTCCTGATAAATAAGGACCGGGGCAGGGTGCTGATTAGCCGCGTTATCAATCGCATTCCATAGTTTAAGAAGATACTTTAAGTCCCAGTCGAGCTCTTCAGTTGAACGACCGATGCCGGCTGTACGAGCGATCATGCTCATACCCTGAGGCAGGTCTAATTTGTCCATGGCCTCTTTGAGCTCTTGGCGATCCTCGCCCTCAATGCGACGAGAGATGCCGCCACCTCGAGGATTGTTAGGCATCAAGACAAGATAACGACCGGCTAAAGAAACAAAGGTGGTCAAGGCGGCGCCTTTGTTGCCACGCTCTTCCTTTTCGACTTGTACAATCAGCTCCTGACCTTCGTGTAGAGCGTCTTGGATGCGGGCGGTGCGGAGCTCCACACCCTCTTTGAAGTAGCTTCGAGCAACCTCTTTAAATGGCAAAAAACCATGGCGTTCGTGGCCATAGTTAATAAAACACGCCTCTAAGCTAGGCTCGATACGAGTGATAACACCCTTGTAGATATTGCCTTTGCGCTGTTCACGACCAGCGGTTTCAATATCGATGTCGATAAGCTTTTGCCCATCAACAATGGCAACGCGTAATTCTTCTTGGTGCGTTGCATTAAATAACATGCGTTTCATTTACAAAACTCTCCGAAAAAATGCCACAGCAATAAATTGCTGAACCACCCGGAAAGAGTTGCCGCGGAATTGGTGACGCTGCGAATGACTACAGCCAAACTTTTTGTGTGTTTTTTATTTTACTGTTCAGACGTTAAAAGACGCGCCTTAGGTGTTCGGTAGGGCAGTATCATCTGTCTGCTCCGATAGACTAAAGCGCTTAAAAATACATGCGGGATAAACTTGATTGATTTTGATTATCAAGCTACCTGAGGTATTCACAATAAATTAAACAAACAAAAAACTTAGTTATAAAAATAAAAAGCCGGAAATTGATCTATGAAAAAATAAGCCAATTTACTTAAAAAATTTATAGACTGAGAAAACATGACATCTAAAAGATGAATCGCGCTCAGGCTATAAAAAAAATTCTGTACTTTCACTCAACAATCAACAAAAATCATCTGTAGAACACACTAACTGTGGGCAGGAGGTTAAATACTGCCGCATCAATAACAGCCGGATATCTACAACAATGACGACCACAAACAACTCGAAAAAGAAAGAGGGTCTCAATCTAAATGCACTGACTCTGCTTGAAATAACGGCTAGGGGAAATGGTGCTATGACCTATTTTACTTGCCCTAGACTCGGTCTTAAAAAACCCCTAACAATCTATTAATTCAAAAATCATGAGTTACAATAGCGTGTTAAGGTAGAGCGAAGGCTTTTGAGTCTTGAGAATATCGCAAGCGGATAAGCAATAGGCTTCTCTACGATCGCGCCGCTTTCTTTTACTGCGGGTTATGGAATTATAGTTAGTCTTTACAATATGTGCAAACAAAGTTCATCAGATGCCGTTAGTTTTTCTGTGCAAATGCTGGAAATCGATTCCGGTAGCGCAGGACAGCGCCTGGATAACTTCTTGATCAGACAGTGCAAGGGGGTCCCAAAAAGCCACCTATATCGTGCTGTTCGCTCCGGTCAGGTGCGCGTTAATCGTGGGCGAGTGAGCGTTGATTATCGTCTGCAACATGGTGATTTGGTGCGTATTCCACCTATGCGGATAGCTCAGGGTGAGACCAAGCTACCGGCGCCAAAGGCTGAGTTTCCGGTGGTTTTCGAAGACGATGCCATCTTGGTAATTAATAAACCTGCCGGGGTAGCAGTGCATGGTGGGAGCGGGGTTTCTTTCGGGGTGATTGAGCAGCTCCGTTCTGCGCGCCCCGAACAGCGATTCTTGGAGTTGGCTCATCGCCTGGATAGAGAAACATCAGGCGTGTTGATTATTGCTAAAAAGCGTGCCGCTCTAGTGGCCTTGCACGATATGTTTAGACAGTCTCGCGCCCATAGACACTATCAAGCCCTAGTGACCGGTACTATCAATCAAAAGGTGCAGCATATCAAAAAACCCTTATTGCGATACCTTACAGCAGAGGGTGAACGCCGTGTCCGCGTTGATGCTGAGGGGCGCTATGCGCATACCATTGTCACCTCTTTGCAACGCTATCAAGCCTATACTCTGATAGAGGCTGAGATTCTTACCGGTCGCACTCATCAGATTCGTGTGCATTTGAATTCAATCGGCCATTCGATTGTCGGTGATGATAAATACGGTGATGATGAGTTGCGTAAGCAATTACAGCGGCGGGGTTTTAAGCGCATGTTCTTACATGCTTGTCGTCTGCGTTTTCCTCACCCTATCAGTGGTGATTGGTTGACGGTTGAGGCGGATTTGCCGCCCGAGTGTGAGGAACTTTTAAAGCGTATTGAGACTCAGCAGTTATAGAGATTTTAAAAAAGATTTGCCAAGAGATGTTATAAACAATGAAATATTCAACCGTAATTTTTGACTGGGATGGGACAGTCGTCGATTCAACGTATGTGATTGTGGATTCCATCAAAAAAGCCAGTCGTGAACTGGGCTTAGAGGAGCCTAGCGATCAAAAAGCCAGCTGGGTGATTGGTTTATCCCTCCCTAGGGCTTTATTAGAGGTGGTGCCCGGTTTGACTGAGCAGCGTCTCAATCAGTTTATTGAGGTCTATCAAAGGTTTTATTTCACTGCTGACCCTGATTTGAAAATGTTCGACGGAGTCTTGCCCTTAATTAAAAGTTTACGTGAACATGGCTTGCATACAGCAGTCGCTACTGGTAAGAGTCGCTTTGGTCTGAACCGTGCCTTGGAAAACCATGGCATTGCCGATTTGTTTGATGTGACAAAAACCGCTGATCAGACACAGAGTAAACCGCACCCCCTGATGCTCGAAGAAATCTTTGACGAGCTTATGGTCAAGCCCGACGAGTGCGTTATGATTGGTGATACGTCGCATGACATTCTGATGGCGCAAAATGCCGGTTGTGATAGTATCGCGGTGTCTTATGGTGCCCATACTTTGCGCGAAATCAGTGATGCCGAGCCAAGTTATATCGCGCACAATGTCACCGAGCTCGGGCATCTGCTTAATATGTATTCAAAAAAACGGATAAAGTGATTTCTTATGAGTAATAACAAGCAATGGCCTGAGAGCTTAATTCATGGTTTACTGACACATATTTATATTTTATGCTTAGCGCCGGGTTTGGTTGCTCTTTGGGTGAGTTATTCGGCCCGCCACGAAGGGCATATTTTCAGTGCCGAGCTATTGGTGCATTATCTGGCGGCTGCTTGTTTGTTTATGCTTACTGCGACCTTAGCAATTACTCCTTTATCTAAGGCCTTGTCTCAACCAAATCTAGCCATGATCAGGAGGCCGCTAGGCTTAGCGGCTTTTGCTTATGCTTTTGCTCATTGGGCTGCGATTTTCTGGCTTTATGAGTTCAATGGCACCGCTATATGGTTTGCCTTTAGTCTCAATCCAGCCTTGTGGGCTGCTTTGTTGGCCTTGGTTCTTATGGTCCCCATGGCCTTAACGGCCAGTCATCAATCCATGCATGATTTAGGTATTTGGTGGCGTCGCATTCACTCAGCGATTTATGTGGTGGCGATTTTGTGGCTTTACTATATGGCCTCAAGTTTTCAGAACACCCTTGGCGATCGGATTCTTTTTAGTCTGATTGCTTTGTTGCTGATCTGGCGTGTTTATCATACTTACAGTACACAGCGCGAAGTTGCCAAGAAGTTGGACCGTATCAAGCCCAAGGACCAAGACGAGGATTAGGGGTTTAGAATTGGGGTCTTGAGTGATAGAATGACCCCGATTTACGTCTTGATTCTGCCTCTACTTCGGTCTCTATTTAAGCTAAAAATAAAAATAGCGTCGCTTGTTTATCGAGCGAGGGGGCGGGCTGCTTTTTCCACTGCTCAATGGTGGCGGTTTTAATCCATTCATTGGTGCCTGTGATGTCTCGTGCCACACAAAGGCGAGTGTTGCCGTTGAGGTTTTGCAAAAGACTGGCAAACATGGCTTCATTTCTATAAGGTGTTTCAATAAATAGCTGCGTTTGTTGCAGGCGACGTGATTGCTGCTCCCATTGTTTTAATTGCTTGGCGCGCTCATCGGCTTTGACTGGCGCATAGCCATTAAAAGCAAATTGCTGACCATTGAGGCCACTAGCCATTAAGCCTAAAAGAAGTGAGCTGGGGCCGACCCAAGGCACTACTTTGATGCCCATCTTGTGAGCTTCAGCGACGACATTAGCCCCGGGGTCAGCAACTGCGGGGCAACCCGCTTCGGAGACTAGACCGATGTCACCACCGTCGGGAATGGCTTTGAGCCAAGCTTGAATGTCTTGACTTGGTGTTTTGTTATTTAGGCTATAGATGGTCACGTCTTGTAGCGTGTGCTGCGTACCGATGAGCTTTAAAAAGGCGCGGGCCGTTTTGGCATTTTCAGCAATATAAACATCCAGTTTGGCGGCTAGTTGCTGAGCATCCGATGGTAGCCATTGAGAAGTGGGCTTGTCACTGAGTCCCACCGGAATAAGGTGTAGAGTTTTATTTGACATGATAAATTTCCGCTTTTTTAGGCCATGATGTCGGGAGTTGCAGCCATTAAGGTAGGATTTAGCCCAAAATGACGCAGCATACGGGCTAGCTCAATTAAGGGTAGACCGATAATGGCCGTCGGATCATCACTGCGCATGGATTCCATCAGTGTAATCCCCAGAGACTCTGCCTTGGCGCTACCGGCGGTATCAAAAGGTTGGTCAAAGGCTAAGTAATGTCGAATTTCATCATCACTTAATTCACGGAAATGACAGGCAGTCAGTACATCCTGAATTAGCGTTTCGCTGCCGTTGGTGACGGCAAGAGCGCTGTGAAATTGTACAATTTGACCGGATAATTGCTTTAATTGCTCAAAAGCCGCTTCAAAACTGCCGGCTTTGCCGATGGGCTCGTGGCCCAAGGTGGCCACTTGGTCAGCGCCGATAACAATACTGCCGGGAAATTTATCGGCGACAGCTTTGGCTTTGGCGGCAGCCAATCGAAGACTAAGTGCGGCTGGTTGTTCGCCGGCCTGTGGGGTTTCATCGACTGCGGATGATTCGACTCGGAAGGGCATGCCAAAGCGCTCCAACATGGCGCGTCTATAGGGGGAGGTTGAAGCAAGAATAAGACAATTCGAGGCTAAACTCATTATTTTAATTGACCTGTATGGGTGAAAGGGGTTATTATTCTATGTTTTTACGTGGTAGCGAGTAAAGGCCATGCGCAAAATAGATGTTTATGCTTTTATTGCTCAACAGCGCCCAATCGCAAAACCGCTGATTGGTGAAGCTGAACTAAGTCATTTTAGACGTTTTAGCTCAGATTTACCAACCCAAGAGCTGGCAACTGAAAGCTCGGAAGAGTCTCAAGAGCGTAACCGAGTATACTGGCAAATCGACGGCGAGCAGTTATCGAGTGAAGTTTACCCACAGGGGCGATATTTGCTGCATTTTTATATTGAAGCCGATCCGGTTGTTATGTGTCAGCGTTGCATGAAGCCTTTTCGATACTCTCTAACGGCAGAATCCACGGTTGAAGTGGTTAGGGCAGAGAGCCAGTTCGAAGAGGTCAGTGATACGGGCGAAGTTGTACTTGACGATTACGAAAAGGTCCTAGCGAACCCCAATCTCGATATACTTGAGATCATTGAGGATGAGCTTATTTTGGCGTTGCCCTTTATGCCAAGTCACGAGGATTGTGATGAGGGTCAGGCTTTGCTAGACGAGTACGCAACACCGGCAGAGGAATCGCCATTTGCGGTTCTGAAAAAACTAAAGAAAGACTAGTGTCTAGAGTTGCTCGTTAGTATCCCGGGTTATAGTTCCCTTGGTTTTTATTATTTTAATAATTTAATTTTATAATTTTGTTCTCTTTATAGGGCAAATAATTATTTGTATTTGGAGTCATCATGGCTGTTCAGCAAAACAAAAAATCACCATCAAGACGTGGTATGCGTCGTTCCCACGACGGTTTAACTAAGCCAGGCGTAGCGATTGAAGCGACTACCGGCGAATTGCATTTACGTCACCATATCAGCCCTAACGGCTTTTATCGTGGTCGTCAGGTTATCAAATCTAAAAACGACGAGTAATTAATTCTTCATCGCAGCTTTTGGTTTTAAAGGCTGTGTTGGAAATTTAAACTAAATTTATTGTCGTGATCAAAATTGCTATTGACTGTATGGGTGGCGATGAAGGCCTTGCCGTTACCGTACCCGGTACAGTAAATGTTGCCAATCGTTATCCTGATACGCACTTTTTATTAGTAGGTTTGGTCGTTCAGATCGAGGCCGCTTTAGACAGGGCAAAGCCCAATGATCGGTCTCAATTTGAGATTGTTTCTGCAACTGAGGTTGTCACTATGGATGACCCGGTTGAGGTGGCTTTGCGCCGCAAAAAAGATTCTTCCATGCGTGTCGCCATCACTTGTGTCAAGGATGGTCGGGCAGACGCGTGCGTCTCTTCGGGCAACACAGGGGCTTTGATGGCCCTGTCGCGCTTCATTCTAAAAATGCTCCCCGGTATTGATCGTCCTGCCATTGCGACTGCCTTGCCTAATGTCAAAGGCGGGGGCACCACGGTATTGGATCTTGGTGCTAACGTTGATTGTAGTGCCGAGCATTTGCTTGAATTCGGCATCATGGGCTCAGCCTTGGTGCAGGCCATTGATCATATTGAAATGCCATCGGTTGGCATTCTCAATATCGGTCAAGAAGACATCAAAGGCAATGATCAGGTTAAGCAGGCAGCTCAATTACTCAAAAATAGCCACCTAAATTTCTATGGAAATGTCGAGGGTGATGATATCTTCAAGGGCACAACCGATGTCATTGTTTGCGACGGTTTTGTCGGTAATGCCGTCCTCAAAGCGATTGAAGGCACGGCGAAGATGATCTTGAGTCAAATCAAGGGTGAGTTCAAGCGCAATCTATTCAGTAAATTGGCGGCGCTATTGTCGATTCCGGTTTTTAGTAGACTGCGCCAACGTCTTGATAATCGTCGCTATAATGGCGCTGCCTTATTGGGTTTGCGTGGTGTGGTGTTTAAAAGCCATGGTTCAGCCGATACGCTGGCCTTTGCTTGTGCGGTCGAACGCGCAAGGGGGGCTGTCGCGAGTAATCTTCTAAGTAAAATTATCCATAGCGTAGAAAAGAGTAATGCTTTAAAATTACAGGTTGAACTTGAGTCCAATCAAGAGGATTCAGCACAATCACAAGAGGCAGACTCCGATGCTACGGTATCCCGCCTCTAATTTATTCTGAGTTGTTCCCTCATATAGGAGTCCATAGTGCATCAATACGCCAAAATTATCGGTCACGGAAGTGCTTTACCTAAGTCAGCGGTGTCTAATCACGAATTAGCTAAAAAGTTGGCTGAGCAGGGTGTTGAGACATCGGATGAGTGGATTCAGTCACGTACCGGCATTCGTCAGCGTTATATTGCCGAAGACGGAGTGCAAACTAGCGATTTAGCGGCACAGGCTGCTCAAAAAGCGTTGGAGTCCGCGGGTCTTAAAGCCGATGATTTGGATCTCATTATTGTGGCTACCACAACCCCGGATATGATTTTCCCGAGTACGGCGTGTATTGTGCAGTCAAAGCTTGGTATGACCAAGCATGCGATGGCTTTTGATGTGCAGGCGGTGTGTAGCGGTTTTGTGTACGCCGTTACTGTTGCGGATAGTTTGATTCGCGGTGGCAATGCCAAGCGAGCATTAGTGATTGGTGCCGAGACCTTTACGCGTATTCTGGATTGGCAGGATCGCGGGACGTGTGTATTGTTTGGCGATGGTGCCGGAGCGGTTATTTTAGAGGCTTCCGCTGAGCCCGGTATTCTGGCAACTCAACTCAATGCCGATGGTGAGTTCGAAAAGATTTTACATGTGCCGGCGCGAGTGTCGCATGGGACAGTGCAGGGCGATCCCTTTATGCGTATGGATGGTCAGGCCGTCTTTAAAAAGGCGGTGAGTTTATTAGAGCGGTCAGCCTTGGATGTTTGCGAAAAAGCAGGCATCAGTCATGAGGAAATTGACTGGTTTGTGCCTCATCAGGCAAATTTACGTATTATTAATGCCTTAGGTCGTAAGCTCAGTTTACCCGAAGAGCGCGTGGTCGTCACAGTCGATAAGCATGCCAACACATCGGCAGCCAGTGTGCCTTTAGCATTTGACGAGGCCTGCCGTGACGGTCGCATCAAAAAGGGTCAACTCGTTTTGTTGCAGGGTGTGGGCGGTGGCTTCACCTGGGGTTCAGTATTGCTCAGGGCTTAATTCAGTGTTGATGAGCGTGTTAGGAATAAATTATTTAATCAGGGTGCTTAGATATGACTAAATTAGCATTTGTGTTTCCGGGTCAGGGTTCTCAGACTGTTGGTATGCTTGACAGCTGGGCGGATAATGACGCCGTTAAGGCAGTGATGGCCGAGGCTAGTCAAGCTTTAAATCAGGATTTAAATGCCTTGGCGGCAGAAGGTCCGGCAGAAGACTTGAATTTAACCACCAACACCCAACCGATTATGTTGGCCGCCAGTTACGCGATGTACCAAGCCTATTTATCTGCGGGCGGTAAATCCCCCGAGATAGTTGCAGGTCATAGTTTAGGTGAGTACACGGCATTAACTGCCGCCGGCACCCTAAGGCTAAGCGATGCAGTGCGTTTAGTGCGCGTGCGAGCCGATGCGATGCAATCCGCCGTGCCCGTAGGTCAGGGTGGTATGGCAGCCATTTTAGGGCTTGATGATGAGACGGTTCTTCAGGTTTGTCAGGAAGCCAGCACTGAAGACAGTTTTGTTGAGGCCGTTAACTTTAATGCACCGGCCCAGGTTGTGGTCGCCGGTCACAAAGAAGCGATTGATCGTGTTTGTGTTCTGGCCAAAGACGCTGGAGCCAGACGTGCATTGCCCTTGCCTGTTTCTGCGCCATTTCACTCGCGTTTGTTAGAGCCTGCTGCTCAGGTTTTAGCTGAGGCCTTGGCTGAGATTGAATTACAACGACCGGCAATGCCTGTGATTAATAATGTCGACGTTAATACAGCCGATCTGCCCGAAGATATTGTTGACGCTTTAGTTCGTCAGGCTTGGCATCCGGTTCGTTGGGTTGAGATTATTCGCAAGATGAAGGAAGAGGGTGTAACTCACGTGGTTGAGTGCGGCCCCGGCAAGGTTTTAAACGGTTTAATTAAGCGTATCGAAGCCGATTTACACGTGTTAAATATCACTGATCCAGCGTCTTTAGAGATTACTCTGGATGCGTTAAAAGATCAGGCAAATCACGCCTAGTTGTAAAATATTAATTGCTTTTATAAGCGCTTTTTAGGATAAAAGTTTATGTCAGAAAAAGTTTTAAAGGATAAAATTGCCTTGGTCACCGGTGCTTCTAGAGGTATTGGCAAGGCAGTGGCCCTAGCTTTAGCTGAGCAGGGTGCTACTGTTGTGGGTACTGCAACAACCGAGCAAGGTGCTGAGGGTATCACCAAGGAACTTGAAGTCTTTGGTGGTCGCGGCGTGGTTTTAAATGTGACTGATGACGCTGCTTGCGATGAGTTATTAGCTGAATTAGCCAAAGAGGGCGGTCCTCATATTTTGGTTAATAACGCCGGTATCACCCGTGACGGTTTGACCATGCGCATGAAGGACGAGGAGTGGTTGGATGTGATCCAGACCAACCTAAATGCTGTATTCCGTTTATGCCGTGGTGTGATGCGCCCAATGATGAAAGCTCGCGAAGGTCGTATTATTAATCTGACCTCAGTGATTGCCTCTGTCGGTAACCCGGGTCAAGCAAATTACGCTGCAGCCAAAGCCGCTGTCGGGGGTATGAGTCGCAGTTTAGCTAGCGAATTAGGTAGTCGCAACATCACGGTAAACTGTGTTGCCCCGGGCTTTATTGATACCGATATGACGCGTTCTTTAAGCGAAGATGCGACAGATGCTTTATTATCGCGTATACCTTTGTCGCGCTTTGGTCAGCCAGAAGATATTGCTAATGCAGTGGTTTTCTTGGCCAGTCCGCAGGCAGCTTATATCACAGGCACAACATTGCACGTCAATGGCGGCATGTTTATGCAGTAATTCGCTGCATCGATTTAAAGATTTAGCTACGATTCAATTTTGTTAGGGATAATTTAAGCTAACTCACTTGCTTAAAGTCTAACTGATTGAATCGGCAGTAAAAACAGTCGTGATACGAGGAAATTATTTCACTAAGCGACTTATTTAATGAACATTGCAGTGTTTTTTGTCTAAAATGCAGTTGTTAAACACTGCACATTGCAATTTTGGGTGTTTTAATCTACTTGAATTTAGCGTTATTTTTGCCTAGACTTGAGTAGTTCAAAACAATTAATCACAATACAGGTCATATTTTAAATGACCATTAGTTTTTAACTAGTAAGGGTTTGCCCCTTTTGGAGAAATACATGGATAGCATCGAACAACGCGTCAAAGGCATTATTGCTGAACAATTAGCGATTAAGGACGAGTCAGAAGTAAAAAATGAATCTTCTTTCTTAGACGACTTAGGCGCTGACTCTCTTGATATGGTTGAGTTAGTTATGTGCTTAGAAGACGAGTTCGAAACCGAAATCCCTGACGAAGAAGCAGAGAAAATCACGACTGTTCAACAAGCAATTGATTTCATCACTGCTAACAAGAAGTAATCGCTTGGGTGATTTTCGTACAGCCGCCTAGACCGTCTTTTGTTGCTGGTATTACCGGCACAATTAGCAGGCTTAGGCGGTTTTTTGTTTCATTTTCATATAACAAAAACTTAACAACTCATTTAAGGAGTGTTTTGTGAGAAGACGAGTCGTCATAACAGGATTGGGCATTAAGTCACCTGTTGGAAATACCATTGATTCCGCATGGGATAATTTGGTCAATGGCCGTTCAGGTATTGGCCCTATTACCCGTTTTGATGCGAGTGATTTCAACTCTCAAATTGCCGGTGAGGTCAAAGATTTTGACGTCACAGAGTACATTGGTTCACGAGAAGCCAAGCAAATGGATACTTTTATCCATTATGGTATCGCTGCGAGCATCGATGCTTGGCGTGATTCAGGTCTGGATATTAATCAGATTAATCCTGAGCGTGCCGGTGTGATTGTCAGCTCAGGCATTGGCGGTTTACCTCGTATCGAGGAAACTCAAACCGCTTATCTCGACAAGGGGCCACGTCGCATTAACCCCTTCTTTGTGCCGGCCTCATTAATTAACTTAATTTCAGGCCATTTAACTATTATGCTGGGTCTCAAGGGACCGAGCTACGCTGTCGTTTCAGCGTGTACTACCGGATTGCACTCGATTGGTGATGCCGGTCGACTGATTGAATACGGCGATGCCGATATCATGATTGCTGGTGGTGCCGAATCGACTGTGTCGCCATTAGGTATTGGTGGCTTTGCGGCCATGCGTGCTTTATCTACACGCAATGATGATCCGACCACAGCCTCCCGTCCTTGGGATATTGATCGTGACGGTTTTGTCTTGGGTGAGGGTGCCGGTGTGATGGTACTCGAAGAGTACGAGCATGCTAAAAAGCGTGGCGCTAAGATCTACGCTGAGTTAGTCGGTTACGGTATGAGCTCTGATGCGCATCATATTACTGCCCCTAACGAAGACGGTCCTCGTCGCGGTATGGTCAACGCCATGAAAAACGCGGGCGTTAATCCTGACCAGGTTAATTATGTTAATGCTCACGGTACCTCAACCCCGCTAGGCGATCTTAACGAAACCAAGGCTCTTAAGTTGGCTTTAGGTGATCATGCCTACAATCTGGTTGTTAACTCAACTAAATCCATGACTGGTCACTTACTGGGTGCCGCCGGCGGTATTGAGGGTGTGTTCGCGACACTAGCGGTTTACCATCAGAAATCGCCACCAACGATTAATATTTTCAACCAAGATCCCGAGTGTGATTTAGACTACTGTGCCAATGAAGCACGTGATTTAGCGATCGAATACGCTTTATCCAACTCATTTGGTTTCGGTGGAACTAACGGCTCCATGGTTGTTAAAAAAGTTTAGTCGTTGTTGCATGTCTTCTCCCGTATTAAACCGAGTGTGGTGCCAAACCCTACGGATTGAACCGAGTTCTTATGAAATTTTCTATAAGACAGCTTTGATCTGGGTGGGGTTGCTACTGACATTCGGTTTTCTTACAGCCTGTCTCTTGAGCTCATTGTTGTTCGTCTTTTTCAAAGATTATTCTTCTAAGACCGCTTGGGGCCTATCACTGAGTCCGGAGGGAGAGTGTCGATACTATCCCGATATCGATCAGGTCGGGATAGTGTGTCAACCTGTTTTCGTGCGTCATGCCTTATTTTGGTGCCATCTGGTGATGCAGGCGGAAGACGGCAAACGTTATCAACTAGTGATCTGGTTACATCGTTTGCAAGCACAAGAAAAGCGTCGCTTCAATGCCTTATGTCATAATTGGTCTCAGGAGATATTGGCATGAGTAGAACAGAGCGAGAGATTGACGCAGCGTTAGTCAGACGAGCGCAAGCAGGCGAGAAGCGGGCTTTTGAGTTACTGGTCAGCAAGTACCAGAGACGTATTTTACGTCTCTTGGGGCGTATTCTCCATAATCAAAGTGATGTCGAAGATATCGCCCAAGAAACTTTCCTAAAAGCTTATCGCGCCTTACCCAAATTCCGCAATGAGAGCGCCTTTTATACCTGGCTTTATCGTATCGCTGTCAATACAGCGAGAAATCATATTTCCTCCAAACACAATCAGGTGTTTGTCTCTGATCAAATAGAGAGTCAGGATGGTGAAACTTTTTCATTGTTGGACAATCTAACAGATGGAGAAACCCCTGAAACCCACATGCACAATCGTGAGATTATCGAATCGCTACAGGAAGCGCTTGAGGAATTGCCGGAGCAATTGCGTCAGGCCATTGTACTGCGAGAGCTAGAGGGGTTGACTTACGAGGAAATTGCGACGGCTATGGACTGTCCTGTCGGCACTGTCAGGTCGCGAATTTTCAGAGCGCGAGAGGCTATTTCGGAGCGTCTTAAGTCGCTTTTAGGCACAGATACTGATGGCAGACCGTGGTAGATCATATGAGCAGGGCAAAAGGAAGTCTTATAAATGAATAACACTAAGAATTTATCAAATTCAAATCAGTTAGAGCAATTAGACCGTCTGAGTGCTTTTTTAGATGGTGAGCTTAGTGAGTCTGAGTTTGATTCTGTACTGGATTGTCTCGATGATGAGCATTGTGCCGAGCTCAAGCGTTATCAGCTGATTAGTGATGTGATGCGTGATAGTAGTTTAGCTATTAGTACCACTGATTTGTTTTCAGTGCGCCTAGCTAAGGCATTAGACGCTGAACCTGCTCACTCGATAGAGTCGGCCGACTGGTCAGAACCATTGCCGGCTACTGGTACCTACGGTGCCTCTGCTGCACCACTTTCTAGCGGTCTACAATCAGCCCGCATTCATGAGAATCCCAGCAAATCCAAAACTCGTCTAGCCTTTGTGGCTGGTGGCGTAGCAGCGGCATTTGCTACTATCATGACGTACAATATTTTCCAATCCAGCGAGATTCAAACAGCAGCTGATATCTCAGCTCCTGTCTTAGCCTCTAGCGAGATTACGGTCGATGCTACTCCGACACCTGCTCCGGTACAGCCTTCGGCTCCGCTTGTGGTGGTGACTAACAATGCGCCGACCCCGTCAACAGCTCGCAGCTTTAGTCACACACCGACTATGGCGCTCAATGCCACTGCATCAAATAGCAGAGGGGCAACTACCGAAGAGCGCCGTCGAACTTACCCTGAGTATCTACGTTCACATAGTGATATGTCGGCACAAACCCCATTTATGCAGGTTAATTACCAAAGCATAGGTAGTGGTCAATGATCAGGTTGTTGCATAAACCACGTGTAGGAATTAGTGCACTGTTCTTGAGTCTGGGACTCTCGACCATGGCTTATGCTCAGTCAACAAGCGCAGACCTCCCCATGGATGGAGCACAAGTAGGCCAAGAGGTCGAAGAGCTCAATCTGGAGCAACTGCTGTCACAGATTCAATTGGCTTCATCCCGAGTAAATTACCAAGGGGTCTTTGTGTCACATTGGGCCAATCAAAATTTAGTGACCTCAGGCATTACTAATATTTTTAATAATGATCAGTTATCACGTCGCGTCGAGTCGCTGGATGATAGTCCAATTGAGGTGTTACGTACGGGTGAGCAACAGATTCAATTAATTCCCGACAAGCAGATTGCTATTAGCACACCGATTAGAGAGCATGATTTTCCCGGTTTGTTATTGACTAAAGCCACTGGGATTTCAAATTATTATTTTGCCCATGAATTAAACGCACCGGCCAGAGTGGCAGGTATTGAGTGTAAGAAAATCCTCTTAGAGCCGCGCGATGACAATCGCTATGGCTTCAGACTTTGTGTAGAGCCTATCAAACGTTTATTGCTTCAAATTGAAACTGTCAATCCGAAGCAACAAATCATCAGTCAGACCACCTTTACTCATTTGCTTCTCGATGATCAAGTGGATCCCGAGTCAGTACATACGGCGCATGATTATGTTAACTGGACTCATTTGAAGCCTAGCTCTGATGAGGTGGATCTTGAGGCTGAGGGTTGGCAGTTTTCGTTGCCTAGCGGTTTTCAAAAAGTTACCAGTTTCAAGTTAGTGATGGGAACCAAAAAAGAAGTTCGGCAACTAACACTTTCAGATGGTCTTTCTTCTTTCTCCTTGTTTGTTCAAGAGCTTGCTGAGCAGGACAAAGAGCAGTATGGGCATTCCGATCAAGTAGAAGGATCGGTTAATATCTACAGTAGACGTCTGGGCAATTATTGGCTTACCGCATTAGGCGCCATGCCTTTGCCAACCCTTGAAGCGGTTGCAGAGTCTGCTAAGCATAGTTCAATTGTGGACTAGGTGTTTTAACTTTAAAAGCACTGGTTCAAATACCATTAGTATCTAAGGACATTTAGTATGTTAATGAAAAAAACCTTTATATCCACCTTATTAGCGATGAGTTTATTAGCCTCTACGGCAAGCGCTCAGGATAATAAATTATTACCTTCACCGGTGGTTAAGCAAGAAGCTAATTCTTCCAATCAAGCGCCGGTGACGATTAATCCACAGGCTAATGGTCTAGTTGCTTTACCTGACTTTACTGCTATTGTGGCCAAGACTGAAACAGGCGTGGTCAACATCCGTACTATGGAAAGTGTGCCGACACGCGGTTTTAGCGGCGGCCAATTCGGTATGGATCCGGATATGGAGGATATTTTCCGTTTCTTCTTTGGTCCTGATTTCGGTTTTCCGGGTCAACGCAATGACCGAGAGCGTCGCGCACCACAACAGGGTGATCGTGCTGAGCGCCAAGTGCCGAGCAATGTCGGTTCCGGTTTTGTCATTTCTGACGATGGTTACATCATCACCAACAATCACGTGATTGATCGAGCATCTAAGATTATTGTGACCTTGCACGATGGCAAGGAGCTGACCGGTGAAGTTATCGGTACCGATGAGCGTACTGACTTAGCTCTGATCAAGGTCGAAGCCACTGATCTGAAGCCATTAGAAATCGGTGTTTCCGATGATCTTAAAAAGGGTCAATGGGTTCTAGCTATTGGTTCTCCCTTTGGTCTGGACTCCACTGTGACTGCCGGTATTGTTAGTGCGATAAATCGCGATACCGGTGATTACCTGCCATTTATCCAAACCGATGTGGCGGTTAATCCCGGCAACTCAGGTGGTCCTTTGATTGACCTGAGTGGTAGGGTTGTAGGTGTTAATTCGCAAATCATTTCACGTTCCGGCGGATTTATGGGGATTTCATTATCTATCCCGATTAATGAAGCGATGAAAGTGGTTGAGCAGCTCAAAGAGACCGGTCGCGTGGTTCGCGGTCGTATTGGTGTGACCATCTCCGAAGTTCAGGAGGATGTAGCTGAAGCTATCGGTCTAGTCAATGCCGAGGGTGCCTTGGTTAGCAATGTCGAACAGGGTAGTCCAGCTCAAAAAGCCGGGATTCGCCCGGGCGATGTCATAATCAAGTTTGATGGCAAGGACATTAAAAAATGGTCTGATCTGCCACGTATGGTGGGTCAAACTCGTCCTAATACCGAATCAACTATTGAGGTATGGCGTCGCGGTAAAGCCGTTGAGATGAAAATTACGGTTGAAGGGATTAATGGCGAAGCGGCGATCGCTGCAGCCAAACCTGATCAACAGCCTGAGGCAGCAGAAGCCGCCGAAGCAGACAGACTAGGCTTGGTGGTGGCGGATCCTTCGGCAGCGCAAAAGCAACTTTTGGGAACTGATGGTGGTGTGGTCGTCACTGATGTGCAGGGCGCAGCGATTGAAGCCGGTCTGATGGTCGATGATATTATCCTTGTACTCAATGATCAGGATGTCAAGAATCTCACGCATTATCGTGAACTCGTCAAGAGCTTACCTAAAAATAAAAATGCGGCCTTATTAATACGTCGTGATGATTTAACGCAGTGGGTCGCAGTTCAACCTGAAAAATAAAGTACAATATACTGTTGTTGAACGCTAAAAAGGCGCAATCTAAGCGCCTTTTTTGTTACTTATCGCTTTTTTCTGGAATTCATGCAGCATATTCGCAATTTCTCTATTATTGCCCATATTGACCATGGTAAATCTACCTTGGCCGATCGCTTAATTCATCGTTGTGGTGGTCTGTCTGATCGCGAGATGTCGACTCAGGTTCTGGACTCCATGGACATTGAGCGTGAGCGTGGTATTACCATTAAGGCGCAAACGGCCGCCTTAACCTATCAGGCCAAAGATGGTCAAATTTACAATCTGAATTTAATTGATACGCCCGGGCACGTTGACTTCTCATATGAGGTTAGTCGTTCACTCTCGGCCTGCGAGGGAGCACTCTTAGTAGTAGACGCCTCTCAGGGTGTCGAGGCACAAACCGTGGCAACTTGCTATACCGCGATTGAACTCGATGTAGCGGTTTTGCCGGTTCTTAACAAAATGGATTTAAACTCCGCCGATCCTGAAGCCGCTAAAGAAGAAATCGAAGAGGTAATCGGCATTGATGCGTCTGAGGCCATCCCTGCCAGCGCTAAAACCGGTATGGGTATTGATGATATTCTCGAAGCCATTGTGGCCAAGGTCGAACCTCCGGAGGGTGACCCCGAGGCGCCTTTACAAGCACTGATCATCGACTCTTGGTTTGATAATTACGTGGGTGTGGTGATGTTAGTGCGCATTGTTAATGGCGTGCTTAAGCCCAAGGATCGTATGCGCTTCATGTCAACCCACCAAACCCATCTTTGTGAGCAGGTGGGTGTCTTTACCCCCAAGGTTGAGCAGCGCAAGCACTTGAGTGCGGGCGAGGTGGGCTTTATTATCTCTGGCATCAAGGAACTTGAACACGCCAAGGTGGGCGATACCATTACCATTGTCGGCAAAGAAGCCACTGAGCCTTTGCCCGGCTTCAAAGAGGTTAAGCCACAGGTTTTTGCTGGTTTATACCCGGTCGAAAGCAGTGAATACGACCAGTTACGAGACTCTCTCGAAAAGCTCAAGCTAAATGACGCCTCATTGATGTTTGAGCCCGAGGTTTCTGAGGCTTTAGGTTTTGGTTTCCGTTGCGGATTCCTTGGGCTTTTGCATATGGAAATTGTGCAGGAGCGCTTGGAACGCGAGTTCGATATGGATATTATCACCACGGCGCCTTCAGTGGTCTATGAGGTGGAGCTTAACAATGGCTCGGTTATGACGGTAGAGACACCGTCGCGCATGCCGAGCATAGGTGAGATTGCTGATATTCGTGAGCCGATCGTGCAAGTCAGTCTGTTGATGCCACAGGATTATGTGGGGCCGGTGATGACTCTGTGTAATCAGAAGCGCGGTATTCAAAAAAATATGATTTATCACGGTCGTCAGGTTAATTTGGTCTATGAAATGCCATTAGCCGAGATTGTGTTGGATTTCTTTGATAAGCTTAAGTCCGTTTCTCGAGGTTACGCCTCCATGGACTACGAGTTTGTCGAGTTTCGCAGTTCTGAGGTGGTGCGTGTCGACTTGTTGATAAATGGCGACAAGGTCGATGCCTTATCAATGATTGTTCATCGTCAGCATGCACGTCAGCGAGGTCGTGAGGTGGTGTCTAAAATGCGCGGTCTGATTCCACGTCAGATGTATGATGTTGCGATTCAGTGTGCCATTGGTGCCGAGGTGATCGCCCGTGAAAACGTCAAGGCTTTACGCAAAAACGTTCTGGCCAAGTGTTACGGTGGTGATATTTCACGTAAGAAGAAACTCTTAGAGAAACAAAAAGAAGGTAAGAAACGCATGAAGCAGGTTGGTAGTGTGGAGATTCCACAAGAGGCTTTCTTGGCAATCTTACAAGTCGAAGATTAATAATCGGAGTAGCTGAAAAGTCATGGATTATGCCCTAATTTTATTACTCTTACTGGTGGTTGCAATCGTCATTAAAGTTGTCGATCGCTTAGTTCTCAAGCCCAGAAGAGTGGCGGAGTATGGAGATGCCGAGGCAAAGCATAGGGGCTGGTTTATCGACCTTGTGCATAGCTTTTTTCCGGTGATTTTAGCCGTCTTTGTACTGCGCAGTTTTATTGTGGAGCCGTTTCGTATCCCATCGGGATCGATGTTGCCAACATTAGAAGCCAAGGACATGATCTTGGCCAATAAGTTTTCTTACGGTGTGGTTTTTCCGGTGTTCAATAAAAAGATCATACCTATAGGCAGTCCGGAGCGTGGTGATGTGGCGGTTTTCCGCTATCCGCCACAACCCGAGATCGACTACATTAAGCGTATCGTTGCTTTACCGGGTGATACGCTGGTTTACGATAATAGACAAAAAACACTCGCGGTCAATGGCCAGCTTTATGGTCAAATGGACTTAGGGCCCTATATTAATCCCGAGCAACAAAGCGGTGCACCGGAACAGTATGCGGAAATTGCTGAGTCAAAGTCGTATAATATCTTGAAATTGCCTTACGATAATCTCGCCCGTCCACACATTCGTTACCCATTTTTGGATCATTGTGAATACATGGTCGAGCAGTTAAGTTGTACTGTACCGGAAGCGCATTATTTTGCTCTAGGCGACAATCGGGATAATAGCGTGGATAGCCGTTTCTGGGGTTTTGTTCCCGAAGAAAATATTGTCGGCAAAGCATTTTTTATCTGGATGAACTTGGGCTTTAATTTTGATCGTATTGGGTCCATTAAATAGATTAAAATTGACCTATGAATTTAAGACAACTACAAGACAAGCTTAACTACCAATTTAACAACGAAGATTTGTTAATGCGCGCTTTGACGCATCGTAGCCACGGGCAGTCAAATAATGAACGTCTAGAATTTCTAGGGGATTCTATTCTCAACTTTACTATTGCCTCACTCTTATTTGAAGGCCTTAAAAAAGAAGACGAAGGCGATTTATCACGGATCCGTGCCAGTTTAGTTAATCAACAAACCTTAGCTGATCTTTCTACCATGCTTGGTTTGTCAGAAGTACTGCGTTTAGGTGAGGGTGAACTAAAAAGCGGTGGTTTTAGACGGCCCTCAATCTTAGCCGATGCATTAGAAGCGATTTTTGGTGCTATCTACGTCGATTCCGATATACAGGCTGCGCAGACAGTGATTGCTCGTCTTTATAAGCCATTGATTGCCAATGTTGATTTTAAGACGGCCGGTAAAGATAACAAAACCCTTCTGCAAGAGATGCTACAAGCCAAGCGCTTAGCCTTGCCGAAGTACGTGGTGGTTGACACACGAGGTGCCGCTCACGATCAGGAGTTTGTCGTCGAATGTCGAATTGAAGACTTGAATATTGTCACTGAGGCCAGTGGTCATAGTCGCCGACAGGCCGAACAAAGTGCTGCTTCACTAGCTTTGGAGCAAGTTGCCCCGATTCTTTCCAACAGTAATTTCAGTAAAGAAAAACATAAAGAGCGTCAAGCCATGCAACTCAGTTTGCCGGTTGCAACCGAGCAGGAACAATCAAATGACGGAAATTAATAATCAGCGTTGCGGTTTTGTGGCGGTGGTGGGTCGTCCCAATGTCGGTAAATCCACGCTGACTAATGCCTTAATTGGCGCTAAAATCTCTATTGTTTCAAGAAAATCTCAAACCACACGTCATCGAATTCAGGGTGTTTTAACCCGTGGCGAGGATCAATTTGTCTTTATCGATACTCCCGGATTTCAGACACGTCATGGCGGGGCGATGAATCGTTTAATGAATCGCGTGGTCACACAAGCCTTGTCCGAGGTTGATGTCGTCGTGCATGTGGTAGAAGCCGGTAAATGGTCCGAGGGCGACGAAAAGATTCTACCCCTATTACCTAAGCATAAAGACGTAATTTTAGTTTTATCTAAAATTGACGCAATCAAAAACAAGGCCGAACTCTTTGAGTTCACTAGTCGTATCATCACTAAGCATCAGTACGATGCAGTGGTGCCGGTGAGTGCGCTCAGAGGCAATCAGTTGGAGATTTTGTTAGACGAAATCGCTCAGCGTCTGCCGCAGGGCGAGTTTATGTTTGACGAGGATACCTTGACTGACCGCTCAATGCGTTTTATCGCCGCTGAAATTTTACGCGAAAAAATCTTTCGCTTAGTGGGTGATGAGTTGCCTTACGCTTCTACCGTAGTGATTGAAGAGTGGCAAGAGGACGACAAGGGCGTACAGATTAATGCCTGCGTCGTGGTCGAGCGTGAAAGTCATAAACCAATCTTACTCGGTGCCGGCGGTCAACATATGAAGCGAATTGCCAGCGAAGCGCGTCAGGAGATCCGTGAGATGGTCGGTAAGCCGGTCTTTCTGGAAGTATTCATCAAGGTCCGCAAAGGTTGGTCAGAGCAAGAAAGTGCTTTGCGCGACTTAGGTTATGAGTAGACGCAGAACTCGAATTCTAGACGCTGAAGCGTATCTACTTAATGCCTATGCATGGAGTGAAACCTCAGTTATTGCCCATATTTTCTCCAAAGACCACGGCGTCGTGGTAGCAGTGGCCAAGGGGGCAAAGCGTCCTTATTCAGTGATGCGACCTATTCTCAGTCATTTTCATCCCTTATTATTAAGCTGGAGCGGACAGGGCGAGGTTAAAACACTGGTTCGCGCTGAAAATAACGGTTTCTTCCCGATTCAAGGTCGTGCCCTAATGCCGGCTTGGTATATGAATGAACTGATCCTTAAGTTCCT
Organism: Alcaligenaceae bacterium; assembly: GCA_030538235.1. GTDB lineage: Bacteria > Pseudomonadota > Gammaproteobacteria > Burkholderiales > Burkholderiaceae_B > Oligella. Next base: position 54,728 of record JAUNUJ010000007.1, read on the forward strand.
AGCGCCGGAAGACCCACACCCTGATTTATTCGATATTTACACTGACTGTTTACGACAATTGGCTGATGGGCACAATGAAAACGTCGTGCTGAGACGTTTCGAATGGGAATTGTTGGCTAAAAGCGGTTACGGCATCGAAGAAGAGATGCCTGATTTTACTGATCCTGCGGTCAATCGTCGTTGGCGCAAGCAGTTGCGACAGCGCTTGGATGAGCAATTGGAACACCGTGATCTTAAGACTCGAGATGTGATTCAATCGCTGCATCATTTGGCACGTTCGCAGCGCTCTTAACCGTTTAATCTTAAATTATTTAAATCTTCTTGATGTCTACTAAAAGTTCGAACTTTCTCGAATTGCTCTAAGCTCGCAAGTTGAAACTATCTAGCACTTCAACGACGGCAAATAGAGCGTAATTCCATATTTTGCTTGAAGCGTTATTTCATCGGAGTATAATAACTTCGTTCTTAGGGGAGTAGTTGTTCGTATATCCCTACGAAGCTGCCGTCAACATATTTGCCTTAGCAAGACTTAGCAAGACTTAGCAAAACTGAGTAGCGCTTAACAAGCATTAGCATCTTTAGGCATGGCGTCAGCGTCTCTCGCATGAAAGCTTAGCACTTCCAGGCGCGCAGATTAACGAGACTTAAGACAGGTATAAAACCTCTTAGTGGGCGGTTTTATGCTTGTCTTTTTCGTGCCTGCCCACAGCTTGGAGTTCTCATTGGACGCTTTTATCGCATCTGTTTTAGCGGTCGCTCTGGCCGAGATTGGTGACAAAACTCAATTACTCGCACTTTTTCTGACCGCTGTTTTTGCCCGTAAATCCGCCATTGTTTTAGGTATTTTAATCGCTACGATTCTGAACCACGCAGTTTCTGCTTGGTTCGGTGTCTGGGTTTCTGAGAATTTAACTCAAACGACATTAACTTGGATTGTCGCCGTGAGTTTTATTGTTGTGGGTCTATGGCTTTTAAAACCGGATAAAGACGATGAGGTCGAAGAAAAGTATGTCAAGTGGGGTGCTTTTGCTGCAACGACTGTGTTGTTTTTCTTTGCCGAGATTGGCGATAAAACCCAAATTGCGACGGTACTGCTGGCAGCTAAATATAATGATTTCTATCCTGTCTTAATAGGCAGCACCAGCGGTATGATGCTGGCAAATGTCCCGGTAGTTTACTTGGGTGCTTGGTTGATGAATAAATTGCCATTTAAGCAAGTACGTTACGGCGCCTGTGTGCTATTTTTATTATTAGGGGTGGGTACTCTCATCAGGTACTATTATTTCTAGTCTGAGCATGGTTTGAGTAGGTGTAAAAGCAAACGCAAACGCAAAAGTAAAAGCAAAAACCGGTGTCCCAATTAAGTGACACCGGTTTGAACAGCTTCTATACGGCAAAACTAGCAGTCTAGAGTGATTAATCGTTGTTAGTGATGCCTAGGATGCTTAATAAGCTCACAAAGATATTGTAGAGGCTTAGGTACACTGACAAAGTGGCACTGATATAGTTAGTCTCACCACCTTGAACAATACGCTGAATATCCACTAGCAAAAAGGCCGAGAAGATAACAATCGCCAATACGGAAACTGTCAGCGTAAGGGCAGGGATCATTAAGAAGACATTTGCAATAGCTGCCACGATAAGAATCACCGCACCAATGATTAATGTCTTGTGCATATTGGTGAAGTCACGCTTGGTGGTAGTTGCAATAGCCGCCATGGTAGCAAAGATTGCTGCGGTGCCACCAAAGGCCAACATAATTAAATTAACACCGTCAGACATGCTCAGGATAAAACCAAGCATGCGTGAAAGCATCATGCCCATAAAGAAAGTGAACAGCAATAAGAAACCGACACCGGCTGCGCTATTGCGATTGCGCTCGACTAAAAACATCAGACCGAAGGCACCGGCAAAAAAGATAATCATCGATATACCTGGACTGAACATCTGGTTCAAGCCGAGTTTAAGAGCTAACCATGCACCAAAGACGGTAGGAATCATGGAGATAGCTAATAGCATGTAAGTATTACGCAGTACGCGATTGCGTACCACGACACCGGCGGTGCTGTGGTCTTGGTACTGTGTAGGTTGTTGAAATTGATTCATGGATACTCCGGAAAATTTTTAAGCTAGACAATAACTGATAAATAATAACAGTCTTGAGGTATTTAATTGCTAGATATAACAGAAAAGCTTACAAAATACTGAAACCTATGTCAATAGACAGTTCTGCGCAGACAATGTTCCCGTATTTTTATTAAAACTTGATGAAATTATTGCTTTTCGAAATAGTTTTTTAACTCAGCGAGCACCTTTTGCTTGATGCGTCGTTCCGCTTCCTCCATTTCATTATTGATAATGACTTGAATGGCGTTTTCTAATTGCAAAGGGATAGTTTTAGGTAGCTCACAGTGTGTGTCGTTGCCATCGCTTATGCCATAACTACCTGCTTGTTCCTGTACCCAAGCGGGGGCTGCCGGTAGGCGTATTTTGTCTGAAGGGGTAAACTGCCTGCTGCCTCTCAGTGCCGTTGTTGAGGGTATTGCATTGACAATCGGTTCGGCAATCGGTAGCTTACTTGCTTCATCAGCCTGCTCATGGAATTCTTGGTGGTCATCCTCGGCAGCGGGTCCGACAATCGGAAAATCATCATCATCAATCGCTACCGTGGGATAGTCCACTGGTTGAGCCTGAGGCTTTAATAGGGGGATATCGTCATGGTCGGGATCTATCGCTTCGGAGGCTGGACCAACGACCGGAAAATCATCCTCGATTTCAGAGAATTGCTCTGTACGGGGCTTGTATGCCGGGCGTTTACGAAAAAATGTACTCATGGCAAAATTCCTTTATTTGCCGCCTATCTGGTGTGACAATAGCTCAGCACCATCGCTGCGGTATTGCTTCCAACGTTCGCGCGCATATTGCTTGTCAGTTTCATGCTCCGAGACGATTTCCAAAACACAAGCAAAGTGCTGATAGTTCGGTGGACATGCTAGATCCAGATTCAATAACCAAATATCAGCCCCTTGAGCGCTAAACTCGGGATGTGTCAGAAGCTCGCTTTGTTGAAGCAGTAAAACGGGCTGTGCTTGCTTGCCCTCAGCCCATTCTTCTGTGATGAGTTGGCTCAAATGCTCAGCGGAGTGGATACTCTCTTGAGGCACAAAGGATTCCGGTGAGAGGTCCCAGAGCATGCGACTAAAGACATCAAGTCGCTTTTGCTCGGAACTGTACACCAGTATTTTTTTGGCTGAACGATAGTTTTTTGCAGCAGTCTGCGCCGCTTGTTGGATGCGGTGCTTAACTCCAAAGGCAAAATGTATCTTGACGCTCATTGCCATTTCCTCAAAATTACTTGCTGTCTAATAGGTATTGCGCTAATAATGGCAGCGGACGACCGGTTGAGCCTTTGGCGGAGCCTGTTTTGTCCCAAGCGGTACCAGCAATATCCAAGTGTGCCCAAGGGTATTTTTTAGTAAAACGAGACAAGAAACAAGCCGCAGTGACCGCACCAGCATCACGACCGCCGATATTTTGCATATCAGCGAATTCGCTCTTTAGCTGCTGCTGATACTCTTCATCGAGAGGCATTGGCCAAGCCGGGTCACAAGCGTCCTTAGAGGCTTGATGTAACGCCGCGCTTAAATCATCGTTATTAGCGAAGAGGCCGGTATTGATCTTGCCCAAGGCAATCACGCAGGCACCGGTCAGGGTGGCGATATCAATCACCGCTGCCGGCTCATAGCGCTCAGCATAAGTTAAAGCATCACATAGGATCAAACGACCCTCAGCGTCCGTGTTGAGAATTTCAATGGTTTGGCCGGACATACTGGTCACCACATCGCCCGGTTTGGTCGCGCGGCCATTAGGCATGTTTTCAGTGGCGGCGATAAGACCAATCACTTCTCTATCCAGACCCACTTCAGAAATAAACTTAAATAGACCAAGCACGGTGGCTGCACCGCACATATCCCATTTCATTTCATCCATACCGGCACCGGGTTTAAGTGAAATACCACCGGTATCAAAGGTAACGCCCTTGCCGACAAAGACGATAGGAGCTTTAGATTCATCGGCCTTTTTGGCTTTGTGGTGCAACACGATAAAACGCGGTGGTTGCTCTGAACCGGCGGCCACTGATAAGAAAGAGCCCATTTTTAAGGCTTCGATTTGTTTTTTCTCTAAGACCTGTACTTCAAGAGACTTGTATTCTTTGGCTAAGGCCTTGGCTTGCTCGCCTAAATAGCTAGGAGTAGCGATATTGCCGGGTAAATTACCCAACTCACGAGTTAAGGCCATACCCTGGGCAATGGCTTTACCCTCAGCGATAGCATTGTCAATGCTTTTGTCTTGCTTGTCGCTAAGAATAAAGTTGATCTTGTCTAAACTAGGAGCGTCTTTTTCTTTTTTAGCTTCTTTGCCTAAGGTTGCGCTGTAGCTATACTGTGCATTTTCCAAGCTGCGTGTCGCAAATCTGGCCGCTTCATTTAATGAAACGCCTTCAGCAGTTTCCAGTAACAGCGTATTAGCTGCTTCATCCAAACTAAGTTCATTGCATAGTTTGGCGACCGCTTCATGTGCTTTTAAAATAGCCTTCGCGTTATAATCTTCCTTTTTACCGAGGCCGATAAGGATAATACGCTCGGCCGCGATGCCTTTTAGGTTGCGTAAGACTAAGTTGCTACCTAATGAGGCTTTAAACTCTTTTTTTAGTAAAGGGCTAATGGCATTTTTAGAGACTTTATCAATGGCTTCGGCGGCAACGCTCAGTACTTGCTCTTGATAAACACCGACAATCAGTGCCGGTGTTTTGATTTCTTCAAATGACTTTGTTGCTTGAACTTTAAATTCCATTTATCTATCCTTATTCCTTATAATTAACTTTACAGTGTTATTCATTATCGCTTAAGAATCTTTATGTCGCTATTCAAACGCTCGGTAGTTACCGAAATAAGCAGTCACGCAGGTGTTGTCATGTCCACTTTGATGGTGGTTTGGCTCAGTGTGTTGTTGGTGAGGTTATTAGGTCAAGCGGCAGAGGGTGTTATCGGTTCTGATATTGTTCTTGGGATTGCTGCTTTTTCTAGCGTCACAGCGCTACCAACTATTTTAACAGTGACCTTATTTATTGCGGTGATTGTTACCGTTTCTCGTAGTTATAGGGAAAATGAGATGATTGTCTGGTTTACCAGCGGTATTTCCCTAATGACTTGGTTGCAACCTGTATTGCGTGTGGCTTTGCCGATTTGTGCCTTAATTGCGTTGTTAACAGTACAGGTCTCGCCTTGGGCTTATGCTCAAATTGAGGAGTATCGCCAGCGCTTTGAACAGCGTTCGGATATTTTTAAGATCGCCACCGGCCAGTTTATTGAGACACAAAATGGCGCCCGCGTCTTTTTCATTGAGCAGGACGAGGTGCAAGCGAGCGGTCTGGGCAAGGTCTTTGCTCGCATTAACGAGGGCGACGGCTGGATCAGTACTATTACCGCCGATCATGCTGATTATCACGTGGATTCGGAGGGTCGTCGTTTTATCGAATTGGGCCCCGGTAATCGTTATGATATGCGCAATGAATCCACCGAGTTTCGCATGACTCACTTTGACTCCTTTACGATGCAGATTAAGGGCGCCGGTTCCGGTAGCGAAGAGGCGATTCGACAGGCAGTATTATCACGCCTCAAGGCTCGACCGATGATGGATTTAATTAACGATCAGCAGCCCAAGAGTAATGGCCAGATCATGTGGCGTATTTCATTGCCCATCGCCGCACTTAATTTGGCTTTATTAGCGATACCGTTAGGAGCTGTTAATCCGCGCATGGGACGTTCGATTAATCTGGTGATTGCCGGTTTAGTGGCTTTGCTCTACATGAACCTGCTTAATCTGATGCGTAGTTGGATTGCCAATGGCACGGTCGGATTTCTTGAGGGCACGGTAGGGTTGAATCTCTTAGCGACCATACTCTGTGTCTATTTCTTTTGGCGACAACTTCGGGTAAAAAAACCCAAATCACCTTTAACTGAAAGCGTGTAAACGTCAAATTTAATTGATCGATTATATAGCTGTTAGTTATAAGCTTAAGGTTTGTCATAAGTAAAAATTATATTAATATAGTAGCCTTGCACAACTGAGTCGTTCTATTTGTGGGGCTATTAATTGTATGAACTTACAGCAATTTCGTTTTGTACGCGAAACCATACGTCAAAACTTCAATTTAACTGAAGCTGCACGACAGCTTTTCAGCTCTCAACCCGGGATCTCCAAAGCCATTATCGAACTGGAAGATGAACTCGGTATCACCATCTTTGAGCGTCATGGTAAGCGTTTGAGAGGTTTGACCGAAGCCGGTGAATCGGTTAGCGAGATTATCAACGACATTATGCGACAGGTCGATAATCTTAAACATCTCAGTGATGATTTGGCCGAGAGGCAAGATGGTAATCTGGTGATTGGTTGTACTCATGCACAAGCACGTTATTTTTTGCCTAAAATTCTCCAGCAATTCAAGCAGAAATTTCCCAAAGTACGCGTTAGTCTCAGTGAGGGAGATCCGCCGCAGTTGGCAAATCGTTTACTGAACGATGAAATAGATATCGCTTTTGCTACCGAGACGCTATCTAAAGTCAGTGGTCTGATGACATTAGATTGTTATGAGTGGGAACATGTGTTAGTGATGAATCAGGACCATCCACTAAGTCAATTAACCACCTCTCAGGCGAAAAAGATCCAACTGAAGCAAATTCAGCAATATCCGATCATCACTTATGATCGCGCTTTTTCCGGTCGCACGACCATCGATAGGATATTTGAACAACAGGGGTTGACGCCGGATATTGTTCTGGAAGCCGTCGATGCTGATGTGATTAAGACCTATGTTGATTTGAATATGGGTTTGGGTATTATTGCCGGTATGGCCTTTGATCCCGGTCGTGATGCGACTCTAATCCATATTCCGGTAGGCCATCTTTTTGGTCGTCATATCACTCGTCTCGCCCTCAGAAAGGGAGCGTTTGTGCGCGGTTATCTCTATGAGTTTGTCAATATGTGCAGCCGTGAAAAAGTTGCTCGTGACACCTTAGATGATATGTTGCGCTAAGTTTAGTTAAACTATTTTCAAGTATTAGTTGCGAATGAGAATTATTCTCAGTATAATTTATTTAGCTTGTTAAATTCAGCCATTAATGAATTAGGAGATAATTATGACTGAGGCACTGGTAGTGGGTGCGGATCGTTTAGGTAATTTATTGGATCTTTTGAAATCGCACAACATCAAGGTGAAACGCCATATTAGTGGTCGTGAAACAGCCCATCAAAAGCGTGTTGATCAATTACCGCATGGCACAGCGTTAGTGATCTTATTAACGGATTTTCTGGGCCACAATGTGATGAAATCTTATCGTTGTGCCGCTCAAAAGGCCGGGGTGCAGATTATGTGTTGCCGCCGCACGAAGGGCAGCATGCAAGAAGCGTTGGAACAGTGTGGTTTTAAAAGTGCATGCGCCACTTGTCCTCATCGCCCTCAGGGTAGAGCTCATTAATTTGTTTGTTAGAGAATTAAGGGATTAAGGAGTGGGGTGATGAGCAATGCTTTAAATTTCCAGAAGTGGTTTGCGCGTTTTATTATCTTGTTTGTGATCTGGAATTGCGTTGGTCTGCGATATAGCGTAAATCTCGATCAGCTTAATGAGCAGTCCTCGGTCGATAGACCAAAGCAGCTTGGTTTAAGTTTATTTATCAAGGAAGCGCCAAGTTTAAAACTGATTTATTTTGAATAAATCCCAAGTTGTACTGTGTGTTTAATAACCGATAGACATAAAAAAATCGTCTCATCTAAAAATGAGACGATTTTTTTATTTGTGCATCAATTCCTCGTCAGAAGAATTGCTGAACAAATATTAGAAGTGAGTAGTTGTGCTGCTTAAACGGCGAGCGCCATTCCAACGCTTGTCCCAGTAGGAGCTGATTTTCTCAACACGGACGACGGCACCGCTACGAGGTGCGTGAACGAATTCATTGTTACCTAAATAAACACCAACGTGAGAGTTACGAGCACCACGAGTGTTAAAAAATACCAAGTCGCCCGGCTGTAATTCGCTGCGCTTAACTTCAGTGCCGATTTTGGCCTGAGAAGCGGCAACACGAGGAATTTCCATACCTAAGTGCTTATTAGCGATGTAGTGAATTAAACCGCTGCAATCAAAACCATTGCTAGGAGAGGTCCCACCAAAACGATAACGTACACCCAAGTAGTTTAGTGCGGCCTGGGCTAATTCACCAGAAGCGGTGGTTGGCGTAGTTAACTGAAGTGAGGCGTTTGGGCTACCGAGTTCAGCTTTGGTTTGGCTGAGTAATTGACCGATTGGGTCATTTAAGTCAGCGCGCCACTCTGCAGCTGCAGGTGTGTTGTTAATAGAGATGGTATTTGAAGCGGGGCTCGATTGTAAAATCAAGTCGCCGATGGCGTCTCTCTGATTATCTGCCAAGCTAACACTACTAAACGTCAGCCCTGCAATTACTCCGGTTGATACGAATAATTTTTGGCAGAAAACCTGAAACCCACGTGATTTTGCAAAGTTTAAAATAGACATATCACAAATAAAGGTAACAATATAATTAGAATAGTAAGGTTTTCACTTGCAAGCAAGTAAACAGATTTTATATAAAATCCCCATGACTTACAAGGCTTTTAGGCGATGTTTGTGAGACTAAATTGTAAATAGCAAGTTTTTTGTTGAGAAAATTGTAAAAAAAATCAAACACTAAATAATGAGCAATTCATATCAAGGCGGAGCTATAAATTTATCTAGTTTTTTATAAAGCCTTTTAGTATGGGGGTGACAGCAGGTTTTGTTTACTTATGAAGTGACTTTAATCTACTTAAACTTTCAACTAATGAGTCACCAAATAAGTGGTGCAACCCTGAAAAACTTTTTTGTAACCAATTCAAGTTATTTCTCATTAAAATCATTTAAGTATTTGTTTTTAAGAAAGGTTATTGGATTAGGTAGCAGCTTGTTTGTATGAAAAAAAAGCCGTCTAATATGTTACTGAGAATTACCAGTAGATATTAGACGGCTGGGTGCTACTTATATATAAGACGTGGTTGTCACGAAGTGCTTACATGCCTGAGTAAACAGGTCCTTCACCACCCTGAGGGGCCACCCAAACAATATTTTGCGTCGGGTCTTTGATATCACAGGTTTTGCAGTGGACACAGTTCTCAGCGTTAATCTGCAGCTGATCCTGGCCATTATCGTCCTTAATGAATTCATACACACCGGCAGGGCAGTAGCGTTGCTCGGGACCGGCGTATTTGGCCAAGTTGATATTGACCGGCACCGAAGCGTCCTTGAGCGTCAAGTGAATTGGTTGATCATCATCGTGGTGTGTATTGGATAAGAAAACTGAGCTCAAGCGATCAAAGGTTAATTTGCCGTCAGGCTTTGGATAATCGATTTTGCTACACTCTGCTGCCGGTTTTAAGCACTCATGATCGGCTTTTTTGCGACGAATGGTCCAAGGCATCTTGCCTTTAAAGAGCCATTGCTCAATACCGGTCATAAGAACAGCGATGTAGAGCCCCTTTTTGAACCACTGCTTGTAGTTACGTGCTTTGTTAAGCTCTGGGTGTAGCCAAGACGCTTCAAAGGCCTTAGGGTAAGCATCAAGCATTGGGTAAGTTGCGTTGTCGGCATCAGCATCAACGCTTTGGATGGCTTTAAAAATAGACTCAGCACATAACATACCTGATTTTAATGCCGCATGACTGCCCTTAATGCGTGATGCATTGAGGAAGCCGGCATCACAGCCTACCAAAGCACCGCCCGGGAAAACCAACTTAGGTAGTGACAGTAAACCACCGGCAGTCATTGCACGCGCCCCGTAAGCAATACGCTTACCGCCTTCGAAAGTAGGGCGAATGCTCGGGTGAGTTTTGAAGCGTTGGAACTCTTCAAAAGGTGATAAATAAGGGTTTTGATAGTCTAGACCGACAACCAAACCGACAACGACCACGTTATTGTCTAAGTGGTAGACAAAAGTACCGCCGTAAGTTTTAGTGTCTAATGGCCAGCCCGCAGTATGAATCGCCAAGCCCGGTTTTGATTGCTCAGGACTGACTTCCCACATCTCCTTGATGCCGATCGCGTAACTCTGTGGATCAGCGTCTTTGTCGAGCTGGTATTTAGCGATCAGTTCACGGCCTAGTTGACCACGAGAACCCTCGGCAAATACCGTGTATTTAGCTAATAACTCATAGCCGGGAGTGTAATTTGAGGTGTGAGAACCATCGCGACTGACGCCCATATCACCGGTGGCAACGCCTTTAACCGCGCCGCTCTCGTCGTAAAGTACCTCGGTTGCAGCAAAGCCGGTAAAGATATTGACGCCGAGCTCCTCAGCCTGCTCACCTAACCACTTAGTGACATCACCTAGGCGGACAATGTAATTGCCGTGGTTTTTGAAGTTTTCAGGTAAAAAGAAATCCGGTGTTTTAACAGCGCCCTTTTTGCCAAGGAAAAGGAATTGGTCTTCGCTCACCTCGATATTAAGTGGTGCGCCGCGTTCCTTCCAGTCCGGAATTAACTCATTTAAAGCGAGGGGGTCCATAATGGCGCCGGAAAGAATGTGTGCTCCAATCTCACCGCCTTTTTCGACCAAACAGATTTCAATGTCTTGGTCGCTCTCTGCAGCGAGCTGCTTTAGACGTATGGCCGTGGCAAGTCCAGCCGGACCACCGCCTACGATCACTACATCAAATTCCATGGATTCACGTTCACTCATTCGTCTGCTCCCTGTTCATATGCATAGATATATGCTTAAGATTTATAATTTGTAGGCTTGGTCATAAGTCCAAGACCGGATAATTTAGAGTATAAACTTAACTTAACCGGATATTTTACTATGTTCTGTCACATAAAGGATAAAGTTCACTATATTGTTAAGCTAATATGGTCTGATAAGAGCCGATAGGGCTAGGGCTAATGCGCATTTCAATTGCCTACTGCCTTTGCTAAAATTATTATTTGATCACAGGTTTTTTTATTTAGTGCTTTGCAGTATTTTAGAGCATGAGAGAACATTCACCATCATAATTTCCCATTTTAGGGTTAACTAGGAGAGATATGGATAAGGTATATGAAAGCGCCGCTGCCGCATTAGAGGGTGTTGTCGCCGATGGTCAGACCATTGGTGTCGGTGGTTTTGGTTTATGCGGTATCCCGGAGGCCTTAATTTTAGCGTTGCGCGATTCAGGCGCCAAAGACCTTACTTGTGTTAGTAACAATGCCGGTGTCGATGATTTCGGCTTAGGTTTATTACTAGCAACCAGACAAATTAAAAAAATGATTGCCTCTTATGTGGGTGAGAATAAAGAGTTTGAGCGTCAATACTTATCAGGCGAGCTAGAGCTTGAGTTTAATCCTCAGGGTACCTTAGCTGAGCGTTTGCGCGCCGGTGGTGCCGGTATCCCGGCCTTCTTTACCCCGGCAGGTGTGGGTACGCTGGTTGCCGAGGGCAAGGAAGAGCGTGAGTTCAATGGCAAGCGATACATCATGGAAACAGCGATTGTGCCTGATGTTTCTCTGGTCAAAGCTCAAAAAGCTGACCGCAGCGGTAACCTCGTGTTCCGTAAAACTGCGCGTAACTTTAACCCCAATATTGCCTCTGCCGGCAAAATTACCATTGTTGAGGTTGAAGAAGTGGTCGAGATCGGTGAATTAGATCCAGATCAAATTCACTTACCGGGTATTTTTGTTCACCGTATCGTGGTCAACAGCAATCCGGAAAAACGTATTGAACAGCGCACTTTGCGTCAAGCTTAAGAGAGGGAGAAATTTAATATGGCATGGACTCGTGATCAAATGGCTGCTCGTGCAGCCAAAGAACTAGAAGACGGTTACTATGTAAACCTAGGTATCGGTATCCCGACCTTGGTCTCAAACTACGTACCGGATGACATCACTGTGTGGTTGCAATCGGAAAACGGTTTATTAGGTATTGGCCCTTTCCCTACTGAGGATGAGGTTGATGCCGACTTAATTAATGCTGGTAAGCAAACCATTACGACCATCCCCGGTTCATCTTTCTTCTCTTCAGCCGATTCATTCGGTATGATTCGTGGCGGCAAGATTAACTTAGCGATTCTTGGTGCGATGCAAGTTTCCGAAAAGGGCGATTTAGCTAACTGGATGATTCCCGGCAAGATGGTCAAGGGCATGGGTGGCGCCATGGACTTGGTAGCGGGTGTGCAGCGCGTTGTTGTGGTCATGGACCATGTGGCTAAGGGTCGAGACGGTAGTGTTTCTCAGAAGATTCTGCCTGAGTGCGAGTTACCGCTAACAGCGGTCGGTGTGGTTGATTTAATTATCACCGACCTCGGCGTCATGAAAGTCACTGATGAGGGCCTTAAAGTCATTGAGCTGGCGCCGGACGTTACCTTTGAAGAAATTCAAGAAAACACCGGCGTGACTTTAATTTCAGATTTAAACTAGTTTTTAAACTAAATTAAGTACACATAAAGCGGTAGTGGACTTAGGTCGCTACCGCTTTTTTAATGTCTTAAGTCAAATACAGCTGTGCGTTATTTCTTAATTGCCGCAACAACTAATAGCAACCAGCCTGCAAGAAAAAAAAGACCACCAATGGGTGTAATAAAGCCCAGGTTTTTTACACCTAATAGGACAATGGCATAGAGGCTGCCGGAAAAAAGCAAAACGCCGATAATAAAAGCCCATCCTACCCATGTGGCTAAGCTAGTCTTAAGATAATTGCCCGCTAACAAGGCCACGGCTAACAAGGCCAAGCTGTGGTACATCTGATACTGCACACCGGTGTGCCAAACCGCTAAATGTCTTGCTTCGACCATGTTTTGTAAGCCATGAGCACCAAAGGCGCCCAAAGCCACGCCTAAAAAACCGAAGAGTCCGGCTAAAATAATGAATAAACGCACGATAATCTGATCCTATACAATAGATGTTTGTTTGTATTTATTTTACCCCTGAAGGTTATGACGATTTTAACTGTTCCACAACGAATTGAGTCCTTACGTGAGCAAATGCAGTCTCACGGTCTATCCGCTTGGCTTGTTTATACGGCCGATCCGCATCTGTCTGAGTATTTGCCAGAGCATTGGTCTCAACGCCAATACTTGAGCGGTTTTGATGGCTCTGCCGGTTTTATGGCTGTGACACACGAGCGCGCGGCCTTGTGGACCGATAGTCGCTATTGGGTGCAAGCACAAGCGCAACTTCAAGACTCCGGCATTGAGTTGATGAAGCAGGGCGCTCAAGACACCCCGAGCCTTGAAGACTGGATTAAGCAGCAGTTATCTGCGGGCCAGGTCGTTGGGGTTAATGGTATGGCCCTCAGTGTGGCTCAGGCGCGCAGTTTAGAGCAGAGTTTTGCTGAGGCCGAGCTTAAGATGGTTGTCGATCAGGAGTTAATCGATGCTTTTTGGACGGATCGACCTATCTTACCGCAAGCCCCTATTTATGAGCATGATGCAAAGTACGCCGGCTTGCCGCGGGCACAGAAAATCGCTCAAGTGCGCGAGCAAATGGCGGCGGCTGATTGTCCTGTGCATTTAATTTCATCATTGGATGATATTGCCTGGATTTTGAATCTTCGCGGTAGTGATGTGGACTATAACCCAGTCTTTTTATCGCATTTAATTCTCAGTGACGAACGCGCGATGTTGTTTGTCGATGTGGCGAAACTCCCACAAGAGATTGTTCTAGCACTTAATGCAGATGGTGTGAACTTATTGCCTTATGAGGCGGTACAAGATACTTTGGCTGATCTACTGGCGGATGAGGCGAGTACGGTCTTAATCGATCCAGCGCGTACGGCTTGGGCCATTTGTGAACCATATATCGAGCAGGCAGTTTTGGCTTTAAACCCCTCGCAGCGTCTAAAATCTCAAAAAAATGACAAAGAAATTGCTCATATCCGCCATGCTATGGAAAAAGACGGGGCGGCATTGTGTGAGTTCTTTGCTGAATTTGAAAAGCGTCTACAGGGAGGTGAGAGATTGTCCGAACTTGATGTGGATGAAATGATTACCGCTGCACGGGCCCGACAAGCGGGTTTTGTCTCACCCAGCTTTGCGACCATTGCCGGCTACAATGCCAATGGCGCGTTGCCACATTATCGTGCTTTGCCGGATAGCTATGCCATGCTGGAAGGGGATGGTTTATTGTTAATTGACTCGGGTGGTCAATATGTTGACGGTACGACCGATATTACACGGGTGGTGCCTATTGGGGCAACTTCAGCAGCTCATCAAAAAGACTTTACTTTAGTTTTAAAAGGCATGATTAATTTGTCGATGGCTGTGTTTCCGGTCAATGAGCCCGGCGCTAATTTGGATGCCATTGCGCGGATGCCTTTATGGCAAAATGGTTTGGATTTTGGTCACGGTACCGGTCATGGCGTGGGCTATTTCTTAAATGTGCATGAGGGACCCCAAAGCATTTCACACTATGGTTATGGTCGACCTAATACCGAGATGAAAGAGGGGATGGTTACGTCAAATGAACCGGGCCTCTATCGCACCGGACAATGGGGTGTGCGAATTGAAAACCTGGTCTTGAGCCAGCCCGCGTTTAAAACCGAGTTTGGTGATTTTTTGAAGTTTGAGACTTTGACCCTATGCCCAATCGATACTCGCTGCATTGATTTGGATTTACTTACTAAGTATGAACGCGAGTGGTTAAATAACTATCACGATGAAGTGCGCGAGCGTTTATTGCCCTATGTAGAAGGCGAGGCTAAAGACTGGTTGCGTGCACGCACACGATCGATTTAAATTTTGTGAACTATTTTTCCTCATCAACCGAACACTAATTACTTTGTGCCCTGCCATCCACGATAGACGGAACATAAAAAAAGCTTCTCATAAAAACGAGAAGCTTTTTTGAAACGGAATAGACTTGAAATTACTTAAGTCTGGTTTCTTTGTACTCAACGTGCTTGCGAACAACCGGATCGTACTTTTTGAAAACCATCTTGTCAGGCGTGTTACGCTTGTTTTTAGAGGTAGTGTAGAAGTGACCGGTGCCGGCAGTTGATTCTAATTTGATTTTCTCGCGAATACCTTTAGCCATGATATGTTCCTATAAATTTAAATTGCTAAAAAGATGATTGAACAGCGATTAAACGCTTTGGCCATTAGCACGCATTTCGGCTAAAACAGCATCAATGCCTTTTTTATCAATTGTGCGTAAAGCGCTAGTAGAAATACGTAGGCGAACCCAACGGTTTTCGCTCTCAACCCAGAAACGGCGAGACTGTAGGTTTGGTAGGAAGCGACGTCTTGTCTTGTTTTGCGCGTGTGATACTTTATTACCGGACATAGGGCGCTTGCCGGTTACTTGGCAGACTTTAGCCATGGTTTTATACCTCGTTAATTACATCGTTAATTTATAGACTTGGTTGTTGGCCCAAGCCAGCCTTCTTAGTTTACCCAAAAGATGTGTGATGGGTAATCAGTGATATTAACCTGATTTGCAGGATAAATCAATAACTTGTGCTGATTTTTCGTTTAAATATCACTAAAAAGCGGCATGCTGATGTTAACCCTCTTAAAAAATGCTGTCTTTCAACAACAGTGCCGCTAAGGGCGCTATTTAGACTTAGCCAAGACTTGACCAAAGATTAGGGCTAATAAGCTAAAAAATAGCATTGTTGCTAGTAGAGGTAATTCCGTGCCGGTGTGCCAGTGACTGACGATGGCACTGGACACCGTGCCAAATAAAAAGAGTGTCGCGCCGGTGAGGGCTGAGGCCATGCCCAAGCGATGGCCTTGTTTTCTTAAGGCCAGAATGGGGGCGGTGGGGTTAATGATGCCTAGGCCGATAGTAAAACAGAACATAATCAGCATAAATACCGCTAAATTGACTAAGTTCACAAGCGACAGCACCACACCCAGCGCCAAAACCAGTACCGTCCAATAAGCCGCGAAGCGGTAAAGTGTGGCGACTGGTACATTACGGCGCAGCAAAAAGCCGCAGGATTGTGAGCCGACCAACATTCCCAAGGCCACCAACGCAAAACTCCAAGCAAATTCTCTTGCGCCAAGACCATAGACTTCCATTAGGATGGTTGAGGAAGAGGCAATAAAGGCAAACATTGTGGCCATGCTGAAGCCGGCTGCCAGTGAGAAACCGATAAAGCTACGATCAAATAATAAATCGAAATAATTACGAGCGATAATTTTTGGGCTGATTTTAAGACGTTTTTCTTCTGTCAACGATTCTTTAAAGAAAAATGCGACCAGCAAAAAACTAACTAAACCATAACCTGTCAAGATCAAGAATAAACCACGCCAACCCGTGTGGTTCGCCAAAAAAGCACCAATCATCGGCGCTACTACCGGGGCCAAGCCGGTTAACAGCATTAGCACAGTCATGGCATTAGCCGCTTCCTGGGTGCTGTAATGGTCTCGGATGACCGCTCTGGAAATCGTCATAAAGCAAGCTGCACCGAGTGCTTGTAGCATACGTCCCAGCAATAAAAACTCAAAACTCGGGGCAAATGCGCAGATTAAGCTGGCAATTAAATACAGTAGGGCGCCAATTAAGAGTGGCATTTTGCGACCATAGCGGTCTGTTAAGGGGCCAACAATGATCTGCGAGATCGACAAACCGAACAAAAATGCCGATACCGTCAGTTCCACACGATTTTGAGGAATCTTGAAATCTGTCGCAATCACCGGAAAAGTCGGCAAATACAGATCAATGGTGGCAGGTCCGACAATGGCCAAGGCTGCCATGATAAACAGCCATAGAGGAATATTAAACTTTGTTTTTTCTGTAGACATGCCAGTACCAACTGTGTAAAACAAGAGAGCAAAGCATTAGACTGCTTGCATTCATTAACCATAAGCTAGCCAAGCCGGTTGTCGAGTCCGGTATCAGTATGTCAGTGATAAATTTAAGACCACCTTTACCCGGACCAAAACCGAAGTAGTAACCGATGCCAATGCCTATCCCTAGTAAGCAGATGCTTTGTAAAATGAGTGGAATAGTCGCAATCTTATGGGCCCGCAGGGCATAGGTATTTAAGCATTGTAGGGCATCCCAGAAGTGAATCAAGGGAAAGAAGCTTAATAGACCGCCAGCAATAATCGCGACCTCTACGTCTTGCGTATATAAACTGATGATTTCCTCTTTAGTCAAAAGCACCGCTGCAATCGTGATTATGATACCGATAAGGCTCAGAACAAAACCTGCCATGATGCTGCGGTGTGCTGTCTCCCATTGTCTGGCGCCCAAAGCGCGAGCGGCCAAGGCAGCGGTGGCAATACCGATGGACATCGGAATCATATAGGTAAAGGAAATCAGATTCGATAAAATCTGATGCCCACCGGAGACATACGGCCCTTCGCGCGCCACAAATAGCGTGATAAAGGTAAAAGAGCAAATTTCCACCAGATAAGAAGCACCCATTGGGATACCGAGACGTAAAATCTCTTTAATTCGATGCCATTTAGGGAGCGAAACTCTTAGTTTGTAGCGCTTATAAAAAGGATCAGTATATAAAATCCACAAACCACATAAGAGCTGAAACCAAGAGACTACTGCTGTCGAGATACCGGCACCGTCACTACCCATGGCGCTGAAACCGAGATTGCCGAAAATCAATACCCAGTTAATAAAAAATTTCAACGGTAGACTGGCCACACTTAAATACATCACCGTACTGGCGCGTTGGCTAGCAGTACATACTGAGTAAACAACGCGAAAAATCAGCGCTGCCGGTAAACCGTAAAAACTATAGAGCAAGTAGTTGGCGACATCGCGTCTGACCTCGGGTGAGAGCTCACCGGCCAGATTCATCAAGAAGTCCGGTCTCAATAGACCAATCGCTCCAATCACCGTAATTAATAAAGAAACCCAAATACCTTGACCAAAAAGCTCACCGACATCCTCGTCTTTACCGGCACCAATGGCTTGGGCACAGATCGGAATCAGTGCATGGATAACACCCATCAAACTGATAACAATAGTGACATAAATGGATGCTGCTAAAGAGATCGTTTGCAGGGCCTGCACACTGAAGTTGCCCAACATAACACTATCGATAATGGCAAAAGCGACACCGACCCATTGGCTGATCAAAATGGGCCAGACTTGTCGCAGAATTTTCTGTGCGAGCGTAACTAGTCCGTCATTGGGCAGATGGCGGCCTGCTTTGCTAGGCTCTTGAATGGTAGACACGGATATGCCTTATTTGGTTTTATTTAAAAGGGGATGGTAAAGAAATCAAACGAAATAGCTCACCATGTCGATCACTGTCTCGGCTGCCTTGCCACAGTGTGATACCACTACTAAAGTGATCGCCGTCGGGTAGGCGAGAGTAGAGATCATCTAGACCGACACGGCGTTTTTCATTGGTCTGAGTTAGTAACCACTGACAGTCTGTTTTGTTGGAAAGAGCGGTTTGACCATAAATATAGAATAGCGCTAATTGACCCTGACCAAGACCTAGCCCGCGAATGCATTCGCCCGGCTTGACGTGCTCTTGTACTGCTTTAGCTAAATCATAAGATACTGAATTGTAGCTACGATTATAGTTGACCGCCGGCATCCATAAGGTGACGATAAGTAGCCAGGAAACGGTCAGGCCAATGGCAAACAGCACGATACCCCGCCATAATGCCTCGGGCTTCAAGCGTAGACGCCAATTAATTGCCATGATCCATAAGGCAGTAATCAGAAGACCAAAAAGGACTGCCCACCATCGTATATGAATATCAAAACCGGGCACTAGGCGGGCAATATTGCCATGTATTTTTAACGGCCAGCCTAAATATAAAGCGATCCAACCCAACCAAATCACACCAATGGCTAGGGTGTTAACCATAATTGAATACCAGTCCAGTGCATTTACCAGATTGCGCCGTAAAGTCGGTATTGACATGGCTGCTAGAACCGCAGTCGGGATCACCATGGGAGCGTACTCCGGCTCAAAGCTAGTCTGTAAAACGAACAATAAGCTGAGATTGGCGATAATAAAAATGGTCGGAATAAAAATATGAGGCGCCATAAACCAACGTCGCCATTGCCATAAAGCATATAAGGCAAAAGGCCAGAGCGGCAATAGGAACCAAGTTAAATCACGTAGCGCATTTAAAAAATCACGACCATAACCACTAAAGATTTTTTGATTGTGATTAAGCCAAGCATTGAACCAGTCCCCTTGAGTGGTACTGATCGTTAGTAACCAAGCAAAGCAAATGGCCAGACTGAGGCCCAACGCGAGTAAGATAATTCGCTTTTGTGTGCTGTTGTATAGTTGGTAAAAGAGCAGAGACAGGGTCGCTACCAATAATGGAAATAAACCCACCGGACCCGCCGCCAAGAAGCTGCCACTTAAGCCCGCAATCAAAAAAAACAGAGCTTGTCGAGGGAGTTCAAAAATTCGCACAAAACCATAAAAGGTCAGAGCGTGGCAGGCCATCAGTAGGGGGATGTAGGTGGTTTCATGCATGCGCGTGATAATTCCAAAACATGCCACTAGAAATAAAAACGCACAATCCGCCAGCATGCGACCATAATCGCGCGGGTCAGGTTCACCGCCAAACGGTAGTGGTAGGGGCTGGCACTCACGACGACGAGCTAGCAAATAGCAGCCATACCAGACGCCGTAGAGAATAATATAAAAATAAAGTAAATTGGGTAGTTTAGCTGCAGCGATTCGCGCTTCCAGTGGCTCCATCCACAGGCCAAAAATCGGGCTAAAGATTAGTTCAAAGAGATAGGCAATCCAGATTAGCAGAGGTCCTTGATCGACCTGCGGTAAATTGCCGATATAAGGGGCGAGAAATGCCTGACCCCCTTGGTTGAGAGCGGTAAGAATGGTCGCTAAACCAACCGCATCATCCGTTTTCCAGGCATCCCTGAAAAACAAACCGAATAAGACATAGGCCAAACCGACCCAAAGTAATGCCTGCCTGGGTAGTTTACGGGCGGTTGATGCTGTTAAGCGAGCGGGGGTTTTTCTTTCATCTAAAAGCACAGAATTAGCTCTGGGTAATAATCGGTGTATTTTAAACTAAATCAAAAAGATAATCAGTAAAGCCATGGCAAAAGCCTAAACAGTGATTAACTCCGGCAGCTTCCAAGCGAGCATAAAAAAAGCAGCCGATGTAGGCTGCTCTTTAAGTAACATCAAGACTTGATGCTAATTAGTCGCTTTTCTTCGTTAAAGCGCCAGCTGTTCTAGCATAGCGATTGCGGAAGCGCTCAACTCGGCCGGTTTCAACCACGCGAGTCTGTGCACCGGTATAGAAAGGATGAGATTCAGAAGTCACATCACATTTGTATAGCGGGTAAGTTTGGCCGTCGATGTCGATGGTTTCACGAACTGGTGCAGTAGAGCGAATAATTACATGATTACCGGTTTGTTGGTCTAAGAAAACCACATCACGGTACTCAGGGTGAATACCTTCTTTCATGATAAATCCGTATTTGGTTCTAATTGGGTCGCCAACCTCACATACCATATGTAGGTCACGTATCCTGTTAATAGCAGGGCAGTATAACAAATCCCACTGCCCTTTAAAAGAGAAATTCACTTATTGACTATTTTGTTGTTGGTAAAAAGTCAATAATAGGCGAAAGATTAACGAACTAAATCAGCGATTTAGCGCGCTACGGACTTATGATGTGACGGTTAGTGCCGGGATATCGACAGTCACGCTTTGTGAGTCCAGAGCAATCGCGATGTTTTTCGCAAAGTTTTCAGCGGTTTCGCCAAGATCCTTAAGTTGGTGATAACCTACTTCCTGAGCAATGCCGAGGATACGATCGAGTAATAATACCTTACCACTAGGGCGAAAAGGTTCGCACTCAAGCTCTTCCCACTTGGCATACAGCCAGTTTTGAGCTGATTCAATAGCGGCGTCACTAAGATCTAGGTCGCTTAGAGAAAAATCCAGACGCTGATTCGGACTAAAAATAATGCTAACTTCGTGTCTCACAGTTTTTATCCTTATAGGGTGAAAAAAATCACGTTAATTTGGTGTGTATAACAATTTGAGCAGTTTTTTTGCGGCTTGACTGTCATATTTTTGACTATTGCCATTCTGCATTTTTTATAACATGGCAATAATTTATAATCATATTCCCACTTATTTTTTTGTTGTTGAAAATCATGTTTTTAGTCTTCAGTGATCCGCTAGCCGTTGCTCAGTTTGTTAGTGAGCGTTTAGTTCAATTGGTTCAAGGCAAACCTCAAGCGATTTTAGGTTTGGCCACAGGCAGCACCATGGAGCCGGTATATCAGCGTTTTTGTCAGGATGCAAAGGCTCAGGCACTTGATGTGTCCAAGCTGATTTCCTTTAATCTGGATGAGTATATCGGTTTGTCGCCGGAGCACCCGCAAAGCTATCATCACTATATGAATAAGCATTTGTTTAGTCATCTGGATTTTGCTAAGCAGAAAACCTTTTTGCCCGAGGGCAAAGCCGTTGATGTCGAGGCGCACTGCCAACAATACTCTCAAAAGATTGCGGATTATGGTGGGATTGATTTGCAACTGTTAGGTGTGGGTGGTAATGGTCATATTGGCTTTAATGAGCCCGGTACACCATTTGATAGTCGTACCCATGTGGTGCAGCTTTCCGAGCAAACTCGACTCGATAACGGTCGGTTTTTTGACTCAGTGGATGAGGTGCCGACGCGCGCTATTACCATGGGTATGTTAGATATCATGGAGGCTCACGAAATTGTTTTTATTGCGACCGGTGATAACAAAGCACAAGTGATGGCCGATCTCTACGAGAGCGATTTTAATGAGCAGATGCCTGCCTCAATGCTTAAAAAACATCCTAATACGCTCTTTGTTGTTGATAAAAAGGCTGCTGCTAAACTGCCGGTAGCCGCTTGTCGCTTTATTGACTAAGGTGTGATCCTGTAGGTGGGCTGCGGACTGACTTTCTGTGGCCCACTGATTAAACACCTTAAAATAAACCCTGCTCGGACATTGATGTCGCGTCTTTGTTACTGACAATAATATGATCGAGTAAACTCACATCAATGAGTGCCAGCGCTTTTTGTAGGTGCTTGGTCAAAGCAATATCCGAATCGCTCGCTTCGGCCACGCCGGACGGGTGGTTGTGCGAGAGAATCACCGCAGCGGCATTAAACTTCAGGGTGTCAATGGCAACTTCACGAGGGTAGACCGAGGTGCGATTGAGAGTGCCTCGTGATACTTCTTTGCAGCAAATCAGTCGATAACAAGCATCTAAATAAATCGCGATACAATGCTCTACACTAAGATGCCCTAAGCGGTTAATACAATATCGCTTGACCAATTGGGAGTTATTTAGCGTGTCGCCACGGCGTAGCTCCTCCTCGATGCTGCGCCCGGCGAGTTCATTAATCGCTTGAAGTTGACAGATTTTAGCGTCACCCAGACCCTTGAAAGTGCGTAAGGCACTGTGCTCGGCAGATAAGAGATTGCGTAAGCCGCTGAATTGCTCTAATAAATCAGCGCTGAACTGTACAGCATCGCGCCCCTTAGCGCCAGTCCCTAAAACCACCGCAAGCAGCTCCGGTGTGGTTAAGACCTGGGGCCCATGTTGTAATAGTCGCTCTCTCGGGCGCTCTTGACTGTGAAAAGTTTGTTGTGTGCTCATTTTAGGTACAATAAGTGCTTAGTAAAACTTAACTATGGCTCAAGGCCTCAGGAAAAAAACAAAAGTGAGTAATATTGTCCATGCAGAATCGTATTTAACCCTGCATTACCGGATCAGTTTGGATTCGGGTGAGGGTAAGGGTCAGGTATTTATTGAGACTTTCGGCAGCAACCCGGCCACCCTCTTGATGGGTTCGGGGCAGTGGTTGCAGGGTCTGGAGCAGCCGTTGATTGGTTTAAAAGAGGGTGATCTCTTGACCTATCATGTTGTGGCCTCTCAAGCGTATGGTGAACGTAACCCGGATTTGTTAATCTACCTAACTAAAGAGATGCTGGCTGAGCACGCCGGTGAAGAGGCTGAGTTTAATACCGATGATCTGGTTGAATTTACAGCGCCTGATGGTAGTAAGTATTCTGGTTTATTCAAGCGTTGGGACGAAGACAAGGCCTTATTTGATTTTAACCATCCACTGAGTGGTATCGACCTTAAAGTGGATGTAGAGATTTTAGGAGTAATGTAATCATGGCTCAGCAAGCTGAGATTTACTTGGCAGAACCACGTGGTTTCTGTGCGGGCGTTGACCGCGCTATTGATATTGTCGAAAGAGCACTTGAGCTTCACGGGGCGCCGATCTATGTGCGCCACGAAATTGTTCATAATCGATTTGTTGTGGATTCATTACGCGACAAGGGGGCGATCTTTATTGAAGAGCTGGATCAAGCGCCGGCGGGGGCGATTGTGGTGTTTTCTGCGCACGGTGTGTCCCTAGCGGTTCGAGAGGAGGCCGAACGCCGTGGTCTTCAGGTCTTTGATGCGACGTGTCCCTTGGTGACTAAAGTGCATATGGAAGTGAAGAAAATGCACAATGCCAATCGCGAAATTATCATGATAGGTCACAAGGGTCACCCTGAAGTCGAGGGTACTCTAGGTCAAGCCGAGGGTCGTATTCATTTAGTAGAAACCCCCGAGGATGTTGCCAATCTGCTTGTAGAAAACCCCGACAGCTTGGCCTTGGTGACACAGACGACGTTGTCGGTGGATGACGCTTCTCAGGTTACGGCAGCTTTAAAAGCGCGTTTCCCTAATATTGTCGAACCTAAAAAGAGCGATATTTGCTATGCAACGCAAAACCGACAGGATGCGGTCAAAGTGATGGCGCCGGATTGTGATGTGTTTTTTGTGGTGGGCAGTATTAATAGTTCAAACTCGAATCGTTTGCGCGAAGTAGCCGAACGCTTGGGTTGTCCTTCATATTTAGTTGATGGCCCTGAGTGCATTGATCCTTTATGGTTAGACGGTGCGCAGCGTATCGGTATTACAGCCGGTGCTTCAGCGCCTGAGGTGTTGGTTCAGGATGTAATTTCTCGTCTCAAAGAATTAGGGGCGATTTCGGTTCGTAAGATGCAAGGCATTGAAGAAAATGTGTCCTTTCCTCTGCCACGAGAGTTATCCCGCAAATAGCTGAAGAATAAACACCGCTTGCTTTGCTTAAAAACAAATTATTAGTGTTGCAGCTCTTGAAAATACACTGATAAGCATTATCATAGTTAAGCGTTTATGTGACAGCTCTATGTCAGGATTTGTTACTATTCCAAGCAAAAAATCGAGTTTATTGGTGATAGGATTATTTGTGCTCAGATAGTTTTTATTTGAACCTATCATTTTAAGGAATCAATACGATGAAATTAAAAACATTAGCTTTAACCGCGTTATTTGCCTTTGCTGCTGCTCCTGCGATGGCTGCTGAATGCACTATCGAGATCGAAGGTAATGACGCCATGCAGTACAACACCAAAGAAATTGAAGTTAGTAAATCCTGTGATGAAGTGACCCTTAACTTCAAGCATGTCGGTAATCTGCCTAAAGCTGCTATGGGTCACAATGTCGTGATTTCTAAAGCGGCTGATGCCCAAGCTATCGCTACTGAGGCTGCTGCTGCCGGTCCAGCCAAGGATTATCTAAATGAAGAAGACGAGCGTATTGTTGTTTACACGAAAATGCTTGGTGGTGGTGAGGAAACCTCAATTACCTTTGAGCCTTCAATCTTTGAAGACGGTCAAGAGTACAATTTCTTCTGTTCTTTTCCCGGTCACTTCGCTATCATGAGAGGCGATGTTAAGTTAGTTGATTAATTTAAGATAAATATGGTATACATGTTTTGATTGTTAAACCCTAACAAAATCAAAGCTGCCCTAGGAGTTTGGGGTGACTTTTTTGTAAAGTTTAATCGCTTCTCGTAACTAGTTTATGTGATAAGATTAAATCCTAGTCCTTATTAAAGGTATATTTTCATAGTTACTTATTATTGGAGATGGTATATGAAATTTAAATCATTAGCTTTAGCTGCTTTATTATCTTTTGCTGCTGCCCCTGCCATGGCTGCCGAGTGCACCATCAATATCACTGGTAACGACGCCATGCAGTTTGATGTAAAAGAGATCGAAGTAAGCAAATCATGTGAAGAAGTGACTATCGACTTCAAACACGTTGGTAATCTTCCTAAAGCTGCCATGGGTCACAACGTTGTGATCACTAAAGAAGCTGACGCACAAGCGGTAGTTACCGAGGGTGCTGCTGCAGGCCCTGCTAAGGATTACTTAAACGAAGAGGACGAGCGTCTTGTTGCGTTCACCAAAATGCTTGGTGGCGGTGAAGAGGATACAGTGACTTTCAAACCTTCTGATTTAGAAGATGGTGAAAAGTACATGTTCTTCTGCTCATTCCCAGGTCACTTTGCTCTTATGAAAGGCGAAGTTAAGCTAGTAGACTAATATATATAGACAGATATCTACGTCTTCATATTAATAGACTTTAGAAGCAGCTCTTTTCGAAGGGCTGCTTTTTTGTTGCGTATAACAAACGCTTTGTATGGGTAAAACGGTATTTTGTTGTGGTAAAGAGACGAAAATCGACTGTTTTGTGTTGTTTTAACAACGTAAGCGTTGTTTTATAGCTAAAAGGCGGTAAACTGAAAGTGTTGTCCAGTTCGGTTTTTAATTGGTTTAGCGATTTTACTTAAAGTAGTTTCTTAAGAGATTCGCCAAAAAGCTGAAACTTGAAGTTGTTGTAGCTTGGCTCTTTTTGTTGTCTTGTGGCAACAGAAGCTAAACTAAAACAACAAAAAAGGGAGAATTTTGAGTTTAAGAGTAGTCAAAAGGCTCAAAATTTGGTGCAATAAACACATCTTCCCTTTGTGGAAAATTTAGAGGGCAGTCATTCAAACAAGTGGATGTTGCGAATACTGTTCTAATTACTCAAATCTACGGAGATTTAACAAATGAAAAAGACTTTGCTAGCTGCAGCTCTTGTTGCCGGTTTCGCCGGTGTTGCTCACGCAGAATCATCTGTAACTTTATACGGTCTAGTTGACGCTGGTTACGGTTACCAGGGTACTGAAACTAAGTTCCGTGGTGATTATGATCACGGTAAGATCACTACACGTGATTTCGGTTTACACAGCAGTGTGATGAACGGTAGCCGTTGGGGCCTAAAAGGTAAAGAAGACTTAGGTAACGGTACTTCCGCTATCTTCGTTCTAGAGAGTGGTTTTGACGTAACTAACGGTCATCATTCTCAAGGTGGTCGTTTATTCGGTCGTCAAGCTTACGTTGGTTTAAGTGGCGACAGCTGGGGTACTTTCACTCTAGGTCGTCAGTACAACGCTGGTGATACTTTCGTAGCTCCTATCGATCCATTCGGTACTGGTGGTGGTTGGGCTGCGGCTAACCGTATTTTCGGTGATTCAGTTTCTGGTCGCCATGACGGTGTTATCAAGTATGTATCTCCTAACTTCAGCGGTTTTCAATTCGGTATCGGTGTGATTCATGATGATAGCGAAACTAAAGTTAGCGGCGATATCGTAGCTAATGACTACAAAATTACAAGTCGTACCGTTGGTGTTACTTCCGGTTTAGGCTACACTTCTGGTCCTATCTACGTTGGCGCATCTTTTGATTATGTTGACGTTAAGAGCAGAAATAGCATAGCTCCTGATGCAGCTACTCGCGCTAAAACTAAAGCGTGGAATATTGGTGGTACTTACGACTTTGACGTAGTTAAGTTGCACTTATTGTACGGCGGTCAAGCTGATGGCGCAGTTCTTGATTCTATCGGAATGGCTGGTTTCGACTATCTTGGTTCAGTTGGTGCTCAAGGTGTTGATACTAATACCTTCGCTACTGAAGGTTTAAAACAGCATTCTTGGTTAGCTGGTTTATCAGCGCCAGTGGGTGATGCCGGTAAAGTAATGTTCTCTTACGCTGGTAACACCATTAAGAACAAAGATGTTGCAGAAAACGTTAAAATCAAATCTCACAACTTTGCTTTAGGTTACCGTCACAGCTTATCTAAGCGTACTTCTGTATACGGCGTAGCGTCTTACGGCTGGTCTGAGGCTAAAGAGCGTTACACTGGTTTCAGCGGCAAAGCTAAAACCACTGCTACTCAAGCAATCATCGGTTTACAGCACCGCTTCTAATTATTCGCATGGTCTAACCATGTAGAATAAATAGACAAAAAAGCCACTCTTCGGAGTGGCTTTTTGCGTTTCTGCTGAAATGATTTGATGCGGTGATTTGATTGGGCGATTGTTACGTCGCATTGGAAATGTTGTTTTTTCTTAAGTGCGAGTCATAGCTGTTGGTGCTTATCTGTTTTTGACTATCTTGTGCTTTGCTCAAATGGCGATGTGTTCGATTAGTCTATCGCCTTTATCGACCATATCAGTTATTTTTTATGACTAGATCTTTATGGCTTAGGAATCAATTTAATGTTAATAGTTTTTGACTTACCTTTACGTTCACGTCATTAAAATCTTATCTGTAGTATTATTGTTTTGCAATAAATCTTGTATCTAAATCATCAAAATTTTAACAACAGTAGCTTCGTTGTTTTAGGCGATTTAAGATGTTTTGTGCATTTTGTGGCAGTCTGGGGTTTTGGCTTAGGTTATTTGCTGTTTTTGTAGTGCTTTTGTAATATTGCTACTACCCCCAAGGTGTTAGAAAATGCTACAATAGAAAGGTTTATTTAACTGCGATTTTCATCATTAAATTGCATGTGTAGACAATTCATAAGCTTTCTTTAAAGGTGTTTCATGAATGTAGCAGAGTATTTTCCGGTACTTATGTTTGTGCTGGTAGCAGGGGCCCTAGGGGTCTTGTTGTTATTGCTTGGGGTGGTTTTAGGCCCTAGAAACCCATATGATGAGAAGCTGTCCCAGTACGAGTGTGGTTTCGAGGCATTCGAGGATTCGCGTATGCGCTTCGATGTTCGTTACTACTTAGTCGCCATACTATTTATTCTATTCGACTTAGAAATTGCCTTTTTATTCCCATGGGCGGTTGCCAATAATCAAGTTGGTCTAGTCGGTTTCTCCACAGTTATTGTATTTTTAGTCATCCTCACGGTTGGCTTTATCTACGAGTGGAAGAAAGGCGCTCTGGATTGGGATTAATTTTCAGAAAAGGGTTAGATAAATGTCTGAACAAACTCAATTAAAAGAAAAAGGCTTTCTGGTTACCTCCGTTGATGCGGTGATGAACTGGTACCAGACAGGTTCGATGTGGCCTGTGACTTTTGGTCTAGCCTGTTGTGCGGTGGAGATGATGCACGCTGGGGCGGCCCGTTATGATATGGACCAATTCGGTATTATTTTCCGCCCGAGCCCACGTCAGTCGGACGTTATGATTGTTGCAGGTACCTTGTGCAACAAAATGGCACCGGCTTTGCGCAAGGTCTATGACCAAATGGCAGAGCCTCGCTGGGTAGTCTCTATGGGTTCCTGTGCCAATGGCGGTGGTTATTACCACTATTCTTATTCTGTGGTGCGCGGTTGTGATCGTGTGGTGCCGGTTGATATTTATGTGCCGGGCTGTCCGCCAACGGCTGAAGCGTTGATTTACGGTATGCTTCAGCTACAAAATAAGATTCGTCAACAAAAGACGATTGCCCGCGAGGCGTAGGAGGCATCAATGACACGATTACAGAAACTACATCAAGCATTAGTCAGTCTTCTAGGCGAGCAAGCCAACATTGTTGAGCATGCTGGCGAATTAACACTTACCGTGAGTCCTGAGCATTGGATTCAAACTTGCTCTATGTTACATGAGCACAAGGACCTGTTTTTTGAACAGGCCACTGATCTTTGCGGTGTTGACTATCTTACCTATGGCGGTGTTTCCGTCAATCCCGAGGATAATGAACCGGCCGTTCGCGCTGGTTCAGCTGAGGATTTAGGCGCAGCGGCGGAGTCTGTTGAAACTATGCCGACTGAGCAACCTAGCCAGTTCCCTGGACGTTATGGGGTGGTTTTGCATCTCTTGTCCGTTAAGCATAATTGGCGCTTACGTGTGCGTACTTTCCCACGAAACAATGACTTCCCGGTAGTTCCCAGTTTGGTAAATATCTGGAACGGTCTCGATTGGTTTGAGCGCGAGGCTTTTGACTTATTCGGTATCGTCTTTGAGGGCCATCCGGATTTACGTCGTATTCTTACCGACTATGGTTTTATCGGTCATCCTTTCCGCAAGGACTTCCCGGTGATTGGTCATGTAGAGATGATTTATGACCCTGAGCAAAGACGTGTGGTTTATCAACCTGTGACCATTGAAAATCGTGAGATTACACCACGAGTCATTCGCGAAGAGGGTTATGGAGTAGGGCGAGAGTAATTATGGCAGATATTAAAAGTTATACCTTAAACTTCGGTCCACAGCACCCGGCAGCTCACGGCGTATTACGCTTGATTTTAGAGCTAAATGGTGAGGTGATTTTACGCGCTGACCCGCATATCGGTTTATTACACCGTGGTACGGAGAAATTAGCCGAGCAACGCACATATGTTCAAGCGCTTCCTTATATGGATCGCCTTGACTATGTGTCCATGATGGTTAACGAACACGCCTACTGTATGGCGGTTGAAAAGCTCTTAGGTATCGAATTACCTAAGCGGGCTCAATACATTCGTACCCTCTTTGACGAGATTACTCGCATTCTTAACCACTTGATGTCAATCGGCTCTCATGCGCTTGACGTCGGTGCGATGGCTGTTTTCTTATACGCTTTCCGTGACCGTGAGTATCTTATGGACTGTTATGAGGCAGTATCCGGTGCACGGTTACACGCGGCTTACTACCGTCCCGGTGGTGTTTACCGTGACCTGCCTGATAGCATGCCTAAGCACGAAATTGATTCTAAGTATCGTAGCGTGCGTGATATGAAGCGCTTAAACCAGTGGCGTGACGGTTCCATGCTCGATTTCATCGAGGCTTTTGTGGATTATTATCCGGCCGCCATTGATGAGTACGAAACCTTATTAACTGATAACCGTATCTGGAAGCAGCGTCTGGTCGATGTCGGTGTCGTCACACCTGAGCGAGCCTTCAACAAAGGTTTTACCGGTGTGATGCTGCGCGGTTCTGGGGTTGAGTGGGATCTTCGTCGCAAGCAACCTTATGCGGTTTATGATGAGTTGGATTTTGATGTGCCGGTCGGTGTTAACGGTGACTGTTATGACCGTTATTTGTGCCGTATCGCTGAGCTACGCGAAAGCACCAAGATCATTAAGCAATGTGTGAAGTGGTTACGTGAAAATCCCGGTCCTGTTATGTATGAGGACAACAAAATCACACCACCTAAGCGCGTCGATATGAAGACCGGTATGGAGGAGTTAATCCACCATTTCAAATTATTCTCTGAGGGCTTCCCTGTGCCCGAGGGCGAGGCTTATGCCGGTGTTGAACACCCTAAGGGTGAATTCGGTATTTATATGATTTCCGATGGCGCTAATAAGCCATATCGCATGAAAATTCGTGCTCCGGGCTTTGTTCACTTACAGGGCTTAGATGAGATGTCACGCGGTCATATGTTAGCGGATGCGGTAACCATTATTGGTACGCAGGATATTGTATTTGGTGAGATTGACCGCTAGGAAGCAGACGCTTCACAGCATCAACGAATTACAGGAATTAAAAATGTTGCTTTCTGAACAGGCTTATAAAAAGATTGACAAGGAATTGGCTAAGTATCCGGCCGATCGTGGTCAATCAGCAGTGATGGCTGCTTTGCGTATTGCCCAAGAGGAAAAGGGCTGGGTCTCCGACGAAGTTATCGTTGACGTAGCCGAATACCTTGGTTTGCCGACGATTGCGGTCCAAGAAGTCGCTACCTTCTACGATATGTATGAATTAAAGCCGGTAGGTAAGTACAAACTAACCGTCTGTACTAATCTGCCTTGTGCCTTAAGAGATGGTGTGAAAACCGCACATTACATCAGCGAAAAATTAGGTATTGCCATTGGCGAAACTACCGCTGACGGTCTGATTACTCTACAAGAGAGTGAGTGTCAGGGCGCATGTGGTGATTCACCAGTTTTATTAATTAATAACAATCATATGTGCGTACGCATGAGCAAAGAGCGTATTGATGAGTTATTAGCCGATATTCAAAGCGAGGGTTAAGCGTTATGGGTTTACAACGTATTATCCAAAAGTATAGCGGCGGACTGGAAGCTAACCCGGGTGGTGATTTATCGACCAGTATGATTTTTCATGGTCGCCATATCAACCCCCAGATTCTCAAGGGTTTAGATGGACAGAACTGGGATATCCAGGGTTATATGGCGCGTGGTGGCTACGAAGTTCTACGCAAAATTTGCTCCGGCCAGTTGGATCAAGATACCGTTATCAATGAGTTAAAGCTTTCTTCTTTACGTGGCCGTGGTGGGGCAGGGTTCCCGACCGGCTTGAAGTGGAGCTTTATGCCTAAGAACTTCGAGGGCCAAAAGTACGTGGTCTGTAACTCGGACGAGGGTGAGCCGGGTACCTTTAAAGACCGTGATATTTTGCGATTCAATCCTCATGCAGTGATTGAGGGCATGATTATCGCCGGTTTTGCTATGGGTGCCACTGTAGGCTACAACTACATTCACGGTGAGATTTTTGAGGTTTATGAGCGTTTCGAAGAGGCTCTTGAACAGGCTCGCGCACACGGCTTCTTAGGTGACAATATCCTAGGTAGCAATTTCAGCTTCCAACTGCATGCTCATGCTGGTTACGGTGCCTATATCTGTGGTGAAGAGACCGCTTTACTTGAATCACTCGAGGGCAAAAAGGGTCAGCCGCGCTTTAAACCGCCATTCCCCGCCAACTACGGTGTTTATGGCAAGCCGACCACCATTAATAACACCGAGACCTTTGCCAGTGTGCCTTATGCTCTAGCGATGGGTGGTCAGCAGTATTTAGAACTGGGCAAACCGAACAACGGCGGTACCAAACTGTTCTCAATTACTGGTGATATCGAGCGCCCGGGTGTCTATGAGATTCCCATGGGGACGCCGTTTTCTAAGTTATTGGAAATAGCCGGCGGTATGCGTAATGGCGCTAAATTAAAAGCTGTTATTCCTGGCGGTTCCAGTGCTCCGGTTCTACCAGCAGATATCATGATGGACTGTACTATGGACTATGACAGCATAGCTAAAGCCGGTTCTATGTTGGGTTCCGGTGCTGTTATAGTCATGGACGATAGCCGCTGTATGGTTCGTTCATTACTTCGTTTGTCTTACTTCTACATGCACGAGAGCTGCGGCCAATGTACGCCTTGCCGTGAGGGCACCGGTTGGTTATGGCGCATTGTTCACCGTATCGAAAATGGTGAGGGTCGTCCTGAGGATCTGGATGAGCTTCATCGTGTTGCCGGTAACATCATGGGTCGTACTATTTGTGCCCTTGGTGATGCGGCAGCGATGCCGGTGCAGGGTTTCTTGAGACATTTCCGTGATGAGTTCGCGTACCACATTGAAAATAAGCAATGTCTGGTAGCGCCATATATTTAATAGGTTTGTACCATGGTTGAACTTACCATTGATGGCAAGAAAGTATCCGTTCCAGAGGGCAGCTTGGTTATGCACGCTGCGACCGAACTGGGTCTTTATGTGCCACATTTTTGTTATCACAAAAAATTATCGATTGCGGCTAACTGCCGTATGTGCTTAGTTGAGGTTGAAAAAGCTCCTAAGCCAATGCCTGCTTGTGCTACTCCAGTCATGGAAGGCATGGTTGTGCATACCAAGTCCCCTAAAGCCTTGGCCGCACAAAAGGCAGTCATGGAGTTTTTATTAATTAATCACCCACTGGATTGTCCTATTTGTGACCAAGGTGGTGAGTGTCAGTTACAAGACTTGGCCGTGGGTTATGGTCATGATGCCAGTAACTACCAAGAAGAAAAGCGAGTGGTATTCCATAAGTCACTTGGCCCACTAATCTCCGCTGAGGAGATGACACGCTGTATTCACTGTACTCGTTGCGTCCGTTTCGGCCAAGAGGTTGCCGGCGTGATGGAGCTCGGTATGTTGAATCGTGGTGAGCACGCTGAAATTACTTCTTTCCTAGGTAAGGCAGTCAGTTCCGAGTTGTCGGGTAATATGATTGACCTTTGCCCGGTCGGTGCTTTAACTTCTAAGCCTTTCCGCTATGAAGCGCGTACTTGGGAATTAGCTCGTCGCCGTTCGGTGAGTCCACACGACAGTGTCGGCTCCAATATCGTGGTTCAGGTCAAAAATGACCGCGTTCTACGGGTTGTGCCCTTTGAAAATGAAGCGGTTAACGAGTGCTGGATCAGCGACAAGGATCGTTTCTCATACGAGGGCTTATATGCTGAGGATCGCTTAACCACCCCTATGGTCAAGGGTGACGATGGGGTTTGGCGTGAAGCATCTTGGGAAGACGCTTTATTAGCAGCAGCTGAGCTTTTACAAAACACTAATGAAAAGCATGGTGTTGGTAGCATCGGTGCCTTTAGCGCAGAATACGCCACACTCGAAGAGATGAGCTTATTAAGCAAAGTCATCCGTGGCTTAGGCTCAGACAATATTGATAGCCGCTTGCGTTTGGCCGACGAAAATCTTGACAAAGCACTTGAGGGTACGCCTTGGTTAGGTATGCCAATTGCTGAGTTAAATCATCTTGATGGCGTCTTAGTGGTTGACAGCAACCTACGTCAGGATCATCCATTGTTTGCACAGCGCTTACGCCAGGCAGCCAAAGCCGGTGCGCGTATTGTGCTGCTCGACAGCAATGGTGAGGATCCTTTATTTCCGGTGGCGGCACGCTTAACTGTGGCGCCAAGCCAATTATGCTCTACGATTGATAATATCGGCAAAGCCATTGCTAAGTTAAAAGACGGTGCTGAGGTTGATGACAATGACCAAATCAGTCAAATCGCCGGCATCTTGGTAAATGGTCGTAAACCCGCTGTCTTTATGGGCAATGGTGTCCTAAGCAAATCCTCTGCGAGCAATGTTCTAGCCCATAGTCACGTGGTGGCTCAGGCCTTAGCCGCTCCTTTAGGTTACTTAACACGCGGTGCTAACCACGTGGGTGCCATTGTTGCCGGCGCCGCTCCTCAAAGCGGTGGCATGAACACAGCGCAGATGATGAATAATCCGCTTAGTGCTTATGTGGTGTTACATGCTGAGAGTCTGGATTTTGATGATCCGATTCGAGCGCGTGAACTACTGGCTCAGGCCTCAACGATTGCGATTACGTCATATCAATCGGATGCTAAGCAATGGGCTAAGATCATGTTGCCGGTAGGTCCATTTACTGAGACCTCAGGTACCTTCATTAATGCTGAGGGTCGTGCCCAGAGCTTTAAGGGCGTGGTACCGTCACTAGCTAACAGTCGTCCTGCTTGGAAGGTTTTACGTGTGCTGGGCAATTTATTAAAACTGGCTGATTTTGATGCGGAGAGTTCAGAAGCAGTACGCGATGCCGTGCTGGCCCAGAACTACACCGGTCAGTTTAATAATCAGGTAAAAGCCGAGCCTTATAATCCAAATGTCGCGGTTAATGCTTTTGAGCGTGTCGCTACTTTGCCGATTTATCGTACCGATGCGATTGTTCGCCGTGCACCCGCATTGCAGCAACAAACAGCACAGCCTGTTGCTGGTCTCAATGCCGCTACCATGGCAGCCTTAGGGGTGGCAGAGGGCGATCAGGTATTGGTCAAGAGTAATAGAGGCGAAGTCGTGCTGCCGGTTCAGCTACAAGAGCAATTGGTAGAGAACACGGTCAGTGTGCCGCTTGGCTTTGAGCAAACCGCGGTGCTAGGCGGTGCCTTTGTCCAACTTTCGGTGGAGAAAGTCTAATGAATACTAATATTTGGGGCTGGTTTACTGATAGTGTTGCAGCAATCAATACATGGGGTGCCAATTTAATTGGTGATACGCCTTGGATGGTGCTGTGGACTGTCGTATTGATCCTCGTGATCGCCATGCCTATTATTATCTGTGTGGCTTTTTTGACGCTTTGGGAGCGTCGCATGATTGGCTATATGCACTTGCGTCGCGGTCCTAACCGTGTTGGTCCCGGCGGTATTTTGCAGCCTTTTGCCGACGTCCTTAAGCTTCTAACCAAAGAGGTCATCGTACCGGCAAAAGCCAACAAGGTGATGTATATCTTGGCACCGATCATGACCTTAGTTCCGGCATTAGCTGCTTGGGCGGTGATTCCATTTGGTCCCGAAGCCGTTTTGGCAAATGTCAACGCAGGAATTCTGTACATCGTGGCAATTACTGCACTCGGTGTTTACGGTGTGATTTTTGCCGGATGGGCTTCAAACTCTAAGTATCCGTTTTTAGGCGCGATGCGTGCATCGGCGCAAATGATTTCTTATGAGTTGTCACTGACCTTTGTTTTAGTCACTATTATTCTGGTCTCAGGCACCATGAATATGAATGGTATTGTGACTCAGCAAACGACCGGTTTCTTTGCCGAGAGAGGGATTACTTTCCTATCCTGGAACTTTATTCCATTATTCCCGCTGTTCATCGTTTATATCATTTCGATTGTGGCGGAGACTAACCGTCACCCATTTGACGTGGTTGAGGGTGAGTCGGAGATTGTTGCGGGTCACATGGTTGAGTATTCCGGTATGGGCTTTGCGATGTTCTTCCTAGCCGAGTATGCCAACATGATTTTATTGTCGGCTTTATGTTCTGTCTTTTTCTTAGGCGGTTGGTCGGCACCGTTAGATATCGTTCCATTCACTTGGATACCCGGTTGGTTGTGGTTAGGTATTAAGACCTTCTGTGTGGTGTCACTATTTATCTGGTTCCGTGCATCATTCCCACGTTTCCGTTATGACCAAATTATGCGTTTAGGTTGGAAAATCTTTATTCCACTGACCTTAATCTGGTTCGTCGTGGTTGCGATCTGGATGCAAACACCATTAAGTATTTGGAATTAGGGGTGGAGATTATGAGTAAATTGAAACGCTTTATGAACAGCTTTATGCTGACTGAGTTGCTAAAAGGAATGATGCTGACAGGTGGTTATTTCTTTAAGCCGAAATTCACCCTGAAGTATCCCTACGAAAAAACTCCAATGTCTCCTCGTTTCCGTGGTTTACATGCCTTACGTCGTTACCCTAACGGTGAAGAGCGTTGTATTGCCTGTAAGTTATGCGAAGCAGTTTGTCCCGCCATGGCGATCTCAATTGAGTCACATGAGCGTGAAGATGGTACTCGTCGTACGACGCGCTATGACATTGATTTGACCAAGTGTATTTTCTGCGGTTTTTGTGAGGAAAGTTGCCCGGTTGACTCCATTGTCGAAACGCATATTCACGAGTATCACGGCGAGAAGCGCGGTGATTTGTACTTCACTAAAGACATGTTGCTGGCGATAGGCGATCGTTACGAAGACGAAATCGCCAAGCGTCGTGAAGCAGATGCACCGTATCGCTAATAGGTGGAGATCATGATTTTTTCAACAGTTCTTTTTTATATTTTGGCCTTTGTAGCAATCGTTGCGGCTTCGCGAGTTGTATTGGCGCGTAGCCCGGTGGTAGCTGCTTTGCATCTGATGCTGACATTTTTCACGGCATCTATGCTGTGGATATTAATCGGTGCAGAGTATCTCGGTTTATTACTGATTATTATTTATGTCGGTGCCGTGATGGTGATGTTCCTCTTCGTAGTCATGATGATTGATGTGGTGCCGGAGAGTTTACGTCGTGGTTTCCGTACTTACTTGCCACTCGGTTTAGTGGTCGGTGGTGTGATGGTGCTGGAAATTGCTTCTGTTTTAGGAGCGGTTTATTTGGGTACCGGTGCGCCGGTAGCGGTCGGTTTACCAAAGTCGTACAACAACGTCGTTGAAATTGGTACGGCCATGTACACCGAATACAGTTACGCTATTCAAGTAGGTGCTTTGATTTTATTAGTGGGTATGATTTCAGCGGTAGGTATCACCCTGCGAGATCGCAAGAATCGTAAGTACACCAATGTAAGCGAGCAATTAAAAGCC
Source organism: Alcaligenaceae bacterium (assembly GCA_030538235.1). GTDB lineage: Bacteria > Pseudomonadota > Gammaproteobacteria > Burkholderiales > Burkholderiaceae_B > Oligella. The sequence continues at coordinate 91,676 of JAUNUJ010000007.1, forward strand.
AATCCTAAGGATCGTTTACGTATCGTGAGTATGGCTTCTGAGTCAGAGGCTCGCACCACAGGTGCAGCTGAAATCCAAGAGGGAGAAAGCAAATGACATTGAGTTTAGCGCATTATTTAATACTGGGCGCAGTGCTATTTGCCATTGGGGTTTTTGGAATTTTCTTAAACCGTCGCAATATGATTGGCATTTTGATGTCGATTGAACTGCTTTTATTAGCGGTCAATATGAACTTTGTGGCGTTTTCTCAATGGCATCCAGGTCCTGATGGCCTTCCGGACACAGCAGGACAGATCTTTGTTTTCTTTGTCTTGACGGTTGCTGCTGCTGAAGCGGCGATTGGATTGGCAATTCTAGTTATGCTATTCCGTAAGATTAATTCAATTAACGTTGACGACATCGGTCGTCTCCAAGGGTAGGGGGGTAAATCATGGAATCAACTTTATCTCCAACGCTCTTACTTGCCATTGCCCTGGCTCCTTTGCTGGGTTCGATTTTGGCGGGTCTTTTTGGTACCGGATTCTTCGGTCGCCAAGTAACGCGTGCCGGTTCGCATGGCATAACGATCGCTTTAGTGGCTTTTTCCACTATCGCTTCAATTTATGTTCTGTGGCAGGTTATCGCCCATGACGCTTATTTCAATGGTGCCATTTACACCTGGACTGTGATCGGTAATATTCCGATTGAGATTGGCTTTTTAGTGGATTCACTAACTGCCACCATGATGGTTGTGGTTACCTCTGTTTCACTGATGGTCCATATTTATACCATCGGTTATATGGCAGATGATCCGGGTTATCAGCGTTTCTTTAGCTATATTTCACTGTTTACTTTCTCCATGTTGATGTTAGTGATGGCAAACAATATGCTGTTGCTATTCTTCGGCTGGGAGGCAGTCGGTTTAGTGTCCTATCTATTGATTGGTTTCTGGTACGAAAGACCGACAGCGATCTTTGCTAACATGAAGGCGTTTATCGTTAACCGTGTCGGTGACTTCGGTTTCCTATTAGGTATCGGTTTATTGTTCGCCTATACCGGCAGCTTAAATTATGATGACGTGTTTGCTAGCGCAAGCATCTTGTCATACACCAGCTTCCCGGGTACGGATTGGACAATTGTGACGGTAGCTGCGATTTGTTTATTTGTCGGTGCGATGGGTAAATCAGCGCAAGTGCCTTTGCACGCTTGGTTACCTGACTCCATGGAAGGTCCGACCCCAATCTCCGCTTTAATTCACGCGGCGACTATGGTGACAGCCGGTATCTTTATGGTGGCTCGTTTCTCTCCGGTCTTCGAGTTATCCAATACCGCTTTATCTTTGGTCATTGTGGTGGGTGCTATCGGTGCTTTATTCCTAGGTGTCTTGGGTCTGATTCAAAACGATATCAAACGCGTCGTGGCTTATTCCACCTTGTCACAGTTAGGTTATATGACCGTGGCGCTTGGTGCGTCGGCCTACGGTGTTGCCGTGTTCCACTTGATGACTCACGCTTTCTTCAAGGCCTTGTTATTCTTGGGCGCGGGTTCGGTGATTATCGGTATGCACCATAATCAGGACATTCGCTTTATGGGTGGCATCCGTAAGTACATGCCGATTACCTGGATTACCTTCTTATTAGGTACTCTGGCCTTAGTGGGTACACCGTTCTTCTCCGGTTATTACTCAAAAGAGCATATTATCGAAGCAGCCGGCGCCGCTAATGTTTGGGGCGCAAGCTTTGCTTATTACTGTGTACTGATTGGTGTCTTTGTGACCTCACTCTATTCATTCCGCTTGTACTTCCTGGTTTTCCATGGCAAAGAGCGTTATGATCAGCTGCCTGCCGATGCTGAGCATCGCTTAGGCGCAAATGAAAAGCCCAAAGAATCACCTTGGGTTGTCACAGTACCTTTAGTCGCTTTAGCGATTCCTTCAGTCGTGATTGGCGCTTGGGCAGTGGCTCCGATGTTATTCGGTGACTTCTTTGACGGGGTGATTTTTGTTGATGCCGCAACTCACCCGGCCATGGCTGCCATCGCTTCAACCTTCCACGGATGGGTTGAATACGGTTTACATGCCTTTGTTACCCTACCGTTCTGGTTAGTGGTTGCCGGTTTTGTGGTTGCACTCTATCTCTATGTGATTAGTCCGGCAACACCGGGCAAGATCTACAATGCCTTATCCGGTATCAACCGCGTATTGGAAAACAAATACTACGTTGACTGGGTCTACGAAAATGTCTTTGCTCGTGGTGTTCGCGCGCTTGGTACGGGTTTCTGGAAGGGCGGCGACAAGGGTGTTATCGATGGTTTCATCATTAACGGTAGCACTAAGGTGGTGGGCTTATTAGCAGCCATGACCCGTAAGTTCCAATCCGGTTATGTTTACCATTACGCCTTCTCGATGTTGGTAGGTATTATTGTTTTAATCTCTTTCTTTGTATTGGTGCGATAAGATGACAACATTTCCTTGGCTTTCCTTATCGATTTTTGTACCGATTATTGCTGGTATTTTTGTACTCGTGTTCGGTCGTGACGAGCGAGCAGAGTACACCAAGCAAATGGCCTTGATTGGTGCAATAGTCAGCTTTTTAGTCACCTTGCCGCTAATCTTTGGCTTTGACTCAACAACTGCCAATATGCAGTTTGTGGAAAATGTGCGTTGGATTTCAGCTTTTACAGCGCACTATCACTTAGGTGTAGACGGTATTTCTGTGTGGTTTGTGCTGCTAACTGCTTTTATCACTATCATGGTGGTAATCGCCGGTTGGAAGGTCATTACTGACCGTATTGCACAGTACATGGCTTCATTCCTGATTTTATCGGGCATGATGATCGGTGTATTCTCTGCGCTAGATGGCTTATTGTTCTATGTGTTCTTCGAGGCGACACTTATCCCGATGTACATCATTATTGGTGTCTGGGGTGGTCCGAATCGAGTGTATGCAGCCTTTAAGTTCTTCCTCTATACCTTATTAGGTTCTTTATTAACCTTAGTTGCCTTTATTTACCTGTACCTACAAGCAGGCACTTTCGATATCGCAGCTTGGCATGCCTTGCCATTGACGATGAATGAGCAATTATTTATCTTCTTTGCGCTCTTTGCTGCCTTTGCGGTGAAAGTACCCATGTGGCCGGTACATACTTGGTTGCCTGATGCGCACGTTGAAGCACCTACCGGTGGTTCTATTGTGCTGGCGGCCATTATGTTGAAGCTCGGTGCTTATGGTTTCTTGCGTTTCTCTTTACCGATTGCGCCGGATGCCTCTCAAGAAATGGCCTGGTTGATGATCGCTCTAGCACTTATCGCTCTGATCTACATTGGTCTGGTGGCCATTGTTCAAGATGATATGAAGAAACTGGTGGCTTATTCATCAGTAGCACATATGGGCTTTGTGGTCTTAGGTACTTTCTTATTTAGTGACGCCGGGATTGAGGGTGCGATTGTACAAATGATCTCTCACGGTTTTGTTTCAGGCGCTATGTTTATGTGTATCGGTGTGTTGTATGACCGCTTACACAGCCGCGAAATTGCTGACTACGGTGGTGTGGTTAAAGTCATGCCGAAATTCGTGACCTTCTTTGTACTATTCTCAATGGCTAATAGCGGTCTACCGGCTACCTCAGGTTTCGTGGGCGAGTTCTACGTCATCTTGGCAGCGATTGACTTCAACTTCTGGGTTGGTTTGTTAGCAGCTACTTCATTGATTTTAAGTGCCTCTTACTCATTATGGATGGTTAAACGTGTGGCTTACGGTCCTGTGACAAATCCTGAGGTATCAAAAATGCTCGACTTAAACAATCGTGAGTTTTTGGTCTTAGGTCTGTTTGCAATCTTTGTGTTGTATATGGGTATTCATCCGAAACCATTTACTGATGTGATGCATGTATCAGTTCAGCATTTGCTAGAACAGGTTGCACAATCCAAACTGTAGGTTAGAACAATGATAGAAAATCAATTTAATTTCGCCATGGCTCTGCCGGAGATTCTCTTATGTCTCCTGGCAATGGGTGTCTTGTTGGTCGATGCCTTTGCTCGCAGTAAGGACAGCATGCTGTCCTACTTCGGCAGTTTGGCATCGCTACTTTTGGTCTTGTTGGTGGTTTTGTTCCAATGGAATTCCGGCGTTACCGGTACTACCTTCTATCAAATGTATGTTGCTGACTCTCTTAGTCATTTCTTAAAAGTCGGTACGATTATTGCTGTTATCGTGACCTTAATTTACAGTCGCCAATACTTGGTTGACCGCAATATGGTTAAAGGTGGGGAGTTCTATGCCTTAGCCTTATTCTGTTTATTAGGTCAGTTTGTGATGATTTCGGCGTCCAGTACTTTGACGATTTACTTAGGTCTGGAGCTGATGTCTTTATCGCTCTATGCCTTGGTTGCTTTACGTCGTGATTCTCTCAACAGTGCAGAAGCAGCCATGAAGTACTTCATCCTAGGCTCCTTAGCCTCAGGTATTATGCTGTACGGTATTTCGCTTATTTACGGCGCGACCGGTGCGATTCACTTGGCGACTATTATGCAGGTTTTACAGAGCGGTGATGCTCAGTTATCTGTGTTGCTTTTAGGTCTGGTCTTCGTGGTATCGGGTATTGCCTTTAAATTGGGTGCGGTACCTTTCCACATGTGGGTCCCTGACGTGTATCAGGGTGCGCCGACAGCGGTGGCTTTAACCATCGGTTCTGCACCTAAGTTAGCGGCAATGGCCATGGCTTTACGCTTTTTGGTCGAAGGTTTAAACGAAGTGGCCATCAGCTGGCAGCCGATGTTGATTATTATGGCCGTGCTATCTTTAGCAATTGGTAATATCACCGCGCTCTTGCAGACCAACTTTAAGCGTTTATTAGGTTACTCAACCATTTCTCATATTGGTTTTGTACTGCTTGGCTTGTTGTCCGGTGTTGATGCCAATGGTCAGGTGAGCAGCGGCGCTTACGGAACTGCCTTGTTCTATATCGTGACGTATGTACTGACCACTTTAGCGAGCTTCGGTATTATCCTGATTCTTAGCCGTGCCGGCTTTGAGTCTGAGGAAATTTCCGACTTCAAGGGTCTGAACCGTCGTAGTCCATGGTTGGCTTTCGGTGTTCTCATCTTGATGTTCTCACTTGCCGGTATCCCGCCTTTAGTTGGTTTCTACGCTAAATTAGCGGTTTTGCAAGCGACGATCAGTGCCGGTCATGTCTGGTTAGCGGTGGTTGCGGTACTATTTTCCTTAATCGGTGCTTTCTACTATCTGCGCGTGGTCAAGGTTATGTACTTTGATGAGCCTGAGGTTGATGCCCCTGCTTTAAGTCGTCCATTAAGCTTCCGTGAGGGTATCTTATCTGTTAATAATCTGTTGATTATTGGTTTAGGTATTTTGCCAGGTGGCCTAATGGCGCTATGTGTACAGGTAATTGACGCTTCATTGAAGTTTTAATTTACCCTATAAGCACCTATGAAAAAAGCATCGAGTCCTGAGGTTTGGATTCGATGCTTTTTTTTCGGCGAAGTTGTGAGCTAATGCTGTGTCTGTTCAGCGGAGGCTGGCAGAGCAATAAGTCACTATGCCTTTTTGAAAAACTCTGATTTTAAGTTCATGGCCTGACCGTCAACGCGACCGGCGAAGTTATGGTCACCTGCTTGGAGGCGGATAGACTTAACGCGGGTTCCCTGTTTGATGACCGTGGAGCTGCCTTTAACCTTAAGGTCTTTAATTAGAACAACATCATCACCATCGGCTAGCGGCGTGCCGTGAGCATCAAATACTTGCAAGCCGTCTTCTTGCGAGATTTCGTCAGATTCAAGCCATTCATGGGCACACTCAGGACAAACAAATTGAATGCCATCGTTATAGGTGAATTCCGATTGACATATGGGACAGGCGGGTAAACTCATCCTCATCTCCTTTAATAATTTAAAGTTTAAAATAATTACAGTGATTAATTAAGTTATTGAGGCATTATAAGCGGTATTGATAAAAACTGTCACTTAGCGTCTTTTTAAGCGATTTTGAATGAGGATAATGACATAAACTGATAAAAACGTCTTAGCAGACTATCAAATGACCTTACTGGCACAACTCTCAAGTCTGTCTTGACAGTTGTGCCAGTAAGTTTTTTAGCGCCATAAATGTTTTGTGTCAGTTTTTAGTCTAACAACTACTCATCCCAACGGTCGGGCGAATAGGAGAATACCGGTAGTGACCATTGCCATTTTAATGCGGCTAATCGCATGCTCAGACCCAGTATAAACGGCAAAATGAGTGTGATATTTTCATTAAGATTGAAATAAATTAAAATCAAATAAAAATTTGCCACTACAAAGGACACGCTGGCATAGAGCTCATGACGTAGTACCAGGGGCGTACGATTACACATAATATCGCGCAAAATACCACCAAAAATCCCTGTCGTAATACCCGCCATAATCACCACCGGTAAAGCATAGTCCAGTTTTAAGGCGACATTGCAGCCAATAATAGTAAAGGCTACCAGACCCATGGCATCAACTAACAAGAAAATACGATTAAGTTTGCGCATGTATTTGGCAATCACAATGGTGAATAATCCCGCCCCAATGGTTAGGTAAATATACAGTGGGTGTTGTGTCCAAGTCACAGGGTAGTTTCCTAGCAACATATCACGAACCGTGCCGCCGCCAAGGGCAGTTAGAAAAGAGATTAAGGCAACACCGAATAAATCCATATTGCGTCGACCGGCCGCGAGGGCGCCGGACATGGCTTCTGCAGTGATAGCAATAACAAATATATAGGTTAACATCTTAGGAAATTCCTACTGATTGTTATGCCACTCCCTCTGTTCTTTTACCTGAGAGTTTTTGTAGCAGGCGCTACTTGCCCCTTCGGTGGGTTAGTGAGCTAACCACTCTCCAGTTGGCGGATTATGGAATGTCGCAGTACATGAGCCTGAGCGTTTATGGGAGTTTGCGCCTTCGGCGGGTGTGGAGCACCACTCTCCTGCGACAGCTGTAAATTATACGCCACAGTTATATTGTTCTTTGTGTTTTAGACCTTTTGTCTGTCAATAATAATTTAGTTTAACTATGGACAATATTGTTTTTAATCAAACTATGTTTTTAAGGGCTAGGCAGAAGAGAAAAATTTTGCCATAATAAAGATTAATTTTGGCAATACCTTAATGCGTTGCTTAAGATATATTTAATATGAATATTTAGCAAAAAGCTAAAAAGTCTGAGACAGTAGTGCCATATATATCTTGGTAGCCGCTAAAGAAACGCACCGGAGAGAACCTTGCAACACGCAGACTATATACAGAACAATCGTTCCAATGTTTCTGAATTATTGCTATCGCAATCCCATTTAAAAGCTTTTATGCACATTTTGCTGGGGTGTTTGCTCATCCTATCCTGTGTGCTGTTTGCTTCGACGGCCCAAGCTAATTCGCGTATCGGCGAGTTTCTTACTAAGGTACAGGCGTCTGAGGTTTTTCCAGGGGCTGATGGTTTTGGTGCGGTTCAGGGTGATCCGCCTTATGCCCGAGTCTTTAAAGGCCAAGAAGCGGTTGGTTACGTATTTTTAACCACGGATATTGTGAATACCCGCGGTTATTCCAGTAAACCGATTGATACCTTAATTGCCTTGGACAACGAAGGTACGATTGTCGGCGCTAAATTAGTCGAACACCATGAGCCTATCGTTTTGATCGGTATACCAGAATCCCGAATGGTTGATTTCATTAACGGGTACGTTGGTATGAACTTGATCAAGAATCCATTACCCGTTGGTGCGCCACCGCCGGTGGATATGATTAGTGGTGCTACCGTTACCTTGATGGTTATCGGTGATAATATTCTCCGCTCTTCCAGAATTATGGGTCAAGCATACCAAATCGGTATGGCTCCTGAAGCGGCTGCTTCAGTTGCAGCGACTGAAGCAGCGGTAGAAGTGACGTCTCAAGTGATTAATCCTGATTTACTTGAAATTAAGTCTTGGGATACCTTATTAGAAGAGGGTGCAATCGCCAATTTAGATATTAATGTTGGCGAGGTCAATCAGCTCTTCATCGACTCTGGTCGACGTGGTGGCGATCGTAAGCAACAGGCCGGTGCTCCCGAAGATAATTTTGTTGATTTATATGCTGCAGTGGTTTCTGTCCCGACGATTGGTCGCAGTCTCTTAGGTGAGTCCGAGTTTGAATATATGCAGTCCCGGCTCAAAGAGGGACAGCAGGCAATTCTGCTCGCCGGTAATGGCATCTACTCTTTTAAAGGCTCTGGTTATGTACGCGGCGGTATTTTTGACCGTTTCGATATTATTCAGGGCGAACATAGTTTCCGTTTTACCGACTTAGAGCATAGACGTCTTTATGATGTGAGAGCAGAGGGCGCACCTCGCTTTAAAGAAGTTGGTATATTTTTTGTTTCTGAAGAATATGATTTCTTCAATGCAGTTGAGCCTTGGCGCTTACAATTATTGATTCAACGTGAAATTTCGGTTCACGAAAAGATTTTTATACCGGTTGAATTAAACTATCATTTGCCTGCCATCTATACTATGGATGATCCTGCAGCGCCTGTGGTTGCTCAACAACCTGCGACAGCTCCTGCTGCAACAACTGCTCCTCAAGCCGCAGCGAGCGGACCGGTTCAGCATGAAGCAACTAGCCATGCGCAAATGTTTGACGATGAAGTGCCTTTATGGCAGATCATTTGGAAATCAAAAATGCCGCAGATTATCGTCGTTGTCTTGTCGTTAATTGTGCTTGGTTTTGTCTTCTTCTTCCAACATGCTCTGGTCAAACGTGAGAAGCTATACACTTACTTCCGCACAGGCTTCCTGTTATTTAGCTTGTTTTATATCGGTTGGTACGCCAATGCGCAATTATCAGTGGTTAACGTCTTGACCTTTACCACCTCATTGCGGACAGAGTTTAGCTGGGAGTACTTCCTGATGGATCCCATTGTCTTTATCCTCTGGTGTGCAACTGCTATCTCCATGATTTTCTGGAACCGTGGCGCCTTCTGTGGTTGGTTATGTCCATTCGGTTCGCTACAGGAATTACTTAATAAAGCGGCTAAAAAGCTTGGTATCAAGCAGATTAAAGTACCTTATGCGATTCACCATCGTGCCGCAGCGATTAAGTATGTCATCTTTATTGCTTTATTTGGATTCTCCTTATATGACTTGGCCTTTGCTGAAAAAATGGCCGAAGTGGAACCATTTAAAACAGCCATTATCTTGAAGTTCTTGCGTAGCTGGCCATTCGTAACTTTCGCCGTCTTATTATTGGTTGCTGGTTTATTTATCGAGCGATTCTACTGCCGTTACTTATGTGCTCTAGGCGCCGGCTTGGCTATTCCTTCGAGATTACGTATTTTTGATTGGTTACGTCGCTACAAGATGTGTGGTGATCCATGTCAACGTTGTGCGGTCGAGTGTCCGGTTGATGCGATTACACCCGAAGGTCCTATTGAGCCTAACGAATGTATCCAGTGTTTACATTGTCAGATGTTATATCTGCATGAGAAAAAATGCCCTGAATTAATTCAACGTTCGGCTAAACGTCGTCGTCGTCCGGCACCCGGCACTGAGGCTAAGCAAGAACCAGTCTTCACTGAAGAGGTATTACGCTTTATGCCTAATGCTACTGCGTTTGAAGCAAAACCTAAACAAGTAAAAGAATGATAAATAGTCTGGGGTTCTATTTATCGTCAATCATCGTGCATCATGCACATTAATTAAAGAGGTCTACAACTATGAAAGATCAGCAAGACAATCAGCCAATCCTTGAGATGAAGCGCCGCCGCTTTTTAGGCGCGGCAGCTGCAACAGGTGCAGCCGGCTTTGCCGGTGGCGTCGGTTTGCCAAAAGTGTTTGGTGCCAAGGAAGCTCATGCGCAAGCTAAAGGCGCTGAAGGCGGTTTAGATAACAATGTCGGTCCAGGTGAATTGGACGAGTACTACGCATTTAACTCCGGCGGTCAATCAGGCGAAATCCGTATTTTGGGTTTACCCTCTATGCGTGAATTCATGCGTATTCCGGTCTTCAATATGTGTAGCGCGACCGGATGGGGCCGCACTAACGAGAGCTTAGAGGTTCTTAATGGCAATATCACACCGGAAACTCGTCAGTTCCTAAAAGATCAGAACCTCCTTTGCTTGCCAAACGGTGACGCGCATCACCCGCACATGTCATTTACTGACCAAACTTATGATGGTCGCTATATCTACATTAATGACAAGGCTAACAACCGTGTTGCTCGTGTTCGTTGTGATGTGATGAAAACTGACAAAATCGTTGAATTACCTAACGTGTCAGCGGTTCACGGTTTGCGTCCACAGCGTTACCCTAAGACCGGTTACGTATTTTGTAATGGTGAGCATATTATCCCACTACCAAATGATGGTTCAGTGATGGATAACCCACAAGAGAATTTCTTTGCTGTGTACACCGCAGTTGATGGTGAGACCATGGAAATCGCTTGGCAGGTAAAAGTCGACGGTAACCTCGATAACGGTGATGCGGATTACCAGGGTAAATACTCTTTCGCAACTTGCTATAACTCAGAGCAGGGTGTTACCTTAGCCGAGTCTGCTGCTAACGAGCAAGACTGGGTGGTAGTATTTAACATCAAACGCATTGAAGAAGCTATCGAAAAGGGCGATTACGAGGAGATCGGTGGTTGTAAAATGGTCGATGGACGTCATGGTTCACCATATACTCGTTATATTCCGGTACCTAACTCACCGCACGGTTGTAACGCCGCGCCGGATGGTATCCATATTGCACTAAACGGTAAGGTTTCTCCAACTGTTACTTTAATTGACGTGCGTACTTTAGACGATTTGTTTGATGACAAAATCGAACCACGTGATTGTGTAGTTGCTGAGCCTCAGTTAGGTTTAGGCCCTCTACACACCGCCTTTGATGGTCGCGGCAATGCCTACACCACGCTCTTTATTGACAGCCAGATGGTCAAATGGAATATCGACTTAGCTAGACGTCAATACGCTGGTGAAGACGTCGATCCGATTATTCAGAAGCTTGACGTTCACTATCAGCCGGGCCATAACCACTCAACCATGGGTGAAACCAAGGACGCTGATGGTAAGTGGTTAGTCTCTTTGAACAAGTTCTCTAAAGACCGTTTCCTTAACGTCGGTCCATTAAAGCCTGAAAACGATCAGTTAATTGATATTTCCGGTGATGAAATGAGACTGGTAGCTGACGTGCCGAGCTTTGCTGAGCCGCACGATATGCTTTTAGTTCACCGTTCAGTGGTTAACCCGAGAAATATTTGGGATCGTAATGACCCTCAATGGGAAACTGCCAGAAAGCAGGCGGAGGCCGATGGCGTTAACCTTGATTCAGATAACAAGGTAATCAAAGACGGCGATAAGGTTCGCGTTTATATGACAGCGACTGCTCCTCAGTTTGGTCTCAGCCAGTTCGAAGTTAACCAAGGCGACGAAGTCACTGTTTATGTCACTAACGTTGAGGTAATTGAAGACTTGTGTCACGGCTTTACGCTAGAAGGTCATGGTATCGCTATGGAGGTTTCTCCTGGTCAGACTTCTTCAGTAACCTTTAGAGCGACTCGCCCAGGCGTTCAGTGGTACTATTGCCAGTGGTTCTGCCATGCCTTACATATGGAAATGTCCGGCCAGATGCTGGTTCATCCTAAAAAGGCATAATTGAGTGAGAATGTATGACTTTATTTAGATGGAAACGTCTTTTAAGTCTAGCCTCAAGTGGATTGTTGAGTGTGTTGATGGTGCACTCAATAGCCCATGGTGCTGTGCATGTACTTCAGGAGGGCGATGATTTACAAGCCACCCTGGACGCTGCACAGCCCGGTGATACGATACAATTAAAATCAGGTCAATATGAGGGTCAGTTTGTCGTAGAGGTCGACAATCTGACCCTTATTGGTCCTGAGGATCACAGTGCTGTACTTAAAGGCCCCCGCGAGGGAAGAACTCTTTGGATTAAAAGCGAGGATGTGACAGTTAGCAACTTAACCGTTAGCGATTCAGGTCTGAGTTTATCTCGCATGGATGCCGGTGTTTTTCTAGACAAGACCGCAAGCCGAGCCTTGGTTGAAAATAACCGAATACTTAATAATCTGATAGGGGTTTATATCTGGGGACCGCAAGAAGCAGTGGTTCAGAAAAATTACATATCGGGTACTAATGAATTGCGTATGTCAGAGCGCGGTAATGGTGTCACCATTTGGAATTCACCCGGTAGTAAAGTACTAAACAATGACATTATTAACGGTCGTGACGGTATTTTCTCCAATACCAGTAAGTTTAATGTCTTTTCCGGCAATACCTTTAGAGACTTACGCTATGGCGTGCATTATATGTACACCAATGACAGTGTGGTTTCGGATAATGTCTCAATAGACAATGACATTGGCTATGCAATTATGTTCTCCGAACGCATTGAGGTTTTGCGCAACATCACGATAAATAGCAAGGACCAAGGCGTGATGATGAATTATGCCAATCACTCCCGTGTCGAAGATAATGCGGTCCACAAGGCCGAAAAATGCGTTTATTTCTATAACGCCAATATCAATCACATTACCAATAATCATTTTGAGCAATGCGAGATTGGAGTTCACTACACCGGTGCAGCTCAAGGTAATCAAATTTATAATAATTCCTTTGTCTATAACCAGACTCAGGTTAAGTACGTTGGAACACGCTACGAAGACTGGACTCATGAGGACAGAGGCAATTACTGGAGCGATCATAGCGGTTTTGATTTAAATGGAGACGGGGTCTCCGACACTGCTTATCGTCCAAATGATATTATCGATCAGGTGGTCTGGCGTGCACCGAGTAGTCGAATCTTACTTAATAGTCCAGCGGTAGCGATTGTGCGTTGGGCGCAATCACAATTTCCCGCCATATTACCGGGCGGTCTGATGGATACGGCACCGATTATGCTGATGCCCGAGAGTGCGACTTATAAAAAATTACAGGAGTTGTTGAATGAGCGCAAATGAGTTAGTTTGCCTTGAAAAAGTCAAAATGCGTTATGGTAAACGCACTGTAATTCATTCTTTAGATATGGTGTTACGAGAGGGCGAATGCGTGGCCCTAGCCGGCCATAATGGCGCGGGCAAAAGCACCGTGATGAAATTAATTCTGGGCTTAATCAGTCCCAGTGAGGGTGAGGTTCGCTTACTAGGACATCAGGCTTCCGGTCGTCAATCGGTCAAACTGCGTTTTGATATTGGTTATTTACCCGAGGTGGTCTCGCTTTATCCCAATCTGACCGGTAGAGAAACGTTGGATTTTTATGCGGAGCTTAAGCAGGTCAAGGACAAATCCTATCCTCAATTACTGGCTAAAGTCGGTATTGCAAATGCGGCGAGACAGCGTGTTAATACCTACTCAAAGGGTATGAAGCAGCGTCTGGCTTTAGCGCAGGCGATGCTCGGTGAGCCTAAAATTTTGTTGTTTGATGAACCCACGACCGGCTTGGACCCCGCGTCTCGACAGCAGTTTTACGATATTATTCGCGAACTTCGTGAGCGTGGCGCGACGATTTTGTTGTGCACTCACGCCTTGACTGAGCTTGAGGGTAATGTCGATAGAGTGGTGGTGATGAATCAGGGCGAAAAGGTCGCTGACGGTAGCTTGGATAGTCTACGCTCCGAGAGTGGCCTAACCTATCGTATTCAGATTAAAACCGCCACCGATAATCCACCGGAGACGGGTCATCAATGGCAAAGAATTGATGCCAATATTTATCGATTTAATTGTGAACAAAACGAGAAAATGTCATTGCTTAGCAGCCTAGTACAAAATCCCCAAGTGCTTGATGTCAATACGCATGCACCGAGCTTAGATGAAATTTATGCGCATTATTTAAGAAGAGAGGATGTATGAGGCAAGTCCTGTCTATTAGTATGAAAGAAATCCGTGACGGCCTAAGAAACCGTTGGGTTTTAGCGACCACGTTATTGTTGGTAATTTTTGCTCTGGTGTTGGGTCTTTTAGGGACTGCACCGACCGGTACGGTTAAGGTTGATCCTTTGACCGTGACGTTAGTCAGTTTATCAAGTTTATCGATTTTCCTGATTCCTTTAATTGCCTTATTACTGAGCTATGACGCCATTGTCGGCGAGATTGAGCGCGGCACCATGTCCTTATTGCTCAGCTATCCGGTGGCGCGTTGGCATGTGTTGGCCGGTAAATTTATTGGTCATGTGATTATCTTGGCTATCGCAACAGTCGTGGGTTATGGGATTGCCGGCTTAGTGCTGCATTATATTTACGGCTCCAGTACCGAGGCGTGGATGGATTTCTCCAAAATGATTGCTTTGAGCATCTTTTTGGGAGCCAGTTTTTTAAGCGTGGGATATTTGTTAAGTACCTTAGTAAAAGAGCGTGCAACAGCTGCCGGTTTGGCACTTTTTGTCTGGCTCTTTATGGTGGTGATTTTTGATATGGCGCTGATTGGTATTTTAGTAGCCGATACTCAGCAAACCATTACTGCCGATACGCTGAATTATATTTTATTATTTAATCCGGCTGATATTTACCGTCTGTTGAACCTAGTTGATTCTGAAAATACCTCGCTGTTTGCAGGTATGGCAGGGTTAAGTGAACAGATGAATTTACGTGTTAGTATTTTATATAGTGCGTTAACCCTATGGGTGATTGTGCCCTTTATTATGGCTGTGATGGTATTTAACCGTAAGCAGTTATAAGCTTCGGAGCTTTTAGATGAAAATGAGATTTAAGATTATCAGTGCCTTGTTGTTAAGTGTCAGTCTAGTTGCTTGTAAGCCAAGCACTGAGTCTGTAGAAGTGCCTTTGGCAGCTCAATTTAGTGATGATGCAACCGGGCATTTCTGTCATATGTTCTTGTCTGAGCATGACGGTCCTAAAGCTCATTTATTTTTAGCCGGCCAAGAAGAGCCTGTTTGGTTTACCGAAGTTAATCAGCTCTTTGCTTTCCGCCTATTGCCCGAAGAGCCTAAAAACGTTGTTGCGATGTATGTTAACGACGCTTCCGGCGTCCAGGATTGGACCGATCACAGTGTGAACAAAAACTGGCTAGATGCCAAAACTGCTTTCTATGTGATTGAAAGTTCGTTTATCGGTGGTATGGGTAGTAGTGATGCCTTGCCATTCAAAGATCGCGCTGCTGCTGAAGCGTACACTGCAGATAACGGCGGTCGCGTGGTGAGTTTTGATGAAATGCCGGAGTCCTTTGTGTTTCAACAACCACTTCAATCGCATGCTGAACAGGGTGCTCATGACCCTGCAGCGAGCGAGAGCGCTCATCAAAATCACTAAATTTAAATCAGCATGAAGCAGCCTTTTCAAACTAAGCGTCGTCAAATTCTCGGCGTGTTTTTCAGTTCAATGGCATTATCACAAATGCCATTGGCTGCCTTAGCCGCAAACAAACAAAAATCCGAATCTATTGAGCTATTCGAGTGGCAGGGTATTGCTTTAGGCGCTGATGCGCAGCTTAAGATTTACCACGAAGATAAACTGGAAGTACAACATCTTCTTGATGCCATTATGCAA
The DNA here is from genome assembly GCA_030538235.1 of Alcaligenaceae bacterium. GTDB lineage: Bacteria > Pseudomonadota > Gammaproteobacteria > Burkholderiales > Burkholderiaceae_B > Oligella. Next base: position 107,184 of record JAUNUJ010000007.1, read on the forward strand.
GAGGTGGCCAGACAAGAGCGTTTATTTAGTTTATACCGCGAAGATAGTGTGATCAGTCGTTTGAATCAAGCGGGTGAAGTCAGTGATTTTGCTCATGATTTTTACTGGCTTATGTCTTTAGCCGATGAATATGTCAAATTAACCGGTGGTGTCTTTGACCCGACGGTTCAGATCCTCTGGGAAAGTTATAGAGACTATCTTGTTGAGCATCCTCAGGCGAGTTCAGAGGAATTGGCAAAAGAGATTGCCAAGGTTCAACCTTTAATCGGGTGGGATGGCATTCAACTGGGGTCTAATCATATCCGCTTGGCAAAACCCGGACAGCGTATTACGCTAAATGGCATTGCACAAGGTTTTATTACTGATAGAGTGACGGATTTGTTGCGACAACGGGGCATCGAACATGCCTTAATCAATATGGGCGAGATCCGTGGTTTAGTGCCAACTGATAAGACACCATGGACCTTGGGTATTGCCGATCCTGAGGATGCCACTGAGTTTCTTAAAAAGATCGAATTGGGTAATCAGGCCATGGCAACGTCTTCCTCCCGAGGCAGCTATCTAAGTTATGAAAAGAATATCGGTCATATCTTTGATCCTGCAACCTCGCGAACCGATGAACGCTATTTAAGTGTGACGGTGCGTGCCCCAACGGCTGCGCAGGCAGATGCCTTAGCGACGGCATTTTCGATTATGTCTGTTGAAGCGATTGAGGGTGTTTTAAAGCAACTTAGCGGTGTCTCTGTGTGGATTTTAGATCAAAGTCGACAATGGATTGAATTAAACACTTAGTCTAATTGATTTAAGCATAAATTAAATCAGGGTCTCAGTGAGTTGCACTAAGGCCCTGATTTGTTATTTAACGACGCTATTATTTATTGCAGCTTTTCGGCGTGATAGGCGATATGCTCAGCGATAAAACTGGAAATAAAGTAGTAGCTATGGTTGTAGCCTTGGTGATAGCGAATATCCGCAGCAATGCCGGCATCGGCGCAAGCTTTTTCCAGTAGCGGGGTGCGTAATTGCTCTTCGTAGAAGTTATCAGCAAGCCCCTGGTCCACAAGTAAACTACGTACACGCGCCCCATTTTCAATTAATCTGACTGCATCGTATTGCTTCCAAGCATCCTGATCATCACCTAAATAAGCACCTAAGGCTTTATGACCCCAAGGCACTTGAGTGGGTGAGACAATCGGTGAGAAAGCCGAGACACTGGTATAAAATGCCGGGTTTTTGAGTGCTAGCACCAAAGCACCGTGACCGCCCATGGAGTGACCGCAGATTGATTGCTTATCGCTGACTGGGAAGTGTTCACGAATTAAGGCCGGCAGTTCTTCGACAATATAATCATACATGCGGTAGTGCTTAGCCCAAGGTTGTTGGGTAGCATTGACATAGAAACCTGCCCCTTGGCCCAAATCATAGGCGTCGTCATCTGCAATTTCATCACCGCGTGGGCTAGTATCAGGGCAAACGACAATCAGACCCTGTTCAGCGGCATAGCGATGAAAACCTGCTTTAGTGATAAAGTTTTGTTCATTGCAAGTGAGACCGGAGAGCCAGTAAAGCACAGGCAATTTTTTATCTTTAGCTTGAGGCGGGAGATAAATCGCAAACTTCATTGGACAAGACAAGACCTCGGATTGGTGTTCCCAGACTTCTTGAGAGCCGCCAAAAACTAAGTGTTGTTCCTTTTGTTCCATCTAGACCTCCAAATTAGTAAACAATAACCGAACGGATTGATTTGCCTTCATGCATTAAGTCAAAGGCGTCATTAATCTGATCCAGTGCTAGGGTGTGGGTAACAAAAGGTGCTAATTCAATCTCACCCTTCATGGCGTCCTCAACCATACCGGGTAATTCGCTACGACCCTTGACGCCACCAAAGGCGGTGCCTTTCCAGGAGCGACCGGTCACTAGTTGGAATGGGCGAGTAGAAATCTCTTGACCGGCCCCGGCGACACCGATGATAACCGATTGGCCCCAGCCTCGATGCGCTGTCTCAAGGGCATCGCGCATCACATTGACATTACCGATACATTCAAAGGTATGGTCAAAGCCCCATTTGCTGATGTCCAGCAGCACCTCTTTGATAGGTTTGTCATGATCTTTGGGGTTAATGCAATCGGTGGCACCAAACTGCTTAGCCAATTCAAATTTATCCGAATTCAGATCAATGGCAATAATACGCCCAGCTTTAGCTTGACGTGCGCCCTGAACCACTGCGAGACCAATAGCGCCCAAACCGAAAACAACTACCGAGTCACCCGGTTGTACTTTAGCAGTATTGTGGACGGCACCAATTCCGGTGGTGATCCCACAACCTAATAAGCACACATGCTCTGGATTGGCATCGGGATTGATTTTTGCCAGAGAAACCTCGGCTACCACAGTGTATTCACTAAAGGTTGAGCAACCCATATAGTGATAAATCGGCTCGCCCTTGTATGAAAATCGGGTCGTACCGTCAGGCATCAAGCCCTTGCCTTGAGTTTCACGAACCGCTACGCAGAGATTGGTTTTACCTGAAGTACAGAATTCGCATTCGCCACACTCGGCCGTATAGAGAGGGATTACATGATCGCCTGCTTTGACGCTAGTGACGCCTTCGCCTACTTCAACCACAATACCAGCGCCTTCGTGGCCCAGTACAACGGGAAATACACCCTCCGGATCTTCACCCGAAAGGGTGAAGGCATCCGTGTGGCAAACGCCGGTATGGGTACAACGAATTAATACCTCACCCTTTTTAGGTGGGGCCACATCAATTTCGACGATTTCTAGTGGTTGACCTGCAGCAAACGCAACGGCAGCACGAGATTTAATCATAATGTTCTCCTGTATGATGAGGAATGATTTAAGACCTGAGAGAAGTCTGTGAACCTTGATAATTGTCTTTTTAATCAAACGCGATGAGGGATAAATGACATCTCCAAAAAGATCTATTTCACTATAGCTTTAAATCAGGATTTTAGGCATTATTCCTGAGAATCTTGAAAGTTTACTCTAGACTAATTGAACTTTATCAATGAGATTAAACTCTAAACCTATCGCTTGTTGTTAGTTTGTTTTTACTATTTCAGTTAAAATAATGCGCTAACCCCTTTAGGGGAGAGTGTCAAATTTTATTTAGGCTCTAATTTTTTATGTTTCCCGAATCTTCGTTTTGGTTGATTATTGGCATTGCTGCATTTATTGCCTTACTTCCTTTTTTTACTGAAAAATCGTTTGTTTTTGTGCCTTGGCGTCAAGACGGTGAGTCTAAAAGTACCTCAGCTTGGCTAATTGTCGCTCGTGCTTTTTTGCAGTGGTTTTTGATCATTTTTGCTGCTTATACGATGGCAAACAGCAGTAATCAGAGCTTTCAGTTGTTCGCCTTTGTTGCTTCTTTGATTTTATTTGCTTTGCCAGTCTTGACAGTAAGCAAGCAGGTGCCGGTTAAAATCTTTGCGGTCAGAATTTTTGAATTGCTGGGTTTTTTCTTTTTTGTCGGTGGCATCGGTTTTGTCATCGAAGGCTTTTATGCTAATGCACATAGCCAACAATGGCAGTTTTATGCCATTGCGCTTTGTTTATATATTGTTCTGGCTTATCCTGGTTTTGTTTTCCGTCATTTATACAAAAATCGCTATAACCGCCAACTAATCGCCCAAACTCAAGTCGCTGATGATTAGTACATCGTAGTACTTAGGTAGTTGCGGGTATGGTGTTTTCAGGCCCCCGATTTCAAAATAAGTACCATCTGATCTCAAAAGGTGGTACTTATGTTCAAAACTTTTTTCTTAATTATTTTGTCCCTAGTTTTGAGTGCGTGTAGCACCCAACCCGACTGGCTGCAACGTAAGCGGCAGTATCATGGTTGGGAGCACTCAAGTCGACAGGTTCACGATTATTCCTTTGATTGGTTAATTAGCGGTTCGGCCTATGCGTCGCCGTTGCAGGTCTTTAGCGCATCGGATGAGCTGTGGGTACAATGGCATCCGCAACGCGAGTTGCCGGTGATTATAGGTATCGATCATTATGGCAAGCGACAGGTTCTTAGTTACCATCGCCAATTGCCCTATCTGGTGATTAAAGATCATTGGCCGGTATTGCAGTTTAATTTAGCAGGTGAGCAGGCTTACGCCACGTTCAAACTTGAGCACTAGATGTAATTAGTTGTAATTAGGCCGCCAGACACTTGAAATTGCACCGTTTTTATTCGGAAATCGTTATACTTGAGGGTTAATCATTACACTTTTTATTAAATAGCGTTTGTCAATGAAAGCATCTGAAATACGTAGCAAGTTTCTCAAGTTCTTCGAGTCCAAAGAGCATACGATCGTTCCTTCTTCCTCTTTAGTGCCGTCAAATGATCCGACCTTGTTGTTTACAAACTCGGGTATGGTGCAGTTTAAAGATGTGTTTACCGGTCATGATACTAGGCCTTATCGTCGTGCGACTTCGTCACAGCGCTGTTTGCGTGCCGGCGGTAAGCATAACGATCTGGAAAATGTCGGTTATACCGCGCGTCACCACACCTTTTTCGAGATGCTGGGTAATTTCAGTTTCGGTGATTATTTCAAAGAAAAAGCCATCGAGTATGCTTGGGAATTATTGACTGAGGTCTATCAGTTGCCGGCTGAAAAGCTATGGGTTACGGTTTACGCGGAAGATGATGAGGCCTACGATATCTGGGCCAATCAAATCGGGGTGCCCGCAGAGCGTATTATCCGCATTGGCGACAACAAGGGCGCACGCTACGCATCTGATAACTTCTGGCAAATGGCCGATACCGGTCCCTGTGGTCCTTGTTCCGAGATCTTCTATGATCACGGTCCAGAGGTTTGGGGAGGGCCTCCAGGCTCGGCAGATGAAGACGGTGATCGCTATATCGAGATTTGGAATCTGGTCTTTATGCAGTTCGATCGTGATGAAGCCGGTGTATTACACCCGCTACCTAATCCATGTGTCGATACGGGGATGGGTCTAGAGCGTATTTCTGCCGTCTTGCAGCATGTACATTCCAACTACGACATTGATATTTTCCGACATTTAATTCAAGCAGCTGCGCGTGAGACCGGCACCGAGGATTTGGAAAATAGCTCTCTTAAAGTAATCGCTGATCATATTCGCGCTTGTAGCTTTATGATCATTGATGGCATTGTGCCGGGCAACGAGGGGCGTGGTTATGTATTACGCCGTATTATTCGTCGTGCCCTACGTCATGGTTACCGCTTGGGTCAAACCAGTCCTTACTTTCATAAGTTAGTAGCAGACTTGGTTGGGCAGATGGGTGACGCGTATCCTGCGCTAGTTGAACAGCAAGAGCGTATCAGTAAAACCCTACTACAAGAGGAGCAACGCTTCTTACAGACCTTATCTAATGGCATGGATATTTTAAGTCGTGCTGTGGCCGATCTCAAAGAGGGCGATCGTCTTGATGGTCAGGTTGCTTTTACCCTATATGACACCTATGGTTTCCCCTTTGACCTGACCGCTGACGTCTGTCGTGAGCATGGTCTCGAGGTGGACGAAGAGGGTTTTGACCTTGCGATGAATAAGCAACGCGAGATGGCGCGCGCTAGCGGTAAGTTTAAGGCTAAACAACAATTGAGTTATGAGGGTGAGGAGACTCTTTTTGAAGGCTATGAAAAGGCCGAATCCAGCTCCACAGTCTTAGCGCTTTATGTTGAGGGTACTCAGACTGAGCAGGTGACAGAGGGACAGGAAGCTGTTGTCGTGCTAGATCAGACGCCTTTTTATGCTGAATCCGGCGGTCAAGTGGGTGACTCAGGTGTTTTAAGCGGTTATGGTACCGCCTTTAGTGTCGAGGATACCCAAAAAATCCTGTCACATGTCTTTGGTCATTATGGTGTAGTTAGACTAGGTACGATCAAGGTCGGTGATAAGCTCGAAGCTAAGATCGACATTGAGCAGCGTCAAAAAACTATCCGTAACCACTCGGTTACGCATATTATGCATAAAGCATTACGTGAGGTTTTAGGTTCACATGTGCAACAAAAAGGGTCTTTGGTCGATGCTGACAAAACCCGTTTTGACTTTTCTCACGATGCGCCGGTGACTACCGAGCAAATCGCCGAGATCGAAGCGATTGTTAATCAGGAAATTCTCGCTAACACACCGGTTCAAGCCGCTCTGATGAGTTTTGATGAGGCGGTAGCGGGTGGCGCGATGGCTTTATTCGGTGAAAAATACGATGATGAGGTGCGGGTTTTAGATATTGGTACTTCCCGTGAGCTTTGCGGTGGTACTCACGTTAATCGTACCGGCGATATCGGTTTTTTCAAAATCATCTCTGAGGGCGGTATTGCCGCCGGTATCCGTCGTATCGAGGCGATTACCGGAACAAATGCCCTAGCTTGGGTTGAGGGAATCAATCAACAATTGCATCAGGCGGCGGCAGTTTTAAAAGCCAGCCCTGCTGATTTACTTGAGCGCGTTAAATCCACTCAAGATCATGTGCGTGCGCTTGAGCGAGAGGTAGCACAATTAAAAGCTAAATTAGCCTCTGCTGCCAGTGCTGATTTGAGCTCTGAAGCGATTGCAGTCGATGGCATTCAAGTGTTGGTTAAATCACTTGAGGGAGTTGAGGCTAAAGACTTGCGTGGCATGATTGATCAGCTCAAAGACAAATTAAAATCTGCTGTGATTGTGCTGGCCACCTCTACTGACGACAAGGTCTCTGTGGCGGCGGGGGTGACCTCCGATCTGACGAACCGTATCAAAGCCGGTGAACTGGTGTCGCTCGTTTGCTCTAAAATTGGCGGTAAGGGCGGTGGTCGTCCTGATATGGCCATGGGTGGCGGTACCGATGTGGCTGCTTTACCTTCGGCATTGGAGCAGGTTATGCCATGGCTTAAGCAAAGCTTAAGTTAGGCTTAAGCTTGATTTAAGTTAAGTCGCAATTGCTTACAATCCTTCGGGAAATGTTATACTGCTTTTTTATTTAGCACTGCCTCGGCGAATTTACCGAGGCAGTGTTGTTATCGTCTGTTTTTTTAATCGTTTATTGTGTCGCGGAGGGTGTGTTTGATGACTGAGGTCGCCTTTGATCAAGTGGTTGAAGCTCAAAATTTGCTTTGTCCACTACCTATCCTAAAAGCTAAAAAGGCTTTGTCAGCGATGGAAAGTGGTCAGATTCTCAAGGTTATCACCACTGATCCTAAAGCCATGGGTGATTTTCAGGCCTTTTGCACACAATCTAAAAACGATCTAATTGCCCAAAGCGATTGCGGGGATTTTGCAGAGCATTATATTAAACGTCGCTAGTTTATAGAGTAGAGGGCTAATAAAAATACAAAATAGTCCCGTAGCAGCGTTAAATAGCACCATAAAGATAGAGGGTGGAGACCGATTTTTCTATTAAATGGAGCTTAAATATGACAGAACCTCAATCTAATCTACAGCTAACGCGACTGATGCCGCGGGGTAGCCTAAAAGGTATCGTTGTTGCTTTAATAGCAATAGTGTTGGCTTATCTACTCTACCTTGTTTTGCCTTTCGACAACGATGTCAATAAAGGTCTAGCGCTGCTTTTATTTATTGCCATTTTATGGTTTACTGAGGCAGTGCATATTACCGTGACGGCGTTGATGGTGCCGATCATAGCCGTACTCATGGGTTTCGAGGGGATGAGCACTAAAGCCGCGCTAAGCAATTTTGCTGATCCGGTGATCTTTATTTTCTTCGGTGGTTTTGCCCTAGCAACAGCGTTGCATATGCAGAAATTAGACCGTAAGATTGCTTTTTATTTGGTCTCTTTGTCACGCGGTAATATGTTACTCGCCTCACTGTTGATTTTCGCAGTGACTGCTTTTATGTCCATGTGGATCAGCAATACAGCGACTGCAGCCATGATGCTGCCTTTGGCATTAGGGGTGATGAGTCATCTCGATCGTGCCAATCATCGTAATAGCTATGTGTTTGTGCTGTTAGGTGTCGCTTATAGTGCCAGTATTGGTGGTCTTGGTACCCTCGTCGGTTCACCTCCAAATGCCATCGCTGCACGCGAGCTAGGTATGGACTTTGCGGCTTGGATGAAAATCGGTTTACCCATGATGTTAGTTTTGATGCCTATCATGATTTTCACATTGTGGTTGGTTTTCCGTCCTAATTTCAGTGGTGAAGCCGGCAAAATGGCAGTTCAAGAAAAGATCGAATGGACACCTATTCGTATTATTACCTTAGTGCTCTTTGTCTTTATTGCGCTTTGCTGGATTTTCAGTAGCAAAATCACCCAGTTATTGGGTACCACAAGCACCGACTCGCTGATTGCATTATTTGCCGCAGTGATGGTGGTGGTTTTAGGTTGTGCCAGTTGGAAAGACGTGGCCGATAATACCGACTGGGGTGTGTTGATGCTCTTTGGTGGCGGTATTACTCTCAGTAAGGTTATGCAGAGTTCAGGTACTTCGCAAGTCTTGGGTCAGTTGGTTGCCGATACCTTTGGCGGTGCTAATCCACTGCTAGTGATTTTTGTTGTTTGTATCTTTATTATTATTCTGACTGAATTTACTAGTAATACGGCTTCTGCGGCATTATTGGTTCCGGTGTTTGCCGGTGTGGCAACACAGATGAATATGCCACCTGAGGTTCTTGTGCTGATTATCGGTATTGGTGCTTCTTGTGCCTTTATGCTGCCTGTAGCAACGCCTCCTAATGCGATTGTTTTTGGTAGTGGCTTGATTCGCCAACGCGAGATGGTACGCGCCGGTATGGTATTGAACGTACTGTGTGTGGCGGTTGTTTCCTTCTATATCTATCTATTTGTATATTAAGAAGAAAATTCGTTAATTTACGCTATTTTTGGGGAAAAAGGCGACACTTTTTCCCCTGAATAGGCGGAATTCTTGCAGAGGAAGCTCATAAGTTGTTATACTTGAGAGCTAAATTTTGAAAATAATTCATATAACTTTTATCAATTAATGAGGATAGTACACCTATGGTGGTTATTCGTTTAGCCCGTGGTGGCTCTAAAAAACGTCCATTTTATACAATTGTTGCAGCCAACCGTAGTGACCGTCGCGATGGTCGCTTTATCGAGCGTCTTGGTTTCTACAATCCAGTAGCTCCTGAGGGCACTGAGGCATTACGTATTGCGATGGATCGTTTAGAGTACTGGAAAGAGCAGGGCGCTCAGTTATCTCCGACCGTTGCTCGTTTAGCTAAAGAGTTTGCTCAACAGCAAGCTGCTTAATTGAGTTAAAAGCTATTTGCCTAGGCTTAATAGCTTGTTTTACTCAGTTGACATTCAAGCTATCGCCGTAGCGGATTTGATTGACCGTCAGTTATCTGGCGGTCATTCTTATTTTTAATGCAAATTAAAAGCCCTAATACATGAGAAAATCACTCTCTGAAAATGAGCAAAGTAGCACAACAGCTCCTACTGATTTGGTCGAATTAGGCCATATCACCGGAGCTTTTGGTGTTCGCGGTATGGTTAAAATCAAACCCTATTCCGCTGAATCAATCCTGCCTGAGGTAACTAAATGGTGGCTGCAACGCCGTCTGCCTCCCGCTAGGACCGCTCAAAAAACCGCGCAACGCGAAGCGCATCAGCTTTTCGAGGTGGCTGAGTGCCGTTGGCATGCGGACAGTCTAATTGCCTCCTTTCCTGAAGTCACTGATCGCGATGTTGCCGATAGCCTTAAGGGCATGGTTATCTCGGTATCACGTGCTGATTTTCCGACCGAGGATTCTGATGAGTTTTACTGGGTTGATCTGGTGGGTTGTTGGGTCTACACGGTTGATGAATCTGCTGTGAGTGAATTAGCTGTTGGTGATGAGGATTACGTGCTTCTAGGACGTATTCGTGAGTTATCGGATAATGGCGTCCACGCTGTGCTGCATATCGACCGTTACCTTGATTCCGGAGACCCCGAGCTTGAGCCACAGGCTCTACTAAATGCCAAGGGTCAGCCACAGCAAAGTTTGGTGCCTTTTGTGGACGCTCATGTGCTAGAAGTAGACTTAGAAAACAATTGGATCGAGGTTGATTGGCCTCTGGATTTCTAATGCAAGCCAATGTGATTACGCTGTTTCCCCAAATGTTCGATGTACTCAGCACAATGGGGGTGACGGGGCGAGCGCATGCTCAGGGGATTTGGTCTTTAAACACCTGGAATCCTCGTAATTACACTCATGATATTCACAAGACGGTCGATGACCGGCCTTATGGTGGTGGTCCCGGCATGTTGATGTTGGCTCAACCCCTAGTTGATTCTATTAATGATATCAAGCACCATCAGCAAAGCACCGGTCCGGTCATTTTGTTAAGCCCGGTGGGCAAAACCTTCACCCAATCCAAAGCCATTGAGCTTTCTAAACTACCTAAAGTGACCTATATTTGTGGGCGCTATGAGGGCATTGACCAACGCTTTATCGATCACTATGTCGATGAAGAAATTTCGCTTGGCGATTTTGTCTTATCCGGTGGTGAGTTTGCTGCTTTAGCAGTTTTGGATGCGACGATACGATTGTTGCCGGGTGTCTTAAATGATCATCTGTCGGCACTACAGGATTCCTTTCATGATGAACAGTCCGGCTTACTTGATTGCGAGCATTACACTCGTCCGGAAGTATTTGAAGGGGTGCCTGTACCATCGATTTTATTGTCCGGTCATCACGCTAATATTAATCAATGGCGTCGTCAACGCTCTTTAGCGTTAACCGCAGAGCGACGTCCTGATCTGATTATTAAGGCCAAGGAACAAGGCCTGTTGACTAAAAAAGATCTGGCTTTTTTGGCGCAGTTAAGTCAAGAAAATCAGTAATGTCTTTATGACACGAGTTTGTGGGCATAAAAGTTTAGGGACGCCCTCTGTTCGGTGTGTCCCTAAACTTATTTAAATTAAACTTCCTCTTGCTCTGATTCTTGGCGTAATTGTCTTCTTAAGAGTTTACCGACATTGGACTTCGGTAGTTCCTCGCGGAATTCGACTAGACGCGGTACTTTATAGGAAGTGAGGTATTGCTTAGCGAAAGTAATTAACGCCTCTTCAGTAAGCTTTGGATCCTTGCGTTCCACATACAGTTTTACTGCTTCACCGGTGCGTTCATGCGGTATACCAATAGCTGCCACCTCACGCACTCCCGGATGTTGAGCAATGACTTCCTCGATCTCGTTAGGATAGACATTAAATCCTGAAACCAGAATAATATCTTTTTGACGATCGACTAGGAAAATATAGCCTTTTTCATCCATATAGCCCACATCACCGGTACGAAGAAAACCATCATCAAAAAAGACATTGGCCGTTTCTTCCGGTTTTTGCCAATAACCCGTCATCACTTGTGGGCCGCGAACACAAATCTCACCAATCTCATTGGCCGTAAGATCTTTGCCATTGTTGTCACGGATGACCACATCGGTAGAAGGAATAGGTAGACCAATTGAACCATCAACGTGACGACCGTCAAAGGGGTTAATTGTCACTGCCGGTGAGGTTTCAGTTAAACCATAAGCTTGAATCAGGGGCTTTTTGGTCAATTCCTTCCAACGATCTGCAACCACCTGCTGAATTGCTGTACCACCACCCAAGACGAAGTTCAGATTAGAAAAATCAATTTTTCTGAAATCATTATTATTTAATAAGGCATTAAATAAGGTATTTACCCCGGTAAACACGGTCATATTGACCTTATCAATGGTCTTGACCAGATAAGGAATGTCACGAGCATCAGGAATTAGCACATTGCGTGCGCCAATCTTAATCGATAGCATGCAATTGGCCGTCAGGGCAAAGATGTGATAGAGCGGCAGGGCGGTGACGACAATTTCCTGACCGTCTCTAAGACTGCCATTAGTCCAAGCACATACTTGCATCAAATTTGCCAACATATTGTCATGACTGAGCATGGCGCTTTTAGGTACCCCGGTGGTGCCGCCGGTGTATTGCAAAAAGCTCAGATCCTCACGATTGATCGTTACTTTGCGGAATGGCTGTTTGGCACCTTGGGCCATCGCCTTTTTAAAGGGAATATGACCGGGTAAATGCCATTTAGGGATGGATTTACGTACATAACGCAAGACGAAATTAGTCAGAGCACCTTTAAATGTACCTAACATATCGCCCACACCGGTGACGACAACGGTCTTCAGATAGGGACTCTTGACGCGTTCCAGCACATGGGCAAAATTGCTCGCGATTACGGCAACAACTGCGCGTGAGTCATTTAGTTGGAACTCTAATTCCCGCGCCGTATAAAGCGGGTTACAGTTCACCATGACGCCGCCGGCTTTGAGCGTGCCGAACATGCAGACCATATACTGAGTAGTATTTGGCATCATTAACAAGACGGGATCGCCTTTTTTAAGTCCCTGTTGTTGCAGCCAACTCGCAAATTGTTCACTTTTTTTATTGAGTTCAGCAAAACTCATTTCACTGCCCAAGAATTCAATGGCTGTATGATTCGCAAAGCGTTCCGCACTTTCCTCCAATACGTCCACTAATGAGTTATAGGCAGATGTCTCAATGGTGATGGGGACGTTCGCTGCATAACTTTTTAACCAAACTTTTTCCATTTTCTTGTCCCTCCAACGACTCTCTCATGATGTCGTTTCTTTTCCTTTTTTCTGTGTAATACTCGCGCATAGCAATATAGAGTGTTCTGCGAACGATAGCGTGTACCTCGCCTGTCGCATCTTTTATCAGGATTTCTACCTGATGAGTGACCTCTTGCTGTTGCGCTAAACCCTCACGAATTTGATCCTTTTCCTCCTCGCTAAACTGACAATAGGCATAGACGGTGTCATGGGCAGGTCTCCTAAAGCGAATACTCGCCTCCTGATCCCAGACAATAATATCTAGACCTAAATTTAACGTTAACATTAAAGGGTGTGGACCGTCCGTTACTCCAAATAAAGAACCTCCATAAATTGTTCCTAGGGCATTGCGTGTACGCCAACTCAAGGGCAAGCGTACGACCATCGTGGATAAATCCGGAGTGACTTTAATCACTCGACCACCCATGCTTCTAAAGCCCGGATGTAAATTGAATAACAGCTTCACCATCCGCGCACGCCATTTTGGGGACAATTTATATAACCAATCGACTTTCATAAACTCACAGTTATTTGTTTAATAATAAGCGTTAGCAGCAGGGTAGTTTTATTTAACCCCCTAGCTGCTTGAATGACATAATCGATTACAAGACCTCAAAAATGCCTGCGGCACCCATGCCGGTTCCTATGCACATGGTCACCATGCCGTATTTACCGCCGGTACGTCGCAAGCCATGAAGTACGGTGGCCGTGCGAATAGCGCCGGTTGCCCCTAATGGGTGTCCTAGGGCAATGGCACCACCTAAAGGATTGACTCTAGCCGGGTCTAAGTCTAAGCTTCTACTGACAGCCAAAGCTTGTGCGGCAAAGGCTTCATTGAGCTCAATCCAGTCCAGTTGATCCTGAGACAGACCAGCTTGCTCCAGTGCTTTTGGAATCGCTGCTACCGGACCGATACCCATCACATCCGGTGCCACACCGGCCACCGCATAACTGACAAAACGTCCAATCGGGTCGAGATTGTACTGTTTAAGTATTTTTTCAGAAACTAGTAAAACCGCAGCCGCACCATCAGACATTTGTGAGCTATTACCAGCAGTGACGGAACCACGGGCAGCAAAGACAGGGCGTAAACGTGCTAGACCTTCGATGCTGCTATCGGGACGTGGACCTTCATCGGCTGTAATTAAGCGCTTTTTCTCCAACACACTGGCTTGAGCGGAGATGGCGCCATTCTGTAATAATGGTTGATAAGAAACCGTTTCAAATGGAGTGATCTCTGCATCAAAGTGACCGGCTTGCTGAGCGGCTAGCGCACGTAAATGAGATGCCACTGCAAAGGCATCCTGATCCTCGCGCGAGATATTCCATCGTTCAGCGACTTTTTCTGCAGTTAAACCCATGCCGTAGGCAATGCCCAGATTTTCCTTATGATTGAAAATAGCCGGGTTGATGGCGACTTTATTGCCCATCATCTGACTCATCATACTCATGGACTCTGCGCCGGCGGCAATCATCACATCAGCCTCGCCGAGACGAATCTTGGCAGCTGCATCAGCGACTGCTTGCACGCCTGAAGAACAGAAACGGTTAATGGTCACGCCCGGTACAGTATCCGGCAGACCGGCCAGTAAGACCGCCATCCGTGCCATATTCATACCTTGTTCGGCCTCGGGCATGGCACAACCGACAATGACATCGCCGATTAAAGCAGGGTCGACTTCAGGCGCTTGAGCTAAGACACCTTGAATGGCGGCGACCAATAAATCATCCGGACGTGTTCTGCCCAACACACCACCTTTTTTCCCCACCGGTAGTCGAGTGGCTGCAACAATATAAGCTTCTTGTACTTGCTTAGTCATAAATTACCTCTTAATTCCTTAGTGGTTTGCCTGTTTTTAAGGTGTGCTGAATGCGTGCGAGAGTCTCCGGTGTACGTAATAATTTCACGAACTCTTGTCGCTCTACAGCTAACAACCATTCTTCGTTGACTTTAGAACCACTATCAATATCGCCACCACATAAAGCGACGGCTGCGGCATGGGCAACGCGATAATCATGCTCAGAAATCATGCAGCCTTCGAGCATATTAATAAGCAACATATCAAAGTTGGCAATTCCGCCACGACCGGCAACGGTCACTTGGGTTGGTGCCGCTGGTGGGTAATAACCCATATCCGCTAAGGCACGAGCCTGTTTTAATGCGGTGTATAACAATTCACCCGGATGGAAGACGACTTTATCGCTAGCTTTGGCAAAACCGACTTCTTGGGCTTGAATAGCACTCTTGGCAACTTCTGCCATGGCAATCTGACGGAATGGCTTAGCTAAGAAGGGAAAGACTTCCATCGGGGTTTCGGTCTTTTCAGCCAATTTCGCAGCACGGACAGCAAAGTCTTTGCTACCGCCTCCGGCCGGAATCAGACCGACACCGGCTTCGACAAGACCGATATAGCTTTCCAGTGCGAGCACACGAGAGTCTGCATGCATCAGGAACTCACAACCGCCGCCCAGCGCTAGACCCTCGACCGCAGCCACGGTAGGGATTTGAGCGTAACGTAGCGCCAAGGAAGTTTGTTGGAACCGAGCGACCTCAGCTTCTAAGCTGACAAAATCTCCTGCGACCACAGCTTCAGCGACTTGTTGTAGGTTGGCGCCGACCGCAAAAGGCGCTTCATGCCAAAGCACCAAGCCATCAAATTGCTGCTCTGCTTTGGCTACTGCTTGTAGAATCCCTATCAACACTTCATTGCCAATGGTGTGCATTTTGGAGTGAATAGACAGAATGGCGATGCCTTTGTCGATTGTTGGCAAGGACCATAAGCGGACACCTTTATTTTCCCAGATAGTTTCTTGCTCAAGGCTCTGTAGCTGTTCGCCATGGAGCTGCTCAACAAAGAGCTGACGCTTATAGACCGGCAAAGTGGAGCGTGTTTGTAAGGCTTGTTCACTAGCGGAATAAGAGCCGGCAGCTTCATGGACACCGTTACGATCGGAGTCTAAAACCCAATCAGGTAGCGGGGTGTTGGACATGGTTTTGCCTGCTTTAATGTCCTCTTGAATTGCCTGAGCGATCGCTTGCCAACCGGCTTCCTGCCATTGCTCCAGAGGACCTTGAGACCAACCAAAACCCCAACGCATGGCAAGATCCAAATCACGAGCGTTTTGTGCAATGTCTTTAAGCTGCACGGCACTGTAGTGGAAAGTATCTCTTAGGACTGACCAAAGGAATTGTGCCTGTGGGTGTTCACTATCGCGTAAACCTAAAAGACGAGCTTGCGGGTCTTTTTGTTTCAAAATAGCAACGACTTCCTCAGCAGCAGTGCCCTCGCTAGGTACGTAGTCTTGCTTTTGTAAGTCTAGGACCTGAATTTCCTTGCCTACGCGTTGATAGACACCAGCGCGAGTTTTTTGACCTAAAGCACCTTTTTCAATCAAGGCCTTTAGCCAGACCGGGGAGTCAAAATAGGCATGCCATGGATCGTCAGTGGCATTTTCTTTAAGCGTATTAATCACATGAGCCAAAGTATCTAAACCCACTAAGTCTGCGGTGCGATAAGTCGCACTGCGAGGACGATTAATTAATGAACCGCTAAGGGCATCCACCTCATCAAAGCCTAAGCCGAGACGTTCGGTATGATGCATGGCTGCCAAAATTGAAAAGACCCCAATACGGTTAGCGATAAAATTCGGCGTATCCAGCGCGCGTACCACGCCTTTACCGAGTGTTGTCGTGAGCCAAGATTCCAACTGATCCAGCACCTCAGCTGAGGTGTATTTGGTTGGAATTAACTCAACCAATTTCATATAGCGAGGCGGGTTGAAGAAATGCACTCCGCAGAAGCGTGTACGTTGCGCTTCTGGTAGTGACTCGGCTAAGGCATTAATAGAGAGGCCTGAGGTATTGGAAACAAAAATGCAATGCTCACCAAGCGCAGGTACAACCTTTGCATAGAGATCCTGTTTCCAATCCATGCGCTCAGCAATGGCTTCAATAACAATATCACAATCGGCTAATAAGTCTACGTGCTGATCGTAATTGAGCGCTTGAATCGACTTTAAAGCCTCTTTAGTGGCTAAAGGTGCCGGTTCGATGCGGGCTAGTTTTTTTAACGCTCCCGCACTGATTGCACTCGGATCGCCGGCATCGGCTGCTAGGTCATATAACAAAACAGTCATGCCGGCATTGGCTAAATGGGCTGCGATCTGGGCGCCCATCACGCCGGCGCCCAAGACTGCAACACGTGACACTCTAAATTTAGTCAAAATAATCTCCTGGTTAAATTTGAAGGCATGCTTAAACGCTTCAGGCCTCATGTAATGGCTAGAGCTTAGAAGCGGTAAGAGAACTGCACGCCGAATAAGTGAGCATCGCCATCATAATGGCCGTGAACGATACCGCGGGTTACTGCGAGTTCATGATTATTAATCTTGGTTTTCTTGATATGCAGATAGGTGTAACCTACATCAACAGCCAAGTTTTTGCGCTTGTATTGCACCCCGGTAGATAACCACAGACGGTTGTTATCCGGTAGGGAAGTGGGGCGATCCATCTCGTTTGGAATCGGTGATTTGTCGGTGGCGATACCTACTTTCCAAGTCCAGGCATCGTTGATTTTGTATTGCGCACCCACGGCAAAACGCCAAGTATCTCTGAATCTGAGCGGTAAGCTATTTTCCGGGCCACCGGTGTTTTTAATCACTAGCTCAGGAATGCTGCTCCAACCAGTCCATGAAATATCTCCTAAGAGCATCCAACGCGGTGTGAGTTGATGAGAAACACTCAATTTGGCAATATCCGGTAGTTCAATGGTGGTGTTGGCTTTGAAATTGGCCACTCGATCGCCATTAAAGTTAACGTCTGTGTGACCGGTGGCTTTATGCTTAATACGGGAGCGATAGGATAGACCGATGCGGGTCGATTCAGTCGGTTGAAATACGGTACCGATATTCCAACCCACGGCAGTGTCTTTCATTTTTACTTCGGCATCACCCGGCAAGAAACTGCCTGCCATTAAGGGGTGAGGATGAGGTATTAAGGTACCCAAACGATATTCTGCTCTAATACGCTGAATCCCTAAACCCGCACCCACCGACCAATTCGGGGTAACGCGATAGGCAATAGAGGGGTTGATATTGATCGTGCGAATATCAAAGTCTCTGGAGTGGTAATTACCGATCCAATCATTGTCGCGATAGGAGGTTTTTAAACCAAAGGGCGCGCCAACACTTAAGCCCAAAAATAAATCTTGGGTGGCCTGATAGGTGATATGAAAGTTAGGCACAAAACCTAAGTTACCCGCATCACCGCCGGGTCCGGCTGTTTTTAAACCGCCTAATGCCAATGGGCCGGTACTCTGACCACTGTCCGTGAACTTAAAGGACGGACGAATTAAGTTGAATCCGCCCGAAACGTTCAAGCCGGGCAAAAAGGTCATTGATGCGGGGTTAAAGAAAGCGCCACTAGCGTTTTCTGCCACCACACCGGAACCCGCATAGGCATTACCTAAGCCACTGGCGTTTTGCTCCATTAATTGGAAACCGGCGGCTGAGGCCGTACTGATAACCGTCCCGTTTAAGAGTAAAAGCGCTAGAGCGTGTTTTTTTAATCTGAATTTCATCGTAGTCTCCTGATGTATGCTTTTTGTTTTTAGGTCTTAATGCCTAACTTTTAATTTGGGATGTTGTCATCCCTCTTTTGAATAAAGGGCCGCCCGTAAAGGGAGCGTAGCCCGTACCAAAAATCATGCCCGCATCTGCTAAATCAGCATCAGCAACCACACCTTGATCTGTTTGACGTTTAGCCGCTGCCGCTAAACTATCCGCTAACTTCTGCGCTAGCTCAGCCGACATCTTCTCTCCTTTAGGCTTCACGGCTTTGCCTGCTTTCCATTGATAAAAACCTTCGCCCGACTTGCGACCTAATTTATTTGCTTGGATTTTTTCCTCCAAACAGCGTGGTGTGGTAACGTCGCTAACTAATTCTTGACCCACAGCCAGTGCCACATCCAGGCCCACCATATCGACTAATTCAATCGGTCCTACCGGCATGCCGTAGGCTTCCATTGCCTTGTCGATAGCGACCGGCGCATAACCTTGATCTACTAAAGCGATGGCCTCCAACATATACGGCGTTAAGGCTGCATTGACTAAGAAGCCTGGTACGCTTTTTACGACCAACGGCAGTTTATTAATTTGACCCACAAAGCCACGCGCCTTATCAATGGCAGCTTGATGCTCAGCGGTCGGGTTGTCCTTGTAAATCACTTCAACTAATGGCATTAAAGCGACCGGGTTAAAGAAGTGAATACCGACTAAACGCTCTGGTTGCGCCAGCTTTTCGCTTAAGAGCTCGAGCGCCAAACTTGAGGTGTTAGTCGCTAAGAGGGCGTCAGGACGCATTATTGTTTCGAGCTGTGCATACAGTCCACGCTTTGCTTCCAAGTTTTCACTGATGGCTTCAATGACTAAATCGGCGCGGGCGACACCATGACCATGCGGGTCAGGGATAAGACGATCCAGAGCGGCTCTAATCAGCAAGGGATCACGTAGGCGACGTTTAAATAGTTTGGCTGCACGACCAATCACTGCGGCAATGGCTTCCATATTTTGGTCTTGTAAGGTGACTTGCAGTCCTTGTAAGGCACACCAGACCGCAATATCACCACCCATCACACCGGCACCGACCACATGAACGGTAGCCATTTTTTGGTAATTTTCCGGACGGCCTTCAGTTTTTAGACGCTCTTGTAAGTGATACACACGAAGTAAATTGCTGGCGGTATCTGAGCCTAGAATATTTTGTAGCAAGACTTCATTTTTCAGAGCATTGCCATTATTCTCTTTCCATAATTCTAAAATCGCTCTCGGCGCTAAATAGTGCTGATAAGGATCTTTTTGACTAAGCTGCTTATTAACGCGACTCGCAACCACTGATTTTAAAGGGCCATGGTTGAGCCATTTTTTCCAACCCGTTACTTGACGAGCCGGGCGTCCGGATAAAAGCAGATCGCGGGCGGCAGCCTCACTCACGCGTTGAGGGATAACCGCATCAATTAAAGCCATGGCATAAGCGCGACGAGCATTGATACGACGTCCTGTGAGCATCATGTCCATCGCATCAATCGCACCCACTTGTTCAGGTAATCGCTTAATGCCACCCCAACCGGGGAAGATGCCAAGCATCACTTCAGGTAGTCCTAAACGCGCATCACTTTCCTCAATGACCATACGATAGCGGCAGGCTAAGGCTAATTCCAGACCACCGCCAAGGCAGTGACCATTAATCAATGCTAAGGTGGGATAAGACACCGCCTCTAGACGATTAAATAAGTCCCAACCACGGGCGACCATTGCTTTGACTTGTTCAGCTGTGGCGAGATCGGAAAATTCATTAATGTCGGCACCGACCACAAAACCGGTTTCTTTGGCTGAAGTGATGATTAGACCTTTGGCCTTGTTTTGCTCAAGATAATCCAGCACCTGATGAAATTCAGCCATTAACTCCGCAGAGAGGGCATTAACCTCAGAATCTGCTCGGTCAATATAAAGCCAGAATACCTGCGCCTCTTCTTTTAAAGAAAAATGTTTAAATTGCTGTGTCATTTTGCGTCAACCTCCTCTGAACGAATGACTTCCTCATCGTTTTTGGGTGGCATTGTTTCAACTAACATGGCGCCTCCTTGGCCGCCACCGATGCAAATAGTAGCGATGCCGCGTTGCAGGCCACGAGCTTTTAGAGCATGTAATAAATGCAAGACAATGCGTGCGCCTGACGCACCAACGGGGTGTCCAATGGCAATGGCACCGCCATCGACATTTAAACGGTCTTGATCAAGATGTCCCAAGGCACTGCGACCGAAATGTTCCTGACAATAGTCCTCGCTTTCCCAAGCAGCTAAGCAGCCTAATACCTGAGCAGCGAAAGCCTCATTAATTTCCCATAAATCAACGTCATTCAGACCTAATTGATGACGCTCCAAAATAGGGGTAGAGGCATGCACCGGACCCAACCCCATAACTTTGGGATCGAGACCAGCCCATTGGCTATCAGTGATTTTTCCTAGAGGCTCTAAGTTATAGCGTTCGACGGCTTCTGCAGAAGCCAGAATCAGTAAGGCTGCACCATCAGTGACTTGTGAGCTGTTGCCGGCAGTAATCGTACCGCCACGTTTATCAAAGACCGGTCGTAGGCGAGATAAACGCTCAACGCTTGAGTCAGGGCGCACACCGTCATCTTTAGGGTAGAAATTACCCGCCTTGTCAATCAGCGGTGATAATTCTAGTTCAAAGGCACCGGCTTCAGCGGCCTTGAGCGCGCGTTGGTGACTACGTACTGAATACTCGTTAAGGTCGTTAGCGCTTAAGTTAAAGTCATAAACTAGATTTTCTGCGGTTTGACCCATGCCTAAACCAACGATAGGATCGGTTAAGCCTTTGAGTAAACCAATCACCGGTTTTAAGTAGTTTGGACGAAGTTTGGCGAACACGCTCAATCGTTGAGGCAAGGTTTTGGCGCCCATGAGTTGGGCAAACCAAGCACTCATTTCTTCGGAAAAGAGTAGGGGGGCGTGTGATAGGGCATCTGTGCCACCCGCTAGCACCAGCTCGGCTCTCCCTAACTGTATATTTGTCAGAGCCGAGTCCAACGCCTGCATGCCGGAGGCACAATTACGCATCACCGTCCAGGCGTGGACTTTATCGCCACAACCTAAACGTAAAGCAATCACGCGGCCAATATTCACCTCGTCGGGTGAGGGTGAGGCGCAACCGATAATAACTTCGTCCAGGTCGGTGGGGGCAAAGGGCTGACGTTGCAATAAATCACGTCCTGCCTGTACCGCTAAATCCGCTGCAGTAAAAGGTCCGGCCTTGCCTTGAACCTTTAGGAAGGGTGTTCTTGCGCCGTCGACCACGTAAACGTCTCTGAAAGTCATGTTTAAAATCTCCCTTACTAAGCGACTCTGCTATCAGGAGCAATGGCTTCTGTGCTTTGTTTAGGCTCTAAGGTGTTGGCTTGATCTTGGTGTGGAAAGAGCTCTTCTTTAGTAAAGTCATCAACACGCACGACAATATCTCTTAAGTGATCAAAGCGTTTAAGAATTTCGTATTCTTCAGCAGTCAATGCGCCCAATTCATTAGCTGCTTCGGTCATATCACGGACATTAGCCAAGGGGTTGTTATCGAGGCGGTTGCCTTTACGTAATTCGCGTAATTTGCGCTGAATCGGTTCGGCTTGAAGGGTTGCTTCAAGTGCCAACTCGATCGCGCCCACAGCGTCCTCTTCGCTTGACGGTAGATAGCAGTTTTCGGTTAATCTATCGCGGCTAGGATTTGGTGACAACAGTAGCTGAGCAACCTCAAGACCAAGTTCATCGGAGGGCTTTTTAAATGGTTTGCCTAAGCTGAATATCCATGGCCTAAGAGCCGCAGCGACTACGCGATTAGGGAAGTTTTCTAAAACCCCTTCAATGGCCACTTGTGCTTTGTAAAGACTGTCTTGTATTGCCCAGTGAACAAAGGGTAGGTCAGCTTCTTGACGACCTTCGTCCTCATAACGTTTTAAGACGGTACTGGCTAAATACATTTGCGACAAGATATCACCTAAGCGGGCAGAAATGCTTTCGCGACGCTTTAAGCTACCACCTAACACAAACATCGAGGTATCAGCTAAAAGCGCAAAGATAGTCGAGACGCGACTTAGATCCTGATAATAACGAGCGGTATGCGGATCGGCATTGTCCGGCTTAGCGGCAAAGCGTGCTCCAGTTAAACCATGGCCCAATGTTCTAAAGGCATTAGCAAAAACAAAGCGTACATGACCCCAGAAGGCCTTATCAAAATCGAGCAAGGCTTTTTTGTTATCAGGTTCACGAACCGCTTCCATCTCTGCTAAAACATAAGGATGGCAACGAGTAGCGCCCTGACCAAAAATAATCAAGCTACGGGTTAGGATATTGGCTCCCTCAACGGTAATACCTACAGGGACTTGTTGATAGGCACGGCCCAGGAAGTTGGATGGGCCTAAGCAAATGCCCTTACCGCCAATCACATCCATGCCGTCATTGATAATGTGACGACCAATCTCGGTGATATGATATTTCACGATGCCTGAGGCAACCGCCGGCTTTTCACCCAAGTCCACCGCTCCGGAGGTCATGGTTCTAGCGGCCTCTGCAACGTAAGTGTAGGCACCGATACGAGCTAACGCTTCGGCCACACCTTCAAATTGACCAATGGCGACGCCGAATTGGTTACGAACGCGAGAGTAAGCCCCAACCGTGCGCGCCGTGAGTACACTCATACCGGCATTAGAGGAAGGAAGTGAGAT
Organism: Alcaligenaceae bacterium; assembly: GCA_030538235.1. Classification (GTDB taxonomy): domain Bacteria; phylum Pseudomonadota; class Gammaproteobacteria; order Burkholderiales; family Burkholderiaceae_B; genus Oligella. The sequence continues at coordinate 130,019 of JAUNUJ010000007.1, forward strand.
GGAGCGGCCGACCGCTAGACATTCCATCAGCATACGCCACCCTTTACCGGCCATTTTTTGACCGCCGATAATATATTCCATCGGAATAAAGACATCTTTACCGCGGGTCGGACCATTCATAAAGGCTGCATTGAGCGGGAAGTGACGATCGCCAATTTCCATGCCGGGGTGATCATGAGGGATGAGCGCGCAGGTAATACCGATGTCTTCCTCGCTCCCTAATAATCTCTCCGGATCATAGAGCTTAAAGGCTAAACCAATCAGGGTGCACACAGGAGCGAGGGTGATGTATCGCTTATCCCAAGATACGCGCATACCGAGAACTTCTTGACCTTCCCATTCACCTTTGCAGACGACGCCGTAATCGGGAATTGACGCTGCATCCGAACCGGCCCAAGGGCTAGTGAGTGCAAAAGCCGGAATTTCTTCACCACGCGCTAATCGCGGTAAGTAATAATCTTTTTGCTGCTCTGTACCATATTGCATTAGTAATTCCGCAGGTCCCAGAGAATTGGGCACCATCACGGTGACTGAGAGCGCTGAAGAGCGGGTGGATAAATGGGCGACGACTTGAGAGTGAGCATAAGCTGAGAATTCTAAGCCGCCATAAGACTTAGGAATAATCATGCCGAAAAAGCCTTCTTTCTTGATGTAATCCCAAACGTGGCTAGGCAGATCGCCATCTTTATGAGAGATTTGCCAGTCATCAATCATGGCGCAAACGGTGGCTACCTGATTAGCCATAAAGCTTTGTTCTTCAGCTGTTAGCTGTGGCTTTGGATAGGCTAATAATTTATTCCATTCAGGGCGACCACTAAATAGCTCACCCTCCCACCAAACGGTGCCTGATTCTAGGGCATCACGTTCGGTCTGGGACATGGTAGGAAGGATTTTCTTAAACGTTTTTAAAATTGGCTTAGACAATAAAGGACGTCTAATACCAGGGACTGCAACTGCAGCTCCTCCACTCAGGGCAAGTGCTCCCAGTACATATCCAATTGTTGTAGTAATCATAGTTATGACCTCTTTTTTATAATCCCTACGCTTTAGCGTTGATGGTTTAAATTTTGGTTTTATTCAGTTGTGGTGGCTAGAGGGGCTCTTAGACCGCCGATTAAAAAGCTCATTAAGCGCTTCAATAATTTTTCCTGGGCTTTTTCAGGTGCCTCGTTTTTGTCAATCTCGATCCCCATAATGTCTCCTAAAGGACCGGTATCACTAAGCGCGTAAGCTGTGGCGCCTAGCATGAACTGGAAACGCCATAAAATTTCTTCGCGAGGCACCAGTGGCAGGGCTTCGTAGAGAGCGTCTTTGTAACGCTCGATGACCTCGGTTGATTCTTGTGTAAAGACGGCACTGATGAATTTCCCCGGATCGAGCATGGTGCGCTCTAATAAGCTCCAAACCCCAATCTCGTCTGAAAAGGCCATGCTCACTAAGGTACCGAAAAAGGCGTTAACAATTTCAGAAGCCTTAATAGGCTCCCCAGTTAACTCTGCTGCGGCCTCCAAGTCATCTAAACGCTCTTTGCGTTCTTGGTTGATTTGCTTAAGGCGACGTTTGAAAACTTCTTCGATTAAACCTTCTTTGGTGCCGAAGTGGTAGTTAACGGCGCCTAAATTGGCTCCGGCCAAGGCAGTGATTTGTCTTAGAGAGGTCGCTTCGTGACCTTGTTGCGTGAATAACTGCTCAGCAGCATCTAGTAATTTCTGGCGCGTGTCGCCTTCGTTAGTACTTTTCTTTGACACTGATTTTGTTGTTCTGCTTAAGGTGTTTGTTGCCATATAAGTAAGCTCAAGTAAGTTAATTCAAACGTAAGTATGAATTCAAACGATTGTATGAATTATTAAACATAATAAAAAAATAACCAATAGAAACAAACCCTAGCATAGTTAAGTGATTGCTTATTTAGCGAGTTATAGACTAATTTATGGGTGGCATTGGTAGGCTGAGACGCTAATTTCTATGACGGTGAGAGTTTTGCTTTAGGTGGCGCAGGATAGAAAGAATTGAGACTACTTGCGTGTTTGGCAACTAATCGACATCTTGATAAATAATTGGCAAGCCCCACATACTGTAAATTGTGTGAGTTAATTTGAGAGGGTTTATTATGCAAGCGTATTCCGTATTGGATTTTTCTTCAATTATCGAGGGCGAGGGGGCGAGTGAAGCTTTAGCGAAATCATTGCGCTTAGCGCAGGCTGCCGAAGAGAGTGGTTATCATCGTTTCTGGATGGCTGAGCATCATAATTTCCCGGCTATTGCTAGTTCTGCTACCTCGGTTGCTTTAGCGTATATTGGTGCAGGCACTAAGCAGATACGAATTGGTGCAGGTGGGGTGATGTTGCCAAATCATTCGCCTTTAGTGATTGCGGAGCAGTACGGTACGCTGGATGCCTTGTATCCAGGGCGCGTGGATTTGGGTTTGGGTAGAGCGCCGGGGACTGATCAGACCACTGCCAGAGCCATGCGCCGTGATTTAAGGGCAGCCGCAGAGTCATTTCCTCAAGATATTCAAGAGTTACAGATGTACCTCGGCGAACCGCAAGAGGGGCAGGCTGTGCATGCTTATCCAGGTCAAAACTCCGAGGTGCAGACGTGGGTCTTGGGCTCCAGTTTGTACGGGGCGCAGTTAGCGGCTTATTTGGGTCTGCCGTATTCATTTGCCTCGCACTTTGCGCCTAATATGCTGCACGATGCGTTTAGGGTCTATCGTCAGCAATTCAAACCCTCTCAATATTGTCAGCAACCTTATGCGATGCCGGCGGTTAATATGGTGGTTGCTGACACTGATGAAGAGGCGCGTTATTGGTTCAGCTCGCATCAACAGAGTGTGTTGGCTTTGTTCCGTAATCGCAATCAAAAACTGCAGGCACCGATTAAGGGCTTCTATGAATCAATGAATCCATCTGAACAGCATGCGGTTAACGGTCATTTGCTGTATTCATTTGTGGGTTCTGAAAAAACCGTCGCCTTTCAATTAGAGCAGTTTTTGACTAAGGTACCTACCGATGAATTGATGGTGCATGCGCGACTGTATGATATTGATGCACGTCTTGAGTCCTTAGCGCGTAGTGCTAAAGTATTAGAGCAGTTTGTGAGCAAGTAAATTTCACTTGATGATGCTTCTGATTTATGAGTAAATACTTATATACTAGGGATTCTGAGAGGTTAAAATCAACTAAGTTTAAGTTTTTAATAGCTTTTTAAAAAGATGAGCAAAAAATAGGCCTTTAAGTTTTTTCTAAAATGGCTTATAATGTGTCCCTTTGGTTTTGTCAAATCAAGTAGCAATTTTTTTACAATTTTTTAGATTTAAGTGAAATATGGGAACAAAAGTGCTTTTTGTGAGTATGGGTGGTCTTTGTCGCGCGCCGGGTGCAGCCGGTGTTTTACGCCATATGCTACAGGAAGCGGATTTGTCTGAAACTATCACTGTGGATTCGGTAGCGACTCATAATTACCATCTGGGTGATGCACCCGATGGTCGAGTGCAGTTTGTGTGCCGTCGACGTGGTTATGATGTGAGTGAGATGCGCGTGCGTCAAATCACATTAGAAGATTTTCGTGATTATGACGTTATCTTGGCCATGGATTGGGAAAATCTATCCTATATGCAGCAAATATGTCCGCGTCCACTGCATCATAAATTGATGCTCTTAATGCGCTTCGCCAATGACTACGAAGAGGCTACAGTGCCTGATCCCTTTTATGGCGGTCTGGACAGTTTCTACAAAATGCTTGATTATCTTGAGGATGCCTGTCAGGGCGTTTTTGAGGTAGTCAGTCGCCGCACCAAGCCATATCAAGTGGCTTAGTCTCTAAGCTAGGCATGTGCTCTTCTCGGTGCATGCCTAGAAAGCCTAAGTTTAGGCTGCTTTTCTTTATTGATAGGGTGTTTACACCACAGCTTCAAATCTATCTATTGGCCAAAAAGATAAATACCCTAGCAATTTACTATAGTATTTGTTATACTTGAGTAAATCACTCAGGTATAGGTATTTGTCTAGCAGTTATTTAGCTAGATTATAGGTCAAAATTTTTTTGTTCGTATACTTGAGTAAATTAGTGGGATTTAGTTTAGGAGCAATTTTATGCGCTTAACAACAAAAGGTCGTTTCGCCGTTACAGCTATGATTGATTTAGGTCTTCGCTATCATAGTGGGCCGGTGACGTTGGCGACCATTAGTGAGCGACAAAATATCTCTTTATCCTACCTAGAACAGTTGTTCGGTAGGTTGCGTCGCCACGAGTTAGTCGAAAGTGTACGTGGGCCGGGCGGTGGTTATTTATTAGCCCGTTATGCCAGAGATATTAGTGTTGCAGATATTATTTTTGCGGTCGATGAGCCGGTTGATACCACTGCCTGTGGTAGTAAGAAAGTTTGTGATACAGGCAGGGATGGAGTGACATCGGGTCATTGTATGACGCATGAGCTGTGGACAGACTTAAACCGTCATGTGGTTGACTTCTTAGATGGGGTGACCTTACAGGATTTAGTCGATAAACAGCGTATGCGACAGTTGAATCATCAAAATAAATCGACGAATCACTCAGAAGTAGTGATGCGCGATCAGACAAGTGGCATCATGTCAGGTGCTGTTTGATACAGGAGTTAGTAATGTCAGTAAATTTACCTATCTATTTTGACTACTCGTCTACCACACCGGTTGACCCGCGTGTTGTAGATGCTATGGTGCCTTGGTTATACGAGAAATTCGGTAACCCGGCCTCACGTAGTCATTCATTCGGTTGGGATGCCGAGGAGGCCGTTGAGCAAGCACGCCAGCATGTGGCTGACTTGATCGGTGCGGATTCCCGTGAGATTATTTGGACCTCAGGTGCTACCGAGTCTAATAACCTCGCGATTAAGGGTATTGCTGAATTTTATCAGTCTCGCGGTAAGCATCTAATTACCGTTAAAACCGAGCACAAGGCAGTCTTAGACCCAATGCGCGAATTAGAACGTGAGGGTTTTGAAGTCACTTATCTAGATGTTAAGGCCAATGGTTTAATCGATTTAGAAGAATTAAAAGCCGCCATTCGTCCTGATACGATTTTGGTTTCCACGATGTGGGTTAATAACGAGATCGGTGTGATTCATGATGTTGAGGCGATCGGTGAGCTTTGTCGTGCCAATAAGATTGTTTACCATGTTGATGCAGCTCAAGCAGCAGGCAAGGTAGAGATTGATCTGGAAAAAGTCAAAGTGGATTTGTTATCTCTATCTGCCCATAAGGCCTACGGCCCTAAGGGTATCGGTGCTTTGTATGTGCGTCGTAAGCCACGTATTCGCTTAGAAGCTCAGATGCATGGTGGTGGTCATGAGCGTGGTTTCCGTTCAGGTACTTTGGCTACTCACCAGATTGTCGGCATGGGCGAAGCCTTCCGTATTCTTAAAGCAGATATGGCGACCGAAAACGAGCGAATCCGTGCTTTGCGTGACCGTTTATTAAAAGGTCTTTCAGATATCGAAGAGGTTTACATTAACGGCGACATGGAGCATCGTATCGGTGCTAACCTTAACATCAGTTTTAACTACGTTGAGGGCGAGTCTCTTATGATGGCTATCAGTGATCTTGCAGTATCCAGTGGTTCGGCCTGTACTTCTGCCAGTTTAGAGCCTTCCTATGTGTTACGTGCCTTGGGCCGTGACGATGAGTTAGCGCATAGTTCAATTCGTTTTACTTTAGGTCGTTTTAACACCGAAGAGGAAGTGGATTACGCCATCAATGTAATTAAAGATCAAGTGGCCAAGTTACGTGAGATGTCGCCACTTTGGGATATGCATTTAGAGGGTATTGATGTCAGTGCTATCGAATGGACTGCACACTAATCAATACATCACAAGTAATTTATTATAAGGAGTAAGGTCATGGCATACAGTGATAAAGTTTTAGACCATTATGAGAATCCTCGCAACGTCGGTACCTTCGAAAAGGACGAGGCCGGTATCGGTACAGGTATGGTTGGTGCCCCGGCGTGTGGTGACGTGATGAGACTGCAGATTAAAGTCAGTGACACAGGTATCATCGAGGATGCCCGTTTTAAAACCTACGGCTGTGGTTCAGCCATTGCGTCCAGTTCTTTAATTACCGAATGGGTAAAGGGTAAAACCTTAGACGAGGCAATGGAAATTAAAAATGCAGCCATTGCAGAGGAATTAGCACTTCCACCTGTTAAAATTCACTGCTCAATCTTAGCTGAAGATGCAATTAAAGCCGCAGTGAAGGATTACAAAGAAAAGAACAGCTAATCTAAAAAGATTATTCAGTTCAAAGAACTCCGGTGGCGGTTGAAACCCACGCCGGAGATAGCTCTTTTTAGTAGCTGAGTTATTTTATATTTAAACTAGTGAGTTAATTTATGGCAATCACATTGACAGAAAAAGCAGCTAAGCACATTCAAACTTACCTCAACAAGCGTGGTAACGGTCTGGGCTTGCGTCTTGGTGTGCGTACCACAGGTTGTTCCGGAATGGCATACAAACTGGAATATGTGGATGTGCCCGAACAAGATGATCAAGTCTATGAGAGCCACGACATCAAAATTTTTGTGGACCCTAAGAGCTTGGCCTATATTGACGGCACCCAGCTTGATTATGTCCGCGAAGGTCTTAACGAAGGGTTCAAGTTTACTAACCCTAACGAAAAGGCGAGCTGCGGATGCGGTGAGTCGTTTACGGTTTAATCATATCATCTCAGTTTTTAAGATATGGCGTGAACCAATGAACCAAGATTATTTTGAATTGTTTGAGTTGCCTGCTCAGTTCGCTGTTAATCACAGCGAATTAGAGCAGATTTGGCGTTCTAAATCCGCCCAGGTCCATCCCGATCGTTTTGCTACTGCTTCTGATGCAGAAAAGCGCGTCGCAATGCAGTGGGCCAGCCTCATCAATGAGGCCTATCAGGTCCTTAAAAGTCCGATTCAACGGGCCACATATTTGTGTGAACAGCAAGGCGTGGATATTGGGGCCGAAAGTAATACCGCTATGGCGCCCGAGTTTTTATTTAAACAAATGCAATGGCGTGAAGAATTAGAAGCAGCAAGCGACGATCAAAACGCGTTAGAAGCTCTGCTGCAAGAGGTTGAGAGCGAGGCGTTGGAGTTAAGTCAAATCGTGGGTGATTTGATTGATCAGCAAAAAAACTGGTCTGCAGCCAGCGACAAATTACGTCAATGGATGTTTATTGATAAGTTCCGTCGTGAGATTAAAGAGCGGTTAAATTAGCTTAGATCAAAGAATTAAAAAAGAAAATTATTTATGGCACTTTTACAGATTTCTGAACCCGGCGCTTCCCCAATGCCTCATCAACGCCGCTTGGCGGTGGGTATTGACTTAGGAACAACGAATTCCTTAGTTGCCTCGGTTCGCAGTAGCGTCGCTGAAATTTTGACGGATGAAAAGGGCAGAAAGAGTATGCCTTCCGCTGTACGCTATTTAAAAAATGGCGATGTGCAAATTGGTCATACCGTAGTGCAATCCAAAAGTCGTGATACGCAAAATACATTCTTTTCTATTAAACGCCTGATGGGTCGCAGCTATGCTGAAGCCAAAGCGATGAATTTACCCTACGAGCTGGTCGAGTCAGAGGGGACGGTTCGTTTTAATACCTTACATGGTGAATTAAGTCCGATCGAAGTATCGGCACAAATTTTAGCTAAATTACGTCAGTTAGCAGAAGACTCGCTGGGTGATGATTTGGTGGGCGCAGTGATTACTGTACCGGCATATTTTGATGATGCTCAGCGTCAAGCGACGCGTGATGCGGCCCGTCTAGCCGGTCTGGATGTGTTGCGTTTATTAAATGAGCCAACCGCAGCAGCGGTTGCCTATGGTCTAGACCGTGCCGCCGAAGGGGTCTATGCGATTTATGACTTAGGCGGTGGTACCTTTGATATTTCAATCTTGAACCTCACTAAGGGTGTTTTTGAAGTGTTATCTACTGGTGGTAACACCCAATTAGGTGGTGATGATTTTGACGAGTTGATTGTCAATGATATTCTAAAACATCATGATGTCGGTGAATTGAATCATGCAGATTGGCGCTTATTAAAAGGCCATGCACGTAAAATGCGTGAGCGTTTAACTAAACAAAACAAGGCGTATTTTAAAGTCAGTTTGTCTAATGGCCTTAATCTCGACTTAAATTATCCACGTTCGCATTTTGAAAATATTGCCAGAAAGTTGGTAGAAGAAACCCTGGATAGCGTTAAACAAGCCTTACGCGATGCCGATATGAGGGCCGCAGATGTGCAGGGTGTGGTGATGGTTGGTGGCTCTACCCGTATGCCGATTGTCCGCGAGATGGTGGGTGAGCTATTTGGCAGAGAGCCATTGGTTGATATTGATCCGGACCAAGTGGTGGCGATTGGTGCGGCTTTACAGGCCAATAAATTAGCCGGCAATCCTTCACCGGGTGAGGATTGGTTATTACTTGATGTGACGCCATTATCCCTTGGTCTTGAGACGATGGGTGGATTGGTTGAAAAAGTCATTCCGCGCAATAGTACGATTCCGCTTGCGCGTGCTCAAGAGTTCACCACTTACAAAGACGGTCAAACCGCTATGAGTATTCATGTGGTGCAGGGAGAGCGTGAATTGGTTGATGAATGTCGCTCTTTGGCACGTTTCGAATTGCGTGGTATTCCGCCGATGGTTGCTGGCGCAGCACGTATTCGTGTGACTTTCCAAGTGGATGCCGATGGTTTATTAAATGTCTCTGCGCGTGAGAAAACTTCCGGCGCCGAAGCACATATTACGGTAAAACCGTCCTACGGTCTGTCGGATGAGGAAGTGACTCGTATGTTAAGCGAAGGCATGCAGTCTGCCGAAGTGGATGCTAAGGAGCGTTCGCTTCGCGAGCAACAGGTTAATGGCGGTCGTTTAATCGAGTCCATTGTGGCAGCCTTGGCTTTAGACAGTGATTTGCTTAAGCCAGAGGAAGAGGCCAAGATTGGTGCCGAGGTTGAACACTTACGCGAGCTAGTGGCAGGCGCAGAGGCGGATGCAATCCGTGCGCAAATTCATCGCTTAAGTCAGGTGACTGATGATTTCGCTGCTAGACGTATGGATCGTAGTATTCGACGTGCGCTTTCCGGCAAGAAGGTTGAAGAGTTATAATTTAGGAGTAATCAAAAAGATGCGTAAAATTACCGTATTACCTCACGAGGAAATTTGTCCCGAGGGTAAAGTAATCGAAAATGTCCCCACTGACGTCAGTGTGTGCCAGATTCTCTTGGATAATGATATTCCAATTGAGCATGCGTGCGAGATGGTATGTGCCTGCACTACCTGTCATATCATTGTCAGAGAGGGGTTTGATTCTCTAGAAGAAGCGACCGATGACGAAGAGGATATGTTAGATAAGGCTTGGGGCCTGACGTTCGAATCGCGTCTTTCTTGCCAATCTTATGTGACTGATGAGGATTTAGTGATTGAAATCCCTAAATACACCATCAATCATGCTAAGGAAAATCACTAAGTTTTCGTGTTTTTATCGTTAGGAGGCTCAAGTACATGGCACAACAGAAGAAGCTGAGCAAGCTGCTTTCCGCAGGTTTAATGTCTTTATTAATCAGTGCCCCAGCTTGGGCCCAATCCTATATCGAAAGGCAGTTACACCGTCCGGTTCCGGGCGGTGTAGTCGTTCTACCCCTCGAAGACCGCGGTGTTGTTCCTAGCGCCAGTTTTAATGGTCATTCCGTGATGGTGGTGCCTAACGCCGAAGCCGGTGGCTATCTTGCTATTGTCGGTATTGGTCAAAAAAGTAATCCTGGTCGACATACGCTCAGTGTCAATTATGGCGCTGCTAGTGAATCCATAGGTTTTGAGGTGCGTGCCAAAAAGTATCGTGAGCAGCATATTAAATTGAGCAGCAATCGCCACGTCAATCCTTCGCAAAGTGATCTGGATCGCTATAGTCGTGAGGCGGCTGAGCAAACAGCGGCTTATAAAGAGTTCCGTAAGGCGATACCCAGCAATGTTGTGTTGGACCGTCCGGTCGATGGTGGACGTTATTCCAGTCCCTTCGGTTTACGCCGTTTCTTTAATGGTGAAGAGCGTAATCCGCATGCCGGTTTAGATATTGCCGTACCACAGGGTACCCCGGTTAAATCTTCGGCTGATGGGGTGGTGACGATTACCGGTGATTATTTCTTCAATGGCAAAACTGTCTTTGTAGACCATGGTCAGGGGCTTATCTCCATGTATTGCCACCTATCAGAAATTGATGTGGTAAAGGGTCAAACAGTGAGTCGTGGCGAGGTGGTGGGCAAGGTAGGCAATACCGGGCGCTCTACCGGCCCGCATTTGCACTGGACTGTCAGTCTCAATAATCAACGGGTTGACCCGGCGATTTTTATCGGTACTTTTGAGCCTTAATAAACATTTAGAGCTCGACTTTTTAGACGCCTCTATTTTGCTTAGAGGCGTTATTTATTTAAACTTAAATATTCAAACTATCTAACAAATGAATAAGCAGATGATAACTATTCCTCCTTTATCGGAATTACTAATTGAGCCATTGGTGCGTGCTACCTTACTCGAAGACTTGGGTCGTGCCGGTGATATTACCAGTGATGCGATCATTCCTGCTGAGGTGCAATCAGAACTCTTTTTAGTGGCTCGTGCTGAGGGCGTTTTGGCAGGTCTGGATTTGGCGCGTCTGGCTTTTCGTCTGGTTAATCCGGAGATACGTTTTGAGGCAATGCTGCAAGATGGTGCGCGTTTAACTAAGGGAAGTCGCATTGCACGCATTTCCGGTTCTGCTCGCGCCATCTTGACGGCTGAGCGTACGGCTTTGAATTTCTTGTGTCACTTAAGCGGTGTGGCCAGTGTGACTGCTAGGATTGCTGAGAGTATTGCCCAATGGGGTTGTAAGGTGAGCTGCACACGTAAGACCACGCCCCTATTAAGAACTGTAGAAAAGTATGCGGTCAGAGTCGGTGGTGGTCAGAACCATCGATTCGGTCTGGATGACGCGATCCTGATTAAGGACAATCATATTGCCATTGCTGGCGGCATCACTCAGGCGGTGGAGCGTGCGCGCGCTGGGGTGGGTCATATGGTCAAAATCGAGCTGGAAGTCGATACGTTGGAGCAGTTGGATGAGGCCTTAAATCTTGGGGTTGATGTGATTCTCTTGGACAATATGTCTTTAGATGAGTTGGCTGATGCCGTGCGTCGTATTGATGGGCGTGCAATCAGTGAGGCCAGTGGTGGTGTAACTCCTGAAACCGCCGTCGAGATCGCTAAACAAGGTGTTGATTTGATTGCCATTGGTTGGTTAACCCATAGTGCGCCGATTTTGGATATCGGTCTGGATGCGATCTAAGCGAGAGAGTATTGCGATACTGTATTTTCTAAGTCGAGCAAATTTTGTTAAGCTAGATGGATTAGCAAATGACTCTCATAGGAGGATGTATCAATGAGTTTTGTGGAAATTAAGGTAGCAGACGGTCAAAGCATGCAGGCTTTTTACTTGCCGGCCGATACCGCCGAGCCCAATAAGGCCCCCGGGATTGTTTTGATCCAAGAGATTTTCGGTATCAATGAGGCCATGCAAGCTAAAGCCAAGGCATGGTCGAGCCAAGGTTTTAATGTTCTCTGTCCGGATTTGTTCTGGCGTCAGGAGCCAGGCGTCGTGCTGGATCCGCGTGTGCCTGAGGAGTTCCAAAAGGGCGTGGACTTTATGCAGAATATGCAGCTTGAAGACAGCTTGGCCGATTTAGAAGCGACGCGAGTCAAATTAGCGGAGTTGATCGGTCATGAGCGTATCGGTGCTGTGGGCTATTGTATGGGTGGTCGCTTGGTTATACAAATGGCCGGCGAGGCTAGGATCAAGTGTGCAGTCAGTTACTATGGCGTGGCCCTGGAAACCGTGTTACCGGAACTGCCGTCAGATGCCGCGGTGAGCTTTTTGCATATTGCAGAATTAGATAGTTATGTGCCTGAGGATGTTCGTCAGTTGATCATTAGTGAAGTCGAAGCGCGTGAGGCTTGGGATTATCATCTCTATGAAGGCTGTGATCACGCTTTTGCACGTCCAAATGGTGCGCACTTTGTGGCCGAGGCGGCTGCCAAAGCTGAGCAGTTGTCGTTAGAGTTTATGCAGAAACACGTAGCTTGACCACTTAATTTAATAATCACGTAAGCTTAAGCTTAAATTAAATTGCTTAGGGGCGCTTCATGGATTCAACATCAGAAGCGCCCCTGATTTAATTGGCGTCGAGATTTAGTGTTTGCTCGAATTGTCCGGTTCTTCAAAAGGTTTAGATTTTATTGTGGACTCAACAGCTTGAGCAGTTTCTTCTGTCTCTGTTGCTAGTATTTCTTGAGCTAGCTCACTTTCGAGACTTTGCATCTTTTCCCAAAACTCACCACTCATATCAAAATGCTCTTGAATGGGAAATAAAGCGATATTGTCTAACTCAGCTTCACCACCCAGCGCAAAGGGTGTTAGATAGTTAAAGATCATAGCGCTAGGCATGGCGTCACCGCCCAAAATCTCGTCTTTGTAGCGTAACCAAGGGATCGTACTAAAATAATCACTGACAAACTCGCGATTATCAGTCAGCAGTGCGGTGAAGCTTTCTAAATCATCGGCGATAGGTTCTAAATCACCATCAACCGTGTCCAGGAAAAAGACTTCTCCACTTTCCGGATCGCTTAAAAAGGCATCACCGAAAATCGTGATAAACAGGGGTTCTAACTGTTCAGGCACCAACCAAGACCAAGACCTTAATAAGTCAGCACTTGTAAATTCGCTATGATCAACGGTGATATCACTGATCGTAAAGCTGATGATGTCGTCTTTAGACATGAGTTATTCCTTTTTGATAATCAGGGCTTGAAGCGTTGTTGGAAGGTAATTTCATCCATCGAATAATATCGTATAGCATCAATCAGGCTGAGGATAACAGTCAGGGGTAAAAAGATTTGCGACAAAATCAAATACACTAAACCGGTGACAATCTGGTTCAAGTAAAAGCGATGTACGCCTAACCAACCCAGTAAAATCGCTAAGACAATCGCCATTTTGCGTGGTGTGCCTTCTTCATTAAGTCTGGCGTTATTGTTTTTAAATAACCAGAAACTGATGATCGCCGTAATAATTAAGGCGAGGACAATTTTAAATGGATCCTCTAGCACATAGTTTTTGAGGCTATTGTAGATGGAACTTAAATTAATAATGACGATGCCGGTCAACTCATAGACCCAAGAGGCAAAGGCATTAAAGACATTTTCACCAAAGGTGAGGGCGATTAGGACGGCAGCAAATATAAAGATGCTGAGCAAGACATTTTTTATCATAAATTGATGATTCCTTATGCTTGGGATTGCCCAAAGGGCTGCGGCGATATGTCGGGTGTGTTGCCACTAGCCATATCCGCCAGTAATTTACCGGAACCGGTGGCTAGGGTTAGGCCTAAAGCGCCATGACCGAGATTTAGCCAGAGGTTACCATAACGTGTTTTATCAATGATTGGTTTGCCCTTAGGTGTGGCAGGGCGCAAGCCGGCCCATTGTTCAGCTGCCTCATAATCACCGGCATCCGGAAACAGTTTTTTGGCTTCTGCTATTAGGGTGCGGATGCGTCTGGGATCCAATCTTCTATC
>JAUNUJ010000008.1 GCA_030538235.1 Alcaligenaceae bacterium
AAAGATTTAAATTATGACGCATCTAAATCTGCTTGTCAACACTTATTTGAAAAAACTTTAAATTAAATTTGAATTCATCAATTTGTGTTGTTTTTTGCTTAACTGCCTGTGCATCATCTAAGTGAAAACCCTAGGCCTTGTTTTGCGAAAGATTGTTATTATGAACAATCTAAAATCTCTTGTCAAGTGATTTATTAAGTTATTTTTTTATGCCGCAATGGCTATTAAATAATTTATCGATTAACTTTAGAGAGAAATGGTGCCGGCTACAAGAGTCGAACTCGTGACCTTCTGATTACAAATCAGCTGCTCTACCAACTGAGCTAAGCCGGCGTAAGAATGAAATTATAAACACTTCGTATAATTTTGCAAGCCCTATATCCGCTTTTCTTTAAAAAATCGCTTTACTATGCATTTTTGCAACAAAAGGGGCTACTTAATGATTTGCAGCACGGTCGCTTTTTTCTTATTAGATCCTTGGGAATCTGTTTCTGCATCGCCCTCTGTAACAGTCGCAGGCAATTCATAATCCTCTTCAAAAGGAAAACCCATCCCCTCTTGAGTCTCGCGAGCAAAGAAACTCACCACTGTCGCTACCGGAAAAAGTATTTCTTGTGCTTGTCCACCAAATCGCGCACTAAATGATACCCAATGATTATCCACGTGAAAATCTTTAGTCGCTAAAGGTCCTATATTAAACGTAATATAGCCATCCTTAACAAAAGCTTTGGGCACTTGGCAGTTCTTATCCACACGAACAACAATATGGGGCGTTAAGCTTTGGTCATAACACCACTCATATAAGGCTCTAATTAAATAAGGCTTACTTGACGCCGGAAACATAAAACACCTCGCTCTGTCTTTTGTACTAAATTAGCAACAGTCATTATAATTTATAAAAACCAAACAACAAATTTAAAAATACCCGAGCATTAGTATAAAACTCACTCGGGTATTAATATATCAACAATTAACGACGCATCACTTTTTCACTTGGTGTAAGCGCTTCAATGAATGAAGGTCTAGAGAAAATCCTCTCTGCATACTTTTGAATTGGTGCCGCACTGCGTGGTAATTCAATACCGTAATGCTCTAGACGCCACAATAAAGGCGCTATTGCTACGTCAGGCATTGAAAACTCCTCGCCTAACAAATAATCATTTTTACTCATTACCGGCGCTAATACAGTTAACTGGTCACGAATACGATTTCGCGCAACTTCAAGCTCCTCTGCATCAGGGCTAAGCTGACGATCTTCTAGCACCAATACGTGAGAAAAGAGTTCGCGCTCAAAATTATGTAAAAACAAACGTGTGCGAGCGCGCATAATCGGCTCTGCAGGCATTAATTGCGGATGAGGAAATCGCTCATCGATATATTCATTGATGATATTGGACTCATAAAGAATCAAATCGCGCTCTTCTAAAATAGGCACCTTGCCATAAGGGTTCATCACTGATACGTCTTCCGGCATATTAAATAAATCAATATCACGGATCTCAAAGTCCATACCCTTTTCGTAAAGGACAAAGCGGCAACGCTGTGAAAATGGGCAGGTCGTACCCGAATGAAGAATCATCATATAAACTAGTCTCCGTTAAACGAATTAAGGTCAGCGCCATAAGACACTGACCTCATGTGCTCTGCACATGCTCGGCATGCGCAGAGAGTTGTCTGTGCTGAATTATTTTACATGTTTCCAGTATTGCTTGTTCAAGAACCAAGCGACAACAAAGAACAAGGCTAAGAATAGCATAACCCAAGTACCTAGTACTTTACGGAAATGCTGATCCGGCTCAGCCATCCAGCCCAAGAAGGCGCTCAGGTCAGCCATATCTTTTTCAAAAACCTCACGCTTAGATTCATCTAGGTATGTAATTTCAGCAGAATAGTCATCACCACCTTTGTAGTCAGCAAGTTCTTTCTCGCTGATCAAAGTAGCAAAACCGTCTTTATCAAAATTTGTTACTTTCTCAACCCATTTTTTGTCTGCACCCTCGCCTACTGATTGGACTTGAGTAATAGTCGCCTCAACAGGGCCTTGCATTCTCCAGAATGGGTTAGGCATAGCGGCATTTGGGAATACCAAGTTATTCCAACCCGTCTGACTACTCTGGTCACGGTAGAAAGTACGCAAGTAAGTATAGACGTAATCTGTACCTGGTTGGCCTAAGTTAGCCGAACGCGAACGCGCAATCACCGATAAATCCGGCGGCGTCACCCCCATCCATGCCTTGGCATCACGAGCAGACAAAGCAACATTCATCATATCGCCCACACGCTCACCGGTGAACAGAAGATTCTCTTCAATTTGTTGTTCGGTTAAACCCAAATCCATTAATTTGTTATAGCGCACGTAATCGGCACTATGACAATTTAAACAGTAGTTAACAAATAGTTTGGCGCCATTTTGCAATGCAGCTTTGTCAGTTACTTTAACCGGCACTACATCCCAAGGATATTGCTGCGCTACTGTTGTTGGAGAAGCAACAACAGCAACCGTTAGAGCCAAAACGCTTAATATTTTTTTAAACATGATTCACCCTTGCTCTTAGTGTGGCTTAAAAGTTACACGCTCAGGAACTTCTTTGAACGAACCTAAACGACTCCAGATAGGCATAAAGAAGAAGAACGCCAAATAAATAACCGTACCCACTTGAGAAGTAAGGTTCAATAGGTCTGACGGTGCTTTTGTACCGATAATACCCAAGATCACAAAGTTGATCATAAAGATGACGTATAACAACTTATGCCAGCCCGGACGATAACGAATCGACTTAACAGGTGATTTGTCCAACCAAGGCAAGAAGCCCAGCATAACAACAGTACCACCCATAACAACAACACCCCAGAACTTCGCATCAAATACACGCAGAAGCACTGCTACACCAATCAATACTACAGGCCAGATAATTTTCCAGATGCCACGGTTATTTTTGCTAAAGAATAAACCAATTGCAAAGATCACACAGAAAGCAACTAGAGCCCAAGTAAACTCATCGGTCGTTGCACGCAGCATAGAGTAGAACGGCGTAAAATACCAGACCGGCGCAATATGCGGCGGTGTCACATATGGGTCAGCCGGGATAAAGTTATTTGCCTCAATAAAATAACCACCCATGGTTGGCGCAAAGAACATAATCGCAGCAAATACCAGTAAGAACCCGGCAACGCCCACAATGTCATGCACTGAGTAGTAAGGATGGAATGGAATACCATCTAAAGGACGACCTGTAGAATCCACTTTTTCCTTAATTTCGATACCATCTGGGTTATTGGAACCGACTTCGTGAAGCGCAATAATATGAGCAACAATTAAACCGATTAACACCAGAGGAATTGCAATCACGTGGAATGCGAAGAAGCGGTTAAGCGTCGCATCTGAGACAACGAAGTCACCACGAATCCAAGTAGATAACCCCTCACCTACAAATGGAATAGCAGCAAACAAGTTAACAATTACCTGAGCGCCCCAGTATGACATTTGACCCCATGGTAATAAGTAACCAAAGAAGGCCTCAGCCATTAGGCAAAGGAAAATAGCCACACCGAAAATCCACACCAACTCGCGCGGTTTGCGGTATGAACCGTACAACATACCTCGTAGCATATGCAAATAGACTACTACGAAGAACATTGAAGCACCGGTTGAGTGCATATAACGAATAACCCAACCGAAAGGCACTTCGCGCATGATGTACTCAACTGAAGCAAACGCCAATTCAGCATCAGGCTTATAGTGCATTACCAAGAAAATACCGGTCAAAATCTGAATGACCAGTACTAACATGGCTAATGAACCAAAGAAGTACCAGAAGTTAAAGTTCTTGGGGGCATAGTATTCGGTCATGTGCTCCTTGACCATTTTGGTCAAAGGAAAACGTCTATCAACCCAACCAAGAAGACCTGTTGTTTCAACAACTTTCTCGCCGGCCATGTAAGGCTCCTTTTAAAAACTAGCTAAAAATTAAAAACCCTGCAAGTTCCCAAGCGATTAAGCCGGAGTATCCAAACCAATCATGATGTTGAAATCATCGATGAAATAGTACGGAGGAACGGGTAAGTTATCAGGGGCTGGCTGGTTTTTAAAGACACGGCCAGCAAAATCGAACACGGAACCATGGCACGGACACAAATAACCGCCTAACCAGTCAGCACCCATACCCTGTGAGTTTCCGGATGCAAAACGAGCCGTCGGTGAACAGCCTAAGTGCGTACAAATACCGACCATCACCATCCATTCAGGATTAATTGAGCGATGTTCATTTTTCGCAAAATCGGGGGTAAAGCCCGGGCGATCGGACATTGGGTCCACTAAATCATCGTTGATTTGAGCCAGCGACTCTAACATCTCAGGAGTGCGACGCAGAACCCATACTGGCTTACCCTGCCACTCTACTGTGATCATCTGCCCAGGAGCAACCGCAGAGATATTGACCTGCACAGGTGCGCCGGCCGCTTTTGCACGCTCTGAAGGAGACATAGATGCAACAAATGGAATTACCGTAGCAACACCGGCAATTCCACCCACCGCACAGGCTGTGCCTAACCAAAAACGACGATCCGGATCATCGGGCAGTACATTTGGTGATGCCTGCTCAACAACGACCATCTCATTTGAAACTGTAGATTCTTGACTCATATCATTTCCTATTACTGCCAAGGTCTAAAAACAACGATGCGCGACAATAGTTGTCGCAATTATCGTACAAACGTATTCTGAAAAATATACAATATTACTAAACGCAATACTATTTAACCCCTTATTATATACTCTATAAATCTGTTACAACCAATAAAAGGAAATTTTTTATGAGCAAGGCTTCTAGTTTCATACAAGAATTCAAAGAATTCGCAGTAAAAGGCAATATGATTGACCTAGCCGTTGGGGTGATCATTGGTGCTGCTTTTGGTAAGATTATCGACTCCCTAGTAAAGGACGTTATCATGCCGGTGATTAGTTTTATCATTGGCGGCTCTGCAGACTTTTCAAATATGTACTTCGTGCTGTCTCGCCCCGAAGGCTACAGCGGCCCTGAAACTTATCAAGCATTAACCGAAGCTGGAGCCAATGTTTTCGCCTACGGTAGCTTTATTACCATATTGATTAACTTTATCCTATTAGCCTTTGTGGTCTTTCTATTAGTCAAAGTTATCGCCAAAGCTCGTGCCAGCTTCGAACGCGAACAACAGCTTGAAGAAGCTGCCGCGGTTGAAGAAGTTCCTGCTGATGTTGCATTACTACGTGAAATTCGCGATTTGCTGCAAAAACAAGAAGATAAACCGAAAATCGACCACACACCTCAATAATATTTTTCGTTATTTATTACAACCAAAGCCCGAACTGAAATCAAGTTCGGGCTTTGGTTTTTTTGAGATAAAACAAATTAGATTGGATTATCTATATCAACGTACTCCAGGATCAAGCCAGAAAACTTCGCTTGCATCGCTTTCATCAGACCCTGTACGCCATATCGCTCAGTGGCATGATGACCTGCGCCATAATAGGCCACACCATACTCATGAGCCAGATGATATACGGGCTCTGACGCTTCACCGGTGATATATGCATCGGCACCGGCTAGCACGGCTTCTTCAAACATACCCTGAGCCCCACCGGTACACCATGCCACCGTCTCAATCTTTTGATCCGGATCGCCAATGAATAACGGCCTACGGCCTAATGACTTTTCAATAGCGCTGGCAAAGTCTGCGGCACTACTTACACCCGCGGGTGGTTGCCCTAACCATATCAAATCATCCCTACCAAAGGTTTGTGGTTTATTATCCACATAATTTACACGCAATCCCAAGACTTGCGCTAACATGACATTATTGCCCCATTGGGTATGAGCATCGAGCGGTAAGTGATATCCTATTAGGTTGATATCATGTTTGATGAGCTTAGCCAGTCGCTGGTATTTTGCATTGGTAATTCTGGTGTCTTCATTCTTCCAAAACCACCCGTGATGCACAATAATAGCATCTGCTTGCTTTTCGATTGCCTGTTCCACCAAGGCCAAGCTTGCTGTTACTCCAAAAATCACCTTGTTAATTTCAGGTTTTCCCTGCACTTGCAATCCATTAGGAGCATAATCCTGAAATAAATGTGGTTGAAGTTGGTTATCTAACCAGTTAATAAGTTCTTTTACTGTAATTTTATTCACGATTGATTCCTACTAATATATGTACCGCTATTGGTTGATTTTCACACAAGCCGTTACCATTATTCTGGCACTGATTTTTACAGTAAGTACAATCAGGCCCGGTTGGATCGGTCAACAAATAGAAAATCACTCACAGCCAACTGCCACTGTTATCGTACAGACTGAAGCTATACAAAATCAAAACAATTCAAACAAGCCTCAGACGCCAATGACTACAACTATGACTGTGTTTACTTCCTATGCAGATGCGGTCAAGTTAGCAGCGCCTTCAGTTGTTAATATTTATACCACTAAACGCGTTTCTTCGCCTCTTCGCGATCTAAATGATATTCCCTCCTTGCGACCGTTTATTCAAGAACAAAATGAACGACAGCGCTTAAGCGATCCGACCAGTCTAGGCTCCGGCGTAATAGCCTCTGATAGGGGTTATATCTTAACTAATTACCATGTGGTCGAAGCGGCTGATGCGATTGAAGTTCTTCTCTACGATGGCCAACGCGCTCCAGCCAAATTCATCGGCGCCGATCCTGACACCGATCTGGCGGTTCTACAAATCGAATTACCCAATATCCAACCTATCAAAACCGATCCAAATCAGGCGCTCAATGTCGGCGACGTAGTCTTAGCCATTGGCAATCCTTTTGGTGTTGGTCAAACTACCACCATGGGTATTATCTCTGCGCTTGACCGTTCAGGCCTGGGTATCAACACCTATGAAAACTTTATCCAAACCGATGCAGCTATCAACCCGGGTAACTCAGGGGGTGCGCTGATTAATGTCAACGGCAACCTTATCGGCATTAATACCGCTATTTACTCAGAGTCTGGTTCGGGCGGCTCGCTAGGTATTGGCTTTGCAACCCCAGCTAATACCGCATTGAAAATCATGGAAGAAATCATCGAAACGGGCAAGGTATCACGCGGCTGGTTAGGTGTTGAACCCCAAGATGTGACCCCTGATCTCGCCAAGGCTTTTAATCTGCCGCAAGTTAGAGGCGTTATTATCGCCTCCATCGGTCAACAAAGTCCGGCCGCCGCGACCGGTCTAGCGGTTGGCGATATTATTATAAAAATCAATGACAAACAGGCGATTAATACCCGTCAAATGCTTAACGAAGTCGCCACATTAAAACCAGGGACTGTGGTTAAATTGGAAGTTCTTAGGGGTGGTCGTACGCTCAGTTTTGATGTCACTCTAGCGCAACGACCACAGACATTTGAATAAAGCCTTTTAAAGGGCAGTTCAATTAGTAGATTCTGTCGATTTACTCTTCTTCGGTAGCCTTTTTTCTTACCTTCACAAAACGACATAAGAAAATACCGAGCTCATACAAGATACAAAGAGGAATCGCCATCAATAGCTGACTGATAACATCCGGTGGAGTCACTACTGCGGCCAAAACAAAAGCGCCGACAATCACATAACCGCGGATTGATTTTAATTTTTCCACGCTAATAACGCCAAATGACGCCAATACCACAACGACTACCGGGACCTGGAAAGTTAGACCAAAAGCCAAAAACATGGTCATAACAAAGCTTAAGTAGGCGGCAATATCCGGAGCAACAGTTATTGATTCCGGAGCGACCATCGAAATAAATTGGAATATCGTATGAAATACGACGTAGTAACAAAACAGCATGCCCAAAAAAAACAGCAAAGTGCTTGATAAAATCAGCGGCACAACCAAGCGTTTTTCGTGAATATACAGACCCGGCGCAATAAAGGCCCAGGCTTGATATAACACCACTGGTAAAGCAATCACAAAGGCCACCAATAAGGTCACCTTGAGAGGCACCAAAAACGGTGTGATTACGCCGGTAGCAATCATGGTGTGATTTTCGGGCAACGTGTTAATCATTGGCTGAGCCAGAAAATCATAGACGGCACCGGTACCCGGATAGATAGTAAGAACCACGAATACGGCCAACACCGCCAACAACATGCGGATAACACGTGTCCTTAACTCAATTAGGTGTGAGAAAAAACTCTGACCGGGATCCTCTGCCGCAGAACTCGATTGATTAGACATTTGACCCACCATTAATACTGCTAGAATTGTTTTTATCTTCTGCTTCAGTTGAAGCAAGGACTTGTTCACGAGCTTTTAGAGAGGCCTTGTCTTCGGGCATTTGCTCCCACAGTTCTAAACCCTCTAAACTCCGATCAGAATCAACCGGATTTTCGTCATTGAGCTCCACAAATGCATCCCAAGCTTCGCTGCGCTCTTCTTGAACGCCAGCATCATACTCCGGCTCAAGCAATGGCTCAAAACCCGGTTGCTCATAAATCCCGGCTACCTGCGAGACCGACTCGCTCACCGATTCGGAGTCCACCTCTGCAATCTCGGCAGGTGACCATCGCTGCTTAACTACATCAACACCACTTGCTAAACTCGCATCATCCTCTTCAGGATAAATAATGGCTTCTGCAACGGTGGAAGTTGGTAATTTCTTGGTTATAGTCAGCTCAGGCTCAACCAGTCGGGTCGGCTCAAAAGCTGCGGATGGCACAACCGAGAACTCGGGCGCAGACATTGCTACAGCGGGAGCCTTTAATTGACTACTAAGTGTGTCTTGTTGAGAGGGAATCGGTGTTTTTGTTTCGATCTGTACCAACTCGGGACTAGCGACCTCAGTTGTAGCACCTTCTGCAGTCTCTTCAACCGTCGTCACCCCTGCCGCAACGGCAGCAGAACTCTGAGTTGCTGTCGTTTTTGTTGCTATCGTCTTAGGAGCCTCTGTTAATGGCACTGAAGCTGCTTTTTTTGCTACTTCATCAAGCTTTAATTCCTCCAGATCTGGCAAAGGATTTAAAGTACCTTTTAGCTGCTTCTCAAGATCTTGTACCTCGGACTTAACCGTCTCGAGTGGATTGCTAAGATTTTTGATAGGATCGGTTATTGAGGTAATCTCGCCCTCAACAGATGACTTTACCTTAGTGACACTGGATGCCACTTCATCTTTGAATTTTTTGATGTCATCAACATGCATCTCACGCTCAATATCACTTTTAATATCGTTGACGTAACGTTGTGCACGACCCATCAACAAGCCTAGAGCTCTTGCCGTTTTAGGCAAGCGCTCAGGACCAATCACTATTAAAGCGACCAGTGCGATAACGACTATTTCGGAAAGACTCAGACCAAACATATTACCCTAGCACTACTTAATTACACATAAGTGCTTAAGCAGTAGGCTTATCCTTGTCCTTGACCTCTGTGAATTCAGCGTCTTGGACATTATTAACGTTAACTGCCTTAGTTTCTTCTGCACTAGCTCTTTGAGCGGTGGTATTTTCTTCTTCAGCTTCACCCATGCCCTTTTTGAAGCCCTTGACTGCTGTACCCAAGTCTTCGCCGACATTGCGCAATTTCTTGGTACCAAAAACCAAGGCAACCACAACTAGAACAATTAACCAATGCCAAATACTTAATGAACCCATCTCGTTCTCCTAATGTGTTTTGCTATAAAAATAGCAGCTGTAAATTTTACATCCCTCTGGGGGCTAAAAGCATCAATGCCTATTCGGCACGTGAGGCCTTTTCTACTAAACCGGACAATCCCTCACGTCGTGCTAATTCACTTAACACTTGTTCAGGTTTAACACCATAATAAGTTAAAGCGACTAGACTATGGAACCATAAGTCAGCTGCTTCGTAAATAATTTTATCTTGATCCGCATCTTTGCAAGCCATAATCAATTCTGCACTTTCTTCGGCTACTTTTTTTAGAAAAGCCTCTTCACCCTTGTGGTAGAGTTTCGCCACATAAGAGCTAGCAGGGTCACCGCCATTGGCCGGCAGACGACTACTCAAGACCTGTTCTAAATGCTCTAGAATATCCTTTGAATCAAGCGCTTTTTGCTGTGACATTTGAATTTGGTACCTTGAGTTATTGATCTGATTTATACATGACTTCCGGATCCACCAACACCGGATCTACGTCTTGCCAGTATGCCTCACCACTATCGTCGGTACTTAAGAGCTTATAGAAACAGCTTTCGCGACCGGTATGACAAGCTACGCCGCCAATCTGCTCGACCTTAAGCAAAATCACATCAGCATCACAATCCAGTAAAATCTGATGCACTGTCTGAGTATGGCCGGAGCTCTCACCCTTGCGCCAAAGCTTTTTGCGAGAGCGTGACCAATACACGCCGCGCTTGGTGGTGACTGTCTCTACTAAAGCTTCGTGGTTCATCCAAGCTACCATAAGCACACGATCAGTTTGCCAATCCTGCGCGATCACAGGTATCAAGCCCTGATCATTGAAGTTAACTTGTGTGATCCATTCCATTTAAGTCATCCTAACTGCTATGCCTTGAGCCTGCATGAACTGCTTGCACTCTTCAATTGTGTAATCACCGAAGTGAAAAATACTTGCCGCCAACACAGCGTCTGCTCCACCGATGGTCACGCCATCAGCCATATGCTGTAAATTACCGACACCGCCGGAAGCAGTCACCGGAACTGACACTGCGTCACTGACTGCACGAGTCAATTCTAAATCAAAACCGTCTTTAGTGCCGTCTCTGTCCATGCTTGTGACTAAAAGCTCACCAGCGCCGTTATGGGCCATTTTGCGAGCCCACTCAACAACATCAATGCCGCTACCCTGGCGACCACCGTGAGAGTATACCTCCCAACGCAAGGGCTCACCCTCCGCATTAACTCGGCGTGCATCTATGGCCACCACAATACGCTCTGACCCGAAACGCTCTGCTGCCTCTCTGATTAAATCAGGGTTAGCGATAGCAGCACTACCGATCGAAACCTTAGACACTCCGACCTCAACAAGACGTTGAATGTCATCGAGTCCACGCACACCGCCACCTACCGTCAAGGGGATAGTGATAGCCGCTACGGTTTGTTCAATGATCGGTAAAATCAAATCACGATCGTCGCTAGTTGCTGTGATGTCTAAAAAAGTCAGCTCGTCGGCTCCCTGTTCACAATAGCGCTTAGCTATCTCAACCGGATCGCCGGCATCACGTAAGCCGACAAAATTTACACCCTTGACAACACGACCACCATTGACATCTAAGCACGGGATGATTCGCTTATACGAATTAGATTGTTGGTTAATTTGGTCGTTTTGCATTATTCCTCTATCTCTTCAAAATAGTCCTCAACATAATCGAGGGCCTCTTCAAAATCCAATGTGCCTTCGTAAATACTACGGCCTAGGATAACTCCGTCAATACCTTCATCTGCCACATCGCAAAGTGCTTCAATATCTCGTAAATCAGTCACTCCGCCTGAGGCGATTACCGGGATTCTGGTCGCATGAGCCAGCCGCACGGTGGCTTCGATATTGACACCGCTTAACATGCCGTCGCGGCCAATATCAGTATAAATAATAGACTCCACACCGAAGTCTTCGAATCGCTTAGCCATTTCGATAACATCGTTTTTAGTTACCTTGGCCCAGCCGTCGGTAGCGACCTTACCGTCTTTAGCATCAAGACCGACAATAATGTGACCGCTAAAGGCACTACAAGCGTCCTGCAAAAAACCAGGGTCTTTAACTGCAGCGGTACCAATAATGACATAGTCTATGCCACTATCTAAGTAATGCTCAATAGTCGCCATATCGCGAATACCGCCACCAATTTGTACCGGAATTTCGCGATCGATGGCTTTAAGAATATCTTCAATAGCGGCCTGGTTTTTAGGGCGTCCAGCAAAAGCGCCGTTGAGGTCGACCAAATGCAGGCGCTCTGCGCCTTTTTTTAGCCAAGCTTCAGCAACTGTGCCGGGATTATCAGAAAAAATTGTGGTGTCGTTAAGATCACCCTGTCTGAGGCGAACACATTGTCCGTCTTTTAAGTCGATGGCTGGGATCAGCAGCATGATATTACAGAATAAATAATTTAAATTTAAATCAAATGGCAATGGATTTGATCCATCACCCCGCAAATAGTATTTATACCTTATTTTAGCTGCTTTGCACTAATAATACCGGTCATAAATACAATTAAATTGTCAGCTCAACAAAATCCGAAGAAAATTGTCGCCCAAAGCCCACGTCTTATCATCAACAACATAGCTGTCTACAGACAAATTGAGGCTCTATAAAAGAGCCTCAATTCTACGGACAATGACGCTTTACGCTTAGAGCACACCCTTAGTGGAAGGAATCACACCGACCATGCGAGGGTCCTCAGCCAAGGCCATGCGCAAAGCACGACCAAAGGCTTTAAATACTGTCTCAGCCTGGTGGTGCGAGTTAATACCCTTGAGGTTATCGATATGCAAGGTTACCGCAGCATGATTGACGAAACCCTGGAAAAACTCCTGAAACAAATCCACATCAAAACGACCAATCAAGGAACGAGTGAAAGGAATGTTGTAATACAAGCCCGGACGACCCGAAAAATCAATAACCACACGTGACAATGACTCATCTAGTGGCACATAAGAGTGACCGTAACGAACGATACCCTTTTTATCGCCAACCGCCTTAGCAAATGCTTGGCCTAAAGTAATACCGACATCCTCTACAGAGTGGTGATCATCAATATAAGTATCACCATCGCAATGTATTTCAAGATCGATTAAGCCGTGACGAGCGATTTGATCAAGCATATGATCTAAAAACGGCACGCCCGTATTAATATCTTGTTTACCAGTACCATCTAAATTGATCGCTACGCGGATCTTCGTCTCCTGGGTATCACGACTAACTTCAGCAGTACGCATTAAATTTTTCCTTAAAAAATAAATTAATTCTTATAACGATATTCGGCACTTCTAGCATGTGCCTGTAAGCCTTCGCCATAGGCTAATGTGCTGGCAATTTGCCCTAATGTAGCAGCTGCGGTCTTTGATACGGTTATCAAACTTGAGCGCTTCTGGAAATCATAAACACCTAGCGGTGATGAAAAGCGTGCCGTACGCGACGTCGGTAACACGTGGTTAGGACCGGCGCAGTAATCACCTAAAGACTCTGAGCTATAGGGGCCAATAAAAATCGCACCTGCATGGCGAATTTTATCTACTAATGGCTGTGCATCTTCAACCGAAATCTCCAAGTGCTCAGCAGCCACAAAATTCGCAATCTCACAGGCTTCATCGAGGTCTTTTACTAAAATCAACGCACCGCGATTAGATAAGCTAGTGGAGATAATATCTTGACGCGGCATTTGCGGCAATTGTCTCTTGATTGACGCTTCAACCGCTTCAAGATACTCAGCATCAGGACATAACAGAATAGCTTGGGCTAATTCATCGTGCTCGGCCTGAGAAAATAAGTCCATAGCAATCCAGTCGGCCGGGGTCTTACCATCACAAATAATCAAAATTTCACTAGGACCGGCAATCATATCAATGCCCACCACGCCGAACACGCGACGCTTAGCCTCAGCGACATAGGCATTGCCAGGGCCGACGATTTTATCGACCTGAGCAATACTCTCGGTACCGTAAGCCAAAGCAGCCACAGCCTGAGCACCACCAATGGTTAAGACACGATCCACGCCGGCCACAGCAGCCGCTGCTAAAACCAAGGGGTTATGCTCACCACCCGGGGTCGGCGTCACCATCACCACTTCCTGCACACCGGCTACTTTGGCAGGCACTGCATTCATCAAAACGGATGAAGGATAAGCTGCTTTGCCACCGGGCACATAAAGACCAACCCGATCCATCGGGGTAATTTTGACCCCTAAGACCGTACCGTCTTCCTCTTCGTAAGTCCAGCCCTCAGTCTGCTGACGCTCATGATAGGCACGAATACGCTCAGCAGCCCTAATTAGAGCCTCACGTTGCTCGGTCGGCAAGGAGGCTAAAGCTGCCTGGCAATCTGCTTGAGAAACCTCAAGCTCGGTCATGCTTTGAGCCTGTACGCCGTCAAACTTACGGCTATACTCGACAACAGCCGCATCGCCGCGCTGGCGCACGTCTGCTAATATTTCACTAACTGCGGACTCAATCTGCGAGTCCTGAGTTTCATCGAAGGCTAATAAGCGAGCCAATTGCTCGGCAAAGCCCTGATCCTTTGAATCTAAACGATTAATTACTGACATAATTATTCCAGTGCAGCCTTTTCGAATGCATCAAGAAAAGGTTGCAAGCTTTTACCGCGAGTCTTTAGAGCCGCCTGATTCACAATCAAACGCGAAGAGACCGGCATGACATCCTCGACATCAATTAAGTTATTGGCACGTAAGGTACCACCCGTGGACACCACGTCCACAATCGCATCGGCAAGCCCGGTTAAAGGAGCCAACTCCATTGAGCCGTATAACTTAATTATATCAACGTGTACGCCCTTTTTAGCGAAGTGCTCACGGGTTATGTTGACATACTTAGTCGCTACTTTTAGGCGACTGCCCTGGCGCACCGCTTTTTCATAATCAAAACCTTGACGTACGGCCACTGCTAGACGGCATTTGGCAATATTCAGATCAATGGGTTGATACAAACCGCCCGCATGGTCCTGACTGTATTCGTAAAGAATATCCAAACCGGCCACACCGAAATCCGCCGCTCCGTATTGTACGTAGGTTGGCACATCCGAAGCTCGCACAATTAATATCTGTAAATTAGGATCACTGGTCGGCAAAATCAGCTTACGCGATGTGCTCGGGTTTTCTGTCACTTCAATACCTACTGCCGCCAAGAGCGGCAAGGTATCATCAAAAATACGTCCTTTTGAGAGGGCAAGCGTGAGCTTATCCATGCTTAATCTATCCTTTGAATATTGGCACCAACGGCACTGAGCTTTTCTTCCATATTGACATAACCGCGGTCAAGGTGATAAATACGGTCAATCATCGTCTCACCCTCGGCCACTAGCCCGGCAATGACTAAGCTGGCAGAAGCACGAAGATCAGTGGCCATCACGATGGCTCCCGAGAGCTTTTCAACCCCATTAATCACAGCAGTAGGGCCATCAAGCAGAATATCGGCATTGAGTCGCAATAGTTCGGAAACGTGCATAAAGCGATTTTCGAAGATATTTTCTACAATCACACCAGTACCCTCAGCGATTATATTCATCGCCATCATCTGTGCTTGCATATCGGTAGGGAAACCGGGATGCTCAGCCGTACGGAAACTGACCGCCTTAGGTCTTTTGGTCATTTTAGCGCGAATCTGATCCTCACCGAGCTCGATTTGCAAACCAGCTTCTTCTAGTTTATCTAACGTAGCTCCCATAGTCTCGGGATTGACATTGCGCAAGAGCAATTCGCCACCCGTCGCAGCCACAGCACATAAAAAAGTACCTGCTTCGATGCGATCAGAAATAATGGCATAATCGGTGCCGTGCAGGCGCTCCACACCTTCAATTTCGATTCTGTCGGTCCCATGACCACTAATTTTGGCGCCCATGGAAATAAGAATATTGGCCAAATCTACGACTTCCGGTTCGCGCGCGGCATTTTCCAAAATAGTCACGCCCTTGGCCAAAGCGGCACTCATCAAAAATTGCTCAGTGCCGCCAACAGTCACCATATCAGTACGAATCGAACCACCGACCAAGCCGTCCTGAGCAACCTCACCATAGACATAGCCATGCTCGACCTGAAGATGAGCTCCTAGCTCCTTTAAACCCTTAAGGTGTTGGTCCACAGGCCGCGAACCAATCGCACAACCACCCGGCAAACTGACTTTGGCTTGTCCGATACGCGCTAACAAAGGACCCAACACCAGAATAGAAGCACGCATTGTGCTGACTAACTCATACGGCGCTTCGTGAGATCTCACTTCACGCGTCTGTAAACGCAGTACATCCTCAGCTAACCACTCGGATTCGACGCCCAGTTGCTCTAACACCGCAATCATGGTTTCTACGTCTTTTAGACGTGGAATATTGCGCAAGATAACCGGCTCTTCAGTCAATAAAGTCGTGCATAAAATTGGCAGAGCGGCATTTTTAGCACCAGAAATAACTACTTCACCCTGCAACGGTTTACCACCGACAATCTTAAGTTTAGCCATTGTTTGCAAACTCTTCGGGGGTTAAAGTCTTCATCGATAAAGCGTGAATTTCTTGCTTCATGCGATCGCCCAGAGCCGCATAAACCAATTGATGGCGCTGAATCGGACGCTTACCAGCGAATTCATTACTGACAATAACCGCTTCAAAATGCGAACCATCACCGACCACATGCACGTGCTCACAGGCCAAATTGCTCTGGATATATTCTTTGATCTGTTCAGGTGTAGGTAACATAGTGATAAAACCCTTAAAAAATTTAATTTCTCAGCTTATAACCACTCACAATTAAACGTAAAGCGATTAGAGAAATAATAACAAAAACACCACCCACTACAGCAAGACTTATCCAAGGAGAAGTATCAGCCACCCCAAAGAAGCCATAACGCATCCCGTCAATCATATAAAAGATCGGATTCCACTGAGATACGGCTTGCCAAAATGGCGGTAATGAGTGAATCGAATAGAACACACCCGATAAAAAACTGGCAGGCATGATTAGGAAGTTTTGGAATAATGCCAACTGGTCAAACTTTTCTGACCACAAACCGGCAATTAATCCTAAAGTAGACATAATACCGCAAGCCAGTACCGCAAAGACTAATACCCACAGAATATTATAAGGAAGCACCACTCTAAATAACATGGCGAACAACCACAAACAGATCCCGACCATTAAGCCGCGGACAATACCACCCAGCACATAAGCACCGTAAAGCTCATAGGCAGACATGGGTGGCAATAAAATAAACACTAGATTGCCGGTTATTCTACTTTGAACTAGCGAGGAAGAGGCGTTGGCGAAGGCATTTTGTTGCATGCTCATCATGATTAAACCCGGAATTAGGAAGGACACATAATCAATGGCCACACTTGAGCCGGGATAACTCTGAACACGTCCCTCCAGCACATGCGAGAAGACCAGCAAATACAGCACCGATGTTAAAACCGGCGCCAAAATAGTTTGTATAGCGACTCGCCAAAAGCGCATCACCTCTTTGGATAATAAGGCCGGAAAACCGGAACCAAAATCCTGATTATTGCGCAATCTCTGATAAGCCTGACTCCCTAAGCCGTCATCGGTAACGACAGGAGTTAATGGTTGTTGTTCTTGATTAATCATAACTCTACTCATGCGACACAGGTTGCGGTGTGGTGTACATCGCGCGGGTGAATGCAGCCTCTAAATTCGAACCGCCATAATGCGCCATAATGCCCTCGGTCGTATCTAAGGCGATTAATTTTCCTCGTTTTAAGAAGGCCAGACGATTGCACATCGACTCAGCCTCTTCCAGATAATGGGTAGTCAGCAACACGGTATGACCTTTTTTGTTTAACCTTGAAATAAACTCCCACAAACCTCGTCTAAGATCAACGTCAACACCCGCGGTCGGCTCATCCAAGATAATCACCGGTGGACAGTGCACCAAAGCCTGAGCAACTAACACGCGACGCTTCATACCACCGGACAAGGCGCGCATATTTTCTTCGGCCTTATCGGTCAAACCTAAATTAGCAAGCACCTCATCGATCCAGTCATCGTTATTTTTTATGCCAAAATAACCTGATTGCAACCGCAAGGTTTCTCGCACGGTAAAAAAGGGATCATAAACCAGCTCTTGAGGAACCACACCAAGTGCTCGTCGAGCCTCACGATACTGATCCTGAACGTCGTAACCCATGACCTTGGCACGACCGGAACTGGCTTTTGCTAAACCAGCAAGCACCGAAATCAGGGTGGTTTTACCGGCACCGTTTGGGCCAAGTAAGCCAAAGAATTCCCCTTGCTCTACTTCAAAAGAAACATCTTGAAGCGCTTGGAATCCATCAACGTCACCATCGCTGCCAAACAGACGGCGCCACATCGAGGTGTCTTTTTCATAGATTTTTGAAACAGTCTCGAATTGAATTGCACTAGACATAATTTTTTAATTGATTTTTAAGATTCTTATAACGTAAGAAGTGAGACTAAGCTATTTTAGCCTAATCTCACTTTAAATTATTTGACTGCCTTTGGGGCTAGTGTCAAAGTCGCTCTGATAACACCCCGGAGCTTAAAACCTTTTTAGTGGAACCACTACTAACGTTGAAGACTCTGAATCAAGCCATCAATGCCGCTGCGGTTAATTTCACCGGCGAACTGGTTGCGATAATTTTGAATTAACCAGATGCCCTCGACATTGACGTCATAGACCTTCCAGGAGTTACCGGCTTTTTCCAGTCGATAATCCACCGCAACCGGCGTACTACTAACGCCACCAAGGGTAGTACGAACCACAACGTCAGCAGCGTTAGGGTCGCCACGGAACTGCAATACATTGATCTTGGTATTGTCAGTCACGTCTTTTAAGGCACCACTATAAGTGCGGACTAGCGTATTTTTGAAGCCGTCGACTAACGCAGCTCGTTGTTGAGCAGTCGCTTGACGCCAAGGCTGACCGGTCGCTAAACGAGTGGTCTTCTCCATGTTAACATGGGGCACAATATGTATATTAATCAAACGATTAACTGCACTAATATCGCCACTGCGAGCTGCTGTGTCTTTTAACAGAGCACTTAAAGCCTGATTCGCAATACCCTCGACAAATGCATTTGGATGCACAGCTTGTGCCTGGACATTAGCGAATACACCTAAGCTTAATAAAGTTGCTAAGGCGCTGCGGCTCACGGCCTTACTAGCAATTGATTTCATAAACCTTCTCCATAAACTGTATGAGCTAACCCTTTCAATGCTTTATGCGCACTTGAAAAACTATATGTGTGATAACTCTTTGACTGTAATGTACAGCATTAATTGCTGTACATTTTTTAGTCTTTGTGTAGATGTGTAACCCTTAATACTAAGCGTCGGGATCGTCGTATTGAGGTAAACTAGTCCCCGGTGCCGATGTTGTTGGCGCTGCGTCGTCTTCGGGGTCGGCATATTGAGGCAGACCAGAAGAAACACCTTGGACGCTATTAGCATCAGGATCATCGTAGCTAGGCAAAGCACCGTAATCCAGATCATCGGTGGTTGGACGATACTTATCAATGGTTGCTTTCTGGAACATATCCTCGCCCGGACCGTATCGTTGATCGTCTTCTGCACTCCACGCCGGCACCTGAGTGCCATCGGTAATTTCCGGGGCCATTTTCTGTTCAACTAGGGCGCGACGGTTTTGCAAATAAGCATCACGCACGAAGCTGTACTTATCTAAAGCAATGTTATCTGCTAATTCATCGGCATCAAGTAAGGCTGCGCGACTATCAATCACACCAAGACCTACTGCCGGGTTACGCAATTTGACA
The DNA here is from genome assembly GCA_030538235.1 of Alcaligenaceae bacterium. Taxonomy (GTDB): domain Bacteria; phylum Pseudomonadota; class Gammaproteobacteria; order Burkholderiales; family Burkholderiaceae_B; genus Oligella. The sequence continues at coordinate 19,401 of JAUNUJ010000008.1, forward strand.
TTATCAATGCTCCAAGGCGACAAATAGGCCGCTGATTTACCCATGCTATCGACCACTAGGCCACCGGTATCACGGAAATTGCTTGAGCCGAAGGCCGGCAATACCAAATAATCGCCCTCGCCCGCACCCCAAACAGCCAGTGTTGTGCCGAAATCATTGCGGATCTTATGAGCGCCATTCATGGAAGCCACATCAATACAGCCACCTAAACCAACGGTCGTATTAAACAAAACACGACCAAAGGTATTAACCGCGTCCAAACCGCGTCCCTGCAGCATACTATTAAAGCCGGACCAGACATCGCCCAGATTACCGAAAATGTTACTGACACAGGTTCTGACCGGGTTGGGCACTAATACCTCATAGGTCCGAGTCACCGGTTTAAGAATCGCACCATCTAAGGCCTCGTTGACCTCAAACATGGTTCGGTTGTAACTTTCGAAAGGATCGTTAGGATCGGGCTGAGGTACAGAAACACAAGCTGATAAGCTCAAGCCCAAGACCACAACAGCAGCAAGTTTAGTAGCAACACGCATAATATTCTCGAAAATAGTTATTATTAAATTATTGTCGGCACGTTATTCGGACGAACCTTGTTTGTCAGCAGTTGAAAACAGCAATCGACTAATTAAATCCTCAATGACCACCGCACTTTGGGTATAAATGATAGAACTGCCCTCGACTAATACCTGCTCATCGGCTCCGGGTGTCAGATCAAGGTATTGTTCACCAATCAAGCCTTGGGTTTTGATGGAAGCGGACGTATCAGTAGGGAATTCATAGTGTTTTTCAATATCCAACTCGACAACAGCGCGAAACAGCTGATTATCAAATGAGATGTTTTTGACGCGACCGACGACGACGCCATTGCTTTTAACGGCCGAACGCTTTTTTAAAGAGCCGATATTGTCGAAATAAGCACTAACAGTGTAATTCGGCTGCAGACTGAACGTACTCAAGTTGCCGGCGCGCAGAGCCAGAAACACTAGGGCTAATATCCCTAGCAGCACAAAAACACCGACCACAAACTCTACTCGTTTATTCATAGCTAAACCTTTGATTTAAAACATCACGGCGGTCATTAAGAAGTCCAGACCCAAGACCGTTAAAGAACTAATAACCACAGTGCGCGTGGTGGCCTGAGAGACGCCTTCAGGTGTCGCTCTACATGTCCACCCTTGGTGCAGAGCAATCAGCATACATGCCACACCAAAAACCACACTCTTTACCACGCCGTTTAGCACATCGTCAAAAACGTCGACTCCGGCTTGCATTTGTGACCAGAAGGAACCGTCGTCCACCCCTAAGGAGATGACACCCACAAACCAACCACCCATCACGCCAACCGCCGAGAAAATGGCCGCCAACACCGGCATCGCAATAACGCCACCCCAAAATCGAGGCACTAAAACACGCTCTACGGGGTCAATCCCCATCACCTCAATCGCATCCAGTTGCTCTCCGGCCTTCATTAAACCAATCTCGGCGGTTAGAGAAGTCCCGGCACGCCCGGCAAATAACAAAGCAGTCACCACTGGACCTAGCTCACGAAGCAAAGATAAAGCAACCATCAGCCCTAACGCCTGCTCGGAACCGAACATCGCTAAAATGCTATACCCCTGAAATCCCAAGACAAAACCGACAAAGAGGCCGGACACAGCAATAATTAATAATGAATAAACCCCAATAAAGTGGATTTGTTCAATTAACAGCCGTGGTCGCTTAAAGATAAAGACTGAACGAGCCAAAATCTGTAAAAACAAGATAAAGATATTACCCAAGTGAGCAATAGCCTGGAGCACATAAGCACCTAGGGAGGTAATCCATGTAAACATAGTCTAACGCTCCCTATCTTTGGATTTTTTATGGCGGCTGATCTGGCGCTGCTTGTCTGTATACCAGCTTTCATAATCCGGCGTGCTCGGATACTCAAAACGTCCGCCATCCTCAGGTGGTAATCCCTGAATAAAGTTTTGTACACGTCGATCATCCATAACGCGGATTTGATCCGGAGTACCCTCAGCAATCACCGCACCCTGATGGAGCATATAAACATAGTCCACAATCCTGAACGACTCTTCGATGTCGTGGGTAATCAGCAAACCGGCCGTGCCGAGCTGCTTGCTGATTGCACGTAACATATTCGCCGTCTGATTCATGGAAATCGGATCCAAACCGGCGAAAGGCTCATCATAAAGCAATAATTCGGGCTCCATCACAATGGCACGAGCCAGAGCAATACGTCTAGCCATACCACCTGAGACCTCGGAAATTTCAAGGTGTGCGGCTGCCTTAAGGCCGACTGCGGAGAGCTTTTCAAGAACCCTCTCGACAATCTGCTCCTCGTTCATTTTAGTCAGTTCGCGCAACGGATAAGCCACATTTTCAAAGGTATTAAGATCCGTAAAAAGGGCACCCTGCTGAAATAAGACACCCATATTTTTGCGTAAATCACTCAGCTCATTTTTGCTAATATCATTTATAACCTGCCCAAAGAGCTTAACCTCCCCGGTTTTTGCACGAATCTGCCCAGTCACGCCTCGCATAATGGTTGACTTACCGGAGCCTGACCCGCCAATCAAGGCGATCAATTGACCCTTGTGAATAGAAAGATTAACTCCGCTTAAGATGATACGAGCCCCGTAACCCAGACTGACATCGTTAAACTCAACAATTTTGTCTGAGTTTAAATAGTTTGCTGTGTCGATTTGTGGACTAGATGAAACTAGCGTAGCATCTGTAGATGAGCTATCAGAGCTATGAATTGACATTAAAAAGTGTGCTTATTTTATAAAATTTTATCTAGAATTCTTGATTGTAGGAAATCAAATTTTTTAATGCAATAAATATAACATCAAATCAGCCACCTCGTTACAATAACCTCTTAACTTATCACTATTTACTGCTTAGGCAATGACCAAAAACGACAACTCCAACTGCAAATCCTTTAGCCAACTCGACTTAGCTAAAGAGCAATTAATTAATCTTCAACAACTCGGCTTTGAGCAAATGACCCAAGTCCAGGAGTTAGCTTTGCCACCGGCCTTAGCCGCAGAGGATCTCATTGTCCAGGCCCATACCGGAAGCGGTAAAACCCTCGTCTTTGCCCTAACCATTATGCAAAAGCTGAATTTAGAGCAAGGTGAGGCACAGGCTGTTGTAATTTGCCCAACACGAGAACTCGCATCACAGGTTGCTGAGGTCGTCCGCAAAGTAGCAAGAGCCTACCCCTCAATTAAAGTCAGTCTATTGTGTGGCGGTTCCTCGATTTCAAGACAGGTCGAATCGTTGGCTCATGGTACTCACATTATCGTGGGCACACCGGGCCGGATTGAGGATTTAATCGATCGGGGCGTGCTTTTTCTCGATCGTGTCAAAACCTTGGTTCTTGATGAAGCCGATAAGATGATGGATATGGGCTTCTATGATAGTCTAAGCGCCATTACTAATGCCTGTCCTTTAAAGCGTCAGACCCTGATGTTTTCAGCAACTTATTCGTCGGAATTACTTGAACGCACCGAGGGCTTTTTAGTTAATCCGCGGATGATTAAAGCAGTGGATGAACAAAAGCCCGAAATTAAGCAATCCTTTTATTTGGTAGAAGAAAAAGATCGACCACAGGCTATGGTCAGTCTGCTAAATAACTACCTCCCTCTTTCGACTCTGGCTTTTTGCAATACGCGCGATGATTGCGAAGCCTTGCACCGTCAATTATTACGTGCCGGCATCGTTAGTCAGGTGCTGCACGGCCAAATGGAGCAAAGAGAGCGTGAGGATGTGATTATTCAATTTGCCAATAATAGCTGCAGTGTACTCGTAGCAACCGATGTGGCCGCTCGTGGTCTGGATATTAAAGAACTGGATTTGGTCGTAAACGTGCAGATATCACCTAATGCCGACACGCATATTCACCGCATCGGTCGCACCGGTCGCCAAGGCGCCGAGGGTCATGCCATCAGCTTTGTGAGTAAAGACGAACTTTTCCGCAAAAAAAGAATCGAAGAGGTATTGGGTGAGGAATTTGAATTACTCGCTGCACCTCCGATCTTTCAAGGTCGTCAAAATCTAAAGCCACCCATGCAAACCATTACAATCCGCGGGGGCAAAAAAGACAAATTAAGAGCGGGTGATATTCTGGGCTCTCTGACCAAAACTATGGGACTCAGTGCTCAACAGGTAGGTAAAATCACTGTCCATGATTTTGTCAGTTTTGTCGCAGTAGAGCGCAAGCTTGCTCCACAACTGGTACAACGCTGGCAAGCAGAAGCCATCAAAGGCAAGCGTCGAAAAATCAGCTTGCTTTCTTAGGCTTTAAATTTACTCAATTTTACACTTTCAGACTATTTTTACCCCTTTAAACTACGTTACTTTAGGGAACTTATAGGTTCTTATGCAGTCCAAATTAGCACTCAGACAGATAGAGTGCTAAAATACAGCGACACCACAAATCGGCTAGCACCTTATCGGCATATATATTAAAGGACATAATTTACTATGACAAATCAAGCACTTGCTTTAAACAATCGCGCATTAGCCACCCTTGGCTCGGGTGCTATTGGCAGTATTGAGTCATATATTAGTAGTGTTAACCAACTTCCTATGCTCACGCCCGAAGAAGAAAAAGACTACGCGGAGCGTTTACAGTATCAAGGTGATTTGCAGGCAGCCCAATCATTGGTCTTGTCTCACTTACGCTTGGTTGTTTCAATTGCCCGTCAGTACCTAGGCTACGGTTTACCTCATGCCGACTTAATTCAAGAGGGCAATATCGGTCTGATGAAAGCGGTTAAGCGTTTTGACGTTAATCGTGGTGTGCGCCTAGTGTCTTTTGCCGTGCACTGGATCAAAGCCGAGATTCATGAATACGTGATCCGTAACTGGCGTATGGTGCGTATCGCGACCACTAAAGCGCAGCGCAAACTGTTCTTTAACCTACGCAGTATGCGCCCCGACAGCTCTAGCTTGGACCCCGAGCAGATCCAGGGAATTGCTGAAAAGCTTAATGTTAAACCCGATGAAGTCGTGGAAATGGAAATCCGCTTAACCGGTCGCGATATGTCACTTGATCCGGGCCCAAGCTCGCGCGCTGATGACGATGAGTTTACTCCTATCGATTATTTATCCGATGACGGCGAAAACAGTCCCTATGAGGTGCTTGCCCGACGCGATCACGAAGACTTGCAAACTCATGGTCTGACTGCTGCTTTGGAATCTTTAGACCCTCGCTCTCGTCGTATCGTCGAGTCACGTTGGTTACAGGACGATGGTGGTCTTACGCTACATCAATTGGCTGATGAGTTCGGTGTCTCTGCTGAGCGTATTCGCCAGATTGAAGCAGCTGCAATGAAAAAAATGCGCGCCTTTCTTGGCGAAGATGCCATGCCATAAGTTATTGTCCTTTAACTCACAAACTGATACAAACTTAAGAGCTAAGTTCAGGAACCAACTAGGAATTTATAGGACTAACCTACATGAGCAATGGAAATGCAGTACCCCGCTCATCATTCGTCCATTTTCTCCTCTTTCCCTTCCCCTTAAGGACGAATGTTTCAAACACTTCCGGACCCCATGCCGGAAGTGTTTTTTTATGGGGATCACTTATAGGGACTTAAGGGACAAGCAGCTTCTTCAAATCAGCGGCCATTTCCTCAGGCGACATCCCCTCTCTAAACAACAGCACAGACTCCCCCTCTTGGTCCAACACAAACACATAGGCACTATGTTCCATGGTGTATTGACCGACAGTAGTAGGAACCTTGTTATAAAAAACATTAAAGGACTTGGCCATTTGCTCTAATTGCGATGGGCTACCAATCAAGCCTTTAAAGTTTGGATCAAAATAGGCCAAATACTCTTTTAAACGCTCTGACGTATCGCGCTCCGGATCAACGGTTATAAAGTAGAACCGCACCTGTTTAGTCTCCTCTGCGGTCAATAAGGCCATTAATTGCTTTATCTGCACAAGGGTTGTTGGACAAATATCGGGGCAAAGTGTAAAGCCAAAATACACTAAGGAAATTTTGTCTTTAAAATCTTCAAAAACAAACTGATTTCCGCCCTCATCAACCGCCTCTAGACCTTGACCAAAATGAGAGCCCCGGATATTGCTGCCATTGAATTCTGTGCTCGTTAAATTAAATATATGACGCAGTTGTGCCTGTGACGGCGTCATGGATGTCATGAGCAAAACAATCATAAAGAAAGCCATTTGATGAATGCGAAAAAAATTCCTCATTAAAATTTTAAATCCTCGCTTTATTCAAAACATTGATATGGAATTAGTCACAGCTGAACACAGTTCAAATGCTAACTGTTGTTATATACTGAGAGCTGTCGATATTTATTAATATTAGCTAGTATACAGAGGAAGATTTAATCATTGAAGCTTGAGAAACTGCAAGCGCTCTATCGGCAGTTAAATCAAAGGGTTCAGGAGGTTCCGGTCAGCGGCTCAAGACCTTTGATCATTGCCGCTAAGATTGCCGGTTTTATCCATCCCGATGCGATTACTGCTTTACAGAGCAAAGACTATTTTAAGCAAGATGAGTTGGCTGTCTATCTAGCAGAGCAGAATTTATCCAAGACCGAGCTTAATCAAGTGTTACTGGATGTCGCTTTGTGCCTTAGAGATGCGGGACTGACCAGAACTTGGCGCGACGAGCTGCTAAATGTCTATGCCGAGGGCTCAACCATTGGTCAAATTGAGCGTGCCGCCATGCGCCCTCTGGGCTTATTGACTCAAGCCATTCATTTAAATGGCTGGAGTCCTGAAGGCGATATCTATCTGCAGTTACGAGCTAGTACCAAGGCCTTTGACCCCAATATGTGGGATACCTTGGTCGGTGGTCTGCTCAATGCAGAGGACAGTTTAACCGAGGGTTTAAGTCGCGAGTCTCAGGAAGAGGCCGGTCTGAGCCAAACTGACATAAGGCAACGCACACCAATACGGACGATTTTACGAATGCGTCGTAGACTACCGGAGGGCTACCAACTAGAGGATATTTTAGTTAGTGATTGCATTATCCCGGCCACCGCAATACTTGAGAATCAAGACGGTGAGGTCGAGCGAATTGAAGCATTTAAACCGACCGAGGTCATTCAAATGATCGAAGACGGCATAATTACCATTGAAGCAGCCATTGTCCTCTTGGACAGTTTAATTAACCCGCACATTAACAGTTTACGTCAACAATAACTTATTCGAGACACCGTCCAGCCAATAAGCCAAGGAGAGCAAAATGAGCAAAGATCCATTTAACTTTAATTTCCCCTTTGTCAACATGATGCCTGAAGATATGGGCGACCCCAATCTGATGCTTAGTGGCATGAAGATGATGAGTCAGGCTTGGCAAAACTTTGCCACCATGACGCCGCAAGCCGCCAGCGCGGCCATCGACCCTAACGAACTCGACAAGCGAATTGAGGAGCTAAAAGCCGTCGAATCCTGGCTCAAATTAAACCTATCGATGCTCACTAGTACCATTCATAGCCTCGAAATCCAAAAAGCCAATATGCAAAATTTTAGCAGCTTTATGGAGATGATGAGTGAACCTCTCAAAGCCTCGCAAGCAGCGGCAGCTGAAGCCGCCCAAAAAAGGCAGGCCGCAGCAGAGGCTAAACAAACCGACACTGAAAGTGAAGAAATCGCAGAGACACCGGTAGAAACTACCGCTGCCACAACTGAATCAAGCGAGCAGAGTGATGAACCACAAACAGCATCAGAAGAAACCAGCAAAAACCAAAGCGGCCTAGCTGATGCTAGCGCCAAAATGCAGGACCAAGCCCTGAACTGGTTCAATCTATTAGGCGATCAGTTCAAAAACATCGTCGCCTCGGTGGCTGCTTCAACCCCAAGCGATGTGACCGCCAAAGCAGAAACCGACAACAAAAGTCCTGTCAAGAAAGCAAGCAAAAAAGCGGTTAAAAAGAGCTCAGCCACTAAGAAAACTGCTGCCAAAAAAGCTGCCGCTCCATCACGTGCTAGCAAAGCAGTCAAAAAGGTCAGCAAAACCACTGCTGCTAAAAAAGCTCCGGCTAAAAAATCGGCCGCCAAGAAGAGCGTCGACTAAAACACAACAACCCCTTTAAATCTAAACTAATTCTCAGTCTATTTAATTAAATTTACCAATAAGAACCATGAAATTAACCATAGTAATACTAGCTGCCGGTATGGGTAAGCGCATGCAATCCGATTTACCTAAGGTGCTTCATAAACTAGCCGGCAAACCAATGCTGGCACATGTCATAGATAGTGCAAAGCAATTAAAACCGGCGCAGATTGCGGTGGTTGTTGGTCATGGCGCTGAGACCGTTAAAGCATCCTTTGAGGGTCAAAAAGATCTGGCTTTCGCCTTGCAACAGCCACAATATGGTACCGGTCATGCGGTACAACAAGCTGAAAGCCTCTTTGTGGGTGACAGCACTGATGACAAAACCCTGATCCTCTACGGTGATGTGCCGTTAGTACAAGCCGCAACCTTGGAACGCTTAATTGAGGCAGCCGCTGAAGGCGTTGCCGTGTTAACTGAATTCCTCGATGACCCAACGGGCTATGGTCGTATCATCCGCGATGTCAATGGCAATGTCAGTCGCATCGTTGAACACAAGGATGCCTCTGCCGAGGAGCAGCAAGCCAAAGAAGTCAATACAGGTATTATTTGCGCCCCAACCGTCAAACTCAAAGACTGGTTAGCCAAAATCGACAACAACAATGCCCAAGGGGAGTATTATCTCACCGACATCATTGCACTCGCGGTTAATGACGGCGTGACTGTCAGTGCCGCTCACCCCGATGCGTCCTGGGAGACTCTCGGTGTTAACAGCAGACTTCAACAAGTTGAGTTAGAACGCGCCTGGCAACAAGAGCAAGCGCGTCGCCTCTTAACTCTAGGGGTGGCGCTAGCTGACGATCATCGTATTGATATCCGCGGCAGTCTTAGCTGCGGCCGTGATGTTTTTATCGATGTAGGCTGTGTGTTTGAGGGCGATGTTGAACTTGAAGACGGCGTTCATGTCGGTCCTTATTGTGTGTTGAAAAATGTCAAAATCGGTAAAAACACTAAAATCGAGGCTTATAGCCATTTGGATCAGGCTGAAATTGCTGATCAATGCAAAGTGGGACCTTACGCTCGTTTACGTCCGGGAGCGCAATTGGGCAAAGGCAGTCAGATTGGTAATTTCGTAGAAATCAAAAACACTCGCCTCGGCGCTTTCAGCAAAGCCAGCCACCTCAGCTATTTGGGTGACGCAGTGATCGGTCAACGAGTCAACATCGGTGCGGGAACCATTACGTGCAATTACGATGGTGCCAATAAATTCATCACTGTTATCGGTGACGATGCTTTTATCGGTTCAGATACCCAACTGATTGCCCCGGTAACGGTCGGCGAGGGTGCGACCATTGGTGCCGGCACCTCGCTGCGTCAAGATGCACCTGCCCATCAGCTGACTGTGACGCAAAGTAGTCAAACCACTTTTTCTAACTGGAAACGCCCCATAAAGAAAAAACACTAGTACATGCAGCAACTCAAAGCCAAACCCAGTAGCGTCAAAAAACCGCAACGACCTCAGACCGAACGACGACAGGCCGAAGGCAGTGAAGGCATTCCTAAGCCACGACGCTATTGGGCAGTAACCGCAATTTTATTAGCCATCGCTATCAGTGTGATGGATGCGAGTATTGCCAATCTGGCTTTGCCGACCATATCCAAAGAACTTAATATCCCTCCCCACCTCAGCATTTGGGTGGTCAATGCTTATTTAGTGACGTTAATTGCCACCACGATCCCGTTGTCAGCACTTGGCGAACGGGTCGGTTTTATCTATATGTTTCGTGGTGGAATTATCATCTTTATGTGTGGCAGTATCTTGTGCGCCCTCTCCACTAACCTGCCAATGCTCATCGTCGGACGCGTGATTAACGGTCTTGGCGGGGCCGTGATGATGAGCATCTTCGGCGCCATGATGCGTCATATTTATCCTCCGAAAGAGATCGCTAATGGTATCAGCATCAATGCCATGACAGTCGGTATCACGGCCGTGTTAAGCCCAGGACTCGGTGCTTTTATCCTGTCCATTTCATCATGGCAATGGATTTTCGTCTTTGCGATTCCGCTGTGTTTAATCTCTCTACTTTTCTCGCACTTTTTACCCAAGGTCAAGGCGATTACGAGTCCTTATGACTATCAAAGCGCCATTTTAAATATCATCACCTTAGGCAGTTTTATCACCGGCCTGGACCTTGTGAGCAACAATACCTCTTTAGGTTTAAGCTTATTGTCGATTGCTGCAATTGGTGGCACGATCTTATGGCGTCGTTCAGCAAAACAAACAGCGCCATTGTTCCCGGTGGACTTATTTCGCATCTCGACCTTTAAATACGCCGTCATTGTATCGGCACTTTGTTTTGGGGCCGCCGCCTCAGCGATGTTGGCTTTGCCTTTTTTCTATGAAAACACCATTGGTCTAACAACAAAAACAGTGGGCATGTTGTTTATGGCCTGGCCGATTGGCTCTACCTTGATGGCCCGACCCTCCGCTTATCTATCTAGCAAATATCCGGCCTCAATACTAGCGGCTATAGGTTCCTGCATTATGCTTAGCGCCATAGTGACACTAGCACTCTTGCCTAAAGATGCTTACTTAGGCTTTTATGCTCTGTGCATGTTTTTCAGTGGTCTCGGTTTTGGTTTTATTCAAACACCCAACAACAAGACAATTTTATTATCAACGCCCCTTAACCGAAGTGGTGCCACCGGTGCGCTACAATCCGGCGCGCGGGTGTTTGGCCAAAGCGTCGGTGCCGCTTTTGTGGCGATATGTTTTCACTTATCAGCCACTCACGGCGTGTATATTGCCTTGATAATTAGCATCACGGCGCTCGCCATCTCGGCTATCATCAATCTGCTACGTTTTTATCGCGGTAAGGACATTGAGGTTATTTAAATGGTTCAATTAAACCCCTTGGAAATTCAAAACCAGCGCTCAAAGCCTACCTTGGCTATAGCAATGATCGTCAAAAACGAAGCTCGTCTACTCGCAAAATGCCTAGAAAGCGTAGCTGGTTTAGCCGATGAGATCGTCATTTTGGATTCCGGTAGCACCGATGAGACTGAAGCCATTGCCCGTCGCTACACCGATAAATTCTATCTCAATACAAAATGGCCGGGATTTGGCCCACAAAGACAACTAGCCCAAAGCTATGTTAAGACTGACTGGATACTTTGGCTAGATGCCGATGAAGTCGTCACTGAAGAATTAGCCAATAGCATTCGCCAGGTTCTGGATCAAAACAAAAGCGACAGTATTTACAGTTTACGTCGTTTAAGTTGGGCTTTTGGTCAATTCATACGCTACGGCAGTTGGAATCCTGACGTAGTAGCACGACTCTACCCTACCGCTCTCAGCGGCTATAACGATAACTTAGTACATGAAAGTGTGATCATTCCCAAAGGTGTTAAAGTTATCGAATTAGAGGGCAAATTACTGCATTACACGTACAACAGCATGGCCGAGTACTTGGCAAAATCAGTCAAATACGCAGAAGCCTGGGCCGAGCAGCGTGCCGTAGCAGGACAAAGCGCCAGTATCGGCAAAGCCGTACTTAAATCTTTGGGGCGTATCTTTAGAGACTATATTTTCAAAAAGGGTTTCCTTGATGGTCGCGCTGGTTTTATGATTGCTGCCATGACAGTTCAGGAAGTCTTCAATAAATATGCTATGTTGCACTATAAATCCAAAGAAAAACGAGGCGCTAAAGACGTCTAAATTGCGTCCGCGCAAACCGGATAACTACCTAATCACGGCATAGAGTTGTTGGACCTAAGCTATTCAGCAACTTACATGTTGGTATTGAGTCTAGCCTGGACTCAATTGCCCGTGCTGATTAGGAGAAAATGCCATGACGATATAAGATCTTAATTAACCCCCCTTTACCTGCAGGAGAGTTCAACCATGAAGCAGCGCGCCCCCACAATTAACTACGCCAGCGCCCCTACCGCACTTGGTTTAATCTTTGTTGCTACTTTCGAAGAAAAAATCTATAACGTTCAATTTGCTGACGATGAGGCAGCAGCGCTAGAAGAACTGCAAAACTACCTTGACAAGCGTTTACCGCAAGCTACACTCGACAAAGCTAAAAAAGACAATCCCTTACTGCAGCAGAGCCTAACCCTACTTAAAAACTATCTGAACTCACCTAGTTCAGCGCTTTATAAAGAGCTGCAAGCCTTGCCTTTATGCATTCAAGGAACAGAGTTTCAGCAAGCGGTTTGGCACGCGCTGATGACGATCCCCGTCGGTCAGACCAGATCTTACACTGAGATAGCTCAGCAACTCGACTCCCCTAAAGCAATCAGAGCGGTTGCCAATGCTTGCGCATCCAATCGACTTGGAATTATTGTGCCTTGTCATCGGGTTTTACGTAGCGATGGGGGTATTTCAGGCTATCGTTGGGGCGTGGCAAGGAAAAAACAGTTGATTGCCATGGAAGGCAAAAACAAAGACCGTTGAATTTATTAGGAAACAGAATGAGTTCATCTACAGAACAATTTACCCTAAACTCTGTCTGGCAGGAACGTTTTAATCCCGATGACTTAACATTAAATTCTGAGCGTGAAGTCAGAACCCCTTGGGAGCGTGACTACGCACGGCTAATTCACTCATCGGCCTTTAGACGCATGCAGTCAAAAACTCAAGTTTTGGGTTTAGGCGAAAGTGATTTTTATCGTACTCGCTTAACTCATTCACTAGAGGTCGCTCAAATCGGTGTGGGAATTGTCCGTTGGTTAGAGCAAAAACTGCAAAGAAAAGAGTTTCGTCTCACCGAAGCAGAAAAAACCTATAAAAAGAAACTGACTAAATTACTGCCCGATTATGAGTTGATGAATGCCATTTGTTTGGCTCATGATATTGGTCATCCACCCTTTGGCCATGGCGGTGAGGTCGCTCTAAATATTTGTATGCGCGACTTCGGTGGTTTTGAAGGTAATGGACAAAGCCTGAGAATCTTATCGCGTCTAGACAAATACACTGAAAATAATGGCATGAATCCGACTCGTCGTCTACTCCTGGGTGTATTAAAATATCCGCTACCCTATAGTGCAGCAGTTAACAACTCCGCTTATGGTCCACTACAAGAGCCGCTTTGGCGCTGCAAGGCCAAACTCCAACTACCCCCAAAATGCTATTTAGATACTGAGAAAGACATCGTCGACTGGATTCTGGCTCCTTTAAGTCCCGATGAAAGAGTCGCATTTACCGCTACTAAAAGTCGGGTTGACCAAAGCAAAGCCAGTCATCTCAAAACGCGATTCAAGTCCTTTGACACCTCGATCATGGAGTTGGCTGATGATATCTCCTACGGTTTACATGATTTGGAAGATGCCATTTCCCTAGGTTTAGTTACCCAAGCTATCTGGGAAAAGCATTTCCGCGATTTTGTTAATTTATTTGAGGCATTACGCACCAATACCAACAAACAAAATTCTATTGAAGACATCGCCAAAGAGGTCGAAACTAATTTATTTTCAGAACAAAGCTATTTACGGAAGCGCCAAATCGGACGCCTAGTACATAGTTGTATTACCAGTATTTTCATCCAAGAAAGCGGCATTGAAAATGCCTCTGAACCACTGATTAAATATAATGCCTACCTTGGTGACGCACAGAAAAGACTGCTGGATCATATTTCAGCGTTGGTGATGGATAAGGTAATCCGGAGCTCAAACGTACAGCAACTCGAATTCAAAGGCCAGAAAATCGTCATTGAACTCTTTCAGACTCTAAGCGCTGATCCGCTACGTCTCTTGCCGGATGGCTATAAGGAACGCTATAAAAAGGTCGCTGAAGAATACCCTGATGATCAAGCCAAACAAATGCGGGTGATTTGTGATTTTATTGCCGGTATGACTGATGAATACGCCGCACGCTTTTATGAACGGATTTATCATCCGCATGAGGGGTCTGTCTTTGATCGGATGTAAGTAGAACAAAAGCAGATGCCCAAACAAGTAGACCACCCTCAATGAGGGTGGCCTTTGTACTAACTAGTTAAGCTGATAGAATTACTCTACGCGCTCAAAAATAGCAGCAATACCTTGACCGCCACCAATACACATCGTAACTAAAGCGTATTTACCGCCAATACGATGTAATTCGTGAATTGCCTTGGTGGTAATGATGGCACCGGTGGCACCGATTGGGTGGCCTAAGCCAACACCACTACCGTTAGGGTTCACTTTGGCCGGATCAAAGCCCAAGCTCTTGGAAACAGCTAAAGCCTGTGCAGCAAACGCTTCGTTGGCCTCAATCACATCCATGTCTTCAACCTTAAGACCTGCTTTATCTAGAGCTTTCTGAGAAGCAGGAACAGGGCCGATACCCATAATGTGAGGCTCAACACCTGCGTGAGCATAAGACACCAAGCGCGCTAATGGCTTAGCACCGTGCTTTTTAACCGCTTCTTCGCTCATAAGAACAACTGCAGCTGCGCCGTCATTAATGCCGGAAGCGTTACCTGCTGTTACTGAGCCGTTTTCTTTAACGAAAACCGGACGTAGCTTAGATAGACCCTCTAGAGTCACATCGGCACGAGCGTGTTCGTCAGTATCGAAAACAATCTCACCCTTGCGAGTTTTGATAGTAACCGGAGCAATCTGCTCTTTGAAGTAGCCCTTTTCGATCGCGTTTAATGCGCGACGATGAGACTCAACAGCAAGCTCATCTTGCTCTTCGCGAGAAATATCGTACTCCTTGGCGACGTTTTCAGCGGTTACACCCATATGAACCACTTCGAACGGGTCGGTTAAAGCACCGGTCATCATGTCGACAATTTTGTTATCGCCCATACGAGCACCCCAACGTAAAGAAGGAGTAATGTATGGACCACGGCTCATCACCTCAACACCACCGCCAATTGCTACCTCGGCATCACCTAATTTAATAGATTGTGCCGCAGAAACGATGGCTTGTAGGCCGGAACCGCATAATCTGTTAACGTTCATCGCCGGGGCGTCTTTAGAAACACCGGCATTAACAGAAGCCAAACGAGACAAGTACTGATCTCTAGGCTCAGTGTTGACTACATGACCAATCACCACGTGGTTAACGTCATCGCCAGTGATACCGGCTTTTTCGATGGCAGCTTTAATAATAGTTGCGCCAAGCTCATGTGGAGGCACATCTTTTAAGCTACCACCAAAACCACCAATCGCTGTTCTCATTGCTGATACTACGTATACTTCTGACATAATCTCTCCTTAGAAAAAATTGACATAAAAATAGTTTAGCTTATATTTTGATTTTTTAAATTAGGAAACACCATGACACTGTAATAAAGTCCAATACAAACTATTTCAATTCCCTAAGAGGGCTTTATCATCTTGTTCTGATATGTTTTTTGAAAATCCTAAGTATTTTATTAAAAAAATATTTCAAGAATATGTACGCTCTGATTATCACCTCTTACAAGGCATTAAAAAAGCACAAACATCAATTCATTGCTGAGCTAGAATGGCCTCCAAACGTTGCCGATGCTGCGGCCACTCTACATGACTCATACTGTAATGTACTGAATCGCCAATGCTACCGTCACGGCGCAAACGACTACCGCGCATGATTCCGGTTCTAAGGCCACCGATACGTGTAATCGCAGCCTGTGAAACTAGATTTTCGCTATCTGTACGCCAACCTACGATATTTGCCTGTAAGATGTCAAACGCATGGCGCAACAACAAATACTTAGCAGCCGTATTGACATGAGTACGTTGTGCCGATTTCGCATACCAGGTATAGCCAATTTCCAAGCGTGCGAGCTCTGCCTCGATGTCGTGGTAGCGAGTCGTGCCGATAATGCGACCACTCTCAACTTGTCTTAATACAAAGGGCAATTGCGTGCCCGCTGCTTGTTGTTCGAGCGCCTTAGCAATATACGTCGCCTCATCACCGGGCGCCGGCACCGAGGTATAGTGCAAGTTCCACAATTCACCATCAGCCGCTGCCACGGCCAAATCCGCAGCATGCTCACTTTTTAAAGCTTCTAAGACGATGCCGAAGCCCTCTAATCGGATCTCTTTTAGCGGTGTATTAAACCCTTGAACCATCATAAAAAACTCACTGGAAGCGCGAATATCTATAAAAAGAAAACGCCCCACTCGATAAGCAGCAGGGCGTTAAAACAAGACTAATTAATCAATGGAAAGTCTTAGTCTAGAAGCGGTAGATAGAGGCAAGTCCGGTATCCGTCGGCATATACTGGCTTGGGATAATTTTAACTTCGCCACCGCGACGTAAAACCATCTCAGCCAAGTCATCGAGTATATCCTCCGCCTCAGGGTCAGAGAAATCCTCTAACAACTCAATACGACGCTCCTCGCGATCGATTTTACCTGCAACCCGCTTTTCGGCATCAACTAATAAGGTCTCTACACGGCCATCTAAAATCGCTGCTAAGGTACGATTTAAATCGCCATTTGCAAGACCGGTACCATGTGCCTGATTAAAGCGAGCAATTTCTTCTTGAACTCGCTTAGCGGCTACCGGCTCGACTAAAGCCCAGGCTTTTTCCAGTAACTGTCCTACTGTTAATGAGCTCGGATCGATATTAATTTCTTGCTCTAAAACATAAGGATTCTGATTGTTTTTTCTGAAAATACCAAGGTTTTCAGATAAACCGACTAGAACCACCGGCAACTTCGCATCCTTACTGATGTTGTTGTGTAAAGCTCGTGCCACAGCACCCAAGAAACGCTCTTTATCTGTTTGCACAGCTTCTTTGCGACCACCTTGGTAGTGCATCACCTGACCCTGACGATTGGATGGACCTAAACCGTAGGAAGTGACAGGTATTGCAGTGTCTGCTTCCACATCAGTCGCCTCATCAATATGCGCCGGGAAATCATCAGCAAAGATCACCTGATCCAGACCATCTCTGGTGCCCTCATACATCTGCACATCAGTGCGAGTAATACATAAGACCTGGAATCTATCCTGAGTCTGGCTAATGCGTAATAAAGGCTTTAAATGGAAAGAATCTGATACCACCGCAAACTCTTCCGGTTGTCTTTGCAGAGTGAAGAGTTGAAATTTCTGTTGATCAGCTAAAATCGCCAAACCATCAAGTGTCTGCTGCTGCCAAAATTCACGATTATCACCTAAGTCATGAAAAGGTTTCATAATCGCTTCAATTTCGGCTTTAGAGTGCTTTTCTGCTAAAGATTGCTCCAACTCCCTAAGCAAATTTTTGTAGCGAATCGGATCCTGTTGATTTTCAGGATGACTACGGTGAGTTGGTTGGTATAAAGATAAGCAAGGCCCCTCGTGCTTTTCTAAGAAATAAGTTAAACCTTGAAGATTTACTTGTTGCATATGTCTCTCCTTGTTAATAATTTTTATAGACAACCATCGTCAGCAAATAAATTGCCGCGAGTTGCTTAAGAACGATGGTCTTGAGATTTGGATATCACCTTTTCTAGGCCGCGGACTAACTGGCGTGTGGCCTCAAGAATGGCTTGTTGAATATCCTCTGAGCGGTGCTCTGCAGCAACCGGCTTCATGCCAGCAATACGACCTTCTACTAAGCAGCGCTTATCGGTAGCACCGGCACGTGATTCACTATTAACATCAGACAAATGATACTCAACTCGAGTCAAATGCGGTGCTTGATGTTTTAATTCTTTTTGAGCGATGGCCTCAACACGTTCTACTAAATCTTCGGTGCGTGTCGTGTGTCTATCTGTGTTAATAAGTATTTGCATATAACCTCCGTACTGGCTTGACCAAGCTATCTGGCCTTTAAAAACATTGTATCTGTACTATTATTATTACTGTTTCTTGAACATTAATCCAATGTTCTTGCCAATTTACACAATTACTTAAACTTTATCCTTAAAGTAATTTCTAATTGAGCTAGATCATTGACAGTCGCAGCTAGGCTCTATTTGTAACAAACAAATCATCAGAATAAAATGAAAAATTGAACAAAAACGACAACTTGCAATCTAATTGATTAGGCAATTAATAAATAATCAAAGACAAAGAGATAGCAATATGAGTTTTTTTAATCAAAACAGCGGCAAAAGTAAAAAAGGGCTTTGGCTCCTTGCTTTTTCCATAAGCACGACTCTCTCCGCTACTGCTTTTGCTCAAAGCGAGATTGACTATGTCAATGCAGTTTTTGCCGTGTCATATAACAATGCAGCGTCGACCGGTGACGCTAATTTGACCATCCGTAACAATCAAACTAATTATGATGTGAACTTCAGCCTGAATCACAGCTTACTGGATGCGAAGCAAAGTGCGAGATTCACTGCTCAAAGTTGTAAGATTACGCCCCAATCCTATCGCTCAGGCAGCCAACCCGTACTACGTAGCAATACCACCGAAAATCTAGACTTCAACTGGGCCAATAAAAGCGCCACGCGTCAGCATAGCAAAGATGGCACGATAAATTTTAAGTTGAGCCAACATGTTTATGATCCGATGAGTCTATATTTCAAAGCGCGCTGTGATTTGATGGCCGGTCAAAAGCAATTGTCCTACCCCCTCATTTATAAGGGCAGACAAACCACCCACCAATACCATGTGATAGGCACCGAAACCGTCAAAACAGGTGTTGGTGAATTTGATGCATTGGTGGTACAGCGTCAGCGCAGCAATAACAATCGTCGCACCACCTTCTATGTGGCACCGGCATTGGATTATTTAATTGTCAAAATCCATCACCGAGAAAGTAGTCTAGCTAGTGTGTCGATGACCTTAAAAAGTCTAGATTACAAAACCAAATAAAACCCCAAGCAAAAAAAAGCTTCCATCTGTTATAGATGGAAGCTTTTTTGATGCCCAGGTGAAGTACGTTAACGACCGGCCTTAAGCTCTGCCCATAAACGAGTTTGCAGTCTTAACAGCTCCATGGATTGAGGTTGCATCAAGAATAATGTTTCACGAACCTCTGCTGATGGATACAGCATGGGGTCATTAGCAATCTCCGGATCGACGTGTTTGACAGATTCCAAGTTTGCATTAGCAAAATACATTTCATTCGTGATCTCAGCATGTACCTCAGGAATTTCCATGTAATTGATAAAGGCCATGGCATTATCAAAGTTGGGTGCATTTTTAGCAACTGCCATCATATCCATCCAAATCAACGCACCACCACGAGGAATAAAGTATCCAATCTCATAGGGTCGATTCGCTTCTTCGGCACGGTCTTTAGCAATATAGATATCACCGTCGCCGGCATAAACCAGACAGATATCATTTTGCGCTAATTCTTCAATGTGAGCGGCCGGGCTAAAGTGCTTGATATAAGGACGGATAGACTTTAAAACCTCAAAGGCGGCTAAATAATCCTCCGGATCCTGGGAAGCGGGGTCCTTGCCCATATAATTCAGGACTGCAGGGAAAATCAGACCCGCCTCATCATAAAGTGAGATGCCGCAGGAGGCGAATTTCTTGGCTTTTTCGGGATCAAATAAATTACCCCAATCCATAAAATCGACATCTTCGCCGGCCACTTCTCTAGCCCGTGTCATGTTGTAACCCAGACCCAAGGTACCCATGGCCCAAGGGACTAAGTATTCATTGCCCGGGTCGACCTCTTCCAAAATTTTCATCACCTCAGGGTCAAGGTATTTCAGATTTGGTAATTGAGACTTATCGAGTTTTTCTAAAAGACCTGCTTCAATTTGACGCTTAGCATAGTAACTGCTTGGGATTACCACATCATAACCGGAGTTACCGATAAGCAATTTGGTCTGTAAAACGTCATTATTGTCGAAGGTATCGAAGTTAACCTTGATACCGGTACTTCGCTCAAAACCGGGAATCGTGTCCTCGGCAACGTATTCGGCCCAGTGGTAGATATTAACCACCCCTTTGTCTTGGGAAAAAGCGCCGCTACTGACAGCAAAAAAGGCGCCTACCATGGCCATGCCTTTGAATACTTTATTAAATTTCATCATATCCCCCCTATCAAGTTGGACACACTACTATTAAAAATAAAGACAAGCTGTCTCACTGAAAATTAGCTAGATTTTATTGTATTTTGACGCAAAATAAGCGCTGAAGATAAACTTTTTTATAAAAAAAATTGGACTTAACAAAAAACTGAGCCTATCGAATGAAAAAGCACTTAAATCCAACAGACTCAATTTATAAAAATTAAAGACGTATTACTGCAAAAAAGGTAACTGTGTAAAAATCTGCAGAACCGTGGCATTAATCAAATCCACAAAAAACGCCCCGACAATCGGCACTAATAAAAAGGCCTTGTACGATGGCCCATATCGATCAGTCACGGCTTGCATATTCGCAACCGCTGTCGGTGTCGCCCCCATTCCGAAACCGCAATGGCCAGCGGCTAAAATCACCGCATCATAGTCTTTGCCCATAATTCGGTAAGTGATAAAAACAGCATATAACATCATTAGCAGGACTTGCACGAACAAAATCGCCAACACCGGCAGCGCTAGATCAACTAGTTCCCATAGTCTCAGAGACAATAAAGCCATTGCCAAGAAAAGCGACAGCGATGCATTACCAAAGACATCAATCGCGCGGTCAAACATATCGAAGCTAAACACATGAGTCAGAATATTACGGATAATAACCCCGCACATCAGAGCCCAAACAAAGGTCGGCAACTCAAAGACGGAGCCTTTGGATACATTGGTCATCACATCCGCAAAGGCCAGACAAGCCGCAAATAAAGCCAAGGTTTCAATCGCTGAAGACGCCGTAAGACGACGAATCTGGTCGGGTTTATCAAATAATGCATCGGTCGCGTCATCGTCATCCTCATCGTGACGAGTATTGTAAAGCGAGGCTTTACGCGCTTCTTTTTCTAAGACTGTCGGGTTTTCTGGCTCCGGCAAACGTTCACGCTGCATTCTTTTTAATAAAAATTTTGCTACCGGACCACCAATCATGCCTCCTGCCACCAAACCAAAGGTCGCCGTAGCAACACCTAGTGTCGTCGCTCCTACGACCCCGTAGCGATCCTCCAAGATCGGTCCCCAAGCAGCTGCCGTACCATGACCACCGGTCAAGGTAATGGATCCCGTGACCAGTCCCATCAGCGGGTCTAGGCCCACTAAGCTCGCCATGGTGACACCGACTACATTCTGCACAATAATTAAGCCGGAGACAGTGATACTGAAGATCACAAGCGGCATCCCACCCACTTTGAGACGTCGGAAATCAGCACTAAGACCGATAGAGGCAAAAAACATCAGCATAAAAGCGGTCTGAAGGTTACTGTCAAACTTGAAGGATAAACCAAAGAAATACTTCAAAAGCACGACCACAAGGCCGGCCAATAGACCACCGGCAACCGGCTCAGGAATATTGTAGGTTGCTAAAAACTTGATTTTACGAGTTAACAAACGTCCCAGCAGCAACACCAGAGTCGCCAGAATTAAGGTGTAGTATGCATTTAAAACTATTTCCATGATTAACCTCTTTCTTCTTTAAAACTTCCACACAGTTTAACTGCTAACAAACAAAAAAGTGTAGCCTGCATGAACTTAACGTTACGTTACCTAGCATTTGTGCTAATTTCATTTAATAAACAACTGGCCTATGCTAATTGCAAACTACCTTATCTCACTCTGAGTAATTATTTTTGATACGTTTTAACTATGAGTTCTTATTACAAATTTCTTTCCAGGACCACGGATGAGCAGGGCACTGTCATCGCCGAATACCAACCTAATCTACCCTGCCAGGGAGCTTGGAATGAACACGAGCAACACATGGCCCCTGCTTCCGGTTTGATGAGTTACGAGTTAGAACTTTTTGAACCGCGTGATGATATGGTTTATGGCCGTTTGAGTTTTGATATTCTCGGTTTAATTCCTTTCAAAAACTTCACTATTACGACGCGCAATATACGCCCCGGTAAAACCATCGAATTAATTGAAGTAAGCTTAAGCTGTGAGGGCAAAGCCGCAATTGTCGGACGCGCATGGCGCATGATGAAGAATGACACCGCTATGGTGGCAAGCATTGAAGACGAGCCAATTATGCCTCGCGATGAAATGATTAAATGGCCGGAACTAACCGGGGTCTGGGGCGGGGGCTACATCAACTCACTTAAAGAGCATAGCCGTACCAGCCAGCAACGTCGTCAAGGTAATGCTCAGGTCTGGATTAGCAATGATCTCGAAATGGTCGAGGGCATAGAAACCAGTTCTTTTGTCAAGCTGATCGGTATGGTGGACACCAGCAATGGCGTCGCTGTCGCACAGAGCTCACCCTTTAGTCATATGTTCCCTAATGTTGATCTACAAATACATTTATACCGTCTACCAAAGGGCAAGTGGCTTGGTCTAAGTACGCGTCAACAATATGGCAACAGCGGTGTTGGCCTGACTTCATCGACACTATACGATGAAGAGGGGCCGTTTGGGCATAGTGAACAGATTCTCACCGTGCGACCTATGCCCAAATAAAGTCGATTAAACTGATAAAGCCGAGGGCGATATTATGATTGACGGTTGGCCGCTTCCCACACGGTCGCCCAACCCACAGCTAACTCGGCGGCACGCTCTGCCGCCATAATCAGACTGTCTTCACGAGCAATATTTTGACCGGCAATATCATAGGCGGTGCCATGGTCTACCGAAACACGAACCACCGGTAATCCTACCGTGATATTTACCCCCTGATCGCCATAGACGGCTTTGAACGGCGCATGACCTTGATCGTGATAACACATCACTAAAAAGCGCCAACGATTGTCACGCACTGCTTGCGGCCAAATCACATCACCCGGAATCGGTCCGTGAATATTAATCCCACGCGCTTTGGCCCGATTAATTGCCGGCAAAATAATCTCGGACTCCTCAGTACCGAACAGATCGTTTTCACCGGCATGAGGATTTAAGCCTGCGACCGCAATGGTTTCGCCGTCGCGTCCAAGAGCTTTAGAAAAAGCATGTACCAGATTAAAAATATCGTCAAAGCGAGCAGGTGTGCAGTCCTCTACAGCCTGCTTCATAGACACATGCGTGGTTGCATGAAACACGAACAAATCACCGCTGGAGAGCACCAGAGAGTAGCTCTCAACCCCGAATTCATGAGCTAGAAGTTCGGTGTGACCGGGCCAATCATAGCCACCCATATGCATGGCTTCTTTATTTAGTGGTGCAGTGACAATCCCATCAATCTCGCCCGCACGCGCAAGAGCGCAAGCCTTCATCACAAACTGTGCTGAAGCCGCACCGGCACGGGCATCTAGACCGGCTAATTGCACCTCGGCCAGACTCTGACCCACTTGTATCACTTCGATGGTACCTGGCTGATTAGTGATCTCCGCCGGGCTTTGCACCTCACGAACCACCGTCTCATCAAAACCAATTTGTTTGGCCGCTTTTTTTAGGGAAACCACATCGCCAATCACGACGAAACGGGCCTTTTGGCGCAGACTAGCATGTTTTAACAGCATTTTTGCGGTCACCTCAGGACCGATGCCGGCGACATCACCCAGTGTCACAGCCAAGGTTGCTATGCTCTTTTTATTCATAATTCAAAAATTCCTTCATCGATTTTGCCGGCCTTGCCAAGCCGCTCAAAGACTGAAGGACAAGGTAACACTAGTCGACTAAAATCAATTTACCGTCTGACATAATAAACTCATAATTGTTTATTTTAGTCGTTGTTCCTAAAAACTTTGCCACAGACTGAGCGGAGTAATTAATATTTAAAGCTTTGACCCTGTCTGTATCACTGACCATGCGCAGCGAATTGGTGAAAGATGAGGTTGCATTTTTTGCAACCACCTCAAGTTTATCGGCATTTTGCTTTAAGTTTGATGCACTGAGGTAGTATTGAGTCGCCACGACACTGGCTTTGTTAGCTTTTAAGCTATAAGCACTGGCTTCTATACTATATTGCTTAGTTTCAACCTTAAAATCAGTGGTGTTGAAATTTAATGATTTAGTATCGATAACGGCATCGTCCGTCAAATCAAAGCGAGTCGCTTGCTTTTTGTCTTTAGCAGCCTCTAATACTGCCATCACGTAAATAGAACCGTCTTCAAAGCCCTGCACCAATACCAGATCACCGTGCGCCGGAACTTGCAGACAGGAAGAAGCTCGCACGGCCACAAAACGTTCTTTGGACACGACTGCCTCAAGCTCAAAGGTTTTGTTATCACGACTGACTCTAAGCACCTTGGCCTTGCACATAAACACCTGGTCCATGGAGCTGTGTTGAGTCAATCTATCTTTGAGCATCAAAGACTTTAACTCGCTAGTCTCCGGGCGACTATCTACTTCAGACAACTGCGTAGAGTCTTCTTCATAGCTAGGTGTCGAGCCTGCATTACTTTGTTCGAATTCTTTAGCCATGTGCAACCACTACCCCATCAGGTCCAATAAAACATAATAAGTCATAATTTAAGCATGTTAATATTTAATTAATATGACGAAATAATGACTACGTCATAAAATACTTGGTTCACACTAGAAAAATAACCGCTAAAGCTCAAAACGACTGAGCGCCAACACCATCATAGCCAGGGTTGCAATCAGAGCTATCAGCTCACCTAGCTTAAGATTGGCATGTTTAATCAAGAAGAACAGCAAAATGATTGAAGCGATGGCCGCTAAAATCCATAAATTACTAAAAACCAAGGCCATGACCAATCTCCTCTAGTCATCAAGAGCAATAGGCTCATCATGCTATTAAAGCATGTTCCACCGCCCCCGCCTATTAAAGAATCCCCTATGCAGCGAGACGACAAATCAGCTTAAGAAAATTATTTTCTTAGGATCTGAACAGTTTATTAGCCAAACGCTGTAAAACTTTGTATACTCACACATAAACATATATTTTTAATGCATGTTTAATCTTATAAGTGATCTTCATCTTGCTTATAAATCAACGGTTACCGAGTACTTTCTCGGTATTTTTAGGAGCAACCCTATGGGACAATACAAAAAACTTTGGTGGACTCTCATTGCGACCATGATGGTAACCTTGTCAATTTTAGGTTACTACGGGGTCGAGATTTATCGAACTGTGCCCCCTATACCGACACAGTATAAGGTAGAGAGTACAGAACAAGTCCTCATGACAAAAGAGGATATTTTGCGCGGACAATCCGCCTGGCAAAGCACCGGTGGCATGCAGATTGGTTCAATCTGGGGTCATGGTGCCTATCAAGCACCGGACTGGACTGCTGACTGGCTACATCGCGAGCTTTTAGCTTGGTTAGATTTAGCGGCACAAGACGAGTTCGGCATGAATTATGACGCACTTGATCCGGGCCAACAAGGGCTGCTTGAAGGTCAACTAAAAGCAGAATACCGCCATAACACCTATGATGAAGCAACCGACACTGTGACCTTGAGCCCACGTCGAGCGCTAGCCATTGAACAAACAGGTCTATATTATCAGGCGCTCTACGGTGACGATCCGAGTCTACGAGGCTCACGCGAAAGTTTTGCCATGAAAGAAAACACTTTGGCAGATCCCGAGCGTCGCGAAAAATTAACTAATTTTTTCTTCTGGAGTGCCTGGGCAGCGGCAACGGATAGACCGGGTCACAACGTAACCTATACCAACAACTGGCCGCCTGAGCCTTTAATTGACAACGTGCCTTCAGGTGAAAATATTGTTTGGTCCATTCTCTCCATTATTATTCTGGTGGCAGGGATTGGTTTCTTAGTTTGGGCTTGGGCATTTCTTCGCAATGAGGAACCCGATACAACGGTTGCTCCAAAACGCGATCCGATTAGCACCATTGCGCTCACCGCTTCTCAAAAAGCCTTATGGAAATACGTCTTCCTGACTGTTGCTTTATTTGTTTTCCAGATATTTCTTGGTGGCGCCTTAGCGCACTATACCGTTGAGGGACAGCACTTCTACGGTATCGAATTATCAAAATGGTTCCCGTATTCCTTACTCAGAACCTGGCACCTACAAAGTGCCGTACTTTGGATTGCCAGTGGTTTCCTAACGGCGGGGCTCTTTTTGACGCCCATCATCAATGGCGGCAAAGATCCTAAAGGCCAACAACTAGGGGTTAATATCTTATTTATTGCCTTACTCTTTGTGACCGTCGGCTCCTTTACCGGTAACTACATCGCTATTGCCGGTCATATGCCTGAACATCTAAACTTTATGTGGGGTCACCAAGGTTATGAGTATCTGGATTTAGGGCGAGTTTGGCAATTCCTGCTCTTTGTTGGTATTGCTTTCTGGCTATTCCTAATGCTTCGAGGCTTAATCAATGGACTTAAACAAGAAGGCGACAAGCACTTATTAGCTTTATTTACCGCTTCGGTCGTTGCCATCGGTCTGTTCTACGGTACCGGCCTCTTTTACGGCGAGCATACACCATTACCGATTATGGAATATTGGCGTTGGTGGGTTGTTCATTTATGGGTAGAGGGCTTCTTCGAAGTCTTTGCAACTGCTTCCCTCTCCTTGATCTTCGTTTCACTCGGTCTGGTCTCCAAACGCATGGCAACCATTGCCACGTTAGCGGCCGCATCGCTATTCATGGTAGGCGGCATACCGGGTACTTTCCACCACTTATATTTCGCTGGTACAACCACACCAGTGATGGCTGTGGGCGCGGCGTTTAGTGCTTTAGAAGTTGTTCCGTTAATCCTTCTAGGGCATGAAGCTTGGGAAAACTGGACGCTAAGAAATAAAGCGCCTTGGATGGAAAATCTCCGTTGGCCTTTAGTGTTCTTTATCGCCGTTGCTTTCTGGAATATGGTTGGTGCAGGTGTCTTCGGCTTTATGATTAATCCGCCAATCTCTTTATTCTACTTACAGGGCCTTAACACCACGGCAGTCCATGCCCACGCGGCACTCTTCGGTGTTTATGGTTTCTTGGCTCTAGGCTTTATCTTGCTGGTTTTACGTTATCTTCGCCCGCAAATGGTCTTTAGTGAGAAGCTAATGAAAACCGGATTCTGGTCTTTAAACCTTGGCCTAGTTCTGATGATTGTTATCAGCTTGCTACCTATCGGTTTATACCAGTTTTATGCCAGTGTGACCAAGGGTATGTGGTATGCACGTAGCGAAGGCTTCTTACAGCAAGACTTCCTGGAATTATTGCGCTGGTTACGCACTATCGGTGATCTGGTCTTTATTGTTGGTGGTTTAGCAATCTTCTGGCAAGTCGTTAAAGGGCTCCTCAATAAGTCTGGTGCATCGTCACCGGTATTAGCTGCCACAGCCCAAGAGCTTGAAGAAGAGGCCTCCCACAGCTGCTGCGGTGGTTGCACCTCAGATGGTGGCGCTAGCAATCGCAAGGCAAATATAGAAACTCTCTAATCAATAAGGAAAAATCTTAAAAGCGTTGTCCCTGTGAGTTTAGGGGCAACGCTTTTTTCATGTCTTTGGTATTGACAAAGCCTGATAGCTTTTCGCAGAATGTGAGTAGTTCTTGCTACTTTTCGTCCGTAGCAAGCAGTGTTTTTGAGTCTAATGTTACCCCGCTAAATCGAAGGTCCAATTGGTATATGCATTCAGCTATCTCTACAGCTTGCTCAAAGTTGCTCAGCATTGAGAGCCCGTCAATCTCCTGTTAATCTTATTCCGAAAATAACAGTGATAACTAACAACCCACTACATCTCGTTCGTTTTGTACTTTCAAAATTGTAAGACGTTCAATCGCTGGACGCTCGATGGCGTATAGAGCCACAAGCAAACGCTTTAAAGAGTTGTTCTTTCCATTTTCCTCGTTAAGCATTTGAATAATAGAGGATATTGACTTTCTTTTCTCAAACAAACAGCGCGACACCCTCGGGTCACCCAAAAACCCGTCATTTCATACTAAGCTATTAATTTATAAGGAAAGACCGGGTGACCCGTGCGAAAAGTGCTGATGACAGAAGAGACAGGTGTGTTGTCCCTCTGAAATTAGGGACAACACCTTTTAATTTAAACCTAAAGATTACTGATGTGGATTAGGACCACTCGCCGGTACACCCAACATAAAATCGGGATGTGGTGATCCAGAACCTGATGGCGCACCCATCGTCGGCTCAGCCATAATGCTACCCATGGCACCACTGGGGTGACCGCCACCCTCACCAAAGATATCTATCTCACGCTCTTTAAGTAATTCAGCGTAAGCGACTGGATCACTTTCAGCCAGCTTAGCTTCATCTAACTGCTCTTGAATCCAGATTTTATCTTCCTCTTGTATGCTTTGATCAGCCAACAAGCGCTCCCAACTCTTAATAGCTTCTACATAATCACCCTGTTGGAACATAGCACCGCCCAACAGCATTAATGCATCAGGATTATTGGCTTCAAGCGCTAAGGCCTGACTGATTAACTCCATGGGTTTGCCTTCAAAACCGCCACGATAAATGGCCAATGCGCCGGCAAATAAAGCCAAATTATTAGGATCTTTTTCGACCAAGGGCCACGCCTTACCAAAACGGGCTACTGCATCTTCGTAGCGCCCCATCGCCCTATAACTATGAGCCAACATCAATTGACCGTTAAAGTCTTCGGGATTGGCCTCTACGCGTTGCTCTAATAATGACACCGCATCGATAAACTGGCCGATATTGCCGGTACGCTCAAACGTCGCCGCTGGATCCCTTTGATCCTTTAAGTATAGAAAATAAAATACGCTACCGGCGATCAGCGGAATCAGTAAAAAGCCAAAATACCAACTGCGACCACTATCCTTTGGACGCACACGTAAAAACAATAAAATACAAACAAGCAGTGCTACAACCACACCACCGATTATCCAATAAGACGTTTCCATTATTCAGCCGACTCCGAATCATTCATATCTAAACCCTTGCCCTGCTTGCCAATAGTGCGAAGTAAAAAAACCATCATCAACAATAAAACTATCGCAGGACCAAACCAAAGTAATAATGTCGTGCCATTAAAGGCCGGTTTGTAATTAATAAATTCACCATATCTATCAACCATATGCTGAACGATCTCATCATCACTTTTACCCAAACTGAGCTGCAAACGAATCTCAGCTTTTAAATCATCAGCCAAACCGGCGCCCGACTCTGCTATCGATTGGTTTTGACAGACCAAACAGCGTAAATTTTTAGCCAAATTATGCTCACGCTGTTCCAACTCCGGTGATAAAACAATTTGCTCTGTCACCTGCGCCTGTACAGTTGAACTAATTAAATTGACAAACAAAAAACCTAATACAGCGCTTAGAAACAAGGCCAGTAATTTGTTATTAAAAAACTTTTTCATAAGATTAAATATATTTTTGCGATTAACAGACACTTAGTTAGCCTGTCTTTGCTCCAAGGCTCGTTGCACCGCCGGTAATAAATTCTGCGTCCAAGACTCATCATCAAAGGCACCCACATGACGGTGAGTAATAATACCCTGCTCATTGATGACATAGGTTTCAGGCACACCATAAACGCCTAAATCCAGACCTAGACGACCGCTTTCATCTTGTAGGCTGAGGCGATAGGGATCACCCAAATCGCGCAGCCAACGCAGCGCTGGACCGGTCTGATCCTTGTAATTCAGACCAACAAGAACCACCTCCTCCGGCAAGGGTTGTTCTACAAAAATTTTATGCTCGTATTGACATGCTTCGCACCATGAAGCCCAGACATTCAAGACAAAAATCTGCCCCTTGAATAGGGATTCATCATAGCTTTGATTTTGATTTTTCAATGACGGCAAATCAAAGCTAGGCATTGGCTTACCCACCAAGGCAGATGAGAGAGGCTTTTGCCCTCGACCTAAACCTATGGCCAGCAATAACACCAAGGAGCCCAATAGCAATAAGGGCCAAAAACGTTTAAGCCACATCAGCAACTCCTTTTGTTTGAGAATCGTTTTTGAACTTTTGTCGCTTGACCCCACCAAATGACAGATAAGCAGCAATCGCCATCATGATAAATCCAGCCCAAACCCAATTCATTAAAGGTTTATAGTAAAAACGAATAGTCCAAGGACTGGCTTCAAAATCCGTTCCTTGCATCTCACCTAAACTCATATACAGATCGCGTAAAAAGCCACGATTAATCGAGGTCTCTGTGGTCGGTTCACCACCGGAGAAGTACTGTCGCTTTTCCGGGCGTAGACGGGCCAAGCGCTTCCCATCGACTGAGACGTCAAAATGCCCAATCAGTGAATCGAAGTTAGGACCAACCTTGCCCTCAAGGTGCATAAAACTAACATCATAGCCTTCGATATGCAAGGTTTGACGAGGATAAATGACTCGGTTGTATTCGACCGCATAGTTATTAGCGGCCAAGGAACCAACGACAAACACTGCCAAACCCAGATGACCCAAATTCATGCCCAGAAAGTGTAAAGGCAACTTCCAAAGGGCCTGTTTATTACGACGCATTCGGTCTATCAGCAGATATATCGATGAGAAAGCAACCCACCAAGCCGCCGTGAACCCTAAACCGAGCCACAAAGAAAAACCATCCCAAAACATCGGCATGCTCATACCGAGTAGTGTCGCCGGCACCAAAGGAATAATCAGATCCTTTGACATGCGAGCAACACGGTCATATTTCCATCGAGCAAAAATGCCAAAAGGCACGAAAATCAAAAGCAACAACCACAAAGGGGCTAAGACCGACTCAAAATAAGGAGGGCCCACAGAAAACTGGCCGACCCCGAATGCCTCAGTAAACAGCGGAAATAATGTCCCCACCATCACGGTGATACATGACACCACGAGCAGGACATTATTTATTAACAGCAAAGACTCTCTAGAAAATATGGCAAAGCTTTGTTCATTTTCTTGAAGTTTTGGTGCGCGCCACGCATAAAGCGTGAGAGCCACACCGATCACGACAAATAGGAAGATCAAAATAAAGACACCGCGAGTCGCATCACTGGCAAAGGCATGAACTGAGGTTAAAACACCTGAACGCACGAGGAAAGTACCCAGTAAGGCCAAGGCAAACGAGGCAATACTTAATAAAATGCTCCAATGCCGGAATACTTGGCGCTTTTCAGCCACTAACAAGCAATGAATCAAGGCGGTCAAGCAAAACCATGGCATCAGGGAGGCATTTTCCACCGGATCCCAGAACCACCAGCCGCCCCAACCAAGCTCATAGTAAGCCCACATACTGCCAATTAAAATGCCAATGGATAAAAACCCCCAAGCAGCCAAAGCCCATGGTCGACAGCTAGCTGCCCAAGCTCTGCCAGCTTCACCGGTGATTAAGGCTGCCAAAGACAAGGCAAAGACATGGGTGGTGCCGACATAACCTAGGTATAAAAAGGGCGGATGCACCACTAAACCGATATCCTGCAGCAACGGGTTCAAATCAGCCCCCTCGGGTGGGGCTGGTTCAATGAGATTAAAGGGGCTGGAACCGGCCAGAATAAACAGTAGAAATCCCGTCATCACCGCATTCAGCACGCCAAGGGCATTGAGTGCCAAGCCCGGCGTCAACATCTTAGACCAACGCTGAAAAATTTGATTCCAAATAGCTAAAAGCAAGGCCCAAAATAACAGTGAGCCTTCATGACCACCCCAGGCCGCCGAAATTTTATAAAAAACGGGTAGTTGGCTATTAGAATGCTGAGCCACATAGCGCACATAAAACAAGTCATTAACCAGCAAAACTAACAACGCGATAAAGGCAATCAAGACCAGCAAGTTGGTCAAGCTACCGCTGAGTTTGACTAGAGGAATTAAATCCTGACGCTTTTGTGCAGCATAAAAGGCAGCGATTGCCGCAAATAGGGAAAACATGACGCCTAGCAATAAGGCAAAACTACCTAAATTCACCCAAATCATTGTGCCACCTCTGTTTTGGAGCCATCTAAGGGAATGGCACCACCAGTATACTTCTCATGCATGCCGGTAGCGGCTTTTGCAACCTCGGGTGGCATGTAGTTTTCATCATGTTTGGCAAAGACTCGGCTCGCTACAAAGCGTTCGCCATTCCATTCACCCTCTAGGACAGCTCCTTGACCTTCGCCAAAGAGATCCGGCAACAGTCCTTCGTAGCTAACCGGAATGGAGTCCCAATCGTCAATCAAATCAAAATCAATCTGCACCGAATCCTTGTGTTTGACTAAGGTTCCTGGTTTCACCAGACCACCGACTCGCACGTATTTATCAACCGCTACCTTGTCGGCACGCACCTCTGTCGGCGTATGGAAAAACACCATATTATTACGCAATGCATTGACCACTAGGATAGTACAAGCAATTAAAACAAGCACTAATGCCAAAACCCAAAGCAATCGCTTTTGTCGCTTATTCATTTATCACCTTTTTTAGAAGCCAAAAGTCGAATTCTACGAAACCGCTTTAGCGTTTTCTGTTTTAACTGCAACAAAGAAACGCCCTCGATTATAAGCAGTAATACGCACAGTAAGAAAACAGACCAAACATAAACCCCATGGCCACCCATGGTTAAAAAATCATTCAAGGACTGCCAGTACATTAGTGACCCTCCTTGCCAAGTAGGACTTGCTGCGCCCAATCGCTATGAGCGTATTTATTGAGTAATAACCAACGCGCACGAGCTAGAATCACCCCGATCGCATAAGCCCAAGCGGCAAAGGTCATAAACATCAAGGCATAAAACATATCGGGATGGATAGAAATACCGCGATTCATGCTGATACTCGCGCCCTGATGCAAGGTATTCCACCAAACCACCGAAAAATAAATAATCGGCACATTGGCCACACCTACAATAGACCAGAGTGCGGCCACTAAGTTCGCTCTTTGTTCACTACGAATGCTTTGCAACAAGGCTATTAAGCCCAAATAAAGAAATAACAACAACAACATAGCAGTTAAACGTGCATCCCAGACCCAATAGGTACCCCAAGTCGGTTTACCCCAAATAGCACCGCTTAACAAAGACAATAAACACATCAAGGCACCCGTCGGCACCATTGCCCGCACCATTAAAATTGACGTATGGGTGCGCCAGACAAGATAAATAATGGACCAAAAGGCCATCGCCACATAAATAATCATGGCCATCCAGCTACTGGGCACATGTAGGAACATTATTCTATAGCTATTACCCTGCACCGCATCCACCGGTGCAAATAAAAAGCCGTAAATACAACCAATAATCCCTAATACCACGGCGATTAACAAGGCGGCCATAGAGCCACGCTTTGCAAAGCGCTCGAAGTATAAGGGACTAGCAAAACGACGCCAAGTTTTTACTTGCTGAGAGTCTTGAGTGTAGTTGCTCATTTGTTTATTCATAGGTAGTTTTAATAGCAAAACGCGAAGCCCATGGAAAAAAGAACCATGAGAACAATGCCAAGGCCATTAATAATTGCAAATGGGCTAAGTGATTCTGCTCATCAAGCGCCCCTGCCGCAAAAATTAGGGCTGGCACACAGAGCGGAATATATAGCAAGGCAGGTAATAAACTTTGCGACAATCCCACTGTCAACGCCGCTGCTAAGGTACCTACCGCCGTTAAAATCAAAGTAAAAAAGAACAACAAGGGTAAGATTCGGATTATTTGTTTAAATTCAAAATGATATTGCACAGCCAGCAACAAAGCACCAAACAATAAGGGCAAACAAATACACAACCAATGCGCAAGCATCTTGCTATAAATAAAATATACGGCATCAATCGGCGACAACAACATTTGTGCGAGACTGCCGTCTTGAAAATCATCTTCAAAAATCAGTGACAGTGACAATAAATTCGCTAACAAAGCGGCAATCATCATCACCCCTAAGCCGATTTGTTGCAAAAACTCAGGATCCCCGCTAATCGCTAGGGGAAATAAAGCCGCGACTAACAGCAAAAAAAACACCGCTCGATAAATCGCTGAACGATTTTTAAGCATCAACAGTACTTCGCGAGCAGTCAGGGATAACAACATAGTGACTCGCTTAATCCATCAATGTCACAGCACCAGACAAATGCAATGAGTGCACTGCTAAGCGCTGACATTGTTCAGTATGACTAACCATGATGGCCGCACCACCTGCTGCGATATGCTCTGCTATCCAAGCTTCGAGGCGCTCAACTGCCAATCTATCCAATGAATTAAAAGGCTCATCCAATAACCACAATGGCCGTTGTCCGAACAAACGTAACCTTGCTAAAGAAATCTGTTTCTTCTGCCCTTGTGATAAAAGTCCTGCCGGCTCATCTAATAAGGCCAGCAGACCGACTTCATCAGCCCAAACCATCAAATTTGCCTCTGAGAATTGGCTGTTAGCCCAACGTGCTTGGCGTTTGATATTTTCCCGAATACTCAAGCGAGGATTCACTGCATTTTGTTGACGACAATAATGAAACAGCTCTTTAGCGGTAGCCGCTGTCGGTGTTAGGGCTGAATCGTTATTTGCATTTTGCCCTTGTTCAAACCAAAACACCTTGCCATGGTCGGCGGTATTTAAGCCGACCAATAAATCCAGTAATGAGCTTTTACCACTGCCGTTATCACCACGCAAATGCCACAGCTGAGCCTGTCGAATCTCGAAAGACAGCTGCTCAAAAAGCAATCGGTCGCGGCGGCTAAGACCCAAGTCCTGCGCCTTTAGCAATAAGTCAGCCACCTTTAGTGCAGGGTGTGATTACCGTCAGAGGTAGTCGGGTTTTGCTGCCTTGACTCTATGGCAGTTTGCTCATCCGTTTGACCCTCACTCATGGCAGCAGCATCAGCACGTATATAGCTTAATAACAGCTGACCCATGGCAGGATAAAAAGTAAAACGCAGATGAGGGATATTGCCCAAACGTTCTGCCCACTGATCAAGCCAGGTCAGTAATGCCTCAGTTAAAAACTCATGCTGCTCGAAGACCTGGCGTTGAATCTCCATCGGGTCCTTAATTTCAGCCACCTCGGCACACCAGTCCGCCATCACGGCAAGATAAACCACTAAATGATCGGCAGGCTCCCTAAAGTCTTCGTGAAGCTGTAGTTGATTGCCTTGCAAAAACTCATTCATGCGGCTACTGGCTTCACCATAAAGCAGCTTCTCCTCGCCTAAATAATAAGACGCGTAGGGTAAGGCGGAGTTACGACTATCCAATAAAAAACAAGAAGCAAAATCAGCCATCAGATCAATTCGCTCATCTTCTGTGCCTTCCAGAGTCGAAGTAAACTCTCTTAAACGCGCTACTTCGTCCTCAAAGCCGATTTGTTTCAGCACTTCAAGCAAAGAATCCAGCTCACCCCCACTATAAAAAGCAAAGGCCTGTTTTGACAGTTCGCTGGCGAAGGCACCTGCAAACCAACCATAAAAAGCGGCGCGTTGTTGGTTAATTTTTTTCCAGTTTTGTTCTAACTCTTTATCCATCATTTGCTCAGCGTTAAAAATATCACATCACTATCGTTTGATATTTTAATTGAATTTAACAAGACAAAAAGGCCGAGCCATCCGCTCAGCCTTATTTGTGTTAATAGAAGCGCTTCGCGCAAGAAAACAACTCAATACGCGATAATTCGTGTGGCCCTGCTAACACTAGAACCACACGAGGTCAGCCTTAAGACTAGATTCTTAAGACGCTTGCTCTTCTTCCGGCTCAGGCTGTGGCTCAACCGGTTTGCCATCGATATCGACCTCAATAGGTCCGCCGAATGAAGTAACCGGCGGTGCTTCGCCTCGGAAGAACTCGACTTCGACCAAACACGTGTTAGCACTTGGGCCTTGCGCCAATTGAGAGGTTCCAACATCAAGCGTCACCGTATTCGGGTCACCATAAGTATCTAAAGCACCTATTTCGGGACCGGTTGGACCATACCAAGCACCCTCTTGAATACGCACAACGCCTTTCGGGAAATTAGGCGACACAACCAAACCGGCTAATAATTGACCACGGTCATTAAAGACTCGCACCAAATCACCGGATTTGAGGCCGCGTGCTAAGGCGTCTTCAGGACCCATATAAATTGGCTCTCGACCTTGTACGGTATAAATCGCACGACGCGTTTCGGATTCATTGGTTTGTGAGTGCAAGCGGGTATCCGGGTGCACTGACTGTAGCCAAAGCGGGTGTTTGTCGGAGCCCGGACCACCATGTGAACGCTCTACCTTTTCCATCCAGATCGGATGACCTGGACAATCCTCATAGCCATAGCTGGCAATGCGGCGACTGAAAATCTCGATATAACCGGAAGGCGTACCTAATGCATTGACCTCGGGATCATCACGGAAATCGGCGTGGCGTACCCAGTTCGGACCTTCAGGGAAGAGCACATAGCCTGTTTCCCAGAACTCCTCGAAGGGTGGCATCGGAATATCTTTGCGGCCATTTTCGGCACGACATTCCTCGTACAAGAAGCGTACCCACTGCATCTCGTCCATATTGCGACTGTATTCGATATCACGATTCATGCGACGAGCAAACTCACGCCAAATATCAAAATCAGAACGCGAGTGATATAAAGGATCCACTAATTTGTGCATGGCAATCACACCACGGTTTGAATAGGAACCGTAAGCATCAAGGTCATTACGCTCAAATGTTGTGCACGCAGGTAAAACAATATCCGCAAAACGACATGTGGCGGTCCAGTTGTAATCCACCGATAAAACGGTCTCTAGCTCTAAATAAGCGCGTTTCATGCGATTACGATCTTGGTGACGGTGCCACTGGTTACTTCCGGAGAAAACCGCCATCTTGTAAGGAGGCAAAGTCACCTCCTGACCGTTAAAGTTGATTTTTTTGCCGGGCTCTAATAGAGCGTCAACTACACGTGCTACCGGTATGACTGAGCTGTAGCCCTTATAGTCAGTATTGTTATGCTTAGGCGTACGACCGGTATCCAAGTTCAAGGGGAAACTGCCAGGCATTGAGGCGCCGGAAGAGTTAACACCCACGGAACTATAGTGGTGAGAGTAACTAATACCACCACCCGGTAGACCAAACTGGCCTAACATTGACGCAATAATCGCACCCATCCAGTATGGTTGCTCACCATGTTGTTGGCGCTGGATTGACCAACCGAACATCAGCTGAGTACGACCACCCGCCATCTGTCGTGCCAATTCACGGATACGCTCAGCCGGCACGCCGCAAATCTCGGCGGCCCACTCGGGGGTTTTCTCAATCATATCAATGGTTTTACCCATCAAATAAGGCGTAAACTCATCAAAACCCATCGCATAATCATCAATAAACTGACGATCATAAAGCTCCTCTGTGAAGAGGGTATGAGCAATAGCCAACATAAAGGCCACATCGGTCATTGGATTGACATAAAGCTGCTCACAGCCGAGGTAATTTTGAGTTTTTGTTTTTACTGGGTCAATTGAAATGACTTTGATCTTGCCTTCGGCAACACGCTCTTTAAGCTTTTCCATGTATTGGTAAGCTTCGTGAGTCTCGGTGTTCCAACCCACTTGAAGGTTTTTAACCGGGTCATTAGCCCAAAAGATCAGTGTTTCAGTCTCTTGTAAAATAATATCCCAAGAGGTGCCTTGAGAATAAACCTCGGTGGAACCCAAAATATAAGGCATAATCATCTGGCCGGCACCGGTCGAATAGTCTCCGGCAGTACCGACGCCGTTACCATGCATACCAACTGCGCGCAACATATGGTTACCGCAGCTATGAACCTGCCCCACAGAGCGCCAACCAACGTTCGCAATATGTAAAGCCCATGGACCGTAATCCGTCTGAATGCGCTCTAATTCCTCATAAAGAAGATCCAGGGCCTCATCCCAACTAACGCGGATAAAACGATTATCACCACGTTGTGAGCGATCACTATGCTGACGCTTACGATACCAATCAAGACGAACCATAGGGTAGCGCACACGAGAGGCGCTATAAATGACATCCATGGTACCGTCCAGAATTGGGGTCGGATGCTTATCAAACTCAAAGGGTTTAATCTCAACCACACGGTCCGCAACCACACGGGCACGGAAAGCTCCCCAGTGAGCGCCGGAAAACCGCCAACGACCTAACTCAGCATCAGGAACTGGCGCAGCATCCTGAGCCTTAACAATAGAAGAGCCAAGTAAAAAACTAGGAACAGAAGCAACGCTAGCGCCAGCTGCTAAACCCTTAATAAATTGACGACGTGTAAACATATAATTCTCCTAAACCCTATGGACGCGCAGTTTGAATAGTACCTTCGAGACCTGACTGACTCGCTGTAGCGAAGTCTGAAGAATTCAGCTGCAAGTACTTAAGTACAACGTCTGCTGTCTCACTATCCATATTGGTGAATCCAACCATACCGGCAAATAGGCCAGGCCACTGGTTAGCATCATGAGATGCAGGTTGAGGCTGACGGTGACACACACTACAAGCACTATCATAACTATGGCGGGCAATATCCCAAATCGGCTCAACACTGTTTAACAAGGTACCCTGCTCAATCCAGACGTTGGCGTTGACTTTTTGCCACTCCAGACCTGTCATATCGTCCATACGAGACTCTGTGACCGCAATAAACTCGGCGTCCTTATCGATATCACGATTTAAAATAGCATTGGTTACGTTCATACCAAAGGTGTTATACCATACACGCGCTAACCCCTTGTTTTTGCGCCACAAATCCAATTCCACTTCGAAAGCGCCATCAGCTGTTTGCACGACTTTGACCGGTGTACTGACCTCAATAGAACCAATCTCTTGAGTCAACGCTTGGTCTGCGAAAATCTTTTGCGGAACGACTGAAACATAAACACCACCAGCACTGATTGATGCATGACTGGCTTCAGATAATAAAGAACCGAAAGCCGGGTTGCCCGCACCCTTAATCTCAGGCAATTCGTGAGCAATACCTCGGTGACAGTCAACGCAGCTGGCATTACGCTCAGCGGCGCTACGCATCATCATTTGGGAGGTGACCTTCATCTTGTCAAAGTCCATGCTGTCATAATCGTGACAGTTACGGCACTCTTTGGAATTATTTGCTTTAAAACGTGCCCACTCACGTTGAGCTAAGACAAGACGGTGCTCTTGGAACTTCTCACGCGTACCAATCGTACCCACCACATGGCTTAGTACCTCGCGTGAGGCCTGCATTTTACGAGCGATCTTGTCAGTGAAGCCGTGTGGCACGTGACAGTCCATGCAGTAAGCGCGAACCCCGGTACGGTTTTTCCAGTGCACCGTTTTTTGAAGTTCGGGTAATAAGTTATCACCCATGGTATGACATGAAACACAGAATTCCTCGGTGTTGGTATAGTCCATACCTGCATTAAAACTAGCCCAGAAACCGACCCCGGCAATAAATCCACCGGTTACCAACAAGCCCAAGCCTATGCGGCGTGCCGGACGCGTAAACCAGTCATAAATCCAGCGAAACAGATCCGCTAGTGCACGAAAAATAGCGTTGATTGCTTTCATGGCTATTTACCTTTAATTATTATTAATCACAAAAAAGCGTCTGGCTCAACTTTTATTTAGATTGAACGCATCTGCTCAAACAAGATAAGTGCCTGCTTGTCACGATGTAAACCGGAAAAACGACGGCACCGGCATAATATGTTATACCCCGGGAGGACCCCAGAATAACATCTGCCCAAACCAGACAACAAAACCATAAGCGCAGATTAGTAGCAGCGTAACAACGGGTAAAACAATAAAACCCATTAATAAAAAACGCTTCCACTCAGAAACTTTTTTGTCGCCTGATTGAAGAGTATTTTGATCCTGGATTACGGAAGATTGAGTTTGACTCATAGCGGACTCCAAAAAACTTCAAACAACAATGAAACACTGGTTCAACACAAAACCATACATGAATCATGGTTTTAATATTGTAACCTAATTAAATGACGTTACAAATACAACAATATGACCAAAAAACCACAAAACAGGCTCTTAAGCCAATTCTGATCCACTACTACCCCCATAGCACTTATGACATCACATTAGCACGTTTTTGTAAATACACGGTTTTGGTAAATATCAAAAACCTAGGGTTCTCCCTAAGAAGAAGTATTCTACCTTTTTTTTTCATCGTCAGGTTTAAGCAATATCAATGAAAGCTTTACTTTAGATGCTTCTTATATGTTGTTTATTGTTGCTTTTTACATAAAAAAGCGATGATGATTTGTATGACGACTTTATTCCGAGCGAACCGGGTCGGATATCTCAATCAAGCGATCGACAAAGATACTTGGGGTCACCACCTGCTCCGGATCCAGCGCCCCTAACTCGACAATTTTTCTGACCTGCACGATTGAGGTACGAGCTGCTTGGCACATTAAAGGATTAAAGTTACGCGCTGCCTTTCGGTAAATCAGATTACCCCAACAATCACCCTGTTCAGCCATAATCAAAGCAAAATCGCCCTTGATAGGTTTTTCTAAAACATAGTTTTTACCATCAATCTCACGAGTTTCCTTGCCCTTGGCTAAATCCGTACCATAGCCGGTAGGGGTATAAAAACCACCCAGACCGGCTGCCCCTGCGTGAAGGCGCTCAGCAAGTGTCCCCTGAGGCACACATTCCAATTCGATTTTTCGTGCCGCATAAAGCTCTGCAAACACATGACCATAGGCCGCCCTAGGATAGGAGCATATTATTTTGCGCACTCGCCCGGCTATGAGTAAAGCGGCTAGACCGCTCTCATGGTTGCCGGCGTTATTATTAACAATCGTCAGTTCACGAGCACCCTGATCAATCAATGCATGAATCAGTTCTGTTGGATGGCCGGCACCACCAAACCCCCCAATCAATACCGTTGCCCCATCAAACACACCGCCAAGAGCTTGTTCTAAAGAGTCCACAATTTTGTTAAGCATGAAGATAATATTTTGACTGATACAAAGAAAACTAGAGGCTTGTGCCGAATAACCAGGTAGGAACTCAAAACTCAGCAGGTCCTGACAAGAGTTTTGCCATATTTGAGCTTTTCTCCAAGGCTCCGGCAAGTATACCGTAGCTGAACACCCGACAAGACAGTATACAAAAACTGTTCTATTAGTAATACACTAGAGTAATTATTTTAAGTTCTAAATGAGAGATTAACGATGGGTACAAACATCATCCCGGAGGGCTTTGCATTATTGGACCGAGATAGTCCATTTTCTGATTTAACCGGGCCTTATTATGAAAAACTCGATAGCTATGGCAAACACGAGGTATTAGCTATTCGACTAAGCCAAGAGCACCTAAATAAAGTACGCTTGGCTCATGGCGGGCTTTTGATGACCTTGGCAGACAATGCGTTTGGGGATGCCATCAAGGCGCATCATGATAAGCCTGTTTCCTTTGTCACCGTTAGTTTCAACAGTGAGTTTTTAGCTGCCGCTCACGCAGGCGACTGGGTTGAGGCGCGCGTCACCATCAATCGGGCCGGGCGTCGTCTGATTTTCGCTCAGTGTGCCTTAAGCGTGGATGCTAAAAATATTTTTAATGCCAGCGCAGTCTTTGCAATAATTGAATTAAGCCCTGACAAAACTGATTAATTTTCAGGTTGACTATTGAATTGCACAGCGATAAAAAATCTCCCCATACGCACATAAGTCTTTGAAAAAGATAAATATTTTCACCCTTACAGTATATAAGTGTTATGCTAAGACATTATTTATAGATTAAATCTATCAATGCAGGCTGACGAATAGCCAAACTTAAATCAAGGAGTCAGACATGCATGATATTAAAACCCGTCAATTAAACTTTGAGATCGGTGCCTTTAAAGGCCAGCTTCGCGCCCTTAAAGACCGCACTCAATACGCCGACCCTGATGGCGATGCTAAACGCGCCGGCATCTGTGATGCCAGTTGGAGCTTATTTGGTCAACTATGGCCGGCCGGTACGGTTTTGGCCAAGATCATAAAAAAAATTGAATTAAACGATAGACGCATTTTAGAGTTGGGTTGTGGGCTCGCTTTGCCAAGTCTAACCCTTCAATATCGCGGCGCAGATATCACCGCCAGTGATTATCATCCGGTCAGTCGCAAGTTTTTATCCTTTAACTGTGAGCTAAACGAGCTCGAAGATATTCCCTTTATACAATTGGATTGGGATAAGCCTCCGAAAAGTGATACATACGACCTGATTATTGCCAGTGATGTACTCTATGACCCAGGCACCCCTGAATTACTGGGCAAGACAATTCAGAAAATGTCACAACCTGTATGCAAGGTATTGGTAACCTGTCCCGGTCGCGGCTATAAGAACCAGTTCAGTCGTCTTATGGAGAATTTGGGTTTTGAGCTTGAAGAAATCCCGGTGCCATTTAGCCTAGATGAAAAAGCCCCTTTTAAAGGGCGAATTTTGAGCTATCAGCGTAATTAACACAGCGACAAAATTCATTTCCTCTGATATGCGTTGCCATAAGAGAAGAAACTAACAAGTTAGGCCTATTGCCAACGCAAATCTATCAATCTATCCGCTTAGCTATCGGTCAAAATGATAAATTGTTGTGGTGATCGCGCTAAGTATTTAAGCTTAAACGATGTACCAACTTGGGGATAATGAGCTGTATTCCGAATTGGAAACAAATTAAAGTCATTACTTTTGAAATGCGATTCAATCAACTGACCATTTGCAAAGGGATAAACCACCTTAAACGCAATAACGTCTCTCTCGTTATAAATATCGCCTGTTTTATAAAATGACAACACATGCCCTTTACTCGGCACACCAATCGCATGAATTATCGGTACGGTAAGAAAATGACCCAAAAGAGATAATAAGGTACCGCTGAGCATTGCCACAGCCACAGTTGTCAGCATAATAACTTTGCCGAGACTGCGATGCTTTGCACCGCTTAAACCATACAATAAAAAACCTGTTGCCATAACAATCAATGAGATTGACCAAGGATTATTAATAGCCCGGACCAATAGGGTCAATAAAAACTCCATAACATCTCTCTAAAAATGGTACTTTCGAGTCTTTAACGGACTAAACACATCCGCATGTTGCCGATAGCTATACGCAACAATGACTGCCAATCCGTCGCCTTGATACTCTTCACTACTGTCATCGTGCTAGAGTCGGATCGATTATGAACTTAGTTGACAACTCATGGATAGAGGGCATAGCTATACAACCACGCCCCTCTCAGTAAACTTTTAAATGCGATTAAGCCGTGGCTTTA
Organism: Alcaligenaceae bacterium; assembly: GCA_030538235.1. Taxonomy (GTDB): domain Bacteria; phylum Pseudomonadota; class Gammaproteobacteria; order Burkholderiales; family Burkholderiaceae_B; genus Oligella. The sequence goes on from JAUNUJ010000008.1 coordinate 62,365, forward strand.
TTTTGCTTAATATCGTAGCCAACCACTGACTCAGCGCCACGACCACCCTGAGCACTTTGCTCCCAGTATTGCTGCTTGACTTTAGCCGCTTGGAAGGCATATGACACCATCATAGCGTCCCCCTCTTGAGCGCCGGTATATTGTACCGAGGTAACCAACACATCTTCCAAAGTAATACGTGAATACTCAATTTGCTCGCCACCGGCTTTGCAAACGGATAACTCCACCTTGCTTAAATGCTTGCCGGTAGCGCAATGCCTCAACACAGCAGGGGCTGCGCGATCAATGCGGGCACGCACATATAAATCATTAAAACTGGCTTTACCAGTACCACCACCGCCACCGGTTGACATAGAACCGGGTTGTGTCGCGCCCCAGGAAAACGATTGAATGTCAGTCCAATCCTTGTGAGTAGCGTCTTTGGACTCGCCATTTACGCTCTCGATTCTCATATACATATCTACGGCCATTGAAGCCTCCAATAATAGCTAATAAAGCCTAAATCCATGTATTGATTGAGCAAAACCCACAAAACATAGACAAAGCGCTGATCGGGATAAAATTTAATCGACTATCTTAGCAAGCAAAAATGACATTCTAATGACGGATTGATTGCAATACAGGGCACTTATATCAGCAAGCTTAAGCCTCTGCTTGCTTAATATCCATATGACCACTCTCCAGATCCAAACTGGTGCGCAGCAAAAACTCGCGTGGATAGGGGTTACACCACATCATGCCTTTAATAATTAACGTAAGGACATTATGATGCTCAAGATAATTACTTTCGTTAATAAACTTAACGGTTAAACTATCGGCAATCAGACGTGGTTCAAAACTAACAATACTGTCGCGAATGGTGTTCTGTAAACTAATATGATCAATTTCTGACATGCGTCGACCGGCTAAAGGTGAAACGCCGAAATTAATTGAGGATTTTTTAACCTCATCCAAGCCATCTAAATCCACAATCGATTCAAGATTGACGGTATTTAACAACCAAGCCAAATCTCTTAAAATAGCAGCCCGCAACACCTCGTAATCAACGTGCACGACATCACGGACCTCCTGCGTTTTAGTAGGGGCATGATCCGTTAATCGATCAAATAGAGCCGGCTGCAAACGGTCTTTGGCGGCTTGATGTTGACGGCGCTCTTGAGCGGTTTTTTTTCTCTCTTGGTACTCAATAACCATGACTTGAACACACCATTAAATTAAACAACAATGGCGCCAAGATAATTTCTATCTCGGCGCCAAAAGCTTTAAACTTTAACTAATAAATCGTTAAAATTAAGCAATTGCTTTGTTTTGCTTGATATCGTAGCCAACAACTGACTCAGCGCCTTTACCACCCTGATCAGTTTGCTCCCAGTACTGCTGCTTGATTTTAGCAGCTTGGAAAGCGTAGCTAACCATCATCGCGTCACCATCTTGGTCGCCAGTGTACTGAACAGAAGTAACTAATACGTCTTCTAAAGTAATGCGAGAGTATTCAACTTGCTCACCACCTGCTTTACATACAGCAACTTCAACTTTGCTTAAGTGCTTACCGGTTGCGCAATGCTTTAAAACAGCAGGTGCAGCACGGTCAATACGAGCAAATACGTGTAAATCGTTGAAGCTAGCTTTACCAGTACCACCACCGCCACCGGTAGACATAGAACCAGGCTGAGTAGCACCCCAAGAGAAAGACTCGATATCAGTCCACTCTTTGTATTGAGAATCCTTAGATTCACCGTTAGCGCCTTCGATTTTCATAAACATAGCAACAGCCATTTTATTCTCCTTAAGAATCAAGATAATTAAATTAAAAAACTAAAACAAGAAAGATACTGCTTGCGATACATCCGCTGTGAAACCATCTGCCTGCCTTAAAACCGCTTTTTAAGACCAACCAAGCAAACAAATAGAAACTTAGTCAAATTTCGATGCTAAATTCATGTGAAATTCTAACGATCGTAAATGACGAATTGATGACTGATTTATGTCAAAATCATGACTTTTGTAATATTTCAATTAACAATGACTATTAAGCCTATAAATAAAGGCTATGAGTAAAATCATAGTCAATAAACACGACAAATTAATGACATTTATTAAAAAAAAAGCCGTATGAACAGTTCTTGAAAAAACTGCTACATACGGCCTTAACTTTCTTGAATAACGAGAAGTTTTTTTAAATTATCGACAATTAAAGCATTTCTTTACGTAATTGCTCAGGCGACTTAATTGACAATAATCCCGGCGCCACATCAAATACAGTTTTGGCTCCATATACACCCTGTTGATTCATACGGTATGCCGCTCGCGCATAGGCAACTAGGACACTGGAAGTGAAGCCCGGATTATCGCCGAGCTGTAAACCATATTCAATCACTTGATTATGCTCAGCGCGCGTGTTGCCGCTTCGAATCACAAAACCCCCATGGGGCATATTGCGATGTTCACGTTGGAGTGTTGCTTCATCAATAAAATGAACCGTGGTGTCATACTCATCAAAGTAGTTCGGCATGGTTTTGATGCTCTGTTCAACTTGAGCTGCGTCAGCACCTTGGTCCAGCACCACATAGCACTCTCGTGTGTGCTTTTGTCGCGTATCTAGGGTCGGCCGAGCACCCGAGCGAACCTCTGTCATGGCTTGTTCCGATGGGATAGTGTACTGCACCCCGGCTTTAACGCCCTCGACACGACGAACAGCATCAGAGTGCCCCTGACTTAAGCCCTTACCCCAAAAGGTGTAGGTTTCACCATCGGGCAATACCGCCTCAGCATACAAACGGTTAAGCGAAAATAGACCCGGGTCCCAACCAACACTGATTAAAGCAGTTTTTTTTGCTGGCGCAGCTGCCGCATCGACCGTCGCATAAAACTCAGGGATTTTTGCATGGGTATCAAAACTATCCACGGTATTAAATAGCGCAGCATATTCGGGGGTTTGCTTTGGCAAATCATCTTTTGAGCCGCCGCAAAGAATTAAGACATCAATTTTGTCTTGAAAAGTCGGCAAATCAGCCATGGCAAAAACCGCGGTTTGCTCATCAACGGTCACCAACTGATCAGGAGCGCGACGAGTAAACACGCCTACTAAGCTCATATCAGGATTATGCCTAATCGCCGTTTCTACACCACGGCCAAGATTACCGTAACCGACAATACCGATTCGAATTGATTGAGTCACCAGTTAACTCCAAAATTACTTAATTAAAAAAATTATAACTACAGTGAGACTTATTTAATCGCCAGATATTGCTTGGCAATGGCGACAAAAGCCGCTGCCGCAGTCGCTAAAATCTCATCATTGAAATTGTACATTTCATTGTGTAGATAAGGCACATCCTCACCAACCCCAACAAATAAAAAGCAGCCGGGCACTTGCTCCAGATAAAAGGCAAAATCCTCCGCCCCCATGGTAGGCATATAATCCAATTTAAGCACATCATATTCAGGCAAATGAGTGTTTAAAGCCTTAAGCACTTCCTCTACCTGCTGCGGCGGATTAACCAGTGGCGGCATGTAATTAATATGCGCCAAGTGATACGCGGCCCCAAACGCCTCACAATTCGCCTTGACTAAGGCCTCGATGCGCCCCGACAATTGTTCGCGCGTCTCGGCTGAGTCGCTACGAATATTGATCGTGAGCTTTGCTGTCTCTGGAATCACATTGGAAGCGGTTCCTGCATGAAAGGTACTAACCGTAATCACTCCATGCTTCAGAGGAGACTTGCCCCGCCCCACCAAGCCCTGTGTTTGTTGAACTATATTCGCGCCGATGTAAATAGGGTCTATGGCTAAATGTGGCATCGCCGAATGACCGGCCTTGCCATAAATAGTTAACTCATAGCTGTCATTACCCCCCATCGCGCTATTGGGTCTTAACAAAATTTGTTTTGCCGGATAACCGGGCCGATTATGGTAGCCAAAAATCGCCTCAACCCGAGGATTGTCCAAAACGCCCTCTTTAACCATCAAATCAGCGCCATTTCCCCCCTCTTCGGCCGGCTGAAAAATCAACTTGATGGTACCTTTAAAAGAGTCCCGATGTTTAGCAAAATAACGCGCAGCCAATAATAAGGTCGCGGTATGCCCATCATGACCGCAAGCATGCATTTTGCCCTCATGCTTTGAGGCATACGGCAAGCCGGTTTTTTCAGCAATCGGCAACGCATCCATATCGGCTCTAAAGGCAATACAGGGACCTTCTTGACTGCCTCTTAGCAGCGCAACAACCCCGGTTTTTGCAATGCCACTTTGCACCTCATAACCCAACCGCTCAAGTTCAACCTGAACAATAGCGGCCGTGCGATGCTCTTCATAACGCAACTCCGGGTGCGCATGTAGATCTTGGCGAATAGTAATCGCTTGTTGAATTTCCTCTTGACTAAACATCTAGACTCCTAAACAGAGCTTAAAGCAAAAAATCTTTATTTTTATCCGATTTGCCCGCCCAATATGTGGCTAGTATAGGGCCGGAAATATTGTGCCAGAAGCTGAAGATAGCACTCGGTACGGCAGTGACCGGACTGGCGGCAAAGTGCATACCGGCTAAAGCCACCCCTAAACCTGAATTCTGCATACCGACCTCAATAGCAACTGCTTTTTGATCCGCAAAGTTCAATTTGAATAAGCGCGCACCCAAAAAACCAATGAGATAACCTAGACCATTGTGCAACACCACCACCGCAAATATCAGTAAACCGGACTCAATAATGCGGTCTTTAGAAGCGCCCACAACAAAAGCCACAATCAAAACAATGCCGATAACTGAAACTAAGGGCATGACCTCACCATATGACTCGGCCCTTTTGCCCAACACAGAGCGCACCACTAAGCCTAAAATCACCGGTACTAAAACGATTTGTAAAATACTCTTGAACATGGCGCCAGCATTAATATCTAACCATTGACTGGCTAATAAAAAGAAAATAGCTGGAGTCAAAATCGGTGCCAAGATGGTAGACACTGCGGTACAACTAACCGATAAGGCCGTATTACCACGAGCCAGATAGGTCATCACATTTGACGCCGTACCACCGGGACAACAACCAACCAAGATCACGCCAATAGCGATCTCGGTCGGTAGTTTAAACAGAACCGCTAGCCCATAAGCCAATAAAGGCATGATGGTAAATTGTGCCACCGTGCCAATCAAGACCGATTTAGGTTGTTTAAGTACCCCTTTAAAATCGTCCACAGTCATGGTTACTCCCATCCCGAACATGATGATCCCTAAAATCAAGGCAATATGGGGTCCCACAAAACTAAATAATGTCGGGTTGATAAAAGCAATCCCGCCAAAAGCCAAGACCCAGAGAGCGAAAGTCTTTTGCACAAAACGACTAAAAGAAAACATGATTGTTTTTCCTCAAAAAAATTCAGACCTTAAGTATATAACACAAACAATTTCTTACCTTTTAAACAAGCCTAGTAAAAAGCGCTCTTTGCCTGATAGAATGTCGTGACAAACGAAAATCGGCTTTCCTGCTTTTTTTCTTTTCTCTTCCACCTCTCTTTTCTTTGGTTGTTGTCATGACTGGATCGTTTTTTGATGCGGTGCTATTTTCCTTGGGTGTGACTTTCCCAAGTATTTTGCTGCTCTGTTTAGGTTGGTATTTACGTCGCTCTGAGCAGGTCGACCTGAAGTTTTGTGATCAGGCCGCAAAAATTGTGTTTAATTACTCCCTACCCGCCTTATTATTCTTTAGTATTTATGGCAGTAGCACGAGCTTTTTCGATAATATCAAAGTCGTTATGGCTGGTACGGTGTGCATTATGATGCTCTTTATTGGCGCTGAACTGATTGCACGCAAAAAAATCAAGGACCCTCGCGATCAAGGCGTCTTTGTACAGGGCGTGTTCAGAGCCAATATGATGATTATGGGACTGGCTTTTGTCAGTAGTGCTTACGGTACAGACGGTCTGGCGATTGGGGCTATATTCGGGGGCTTTTTGACTCTGTTATTAAATGTCCTAGCGGTGATTACGCTAAGCAAAGCCTCAGGAACCGGTAAATTCAATCCACTGGCTATGGCGCGACAGATCATCACTAACCCCTTAATTATTGCTATTATTGCTGCGCTCATTTTCAAATCTATCAACCTGCCGGTATCACCTCTTATTGCTGAGGCAGGTCGCTATGTCGCTGCGTTGGCCTTACCCTTGGCCTTGATCTGCGCCGGTGCCACCTTAGATTTTAAACGCATCTTTAACACCTCTGATATTTCATTATGGGCTAGTATCGGCCGTCTAATCGTCGCTCCCATTGTGGCGATAATCGTTGGGTTGGCCTTTGGTTTAGACAGTATGACCATGGGCGTGATGTTATTGATGACCGCCTCTCCGGCAGCTGCCGCGAGCTATGTTATGGCCAAAGCGATGGGCGCTAATGACGTGGCGGCCGCCAATATTATCGGTCTGACCACGGTAGGAGCTATGCCGACCATTGCCATTAGCCTAACCGCCTTGCGCTATTTTGGTCTGGTCTAATTTGTCGTTAGGATTAGCTGCCACTTGTCAGGGTGATTCAGCTTTCTTGCAAACTGGTGGCTTTGCATACCCTATCAGCTAGGGAAATAAAAAACCGGTCAACTCATAAGAATTGACCGGTATAAAGAACGGCAAACCCTATAGGGGGAGCCATCGGGTTCGCCGACTCAAGGGAATAATGAATGCGAGGGCCCTTGAGCGATCCCCCTCCCCTTCTATTCTACATTTAGATCGCTATGCCTTCAAGTTTGGCAGGAAGTCCGTTACGAACAACTGCTCCGGACACACTATCAACCCAAAAGTTTTCATGATTTCTAGTCGGATCAGTCAAACCCATTTCGTTAATATTGACACCGGCCCGAATAAATGGAGCATCCGGCCATTTATGGTCACCGATTTGGTGCGTCCGCCCGCCTAACTCCGTGTGACCGAAACCATGCTCAATTCCTATCGTGCCGCGCTTAACGCCCGGGTACACAATGACTGTGCCCTCAACCGAACCGCCCGGAGTCGAGACTTTCGCCTGCTGACCGCTGCTCAAACCAAAACGACTCGCATCGTCTGGGTGAATAATCATCGGATTATCCGGCTTTAAAATGGTCAGAGACGTGCCGATGGTATAAGGACTCAATAACTGCGACTTGAAACTGACTAGCAACAATGGCCATTCTTCCTCGGTGTAAATCTCACGCATCGGCGTACCATCTGAGAAATGAGGCTCACGGAACTGTGCTGTACCCCAGTTAAACTCACCGTTTAAATAGTTTCTGGAACTACCCACGTTTTCATTCCAAATCCATAGAACATTTTTAAAGCGATGCTTTTGCCACTCGGGATTCTGTTTATCCTGCGCCTCATCAGCGTTCTCAAAACGACCACCTCGACTATAGAGATAAGCAGTTTTGCGCCATTCTTCAGGCTTCAGTCTAGACTCCAAATCCGCTCGCATCCGCTCAACACCGGAGAACTCAAGATCCTCATCAGTCGCATCGGCGACCGGAGTACCGGTGTAGGCGATATTTGCGCCGCCGCGGAAGTACCAGTCTTCAGCCGTCTCTAAAGGCACTGGATTACCGTCAGCATCTTTTAATCCCTCTGGACCGAAGCCCGGCAAACCCATATACTTTGCTAGCTCGATATGAAAGCTCTCTACAGCAATCGGTTGACCATTGGGTGTCTTGGCAGCCGCTGCCTCAACAACCGGCCAACGTGCAGCCATGGCTTTCGTCGGCACCCCATTCCACGGCGAGACCCAACCCCAGCTTTCGTATAACAAGCTATCCGGCACAATGTAGTCAGCGTAGCAGTTACTTTCATTGATAAACGGGTCAATCGAGACGATTAAAGGGATTTTCTTCGGATCCATGAGCTGATCTTCGAACTTTTTCTTTAAACCAGCGATACCGTACACCGGATTACACATCCATAAAATCAAAGCATCTAATTTATATGGATTATCGATGGCGATTGATGCTAACCACTCGGTTCCTAAACCGGGAGCATTCGGGTACCACTGAGTCGAGGCCGGATAAGGACTCTCACCCGCTTCTTTGCGGCGCTTAAACTCGCTGGTACGCTCATAAGGCACGTTACGACCCAAAGGGATACCACGAGGTTGAACCTTGCCTTCAAAATCAAGCAGATTGTAGCGAGGACCGGCTGCAGCATCTCTGAAACCACCACCGCCCATCACAAAACCGCCCTTGGTATTCAAGTTACCAATCAAGGTATTTAACGTTACTACGCCAAAGGCATTATAGAAGCCGTTACCCGACATCATGCCGCCGTGGGCCACAATACTGGCCTTGGTGCCATGCGACGTAAACTCTTCAGCCAAGCCTTCAATCACAGCCACCGGGATACCGCAGTACTTAGAAGCTTCCTCAATGGTTTGACGCATCGCTGACTCTTTTAAGAGCTGCAAAGCAGTTTTAACTTGTATGTCTTTGCCATTAACTAATAAGCCTTCAGGCGCTTCCAATTGAGCCGGGCTCATTAAATTAATCGCTGATTCGAACTCATTGTTCTCATTTAATACAATATAGGGGTCATCATCACCGTAACGCTTATCCTCTTCGAGCTCGACGCCGATATCAGAGCCGCGCAGATACTTACCAAAACGAGGATGCGATTTATCCTGAATAACCAGCCAAGATGCGCTACAGTAAGAAGGAAAGCCTTTGGATTCCGCGTATTCAGGATTAGCACAAGATAAATACGTCTTATTATGGCGATCATTTTCAAAAATCCAGCGCATCATTGCCATTAATAGAGCGCTATCAGTACCGGGTACAATCGGTACCCAGTTCGAACGGTCACCGGCGGCACGGCTATCGGCATTACTCAAGACCGGATCAACAATCACATAATCCACTTCGCCATCTGTACGTGCTTTGGCAATTAACTCACCGGTACGACGGAAGGGGTTACCGGTAGCACCGGGGGCGGTACCGATAAAAATGATGAACTCTGTATTGTCCATATCAGGTTTAGCATGCGGCATCGCACGATGGTCGCCGAAGACAGCACCGGAACCGGAACGCCATGAACCACCACACCACGAGCCGTGACGAACAAAGTTTTGAGTGCCAAAAGACTGATTCCAGAAGCGACGAATCAATGCTTCACGACCATCGTTAACCGAGGTTATGATGCCGACCTTGTTAGCTATCGGACCGAACTCCGGTGACTCTGCCTTAATCGGGGTCGTCAAGTCGCGCAACTCTTTGAAGCCCTTAACATGGCCTTCACCAAATAAATCTCCGCCATCAGCTACTTCACGAATCAACTGCTCAAAAGAAATCGGCTCCCATTGACCCGAATTACGTGGACCGACGCGCTTTAGAGGTTGTAAGACACGGAACGGTGAGTTGTGATGCTCTTTGACCGCGTTACCGCGGCCACATAAGGTGGCGCGATTGGTCTGCCCTAAGTCCTGGTGTTGAGAGGTCGCGATAAAACTATCCTTGACCGAGGTCTCATAAGGAATGTGATTGGCCGCCGCTAAGGGGTGATACGGATTACCGCCAACCCGTAATACTTGACCTGTTTCCTTGTCAACACGTACGCGCACACCACATATAGTTGTACAGCCTAGACAAGTGGTGTAACTCACTTGCTGCTTAGGGTTTAAGGTAATTTCACCGGTTTCTTTGTTAACACGATACTCAGGCTCGTATGAAAAACCATTTAATTTATCTTCTTTGGGATCTTTTTTGCTAAGTACACTTTGACCCATACGGCTAAGAGTCTGTGAGAAACCTAGCGCTCCGGCCGCTAAGCCACCGGCAGCAATCAATTCTCTACGCTTTAATTTCATTTTAATAACTCCTAGATTAATTCTCTTCTAATTCAAGCTGTCTTAAAGGCACCAGGGAAGTAATCACTATGTAGACAAAGACACATAAGCCCAAAGTACCGACAATACCCAATAAACCGTCCGGGCCCCAAGGTAAGGTGTAGCTATAAGAGCCTGCACCGGTCTTTGGAATTTCCTGACCACCCATAAATACGGTCCAACGGAACATCCAAACAGTAATCACAGTAAGTAGACCGAGTAACAGACCATTGCCGGGGAAGCGCCAAGCTAATAACAAGGTCGCAAAGATAATAGTCACCCCAACGATTGTGAATAACTGCCATTGCTTAATAAAGGTTAATAAATTCATGGCTTGGGCAATTTTCGGACTCAGACCGCTAAAACCTAGTAACAACCAAATACCGCCAACCACCACAATGGCTAATTGAGTCCAAAAAATAACTTTTACTAAAGGGGTGGTAACGGTACGATTACTACGATTCTCAGTAAAGAAGTTAAGAATTAAGGCCGCCCCTGCCGCACCCGCCATGGCAGTCAAGGCAAACTGAATCGGTACAGCAAAGTTATTCCACATTGGACGCGCTTTAATCACGGCCACTTCCATACCGGTATAAATCATCACTAGAACCGCACCGATAAAGGCTAAGCCAGCGGTAAATTTAATTAAGCCATGCTTTGGTTGTGAGCGCAGCGCTAGCAAACCGGCAATTTTCGAATAACGATGATTAGTTGCTGCTGACTCTTTTAATAAAGGCTGCAAGGCTAAAAAGCCGTAAATCAACATCCAGACCACAAAGAACACTAAGAAAATAGAACCCCAAGACATCCAAGACGTCGCCTGGAAATGCAGATAGAAGTTCAAAAAACGTCCCGGTTGATGCAAGTCAGCCAATAGCGCCACCGGCGCAATCAAACCACAGGTCAACATAAGAATGAGTGCGTAATTTGAGGGCACCTTCCACTCGGTTTTTTTAAAGACTACGCCCGGTAAAGATAATAAGAATGAGCAATAACAAATTCCGATTAAGAAGAAATACTGCACTGCCCATGGCAACCAACCCACCTTGTGGGTGATGTTTAAGGTTTCAATAATTTGTGCTTCCATGATTCTTTCCTCAATTCCTATGCCTTAGCCGTTTCGCCACGATTGCGAGGCTTCCATAAGGTGCTGTCACCTTCGATCTTGTCTGTGAATCGATCGTCTAAACCGATGTAATAAACACGTGGTTCGGTTTTCATCTCAGGTTTAAGCACTTTAAGCTCACCTTTGTGCGCTTCCATGCGTTGACGAATTTCACTATTCGGATCATTTAAATCACCGAAAATACGCGCGCCGCCCACACACGTCTCAACGCAACCCGGTAATAAGCCGGCATCAACACGGTGTAAGCAGAAAGTGCATTTATCTGCTTTGTGAGTCACCGGATTAATAAAACGCGCATCATAAGGACAGGCTTGTACGCAGTAAGCACAGGCGACGCAGCGATCGCTATCGACCACGACGATGCCGTCTTTACGCTTAAAGGTAGCACCCACCGGACACACTGGCACGCAGGGCGGGTTATCACAGTGATTACATAAGCGAGGTAAAACATAGGCGCCGGCTTGTTGTTCAGCTGGATTGTCCGACATTTTCACGCTATACGAAGAAACGATAGTTCTAAAATTACCCTCGGGCACGGCATTTTCTTGGATACAGGTCATGGTACAGGCCTGACAACCAATGCATCGACGCACGTCGATTAACATGGCCCAGTATTTGCTCGCATCGTCGGGGGTGGAGGCTTTAGCCATCATCGGCATTGCAACTGCACCGGCCGTCACGACAGGGATACCTTTTAAGAAGCTTCGGCGCGTCTTTTGGACTTGCTCTTGGCAATTGATGTGAGTGTTCATTGTTAACTCCTTTTATCTATGTAACCATTCTAGAGTTAGGGTTATCACTTGCCTATTAGAACTTTTTGCCGCTCAATAGATGAAATCATCTAGTTTCGTGGGTTTTTACGTACAATCCTGCTTAGACTTGACCTAGATCAATTACTATAAAATGGCAAAATACCAGCTATTAACCATAAAAAAACGCTGTATTCTGTACTTGCGCTTTTAACTGGGTAAAATGATTTTCATTACCCTATTGAATAAGGACTCATCGATGGCACCACAAGAACAATTTCTTCAAGCAACTGCTGAGCTTCAACAAATCCAGGACGAAAGCTTATATACGCAGTATTTAAAGGACTTTACCGATGTCAAACCGGGCAAACCTTTAGCTGTCTTTCGTCCCAAGAGCACCGAACAAATCGCCGCCATTATGCGCGCTTGTACTGAGTACGGTATCAAAGCAGTGGTTCAGGGCGGTCTCACCGGTTTAGCTGGGGGTGCAACGGTCAAAGACGGCGAAGTCATCATCAATCTGGGCCAAATGAATCAACTTGTTGAGTTTGATGAGATCGGTGGTACGGTCTGTGTAGAGGCCGGTATGGTACTGGAAGAATTATGTCAATTAGTCGAAGCTAAGGACTGGTATTTTCCATTGGATTTAGGGGCTCGGGGCAGCTGTCGCATTGGTGGCAATGTCAGTACTAACGCCGGCGGCAATCGCGTCTTGCGCTATGGCACCACGCGCGATTTAGTGATGGGCATTGAGGTAGTTCTACCTGACGGCACAGTAGTCAATATGCTCCGTCGTTTAATCAAGAACAATACCGGTTTAGACTTAAAGCATATTTTTATCGGTACTGAGGGACGCTTTGGGATTATTACCCGAGTTATGTTACGACTCTTCCCCAAACCACAGCGTCGCTATTCGGCTCTATTAGCGATGAATAGTTTTAGCCAGATCACGGACTTATTGAAATCCGCTCGCTCCACCCTAGCTCAGCTATCCAGTTTTGAAGTCATGTGGAAGAACTACATTAGCGTTGCAGCTGAAGTCACTGATAGTGACATACCATTTGGCGGCGACTATGAGCATTATGTTCTGATTGAGATTGAAGGCGCTGATGATGAGCAACTCGAAGCCAATTTCCAGCGCTTTTTGGAAAATGCCATTGAACAAGGATTAGCCGACGACGCCATTATTCCGCAAAACATAGCACAGGCCCAAGCCCTGTGGGTCTTGCGCGATGCCGCCGCAGAATCCATGCGAGCACGCGCGCCCTACTTGGCTTTTGACATCGGCATTCCGCTCAAGGATATGCCCAGTTTTATTGAAGAAGCGGAAGCGGCGATTGCCGAAGCATATCCGAGCATTGAGTGCCAGCTATTTGGTCATCTAGGCGATGGTAATTTACACTTGACCACCGCCAGAATGCGCGAAGAAGATTATATTCCGGTCGAAGAGCTGGTTTACAAAATTGTCGAAAAATACAAAGGCAGTATTACCGCCGAGCACGGTATCGGGGTGATTAAGAAACCTTTCTTACACCACAGTCGCACTGAGGAAGAACTGCACTTGATGGAGCAAATCCGTCAATTACTAAACCCGAACAATACCCTCAATAATGACCGTGTTATTGATTAAATCATTTAAATTCTAAGGATCTGTTTATGTTAGTTAACGCATTAAGAAATGGCCTGGGTTGCATCGTTGCAACGGTTGACCAGCTGACGCGTCCGGCCAAGATGGAGCGCTCCCCTGACGCTCAAGCCGAGGTCAATACTCGTACCGCTAAAATGACGCTCTATCAATTCCACGGTTGCCCATTTTGCATTAAAGTACGTCGCACCATGCACAAACTCAATTTGCCGATTCAGACCCGCGATGTCAACAAGGATGCCGCGGCCGAGCAGGAGTTAATCAGCGGTGGCGGCAAGCGCACAGTACCTTGTCTGCGCATTGAACATGAGGATGGCACGGTGCAATGGATGTATGAGTCAAGCGACATCATTAACTACTTAGAAAGTAATTTTGCTCATATTTAAGCTGATGTCAAAAAGCACAGCCCGCTACCAGGTGGAGATCTCAGATGATTAAACGTCTAGCCCTGTTGGGTTATGGCGCCATTGCGAAGGACGTCCTTAAGGCGCTTGAACCCTTGCTACGTGAGCAACAGATCGAGGTTCTAGTCCTCAAGCGATCATTTTTGACAGATGCCGAACAACGTGAATTACCCGACTTTGTCAAGGTGGTCGCGCGACCGGAGCAATTATGGGAATTTAAGGCAGACCTGATTATCGAAGCGGCTGGTCAGGAGGCAGTGGCACAGTATGTGCCTGCCTGTCTAAGTTCCGGTGCCGATGTTTTGATTACCTCAATTGGTGCGCTGGCAAATCAGGATTTGTACGCCGAATTACTCAAGGTCGCCGATCAATTCAAAACCCGTATCTTATTGCCGGCGGGGGCGGTGGCCGGACTGGACTATCTACAATCGATCCGCGATGCGGATTATATTCAAGTGACTTATGAGTCTCGCAAACCGGTGACTGCCTGGCTACCCGAACTAGAGGCGCTAGCTATCGTTCCCGAAAACCTCAAAGACAGTATGATTCTCTTTGAGGGTTCCGCTGCGGAAGCCGCGACGCGCTATCCGCAAAACCTCAATGTCGCAGCGACCTTAGCCTTAGCCGGTATCGGTATGGAAAACACTCGCGTCGTCGTAATTATTGACCCGACATTAACGCAGAACCAACACCATATCTTGGTCAACAGTGAATATGGCGAAATGCGTCTGCAACTAAGCAATACGCCGTCACCCAACAACCCTAAATCCTCCTGGGTGGTGGCTCAAAGTGTGGCTAGTGTCATTAAAAAAGAATTCACTAACCTCAAAATCTCCTAAGAAGCTTCGAGCTGTGATTGCCAACAACCGGTTTAATTACATTTAAACCGGTTTTTTCTTACTCAAAACCCTTATATCTTGTTGTTTTTACTTAAGCTTTTGTTAAAACACAAGGGTTTATCCTAATTTCACAGCATGACTAATCCATCATATAAACAACCATGGAATACAAAAGGTTGCACCTCTTAAACAAAAGTTGCAACCCGCTCATGGAGAAAGTCAATGTCATCAACAACACTAGGGGTCAAGGTCGATCCCATTATGAGGGACCGGATTCGAACAGCGGCCGAGCGCATCGGTCGAACACAACACTGGTTTATCAAGCAGTCGATTTACTCCATGCTGGAAGAAATCGAGGCCGGCCGTCTACCGGCATCTTTACAGCATGCCTTATTAGCTGAAGCCACTAGCCTTGTAGACTTGGAAGAAGCCGGCCTGTGCCCTATGACGGATGAAAAGGTTCAACCTTTTCTGGAATTCGCCCAAAATATCGCCGTTCAATCAGTTCTTCGCTCAGCAATCACCAGTGCCTATCGTCGCTCAGAGGCTGAGTGCATGCCGATGCTTTTAGAACTGGCTGAGGCGAGCGAACATCAAGAAGCGATTAAGAGCACCGCTCGCAAACTAGTTGAAACCATACGAAATAAGCGCCTTGGCAGTGGTGTTGACGGATTAATTCATGAATATTCCCTTTCAAGCCAGGAAGGCGTGGCTTTAATGTGCTTAGCCGAAGCCCTACTTAGAATTCCCGATAAGGAAAGTCGTGACGCCTTGATTCGGGACAAAATTAGCAAGGGTGACTGGCAATCCCATCTGAGCTCCGGCTCATTATTTGTTAACGCAGCCACCTGGGGCCTGATGGTCACCGGTAAATTGGTCTCAACAAATAGTGAAAAAGGCATGTCCTCCGCACTATCTCGGCTGATTAGCAAAGGCGGTGAGCCTTTAATTCGTCAGGCAGTGGATCGGGCCATGCGCTTGATGGGTGAGCATTTCGTCTGTGGTGAAACCATTGCCAAGGCTCTTGCCAATAGCCGCAAATGGGTTAATAAAGGCTTTAACTACTCCTACGATATGCTGGGTGAAGCCGCCATGACCGATGCCGATGCACAAAAGTACTATGACGCTTATGAACAGGCCATTCACGCCATCGGCAAAAACGCCGCCGGACTGGGCATTTACGAAGGGCCAGGCATCTCCATTAAACTCTCCGCCCTACATGCCCGTTACTCCCGCGCTCAGTATGACCGGGTGATGAGCGAGCTCTATCCGCGCCTGCTCACACTATGCCAACTGGCTCATCAATATGATATAGGCATTAATATCGATGCTGAAGAAGCCGATCGCCTCGAGTTATCGCTGGACTTATTAGAGCGCCTCTGCCATGAACCGAGCCTCAGCGCTTGGAATGGCATCGGTTTTGTAATTCAAGCCTATCAGAAACGTGCACCCTTCGTGATTGATTATGTGAGCGATCTGGCTCGTCGTACCAAGCGTCGCCTGATGATTCGTTTGGTCAAAGGGGCCTACTGGGACAGCGAAGTAAAGCGCGCACAAACAGATGGTCTCGAAGGCTATCCGGTTTACACTCGCAAAGTGCATACGGATGTTTGCTATTTAGCCTGTGCTCGTAAATTACTGAACGAACCGGAGTATATCTTCCCCCAGTTTGCAACGCATAACGCGCAGACCGTGGCCGCCATTTATCATATGGCCGGCAGCAACTTCTATCAGGGCCAATACGAATTTCAATGCTTGCACGGCATGGGTGAGCCCCTCTATGAAGAAGTAGTGGGTAAAGTCGCAGACCACAAACTCAATCGACCTTGCCGTATTTATGCGCCGGTCGGCTCACATGAGACCTTACTAGCCTACTTGGTCCGTCGCTTATTGGAAAATGGTGCTAATTCCTCCTTTGTCAATCAAATCGCCAATAAAAACACGCCGATTGACGAATTAATCGCCGACCCAGTAAGCCAATGTCGCGCCATCGAGCCTCTAGGTTCACCGCACCCAATGATTCCTGAGCCTCGTCTCCTGTACCGTCATCAAGGTGAGAGTCGACTTAACTCCCAAGGTCTGGATTTATCCAATGAGCATCGCTTAGCCTCACTTTCAGCCGGTTTACTGGCCAGTGCGACCAAGCAGCAACTGGCCCTACCAGCAACCTTGGGATTGGGAACGGATATTGCACAATGGCCAAGAGCAGCGACGGAGCGTTTAATCGATATTATCAATCCTGCCGATCATCGCGATATTGTTGGTCAAGCCCTTTTCAGCAAGACCGAAGAAGTAACCCTTGCACTCGAACGCGCCGAGCAAGCACAAACGATTTGGGCGGTCACCCCAGCTTGCGAACGAGCCGATAGCTTAATCAAAGCGGCCGACTTATTAGAAGCACGTGGTTCGGAACTAATAAATTTAGCAGTTAGGGAAGCCGGCAAAAGTTACCCTAACGCAGTGGCCGAACTACGTGAAGCGGTGGATTTTTTACGCTACTACGCCTACCAAGTAGCAGACGAATTTCAGATCGATACGCATCCCCCTTTGGGCCCGGTCGTCTGCATCAGTCCGTGGAACTTTCCGTTGGCCATTTTCTTGGGACAAATCGCTGCAGCACTGGCGGCAGGCAATGTGGTCCTAGCCAAACCGGCTGAACAAACACCGCTGATCGCTCATGCTGCGGTCCAAGCCTTGCATGAGGGAGGTATTCCACAGGATGCTCTCCAGCTACTACCGGGCGCAGGTGATGTCGGCGCTACTTTAGTAGCCGACAAACGTGTTCAAGGCGTGCTCTTTACCGGCTCAACTGAGGTGGCCAAGGTCATTGCCGAAACTCTCTCACAGCGATTAAATGCGGCCGGTCAACCGATCCCCTTAATCGCCGAAACCGGTGGTCTCAACGCCATGGTGGTGGACTCTTCGGCTTTAGCCGAACAAGTCACAGCCGATGTGATTAATTCCGCCTTTGATTCGGCCGGTCAGCGCTGCTCAGCATTACGCATTTTATGTGTGCAGGAAGATGTGGCTGATAAACTCATCACCATGCTGCGTGGCGCCATGCACGAATTATGCCTAGGTAATCCCGATCGCTTGCGCACGGATGTGGGACCAGTGATTGATGCCGAGGCACAGCAAAATATCAGCGACTACATAGAAGAAATGCGGAGCAAAAGCTTTAAGATTGAACAATTAAGCAAAACAGCAACTAGCAATCTCGGCACCTTTATTCCTCCAACCATCATTGAAGTAAATAAAGTCGCCGATGTGACGCGCGAAGTATTTGGTCCCGTGCTGCATATATTGCGTTATCAACGAGAGAATTTAAATGACGTGATTGATGAAATCAATGCTCATGGTTACGGTCTGACATTTGGTATCCACTCTCGCATTGATGAAAACATCGATAAATTAAGTGAGCAAATTAACGCCGGCAATATCTACGTGAACCGCAATATCGTCGGTGCGGTGGTCGGCGTTCAACCCTTTGGTGGTCAGGGTCTCTCAGGCACCGGCCCTAAAGCAGGTGGCCCTTTGTACGCTTTACGTTTAGTTCAAAACAGCCCGCCGCCAACTTTTGAGAGCAATGAGCAGGCCTTGCAACAATCACCAGCTCTGACAGCCATCAATCACTTCAAGACTTGGATCAGAGCACAAGGTCAAGCGGAAGAAACCCAAAGAATTAACGAACTATTGGCTGCGCACATGCTTGGCATCGACAGGGATTTACCCGGCCCAACCGGCGAGCGTAATACGTATCGTTTATTAGCCAGAGGCCATGTCTTATGCCTGCCGAGCACAGAGCTTGGGGCTAAGGTTCAACTGGCCAGCTGTCTGGCAAGTGGTAACAAAGCCATTTTCTTAAGCGAAGAACAAGCCTTTATTAAACCACTGCTGGCACAACTACCTGAGGAATTAAAGACTCATTTTGAGTTAAAAAAGTCGTTGGACGCCCTACTCAATGATGAACAGTTTATACTGGGCGCCGCTCTTTTCGAAGGCGACAGCGATCAGTTAAAGCCTTTAGCTCAACGTTTAGCGCTCTATGCAGCTGCTATTATTCAACCACAAGCCTTGAGTTGTGAGGCGCTACAAGAGGGACAAAATTATCGCTTAGAAAGACTCTGTGTGGAGCGTTCAATTAGCGTTAACACATCAGCTGCGGGGGGTAATGCAACTTTAATGGCCATGATTTAGAGCTCGCTGTTCCGACCTCGGATATAGGCCCCGACGTCATCGATCAGGACCGATTTTTCTTGAACTAGTTTAAGCATCAGTCAATGAGCAACAGATAGTTTTTTAAATTTTTTATCAAATAGCTTTTGAAAGCCACCCGTTTTCAAAAGCTATCCTTCCAAAACTCAAAGGAGATTGATATGCAAGGTGCTGTCAGCACATCGATTATCATCGTTTTCGCGATTTATATTATCGGGATGATGGTTATCGGTTATTTAGGTTACCGTTCTACCAAGGACTTATCCGACTTTATTTTAGGCGGTCGTAGTCTTGGTCCTTTTGTTGTCGCTTTGGCGGCAGGTGCCTCGGACATGAGTGGTTGGCTCTTAATGGGTCTACCCGGCGAGGTTTTCTCAGTAGGCATTTCCGCTTCATGGATCGCCATCGGCTTGACCATTGGTGCCTACATTAACTGGTTATTAGTGGCCGCACGCCTTCGTGCTTATACCGAGCTCGCCGGTAACGCACTCACCCTGTCTGACTTCTTTGCCAATCGCTTTGAAGATCGCACAAACTTACTTCGTATTGTCTCAGCCATCATTATTTTGATTTTCTTCACGCTGTATTGTGCTTCAGGTGTCGTCGCTTCAGCCCGTCTATTTGAAAGCATGTTCGGTTGGAATTATCACACCGCCATGTGGTTAGGCGCATTTTTTACTATTGCCTATGTCTTTATCGGTGGTTTCCTAGCCGTCAGTTGGACCGATGCGGTGCAAGCATCCATGATGTTTACCGCCTTAATCTTGACCCCGATTATTGTACTTAACCATGTTGGCGGTTATGAGGCTGCTGCGGCAACTAGCCTACAATTTAATCCACAAAGCTTAAGTATGGTGTCTGGTTTAACCACTGTCGGCATTATTTCCTCACTGGCTTGGGGTTTAGGCTACTTTGGTCAACCGCATATTCTGGCGCGTTTTATGGCAGCTGATTCAGTAAAAACTATCCCCAAGGCTCGTCGTATCAGTATCACTTGGATGATTCTTTGCTTAGCCGGTGCCGTTGCCGTGGGCTTCTTCGGTATTGCCTACTTCACACCGGTAGAGAACATAACGGATCCCGAAGCCATAGCAGCCGCCGGTCGCGTGTTGGAGAATCCGGAGCGTGTCTTTATTGAGTTCTCCGTGCTCCTATTCCACCCACTGATTGCCGGTTTATTATTAGCTGCAATTTTAGCAGCGATTATGAGTACTTTATCAGCGCAATTACTGGTTTGTTCAAGCTCACTGACCCAAGACTTATATAAACCCTTCTTGCGTCCCGGCGCTAGCCAGAGAGAGTTAGTCTGGTTTGGCCGCTTCATGGTGTTAGTTGTTGCTTTGGTGGCGATTTTCCTAGCCAGAGACCCTAGCAGCAAGGTACTCAGCATGGTGAGCTATGCTTGGGCGGGTTTTGGTGCGGCCTTTGGTCCACTGATCATCTTATCTGTGTTTTGGCGTCGTACGACCGCTAAAGGTGCGCTAGCCGGCATGATTGTCGGTGCGGCCACGGTCTTATTGTGGAAGAACTACGCTAACAGTGATTTATATGAAATCGTACCCGGTTTTATTTTATGTATGGTAGTCACTATTGTGGTCAGCCTAGTGGATAATAAACCATCACAATCCATGCTGAATACCTTTGATCAGGTAGACAATGTCATGAATGATTTGCGCAAATAAACCCTTAGTTTATTTTAAGCAATAAGAAAACTCGCTATCTACACAATGGATAGCGAGTTTTTTAATCCAGACTATGGGGATCAGCTTTGAGCATCAGGTGAGCCAACTCGGCAGCACTACTGATCTCGGCCTTTTCCATAATGTTTTGGCGATGGATATGGACGGTTTTCTCACTGATCTGCAGTTGTTGAGCAATCAGTTTATTGGATTGACCCCGAGCTAATAAATTGGCCACTTCAGACTCTCTGGGCGAAAGACGTTCGAGAATTTCTTTAGCCTCCTGCTGGCGCAGCAGATTTTCTCTTGCTTGTTGAGCAAAGCGCACCGCCGCCGCCACCTCATCTAATAAGGTCTGATCTTTGAAGGGTTTACTGAGAAAACCATAAGCTCCGAGTTTCATGGCTTGCACTGCCATTTCGATATCACCATGACCGGTCAGGAAAATAATCGGTGTACTCCAACCCAAGTCATTTAACTTTAACTGCAATTCCATGCCGCTCATCATCGGCATACGGATATCCAACAAGATACAACCCGCTTCTTCCTGAGGAATAGGATAGGCATCAAGAAACTCGGCAGCCGAGGCAAAGGCCTCGACTCGCCACTCTAAATCTTCTAATAAAAACACTAATGAGCGACGAAAAGCATCGTCGTCATCAATAACAAAGACCAAATTAATATCAACGGCTTCCATGAGCGCCTTAAATGTGAAAAGAGGTTTATCTAGCTCTTAAGGTTAGATTGTAACTACTGAGCGGGCAAACTCAGCGTAAAAGTTGCACCGCTTAAGGCTTTTAATGAGCTCTCGCTAGGTAACACATCAACCTCCAATTTGCCTCCATGAGCTTCGGCAATGGTTCGGCAGACGGACAACCCTAATCCCAAGCCCTCTTTTTTGCTGGTATAAAAGGTTTCGAACAAATTTTCATACGCTTCTTCAGAAAGGCCCGGACCACTATCTTGCACGCTAATATGCACCTGCTGTTCAGAATGCCACAAGACCATATGAATGATTTGCATCTTCACCTCAGCTTCTAGCATCGCATCATAGCCATTTTTTAATAAATTGATTAGGGCCTGCTGAATCTGCACCGGGTCAACGGTAAGAATTTTACTGGCGCCTAAAAAATCAAAAACCAAAATCGAGGGAGGCATTGACAGCATACCGCTAATTAATTGCACTGCCTCTTCACAAACCTCCTTGATATTGACTGGTTCCAATCGCATCGGTCGCTTGCGAGCAAATGCCCTGACCCCCTGAATAATACTGGAGGCTCGTTCAGTTTGTTCTGTAATCTCGGCAGTAGCCATGCGCAAATCATCCTCGTTTAAACGCTGACTGTCAAGGCGTCGTAACACGCTTCTGGAGTAATTACCAATAGTCGCTAAAGGCTGATTCAGTTCATGAGCCAAGGTGCCCGACATTTCCCCCAAAATCACCAACTTCGCTTGGTGATTAGCTTGCTCTTGGACTTCATTAATACGGTCCTGTAAGGCTTTTTGTTGTGCCAATGCATGCTCTAGAGCCGCCGTCCGCTTGCTGACTAAATAACGCACTCGTGCCGTATAAAGACCACCAATGGCGACTAAAAACAGGGCCCCAGCCAAGACCCACCAATAGCGTTTAAAATAATCGACCAACAAGGGGCCTTTAGGACTAAAAACACCAAGCTCCAACTCTCTGAACAACTCATTTAGTGCCTTGGTATTAGACAAAACTGACCAATACATCTCGCCACTACCACTATCAGATGGCGGCAACTGCAGTAAACTCTGCATAATATCGCGGGTCTCAACAAGACGGTCGTTCTCGATCCCGGCAAAAACCCAACCGGGATAAAGTCGGGTGGTCACATGACAGGGAAAATTTGGATTTCCGGTGGCTTCAATAACACTAAAATGCTGCTCCCAGTTGGGCACCGATTCCAACACACAAGCACGAAGCACCCCGGTATCAGCCTCGCCGCTTGCTACTGCCTTGAGGACATTGCTCATAGGAAAGTCGACTTGCTTAAGCTGCATTTCCACTTCAGGTTCAATGTTACGAGCTCTTAATTCTCGCCACATCACCCGATAACCCCCAAAGGCCTCCCTACTGACAATAGCCATGCTACGGCCGGGTAAGTCTTCAAAAGTCACAATCTCGTGATTATCCTTGCGCTTAATCAACGTCGATCCTAGGCTTAAGGACGACAGCTTATCGGCAGCGTAGACCTGAGACAGCATATGATTGATGCCATACTCATAATGCAACAAGGAATACAGACCCGGGTTGCTGATCAGATAGTCGACTGCTTTAGTCCGCACCATCTCGACAATCTCATCATGTACTGCGGGGATAAATTCAAAATCATATTGGGGCAAATTATCAGTTAACCACTGTATCGTAGCTTGCCACTCTTCCATCGTACGATCAGCGCCTAAGTAACTGAGTGCAGCGATTCTGATCGGCTCTGCTCTGGCTTGGTTGATTTTGTTTATAGACGGCGCAGGCTCGGTCCTCTGCTCAGACGCCAGACTGTGACTCTGGGCGGATAAAGCACCCGCCCAGACTGTCATTAAAATGAATAATATTGCTCTAACAAAGCACTTTACCAATAGCCCAACACCTTCCACCAAATAGCACCGACCGAGAGGAAGATAATCAGGTTAACGACACTCATCACAAAACCGGCCTTCCACCACTCACCCAGCGTAGTATACCCTGAGCCAAAGATCACCGGCGAGGTGCCGGTTGCATAGTGAGTTAAGGTCATCATAATACTGGATGCCGCTGCCATCATCAACGCATAAAGCATGGGTGGCGCACCCAAAGCCACGCCGGCGGTATAGAAAGCAGCAAACATGGCAGTAATATGCGCGGTTGTACTGGCAAACATATAGTGAGCATAGAGGTAAGCCAACAGCAGTAAACCACTGGAAACTAACCAGTTCAAACCGAGTCCGCCGATACTGCTTTCAAGCGCACCCGAGAACCAAGCGATCAAGCCTAATTTATTCAAGAAAGTCGCCATCATCACCAAAGCCGCAAACCAGGTAACCGTATCCCAAGCGTTACGCTCAGTAACCACATCTTCCCAGCTCAAGACGCCGGAAATCAGTAACAAGGATAAACCAATAAATGCGGTCGTGGTGGCATTAACCGCCACTGCCGGACCAAAAATCATAGCCGGAATACCTGCCCAAAGTAATAATAAAATGGCAAAAATTCCGCACATAATGTATTCACCGCGCGTCATCGGCCCCTTTTCCTTGAGTCGCTCAAAAGCAAATTCCGCCGAATTGGGTGTGGCTTTAATTTCCGGTGGGTACATCATATAAATTACCAATGGCATTATCGCCATAGCGACCAGACCCGGCAACAACATGGCCAGAGCCCAAGTGCCCCAAGTCAAATGAATATCCATATTAGTTGCTTCAGCGACCAAATTAACCACTAAGGGATTAGGTGCAGTCGCTGTCACAAACATCGCCGAAGAAATCGGGTTGCAATGATAATTCACTAAGGCCAGAAACTTACCCATACGACCCTCAGTTCCTTTTTCAGGATCTGAATCATAGGTATTGGCAATAGAGCGCACTAAGGGGTGAATAATACCACCGCCACGCGCCGTATTACTCGGTGTTACCGGGGCCAGAATCAGTTCTGTGATAGCAAGACTATAAGCGATACCAATGGTTTTTCTACCCCAGAGCGCAATAAAATAGTAACCGGCGCGCTCTCCCAGTCCGGTTTTAATAATGCCTCTAGAAATCATGATAGAGACACCAATTAACCAGATAAGCGGATTTGCAAAACCACTGAGCGCATCACTAATCGCTGCAGAGGGTTTATCCGC
This sequence comes from Alcaligenaceae bacterium, assembly GCA_030538235.1. Lineage (GTDB taxonomy): Bacteria > Pseudomonadota > Gammaproteobacteria > Burkholderiales > Burkholderiaceae_B > Oligella. The sequence goes on from JAUNUJ010000008.1 coordinate 86,684, forward strand.
AGTTACCCCGGTGACCGCCACTAAGGTGATAGCCAGTATAGACAGCGCACCAATCGGCATAACTTTACCGATAATTGCGGAGATCACTCCGACAAACATACCGAGCAGAGTCCACGCCTGTGGCGATACGCCTTCAGGTAGGGGAATAACATAAATAATAATTAAAGCTAAGGCAATAGAGATAACCGCAGGAATAGGTCTGAAGCCCATGAGAGCACCTGTGCAAAAGATTAGAGATGATAATTTGTAAGGGTTAACACCTAATTATAAATCTAATATTTTAACTTTTCATAAATTTAATCAATTATTAAGACTAAATAATCGGCTCTACTTCTTTCCACTCACCGGGTTGCAAATCGCCCAAAGACCAGTTTCCTACTTGTATTCTAATCAGACGTAAAGTCGGCAACCCTACCGCTGCGGTCATACGGCGTACTTGTCTGTTTTTACCCTCGATAATACAGAGCTCAAGCCACGAAGTAGGTATATTAGCTCGATATCGAATCGGTGGATTACGCAACCAAAGATCAGGCGCCTCAATTTGCTTGACCTCAGCCGGTAACGTCTTACCGTCATTTAAAAGCACACCCTCGCGCAATTGTTGCAACTGTGCCGCACTCACCTCACCCTCAACTTGAGCCCAGTATTTTTTTACGGTCTTATATTTAGGTTCGGCAATGCGTGCCTGCAAGGTACCGCTATTGGTCAATAGCAATAAGCCTTCACTATTTCGATCCAAACGTCCTGCGGCATAGACATTGCTCACAGGAATAAAATCCTTTAACGTCACCCGCTCTGCTTCATCCGTAAACTGGGTCAAAACATCGTAGGGTTTATTAAAAAGGATTAAACGTGGTTCTTGGGTTGCTCTTTTTTCTATACCGACGCTACTGGCGCGATGTGTAGCACGTCTTGCGCGATAAGATGGCTTCATTACAACTGCTCCAACTCTCTTGCTAAAACCTTAAGCGGCTCAGCCACTCCGGCAATCAGCTCTTCTAGACTGATACGGGATGAAGGCACACTGGCATTGAGCGCATAGTAGCCATTTTTAGCGGCATCACTACGGACTGCGATAGCAATGGCAGTAATGTCGTGCGAGAATTCACCCTCCGAATAGCAAAAGCCATGCTGTTGATAAAAATCTGCCTGCTCATCCAAGGTGCTTTTATGCGCTTTAAAATGCTCCGCCAACGGACCGCTCAAGCTGAACTCTTCGAGCCTGCGTCGTTGCTGTGAATTCAAGGCACTGTAATAAGCGCGACCAATGGCCGTATCAACCAAAGGGACGGTTGAACCTACGGTGAGTTGCACCGCCAATCGTGCCGGCGAACGTATACTTTCTAAATAAAGCATCTCGCCGGAATCCTCAACCGCGAGACTGACCGACACCTCATACTTTTCAGCAAAAGCCATCATCAACGGCTTACCGTCACGAATCAAGTGATCGGTCTCCGGGGCAATATCCGCCATCTCTCTAAAGCGAATATCCGTCACATACAAACCGCTGCTCGGATGCTTACGGAGAAAACGCAACTTAATGAGTGTATGAAGTACGCGACTAACAGTGGCTTTAGGCAATTGGGTCATCTCGCTAATTTGCTGATGCGTCATACCGCGTGGATAAAAGCGCAGAGCATAAAGCACAGTCAATCCGCGAGCCAATGAGGTAATAAATTGACGGTCTTTTTCCTGCTCACTGCGCACTATTATGCTTAATAAATCATTTAACACTTTACAAGCCTATTCAAAAGTAGTAAATTTAAACCAGTTGTTCCGCATAGTATATCATTAATTTCGCTTAGCGAAACTATTTAATTAGTAGTAAACAGCATTCACATGCATGTAGAGGAGTAATTCAAATGTCACGACCACCATTCAACTGGGAAGACCCTTTTTTATTAAATGACCAGCTCACCGAAGAAGAGCGCATGGTGGCAGAAAGCTCAGAGACTTTCTGTCAAGAAGTATTAATGCCAGGCATCTTAGAAGCGAATCGCAACGAAAACTTTGATCCTGAGCTTATGAAGCGCATGGGTGAATTAGGTTTACTGGGCGCCACCATTGATGGTTATGGCTGCGCTGGTATGTCTCATGTTTCTTACGGTTTAATTGCTCGCGCCGTTGAGCGTGTTGACTCAGGTTACCGTTCAGCTATGAGCGTGCAATCCAGCTTAGTAATGCACCCTATCTGGGCTTACGGTACCGAAGACCAAAAAAACAAATTCCTTCCTAAACTGGCTACCGGTGAATTAATCGGTTGTTTTGGCTTAACTGAGCCTGACGCCGGTTCTGACCCGGGTTCTATGAAAACTCGCGCTCGCAAAGTTGAGGGTGGTTATTCCCTAACCGGCAATAAAATGTGGATTACCAATAGCCCGATCGCTGATGTCTTTGTCGTCTGGGCAAAAGACGACGAAGGTGAGATTCGCGGTTTCGTCCTCGAAAAAGGCATGAAGGGTCTATCGGCTCCGGCAATTGAGGGTAAATTCTCTTTACGTGCCTCTATCACCGGTGAAATCGTGATGGATGAAGTCTTTGTACCTGAAGAAAATGCCTTCCCTGATATCCGTGGCCTTAAAGGTCCTTTTGGCTGCTTGAACAAAGCTCGTTACGGTATTGCTTGGGGTGCTATGGGTGCCGCGGAATTCTGCTGGCATGCTGCCCGTCAGTACAGCTTAGATCGCATTCAATTCGACCGCCCTCTTGCCGCTACGCAATTATTCCAGTTAAAACTGGCCAATATGCAAACCGAAATTAGCTTAGGCTTACAAGCGGCGCTACGCGTTGGTCGCTTAATGGACGAAAACCGAGCTGCCCCTGAGATGATCTCGATTATCAAGCGCAACAACTGCGGTAAGGCACTAGATATCGCTCGTATTGCTCGCGATATGCATGGTGGTAACGGTATTTCCGATGAGTTCCATGTGATTCGTCACGTGATGAACCTCGAAGCGGTTAACACCTATGAGGGCACTCATGATGTACACGCGCTGATTCTTGGTCGCGCTCAGACCGGCATTCAGGCCTTTGCTGCTCGTTAATTAAGCACAGCAAAGCTTATACAGCCTACGCTTTTCATGTAAAAGCGTAGGTCTCTTGAGTTCTTGTGGTTTTATCTCCTTTCCTTTATTTAAAGAGTAAATTATGACGACGACTGCGCTAGCAGGTATCAAAGTTTTAGACCTATCTCGTGTACTGGCAGCTCCGGGTTGCACTCAAATCCTAGCTGACTTGGGAGCACAAGTCCTAAAGATTGAACGCCCCGGCCAGGGTGATGAAACTCGCCAATGGACTCCGCCTACTTTTGCCGATGGTACCTCTGCTTATTTTGCGACGGTCAATCGCAATAAGAAATCCATCACCATTGATATGAGTCGCCCTGAAGGTCAGGAGATTATTCGCCGTCTTGCTAAAGAGGCGGATGTATTGGTTGAAAACTTTAAAGTCGGTGGTCTAAAGAAATACGGTCTGGATTATGAGTCACTCAAAGAAATTAATCCGCGCCTAGTGTACGCTTCGCTCACCGGTTTTGGTCAAACCGGACCGGATGCTGCCAAGCCGGGTTATGACTATATTATTCAGGCTCTCTCTGGTCTTATGAGTATTACCGGCCCTAGCGACGGTATGCCACACAAAGTCGGTGTTGCCGTGGTCGATTTATTTACCGGTTTACAGCTGACCATTGGTATTCAGGCCGCATTGCGCGCACGAGAACAAAGCGGTCGCGGTCAACAGGTGGATGTGTCTCTACTCGATAGCGCTCTAGCCATGACTGCCAATATCGGTCAAAACTACCTAGCAAATGGCAAAACACCACAACGTCTCGGCAATGCTCACCAAAGCATCGTGCCTTATCAAGTCTTTGAAGTCGCCAATCAGCAACATATGGTCCTAGCTTGTGGCAATGACAAGCAATTTGCTACGGTTTGTCGGGTTATGGAGGAGGCGTGGGATCAAGATAGTCGCTTCGCAACGAATCCCTTACGAGTGCAGCATCGTGAAGAATTAATCCCCCTGATGCAAGAGGTCTTTTTAAGTAAATCACGCGATCAATGGATTGATATCTTTGAAAGCGCCGGCGTTCCTTGTGGTGCAATTAACACCATTAACGAAGCCTTGAATTTACCGCAGGCAGTCGCACGCGAGATGACAGTAAGCTTTGAGGATAGCCCGGTACGCGTCTTAGGCAATCCAATTAAGCTGTCAGATACGCCTGTCCAATACCAGAGTCCACCGCCGACATTAGGACAACACACCGAGGAAGTGTTGAGTGAGTTTTTCGACCACGAGCAACTGACTAAGTGGAAAAAAGACGGCATCATCTAACGTGAACCGGCCACTCCCCCTTTCTTTATTAAATACAACAAAGGGGGCAGTTTTAAAATAACTCAACAGTTCAAAACTACCAGATTCCTCTTAAACAGTTTTCGACTGTCACAATCAAGCAATAATCTTTAATTAGACTGCATTTTTCACCAATTTAAAATGTGGCTCATTATGCTTAAAAAAACCTTATTGCTCGCCGGGCTCAGTCTTTCTTTAGTCAACATCACTCATGCTAAAGATCTTGTGCTCTATACATCTCAACCGGTTAACGATGCACAAATGACGGTCGAAGCTTTTGAAAAAGCAAATCCCGGTGTAAAAATCGAATGGATCCGTGACGGAACCACAAAGTTAATGACAAAATTCCGTGCGGAATTAACCGCCGGCGTGGTCAATCCTGACTTGCTTTTAATTGCTGACAGTGTCACTTTGGAACAATTAAAAAAAGAAGACTTACTGGCCTCTTATGATTCTCCCGAGAAAGCTAACTATGACCCAAGTCTTTATGATCAAGAAGGCTATTACTACGGTACCAAACTAATCACGACAGGTATCGCCTATCACTCAGAAGCACCTCATAAGCCATCTTCTTGGTACGATTTGTTGAAACTTGAGTATAAGGACTTAGCTGCAATGCCCAGCCCGCTTTATTCCGGTGCGGCACTAATTCACCTATCCGCATTGACTACTAATGATAAATTCGGATGGCAGTACTATAAGGATATGAAAACTAACGGCATGGCGCCACAACAGGGCAATGGTAGTGTCCTGACTGCGATTGCTTCAGGTGCCAAGCCTTACGGTATTTTGGTGGACTACTTGGCCATTCGTGAAAAAGCCAAAGGCGCCCCGGTTGAGTTTGTTTTTCCGACTGAGGGTGTGAGCTTAGTCACTGAGCCTATTGCCATTTTAAAGAACGCTAAGAATCAAGAGTTAGCTCGTAAATTCGTGGATTTCGTGCTTTCTGAAGCGGGTCAGCAACTGGTGGTTGAGCAGGGCTACCTACCGGCGCGCAATGGTGTTAAATCTCCCAAGGGCTTTCCTCCTCGCGAGCAAATAAAACTATTACCATTTGATGCCGCTAAGTCTCTGGAAAATGCCGAAACGGATAAGGAACAATTCGCTGAAATCTTTAACTAGAGCATCTGCGTCTGCATTACCTCGATCCTTAGTGTTAGGGCTGCTGATGATATTTATTATCATCAGTGCCCTACCCACCTTGCGTTTATTAAGCCAAGCCCTAAACGATGTGAGTGCCGGCGAAGCTTCCTCCCTCTATAAAATTCTTGGCCAACGCAGCACTTGGCTCGCCCTATGGCACAGCCTCTATACCTCCTTTATGGCGATGTTGCTGTCTTTAGTTCTCGGCGTCGCTCTAGCCTTCGTTATCAGCTTAACGGATATACGCGCCAAAAGCCTCTGGGTATTTTTATTCATGCTGCCCATGATGATTCCACCACAGGTCATGGCCTTAAGTTGGTTGCAATTAATGGGCCCAAACAGCGTGCTGTTAAAAAGCATCGGCATGGCACCGCCTTTGGGCAGCAAGCAACCGCTCTACTCCGCTTGGGGTATTATTTTATTGATGGGCATACAACATGCTCCGCTCGTTTTTTTGACCCTCAGAGCTAATCTGCTCAATATTCCCAAAGAGCTGATTGAGGCAGCGCGACTTGGTGGTGCCACGCAATATCGAGTGGTGCGCGATATGATTTTGCCCTTGTGCAAAAACGGCCTATGGGCTGCAGCGGCGATTGCCTTTTTATCGGGTTTAGGTAATTTCGGTATTCCGGCCATGCTCGGCATCCCGACCTCATACTATGTACTGCCTACCTTGATTTATCAGAAAATGGCGGACTTCGGAACCAGCATGATTAATGAAGTTTCTGTCCTGTCTCTGCTGATTGCTATCTTCGCTGTTTTTGTGGTGTGGATTCAGCATTATTTTCAAAAACGCATGGCTTTGACGGGCTTGCCCGGTCGTCCACTGGCTTTTACCCTAGGAGTTTGGCGTCTACCTTGTGAATTGCTGATTGCTGTGCTCTTAACGGGTATTTTGGTGGTGCCTTTATTTGCTTTGGTGACCAGTTCCCTCGTGCCTGCGCAAGGCGTGGCCTTAACGTGGAGCAATATGACACTGCAAAGCTATGAGCAAATGACTATGTCGCAAAGCATCACTTGGCGCGCCTTTAAAAACAGCTTTATGCTCGCCGGCGGTGCAGCCCTGATTATCGTCTTAATAGCCCTGCCGGTGGTCTATTGGTTTAACCGTGAAAATAATCGTTTAAGTAATCTCACTAAATTGCTAATCGATATACCCTATGCCTTGCCAGGCGTGGTTTTGTCCATTGCCTGTATTCTTTTATTTGCCAAGCCATTACCGATCATTGAAGTGAGTCTTTACGGCACCTTGTGGATTATCTTATTTGCCTATATCTCACGCTTTTTTACTGTGGGTTTTAAGCCAATGATGAGCAGTATGATGCAACTGGATATGTCGCTAGAGGAAGCGGCACAGCTCTGTGGTGCCGGTTCGTTCCGCCGTTTACGCGATATTATTATCCCCCTACTGGCACCGGCTTTGTTTGCGGGAATGATTCTCGTCTTTCTGATTGCCTTTAATGAATTAACGGTCTCTGCCCTCTTGTGGAGTGCCGGCAAGGAAACCATCGGGGTGTTAATCTTTAATTTACAGGAAAGTGGCGAAATGGTGACCGCCGCAGCCGCCGCGGTCGCAGTGGTCGCCCTAGTCGCTCTGCTGATGCTATGTTTAAGCCTCTTGGCTAAACACTTACCGCGAGGTGTTATACCATGGCAAAACTAGTCCTCGACAATATCAGCAAATACTACCATGACACCCCCATTGTCCGTGAGTTGAGCCTCAGCATTGAGCCAGGCGATTTTATTGCGCTATTGGGTCCTAGCGGCTGCGGCAAAACCACAGTGCTACGCTGCATTGCCGGCTTTGAGCATCTGAATACCGGGCGTATTTTATTAGGTGATAAGACGCTTTCTGCACCGGATCGTCACATTGCCCCCGAACAACGTCAGATGAGCATGGTTTTTCAATCCTATGCGCTATGGCCTCATATGACTGTAGCGGATAACGTAGGTTATTCATTAAAGCTTAAAGGGGTTAGGGGCAGTGCCTATAAGAAGCAGATTAATGAGGCCTTGGACGCGGTTAATATGCAGCATTTGTTGCACCGTATGCCCTCAGAACTGAGTGGCGGGCAACGTCAGCGTGTGGCTTTAGCGCGCTGCTTGGTTTCTGCGCCGCAAGTGATTTTATTGGATGAGCCACTTGCCAATTTGGACCGTCATTTGCGCAGTGCCATGGAAGAAATTTTTCGTGAATTTCATCGTAAGAGTGGCACCACCTTTGTTTATGTGACCCACGATCAGCATGAAGCCATGGCCATGGCGAACCGCATCGCCGTTATGAACCAAGGACAAATCATTCAATGTGACACGCCGGAGGCCTTGTACCAATACCCCGAAACGGAATGGGCCGCGCGCTTCATCGGCCAAGGCGCTATTGTGTACACGAGGATCGATACTACTCCTCGTGTTGGCGCAGAGCGTGTGTTGCATGGCAAAGAATTGATGCGGGCTTTACGTCACTGTGCCGATGGGTATGAGGGCGGAGCGACGAGTCATCAGGCCATCTTGATACGTCCACAGCATGTCCGTCCTATTAGTGATGGCGGTGATAGTGATGGTGGCACCGGCAGCCTTGCTCGGGTTGGCTCGGGATTACAAGCGACTATTGCTAAGCGATTATTTAAGGGCGAGCACTATCACTATCAGGCGACACTGACTGACGGCCAGCAGTTGGATTTTTTCAGTGAACAGTCACTGGAGATAGGTAAGCGTCTAGTGCTTGAGGTGCAAAAAGGGCTGTTATTGAAAGGTAAGTAATTTTAGCTTAAAGGCTTGGTGCTGGATAATTTCACATCGCAGCGAGTATTATCCATCATCTTGTTTGTGAGCATCTAATCTCTGGACCTTCAACGGAGCAACGAGTAGTTTCTTAGACCTCTACGACGATAACACGATTCCGAATACCCGCCGCCTCATCATCAACGGTAACAACGGCTGATATGTCGTAACAATATAGACATCATTAAGCATTTGGGCTAAGCTAAACTTAGCTTTCTAAGTTAAGGAGACTACCATGAATGACGCTACACCACGTATGACTAATCTATTTTTACAGCTGGGCCTCGAAGAAAGTGAGGAGAAAATCGCTGAATTTATCGGACAAAATCAACTAGCAGCCGATGTACATATAGTTGACGCACCTTTTTGGAGTGAGTCACAACGCCAATTTATCGAAGAAAAACTAGCTAGTGATGGCGCTTGGAGCACGGTTATAGACCAGCTTAATGAGTCACTGCACGAAGATGCCGTAAAGCAACAAAATAACTAAACACTTAATCTGCTAACCACTCATCTTAAAACAGAAAAACCCAAACTACCATCAGATAGTTTGGGTTTTATACTGTATAAATCACAGTGTCAAATCAACTTAATTCATACTTGCGATAATTAAATAACGCGAGCTGCCTCAATTAATTTAACAGCGGTCCATGACTTATCTTTAGAGATAGGACGACCTTCTGCGATTTCAACCGTATCACCTTCGTTGTACTGGTTGGTTTCGTCGTGCGCTTTATAATTTTTAGAGCGGTTAACGATTTTACCGTAAAGTGGGTGTTTAACACGGCGCTCAACACGAACAACAATGGTTTTATCCATTTTGTTGCTAACCACTTTACCAATCAGGGTACGTTGGCGTTTCTCTGTAGTCTGAGTTTCGCTCATATTAGTTACCTGCCTTTTCGGTTAAGATAGTGCGTACACGTGCAATATCGCGACGTACTTTTGTCAACTGACTACTATCAGCCAATTGCTGAGTAGCGTGTTGCATACGCAAGTTAAATTGTGCCTTTAACAAAGACTCGAGCTCTTTATGAAGCTCGGTCACGTCTTTTTCACGTAATTCAGATGCTTTCATAAAAACCTCTTAAACAATTTGACGTGTAACGAAGGTGGTAGAAATAGGCAACTTAGCAGCTGCTAAGCGGAATGCCTCACGTGCTAATTCTTCGCTTACACCATCCATCTCATATAAAACTTTACCCGGTTGGATTTCAGCAACCCAGAACTCAGGGTTACCTTTACCGCTACCCATACGAACTTCAGCAGGTTTCTGCGAAATTGGCTTGTCCGGGAAAATACGAATCCATACGCGACCGCCACGTTTAATGTGACGAGTCATCGCACGACGAGCCGCCTCAATCTGACGAGCAGTTAAACGGCCGCGACCAGTTGCTTTTAAGCCGAAATCACCGAAGTTAACCTGTGTACCACGAGTGGCTAAACCGGTGTTACGACCTTTTTGCTCTTTACGATACTTTCTGCGAGCTGGTGATAACATAATTACTCTCCTTTAGCCTCAGCTGCCGCATCATTCTGCTGACCTGCAGGACGGCGACGGCGACGACGAGTCTCAGGACGATCACCACGAGGGCGACGACGTGAGCGACGATCATCTTCAGCAGGTGCTGCTAACTCTGGTGGCAATTCGCCGTTAGGCAATAAATCACCACGATAAACCCATACTTTGATACCGATAATACCGTAGGTAGTTTCAGCTTCAGAAGTTGCGTAGTCGATGATAGCGCGTAACGTGTGTAAAGGTACACGACCTTCGCGATACCACTCGGTACGAGCAATCTCGATACCATTTAGACGACCTGATGATGCGATACGGATACCCTTGGCACCAGCACGCATTGCGTTAGAAATCGCACGCTTCATGGCGCGACGGAACATAATACGCTTTTCTAATTGCTGAGCAATAGAATCAGCGATTAGTTGTGCATCAATTTCAGGTTTGCGAATTTCTTCAATACCTACGTGAACAGGCACACTCATTAATCTTTGTAGATCAGCGTTTAACTGAGCGATATCATCACCGCCCTTGCCGATTACAACACCTGGACGTGCCGTGTGAATCGTGATACGCGCAGTTTTAGCAGGGCGCTCGATCACAACACGACCAACTGAAGCATTTTTTAGTTTACGCTTCAAGTATTCACGTACTTTTACGTCTTCGTGTAATAAAGTACCGAAATCCTTATCGTCGGCATACCAACGAGAATTCCAGTTACGAGTTACAGCGAGACGGAACCCGGTAGGGTGTACTTTCTGACCCATTGTGACTCCTTAAACGCCGACTTTAACCACAATGTGGCAAGTCTGCTTCTCGATACGGTTACCACGGCCTTTGGCGCGTGCTCTAAAACGCTTCATTGACTGAGCTTTATCAACGTAAATAGTTTTTACGAATAACTCATCAATATCAGCACCGTCATTGTGCTCAGCGTTAGCGATAGCTGACTCTAGAGCTTTTTTGATGATGCCGGCGGCTTTTTTCGGTGTGAACGTCAAAATATTCAACGCTTGCTCAACTGATTTACCACGGATTAAGTCCGCTACAAGACGAGTCTTTTGCGCTGAGATATGTGCGTTACGAACAATAGCTGTTGTTTCCATCACTTACCTCTTAGACTTTTTATCCGCTGCATGACCTTTGTAGGTACGTGTCTGCGCGAATTCACCTAGTTTGTGACCGACCATGTTCTCGTTAATATAAACAGGTACGTGTTGACGACCGTTGTGAACAGCAATCGTTAGACCGATGAAATCGGGTAGGATTGTTGAACGACGAGACCAAGTTTTGATCGGCTTCTTATCCTTGCCTTCAGTAGCTGCCTCGATTTTCTTCATCAAGGAGGCTTCTACGTAAGGGCCTTTTTTAATTGAACGTGACATAATTTATTGCCCCTTATTTACGCTTACGACGTGAGACGATCATGTTGTCAGTACGCTTGTTACGACGGGTTCTATAACCCTTAGTTGGCGTACCCCATGGGCTCACAGGCTCACGACCTTCACCGGTCTTACCTTCACCACCACCATGCGGGTGATCGATCGGGTTCATCGCCACACCGCGAACGGTAGGACGAACACCGCGCCAACGCATGGCACCGGCTTTACCGTAACTCTGAAGGCTGTGCTCGCTGTTGCCTACCTCACCGATAGTAGCGCGGCAATCAATATGCACACGACGTACTTCACCGGAGCGCAGACGAATCTGAGCGTATGTACCCTCACGAGCCATCAATACTGCAGATGAACCGGCTGAACGAGCAATTTGACCGCCTTTACCAGGTAACATCTCGATGTTGTGAATATGTGAACCAACTGGGATATTACGGATTGGCATGGCATTACCGATGCGGATAGGCACCTCAATACCGGACTCAATCTGTGCACCAACAGCTAACTTCTTAGGAGCAAGAATATAACGACGCTCACCATCAGCATAAACTACTAAAGCAATATGCGCTGTACGGTTTGGATCGTACTCTAGACGCTCAACTTTTGCAGGTACACCATCTTTGTTACGACGGAAGTCAATAACACGATAATGAGCTTTATGGCCACCCCCACGGTGACGAACCGTGATACGACCATGGTGGTTACGACCCGAGCCACGCTTTTGTGACTCTAATAAAGGAGCATATGGAGCGCCTTTATGTAGTTCAGGATTAACCACCTTTACCATGCCGCGACGGGCTGGTGACATAGGTTTAACTTTTACTAATGCCATCTTAGTTCACCTCCGAAAAGTCAAGTTCCTGACCTTTTTTGAGTGATACATAAGCGATACGGACGTTTTTACGACGACCGACTGAACGACCGCTACGCTTTACTTTACCTTTACGGTTTAACACTGATACTGAATCAACTTCGACTTCGAACAGTAGCTCAACCGCTGCTTTAATCTCCGGCTTAGTTGCGTCAGGAGCAACACGCAAAGCAATCTGCGGTTGATCCGCGGACGTTTCAGCGATAAAAGTTGCTTTCTCAGTAATTACCGGAGCCAGAATGACTTGCATCAAACGTTCTGCTTTCATCCTAAGATCTCCTCTAGTTGGGCAATTGCAGCTTTAGTGATCAACACATTCTTGTAATGAATTAAAGAAAGTGGATCGGCGTAGCTTGTTTCAACAACAGCAACACCAGGCAGATTGCGAGTAGCTAAATATGTGTTTTCATCTAATTCATCAGTGATCACTAAAACTGAATCTAGCATGCCCATAGCTTTTAGCTTGCTGGCAGCCATTTTTGTTTTTGGTGCGTCAAAAGTGAATGAATCAACAACAGCAATACGCTCTTCACGAGCTAATTGTGACAAGATAGAACGAATACCGGCACGGTACATCTTCTTGTTAACCTTTTGGGTAAAATTCTCGTCCGGCTTGTTAGGGAAGGTACGACCACCCCCACGCCATAACGGAGAACCCGCAGCACCGGCACGAGCACGGCCAGTACCCTTTTGGCGCCAAGGCTTACGAGTGCTGTATTTAACTTCTGAACGATCTTTTTGAGCACGGTTACCACTGCGTGCGTTAGCTTGATAAGCTACGACAACCTGGTGAACCAACGCTTCATTGAAATCACGACCGAAAATGGTCTCTGGTGCGCTAACAGTACCGTCAGCAGCGCCTTGTGCATTTAGGAGCTTTAATTCCATTATTTGGCTCCTTTAACAGTCATTTTAATTGCAGGACGCACTACAACGTTGCCGTTTTTATGGCCAGGCACAGCGCCTTTTACCATAAGAAGACCACGCTCTACATCAACACGGACGATGTCCAAGTTTTGTACAGTGCGAGTAACATCACCCATATGACCGGCCATGCGCTTACCTGGGAAAACGCGACCCGGGTCTTGGGCCATACCGGTTGAACCCGGCGCACGGTGAGAAATTGAGTTACCGTGAGAAGCACGCTGTGCGCTGAAGTTGTGACGTTTAATAACACCAGCATAGCCTTTACCGATGGTTGTACCCTGTACATCCACCTTTTGGCCAGCTTCGAATATGCTTTCAACGAGAATTTCAGCACCTGCTTCAAACTCAGCAGCGACTGCCGGGTCTAAGCGGAACTCTTTAAGGATAGTACCGGCTTCAGTACCGGCTTTAGCGTAGTGACCTGCTTGAGGCTTAGTCACACGGCTAGCACGACGCTGACCATATGCGACCTGAACAGCAGCATAGCCATCCGTCTCAACGGACTTAACTTGAGTCACGCGGTTGCCTGACACGTCCAGCACAGTCACTGGAATCGATTCACCTTCGTCGGTGAATACACGCATCATGCCAACCTTACGACCGACTAGTCCTAACCGATGAGCGGCAGGCGTTGTTGTCGAATTTGACATTTTATTACTCCATTCCCCACTACGATTGGTGGGGGCTAACATTTATTATGAGGGGTAAATATCTTGCTTTTAAGTAATCAAAACCGTACCGTACAAAATACAAAGCCACCTATGGATAACAAAACCATAGAAAACCATGCAATACCGGGAATCGGCTAAGCGAAAACCTAGAGAACTCGCAATATATTTGAACTAGCTAAAAGGTGTCGTGATTAGTTTGTTGCGATTATTGAGATTACTGATTTTTCTTGATAAACGCATCTAAACACCCGAACGCTCCAGAAAGGATGCCTTTTTAGCAGCTAGCCCATAACTATATCATAAAAGACTAAACACACCAAGGGCTTAAAGCATTTTTGTTGTTTTTATTCGATGTCGCTATCAAGACTTGGGGGCAACTCGGTTTTTAACTCTAACTCTCGGATCTCCGGCATCTCTTTGGCAGCCTTTGCACTAAGGCGATTAAAGCGCTCCAACTTCATCGTGACACCCTGCTGACCGGCAAAGGAGCGAGCCATTTGATTGAATTGTCGGGTCGAGGTATCTAAGGTCTGCCCCAATTTAATCATATGCTGTGCGACTAACGCCGCCTGATTATAAATCGCCATTGCCTCATCCCCTAGCGCTAAAGCTTGTTGATGACTATCACTTCGCATCCACAAATAAGCCACTGTTTTTAATAAAGGCAATAAGGTGGTCGGTGAGCTGAGAATCACGTTCTTACTATAGGCGTAGCTATAAAGCTGTTCGTCGGTCTTTAATGCCTCAATAAACGCAGACTCGATAGGCATAAAGAGCAACACAAAGCCCGGACTGTTTAAGCCGGGTAACTGACTATAGTCTTTAGCGCTCAGATCATCAATGTGGTGACGCACCGCCCGCACATGACGCTGCAAGTGCTCTTTTGCCAAAGCCTCGTTATCAGCTGCTGCAACCGCTGCCTGATAATCGACTAAGGACACTTTGCTGTCAACAATAATCTCTTTGTCATCAGGTAGATACAGTAGCAAATCTGGCAACATGCGCTGCCCGGCCTCATTTTTAAAAGCCACCTGAGTTTTATAATGTCGGTCCTTCTCTAAACCAGCCTGCTGCAAAGCCAATTCCAATTGTAATTCACCCCAATTACCCAAGGCTTTTTTATCACCTTTGAGGGCGCGCGTTAACGCCTCGGCCTCATCACCAATCCGCAAGCCGGCACTCAATAGCTGCTTAATTTGTTCGGAAATAACGCTGTGGCCTTGCAATGATTGACCATGCAAATCATTGATACGCTGTTGGAAAAAATCCAAACGCTCGCGAAAAGGCTTGAGTACTTGCTCAAGAGACCCCTGATTACGCTCCACCAACAATCGCCCTTTTTCGTCGAGAAAGCGATTAGATAAGAGCTCAAAGTTGCGACTTAACTCCTGGAGCTGTTGCTCAGTCTGCTGCTCTTGTTGCTCTTTGTATTGCTGCTGCAAATTAAGCTGAGTCGAGAGAGCAACAAGCTGCTTATCCAAATGATCTTTTTCATTGTCAAGTAACTTTAGCTCAGACTCCACGTCTTTCAACTCCGTTTGCAAGCGCGCGTTCTCATCCTGTTGATCAAATAGACGCCACTCGGCCAGACGCCTATCTGAACGCGCCCGTAACAGCAGAAAATACATTAAGAAGAACACCAACAGGGTCGGCACCAAGCCCAGACTCAGGAGCTGATAAGCCGACCACTGAGAAATTGCAGCATCAAACCATTGCATCATAATGTGTTTTAGCCTTTAGACGACGCTGCAGCGCCGAGCGTGGACTGCACCGCCTCATCTGCGACAGCCTGCTCTTTGTCTTGCTCTGCTGCTTGCTTGTGTAGCCAAGCTATCACCGCCTGCTGAACCTCTGCCTCCGCATCAAAGACACGTCCATCGCCTAATTCACGCAACCATTCGGTGCGCCACAAAATATTCTTAGGCTGAGCTCGAAGGCCATAAACAAAAATTGGCACGTCTCGCTCTTGGTACTCATGCAGCATTTCCTTCAAGGCCGTCACCCCCGACGAATCCACATAAACAATGCCTGAAAAGTCCAATACCAGGGCTTTTTTCGCCATGGGATTCAACAATTTCTGAGTCAGATTAACCGAACCGAAAAAAACCGAACCCACGAGACGATAACAATTAACACCCTCTTGCCCCGACACCTCAGGCAATGTTTGTTTCTCAGCCACCGTTAACGCTGAAACGCGATAAATAAAAGTAAAACACGCGAGCACAATACCGACTTGAACTGCCACCGTCAGACTCACCATCACGGTTAAGAAGAACACCGATAACAAGGTAGCCGCATAGGTCAAACGATAGGAACGGATACGCGCAAACTCACGCCATGCACCCATATTCCACGCAACTGACATCAAAATAGCCGATAAGGCAGCCAAAGGAATATATTGCGCCAAAGGCGCCGCGACCAACACCACGATAAGCAAAGCCACCGCATGAGTCATACCTGCCACCGGGCTGGTAGCACCGTTTTTAATGTTTGTCACCGTACGGGCAATGGTTCCGGTCGCCGGCATACCACCAAAAAACGGCACCACCATATTGGCAAAACCTTGAGCCAAAAGCTCTTGGTTCGGGTCATGCTTATCCTTAATCATATTGTCAGCCACACGAGCACACAATAAGGATTCAATCGCCCCCAACACGGCGAGCGTAATCGCCGGCATCAACAACTCACTCATCAGACCCAAGCTAAAACCCGGCACAGTTATAGCGGGCAGGCTTTGTGGGATGCCGCCAAAGCGACTACCAATCGTTTCAACCTGCAGCTCCAAACCCTGAACCATCAAAACCCCAACGACTAGTGCCACGATTGAACCGGGAATATGGGCAAAGATACGCAGAAGCTTAGGGATGAAATTATCGATTTGCTTATTGCGCAAGAACTTTCCACTAGCTAACAGACCGCGCTGCCACAAAACCACAATGGTTAAACAAACCAACGCCACAAAGAAAGCCTGAAAATTCATCTCAGGCAGCGCTTCCCAAAGCGCCTGCATCATGGGGAAGAAATCCGCCGGCACATCTTGTAAGGGCAGGCCCAGAAAATCCTTAATTTGAGAAACCCCGATCAGCACGGCAATGCCGTTAGTGAAGCCAATAATTACAGCAACCGGAATAAACTCAACCAAGCCTCCGAGCCGCAAAAAACCCATTAACCACAAAAGCACACCCGACATCAGGGTCGCCAATAACAGCCCCTCCACCCCGAACTGCTGCACAATGCCATAAACAATCACAATAAAAGCACCGGCCGGACCGCCCACCTGCACCCTCGAACCGCTAAACATTGAAATCAGCAGGCCACCGATAATTGCTGTAAACAATCCCGCCTCAGGTTTTAAACCGGACGCAATGGCAAAGGCCATGGCCAATGGTAACGCAACCACACTTACCGTCAGTCCTGCCCCTATGTCCTGTAAAAAGCGTTCAGTAGAATAACCTCGCTTCAGCTCATAGATTTTAGGATTAAAACGCATGGTAAACTTCATCGGACTCTCTAACTAGATGACTCAAGAACAAAACAGGCCGCACTGACGACGACCCACCGGATTAACACAATAACGCTTATCACTGTCACTTATAGTAAACGGTAAACGCAAAAAAACGCGCCTTAGCAAAGCTAACGCCGTCACTCAAGCAAAACTGCAGTCAATATGCTCGGGTTTTAATCTGTATGAATTCGAATAATTCAAAAATTACACTGGCCATATAGACAGTTTATCGCTTATATAATTACTTTAAGATTTATTTAACATTTAAGCAATACCTAATCTACTCTATTATAGTACAGCAGACGCGTTAAGCTGATATATCAAAAAAGGCAGGCCCCCTAGGAGTCTGCCTTAACTTAAATCTAATGTATGCTTAAACTAAACAATCATCTCTTTTGAACTTGAGAATACGAGCAATATTTGCATCAACACTTAGCAAATACTCGCGACCACTTCAAACCGTCTTGTGCATGTAGTGCTAGCTCTTTAATCCTTATCTTTGAGCTCTACTTTCTTGAACCGTCTATGGGTCTCTCGCTCAGCGATAACGATCACTCGCTAAAACGTTAACACAACGTATCCATCTCTACTCTGATCTTTTAATCGTCATCATCGTCGTCGTCATCACGATCATCGTCGTCGATTCGGCTAATTAAAATTTTACCGCTATTTGCATCAACCCTAACTTCATGCTTTGTACGTTTACCCTGCACCTCAATATCATAATAAGGACGACCATCATCGAATTCCAAATCCAAATCAATCACCTCACCAATCACTTTTGCCTTTGCGATATCTGCCGCTTGAGCCGGACTAATTTTGACGCTGCGCTTTGACTCCCACTTATCATCATCGGCTAGAGCAGTAAATGCGGTCACACTCATAGCTGCTGTTAAGAGGGTTATTATGGCATTTTTAGCAATTTTCATAGTTATCTCCTATACAAACTAAATCGCTGAAAACTGAGCAGCAATGCTGTTCATTAATTTTATTATAGGAACAGTTTATCTTTTAAAATCCATCATTTAGCAAGTAAATGTTAGTAAAAACCCTAGCGCATAACGACTTAGATATAGACCCGCTCCAACTCGTGCAAAATACCGCAATCTTTAGCTACTCTGGCCTCGCCGCATTGGCTTCTTATATGACTTAACTCCTCTGCCAAAGCGCGCAACTCCTTAATTCGACTTTTGACATCCACTAAATGACGATCAATTAGTGAATTAACCGAGGCACAACTGGCATTAGGCTCAACCCGAGCTACTAGCAATAGGCGAATTTCCTCTTGAGACATCTCCAAGGCGCGACAACGACGGATAAATATCAATCGCTCTAAATGTTTGCTCTGATACTCTCGATAATTGTTTTGCAAATTTCGTGGCGCCTCCGGCAGCAACCCCTCACGCTCATAGTATCGAATCGTTTCAACCGGACAATCTGCTAACTTCGATAATTCACCAATTCTCACTGACTTCTCCTGATAAGACTTGACCCTATAGTTACTACAGGGTGTTTAATCATTATTATAAAGAAAAGAAAATTAGTTTGGATGATCGAATCATGAGCTGTCAAAGTAAAAAACCTCAGAACCCGAATAGCGAGCAGTTTGAACAAAACAAAGCTTCCACTTGCTGCAGTTGCAGTAGTGACGGTGCGGACGCAACTGTTTTAGCTACCGTTACGCCGCTCAAGGCCGAACGGGTCAAGGACGGCAATATTCGTACGCCCATTCGAATTATGCAAATGGATTGCCCAACCGAAGAAGGCATGATTCGTCGACTTTTCAATGGTATGCCTGAGGTTAAGCAGCTAGACTTTAACTTGATACAGCGTGTCCTTACCGTCACTCATACCCCCGGCTCGTTGGAACAAATTCTCAAAGGCATTCGCAGTTTGGGCTTCGAACCAGAAGTCCCTGAGGATGGTGCCACGATTGGTAAATTAGAAATTAAACATCGTCCTTGGTGGCCACTCATCATTGCGGCATTAATTGCCGTGGTCGCCGAAATCAGTCATTTCGCCGGGTGGCCAAGTGTCTTGACAGCCGGTTTAGCCATTGTCGCGATTGCTATTGGAGGCCTACATACCTACAAAAAGGGTTGGATTTCCTTACGTACCGGCAATTTAAATATCAATGCCTTAATGAGTATTGCCGTGACCGGCGCCCTACTCATTGGCGAATGGCCTGAGGCCGCCATGGTGATGGTTTTATTCAGTCTGGCGGAAGTGATCGAAGGACGTTCGCTAGATCGAGCGCGCCAAGCAATTAGCGGCCTAATGGAGCTCGCCCCCGACCATGCCATGGTCTTGCAAGACAACGGCAACTGGCAAGACATAGCCGCACGTGATGTGGCTCTTGGTCAGATTGTACGTATTGGCCCGGGCCAACAAATCCCTTTAGACGGGGTGATTATTAGCGGCTTTTCTAGCGTTAACCAAGCGCCGATTACCGGTGAAAGTCTGCCACTGGATAAAGGCATCGACGACTCCGTTTATGCAGGCACCATCAACCTCAATGGTTCTTTTGACTATAAAGTAACTGCCACCTCGGAAAATACCACCTTGGCGCGCATCATTCACCGTGTTGAAGAAGCTCAAAATGCCAAAGCACCGACACAGCGCTTTATCGATCGTTTTGCCGCCGTTTATACTCCTTCGGTCTTGGCGCTGGCTTTTGCGCTTGCTGTGTTACCACCTCTACTATTTGGTGGCGAATGGCTCTCTTGGATTTATAAAGCTCTAGTTATGTTGGTGATTGCTTGCCCTTGTGCCTTGGTGATTTCAACCCCGGTTTCTATTGTCAGCGCCCTCGCAACTGCGGCCCGCAACGGCATATTAATAAAAGGCGGTGTGTATCTGGAAAATAGTCGCTTATTGACTCATCTAACGTTTGACAAAACCGGCACCATCACTCAGGGCAAACCGAGTTTAAGTGAACGCATCGTTTTTGATGAAAACCGTGAACAAGACATCCTACGCATCGCGGCAAACATCGCCGCCCGCTCCGACCACCCGATTTCAAAAGCGTTAGTCGAAGCGTCTGAAATCAAAGCAGAGCTTAATGCTGTGGAGAGTTTTGAAGCCCTTCCCGGACGCGGCACCAAAGCCCTTATTAATGGTAAAAACTATTATCTCGGCAGTCACCGCCTAATTCACGAACTCGGCATCTGTAGCGAAGCGTTGGAAACCCGGCTCGCAACCTTTGAACAACAAGGCAAAAACACCACCTTGCTGTGCAGCGAAGAAGAAGTTCTCGCCCTTTTTGTGATGGCTGATATGGTTAAAGAAAGTAGTCGCCTAGCGTTAGAAGAGCTCCATCAGATGGGCATCAAAACCATGATGCTAAGCGGCGATAACCAGCTAGCGGTAAACCATATTGCCAATGAAGTCGGTATTCATGAGGCCCATGGCGAGCTATTGCCCGAAGATAAACTACAAACCATCCATGAACTCTCTGAAAAAGGCATGGTTGGCATGGTTGGTGACGGCATTAACGACGCGCCATCACTCGCCCGTGCTGATATCGGTTTTGCCATGGGGGTGATTGGCTCAGACGCCGCCCTTGAAACCGCTGATATTGCCTTGATGGATGATGATCTAAGAAAAATTCCCACCTTAATTCGTCTATCTCATGCGACCCACCGTATTTTAATTCAGAACATCACCTTTGCTCTCGGCATTAAACTGGTTTTCTTCGCCCTGACTCTGAGCGGTATGGGCACGATGTGGATGGCGGTGTTTGCCGATATGGGGGCGAGTTTGATAGTGGTACTGAATGGCTTGCGTTTATTACGTAGCTCCATTTAAGATATTGTAATGACAGGCTTGATGCTTGAGGAGCGACAAAAGACCGCTACTTCCACTTAAAACACATCGCACAATTGACGCCGTTCGCCATTCGACAAATTTATGAACAACAAAAGCACTATTCAACATAATAAATCTTATCGCCAACTAGGTTTTGTTTATGCCATGCTTGGTGCCATTTTGTTCTCATCAAAATCTATCGTCATTAAATTTATCTACCAATATGACGTTGATGTGGCAACCACTTTAGGCTTCAGATTGCTACTAGCCATGCCTTTCTTCGCGGCTGTGGCCCTATCGCAGATGATTAAAGTACATCGTGGCGAACTAGCTCCTGTGTCTTTAAAAAACGCACTCAAACTGATTGTGCTCGGATTTTTAGGTTATTACCTCGCCAGTCTACTCGACTTTGCCAGTCTAAAATATATTAGTGTGAGCCTGGAACGACTCATCCTGCTGATGACCCCAAGCTTTGTTTTGCTGTTTTCCATGTTGTTTTTAAAAAAGAACGTCTCGCGGCGTCAACTCATCTCCTTAGTCATTTCGTATGCCGGGGTTTTATTGGTTTTTGTGCAGGATTTCTCTGTCGGTGGCAGTGACATCGTGCTTGGCAGTCTACTGGTGCTTGGCTCCGCTCTTAGCTATTCTTGCTATGTTATCGGTGCCGGTGAATTGCTACGAGAGATTGGTTCCACACGCTTTGTCGCCTATGCCATGCTGGTTTCCACTTTCTTTGTTTTGAGTCAATTGCTCTTCCTGCATGGTGGTGATTGGATCATACAACCCCTACCGGTTTATGGCTGGTCCTTATTTCATGCGGTGGTCAATACATTTATCCCGACTTTTATGCTGATGTGGTCGGTAGAACGCATTGGCGCCCCAATGAGTACTCAGTTGGGACTGATTGGACCAATCTCCTTATTGTTTTTAGCTTGGATATTTCTTGATGATCCGGTCACTCTGATGGATTGGATAGGCACAATAATTGTATTATCCAGCCTGTATATGTTGGGTCGCGCCAAAGGCTAAAATACACCAACACGCTCGAACTTGTTATATACTCAAAATCTACAAATTGAGGAAACACTCAAGAGCACTGGACGGAGAGGATTAAAGTGAGCACCGAACCAATAAAAAATGACCCTACATTCAGCGATAAAGCCTCAGAAAAAGCCATACAATTGCGGGATCAGATGCACTCACGAGTCGAATCTGTCGGTAATTTATTAGTCGAAGCCTTTCATTACCTAGCCCTGTTTGTGATTGGTGCGATCACGGTTTATGCAGGCACCTTAACAGCCATCGATATACTGGCTCAAAAACAGATCTCTGTTGACGATATCTTGCTCCTCTTTATCTATTTGGAGCTTGGTGCGATGGTCGGTATCTACTTTAAAACCAACCATATGCCGGTGCGCTTCTTGATTTATGTGGCCATTACAGCATTAACCCGCATGATGATTTCAGATATTTCTCATCACAATGATCCTAATATGGGCGTGGTCTATATTTCTGCAGCAATCTTGTTGCTGGCTCTTGCCGTATTGGTCGTGCGTTTCGGTTCTGCGCGCTATCCCTCAATACGCAATAATTCCAAGGCAGTCCGAGTCAATGACGAGCTTCATGAAGGCGTCGAATAAGGGCGTAATTAATCTATCAGCATCGTCCGTTTTATCATCTCTAAAACAAACTCACCGACGATAATCTAAGGGCTTCCCTGTATTTATTGAGGAAGCCCTTTATAATGCAGCCATGATCTCTCTAATTTGATAATGAGCAGCGTTAAAGACACCATGTTAAATGCGACCCCTCAAGAGGATACGATCCTCTTTTTAAAACGTCTTGCCCCCACGATTATCGAGACACATATCTCGATGGTTTTTCTCGATGATAATTACGCCTATAAACTTAAAAAAGCGCTGACCTTGCCCTTTGTCGATTTCAGTCAAACTGAGCAACGTCTTGCCTGCTGTCACGATGAACTCAGGTTAAATCGTCGCACCGCTCCGGATCTCTATCTGGAGGTGATGCCAATTTATCGCCACTCAAATGGTCAACTAAGCTTTGATGACGACGGTCAGAGCGAGGTAATTGATGCCGTACTCAAGATGCGACGCTTTGATAGCGACACTTTGTTTAGTAAATTGGCACAAAAAGACCAACTTAACAGTGAGATGATGACACAGCTGGCTCACGCTATTGCCGATTTTCATGAGCAGGCAGAGATTTCCCCCGACTATCAGGGAGCCAAACGCATTCGCGATATCATTGAGCTCAACAAACTATCTGAACCATTGGTCAACAAGGCCCTAGGACATCAGCGGATGACTGTGCTCAATCTGCTGTTATTAAAAGATATCGGATATCACGCTGCTTTATTAAATAGTCGCGCAGCCAATGGCAAAGTTCGCCACTGTCACGGCGATCTGCATTTGAACAACATTTGCCTCTGGCAACAGACAGCAACCCTTTTTGACTGTCTTGAATTTAATGAATCCATGGCCACTACTGATGTGCTCTATGATTTGGCCTTTGTTTTAATGGATTTATGGCATTATAAACAACACGACCACGCCAACTGGTTGATGAATCGTTATATGGACCAAATTAATGAAGCGGATGCTTTGGTCTTATTGCCGCTATTTATGAGTCTGCGCGCCTCAATTCGAGCCATGGTGATTGCCATTCAGGCCAACAATAGTGACAACAAGACTGAAACAAAGCACTGTCAACAACAGGCCGAGCAATTTCTTGATTTAGCCTTTGACCTACTGCAAAGACCCAAAAGCCAGCTGCTGGCCATTGGTGGTTTAAGCGGTAGTGGCAAATCCACCTTGGCCCGAGCGTTGGCACCCTATTTCGGTGCAGCCCCCGGTGCCCGTGTTTTATCCAGCGATCGTATTCGCAAAAAACTCTTCGGCGTTGCCCTAGAAGACAGGTTACCACCGGAAAGCTATACCGAAGCCAGCTCAAACCTAGTCTATCGCACACAGCGAGAATTGAGTTTGGCGATTTTACAGAACGGCCATAGCGTTATTGCCGATGCTGTTTTTGCAAAAGATTTAGAGCGTGAAGCCATTGAACTTTGCGCACAGCAAGCCAATGTACCCTTTAATGGCCTTTGGCTTGAAGCCCCGCCAAAGGAATTGATGAATAGAGTCGAAGCCAGAAAAAATGACCCCTCCGATGCCACTGTTTCAGTGGTTAAAAAACAGTTAAAAATAGCCCCCGGAGAAATTCATTGGCCACGGCTTAATAGTGCTCAAGCTCTTGATGAGCTGTTACCTCAGGCATTAACACTTCTTAAGGGCAAATGGCCCTGGTAAAAATAACCACTCAATGGATTAAAGAAGACAATATGAACAAGGCATTTATTTTAATTGACTACTCGGTGGATTTCATTGCCGATGACGGCGCACTAACAACCGGTAAACCGGGGCAAGCGCTAGAGCAAGATATCTTAAAATACGCTAAAGAGTTTGTAGATAGTGGCGATTATTTTGTTATTGCGATGGACGATCACTTCGAAGGCGATAAATACCACCCCGAAACCAAGCTCTTTCCACCGCATAACCTGCATGACAGCGCCGGACAACAGCTCTATGGCTCAACCCAAGACTACTATCAACAAGTCAAAGATCGAGACAATGTTTATTTTTACTATAAAACCCGCTACTCGGCTTTTGCCGGCACTACCCTCGATCAGAAACTAAGAGAACGCAGTATCAAGGATATCTATCTGGCCGGTGTTTGTACCGATATTTGTATTATTCATACAGCGGTTGATGCCTATAACCTCGGTTATAACATTCACGTACCTGAATCTTGTGTGGCCAGCTTCAATCAGATCGGTCACGAATGGGCTCTAGGACACTTTGAATCCAGTCTCGGCGCCAATGTTATTCGCAAGTAATTGTACGAATTAAGATAGCAGAGCGATCAATCTGCTCTGCTAGTTGAATAGGCTAATAGTTTACTACTAGTCTTTTTGAGGAATAATGGTCACAGGACAAATACCGGCCTGAATCACACCATAACTTACCCCACCAAGTACAGCGCGGATTGGTCCCAGACCACGCGATCCCATAACGACCATCTCAATCGGACTATCAGTATCCTGACTTTCAGTAACACGATTTACAATACACTGCTTAGGATCACCCACTAACATCTCAAGGGTATAAGAAATCTGACTGGCATCAAGAATTGCCTTGCCCTCGGCCACAGACTCTTCAAACAATAACTCTTGATACTCTCTTACATCTGCTTGGGAAAACATGCGCTTCGAGTGGACAGTCTGGAAACTAGGCTGCGCATTGACTGCAACAATTTCTGCTTTCTCACTGCCGGAAACCATTTTGATAGCCCAGTGCAATGCTTCGATTGAGTTCTTGGAACCATCAAGAGCCACTAAAACCTTGTTTAACATATTCTCACCTCATTTGTATAAAAGTATTTGTTGATTGTCGCACCATGCAAAAGTAGGCACTTAAGCCAATTATACACGGTGAGACAATCAACTCAGAGGTTTTTAAGGCTTATTTAAGAGCACTTGGTGACTTTTTATAAGCCTCCTCAATGCGTTGACCGATTTCTTGATCAACATTTTTCCAATAGTCAAATACGCGCTCAAGTACCGGACTACGTACACCTTGAATCGCGCCGACGATGGTCTCTACAAAGGTAGCACGTTGCTGATCATCAAAGACTTCGCGCACTAAAGTGCCGGCTTGACCATAGTCATCGTCCTCAGGGTATAAAGAATAGGCTTGACGCACTAACTCACCATCAGACTCCCAACCGTCTTCAACCGGACCGGTCTGGTCGGCATAAGGACGACCGGCGGTATCACTTAAGTAGGTCGGCTGATTACCACTATGTTGGTACGCCATATTGCCGTCAAACATATAGTTATTAGTCGGCACTTTAGGCTGATTTACCGGCAATTGATGGAAGTTGGTACCGATCCGATGACGATGCGCATCAGCATAGGCAAATACGCGACCTAAGAGCATCTTGTCCGGAGACAAACCGATACCGGGAACCAAGTTCGCCGGCGAGAAGGCTGCTTGCTCAATTTGCGCAAAGAAATTCTCAGGATTGCGATTTAAGGTCATACGACCCACCGGAATTAAAGGATAGTCTTTACGTGACCAAGTCTTGGTTAAATCAAAAGGATTAAAACGGTAATTCCGAGCCTCTTCATAGGGCATGATTTGTACCGATAAAATCCAAGACGGATAATCGCCACGCTCGATTGATTCAAATAAATCACGACGATGTGAATCAGCATCCTTACCGCTCATTTCGGTCGCTTGGTCATTAGAGTAGTTTTCTTCACCCTGACATGTATGGAAGTGGTACTTAACCCAGAAACGCTCGCCCTCGGCATTAACCCACATATAAGTATGTGAGCCATAACCATTCATATTGCGCCAGCTCTTAGGCAAACCGCGACGACCCATCAAATACGTGACTTGGTGAGCGGTTTCAGGATGCGTAGTCCAGAAGTCCCATTGCATATGGTTATCACGTAAACCGGAATCCGGTAAACGTTTTTGGCTACGGATGAAGTGTGGGAATTTCATCGGATCACGCACGAAGAAAACTGGCGTATTATTACCAACTAAATCGTAGTTACCTTCCGTGGTATAGAATTTTAAAGAAAAACCGCGGACATCGCGCCACGTATCGGGACTACCCTGCTCACCAGCTACGGTAGAAAAGCGTGCAAGCATCTCGGTTTGAACACCCTGCTGAAATAATGCTGCCTTAGTGTAGGCACTGACATCGTGGGTTGTTTCAAATACCCCAAAGGCACCTGAACCCTTGGCATGGGGTTGTCGTTCAACGATTTTTTCACGGTTGAAATGCGCCAATGTATCGACCAAATGGTGATCGTGCAAGACGATAGGACCGTTTGAGCCAACGGTTAAAGAATTGCGGTCACTGACGGCCGGCGAACCGTTCAGATGGGTCGCATGACCTAATTTTTTATCAGACTGATCAGACATAACTAACTCCTTAATTTATTTTTAAGGTTAAACGGATAGATCATGTATTGCTGAATGACCTACCCGTTTATAGTACAAGTTGAAAACCGATTAAGCCAATTTTAATTATTACTTATAACGATAAATAAATACTATCAATAAAAACTACCAATACCCTAAGACTATATTTAATATGGGCTTTATAAGCCATTAAGCCTCACGGATTTCAGCGATCAATTCGTCTAACCACTGCAGGCACAAGTCTAACTCTTCCTTGCTGATATTTAAGGCCGGCATAAAGCGGAGCAAGTTATTGCGTGGTGCGTTAAGCAGGAGACCTTCGGGGGCTCTTTTACGTGCAGCTTCAACAATCGCTGGCGCCTCATCACGATCCAAAATAAGAGCTCGCAATAGCCCCTCGCCTCGCTCACCTCTGAAACCCCACTTCTCGGAGAGTTTAAGCAGACCATCTGAGAGTTGCTTGCTGCGCTCGCCAACCGTCTCCATAAAACCATCGGCAGCCAAGGTATCAAAAACTGCCACACCAACAGCAGTCATCAGAGGATTGCCGTTGTACGTACCACCCTGATCGCCATGCTCAAACACGGACACCGATTCTTTTGCCAATAAGGCGGATAAAGGCACGCCGCCGCCAATACCCTTGCCGAGGGTCATGATATCCGGCTCAATATCAAAGAGTTGATAGGCAAACATACTGCCGCATCGACCCATACCGGTTTGTACTTCATCGACAATCAAAAGAATACCCTCGTCATCACATAAACGACGTAACTGCTGCATAAACTCTTTGGTCGCAGGAATCACACCGCCTTCGCCCTGCACCGGCTCCAACATAACAGCAACCGTGTCCTCATCAATCAAGGCTTTAACTGAATCAATATTGTTGTATTCGGCTTTTGGGAAACCGTCTACTTGTGGGGCAAACATCTTGTCCCAACCGGCTTTGCCCGACAAAGACATGGTCGCTAATGTGCGACCGTGGAAAGCATGACCGAAGCTGATAATTTTAAAGGCGCCTTTACGGTGCTTAGTACCCCACTTACGAGCTAATTTAATGGCGCCTTCATTGGCCTCGGCACCGCTATTAGCAAAAAACACCCGATCAAAACAAGAGGCACCGGTTAAGCGTTTGGCCAAGTCAATCATCGGTTGATTATAGAAAGCCGGTGATGGATTAATTAGTAAGTTGCTCTGAGTGTTTAGTGCATTAATAATAGGCTGTGGATTATGGCCTAAACAGTTAACTGCCCAACCCTGTAACATATCCAAGTAACGCTTGCCCTGGTGATCTTCTAACCAAGAGCCCTCACCCTTTGTAAAAATCAAATCCGGACGTGTGGTGATGTCCATTAAAAATTCGGTGTCCGATAAACTCATAGAAAAACCTAAATCCTTGACTAAAATTTAATAAAGTGAATTGCTGACGATGCTTTATTATGCCTCTTATAAATGGCTAATTTGTGGTTTTTACGCCTTTTTTGCAAGAGAAAAGACCAAAACTCTTGCGATATGTCTTACTCTAAGTATGGCTTTTAACTATAGCGACCTAGTTTCAAGGTAAAATCTTTGATTGTTTGAATAGCTTATGCTTATTTTGATTGATATAAATAGGGAGGCCTATCATGTATGACGTCTTAGTTTATGTATATGAAAATTATTTCACGCCTGCCACCTGCCCTAAGCCGGAAGACTTAGCAATGCATTTAGCTGCTGCCGGCTTTGAACATGATGATATCCATGATGCGATGAGTTGGCTACATCGCTTAGCAATAAATACTGAAAGCCTCAAAGAAGAAGAGCAGCTCTCAATCTCTGAGAGCGCTACGCGTGTTTATGGCTCTTATGAGCAGTATAAATTAGGTATTGACGGCATCAGCTTCTTGTACTTTATGGAAGGCTCCGGTGCTTTGACGCCATCGATGCGCGAAGCCATCGTAAGCTGCGCTCTAGATGCGCCACAAGATACCTTGGACCTAACTGAATTCAAGATCATCGCGCTCATGGTCATGTGGAGCCAAGAGCTTGAAATTCACCATGCACTACTAGATGAATTCCTGTTGCATAGTGACGAGGAACAAACTATACACTAAGCCTTAGGTTGGTACTATCTAGGCCTCGCCCGGGTATTTTCTGGCGAGGCCTTTTTGTGTCAAGAATGCCGAACTAACTCGACTCTCATGCATTAGCTAATAACTATCGTGACTGGCCGATGATTCTTCTATCGATATTCACTAAGGCCTTAAGCATCACTTGACCTCGGTCGACTACAATCTCAGCAAATTTTGCTTTTTCAAAATCGAGCGCCGCCTCTTCGCTAAAAAAGTACTCGGTACTAAACCGTGGACTTGCTCGACGAGATGACGATGAGTCCTTGACCAGATAAGGCAGATACACCACCTCCTGATTATTGTCTAACGACTTGGCTTGGTCGGCTTCATGAAAGGCCAGAACACGCTCAGCTACGCCATCAATCACCTGCAACTCGACGAGGAAACGTACACTGTCCTCGCCTAACAATGACGCTTTTAAGCTATCAGGTATGATTACTTCACTCCCGACAGAATCAAACGCTTGCCCAGAAGAACCTTGGTGTTCCGAATTAGCGGCAAATAGTCCCTCCAATTCGACTTGAACTAAATCATTGACCTCATAATTAATGATCATATAATCGCCTTGCATCAAAGAGCGGGGATCCACCGGCACCAACCTAAGCAGCACAGGCTGACCACTGCTCAGAATACGTTCATTACTTTGCACTTGCCATTGCGCAAGCAAAATAGGTAACAACACAGCTCCTGCCAAAATCATCATGAAACTACTGCGACGACTTGGGATAATACGGCTTTTAATAGGCTCTTGTGCAAGGTGTGGATTTGATACCGACGAATCAGTAGACGGTTCCTGCTCATCATTCAAGAGCCACCTAACGGAAAATAAAGACAGCACAAGAAAAAGACCACCGGAAAGCAGTAACAAATAAACCTTTTGGTTAAGTGGCAAAAACAGGCTGAAATAAAATTGACTTAAACTCGCCAGTCCCAAAACAGCGGCTAAATAATAAAGAGCCCGACTTCTCACGTAATAAGCCAAGATCATCAGCGTAAATGGTATCAGCACTTCAAGACGAGCAAACCACAGCCAAGCAACTAAAAGTCCCATCAGAATAGCGACGACAGTGCTGGCCACGCCCTTGTTTTTGACCAACTGTAGCAAAGCCCATAGAGGAAGCAAGGTAGCCACAATAGTCACAATCCAAGAGAGAGAATAAGTGACGAATAATAAACTAAAGGATAGCTCATTAACGCTTAAGAAAATCTGCATAGGCATCAGAAATGCTAACAACACGTCTTTGAAGACGAAATCGCCATCAGCGCCTAGATACATGCTCATATAAAAACCATAGGAATCAGTCACGACCTTGATTCCCCACAGCACAAAGGCAGTAATCAGAGCTAAGTGAACTTCTTTAGATCGTCTGAAAAACCACCAAATCAAGGCAATAAATATTAACGGAAATAAGAACCTCTCTTGACCAAAGTGGGACAGATACGGCAAATTTCGTATGCCACCTAAAAAGATAAAGAAACCAAGGCTACTGATAAAACGAATCCAGGATTCACTGCGTCTACGATATATAAGCACACTCAGCAATAGACCTAAGATTGTCAGTATCTGAACAGCTAATGGGATCTCAGCGGATGATGTGTTACTCCATATCGAACCGTAATGAAGGTAGATATTTTCAATATTAAACAAAACAACGATCTGGTAGAGCACCAAAAAGGCATAGGAAATAAAAGCAGCCCTACTGTAGTACAGACCGATAAACGCTATCAGCAATAAAAAGACAATCCCAAAATCTTTGAGTGGAGAATCAAGATACACCCCTATGCTAGAGAGCAAAAATGACATATAGAAAAAAGTGGCCACTAAAATTATACTTAGTGATAAAAACACACTGATAGAGACCGGCAAGACTTTATGTATGACCGATTCGGTGGTAGTGTCTGTTTTAGAGAAAGTATCTAAACGCCAAAGCTGTAAGGCAAGCAGGGTGGCCACAAGCCAAACCACGCCAAGCAGCGCTAAAGTCAGCACAAACTCTGACATCCATTGATTGCTCTTCATGGATGTTTCAAGCAAATACGCACTAACCGAGGAAGCAAACACCATAACAGCCAACACTTTAAGTCGTAAGGGCGCTCTAGTCACATGGTTATATACTGTCAGCAATCCGGACGCTACAAATAGATGTAAGGCAAAAGCCCCCACAAAGACTTCAGCACGAGCAAGCGAGAAAATAACAATGGCACAAATCAAAATGCTGGTACTCAATACTGCCCATAGCGGATCTTGTCTAGCACGCTTTTGCTCCAAAACGACAAACAGCACGGCATTTAGAAAAGCCAGAAAATAAGTTGCCAAGACCGGCGAGATCAGTAACTGATTATTCATCAAGAATAAAGCGGCGGCTGTATTTGCAACCACTGCAGCCAAGGCGGAAATAAAGATATTTGGTGAAAAAACTAGCCAAGGTAGTATCAATAAGAACCACAAAGCAAAGAGCTGCCAAGTATCTGCACCGCTTTGATAAATCTGACCGACTAGAGCGAGTAGCGCACCTGATACCACCGCCCCCAGAAAAGCCAATCCTTGGTACCACCAAAAAGCAGCAGGCGATGTCCGTACGCTACCCTCAGACAAACGCAAACGCATCGATAATAAAATAGCGCCTACTAGCAATAAAATAGCCTGCACCGAGATAAGCTTAGAATTAGGGCTGATGCTCTGCCAGTTCGCTGCAACCCAAGTGACAACACCACTCGACAGTAAGACTAAAGACAAAACGGCACTCAACAGTGCCAGAAACTGCTTTGGATGAAGACTCAGAAGACTCATGTACTGATTTACTCCCGTCAACGACGATTTAATTTCTACCATTGTAGGCCTTTAAAACCACCATTTAAACTATTAGAAGGATAAAAATGTCCACCCCGCTATATATGAAAGGAACGCCGGATTAGCATAACCGCTAAAGGTTAATTTTGAGCTTATATGGCATTGACAATTCAACGTGATATCTATCCTTTTAGTTTGCTTTGGAGCCAAAGCACTTGCCAAAGCCTTAATTACATGTAAAACTGCACTGGATTATCAAATCGCAATTTTCTTTATTTAATCTTGGTCCTTTAAACTAGTTCTATGTCAAAAACTCTTATTATTGCGGAAAAACCCTCTGTTGCTCTAGATATTTCTCGCGCTTTGGGCGGATTTTCGCGCCATGGCGACTATTTTGAAAGCGATGATTACGTCCTCTCATCGAGCGTCGGTCATCTATTAACCTTGATTAATCCTGACGATGTTGTGCGCGGCAAGTGGTCATTTAATAATCTGCCGGCCATCCCAAAAAATAGCTTCGAACTTAAACCAATTGACAAACGAAGTGAAACTCGACTTAAGATGCTGCTTAAATTAATTAAGCGCAAGGATGTCGATCGTATTATTAACGCCTGTGACGCGGGCCGTGAGGGTGAGCTAATCTTCCGCTATATCATGCAATTTGCCAAGAGCAATAAGCCGATACTGCGCCTCTGGCTTCAATCCATGACCAAGCAAGCTATTGTCGATGCTTTTGATAATATGCGCGACGATGAGAGCATGAAGGGTCTAGAAGCCGCCGCGCGTTCGCGTGCTGAAGCTGACTGGCTTATCGGTATTAACGGCACCCGTGCGATGACTGCTTTTAATAGCAAGGACGGTGGTTTCTTCAAAACCCCTATCGGTCGTGTACAAACGCCGACCCTAGCCATTGTTTTTGAACGTGAAGAGAGTATTCGCCAGTTTATCAGTCGTGATTACTGGGAAGTCTACGGTGAATTCGTTGCGGCCGAAGGAATTTACGAGGGTCGTTGGTTTGATCCCGAGTTCAAAAAAGACCCCGAAGATGCAGAGAAAAGAGATTCCCGCCTCTGGTCTGAAATTGCCGCTCAGACCGTGGTTACCGCCTGCAAAGGCAAAGCAGGTATTGTCTCTGAAGAATCCAAACCTTCCAGACAAATGTCTCCTGCTTTATTTGATCTAACATCCCTCCAACGTGAGGCTAACTCCAAGTTCGGTTTTACCGCTAAAACAACATTAGCGCTTGCCCAAGCCCTCTATGAGCGCCACAAAGTCCTGACCTACCCCCGTACTGACTCACGCTTCTTACCTGAGGATTACGTACAAAACGCTAAAGACACCTTGCGTCTTCTCAGTGAAAGCGCCTCAAATGCCAATCAGGGCCATCAAGTACATGCCGCGAAAATCATTAAGGAACAATGGGTTAAAACCAATAAGCGCATTTTTGATAATGCCAAGGTTAGTGATCACTTTGCCATTATCCCGACGCTTCAAATGCCTAAGGAATTAAGCGAGGCTGAGTATAAGATCTATGATTTAGTCGTCAAACGTTTTATGGCGGTCTTTTTCCCGGCGGCTGAGTACCGCATCACCACGCGCATTACCAAAGTTGAAGCCCACCACTTTAAAACTGAAGGTAAAGTCTTGGTTAAACCGGGTTGGTTAGAGATTTATGGTCGCGAAGCACAAGGCAGCGAAGGCAACTTGGTGCCGGTAACTGAAGGTGAAAAGGTTAACGCTGAAAACATTCGTCTTGAAGCCTTAGTCACTCGACCACCGGCACGCTACACAGAGGCTACTTTATTAAGTGCCATGGAGGGTGCTGGTCGATTAGTCGACGATGATGAGTTACGCGAAGCCATGTCTGAACGCGGTCTAGGCACACCCGCCACGCGCGCATCCATTATAGAGGGACTCTTAAACGAGCAATATCTACGTCGTGAAGGTCGTGAGCTCGTGCCGACGGCAAAAGCCCGTCAATTAATGACCTTATTATCAGGCCTCAATGTCAAAGAGCTAACGTCACCCGAACTTACCGGCGAATGGGAATATAAGCTAAAGCAAATTGAAGCCAATCAGCTGGATTCCCAATCCTTTATGAAGGACATCGCCCTTAGCACGCAGACTATGGTCAGTCGTGCCAAAGAGTATGAATACGATACCATTCCCGGCGACTACGTCACTCTTAAAACGCCTTGCCCTGTTTGCGGCAATGTGGTCAAAGAGAATTACCGCCGTTATGCCTGTACGAATTGCGAATTCTCTATAACTAAACACCCGGGTGGCCGCACTTTTGAGCCGGATGAAGTTGAAACACTGCTGTCAGACCATGAATTAGGCCCATTAAGCGGTTTTATTAGTAAAATGGGACGCCCCTTTAGCGCTATCATTCGCCTAAGCGGTGACGAGAAGAAGTTGGAATTCGATTTTGGTCAGGGTAGAGATGAAGAAGAAGAAAATCTTGATTTCACGACCCTAGTTGCGGTTGGCGATTGTCCTAAATGTTCAACGAAAGTCTATGACACGGGCATGAGCTATGTATGTCAAGCAGCCACCGGCAAAGACAAAAACTGTGACTTCCGTTCAGGCAAAGTGATTTTGCAGCAAGAAATCACGCATGAACAAATGCAAAAACTGCTCACTGAGAAAAAGACCGATTTACTCGAAAACTTCGTTTCCAACCGTAATAACCGCAAGTTTAAAGCCTTCTTAGTACTAGATGCCGCCGGCAAAGTCGGTTTTGAATTCGAACAAAGAGCCCCGTCCAAAAAGACCGCTAAAAAGACGGCAGCAAAGAAAGTAGCGGCTAAAAAAACCACGGCCAAGAAGACGACTGCTAAAAAAACCAGCGCTAAAAAGACCACAGCCAAAAAACTGCAACTAAAAAAACTGCTGCAAAAAAAGCAGTCGCTAAAAAGAGCAGTGGCTAATTAAGACCACGTTAACTATGAAAGAACTAATTCACAAATACAATATTCCGGGTCCCCGCTATACCAGTTATCCCACCGTTCCTTATTGGGATAACAATAGCTTTACACCTGAAACCTATTTAGAAACGCTTAAACGCAGCTTTAAAGAGTCTAATGCTAAACAAGGTATTAGTCTGTATATTCACCTGCCATTTTGCGAGAGTCTCTGTACCTTCTGTGCCTGTCATAAGCGCATTACTAAAAAGCATTCAGTTGAAGCCCCGTACATTGACGCAGTGATTAAAGAGTGGAATTTATACCTCGAATTACTCGAAGAAAAACCCCTTATCAGTGAAATTCACTTAGGCGGCGGGACTCCAACGTTCTTTGCCATGGAGCAATTAGAGCGTCTTTTGAATCATTTGTTCGAGACCTCTGATATCGCTGAAAATCATACCTTCAGCTTTGAAGGACACCCAAATAATACCCGTCTTGAACACCTTGAAGGTTTATACAAACTTGGTTTCCGTCGTTGTAGTTTTGGAGTGCAGGATTATGATGATCGCGTACAAATCGCCATTAATCGTATTCAACCCTATGAAAACGTTTTAAATGTCACCGAAGCGGCACGTAAAATCGGCTACACCAGCGTTAGTCATGACTTGGTGTTTGGCCTACCGTTCCAGACTTGGAAAGGCATGGAACGCACTATACGTCGAACCTTAGAGCTTAAACCTGATCGCTTAGCCTTTTATTCCTACGCTCATGTACCCTGGATCAAAGGCGTTGGACAGCGCGGTTTTGATGAAAATGACTTACCCTCAGGTGAGGAAAAACGTACGCTTTATGAAAATGGCAAGGAACTCCTAGAGGAGCTTGGTTATGTTGAGGTTGGTATGGACCACTTCTCCCTGCCTAGCGACAGCCTTTATCAATCCATGATCGACAAAACCATTCATCGCAATTTTATGGGTTATAGTTCCTCCTCGACTCAAGTCATGATCGGCTTAGGTATGTCCTCTATCAGTGATACCTGGTATGGTTTTGCACAAAATGAGAGAGAATTAGAGGCGTATTATGATCGTCTAGAGCAAAATGAAATTCCCCTAATGCGCGGTCATGTATTGAACACAGAGGATCTCATTATCCGCCGACATATTTTAAACTTAATGTGTTTATTAGAAACTTCTTGGGAAAACCCCGAAGAGCAATTCAGCGAATTACCGGATACGCTTGAGCGACTCAAAGAAATGGAGCATGACGGCTTATTAGAGATTAGTGATAGCGGTCTAAAAATCACCGAAAAAGGTCGTATTTTTGCCCGTAATATTTGCATGACCTTTGATCTCAGAATGTTGAGAGACAAACCCGAAACACGTATTTTTTCAATGACAGTTTAAACAGTGAATTGTGGTCGATGAGTTTAATTCCGGAAATTAAAGAACAACAATCGGTAGAGCTTCTGAAAGCCCTACATATTTTAACGCGCGACGGCAAAATCAATCAGGACAGCCGTCGCAAGTTAAAGCAGGTTTACCACCTCTACAACTTCATTGAACCCCTAATGCATAAGGTTCTAGAAGAACAAAAGCAATTACTCTTAGTGGATCACGGTGCCGGTAAATCCTATCTGGGCTTTATTCTTTATGACCTACTGTTAAAGAACTATCCCGAAGCCCATGTTTACGGGATTGAATTTAGAGAACAACTGGTTAAAAGCTCCGAAGACTTGGCTAAAAAACTCGGCTTTTCTGATGGCATGAGCTTTAAGGCGATGAGCGTTGAAGAAGCGATGAGCTCAAGTGATATTCCGCCTCGGGTTGATATCACGACTGCCTTACATGCCTGTGATACGGCGACCGACGATGCCATTCGCTTCGCTCTAGAACGTCAATCTAAATACATCGTCCTGGTTCCTTGCTGTCAGGCAGAAGTCGCTGCGCATATGCGTCAAAACAAAAACGCCGCTTTGCGCCAAAGCAGTTTAAGCGAAATCTGGCGCCACCCTATTCATACCCGTGAATTTGGCAGTCATATCACCAATGTCTTACGTTGTCTGCAGTTAGAAGCGCGGGGCTATCAAGTGACGGTAACTGAACTGGTAGGCTGGGAACATTCGATGAAAAATGAGTTAATCATTGCTCGCAAAGTGGCTAATTTCAAAAAAAGCGCTCGAGAACGTCAATTGGACATCATGAAAGAGTTCGGTCTTGAGGGCATGACAGAGCGTTTTGCTTATTAGTTACTTTCATAAAGCCCTAAAAGCTATCCTAAGAAACTCTTAAATACAGACTCACTCTGTTAAAATCGATTTTTAAGCTCACTAAAGGATGCAGTCATATGTCAGCAATTGAACGTAAACACAGCGGCCCATTAATGTCTAAAATCGTGATCAATAACGGCACTGTTTATTTATCCGGAGTGGTGCCTGCGCCGGAAGCCGAAGGCAAAGACATCGCGACTCAATGCCAAAATGTTCTGGAACAAATTGAGGCCCTCTTAAGCGAAGCCGGTACTGACAAAAGCCGTTTACTGACAGCACAAATCTGGCTTACTGATATCGAACATGATTTTTCCACCATGAATGGTGCTTGGGAAGCTTGGCTTGATCCTAATGGCATCCCTACCCGAGCCACTGTCGAAGCAAAATTAGCACGCCCTACGATTAATATTGAAATCCAAGTAACAGCCGCACTGTAAAGGCATTAGCTTAAGTTTAAATATACTATTCAATAAACATCGACTCCTGACCATTGCCATGGCACGAGTCGCTTTGTTTTGCATAAGCTCCTTGTTACAGCGGTTTTTCGTTTTAGTGGTGAAAAATTCCTGATTTAATTCATCACGTCTATTATTTTATGGAGACTACAGGATGAGCAAAGCTCATGAACATCAGCTATCTCATCCTGACATCGATCCTGCTCGTCAGCGAATTTTACTGGTGATACTCAGTGCGATTTTTATGACTTTACTAAGCATCAGCATCGTCAATGTCGCCTTACCTTCTATACAGAGCAGTCTACAAACCACCTTTGCCGATTTGCAGTGGATTCTCTCTGGCTACGCCTTGAGTTTCGGTGTGTTCTTGGTGGGTGCCGGTCGTGCCGGCGATTTATTCGGGCGTGGTGCTTTATTTATCTTTGGGGCTATATTATTTACGGTTGCCTCTATTGCTGCCGGTTTTGCGCCGGATCCACTCTGGTTAAACGTCGCTCGTGTTTTTCAAGGTATTGGTTCCGGTTTTCTGAACCCCCAAGGCGTAGGCATGATTCAGCAGTATTTTCACGGCAAAGAGCGGGGTCGAGCCTTTGGTTTGTTTGGGACAGCCGTTGGTTTATCAGTAGCGATCGGTCCTGTGTTAGGCGGTCTGATGATTAAAGTTTTCGGTCCGGAACTGGGGTGGCGTCTGACCTTTCTTATCAATGTACCGGCCGGTATACTGACCATTGTGCTGGCCTGGCTTTGGTTTCCCAGACCGTTATTGTTATTGGATAAATTCAAGAAACCGGGCTGGTTTAGCTCCCTTGATCCCGTCGGTGCATCACTCCTAGGTCTGGCCGTTTTAGCAATTTTATTTCCTTTTGTTGAATCCTATCGTTCAGCCCTATTATGGTTATTAATACCGTTAGGGTTATTTTTAATCTGGCTCTTTGTGCGCTGGGAGCGATACTATGAGAAAAAAGGCCTCAGCCCCATGGTGAATCTTGGCGTTTTTTCCATACCCAGTTTTCGCAACGGCAGCATCGTCATGAGTCTATTTTTTCTGGGCATGTCGAGTGTTTGGGTGCTTGTTCCCATCTACTTACAACAAGGTTTGGGTTTTAGCGCATTTGCCGCAGGTTCTATCGGCATACCAGCAGCTTTATTATCCAGCTGGGCCTCCAACCGCGCGGGCAACGCCGTAGGTACCTATGGGATACGTGTCGTGATTTTCGGTATCACGCTCACCCTACTAGGGGTTTTACTCTGTATTTTGACGATTTACCTAAATACTCACTATGGCGTCAGCATCTGGTGGCTTGCAATAGGTCTTAGCCTCTTTGGTATGGGCCAGGGCATCACAATTAGCCCTAACCAAACACTGACCCTAAGCGAGGTGCCTTTAAACTATGCAGGCAGCTCAGGCGCTGTTGTACAAACCGGTCAGCGAATTGGTACATCCATCGGCATCGCTGTTATTACTGCCCTAGTGTTCACATTGCAACCACTTTATTCATGGATGACGGCAATGGTCGCCGGCTATCTCGGGGTTTTTATCATCATCAGCCTGTCCTTGCTACTCTCTTTAAAAGACTGGAAAAGAATTCGTCACACGGTTGAAGCCGTTGAACAAATACCACCTAGTAGTCTTTAATCATTTAGACGTCAATCGATATTTGGCGAATGCTTTTACAGGGACCCCGAATCAAAATAATCTTAGGATCTGATAACTATGCACTCAGATAAACTGACCATCGTCACGATCAGCAAAGACAATTTTATCCTTTTGATTTTCCAGATAAAGAATTGAACGATGTTGTGGCATCCCATCAAGCTTTATTTTTTGAATGGCAGAAACGGTCTCTGTAAAATGCAAGGTGTTCAACTGACCGGCAGTATCCTTATAAGTAACATCAACGCGATAAGCCGGCTCATCACTGCTATAGTGTGTGTGCTTCCAAGTAATGGATTCGGTGGTACTACGACACCCAGAGAGCTTAATGACGTCAACAGGCATGCCATTAGGCCCTGCTTCAACGGAGTTGTGACTATGGTATATCCATAAAGCGATGATGTTAGCCAAAGGCGCCCAATGCCATACAGTGACGGTATTAAACAAGGTCAATACATCATCGCTCAGGTGCTGCGTAGTTTGTACCACATAAAGCACTGGCAAAATCATCTGTAGCAAGGTAATAACAATCAGGCATAGGCCTAACTTAATATGTCCACTAGTCACTCGACCATGCTCATTAGCGAGCGCAAAAACCTGCGTCATCGCCTTAGTATTAAGCCACACCGGTAAAGACGCTTTAGCCTTAGCATCATCCTCGTACTCGATGGCTAAACTTTGATTTTGCGTTTCAATGATTTGTTCAAGGCTAGCAGAAGATAAATAATCAACCGGCATGGAAAAAACATGGGTGATTAGTGTGTCTGACAGATTTGAGAACCGTACTTCGAGTTGACGATCAGTATATTGCTTACGAAATTGTTCCTCCCTTGCTACTCCCTGAGACTGCGAAGACAGCGGCATTAAACCTGAAAAAGCATAGTGAGAATCACCGATAATCTCTGCCCTTACGACCTTACCCGCTTTTTTAAGCTGCACAATAGCAGAATCAGGAAGGAAATAGTATTTAATTACCAAGCAAAAAGCGAGTAACCAAACCGCTAATCCAATGTAGAAACCGATATGACTAGTACGTTCCAAATGTTCTGCGATGGAACTCCGAGTAAATAAAAGCGGTATAGCACACAAAATGTAGATAAACAAAAAATCGACGCTAGGTGTGCGCTTCATATGTACTTTATTTTCTACGGACATAGGCAGTTTTCAAAGCTCAATTAATCATGCCTTTACATCAATAAATTACAAAAATCTTCCATGATATTGATCTAAGAAATAAATTTTATCAGGCTTACTTTCTAAATAAAAAATAGGCCGTTGTTGTGGCATCGCCTCCAATCCCTTTTCTTTAGAATCGGTAACCGTCGATTTAAAATTAAGCTCGTGTAAATGACCTAAACTGTTTTTATAAGAAACATAAACACGATAGTAAGTTACATCATCACCATAGCTCGTAGCTTTCCAAGTGATGGATTCAGTCTCACCTTTGAGTCCTGCTAATTTCATCACATCAGCCGCGACACCATTCGGCGCTTTATCGACCGCTCCATGGCTATGAAACATCCATAAAATGACGATATTACAAATTGGCGCCCAATGCCAAACGGTTGGTGTATTAAACAAGGTAAATACATCGTCGCTAAGGTGTTGCGTCGTCTGGGCAACATAAAGCAAAGGTATGCTCATCTGTAGCAAGGTGATGATAATCAAACATAAACCCAGCACGATGTGTTTACTCGAAACACTGCCATGTTGATTAGCCAGCGCAAAAGCCGGTGACTTAACTTTAGAATTCAACCAGACCGGCATATGCGCCTGATCCATACCGCGCTCGATTTGTAAGTTTTGATTTTGTTCTTCAATAACTTGCGCTAGATTTGAGGACGATGAGTAGTCTACCGGCATTGAAAAAGTATGCGTTATCAAGGTTCCGGACAGATTTTCGAACTGAACATGCAAATGGCGATAAGCTTTATTTTTGCGGAGATGCTCCTCACTATACGCTTTTCCACCATCCAGAGACGCAGGTACTAAACCTGAAAAAGCATGATGACTATCGCCAATTATCTCAGCTGTCGCAACCTTGCCTTGCTTC
Source organism: Alcaligenaceae bacterium (assembly GCA_030538235.1). GTDB lineage: Bacteria > Pseudomonadota > Gammaproteobacteria > Burkholderiales > Burkholderiaceae_B > Oligella. The sequence goes on from JAUNUJ010000008.1 coordinate 127,893, forward strand.
TTTAGTTGAACAACAGAGAAGTCGGGCAAAAAGTAATACCAAAGAATCATTGCTAAAGCAACGCACCAAACCGCAAGACCACCATAAAAACCACTATGACTGGTGCGCTCGATATGCTCTACGATATTGCCTCGAATAAAGAAAAGTGGGATCGCGCAGAGAGCGTAAACAGACAGAAAGTAAGTTTGAGGCGTACGCTCCGAAAAACCGCTTAGGTTTGACAACATATATTAATCAAATCCATTATCTAGCTATATGGCTAGTAATAAAAGTTTAATCTGACTAGGCATGATCCGTACTGATGGACAGTTAATTAAATTAGTTGGACCAATACTTGTCACACGAGTACTCGGAGCACCTCTAATAAATGTACTAAATGAACCAGTTAAATGTTGTTGTCTTGACATAAATGTTTGAGAAATCAAACCTCCACCTACCCCTGGCGTATCACCAAAAGAAACTGGTTTAAAGGTCATCAAATTATGCCAAGGACCACCTGACAAAAGTATATTAAAGGTAGTTGGTATACCCATCGGACCATAAGCCATATTAGGGTAAGGAATTGGAGGTAGTGGTGTCTTACAGATATCAGGGAAGCCCAAATCCATACCACCTATTTGACAGTTTGCGAACATCTTTATTCCTTTGAAAATTAACCCATTAAAATCTTTTTAGCGTCTGTTTTAAGGATTTCTGTGCCGTTAATTAACGTCGTTTGAGCTGACAATTTTGAAATAAAATCTGCTGAATAGTCAATTTTCAACGCGTTAACCCGGTCTGTACCTGTGATATAACGTTGTGAGTCTGCGGCTAATAAATGATAGTTTTGTAGCTGTGTTTCTGCTGTCTGACCCACATACTTAAAACTTGAAGAAGCATGTTTAAACCCATAACTATTTAATACATACTGATGAGCACGCTGTTTCCATTGCTGCGTTGTCACATCAGCTGTAGCAGCAGTAATTGAGATGGAAGAAGAAACGTTAATAGACGCTTCCGTGGCTACTAGCTCCAACTTCCCTGGTACTTCGATTTTAATGTCCCGCTTTTGGCGATGAAGAATTGACAAAATATAATATTCTGCTGACTCGCCTGAGACCAATACTAAATCGCTGAGCTCAGGCTCTACTATGCAAGAAAAAGCTTTTTTTGCTTTAAACAGATAGCCGTCTTTCTTCAATTGGATCACATACTCACCATCTGGAGCAATCTCAATGATCACCCCTTGCTCATGAGTTAATTTATCCACTTGATTTTGGTTTCTCTTATCTTTTTCTAAGATTAATTCCTGCAAATCACTAGAATGCGTCGTGAATTGTTCGCCACGAACAGGCAAATCATCGATACAAGAAAGGCTTTTCTTCATAATAACCAAGTCTCCGCTTTGAATTTATTTGCATCTGTACCGATCACACCGGCATAGTTGATTGTTTTACCGACCGTAGCATGATGCTTAGTGTAAAAGAATCCCGTACCGCTGAAATCACAGCCATCTAAATTACAATGTGAAAAATCAGCATAATGTTGTTTAGAATGACTAAATATAGCTTCCTGAAAGTCAGTCGATTGGCAATAGCTATAGGTCATATCAGTTTCAGCAAAGTTTGCATACTTAGCAACAGATTTCGTGAGGTTGCAAGAAATCAATATTGCATGTCTCAAATCAGCATAACTTAAATCTGCTTCTACTATTAATGCCTGATTCAAATTGCTGCCGGATAAATTAGCATGAGTTAAATCACATCCTTTAAAACAACACTGACTTAAATTGCTATTTTTAAAACTTGAGTTTGCTAACTTACTATCAGTAAATTGCGCACCCGTCAAATCCAGTTTTTCAAAGGAAAAATTCTCTGCCTTTGATTCTAAAAAAGCCACTCGAAAAAAACTACAGTCATCAATCTGAGCAATAGAGAAATCAAATTTAATTAACTCCATCGTCGCAAATGTAGTTTTCGTTGCAATAAATTGTTTAAAAGAATTTTCATAAAAACAAATTCCTTCAAGCGCACAGTTCTCAAACTTTAAATAAACCTCTTTGCAATAAGCAAAGTTTCCTTGATCAAAGCGACAATTTTTGAAACTTACATTTTTAAAAACGCATAAATTAAAATCACAGTTTGTGAAATGAATATTTTCAAAATGACAATTTTCAAATAGACAGCGCTCAAACTTCACGTAAGAAATTTCACCATTATAAAAATGATTGTCCTGAATAACGGACTCTTGGATCATGTTGTCCCTAAGAAGAAAACTCTCTAACTCAATACGCTTAAACATAGCATAGCGAATTAACTCGCCCTTAAGTGCCACCTCTTTATTCTTTTGACCGTCGCAAAACAAACCTATAGCTAATCCTGTGCCTTGATAGGTTTTCAAATTTATTTCGGTAAAATCTTCTGTATTAATATGGTGCATAATCTTTTGATGATTCATTTTGTGGATAAACATTAGCGCCCTCAAAGAAACACTGCTCAAACACATTGTTCTCATCAGTTTCCACTAACGCTAAGTCGGCAAAATAAAAAGAAGTTTTTTCAAAAAAAGAGCCATTAAAAATGGCAGCTCTTGCTTTAGCATACTTAAAGTCATTCTTCTTGAAAATTCCATCTGTTAATTGTGTTTTAGTAAAAATACAATTAGTAAAATCGGAATTTTCAAATTTACTTGAAGCAATTAATGAACGACTGAAGTCACTACCACTCAAGTTCGAACAACGTATATTAAGTGGGCATTTAATTTCGCGGAGACTGGATTGCGGCACATCAGAGTTATCAATAGATAAAGTGCCTAACTTAACTTCTGAGCCAAGATGAAACATTTCAAATATAGATGATTCATAAACCCCTAACTCATCGACTCTTCCTTTGCCGGCAATAGACAAAGACTCTGTTTTGCATGTTCTAAAATCAAGCTTATTGCCTAAACAATCAAGAAAAATCACACGAGTCAAACGACAATTTTTGAACTGAAGATCAGTAAATCTTAATCGTGTAAACGAAAGTTCATGGACATGACAACTATTAAATATAGTGTCATAAACACCCAATTTTGTATGATTTAACTCTGTGAAATCACAACCCTCAAAGTGGCATTTATTAAAAACCGTTTTTGTTAAATTCGTTTTTTTAAAGACACAATGAACAAACTTACAATTAACAAAATGTGTAAAATTTAGAGCGGTCTGAGTAAAGTCACAATCCTGGAACACGATTTGATTAAAGCGGCATCTTATAAGTGCTGATTTTGAAAAATCAATTTGCTTAAATACCGCTTTATCAACATATAAACTGGCTGCTCGAACGCCATTAAGCTTTTTGTTTTCAAGATGTTCATTATTTAAGTAAAACACATCATATTGATTAGATAGTTCAATATTATTATTAAGTTGAGTAAGTGAATTTAATGCAAAAGAAACACTTTCGTTAAAAGTAAATTCCTGTGTAAAACTAGGAAAAACCATCTTTTTTTGATCCAAAATTAGCTCATCCGCCTCATTAAATCGAGAAAGCATCGTCTCAGCGCTCTGACTATCTAATCCGAGCTGGTCCTGTTCTGGGCTTTGTTTATCAATTAGCAATAGATTTTTAAAACCATCAACCAAAGAAAGACTCATTTCGTCTTGTTCAGGAAAGATAACTTTGATTCTTTTTACTTTATTGCCGCCCTCTGTGCCCCGAGGGGTTTCGTAAACCTCAGCACGCATTTTTGCTCGCGCCTCTTTGAGCCAGGTATTCTCAGTATCCTCAGCTCCTTCTATATCCTCCAACGCTTGAATTTCTTCAAGTGTCATTGTGTCTTTTAAAGCATCTAATTTAGCTTTTAACTTTAATTTTTTTGTTTGTACTTCAGCAATTGCTTCTTTAAACTCTTCTGTGTTTGGGTATGTCAACTCAGATTTCAATTGTCTTTCCAGCTCCTCAGCCCCTTCAACTAGACGAGTCAATTGTTTCTTAAGCATATCTTTAGGTGAGTAAATCTCAAAAGACTGAAAACAAATAAATGCCGTATCCATCAGATATCTATCATCAAACGCTTGCATACCTTCAGATTTATCTAGCATTTTTATGTGCTTTAGATAATTTTCTAGATCTTGAGACCTCTCACAATGCTCCACGGCAACAGCTAAGAGCTCAAAATCATCTACCGGATCCTCACCACTAATAGGAACATCTACTTGAAAAACCAAAATAGACTTCTCCAAATGCGGATAGGCCCAATAAGTAGTCAAATTTAATTTGGTTTCTAAAAACTCGTCACTATCAAGTTTTTTTAAAATCGTCTTGACAACAATTGGAGGAACTTCAGTCTTTAGCTCTTTCTTTTCAGGATGCATATGTGTAAAAACTATCTGATCTCCTATACTTAAAGAGTTAAAAACTTGTCCCCTAGGAGCTTGATTGAAGTACCTCCAATCAACATCATTAGCAAAACCTGGCGCATCGAACTTGCGCCACTCTTCGTCGTAAGTGCCCATGAGCACATTGCGTTCAATATTGTCAATTGCTATAGGCGAAAAAGTTACCGCTTCATATTCTTTCTTTTTTACGGTAATGCGATGTTCTGGGTCCTCTACATTAGGAAGACGCTGTTGACCTAAATTATTAAAACCTCGTTCACTAGATTTATGATGCCCAATCCCTATAGAATTACCAGTAAAACACTCTCCGCCATATGCGAATTCTCTACTCAACGGGATTTTATCAAACGCTTTAGCTTTCGAGATTTGAGCGCCATCCCAATAGCGGTCACCAGAAACTAACAGTTTTTTGTGAATATTGTTAACTTTAACAGCTACTATCGCTTGATTATTTTCATCAGCATATTCAGAAAAAGCATAAGCACTTAATATAAGCTCAGGATGTCGTTTCGTAACGCCCAAGTCTAAAGTCTCCGCTTTAAAATTTGTCATAGACTCTTCTTTAAATAAAGTCCATAAATCCTGTTCAGTTTTCAGAACCCATGCCTCTTTATAATCAACTAATAAAGCTACTGTAATACTCAGATAATTCTGTCTTTTGTATTTATAAGGTCTATAGATTAAAGTTGACCGATTTGGCTTTAAAATCTTCATGAATGATATTATTTATTTAAAACTTAAGAATGCAGTCTAAAAACTGTGTTAATAAGCATGAGACCACTAATAGCTATAACAGTTGGCGATTTAGCTTTTGTTTTAGTCATCTGCTTATCAATCTTTCCAAACGCATAAAAATCTGACTTAAGTGGACCACCCGCAAAATATGCTCCCACAAGCTTAACTTCGATAGATGTCTCAGAGCGATAACTTGAAGTATAAATTTGAATTTTGCTAGCCACTACGTGAGTCGTCATATTCACATCATCATTCCATTGCGTACAATCAAAATTTACGCTCCATAAACCAGCTATGAGCACATTTTTCTCAACTTTAAACTTTGTATTCGGCGCATTGAAACTAAATTTTTTAGTTGCATCAACCATAATATCGTTTGATTTAGACTTTACATTCCATGGCGAGTCCGAATCAAGCATGTAATTATCCACTTTTAGAAGACGATTACCTGAAGTTATCCTCGTATAATATGAGCTCTTTACCTCTTCACTAATCGATTTAACTTTGATATCCGCATCATCTCCTATTTTATGTTCAGCAATTTTCAAATTTTCAGTTAAATTCTTCTCAAATGTCCAAGTTCCATCTTGACTAACTGACATATTATCAGTGTTGAGCAAATCAAACTTTCTATCTCCAGTCGCTGTAATTGTTCTATCACCTTTTTGAGTGTAGTTAACTGGCCCATCGATCACATCTTTTACAAGCCCAGTGATGGTCGTTTTACGTCCATTCGTTGTTACAGTTCTTGTTTGTCCTGAATTAAGATTCTCCGTTTCAAACCCATCAATGGTAGTCGTTCGATTTACGGTAACATTTCGAACTTCGTTTCCTCCTACACTAACATCTAAATGTTGATGTATGGTGTAGCTCAGATCATGCGCTGCGGTCATTAACTTGTCTCGTTGGGCACGCACATGCACAAGCTCTCGACCAAGCTTATCAATAAATAACAAATGATTTTCAGTACTGCGGTCGCCATACACCGACTGGGTT
>JAUNUJ010000001.1:0-45119 GCA_030538235.1 Alcaligenaceae bacterium
GTTTTTTGGCTTCTGCTATTAGGGTGCGGATGCGTCTGGGATCCAATCTTCTATCTAAACCGACTCTATCGGCCATACCGGCAATACGTAAACGATTGCCGATGCGGGCATAAACTACCTTATGTTCATAGTCGGTAATGCTCACATAAGGTGCTTGTGTTTGGTCCTTAATCTCAAGGGTTAGGCTATAGCCTTTGAGTGGGGCTACAGGTACATTGACCTGAATTGGGGTTAATAGTTCATTTGCAAAAGAGCCTAGGGCAACCACAATCACATCGGCAGTTAAACGACGGCCATTGCTGAGGATAACATCGATATCTTGTAAGCCCGATTTTTGAGTCGGTACCGGTTGCAAAGCCTGAACGCGTTGACTGAATAAGAACTCCACTCCTTTGGCTTCAAGGTGCTCTCTGATGGCCACACTGAGTTTGTAGCTATCAACCACCTCTTCGCTTGGGGTCCAGATGCCACCAACAATTTGTGAGCGGAGCGGTGCCAGTGCCGGTTCTTTTTCAATACATTGTTCAGTATCTAGGGCAAATTGCTCGCAACCCATGGCTCGTTGAATTTCCAACTGCTTAACCGCTGTCTGAAAATGCGCTTGGACTCGATGGATCACTAATTTGCCGGGTCTGTCAAAATCTACCGCGTTGATTTTTTCAAAAAGTTCGTGATATAAATCACGACTTAAAAAAGACAGGGTCAGCAGTTCTTTGGTGGTTTGCTGACTTTGTTCTGCCGTACAGGCTTTGGCAAAGCTAAGACCCCAACAAATATCAGCCGGATTTAAGGAAGGTTTTAAACGCATGGGTGCGTCAGGGTTTAAAAGCCATTTAGGCACTTGACTGAGTACACCGGGTGCGGCTAATGGCGCTACGTAGCTATAGGAAAGCTGAGCGCCATTGGCATAGGAGGTTTGACGACCGACTTCGTGCTCTTGCTCAACCAAGGTCACTTGAAAGCCGGCCTGTTGTAGATAATAAGCGCTACATAAACCGATAATGCCAGCGCCCAAAACAAGAGCAGTTTGATGTGTCGGATTCGATTGATTCATAAAATTTCCGTCATTAAATAATCATTAAGAGCTTTTAGGCTGTTGCTCAAGCGATTCTAACCAAGCTAATTCCTCGTCACTAAAACCGGCAAGCTTACGCGCTTCTTTATTAAAAGGCCCTCTGGGGTTAGCAACCCCGTATGTTTTGAGTAACTCGGCGTAGGCCTCAATAGGATCGAGCTGCAGCGCCTCGCACTCCGCTAGATACCAACGATTGCCTACTTCAACGTGGCCGACTTCCTCCTCTAAAATAATGTCTAGTATCGCCACGCTTTTGTGGTCACCGGCTTGCGCTAGGCGTTTTTGAATACCGGGGGTCACATCAAGGCCGCGAGCTTCTAAAGTTCGTGGTACGAGAGCCAGACGTGCCAGTAAATTATTTTTGGTTTTTTCAGCCATATCCCATAGACCATTGTGGGCGGTGTAGGAGCCATAATCGTAACCCATAGCACCTAAACGTTGGCGTAGTAAACGAAAGTGCTTGGCCTCCTCTTTGACGACTCGGAGCCAATCCAGATAAAAGGTGTCACTTTGATTTGGGAAACGCCAAACTATATCCAGATGGAGGTTAATGGCATTGAATTCAATATGGGCAATCGCGTGCAGTAGGGTAGCACGACCCTCATCGGTATGGACAGAACGCATCCCGACGGCTTTGGGGTCGACTAATTCGGGCTTGGATGGGCGGCCCGGGATCTGTGAGTGCTCAGCTAGTGACCGATAATCAGCGGCTCCATCGATTGAGTAACCACCGTCTAAATCCATACTCTCTACGGTAATCACTTTGGAACAAGGGTCCGGTAAAATTAAAGCTTCTAGCGCCTGCTCACGTAAACATTTAGCTTGACTCATTGCGACCTAACAACTTCTCATGGTTAAAATATCGAAAGACATTGGTTAATTTTAACGTCTAGGGGCTTAGTTTGCCTTAAATAAGGTAGAATTTTCACTTGCACCCCTTTTTAAATTAAAGCACAGAAGGACAGTATGGATTGGTATAAAGAGTTAGTTGACAGTCTGCAGTGGGTAGGCATTGCTTTTGTAAGCTCGCTGGCTTTGCTGCTTTTAGTTGGCTTTATTTTAATACGCACAACCCGATGGGCAGCGCAGTTTTGGCATATTGCTCAGACCTACTTCAATCCGCGGAAGAATCCCATTGCTGTATTAAATTTTGCCTTGATCCTGTTTTTAAGTTTATTCGGCGTGCGGGTCAGTGTCTTATTTTCCAATTGGTACAACAATATGTATACCGCCCTACAGGAAAAGGACGAGCCCACTTTCTGGATTCAGATGATGGTCTTTGCCGTGTTGGCCATTATTCATATTTTCCGAGCCCTGACAGCTTTTTATATGCAACAGGCTTTTACTATCCGCTGGCGTGAAGACCTTAACGAGCGGGTTTTAGGGCAGTGGTTACGCAATAAAAATTACTACCGACTGTTCTTTTTGAAGCATCAGGTGGATAACCCCGATCAGCGTATTCAACAGGACGTCGCGAGCTTTGTCGGTATATCACTTAATCTGACCCTTGGCTTGATTACTAGTATGGTTTCGGTGGTGGCCTTTACCGTGATTTTGTGGAACTTATCCGGTCCCTTGAATTTGCTCGGTGTCGAGATTCCTCGCGGGATTGTTTTTATCCTCTTTATTTATGTCTTAATCGCCACGGTGTTTGCGTTCAAGATTGGTAGGCCATTAATTCGTTTGAACTTCCTTGATGAGCGATTAAATGCGAACTATCGTTATTCTTTAATTCGTGTGCGTGAATATGCTGAGAGCGTGGCCTTTTATGGGGGCGAAAAGGTCGAGGGCTTCAAATTAATGCAACGCTTCAAAGGCGTGATTGAAAACGTCTGGGATATCGTACATCGTTCCTTAAAATTCCAAGGATTTAACTTTATCGTGTCGCAAGTGGCAGTGATTTTTCCATTTATTCTACAAGCACCACGTTTCTTCTCAGGTCAACTGACGCTAGGTGGCATGATACAAACCGCTCAAGCCTTTGGTAACCTACAGGATAATTTGTCCTTCTTTCGTACCGCCTATGATGAGTTTGCTGGTTTTAAAGCGGTATTGGATCGTCTGACCGAGTTTATGGGCGCGATCGATGAGGCCGAAGAATTGCCGCACCCTGAGGTGGTGCAAAAAGGTGATGAGGTGATTTTAAATCATGTCACCATCAGCACACCGGGTGGTCGCGTTCTGGTCAAGGATTTAGCCTTTGACGTGCAACCCGGTCAAGCCTTATTGATCCGTGGTCCTTCAGGTTCGGGTAAGACCACGATTTTGAGGACTGTCGCCGGCTTATGGCCTTACGCTGAGGGTGAGATTACTTGCCCTAAGGATGAGGCGTTATTTCTCTCTCAAAAGCCATATTTACCGGAAGGTCACCTGATTGATGTGCTTTATTATCCATTTCATGCACCGGACAATGCACGCGAAGAAGCCATTAAGGTGCTCCACGAGGTTAATCTCGGCCATCTGACGCAGCGTATTGACGAGGTCAATAACTGGATGCATATTTTGTCTCTCGGCGAGCAACAGCGGGTGGCGTTTGGTCGTATGCTGCTGACTAAACCTAGCGTGGCCTTTTTGGATGAAGCAACCTCAGCGATGGATGAAGGCCTTGAATACTATATGTATAAATTGATTCGTGAGCGTTTGCCTGAGTTGCGTCTTATTAGCGTGGGGCACCGTAGTACCTTATTGGCGCATCATACGCATATTTTGAACTTGTCGGCTGATGCGAGTTGGCAGATGCAAAGTTCCGAAGACGCATTGCAGGAGGTATCTTCGACAGTTTGGAGTCAAGCGACTTGTGCAGCCACAAGGCCTAGCGAGGCCTAGCGAGGCCTAGTAATAGGGCTGGAACGATGGTAGATAGGGTAGAAGCTTATTTTTTTTGTCATAGATTGGGTGTAGAATAAATCCTGCAGTAATCGTATTTTCTGATAATTATTCTGTGGAGGACCCTATGTCTAAAACAAAATTAGCAATCGTTTATTACAGTTCTACCGGTCATAACTACCAAATGGCTCGTTGGGCCGAAGAGGCAGCCCTTGCCGCGGGCGCTGAGGTGCGCGTGGTCAAGGCTAGAGAGTTGGCTCCTGATGTTGCTATTGATTCAAATCCGGCTTGGCGTGAGCATGTTAATGCCACCCAAGAGGTGCCGGTTGCCACTCGTGCTGATCTGGAGTGGGCCGATGCCATTATTTGGAGTGCACCAACGCGTTTTGGTGTGTTGGCGGCACAGATGAAGCAGTTTATCGATGAGTTAGGTGGCTTTTGGGCTTCCGGAGGCACCGTCAATAAGGTAGTCAGCGCGATGACCTCGGCGCAAAATGCTCATGGTGGTCAGGAAGCGACCTTATTGTCAATCTACACCATCATGATGCACTGGGCCGCGATTATCGTGCCTCCGGGTTATAGCGATGCAGTGATTTATAAGTCCGGCGGTAATCCCTATGGTGCTTCAGCAACTGCTGACGGTAACGGTCTGACTGATGAGTTAAAAGCCTCTGTACAGCACCAGACCCGCAGAACGTTGTCAGTGGCAGCCAAGTTAAAGGATTAGTTTTTTAGCCATAGGGGCTCTTCAAGAGGAGTCTCATAGCGTTATATAATGGCAGAGCAAGAGAGGTTTCTTAGTCTCTGCCATTAGTAGTATGTTAGTAGTTGTGGTTCAGACATGACAGTCATACGATTAATAAAACCGTGTAGGGCCTTTAGCCTGGCTTTTTTTGGATAAGAATAAATGGATTTTGTATTGTCATGGGAATTGCTGTTGCTGTTATTTGCGATAGCAATGCTTGCCGGATTTGTTGATACCCTAGCCGGTGGAGGTGGTTTAATTACCGTGCCGGTATTGTTATTAAGTGGTTTGCCACCGATTCAAGCGTTGGCCACCAATAAAATTCAAAGTGCCTTTGGGACCATGGTGGCGACAGGCAATATGTTTCGTAGTCGTTTAATTCGACTGGACAATATCCGCTTGCCTTTTGTGATGTCTTTAATCGGCGCTGCTTTGGGTACCTTGTTGGTACAGCAGCTAAATGTCGCTGTGCTGGATGTGGTGATTCCAATTGTGTTGGTTTTGATTGGACTATATTTCTTATTGGCAAAAGGGGCCGGTGCTGTTGAGCGTAAGCCACGCATGGCGGAGAAACCCTTTAATACGACCATCGTGCCGGTGATTGGATTTTATGACGGTTTATTTGGTCCGGGCACCGGCTCATTTTTCTCTCTGGCCAATGTTGCTCTTCGCGGCGAACAGATTGTACAAGCTACCGCCAAAGCCAAAGCCTTTAACTTTGCCAGTAATATTGCCTCAGCCTTAGTCTTTATGATCGGTGGCAAGGTGGTTTGGTCTGCTGGTATTGCCATGATGATTGGACAAGTGATCGGAGCGACTTTAGGTTCAAAAGTGATGATTAGTCATGGGGCAAAAGTGATCCGACCGATTATTGTCACAGTTTGTTTTTTGATGGTTATCCGCTATTTATGGGATAAATTTTAATTTTTCTTAGCTTTACAGCGACTTAGGGTTCAACCGGGCAGGCTTTTCACTTATCATAGAGAAGTGATTTTAGTTATCGTTTTAAATAACCACAAGGATTATTGTGAGTAGTCGCAGACAAGATTTAGACGCCGAAATTCCGATTTTATTAGTGCCGGGAGATCAAGCATCCGCTTATGATCCCGATGTGCCGGCACGTGAAGATATTCTGGCTTATTTCCGAGAGCATGCCGAGGGCATCGAATTGGATCAGCTCATTGAGCATTTTAAAATTGAGCGCGACGCCACCTTAATCGGTCTCAAGCGTCGTCTTACCGCCATGGTGCGTGACGGCCAGTTGCTGACTCGCGCCGGTGCTTGGCACATGGTGAAGTCCAATCCGGCGATTTTGGACGGCAAAATTCAGGGGCACCGAGACGGTTTCGGCTTTTTTATTCCTGATAACAAGGAATTGCCCGATATCTTTTTACCGCCTATTGAGATGCGCAAGGTACTGCATGGTGACCGCGTACGCGTCAATCCGACCGGTAACTATAAGGGTAAGTTAGAGGGCAGTATCGTTGAGGTGCTGGAGCGTGGCACCACGTCCTTAGTGGGGCGTGTTTTGCACGAAGACGGAAATTACGTGGTGGTCCCCGAAGACCAACGCATGAAGCACGATGTTTATATCGCCCCGGGTGACTTAGGCGGTGCCGTGCATGGTCAAGTCGTCAGTTGTGAGATTATCCGTCAACCAAGCCGGCATTTGCCTCCTCAAGGCAAGGTCATTGAAGTGCTTGGTGAAATTGACGATCCCGGCATGGAAATCGAAATTGCGGTACGTAAATTTGACGTGCCGCATCAATTCAGCGAAGCTGCTTTGGCCGAAGCCGGCAAATTGCCCGCTCGAGTGATGGCGACTGATATGGACGGTCGTGTTGATTTGCGTGATGTGCCGTTCTTTACCATCGACGGTGAAGACGCACGTGACTTTGATGATGCTATTTATGGCGAATTAACAGAGATTCCTAGTGGGCGAGGCACTAAACAGGCTTGGCGCTTATTAGTGGCGATTGCCGATGTCTCACATTATGTGCAACCGGAGCAGCCGATTGATGACGATGCCATGGAGCGTGGAACCAGTGTTTACTTTCCACGTCGAGTGATACCGATGCTACCGGAAAGTTTGTCCAATGGCATTTGTTCCTTGAATCCTGACGAGGATCGTTTGGTTCTAGTTTGTGACATGATAGTACATGCCACCGGCGCACATGCAGGGACTGTGCAGGGTTATCAGTTTTATCCGGCGGTCATTTGTTCCCATGCGCGTACGACCTACACTCAGGTCTGGGATATGATTCAACAGCCGGAGGGTCCGACCGCTCGTGACTTTGCAGTGGTTAGGGATCAGGTCCTGCAGCTTTACGATTTATACCAACTCTTTGCCCAACAGAGAGTAAATCGTGGAGCCATGGATTTTGATACGGTAGAAACGCAAATTGTTTGCAATGATATGGGCAAAATCGAGCGGATTGTGCCTTTACACAGAAATCATGCTCACCGTCTGATTGAAGAGTTTATGCTGGCGGCCAATACCTGCGCGGCTGACTTCCTGACCCGCAATAACCGTCTGGGCCTCTACCGAGTTCACGAGAGTTCAACGCCAGAGAAGCTAGGCCAATTACGAGAGTATTTGCGCGGGTTGGGACTGTATTTGGGTGGCGGTGATGAGCCAAGCAGTTTGGATTTTTCCGAGTTACTCAACAAAGTCAAAGCGCGTGAGGATTTTGAAATTATTCAAACCATGATCATGCGCTCTATGTCACAGGCGATTTATACGCCTGAAAATTCCGGCCACTTCGGTTTGGCCTATAAGAGCTACACTCACTTTACCTCACCGATTAGACGTTATCCGGATTTATTAAATCATCGTGTGATCAAGGCTGCTTTAAAGCGCAGAAAGTATACGCCTAAGGTTGACGGCATCGAACGGGCTAAAGACGAACCGCTCAAGGAGTTCGAGTTCAGTGTTTGGGATCGTTTGGGTGTTGTGCTCTCAGCGCATGAAAGACGCGCTGATGAAGCCTCTTATGATGTACAAGCTTGGTTAAAGTGCTGGTATGTGCGTGAGCATATTGGTGAGGTCTTTAGTGGCAAGGTCACCGGTGTGACTAGTTTCGGTCTCTTTATTACGCTTGATAGTCTTTATGTCGAGGGTTTAGTGCATATTTCTGAGCTAGGCACCGAGTATTTCAAGTACAACGAGGCCATGCATGAGTTACGCGGTGAGCGTACCGGTAAGCGTTATCGCTTGACGGATGAAGTGCATGTGCAGATTAGTCGAGTAGATTTAGAGGCCAGACGCATTGATTTTGCTTTGGTTAGAAATCCTTTAAGCTACGATGCGGTTCAGCGTGAGATCCAACGTGGTGGCGAGGAGCCAGCCAGGCGCTACAAAAAGGCGGCTAAACCTAAGCCTGAAGCTTTGCGTGGCACAACCGCTAAACAGCGTCGTGAAGCCCAGCGTCAAGCGGTCAAGAAAAAAGCCGCAGCCGCGCGTGGCAAAAAATCGAGTCGTAAATCGCGTTAGTTGCGATTATTATTTAGCAACAGTCTTTAGCTTAAATTATCTAGTAATAAAAATTTACATGAGTCAACAACACATCTTAGCGGGTTTCCATGCAGTGCAAGCCCGCTTGCAGCATCATCCGGAATCAATTAAAGAAGTTTTTTTCGATCAAAAGCGTCGTGATAAGCGTATGCAACAATTAGTCGATCGGGCTCAGTCAGCCGGCGTCAAGCTTAGCCCAGTAAGCGGCGATCAGCTTGATGAATTGGCTAAGGGGATGCGTCACCAGGGAGTGGTTGCCTTAGCGGCGCACACGCCTTTAGCGGTGACAGTCGATGAGGTCCTGGATGTGATTGAGGGGCCCGCGCTGTTATTGATTCTGGATGGGGTCACGGATCCTCATAATTTAGGTGCCTGTCTGCGTACCGCAGATGCGGCCGGCGTGCATGCGGTGATCGCGCCCAAGGATCGGGCAGTGGGCTTAAACGCTACTGTAAGACGTGTGGCTTGTGGTGCCGCAGAAACAGTCCCCTATATTACGGTGACTAACCTAGCGCGCACTATGCGGGCTTTGCGTGAGCGAGATATCTGGCTAGTGGGCACCTCAGATCAAGCCTCTGGTGATCTTCACTCTATCGATGGTAAGCGTTCGATGGCTTGGGTAATGGGTGCTGAGGGTGAGGGCATGCGTCGCTTGACTCAGGAAACGTGTGATGAGCTCGTCAGTATTCCGATGGCCGGTACCGTTGAAAGTCTTAATGTCAGTGTTGCCAGTGCGGTTTGTCTTTTTGAGACGGTACGACAACGCAAGCTTTAGTCATTAAGTACTTATAAGTCAGGGCTATAAGTAAATTAGTCTAAATTTTAAAAATTATTCGATAATAATAGAATTTATTGATTGAGATAAATTCAGAGAGTAGCTATGGAAAACTATGGATTAAGCACCGAATTGGTGCATGCAGAGCGTCGTCAAGGTATTGAAAATGGCGCAGTCCACAAAGCAATTTATACTTCAAGTCAGTATGCTTACGATGATGCCAACGACTTGGTTGCTGTGTTTCAGGGTCGTCCGGGTTTTTCTTATGCGCGCCAAGGCACACCGACCACTGCCAGTCTTGAAAAAAGCATTAATCAGCTAGAAGATGGTGAGGGCACCTGCGCTTTTGCCACAGGCATGGCTGCTTTGACGGCGATTTTCTACACGCTATTAAAGGCCGGTGATCACATCATCAGTAGTCAGTTTATTTTTGGTAATACCAATAGTTTATTAATAAACTTGGCTCGTTTGGGTGTTGAAGTCACCCATGTGGACGCACGAGATGTGAGCCAAGTCAAAGCGGCTATTCGTCCAAATACCCGCATGGTTTTTATGGAGACGATCGCTAATCCCGGTACACAACTAGTTGATCTAGCGGCGATTGGTGATTTATGTGAAGAGCAAAAGTTGTTATATGTGGTAGACAATACCATGACCACACCCTATCTTTTAAAGGGCAAAGAGGTCAAGGCCGGCCTAGTGATGAATTCTTTATCTAAGATGATTTGCGGCCATGCTAATGCATTGGGCGGTTCAGTGACGAGTACGGGGCTTTTTGATTGGTCAGAGTATCCGAATATATATGATGACTATAAGAGTGGTGATCCAAAGGGTTGGGGGCTGCTACAGATTCGCAAAAAGGGTTTGCGTGACATGGGTGCTACCTTAAGTGCTGATGCTGCCCAGCGCATTGCAGTGGGAGCAGAGAGCCTGGAACTGAGAGTGCAACGCAGTTGTTCCAATGCCTTAGCCTTAGCCGAATTTTTGGAGCAACAAGCGGGCGTGGTTTCGGTGAGTTATCCAGGATTGCCTTCACATCCTCAACATGAGCGAGCTAACGCCTTATTTGGCGGTAGAGGGTTTGGCAGTTTATTGTCCTTTGAGTTAAAAGAAGAGATAGATTGTATCGATTTCCTGAACCGTCTGGATATTGTTTTATTGGCGACTCATTTGGGGGATACGAGAACCTTGAGTTTGCCAGTAGCGAAGACTATTTACCACGAAATGGGCCCTGAAAAACGCAAAGCGATGGGAATTGCTGACGGATTACTAAGGGTTTCCCTTGGAATTGAGAATGAAAAGGATTTAATTGGTGATTTTGCGCAAGCTTTGAATTATTATAAGTAGCAGAATGGCTTTAAATCACTTAATATAAGCTTATGAGCCATGTTGTCTCATCTTGATGGGGCAGAATTTAGTTCTTACTAAATAACAGCTTGTCGGGGTATTTTTTTCTTGACAATCTGAAGAATTCTAGCGAATATAGTGCTAGTCGCGGTAGGCATAAGTATTGCTGTCGCATGTTTTCACTATTTTTTTACAATATTAATTAATTAAGGGGTTACCTGAATGAATAAGACAGAGTTAATCGAAGCAATCGCTAATGAAGCTGAAATCTCCAAAGCTGCTGCCGGCCGCGCCTTAGATGCAATGATCAACCAAGTTAAAGTTACTCTACAAGCTGGAGAAGCTGTGACCTTGATTGGTTTTGGTACATTTGATACGTCTGTTCGTGCTGCCCGCACTGGCCGTAATCCACAGACAGGTGCCGAGATTCAAATCGCCGAGGCGGTTGTTCCTAAGTTCCGTCCGGGTAAAGCACTTAAGGATGCTGTCAACGCTAAGTAATTTTTACTTGCTCGATATATTAAAAGCTCGATAGATTTATCGAGCTTTTTTATTGGCGTCGTATTGTTGTTAAGAGATCAGGTTTCATCTAAAGATGAATTGAAAATTTTATGCAGCTGACTTGTTTGATTGAATTAGATATGGCCATATTGACACGCCAGGCTGTCCAAGTTATCCATAGCACTTCAAATTTTAGGCATAAAAAAAGCAGCTCTTCTAAATTAAGAAAGCTGCAATTTATAAAGCACTTAATGGATTTTGGTGGGTGCTACAGGGGTCGAACCTGTGACCTACGCCTTGTAAGGGCGCCGCTCTACCAACTGAGCTAAGCACCCATTTAGTGCTGAACTAAAGATATAATTATAGGTACGATTTGCTGATGTTGCAAGTGTTTTTCCCTATAAATTGATTAATCGTTGTTTTTGTGACAAAAATGCTACAAAATTATTAAAAACCTGCGATGAAGTCAAGGAATCAGAAAAATCTTGGTAGGAGCAAGAGTAAATATTATGTCTGGTGCAGTATTAGTTAAACGAACTCTATTTTATTATTCAAATAATTTTCTACTTGGTAAGAGTTTGACAGACAATAGGGTAGTGTTAGTTTATTAATAGCTTAAAGCAATAATATTTTTAAAACGTATGGTGTCTAGGGTGTCTCAGTCTGTGATTGATTTTTTTAGAGAATATTTTAAATGAGTTTGAAAGTGACGTTGCGCAACTGGCGTCTTTCATTGGGCAAGGTATTGCTTGATACAGAGATGAGTCATGACAGCCAAGAGCATCGGGTCCCTAAGCGGCTCTTATTTATGCGTCACGATGGTAAGTTGGGTGATTATATAGTTAGTTCATTCAGCTATAGGGAGATTAAGAGCTTTGATCCAACGATTCATATCGGCGTGGTATGCGCACAAAAAGATGCCTATTTATACGAAAAAAATCCCTATATTGATGCGTTATATTTTGTTAGAGTGAAGAGTATTTTTGATTTTTTTCGTCTAGGTAGTCAGTTAGCAAAACTTAATTATGATACGGTAATTGACCCTACGGAAATCCTAAGAAATCGAAATTTTTTATTTTTACGATTAATTAAAGCGTCTCATTATATAGGTTATCAAAAATCGAATTACAAGCTATTTGACCATAGTATAGAAGGCATTCAGCATTATTCAGAGCTTTATAAAAAGATCTTAGTTGAACTAAATATTCCGGTTCAGGATACTACTTATGACATCCCAACTGATGATGAAGCTGACAGTGAAATTGAAAGCTTTCTTAGGAAAAATGATATTAAAGACTATATAGCGATAAATTTTTTCGGCGCTTCTAGTTCTAGGGTTATGTCGCCAGACAAAATCAAACAACATATTGAATATATCCAACGACAGACAAGTGATACGTCAATTATCCTCTTGTCTTATCCTGACGTTTACCCGGCGTTGAGGGTCTTGAGTCAGTTATATTCACAGGTCTATGTTCATCAAACAAAAAATATATTTCACACAGTTGCTTTGATACGCCGTTGTAGACAACTGATTACGGTTGATACGTCGACAGTTCATATAGGTTCAGGCTTTAATAAAGCGATGATTGCTTGGTATCGGACTGAAAAAAGTAACTTTATACAGTGGGGTCCTAAAAGTAAGGCCGAGACCCATGTGCTGTTTTATAAAAAAACAGTCAATGAAATGAGTCCTGAGGCAATTCAAGCGGAGTGGTTTATATAGTGTGCAATGCCTTTCTTCAGCGTCATTTGTCGGTATTTACTATTCGATGGCGGCACGGGATTCAAAACTGACTAATCTAATCTCTCTTGTAGCTGGACAGTATTTTCTTAAGCCGCTACAAATTAAACCATAAAGCGTATAATCAATCTATCTTAGATAAAAGGTGTATTTATGCGATTACTACTGGTCGAGGACGATGTTTTTTTGGGTAGCTCGTTGAGTGAGTTTTTGGGGCGTGAGGGCTACGAGGTTGAATGGGCGCAGCGTGGTGGTGAGGCCTTGGATCTTATCCGACATAAAAACTATCCCTTGGTGATTTTGGATTTAAATCTGCCCGATATGAGTGGTTTGGATATATTGCGTAAAATTCGCGAAAATCATATGCAAATGTTCGTGATGAGTTTGACTGCACGTGATACTTTGCTTGATAGGGTAGAGGGCTTAGATGCTGGAGCGGATGACTATCTGATCAAGCCTTTTGAGCTTCAGGAGTTGGCTGCACGTCTGCGAGCGCTTAGTCGTCGAGCTGAGGGCCAGCTTAGCGATATTCTTATTGTGGGTGATTTAAGTCTTGATCTGAATAATAGCGAGGTCCTCTATAAGGGCGCGCATCTAACGCTTTCTGCGCGCGAATTCGCGCTTTTAGAGCGTTTGATGGCAAGAGCCGGTCATGTGGTGACCAAACAGCAGATGGTGCAGACGCTCTCGGCTTCTGAAGAAGAGGTTAGTGATAATGCTATCGAGGTCTATGTGTATCGATTACGTAAGCGCTTAGAGGGCATTAATGTCGAGATTCATACTATCCGTGGCTTCGGCTATTTATTAGATGTGGTGGCCGAGGACTAAGCATGTCCAAGCAATCCAGAAAAAAGCATACTGCTCAATCTAAGAGATTATGGTCCTTTTTTAAAAGCGACAGTCTCTTTACCCTACTGATAAAAATTCTCACCGTCAGTCTTATCTTAGTGATTTTCCTTGATTGGTTGATGACTTGGTCTTTAGTCAGGACAGTTTCTACCGGTACAGTCGACGACAATGCTTTATTTATTCTGGTTGTTGTCAGTCAGTTATTCCTGTTTTTAATCGGGGTCTTTGCAGTAACTTATTTGATCCGTCAGGCTTTAGGTGTGGTCGAGGAGTTGGGTCAGCAGTTATCACAGCGTAGTCATGATGATTTATCCCCTATCGAGGTGGAGTATCTGCCTTCCGAGCTAAAACCCTTAGTGGAACGTACAAATCTATTGCTGGCTGATCTCCAAGAGGCTATGCAGGCACAGAGTCGTTTTGTTTATCATGCATCCCATCAGTTTCGCACCCCTTTGACTGCGCTCAGAATGGAGTCTGAGTTGATGCTAGGTCAAAACTATAGTGATGATGTGCGTCAACGAGCTGAACGTATTCACCAGATATCTGATCGTCTGATTCATTTGGGTCAGCAACTACTGGTGCTGGCCAAAGCCGATTCGGGACAACGGATCAAAGATACTTTTGTTGAGGTGGATTTGACTGAGTGGGCCTTGGAGGTGGGTTCCAAATGGGTGCCTAAAATGCGCCGTGCCGGCATAGAGTTGCAATTTGAGGGGCCTACCGGTGGGGGTGATGCTGACTTAATTGTGGGGCCACGAAGGTCTTCAGATTGCGTTGTCGTGACAGCCGATCCGATGTTGCTCGAGGAATTACTCGGCAACTTGTTGGACAATATATTGAAATACGCTGAAGGTGCAAAATTAGTGACGATTGCCGTTAAGGCGGGACCCCCGCGATTAGTGGTAGAGGATGATGGTTCGGGGATTCAAACCAAAGATGAGCATTTGCCTTTTGAGATGTTTTATCGCGGTAATAATAACGATACCACCGGTGCCGGTCTAGGTTTAGCAATCGTTAAAGAAATCGCCCGGGCTCATAGTGCGGAGTTGAGTCTCGAGAGCCGTCCAAAAATTAACGGCACGAGATTTACTGTGATTTTTTCTAATAACAAATTAGGTTTCTAGAAAGTGCTCAGCTGTGGCTTCGAGGTATTGGACTGCTAAGCCATATTTAAATTAATAAAAAGACCGCTTGTTACGGATAGCAAGCGGTCTTTGTACAATCTGAAACTAGTTAGCTTTGGTCTTTGGGATTACTGAGTGTCCTCATCCAGGCGGCCTAATAACAAGAACTCCATCAAAGCCTTTTGGGCGTGCATGCGGTTTTCGGCTTCGTCCCAGACAACGCTTTGGGGACCGTCGATCACGGAAGCGGTAACTTCCTCGCCACGGTGTGCAGGTAAGCAGTGCATAAACAGTGCGTCAGGCTTGGCGTGTGACATCATCTGATTGTCAACTTGCCAGTCAGCAAACGCACGACGACGAATTTCATTTTCCTCTTCGTAGCCCATGCTGGTCCAGACGTCAGTGGTTACCAGGTCGGCGCCCACACACGCGTCTAGCGGGTTCTCAAACTCATGGAAGAACTCCTGAGGTACGCCCTGAATCCGTGCCGGGTCGAGTTGGTAACCACGCGGTGCAGAAATATGCAATTTAAAATTAAGCATCTGCGCAGCTTGCAACCATGTGTAGGCCATGTTGTTGGCATCGCCAATCCAAGTAACTACCTTGCCCTCGATATCACCTCGTTTCTCGATAAAAGTCAGAACATCGGCAAGGATTTGACAAGGGTGGAATTCATTGGTCAGACCGTTAATAACCGGAACACGAGAGTGATTAGCAAAGCGTTCGAGGCGCTCTTGACCAAAGGTACGAATCATCACCAAATCCACCATACGTGATACCACACGGGCGGTATCCTCAATCGGCTCTGAGCGACCGAGCTGTGAGTCGTTTGAGGTCAAATTGATGACTGCTCCGCCTAACTGATACATGCCGGCCTCAAAAGATACGCGCGTGCGTGTACTGGCTTTTTCGAAAACCATCGCTAAGGTGCGATCATAAAGTGGCATGTGCGGCTCATAGCGCTTGAACTTATTCTTAATGATCTGAGCGCGCTTGAGTACATACTTTAGTTCGTCTAAAGTTAGATCAGTCAGTTGTAAAAAATGGCGAATCGTACTTTTGCTTTGCTTTGAGCTCATAGTAAACAAATCTTTCAATAGTCATAATCGTAAAGCTTAACATAAAGCTAAAGAATTTCTGCGTAAAATTGTCGCGATCAAAGTAAATTTTCGACTGGCTTTATGATGCTTCAACCAAATAAAAAGGCGCATCAATTTGATGCGCCTTTTGAAGAAGAGAAGGCTTAGAATCTCTTAGGCAGAGATAGCCTTAATAGCTGCTGATAAGCGGCTTTTTTGACGGGCTGCTTTGTTTTTGTGAATGATGTTTTTATCAGCAACACGGTCGATAATGCTAGTTGCTTTGATAAAAGCTTGGCTAGCTAGAGATTGGTCGCCTGCATCGATAGCGTGACGTACTTGTTTGATAGAAGTACGCATCATAGAGCGTAGGCTGGAGTTATGTTTGTTGCGAGCAGCAGCTTGACGTGCGCGCTTACGAGCTTGATTAGTATTTGCCATAGTAGTAAAACTTTCCTAGAATTCTTCTCTTCGTGAGTAAATCGTAAGTAGCCAAAGGACAGGCTACTTCTATAAGATATTTATTATTGTGCTAACGGTAAGCATAAGATTTTATCATAGCAGCAGATTTTTTCAATTAATTAGTGATGTTTTTGCTAATTAATCCTATTTTTATCTATTTTTGTAGGAATAAGGGTACAAATTACTTAAAAAACACTGACTTAGCGATAGTTTAGCACTGTCTTAGCGATTCAGAAAATCACGCACTCTGAAACCGCTGAGATAGAGACCGGCAAAGTAAATAACCCCACTGCCCATAAGTACAGTCATGAGTGCTAATAAACGCCAAATGACAAAACTACTGCCACCAAAAATAGACCATTGTTGGCTGAGTTGATAAATTAAGCCTGAGCTGCTGTCTTGTTCCCAGTTAATAAAATTAGCACATAAAATTAACCACAACGCCATTAGTAACAAAGCGGGGAGTAGTCGTAGAAAGAATTTTAACCAAGCGCCACTCGGTTGATAAATCTCGCGACGACGTAAGCCGCGATAAAGTAAAAAGGCATTTAGTGTCGCGCCTAAGCCGATAGATAGTGCCAAGCCACTATGTTTCAATAGGGGTACTAAGACCGCGTTCATCACTTGGGTCAGTATTAGGACAATAATAGCGATTTTTACCGGTGTACGTATATCTTGTTTGGCATAAAAACCGGGGGCTAGGATTTTTACCGCTAAAATACCCAAAATACCAAAGCCATAGGCGATGACAGCCATTTGTGTTTGTGCGACATCGTGACTACTAAAGGCACCATAATTAAATAGCGTGGCGACTAGGCCGTCACCTAGTAGGGCCAAACCTAACATACACGGTAAGCCCAATAAACAAATGAGGCGTAAGCCCCAATCCATTAATTGGCTGTAGCGTTGATGATCATCATTAGCATGAGCAGCGGCCAGACTTGGCAGCAGTACAGTGCCTAGCGCAATGCCAAGCAGGGCCGTGGGGAACTCCATCAGGCGATCGGCAAAAGATAGCCAACTCACACTACCGCCCGGCAACCAGGTAGCAATATTGGTATTAATTAAGAGGGAGATTTGAGCCACAGAAACACCGATAGTGGCCGGTCCCATCAATTTGATAATGCGGCGCACGGTGCTGTTTTGCCAGGCCTTGCTAAAGCTTAAACTAGGCCGTGGTAACATGCCGATCTTGGCAAGCGCCAGCCATTGGGTGCCCAGTTGCAATACCCCACCAATCATTACCCCTACCGCCAGTGCATAAATCGGCAATTCAAAATAATTGACTAGCAAGAGTGCTGAGCCGATCATTGAGAAATTCAATAAGATTGGCGTAAAGGCAGGAATGGCAAATTTACGCCATGTATTTAGAACGCCCGACGCCAGTGCGACCAATGACATGCAGAAGATATAGGGGAACATGACGCGAGTCATCCAAATAGCCGCCTCAAAGGGTTGACCGCCATCGCGAGCCAGACCGCTAGCCATGATAGTTACAATCAGTGGGGCAAAAATAGCACCCAACATACTGACTATTAATAGCGTCGCCCCAAGAATTAATGTCACATGGTTAATTAATTGCTTGACCTGAGCTTCCTCATATTGCTCTTTGTAGGCGCCTAAAATCGGCACAAAGGCTTGAGAAAAAGCGCCTTCGGCAAACAGCCGACGGAGCAGATTAGGTATTCTGAAAGCTACCCAGAAAGCATCAGTTAAGGCACTCGCACCAAAGGCTCGTGCGATGATGATATCGCGTGCAAGTCCTGTGATGCGAGATAAAAAAGTCAGACCACTAATAGTGGCGGCAGATTTGAACAGACTCATTATTTGGGTTGTAAGCGAATTGCCCCATCCAGACGAATGGTTTCGCCGTTAATCATTTCGTTATCAATGATACTGTGGACTAGTTTGGCAAAATCCTCAGCCAGACCGAGACGTGAAGGGAAGGGGATATTCGCAGCCAAAGCATCCTGAACCTCTTGAGGTAAACCGTAAAGCATTGGCGTACCCATAATGCCGGGGGCGATAGTCACACAACGTACACCATGTCGAGCTAAGTCACGGGCAATTGGTAGGGTCATGCCGACAATGGCTGCTTTGGATGCGGCGTATCCCGCTTGACCGATTTGACCCTCATAAGCGGCAATCGAGGCTGTATTGATTAAAACGCCACGCTCTCCGGTTGCCAACGGTGCGTTATCAACCATTTTGGCGGCCGCTAAGCGGATCATATTGAAGCTGCCGATTAGATTGATGTTAATGACTTTTTGAAAGTTTTCCAGTGAGTGAGGACCCTCGCGACCAACCACTCGTTCTGCCGGCGCAATACCGGCACAGTTAACTAGGCCGTAGATGGGGCCAAGGGCTAGGGCGGCGTCAACAACAGCCTGACCGTCGCTTGCTTCAGTGACATCGCAATGGATGTAGGTCTGACCCAGTTCGCTGGCAAGTGCTTTACCGGCTTCGTCATTAAGGTCAGCCAATACAACCTTGGCGCCATGTTGAGTCAGCATTTTTGCGGTGCCGGCACCTAAGCCTGAGGCACCACCTGTTACGATAAAGACTTTATCTTTAATTTCCACTGTTTGTCTCCTTTGTGGCTAAAAAAATAATAGCGGCATAGGTCAAGATATTTATTGTCTGCCTAAACCGCTATTTTTTTAAAATTTAGATTTATAAATTATCAAGCACCTTTGAGGGCGTCCATAATTTGTTTGGTAATGTCTTCAACTTTACCTACACCGGCGATACGGACGTATTTAGGTGCATTAGGATCAGCCTCGGCTGCCCACTGTGAGTAGTAGTCTACGAGTGGACGGGTTTGACTCTGATAAACTTCCAGGCGATTACGTACGGTTTCTTCCTTGTCGTCATCGCGCTGAACTAACGCTTCGCCGGTGACATCATCAACGCCGTCACTTTTTGGTGGGTTGAATTTCAGATGGTATGAACGACCGCTTTCGGGGTGAACACGACGACCACTGATACGCTCAATGATGTCTTCGGCAGGGACATCGATTTCTACCACATAGTCTAAGCTAACACCAGATTCTTTGAGAGCGTCAGCCTGAGGGATGGTGCGTGGGAAACCGTCGAACAAGTAACCGTTTTTACAGTCATCGGCTTGTAGACGCTCTTTAACTAGACCGATAATAATATCGTCTGAAACTAAATCGCCACGGTCCATGACTTCTTTGGCTGCTATGCCCAAGGGGGTTTGGTCCTTGATAGCGGCTCTCAGCATGTCACCGGTAGAGATTTGGGGGATATTAAATTCCTGGGTGATGAAGTTGGCTTGTGTGCCTTTGCCTGCGCCAGGAGGGCCTAATAGAATTAAACGCATAGTTTTTCCTCTAAGTTAATATAATTATAATTGCAACTAAAAGAATGTCTCATCGCTAAGTTTAATTCAAGCGCCAAATAAATTTTGTGATCTGTCTCAAGATATTAAAAAAAACTACGAACTATTTCTAGATCGGCGGCACTATCAACCCCCGGAGCGGGCGCAGTATCAGTAATCATCAATTGAATTTTATAGCCATTTTCCAAAGCTCTTAATTGCTCCAACGACTCCAACTGCTCTAAATGACCTTGATTTAAACTTGGAAATACGCTCAGGAAGTGGGCGCGATAGGCATAAAGACCAATGTGGTGATAGGCTTGCATTGTGCTAGGCAGCTGTGTCGTGTCGGCCTGAAAAGCATCGCGTGCCCAAGGAATCGGGGCACGAGAAAAATACAAGGCTTGTCCGAGGCGGTTCAGAGCCACTTTGACGACATTGGGGTTAAAGAATTTCTCGGCCTCAGTAATAGGGTAGGCGGCTGTGGCAATGGCTGCATCAGGACTACTCAATAAGGTAGCGGCTACTTGATTAATTAGCTCCGGTGCGATTAAGGGTTCATCGCCTTGGACATTGACGACGACAGTCTCGGGGCTTAATTTCAATAGTTCAGCTACTTCAGCTAGTCGGTCAGTTCCCGAAGGGTGCGCGATATCTGTCATCAAGGCATTAAAGCCATGGGCAGTGACGACATCAAAAATCGCCTGATCATCGGTCGCGACATAAACGGCTTTGGCTTGGGATTCGCTGGCCCGACGAGCTGTATGGACGATCATCGGGATGCCGGCGATATCGGCGAGCATTTTGCCTGGTAAGCGAGTAGATGCTGCGCGCGCAGGCACGACAGCAATAAAATCAGGCTTGTGGAGGATCGGCGACTGCATATTAAAAGCAAATTTGCTGATTATTTGTTTTTTAAGGTCGCGCTATCAACAGCTCGCTCAGGCAATAAAATTGGCAGACCATTTTCAATTGGATAGGCTTTGCCATTTTGCTCACAAATCAGGTAGTTGCGGTCTTCACTCAGGTGTAAAGGGGCTTTGCAAGTAGGGCAAACAAGATTTTTGGTAATTAAGTCGTGCATAATCTTCCCAATTTAGGACGAATAAAATATCAAGTATAAGTCAATTATTTATTAGATGTTCAATCTTGTCGAAGAAATCCGGATCAGAAAATTCAGCGCGAACTTTTAAAAACCAGAAACGC
This sequence comes from Alcaligenaceae bacterium, assembly GCA_030538235.1. Lineage (GTDB taxonomy): Bacteria > Pseudomonadota > Gammaproteobacteria > Burkholderiales > Burkholderiaceae_B > Oligella. The sequence goes on from JAUNUJ010000001.1 coordinate 20,588, forward strand.
TCATCGGCCCAGTGGCGACATTTGAGCGCATCTTTTTCTGTCATCAAGATAATTTCCTCATCAATACCCTCAAAATCCTCACGACTGAAACTATGATGATCAGGAAAAGCTTGTTGCTTTTGTGGTGTGATATGTAGTGCAGCCAAGCTATTAAAAAAGCGTTGAGGATTACCGATGCCCGCCACGGCAGCAATCGAGTGGTTTTGGTAGTGCGATAACCAGGTATCAAGAGCTAGTTCACTGTTGTTTTTGAGATTGACAAAAGCGGTGGGGAGCAGACGCATATCGACCAACAAGGGTGTCTGTGTTTGGGTGGCGTTGTGTGCTTGCTCCGGCATATTATGATGATTACGGTTGGTGATAATGACATCAACCTCGCTCAGTTTCGTAGCCGATTCTCTTAAGGGACCGGCAGGTAAGAGACGGCCATTGCCAATGCCTCGCTCATCCTGAACAATAATTTCCACATCCCTTTGCAGAGCAAGATGCTGTAGACCATCGTCAGCGACGATCACGTCGGTGTGTGGGTAGTGCGCTAACAAAGCTTTAATCGCCAGCTCACGCTTAGGGTGTACCGCAATCGCCGCATATTGGGCCAGGAGCGCCGGCTCATCACCTATTAGTTCGGCCTTAACATTGACACCTTTAGCAATTCGAGCTGCGGGGCCAATCTTCACACCGTAACCTCTGGAGATAATGCCCGGCTGCCAACCTTTGTCTTGCAGTGCCTGAACGATGGCTGCGACTACCGGAGTCTTACCGGTCCCGCCAACGTAGATATTACCTACCACGATCACCGGATAGGGGGCCCGATAACTGCGTTTGATTTGTTTTTGATAAAGTTTTTTTCTGAGACTTTGAATGGCGCCATTGAGTTTGGCTAAAGGGATGAAAGCGCGACTTAACGCACCGCCACTTTGCCATTGTTTCTGCAATTGATGACTGAAACTCGGTTTTTGGGTAGCTAGTGGGTCTTTGGGGTGGCTTTTCATAGGGGTATCAATCATTCATAGGAGTTACCCACAAATAATGTGGATAACTTTGTGTATAAATCACGGTATGTCTGTCATTATACGTATCTCAGCGAGTATTGCTCAATTGCTATGCAATTTAATTGAAATATTAAAATCATAATAAAATCAATATATTAAGAGTTTTTATTGATGTTTATCTTGAGAAAACCTTGATAAAAATGAGTTTTTAGGCGTGGGAACAGTTGTTTTTTTAATTGTGGAAAACTAGTAATAGATTTTTTATCTTCGGGGCTGCTCGTTTCAAAAACTTTGTTTGTAGCGAGCAAAAGCGATTTGCTCAGGAAAAACTTATTGCGATATAAATTAAAATAGATTCTTGTAAGATGTAGTAGCTGAAACTGATGTTCTTTTTCAATAATCACTACTAAGTACTTACATTTATTGCCTATTTGCTGCTTTTTTTGTAAAAAAATAATAATCCACAAATTTTGTGGATAACTTTGTGAATAAGTAGCTTGGTCTCCGTATTTCTACGTATCAAGAGGGTTGTTGCTTAAAAAGCGTGCAATCTTAATGAAATATTATATATTCTTATAAATCAGTAACTTGAGTGATTATATTAAAGTGTTTGTTAAGATATCAGTGCTAAAAACTAAATTTCCACAGTAAGTAGCTGTTAATTTCTGAGTTGTGGAAAAGTAGTAGGCTATTTTTATTTTTTGAGTGGATCTTTACCAAAATATTTGTTATGCACCTAGAAAAAGTACTTTCTGTTACAGAATTAAGTCATCTCATTAGCCAAACTCTTGACTATCAGATACCACTCTTTAAGGTCGAAGGAGAGATTTCTCAAATCACCAAAGCCACATCCGGTCACTATTATTTTTCAATTAAAGATGAAAATAGTGCCCTTAGCGCGGTTATGTTCAGAGGGAAGGCGTCGAGTTTGGATTTTCAACCCAAGCAAGGGGATATGGTTGAGCTTAAAGGCAAGTTGTCTTTATTTGCTGCCCGTGGTTCTTTGCAAATTCAGGTTGAAGCGATGCGCCGTGCCGGGGTGGGAACGCTTTTTGAACAGTATCTTCAAATTCTTGAAAAGCTTAAAAAAGAGGGCTTATTTGAGCCAGAGCGTAAATTGGCGATTCCTCCTTATCCACGGCGTGTCGGTATTGTCAGTTCTTTGCAGGCTGCCGCTTTGCAGGATGTGCTAACGGCTTTAAGGCGTCGAGCGCCACAGTTTAAGGTGATTATTTATCCTAGTCTGGTTCAGGGTGCTGAGGCTGTTGATGAGCTTATCAGAGCTTTAGCTCAGGCGGAGTTACGGCAAGAGGTTGATGTTATCTTATTAGTACGTGGTGGTGGAAGTTTAGAAGATCTTTGGTGTTTTAATGATGAGCGTCTGGCACGCATGATCGCCGCCAGTTCAATTCCGATTGTTAGCGGGGTTGGGCATGAAACGGATATCACCATTGCGGATCATGTGGCGGATTTGCGCGCCGCCACGCCGACAGCGGCAGCTGAACTGATTAGCAAGACTGCTTATGCGTTGCCGGCTATCCTAGAAGAGTTTACTCAGCGTATTAATCGAGTGATGCTACAGGTATTGACTGAGCGACAGCGACGCTTTGTTGAGTTACAGCCGCGCCTTAATCGTCTGATCGAGCGAAGCTTGCTTGATAAGAGTATGCGCTACGATGAGTTAAAGTTCAGATTGGTTGCGCCTCGGCGTATCTTTGAGCAATACGACGATAGGCGTTTACAGCTTCAGCAGTTGTTAGAGCATCATTGGCAATCGCAATTGACAAGTAAATTCAGCCATTTGGAGGGGTTATGTTTGCGTTTGGCATCGAGAAAGCCTAACATAGGGGCAGAGTACGAGCGCTTAACGCAGTGGCAGGAGCGACTCAATCGAGCCATCAATCAGCAATTCAAAGCACATCAACAAAAATTTGAGCAATATTCTCAGCTGTTGCATAATATAAATCCGAAGCAAGTTTTGCAGCGCGGATTTTCTATTGTTTATGATGCCGAGGGCCAAGTCGTCCACCAAGCTGATCGATTGCGCGTTGGACAAGAGCTTCAGCTGGAATTTGCGAGCGGACGTGCTGTAGTACATGTAAAATCATTAAATTTTAAGGAGCAATGATTTATGAGTAATTTCACTTTACCTCCATTGCCTTATGAGATGAACGCTTTAGAGCCTCACATTTCTAAGGAAACTCTTGAGTACCACTACGGTAAACATCATCAAACTTATGTGACTAACTTAAACAACCTGGTTCCCGGTACAGAGTTTGAGGGTAAGTCTCTAGAAGAGATTGTTAAGACCTCCAGTGGCGGTGTTTTCAATAACGCTGCACAGGTATGGAATCACACTTTCTACTGGAATGGCTTAAGTCCAAATGGCGGTGGTCAGCCTAGTGGTGCTTTGTTAGACGCGATTAACGACAAGTGGGGCACCTACGAAGCGTTTGTTGAAAAGTTCAATGCTTCTGCTGCCGGTAACTTCGGTTCCGGTTGGACTTGGTTAGTTAAAAAATCAGATGGTTCTGTTGATATTGTTAATACCAGCAATGCGGCGACGCCTTTGACTACTGATGACAAGCCATTATTAACCTGTGATGTGTGGGAGCACGCCTACTACATCGATACACGTAACTCTCGTCCGGAATACTTAAAGAATTTCTGGTCCTTAGTTAATTGGAAGTTTTCTGAAGAAAACTTCGCCTAGTGGTTGTTATTCAGCTCCGGCCGACGCGGTTGTTTGCGCTTGCTAACACGTAAGGCCGGTCTTGATAGACAAAAGCTCCTTAGGTTTTAATCTAAGGAGCTTTGTTGTTTTTAAGGTGTTAGGTCTTTATAGACATTGTCTGATGACTTCATTAATTTCTTCGACTACCGGTTCGCGCTGAAATACTTTGATGTGGGCATGGATAGCCCCGCTTCCGTAAGTTGGTAGAGCAACTTCAACGACTGCTTGTGGTTGACCGCTATCAGGGCTCGGTACGGCACCGGTCCAGATATTAGTGGTCCGAGGACGCATATGAGCGCTCGGCTGATACTCTTTGAGCTTTTCATTGAGGCATTGACCTAATACTTCCGGCAATTTGTCGGTGCCTTGATCCATGGTTCTGACATAGCGTTCATCACCCACCGTCTGGGTGCCGAAAGAACCGCAAGCACTTAGTGTCATGGCGCTGATGGCGCAAATTCCAATAACTATGATTTTTTTCATTGATGTTCCAAAGGTTCTGATTAAAATTTAAAAGATACTATTGCTGTTGGGATTGTTGTAAGGCTTTTTCGGCTTCAATGGTGTCGTGCCACTCGCCGCTTTGCAATCGATCGCCGGGCTTGATATGGTGTCTTTCAAACCAACCTTGATTGACCTCTAAGGCGAATAGAGCCGGTGCTGATGAACAGATACTGCGTTCATCCAATGGTTGCATATCAAACATCTCGATGATTCTGGCGTCCTTGTCAAGATAGGCAATACTCAGGGGAATGTGAGTATTGCGCATCCAGAAGCAGAGTGGTTGCGCTTGCTCAAAGACAAATAGCATGCCGCGATGCTCGGCCATGAATTGTCGATGCATCAAACCGCTTTGGCGGCTGCGGTTGTTATCGGCCACTTCGACCAAAAGAGATGCCTCACCGATGCGCAACGGCAAGAGCTTTAAAGGGGTGATTTGCTCTTGATTAGGAGTTTTGGCCATGATGACGTCGGGGGCTAAAAAACTCATAAGACTAAGCCCTAGGCATAGCTGAAGAAAATATCGCATTGACTGAGGTACCAATAATATATACAGTTAGTACTGATTTTAAAGGATTGGCTTGAATTATTAGTGTTCGGACTCAAATTAAACAATATTTAAAAATAATAGACTACTCTATTGTTTATTGACCACATTGATTGTGTGTGGTCGATTTGAATTTTATTATCTTTTAAAAATGTCTACTAAAACAGAAATTGATAAGGTAAAAAAGAAGCAAAAAGCCACGCTGAAACCGCCTTCTTTTTACCAGGTTCTTATGCATAACGATGATTTCACTACCACAGATTTTGTTGTGGAGGTGTTGCAGCGATTTTTTGCTTTTGATATTGAGCGAGCGGTGGCTTTGATGCTCAAGGTCCATCACGAAGGTCAGGCGGTTTGCGGCGTGTTTAGTCGTGATGTTGCCATGACTAAAGTTGAATTGGTTAGGGATTATGCTAGACAGCATGAATATCCCTTGCGTTGTAGCTGTGAACCAGTTTAAATGTATTTACTAGTAGAATAGCCAGTTATGAAGCTCTACTTCGACTGACTTAAATAGAGGTACTGATATGATTTCCCAAGAACTCGAAGTGACGATTCACCTTGCCTTTGTCTCGGCTCGTTCTCGACGTCATGAGTTCGTGACGGTCGAGCACTTGTTATTAGCTTTGTTGGACAACAACGAAGCCGCAGAGGCCTTGCAAGCTTGCCACGCTAACATTCCCTTATTACAAAAGCAATTAGCCGCTTTCATCGAAGACAATACACCGTTACTCAATGACGATGATCACGGTGATGCACAACCAACCCTAGGTTTTCAGCGAGTGATTCAACGCGCGGTTATGCACGTTAATGCCACACACGGTTCGGCGGGTGGTGATAAGTCCCAGCGTCTGGTGACCGGCGCTCATATTTTGGTGTCCTTATTCTCAGAAAAAGACGCTCATGCGGTTTATTTTTTGCAGGAACAAGAGATTAATCGTATTGATATTATCGAATTTCTCTCGCATGGCATTAGCAAAGAAAAACCAAGCAAAGAGCCGGAAAGCACCGGCAATCCAAACCAAACAGTTGAAACGGTAGAAGAAGAACAAAACACACCGCTACAGCAGTGGGCCGTCGACCTAAACGAATTAGCTGAGGACGATAAACTCGATCCTGTCGTCGGTCGTGAGGCGGAATTGGATCGCGTGGTGCAGGTGTTATGCCGTCGCCGTAAAAACAATCCGTTATTGGTCGGTGAGGCCGGTGTGGGCAAGACAGCCATTGCCGAAGGTCTGGCCCAACGCATTGTTAGTGGTAAAGTCCCTGAGATATTAAAAAGTGCCAGAGTTTATTCTCTAGATATGGGCTCTCTTTTAGCGGGAACCAAGTATCGCGGTGATTTTGAGCAGCGTATCAAGTCTTTACTTAAGCAATTAGAGTCTATTGATAATTCAGTGCTCTTTATTGATGAGATTCACACTATGATCGGCGCGGGTTCTACCTCAGGTAGCACCATGGATGCGAGTAATTTATTAAAACCGGCTTTATCTTCTGGTAAGTTGCGCTGTATGGGTGCAACCACTTACAAGGAGTATCGCGGTATTTTTGAAAAAGATCATGCGTTATCGCGTCGCTTCCAAAAGGTTGATGTGGTTGAGCCGACGGTCGAAGAAACAGTTGAGATTCTCAAGGGGCTCAAATCCCGCTTTGAGGAGTATCACGAGATTCGTTATACTCAGGCCGCTATTGAGGCCGCCGTTGAGTTGTCGGTGCGATATCTTAGTGATCGTTTCTTACCTGACAAGGCCATTGATGTACTTGATGAGGCCGGTGCGGCCCAGCGCTTATTGCCTAAGTCACGTCAGAAGAAGTTATTAGGTAAGCCCGAGGTTGAGCATACTATCGCCAAAATGGCCCGTATACCGGTGGCAGCAGTCTCCAGTGATGAGCGTAGCAAGTTGCAGAGTCTGGAGTCAGAATTAAAGTCTACTATTTTCGGTCAGGACGAGGCGATTATTGCTCTTGTATCGGCCATGAAAATGGCTCACTCCGGACTGGGTAGAGAGGATAAGCCGATTGGTTCATTCTTGTTTAGTGGTCCTACCGGTGTCGGTAAAACCGAGGTCTCCAAGCAATTAGCTGCGAGTCTTGGCATTGAGCTGATCCGCTTTGATATGTCTGAGTATATGGAAGCTCATGCGGTCTCTCGCTTGATTGGTGCGCCGCCGGGTTACGTCGGCTATGATGATGGCGGTTTATTGACCGAACAGATTAATAAGCATCCACATAGTGTGCTTTTACTTGATGAGATTGAAAAAGCACATCCCGCTATTTACAACATACTCTTGCAGGTGATGGATCACGGTACCTTGACTGACACCAATGGCCGCAAAGCCGATTTCCGCAATGTGGTCATCATTATGACGACAAATGCCGGTGCTCAGGGCTTGAGTAAGACCAGCATTGGTTTTACTCAAAGTAATCAGCAAGGCGACGAGATGGTCGAAATTAACCGTATCTTTACACCGGAGTTCCGTAACCGTCTAGATGCGATTATCTCCTTTGCGCCACTGGATAGAGATATTATCTTGCGGGTGGTTGATAAGTTCTTAATCGAGCTAGAGCAGCAGCTTCTGCAAAAAGAAGTTGAGGTGGTGTTCAGTGACAAGCTTCGAGCCTATCTAGCTGAGCATGGTTTTGATCCGCATATGGGCGCACGTCCGATGCATCGCCTGATCCAAGATAAAATTCGTCGCGCCTTGGCAGATGAGTTACTCTTTGGTCATCTGGAAAATGGCGGTTATGTGAGCGTAGATATTGATGATCAGGATAAAGTCGCTCTTGATTTCAATGAACCAAAACCTAAAAAGAAAAAAAAGGCCGAGGCAGTTAACTAAATCTAATCCCAATCAAGCCTAGCTAAACGCTTTAAAGCATTTAGCTAGGTTTTTTGTTTTGAGGCCTTTATACCTATAAAGCGACAAATTTTTGTACAATTTCTGTATGTTGTTTTTAATTAATTAATCTTAAACTTATAACAATGAAAAAACTTTTCCTTAGTACTTTATTGGCCGTCGCTTTGCCTGGTGCGGCGCTTGCAGATGTTGTGGTTGGCGTGACAGTGTCCAGCACCGGTCCTGCGGCAGCTATTGGTATTCAATCACAAAATGCGATTAATTTGTGGCCCAAAACCTTAGGTGGTGAGTCAGCTCGATACATTGTCCTTGATGATGCAACCGATGTTAGCAAGGCCGTGCGCAATGTTCGTAAACTGACCTCAGAGGATAAGATCGATTTATTAGTAGGTCCAAATATCACGGCGAGTGCTTTGGCAATTCTTGATGTCCTGAAAGAAACCAAGACACCGATGATTTCTTTAGTCGGTTCGGGTAGTGTGGTACAGCCGGTTGGTGAGGGCGGTCGTGAGTGGGCTTATAAAATGTCTCAAAATGACAATCTAATGGCTCAGGCGGTGGTTGAAGATATGCTTAAGCGTGGCTATAAAACGGTCGGATTTATCGGTTTTGCCGATGCGTATGGCGATAGTTGGTGGCGTGAGTTTTCCGAAGCTGCGGATTCAAAGCTTGAGATCGTTGCTCGCGAATCCTATCAGCGTACGGACAATAGCACCATGGGACAGGTTCTTAAGTTGATTAGTGCTAATCCCGATGCGATTCTGATTGCCGGCTCAGGGACTCCGACTGTGTTACCTCAAAAGACACTGAAAGAGCGGGGTTTTGAGGGTCAGATTTATCAAACTCACGGTATCGCGACCCCTGAGTTTTTACAAGTTGGCGGTGCAGTCGTCGAAGGCACCTTGTTTCCGACCGGTCCGAGTGTGGTTGCTCGAACCCTTCCCGAAGATCATCCGGCCAAACAAATGGCCTTGGAGTTTGCCGAAACTTATGAGGCAAGCTATGGTGAAGGCACTGCGACTCAATTCTCCAGTGATGCTTGGGGTGCTTGGGTTTTAGCTGATTCAGCAGTAGAGCGTACCTTAGCCGAGGGACATAAACCGGGTACGGTAGAATTCCGCGAGGCCCTTCGTGTGCAGTTAGAGAGTACTAAGGATTTAATCGTACCTACCGGCGTGTTAAACGTCACGCCGCAGGACCACCAAGGCTTTGATGAGCGTGCGGCGATTATGGGCGAGGTCAAAGATGGCAAGTTCGTGTTTGCTGAGTAGTTATACCTCAGTCTAGCGTTTAATTTGTCTTAATCCCGCAGCCGATAAAAGATACACGTCGTGCTAGTTTTTAGAGGTAGGAGCAGAGCCTGTTCCTGCCTCTATTTTTGCTTTTGCAGCGCGCAAAGTAATTTCGGCGATTTCTGACTCCACCCCAATACGCACCGGCAAACCACCCCAGAGTCCCGCCCCGCGATTTAAGTAGAGATACATATCATCAATCGCGTAGAGACCCTTTAAAAAGCCCTTATTAGCCAATTTAGTCAGTAGGTTGATGCCGATAATTTGACCCCCATGAGTATGGCCTGATAATTGTAGGCTGACCCCTTTGTTAGCATGCTTTTGGGTATCGATAGGGCGATGACTCATCAGAATAATCATATCGTCTTCCTGAGTATCTGCTAGGGCCTTATCAATATCAGGCAGCTCTTTTCCATAGCGAGCAGCTACCGGATCAGTGACTGCGGCTAGGACGATTTGTTCTGTACCACGGACGATTCGAATATTTTCGTTATGCAATACCGGTAGATCGATGCTTTTAAAGGCGCTAAGCCAGTCGGTGAGGCCGGAATAATACTCATGATTACCTAATGAAGCCCACACGCCATCCGGCGCTCTAAGGAGCTTAAAAGAACGAATATCACGATGACGATGTTCGGGAGAGCCATCAATTAAGTCACCGGTCATCACAATCAGATCCGGATTTAAAAAGCTTGATGCCCTGAGGACTTCCTCAAGCCAGGATTCGGGCAATAAGCGACTGGTGTGTAAATCGCTCAGATGAACAATACGATAACCGTCAAAAGCTGGTGGGAGTTTATCGAATTCTAATTCTATGTGAGTTACTGTCGGAAAACTCACGGCCCGCCAAACACCGACGGCGCAGATAAAGGTAGAAAACATCAGCATAAAACTGCTGTTTAGCGGTGATAGAACAGCGCGTCTGAGACCTTCACCTTTGTTGAAGGTATAGCTCAAAGCCAGTAGTATGTCGCGTAGGATCAATGAGCAAGCGAGCAGCATCATGGAGGCAAAAGCCCAACCCATGCTCATTACCACCCAACCTGGCAGTTCCGGTGCGGCCATGCCACCGACTAAAAATCTTTGTATGAAATGAACCTGTGTAGCCAGTAAAGCAATACCTGCGTAGCTGAGCTTAAACCACCAGCGCAACGGTAGCGGGCGTATCAAACGAATAAAAATATAAATAAAAATGAGTAAACCAACAAGATGGATCAACAAGTTAGCTCCTTTTGACAGTAATGCTTAATTTTAAGTGATTCGTTTAATGACTTTTTTGTTGCTGCTTTTCTTGGCACCGGGGCTTGGCTCCTTTGCTTTAAATTCGCAAAGATCACTAATCCCGCATTGCCAGCATTTTGGCGAGCGAGCAGTGCAGATATAGCGTCCGTGCAATATTAACCAATGATGCGCATCAAGTAAAAACTCTTTGGGTACAAGACGTAAAAGTCTTTGTTCTACTTCTAGGACGTTTTTGCCTTTGGCAATTGCGGTGCGGTTGGATACGCGGAAAATATGTGTGTCGACGGCCATCGCAATTTCACCAAAAGCCGTATTTAGAACGACATTGGCGGTTTTGCGGCCGACCCCCGGCAAGGATTCCAGTGCGGCTCGATTATTGGGAACTTCGCCATGATATTGCTCGACTAGTATACTCGCAGTGGCCAATGCGTTTTTAGCTTTGGTTTTATAAAGACCGATACTTTTAATGGCATCGGTAAAACGCTCTAAACCCAAATCGAGTAAGTCTTGGGGTGTCTTAACTGTACTGAAAACAGGACCCATGGCTTTGTTTACCGATACATCGGTGGCCTGAGCAGACAAGAGCACAGCGATGAGTAATTGAAAATTATTACTGAATTCTAATTCTGTGGTTGGTTTAGGATTAGCCGTACGGAAACGCTCAAAAATTTCTTGACGTTTTAGTTTATTCATTGTTTTTTTCAGTTGCTGGTGCTGCAGATTGCCGTCGCGCTCGGGCTTTGGCAAGAGCAGCGGCAATGGCTTGTTGCTTTGAGTCTATGGCCTCTACAGTGCCGCTTTGTTGAGTGTTGATTGGTTTTTTATTTAAAGCGCGTTCGGCAGCAGTCGCTAAACGCTGTAATTCTGCTGTTTTTTGTTTTTGCAAGCGTGCTTCACGTTTTTGGTAGTTATTCCAGGCTTTGTCGGCATCCTCGTCGCTCCATTGACGATTAGCCGAAATCATCTCTATACAATCCACCGGACAGGGGGCGACACACAGCTCACAGCCGGTACAGAGATCAGCGATGATAGTGTGCATATATTTATTAGCACCTACGATAGCGTCTACCGGACAAGCTTGTATGCATAGGGTACAGCCAATGCAATGACGCTCTTCGATGACAGCGACTTGCAATGGGGTATGCTCACCGCATTCCTCTGTATTAAGCGGTAGAAGAGGGCGCTTAAGAAGGGCGGCAAGTGTTGCGATACCTTTATCCCCCCCGGGCGGACAGCGGTTAATCAGTTCACCTTCTGCTATGGCTGTAGCATAGGGAAGGCATCCATCATAACCGCATTTAGTGCACTGCGTTTGGGGTAAAACAGAATGAATTTGTTTAACTAATGGATTCATTGTTTCGTAAACGCAGGCCTTAATTTCCGCTGGTTTTGCGAACGGATCTTTTGGTCGGTGCCTTGCTTGCTGCCTTGGAGACTGCTGGAGCTTTTGCAGCTTGCTTAGAGCCCTCGATTTCTAGGCCTTCGATGCTGGCTTGCTTAGCAGATTCATGAGCTTTTACTTCAGCAGCGGCTTTTTCTGTGGCTTCGGCGTGAGCTTTAGCCTCAGACTCGGCTTTTTTAGCGGCTTCGACGGCAGCCTTTTCTTGGGCGGCTTTTTCTTGAGCTGCTGTTTCGGCTTCTAAGCGAGCTTTTTCTGCTGCCTCGGCGCGAGTTTTGGCCTCGGCCTCAGCTTTTTTGGCAGCTTCAGCAGCGGCTTTGGCTTCCTGTTCAGCCATTTTCTTGGCTGCGGCCGCAGCTTTTTCTTGAGCGACTCTTTCGGCCTCTAGGCGGGCTTTTTCTTCGGCCTCTGCACGTGCTTTGGCCTCGGCCTCAGCCTTTTTAGCAGCTTCTAATAACTTAGCTTCAACTTCGGCTGCTTCTAGCGCTTCTTGTTTTGCTTTTTCGAGAGCGTCTTCGCGAGCCTTGATTTTAGCTTTTTCTGCTTCTTTGGCTGCTTTGGCCTCGTCACGCGCTTTTTTGCGGGATTCGGCGCGAGCTTTGGCTTCATTTTCTCTGCGGATAGCTTGTTCTACTTCGGCTCTGAGGCGAGCAAGTAATTGCTCCTCCTCATCAAGCTGGGCCTCTTGAATAAAGTCTGCCACCACAGGGAAGACATTTTCACGCCAACGACGACCGGAGAAAATACCGTAGTGACCACTACCCTCGGCAATAAATGCTTTTTTCTTATTTTCAGGGATGTTTGGTGTCATCTCGAGCGCAGCGCTCGTCTGACCGACACCGGTAATATCATCTAACTCGCCTTCGACTGTGAGGAGAGCGGTTGAGTCAATGGTACTCGGATCAATTAAGTGACTACCCACATACCAAGTGCCATTAGGCAGGCCATGATCTTGGAAGACCACTTTAACGGTTTGTAAGTAGAACTCGGCAGGTAAATCACAGACTGCATTGTACTCATCATAGAAGGTACGATGCTTTTCAGCTTCCGGTTCATTGCCACGCATCAGATCGAGGTAGTACTCGTGATGCGACTTCATGTGCGAACGAGGGTTCATGGCAATAAAGCCCATCAATTGCATAAAGCCTGGATAAACTAAACGACCGGCACCCGGATAACGGGTCGGTACGCGTTGAATCATTTGTGTTTCGAACCAAGCTAATGAATGGCGGTCAGCGAGGTTATTGACTACTGTCGGTGATTGTCTGGTATCAATAGGGCCACCCATATGGATCATACTCAGTGGCACTAGCGGGTCCTTTTGTTCGGACATCAATGAAACGGCACCCATAACAGGAACAGCCGGCTGACAGACAGCCATCACGTGAACCCGTTTATTTAAAGCGTGTAAAAACGAAATGATGTAGTAAACATACTCGTCAAGGTCAAAAGCGCCTTGGTTGACGGGCACAGTACGAGCGTCAAGCCAATCAGTAATATAGACATCAAAATCCGTCAGCATGCGTCTGACCGTATCACGTAAAAGGGTAGCGTGATGGCCGGAATAGGGCGCAACAATTAAGACGGTTGGATCACCATTTGGATCCTTGGATGCACTTCGTTTGAAGTGTACTAGGTTACAGAAAGGCTTATTGACGACGGTTTCTATGGTTACTTTGGCCATTTCGCCATTAATCTCAACCTCATCAATACGCCATTGCGGTTTTTCGTATTCTTTGCCGAGACGATTGAATAAATCAAAACGCGCAGCAAATTTACGAGAACCGGGTAAATAAGAATAAGGACTAAAAGGGTTTGTAAATGTTTCTGCCACCAAGGATGATGTGTAGCTCAGCGGCGACAACATCAGGCGGTTCATTTCGTGCAAGTTATATAACATTTTTAATTATCTCCACCACTGCGATACATGTTTGACAAGCTCAACAGAGCAAATTAAAAGCGTGCCGGATAAAATTTACCAGTACTTTTCAACAGCCAAATTACCCAGATTGCCACGTCGACCGGATTTAAATCCGCGCTCACCTAATAATTGGCGAGCCTCAGTGGTCATGCCGGGGTTGCCACAAAGCATAAAGCGAGCTACTTCCGGATCCATGGGATGGCCGGCAAGCTCCGCTAATTCGCCACTGACAATTAAATCAGTTAAGCGCTTTTGCGGGTAGTCTTTGTGAGCTTCGCGAGTAGAGATAGCTAAATAGACAAAACGCTCGCCGTAACGCTCTTTTACACTTTGTATCATGTCAGTATAAGCGAATTCTTCGATAAAGCGTGTGCCGTGGCACAAAATTACACGATCAAATTGTTGCCAAGTGCGCTCGTCATTTAGCATCGGTAAAAAGGCGGATAGGCCTGTGCCGGTAGAGAGTAGCCATAAGTCACCACCCTGGGGGAATTGCTCAATGGTCAGGAAGCCGAACACCGATTTATCAATATAAACAGCATCGCCGGCCTCGAGCTCATAGAGACTCGGACTGAACAGTCCGTCAGGTACTAATGTAGCGAAGAACTCCAGATGCTCATCATCTGGTTGATTTACCATGGAGAACGCGCGCCAAGTCATATCTGCCGCCGGCGGTGTTTTCTCGTCTTCGTCTAAACCGAGTGGCAAGCCCAAGCGGGCGTATTGTCCCGGTTTAAAGCTAAACGCCGGATCGCGGGTTGTTTTAATGGAAAAAAGCTTACCGGGTACCCAGACCTTTTTTTCAACTAGGGTCTGGACGGTATAGGGTAAATCTGACACTTCACTCATTGTTTAATAATTATCTTTCTAAATATTGTAATTTGTCCTCGACGCCATTCCACTCTTCGGCATCCGGTAATGGATCACCGGTGCGCGTGATAGGAGTAAATAACGGAGTCAATTCAGCGTTTAATTCGATAAAGTGAACCTGATCTTCAGGTACATCCTCTTCGGCAAAAATGGCATTAGCCGGGCATTCGGGAACACAGACCGCACAGTCAATGCACTCATCCGGGTCGATGACCAAAAAGTTTGGACCCTCTAAAAAACAGTCCACAGGACAGACGTCAACACAGTCGGTGTATTTACACTTAATACAGTTTTCAGTTACTACATGTGTCATGATTAAGACAACTCCAAAGAAAATAGGGCCATAAAACCTCACCCTTTACACATACACGCTATTTTAACCAATCCTGGGCGCTCAAGTGTTGAAAACCCTTTACTATGGTAATGTATTGATTAATTGCGCTTTTTATCGGATAAAAAATGATTATTAACTCATTAATGGACACGGATTTATACAAGTTCAGCATGATGCAGGTTGTGCTGCATCAATTTCCTGCGGCTCATGCGGAGTATCGCTTCAAGTGTCGCAACCCAGATGTCAATCTACGTCCATATATTGATGAGATCCGAGAGGAGGTCAAGCATTTATGCAGCCTGCGCTTTAAGCAGGATGAGCTCGACTACCTACGTAGTTTACGCTTTATTAAATCAGATTTTGTGGATTTCTTGGGTCTGTTCCAATTGTCCGAGCGAAACTTCTTTATTGGTGAGGGCGAGGCCCCAAATGAAATCTCCATCGAAGCCAAGGGTCCATGGTTACATACCATTCTCTTTGAGATTCCTGTGTTGGCTATTGTTAATGAGGTGTATTTCCGCAATACATACCCGGACATGGATCTTAGTGAGGGTCGTAGGCGCCTACAATCAAAGATCAACATGGTTCACGAGTTTGATCCGCAAGCCGAGTTTTTTAGATTAGCCGAATACGGTACTCGCCGTCGTTTTTCTCGTGATTGGCATTATGAAGTTGTCAAAACGCTCCGCGAACAAATGGGTCCGTGTTTTGTCGGTACTAGCAATGTGTTGTTGGCCCGCGAATACGATACCTTGCCGTTGGGTACCATGGGACACGAGTATTTGCAAGCCTGTCAGGCGTTGGGGCCACGCTTACGCGATTCGCAGATTTTTGCTTTCGAGCGTTGGGCACGTGAGTACCGTGGTGATTTAGGGATTGCCTTGTCCGACGTGTATGGTATGGATGCCTTTTTACGGGATTTCGATCTCTATTTCTGCAAGCTCTTCGATGGTGCTCGTCATGATTCCGGCGACCCGTTCGAGTGGGGTGAGCGTATGATTGAGCATTACCTGAAGCACCGTGTTGATCCTAAGGGTAAGTCTTTAATTTTCTCTGATGGGTTGAATATTCCATTGGCCATGAGGATTGCTGAGCGTTTCAAGGATCGTTGTAAGACGTCATTTGGAGTTGGTACCAACTTGACCAATGATATGGGAGCGCCGGCGTTGCAGATTGTCATGAAAATGGTTCGCTGTAATGGCCAACCGGTGGCCAAGATTTCCGATGAGCCGAGCAAAACCATGTGTGATGATCCGGCATATCTGGCCTACTTGCGCCATGTCTTTAATATGCCGACGCCTCAAGATGCGGCGAGCATCGCCACCGCTTAAACTGCTATCAGCTATCAAGCAGAGAGTAGCGCCATCAAGGTGCTGCCAATTTCTTCAGCCCGAGCAATTTGTTCCGGGCTGAGTTGCTTTTGGGCGCGAATTTCTTCTTCGGTTGCACTGCCAGTATTGAGGATAATGGCCGGTACTGCCTGATTTAAACGCCACCCGGTGCAAATCCTCTCTAACTGCTTAAGTGCCCCCGCGCCATCGGTGCCAGCAGCGATGATCGCACTGTAGTAACGACCTTCAATTTTGCCTAATAAATCATAGTAGTATTGGTCAAAGAATTCCTTCATCTGGCCGCTTAGGCTAGCAAGGTTTTCCGGCGCGCAAAATAAATAGGCTTGGGCACTGAGTAATTCAGCTAAGCTGACTTCGGAGGCTTTTCTGAGAAGAACCTCATAGTGCCGAATGTTGCTATCGGCTTCTAGCGTAACTAATTCCTCAATTGTTGAACGGGCAGCATGCATTGCTGCGTTAGCCGCTTGCTCTGAGGTGGCAGTGCGACTATGCCATATGATAAGTAGTCGTTTGGGATCTAAACACATACTGGCCTCAAGGTAAATAGCGTCGAACTCGTTGTTAGTCATTAGAATAGGGTACACAGTTTTTTATGACTTTAATCGTCTGCCGTGAGCTAGTCGCAAAAAAATACCAACAGGACTATGGACAAATCACGATTAAAGGCTTGGTTTGTTACTGTGCAGGATCAGAGTAAAGCAGACATTACAAGGCTATACTACTGACAGGTGAGGTTAAAAATCCACCTTTGAGCGGTATTGCTTTAGGGGCAGGTGACACTTAAAAAAAGCGAATTGAACTGTTCGTTTCTCAGCAGTAAAATATGCCATTGAGACAAGCATCCGATGGGTGCTTTGAGCTATTGATAAGAGCGATTTAGTCCCTAATTAATACTTTATAATTAAGTTTTCGTATAAGTAGTTCAAATGATTAAAAAAGTGCTTGCAGGTGAAGATGATCACTATTTTAGAGAGTCTTGGTTAAGTCCTATTTATGAGGATTTAGGCGAAGAGGACGTAGCAAAATTGCGTCTAGCTGTCGAGTGGGCTGAAAAGCACCTCTCCGCGAAGCATATGTTTACCGGAGAACCTTGTGTGCGTCACGCCAAGGGCGTGCTGCATTCCTTGTCGCTTTTGCAGATGGATGTTACCTCCATGATTGCCGGTATTCTTGCTTCTTTGCCGGCCAGCGATGACCCTAAGGCGGGGCATGAAATTCGTCAGGAAATCCTTGATCTTTTTGGTCTTGAAGTACTTAATTTGGTGCAGGGTACCCGTACTTTAATACGTATCGGCGCGCAGGCAACCATGGCTGAAAATCCCAACAGCTCACAGGCTCAGGACCAACAAGAGATGTTGCGAAAAATGCTGTTGGCTCTTGCTAGCGATTTGCGTATAGTGATTTTACGTTTGGCTTCGCGTTTGCAAACTCTGCGTTGGTATAGTGATTCTAAGCGTATCTGTCCGGTTATTCTGGCTCAACAAACACGTGATATTTATGCACCTCTGGCGAATCGTCTAGGTATTTGGCAAATCAAATGGGAGTTGGAAGATCTCTCTCTGCGTTTTTTAGAGCCGGAGATTTATCGAGATATCGCTAATAAGCTCGAAGTGAGACGTACTGAGCGCGAGCAATTGGTGCAGGACTTTATTGATAAGCTTGATAAGAATTTAAAGCAGCTAAATATCAACTCCGACGTCTCTGGCCGCGCTAAGCATATCTATAGTATTTACAACAAAATGCGTAATAAAAATCTCTCTTTTGAAGAGATTTATGATTTGCATGCAATTCGCATTATTACTGAGACTGAGCGTGATTGTTATACCGCCTTATCGATGACGCATTCTTTGTGGACGCCGGTCATGGATGAGTTTGATGACTACATTGCACGCCCTAAACCTAACGGCTATCGTTCATTGCATACGGTGGTGCAGGATGACGCCGGGCGTAATTTTGAGGTACAGATTCGCACCGCTGAAATGCATCAATTTGCCGAATATGGCATGGCGGCGCATTGGCGTTATAAGGAATCTGGCCCCAAAGGCGGGGCGACGACTGCCTCCAGTCTCTACGATCGACAAATCTCATGGATGAGACAGTTGCTGTCTTGGCGTCGTGAAGAGGGCATATCTGAGCAGGAAGCGTCTAAACTGCAGGAGCAGATTTTAAGCAATGCCGATGAGGCGCTAACTCTGGATGGTGTGAGTGATGTGATGTCTGCGTCTGAATCAGATAAAGGCCAAGAGCAAGTGACAGGGCAAGCGGCAGCTAGTGATAAGGCATCTCGCGGCAAGGTGACAAAGCCTATGCCTTCAGAACCACCTGCGGATGCACCGCCATCGCGTATTTATGTATTAACCCCACAAGCTCGTGTATTGGAATTGCCTGAGGGTAGTACGCCGGTTGATTTTGCTTATCGATTACATACGGATTTAGGACATCGTTGTCGTGGCGCGAGAGTTGATGGACAATTGCTGTCACTTAATACACCCTTACAAACAGGCCAAACCGTTGAGATTATTGCCGCTAAGTCAGGTGGGCCATCACGAGATTGGTTAAACCCGCAATTGGGTTATTTGGCCAGTCCGCGAGCGCGCGCCAAGGTGCGTCTCTGGTTTAATGCGGTAGAGTTGCAGAAACGGATTGTATCTGGTCAGGATATCGTAGAAAAAGAGTTGCAACGACTCGGTAAAACCGCCACTAATTTGGAGCAACTCGCCAATAAACTCGGCTTTAGCCATGCCGAAGATTTTTATGTTTCAGTGGCCAAAGAGGAGTTCAGTTTACGCAATATTGCTCAAGCCTTTGTCGAGCAAGAGGAGCCCGGCCCTGACGAGGAGGTTTTGGCGCGTCTGCAACATAGCCAACCGCCAAGCGACAGTCCAAACGGGGTCTTGGTGGTCGGGGTGGATTCCTTATTGACGCAGCTCGCTCGTTGTTGTCATCCGGCGCCTCCTGATGAAATTCATGGTTTTATTACGCGCGGTCGTGGCGTGACTATTCACCGCGAAGGTTGTCCTAGTCTCAAAGCTTTAAGATTAAAGCACCCAGAACGGATCATCGAAGTAGATTGGGGTAATACAAGCGATCGCTTATACCCGGTTAATGTTGCTGTTTCAGCTTCTGATCGTCCCGGCTTGATTAGAGATATTACGGAGCTCTTTGCCAAGAATAAAATTAACGTGTCTGGCCTGAATACCCAAAGTCGTCAAGGTGTCGCCAGTTTGTTGTTTACCATCGAGGTGCAAGATGGTGAGCAAGTGCGTAAAGTTCTGAGCGCTATTTCAGAGATGCCTGAAGTGCATTCGGTGAATCGTTCCTAGTAAGAAATATTACACGCCGATTTGAGGTAAAATTGATAATTTACTAGAAGAATCAGCGGAGGTCTCTTGGAAGATTACAATTATCCTGATGAGTCAGGGCATTTCGGGCGATTTGGTGGTCGTTTTGTGGCTGAGACCCTAGTTCATGCCCTTGATGAGCTAAATGAAGCGTATGCCAAATACAAAGATGATGCCGATTTTTTAGCCGAGTATCACTACGAATTAAAGCATTTTGTTGGTCGTCCAAGTCCTGTTTACCATGCAAAGCGTTGGTCCGAACAGCTCGGTGGCGCACAAATTTGGTTTAAACGCGAGGATTTAAATCACACCGGTGCTCACAAAATCAATAACTGTATCGGCCAGATTTTGCTTGCTCGTCGCATGGGCAAAACCCGGATTATTGCTGAAACCGGTGCCGGTCAACACGGCGTGGCGACAGCGACAGTCGCAGCACGTTATGGTCTTGAGTGCGTCGTTTACATGGGTGCAGAGGACGTGCGTCGTCAAGCACTTAATGTCTATCGCATGAAGCTTTTAGGCGCTACCGTGATTCCGGTTAATAGTGGTTCTAAAACTCTCAAGGACGCTTTAAATGAAGCCATGCGCGATTGGGTAACTAATGTCGATGACACTTTTTATATCATCGGAACAGTTGCCGGTCCGGTGCCTTATCCTCAAATGGTTCGTGATTTCCAATGCGTGATTGGTCGTGAGTCAATCGAACAAATGCAGGAAGCAGCAGGTCGTCAGCCTGATGTGGTGACGGCGGCGGTTGGTGGCGGCTCTAACGCTATCGGTATTTTCCATCCCTACTTAGCTCATAAAGATGTTCGTCTGATCGGTGTCGAAGCCGGTGGCAAGGGGGTTGAGACAGGTCGCCATTCTGCCTCACTAAATGTCGGTCAGATAGGTGTTCTGCATGGTAACCGTACCTTGGTTATTCAGGATGAGCACGGTCAAGTCCAAGGCACGCATTCTATTTCTGCGGGTCTGGATTATCCCGGTGTCGGTCCTGAGCACGCTTTGTTAAAAGAGCTTGGTTTAGCCAGTTATGAGATTGTCAATGACGATGAAGCAATCAGAGCTTTTCACGATTGTTGCGCTATCGAGGGTATTATCCCAGCGCTTGAGTCTTCGCATGCTTTAGCGTTTGCGGCGCGTCTGGCGCCTCAGATGGAGCAAGAGCAGATTATTCTGGTTAACTTATCCGGCCGTGGCGACAAGGATATTCACACGGTTGCCGAATACGACAACATTGAATTGTAGTAGGGACTAGAGATGTCTATAAAAAGAATTGATGATGCTTTCGTTCGTTGTGGTGAGCGTGCAGCCTTGGTGCCTTATATTACGTGTGGCGATCCGAGTGCTGAGGCAACCTTAGCCATTATGCACGAGATGGTTAAAAGCGGTGTGGATGTGATTGAATTAGGTGTGCCTTTTTCAGACCCGATGGCTGACGGTAAGGTGATTCAGTTAGCGACTGAACGTGCCATTGCCAATGGCATGACGCTTAAGGGCGTGATCGAGGTGGTAAGGCAGTTCCGTCTGGATGATCAAGAAACGCCGGTGGTGTTTATGGGTTACGCTAATCCCATCGAAGCCATGGGTTGGGAAAACTTCACAAAATCAGCAGCTGATGCGGGTGTTGACGGGGTCCTGGTAGTGGACTATCCACCTGAGGAGTTTGATCAGGTAGCGCCGTATTTTGAAGCAGCAGATCTGGCACCCATCTTTTTGATTGCGCCGACCTCTACCGATGAACGCATTAAAAAGGTCGGTGAAATCGCCAAAGGTTATGTATACTATGTGTCACTTAAGGGTGTGACGGGTTCCGGCGCTTTAGACACCGATGATGTAAAAAGAAAAGTACAAAATATCAAGCGTTTTGTTGATATTCCGGTGGGTGTGGGTTTTGGTATTCAGGACGTTGAGAGCGCTTGTGCCATTGCCTCAGTGGCTGATGCAGTAGTGATTGGCAGTAAGTTAATTACCACTATGCAGGCTGCCATTGAGGGTCAAGCCAAGGAGCGTCATACCGAATTGGCTGCCACTAGTGCAGGTCAATGGTTAGCGGCAATTCGTCAAGGCCTCGAAACAGTTACAAAAGAGTAAAAATCATGAGTTGGTTAGATAAAATTTTACCCCCGCGAATTAACCGCGAAGATAAAAATACCAAACGCGTACCCGAGGGTGTTTGGGTTAAGTGCCCTAGTTGTGAATCAGCCCTTTATAGTGATGAGCTTAAAAAGGCGCTAAATGTCTGTCCTAATTGTGGTCATCATATGCGCCTCAAGGCCCGTGCCCGCATCGATTCGCTTTTGGATCCTGAGGGTAGGGTAGAGATTGGGGAGCATTTGCGCTCCAGTGATCCACTTAAGTTTAAGGATTCGCGCCGCTATCCCGAGCGTTTGGCTGAGGCGGTCAAAGACACCAAGGAAAATGACGCGATTGTCGTTGTCGGCGGCACCATCATGCATGTGCCTGCGACATTGGCCTGTTTTGAATTCGGTTTCATGGGTGGATCCATGGGTTCAGTGGTCGGTGAGCTTTTTGTTCGTGGCGTACAGCATGCGATCGAAAACCGTACGGCCTTTATTTGTGTTAGTGCTTCAGGTGGTGCCCGTATGCAGGAGAGTTTGTTTTCTCTGATGCAAATGGCTAAGACCAATGCTATGTTGACCCGTTTATCTGAAGCCGGTTTACCATTTATCAGTATTTTAACCGATCCGACCATGGGTGGCGTATCTGCTAGCTTCGCCTTTATGGGTGATGTGGTGATTGCAGAACCAAATGCCTTAGTCGGCTTCGCCGGTCCTCGAGTGATTGAGCAAACTGTACGTGAGCAGTTGCCTGAGGGTTTCCAACGTGCTGAATTCCTCCTGGAAAAGGGTGCTTTGGATATGGTGGTTCAGCGTAATGATATGCGTCAAACAGTCGCTCATTTGATTGCTTTGTTGACTCATAAATCGCAACAAGCCGTTAGGGAGTAGGTATTAGGGTTTGTATCTATTTAGCAATACACTGACATAGTAATTAGCTAAGCAGTTGTTTTAATATAAAATAATAATTAATATATATCTATATATTTACTGTAGAGGTTCTTTACTATGAAAGCTTTAATATTTTCCGCAACGTTTTTAGCATTGGCGGCGTGTTCTACCACAAACAGTCTGACCGGTAAGCCTTGGAGTCCTGAAGCTGCATTAACTCAGGTGCAAGAGGGTGAGGCAGCGATGGTGTTCTATCGTACAAAAAGTGATTCGCCGGTTGCTGTCAATATTCATATCAATGGTGAGTATTTAAGCTCTTTACAACAAGACGCTTATACACAAATCGAAACCTGTGCGCAGCCGCAGCGTATCGGAGCTTTCGTAGTAGATACAGACGCCGCCTATCTTGCTAAAAACACACGCGGCGCAGAGTTTAATCCTCCTGTCAATTCTATTTCATACTTCAAGGTTAATGTCGCTGATGATAATCAAGTGACATTAACGCTTGTTGATCCGCAAGTGGCGCAACAAGAGGTCAGTAATAAGCGTCAGAGCAATACACTTTCTCGTGTAGATAAGCGTAATACGTGCACAAGCACTGCTGTTCCGCTTGATGGCGCGGCTCAATAAGATAGTTTCATCTGGTTTTTTATACTCAAGCTTAAGGTGTTACAGATAGTTAGAAATCTACGATTTTATTTTTCAAGTAATTATGTGGACGCTAACGATTTGTACGTGGTTTCTTAAGATTTGTACGTAGTTTTGGATTTGTACGTAGTGAGAGTTCTGAGCTGCTGTTAATTTTCAGTATCAATAAAACCAAAAGAACAAATTAATTCTCATATTACTCAGTTATTAAATTTTATACGGAATCTATAAAATGGCTATTATCACATTAAAAGTTAAAGGTGCTACAGAAGATTTAGACACCCTAAATTTCGATACATCAGGTTCAGCGGTTCAGATTAAAGCAAGCAAGGATGTGAACTATCTATTAATCGATAATGCCACGGGTTTCGCACCGGAAAATATTGCGGTTAAACGTTCCGGTCAGGATTTAATGGTGGCGTTCGAAGGCTCGGATATCAGCGACCCAGATCTAGTTATTGAAGGCTATTATGACTATGAGGGAACGAACCTTTTAGTAGGACAACATGAGAATGGCTTGTTTTATGCCTATGTACCTGAGTCAGGACAAGTAGAGCATGCGGTTAGTCAATTAGCAGAGGAAGTAGCAGCCGGTCAGGCCTTAGGTGGTAATACATTAGCTAATCCAGCATGGATGTTGGCACCGGCTTGGTTACTTGCTGCCTTGTTGCCAGTAGGTGCTATAGCGGCAGCCGGCGGTGGCGGTGGTGGTGGCGGTAGTGGTAGTGCGCCTGTTAAAGATACAACAGCGCCAAGTAAGCCGACACTTGTGGCAAATAATGATGGTTCTGTGACAGTAACTCCAGCGACAGACCCTGATGTGAAGAAAACAACCATTACCTATACTGATGAAGACGGTAAAGAGCAGACCGTAGAATTCACTAAAGGTGCTGATGGCAAATGGAATGATAACAATCCAGATGATGATATTACCGTTGACCCCACGACCGGTGTAGTGACGATTCCTGAAGCGACCGTTAAAGATGGCTCTGAGGTTGAGGCCACCAATACGGATGATTCAGGTAATACAGGTGAAATCGGTTCAGTTGAAGCGAAAGACGTAACCGCACCAAGTAAGCCTGGCTTAACGGCGAATGACGATGGATCAGTAACGATTACTGTGCCTGATGATGCTGAAGTCGGTGATACCGTGGTGGTGGAAGTGGTGCCTGAAGGCGCTACCGAGCCCGTTATCGTTGAGTTAGAGAAACAAGACGACGGCAGCTGGACATCGAGCAACCCAACCATCGTACCTGATGTACCGGCGGGCGAAGATACAACGACCATTCCAGGTAATCAAGTGGAAGACGGCAGCACCGTGACAGCCACCTCAGAAGACCCAGCGGGTAATAAGAGCGAGCCTGCGACAGTGGTGGCGGGTGATAGCACTGCGCCAAGTGCGCCTGTATTAGACAACGGTGAGCAAGGTGATGTGACGTTGACCGTTCCTGCCGATGCGGAGCCAGGCGATAAAGTGGTGGTGGAAGTGGTGCCTGAAGGCGCTACCGAGCCCGTTATCGTTGAGTTAG
>JAUNUJ010000001.1:45219-46056 GCA_030538235.1 Alcaligenaceae bacterium
AAGACGGCAGCACCGTGACAGCCACCTCAGAAGACCCAGCGGGTAATAAGAGCGAGCCTGCGACAGTGGTGGCGGGTGATAGCACTGCGCCAGGCGTACCAACAGTAACTATTCCTGAAGCTGCTGATGGTGTGAATGCAGAAGAACTTGCGGATGGTGTTCAAGTAAACGTAACTGTGCCCGAAGGCACAGAGCCAGGTGATACGATCACACTAACCGTGACTAACCCAGACGGCACCACAACCACAGTAGAGCATATTGTGACGCCAGAAGATATCACAGCGGGTAGCACAACCGTAACGATTCCGAAAGATCAAATTCCAGGTGATGGTGATTACACTGTGGTGGCTGAGATCACGGATCCAGCGGGCAATACCAGTGGTCCAAGCGCTGAAGTTCCATTTACCGTTGACGCGGTTGTCCCAGGTGATTCCGATGGTGATGGTGTGGCTGATGCCGCCGGTCAACCAGTGGTGGTGATCGCTGACGGTGATGATGGCGTAATTAACCCAGCGGATGTGGATGCAGACGGCAAGGTGGATGCGACTATTACCTTCCCAGCGGATGCTGGTTACAGCGTGGGTGATACCGTGTTGATTAAAGATCAAGCGGGTACTGAGTTGGTTAACCGTCCATTGACGCAAGAGGACTTGATCAATGGCATTACGGTGAAAGTCACGCCAGCCGCTGAAGGTGAAACTACGGTCGTGACCGCGGTGGTCACCGATCCGCAGAATAATGCTTCACTTGAGGGTAAAGACGAGTCCGTGACTGACTTGTTAGTCCCAGGTGATTCCGATGGTGATGGTGTGGCTGATGCCGCCGGTCAACCAGTGG
>JAUNUJ010000001.1:46156-46877 GCA_030538235.1 Alcaligenaceae bacterium
CGGTCGTGACCGCGGTGGTCACCGATCCGCAGAATAATGCTTCACTTGAGGGTAAGGATGATGCCGTAACCGACTTAATTGCCGCAACCATTGATAGCGTGGTGACGCCTGATGCCGCGAACAAACAAGTGGACATCACCGGTAGCAGTACCGACGTTCCTGAAGGTACCGTGGTAACGATCACGATTACCGACAGCGAAGATAATGTCGTCACGACAACCGCGACCGTCGGTGCCGATGGCACGTACAGCGTGAATGACGTGGACACCAGTGGTTTAGTGGACGGTCCAGTGACCGTAGATACGGCCGCGACCGACAGCACCGGTAACCCGGTGACGGATACCGATACCGTGACCTTGGATCAAGTGTTAGGTACGATTACCGTGGACGGCGCCGTGGATGCTGGCAACTTGGTAGACGTGAGTGGTACGACCACCGATGTGAAACCAGGTAGCACCGTGACTATCACGATTACTGATGAGAAAGACACAACCGTCACCGCCACCGCGACCGTGAATGCTGATGGCAGCTATGAGGCCAACGACATTGTACCGACAGGTTTAGTGGATGGCATCTTGAAGATCGATGTGAAAGCGACCGACCGTAATGGCAATGACGTGACCGCCAGCGATGCTGACCTTACCGACAACGTCTTGGATGCGGTTACCGCAACCATTGATAGCGTGGTGACGCCTGATGCCGCGAACAAACAAGTGGACAT
>JAUNUJ010000001.1:46977-273748 GCA_030538235.1 Alcaligenaceae bacterium
ATCTTGAAGATCGATGTGAAAGCGACCGACCGTAATGGCAATGACGTGACCGCCACCGATGCTGACCTTACCGACAACGTCTTGGATACCACTGCCCCGATGTTGACGGTAGTGGCCCCAGACCTCACGAACGACAACACTCCGACCATCACTGGTACGACTGATGCACCGGACAATAGTGTGGTGACGATTGTGGTAACGGATGCGAACGGTGATACACAAACACTGACTACGACCGTAACAGGTGGCACCTACACGGTAGACGTGCCAACGGCCTTACCTGACGGTAAGTACGATGTGACCGCTAGCGTTAGCGATAATGCTGGAAACACAGCGACCGCGACCGATGCGGGCAATATGGTAGATACCATTGCGCCAACCCTTACCGTGGTAGCCCCAGATCTCACGAACGACAATACACCGACCATCACGGGTGAGACTGATGCGCCAGCAGATAGTACAGTAACCATCGTGGTAACAGATGCGAATAATGTTGAACAAACATTGACTGCTATTGTTGGTGCGGATGGCAAGTACAGTGTTGATGTTCCAACGGCCTTACCAGACGGTAAGTACGATGTGACAGCAAGCGTGTCGGATGCGGCAGGTAACACTGCAACTGCAACGGATGCGGGCAATATGGTAGATACCATTGCGCCAACCCTTACCGTGGTAGCACCAGACCTCACGAACGACAACACACCGACCATCACGGGTGAGACTGATGCACCAGCAGGTAGTACAGTAACCATCGTGGTAAAAGATGCAAATAATGTTGAACAAACATTGACTGCTATTGTTGGTGCGG
Organism: Alcaligenaceae bacterium; assembly: GCA_030538235.1. Lineage (GTDB taxonomy): Bacteria > Pseudomonadota > Gammaproteobacteria > Burkholderiales > Burkholderiaceae_B > Oligella. The sequence continues at coordinate 47,786 of JAUNUJ010000001.1, forward strand.
ATGGCAAGTACAGCGTTGACGTGCTAACAGCCTTACCTGACGGTAAGTACGATGTGACTGCTAGCGTTAGCGATAATGCTGGAAACACAGCAACAGCGACCGATGATGGCAACATGATTGACACCAAAGCGCCGAATGTTTACACCACAACCTTAACGCTTGATCCAATTACGGCAGACAATATGTTGACGGCCGCGGAAGTAGGCACTGATATTCCTGTGACTGGTGAAGTGTCAGGTGAGTTTACTGTTGGCGATACCGTTACAGTGACAGTGAATGATAAAGAATTCACAACCACAGTAGCGGCAGATGGTAGCTTCAGTGTGAGCGTTCCAGGTAGCGACTTATTAGCAGATACCGATAAGATGGTTGAAGCAACTGTGGTGGCGACGGATCCTGCAGGTAACCAAGGCAGTATTTATGGTTCGCAGTTGTACACCATTGATCAAACACCTCCAACGATTACGATCACTGATGATAAGGATGATACAGTTGCAACTAAGGATCCAATTACCTTTACACTTACACCAAGTGAAGCTGTAACTGGCCTTGAGCAAAACGACCTAATGGTTATGAACGGTACCATTACAAGCTATGTCGCGAATGATGATGGTACGGTGACTGTGGTGGTGACACCAAATGAGGGTATCGAATCTTCTGTCATCTTAACGGTGGTAGCGGATGCTGCAACTAACGTTCTTGGTGTAGGTACACTTGAAGCAAGCAATACGCAACTTATTGATACGCTTGCACCAACGCCTACTATTGCTCTTGCTTATGACACAGGTCTCAGCAGTGTTGACGGCATTACTAACAACGGTATGCTTAATGTAAATGCTGGTGAAGGTGGTACGATCACAAGCATTGTGGCCACTAAGGCTGATGGCTCTACCATTACCTTACCCTCTGGTAGCTACAATCTACCAGAGGGTGTGTATACAAGCGTTGTCGTAACAAGTGAAGATGCCGCAGGTAATATTGGTGAGGGCACGTTGAATAATGTGACCGTAGACAAAACGCTACCAACTATTGCAATTACAGCCGATACGACTGATCCATTGCTTGTAGGTAACACAGCGAGCATTACATTTACATTATCTGAGCCAAGTGCAGACTTTACTCAGGAAGATGTTAATGTAACTGGTGGCACCTTAAGTGCTTTGACGAAAGTAAGCGATTCTGTTTACACGGCAACATTTACACCAACTGCCAATAGCACAACTGAAGGTGTTATTAGCGTTGACAGTAATAAGTTCAGTGATACAGCGGGTAACGTTAACGCTGATGGTGCCGAGGCAAATAATACATTAACACTCGATGTGAATACTGTTCCACCTCTAGTCATTACGAATGTTGTCGCTACAACGCCAACAGTGAATGAAGGTGCTGATGTTGTATTTACTGTTAACCTTGAGGCAGATCATCCAGGAGGTATGATTGCAGCGCCAGTACTTGGTGGTTCAGCAATCGGTGGTGGTGTTGACTATGGCACACCAATTTATAGTGACGGTGCATTTTTAAATGAAGATGGTGACTTAGTTATTGATCCAGGTGTTACAAGCTTTACCGTAACTTACCCGACGATTGCGGATAATTTCACTGAGTTAGGCTCTGAGACATTGTCTTTTGAACTCGGTGGTAAAACAGCAACGGCAACTATCACGGACTCTTCATTATCGATTGTGAACATCAATATCAGCAATGGTATTTTTGAAACGTTCGAAAGTAATAGTACGACTGACCCAGACTCATATCTAACGTATGATGTGACTTTGGAAAAGGCAGCGCTAGTAGACACAACCGTAGTGATTACCTTAGATACCACAGCAGCGAATGCTGCAGTGGCGGCTGATTACACTGTGATCGTGGGTGACGGTGTGGTGTACAACGCCGCCAACAACACCGTGACGGTAACCTTCAAGGCTGGTGAAACGGCGCACAGCTTCAAGATCGATCCGATTCTGGAAGCCCTGAGCGGTACGTATGCCGGGGAACCTGACGAAGTGGTGAAGGCGACCATCACCAGCCACGTTAATCTGGCCAAGGGCGTCGACGATGTAGCCACAGGGACCATTATTGATACCTCGCCGGTGGCGGCCCTGAACCTGACAGGTGACTGGAGCCTGAAAGTAGCCCCGAATGAGGGCGATCTACCTGGTACTGGACTTACTGGAGGTCAACGTCTAGAGGGTGACGGCGGTATTCTGCACACCAACTACGACGATGTGACGTATATCGGCTTCTTCCAGGACGGCACACGTGATCCAGGCTTGCTGTCAGGTTTTATCTCTCATGCGCCTACAGGTGGTAATGGCAGCATTACTGATGGTGATGGCAGCACCCGGGGTACCATCGATATGGCGGCAGGCAATGACTTGCTCAAGATCGACAAGGACCAGCAGGCATTTACCAGTATCTACCTGGGGGAGGGCGATGACCAGTACATCGTTGGTAGAGGCATCAACGGTAGCGCTGCCTATGTCTTTGGCGAGTCTGGCAACGACGTCATTGAAGCAGGCGGTGGCTTGACTGCTGGCGGGAATGTGTACGCTGGTAGTGGTAGCGATACGGTCAAGTTCGGCGGTGCTGTGGATAACAGTCTGATTGACTTGGGTAGTGGTCGTGCCATGCCGTCGGAGTACCGCCAGTTCTACCAGGATGGTGTCACCAGCCTGGGCAACGACAACAACACTGACCTGGCAACGGATACCAACTCCCTGACCATTGGTGGTCGTGTATATGGCTCTGATATCTACGGTGGTGCTGGCGATGACATATTGTCTATCGGTGGTAATATTGGTGGTGTTCGGTCGACTATTAACTTGGGCGATGGTAATAACCAGGTAACCGCGCAAGGCATGAATGCCAACTCCAGTCTGACAACTGGCTCTGGTAATGATGTTGCCGTGTTCTCAGGATCGATTGGTGATCTTCTCAGTGGCGGTACCGTAGATCTAGGTGCTGGTGATGATGTTCTTACTGTTAATAACATTAATGGTACTGGTGTTGTCAAAGGCGGTGATGGTTACGACAAGTTGCATATCACTGGTAATGTTACCAATAATATTGGTGATATCAGAAGCTTTGAGGAAGTTCACTTAGATGGTAACGTTAAATTGAACGTGAAATATAGTGAGCTCCTGAAAGGTGCTACAGGACCAGTTAAGGTCTTTGGTGATGCTGGTGATACTGTAGACTTGGGTGGTAACGGGGCTATCTATAATAACCCTGGTGCTGGATACTATGGTGATGACGCTAACATTTCAAATCTGCGCGGTTCTTGGCAGAAAAGTGGTGCACAAACGGATGCTAGTGGTGTGACCTTTGATGTGTATCAATACCATGCATCTCCAGCTAGTGGTGGTGCTATTGATACCACCAACCAAATCTTAGTTCAACAAGGTATTAACATCATCTAATCCCTATTAACCTTAACTTAACCCTCTAATCAGCCGCCCCTCTTGGGGCGGTTGTTGTTTTGTACACCTTAGTTAGCACCGATCGTAAGGTAAGCGTTCGGTGAACACCACTTGACGTCTTCTAAACGAACACTGCCCCGATAGATTCGGGGCAGTGTTTATTCCGCAGTGGCGGTTGGGGTGTTCGACGTTTGTCAGCGGTTGGGTAAGAGCTCGACAATATCCTTTGTCTGCTGTGTCGGTAGCCGCTCGAGCACGTCTTTGAGGTAGGCGTAGGGGTCATGGTTATTGAGTTTGGTCGATTGAATTAAAGACATCACGTCAGCCGCACGACGGCAGGTCTTCTCAGAACCCACAAAGAGCCAGTTCTTGCGACCTATCACCACGGGACGAATCAGATTCTCCACCGCGTTATTATCCACATCGGCAGCTTAGCGTCATTCAAGATGCGAGCCCGAGCGGTGCTGAAGTCTTCACCCATTGGCTATAGCTTTCAGCTTACTGTTGATGATCAACCAGAGCGAGCACTCACTATTTATAGCCATTCAAGACTGATTTTATACTTTAAAAACTACCGCTAATATTCAGTTGTAATTGCTCTGTGCGGTCACCGGGGTATTTTTTAATAGGTACAGCATACGAGACCGATAAGACACCCGAAGGGAATTGCCATTGCAAGGACAGGCCGGTGGAGACGCGGATGTTTTTTGAGCGGTGATTGTCGACGGCTAGCGCATGTCTGAGTTTATCGTTGGTCTCCCAGACCGAGGCCGCATCAACAAAAATCGAGGTACGGAAGTTACTCCGATAGGCTTGTGGGATAAAGAAACTCGGCATAATCAACTCTATGCTTCCCGCCGCTAAGGCATTGCCGCCAATCGTTTGGTGGCTGCGTTTATTGTACAGTTGAGGGTTAGTGGCAACTGTCTGCAAGGCGCTTGAGCTGTAAACTGCGCGTGGACCCACCGTGCCATAAGCAAAGCCACGCAAGCTGCCTGTACCCCCTGCGCTAAAGTTCTGATAAAAGGGTACATGATGTTTATCCATACCACGTGCATAGCCTAGACTGGCTTTAGCGCCGATAACCCAGGTATGTGACGCGTTCAGAGCTTGATAGCCTTCAGCATCCAGTTTAACCTTATAGTATTTATTGTCGGAACCTGGTAGGGTGGCAGTACCTTCAAGCTTCACTTCAAAACCTTCACTTGGTAAGAACTTGCGATTAAAGCTATTGTATTTCCAGCCAAACACTAAGTCCAAATCATTGGCTTTAAAGTCCCATTGCTGTTGCTTAACAGAGCGTAAGTAGACGGCACGATGATACTCTGGCACAAAGTCGTCAATTTGAGTATGCGTGTAGCGCAGTCCTGCAAAATAAGAACTATGGCGATTGATAGGGAAGTTGAGTAGCGCTTGTAAACCAAGAGTTTTACGGTGATAGGGAGCAGCGGTTTTACTGTGTTTATTATCAAATGAGTCGTAGAAGATATTACTATCTAAGCGAATGCCTTCTTTTAAGAAATTAGGCTTGCTAATACCGAGATCGAGATTGGTCTCATAGCGATCATGTAAACCCGATAGGCGCAAGGAGGCATCGCTACCGAATAAACGACGTTTAATCAGGCTGATATGATACTTTGTCCCCTTATTACCATAGCCTAAGCCGAGCGACACGGTGCCGTCACGACGATATTCATCATCGTCATCTTCGGACTCGTCGTCAGTTTCATCGTAGACCGATTCATAAGGGATTTTATAGCGAGTTTCATCGCCGGAGGTCGTATTGTGAACGGTGGTTTTATTATCCGCACTAGGAGTGTGCGCTACTGGTTCATTGCTTTTTACCGTAGTGTCACTGTCTACGGAAGGCTCGCTAAGGTGTTTTGAAGGTGTATAGGCAGATTCAGTATAAATATCATCGGCATAGGGGTCATTATTATAGCCTTCGGGTATGCCTTGTTTATTAACACTTTCGTTAATGTACAGTTCAATCTCGACTTGTCCGGCGTCTATGCTCTTAACACGGGTTTCAACCTGAGCTTCATGACGACGAAAATAGCGATAATGATCAAGTATATGTTGTCGCAAGACCTCTAAGTTATCAGGATTAAGTGCCTGACCAAACACGATTCCATTGGCTTCAAGGTTCTGCTCCAGCGCATCGGTCGGGATCGAAGAATCTCCGCTGATGGTAACCTTAGCGATGGTGGCTGTCTGTGCGCTGTTGCTTACTAGCTCACTTGCTGTCGCACTCAAATCAGTCACATTATCTTGTGCATAGACCTGAGGGCTAAGGCAGAGGAGAAGACCGAGTAAACTGTATTTTTTCATGGGTGTATTTTGCTTAGGTGCTTGTGTGAACGAGGTATCCGCTGATGCCTTGTTCGGTTTTGCTGTCAATTCATATGATGCTATTTATCGCTCTCTTAAGGCTTGTTTCATACGGGTAATCGGTTTGATCAGGTATTCAAATACGGTCTTCTCACCGGTCTTAATATCCACCGTAGTCACCATGCCCGGAATAATCGGCATTGGATTACCATTGCGGTCGGTCAGTACGCTATCCTTGGTCTGCACAAGAATCCGATAGTATACGGCGTTATTATTCAGTTTAAGTTCACTGCGACTCATCCGCTCATCGGTGAGGGTGTCAGGACTGATCAAGGTCACTTCACCATCCAGTCCGCCATAAATCGCAAAATCGTAGGCAGTGATTTTCACTACGGCAGGCAAACCGGGACTGATAAAGGCCACATCATTTGGACGAATATAGGCTTCTACGAGTAGGGTTTCATCCACCGGCACAATCTCTAAAATGTCTTGTCCTGCGGTCACCACACCACCAATGGTATTGATACGGATGTTCTTCACGATACCTTTCATCGGCGCGCGGATTTGTGAACGGTCGACAGGGTCGGCACGCATCGCCATATTTTCACGCGCTTGGGCCAGCTCGGACTCGACTTTAACCAGTTCGTTATTGGCATCAGTTAAGTAGCGGTTCTCGCGCTCTAGCATCTGTGAATGCAATTCACTGGATTGGCGTTGCATCCGCAAGAGTTCCACTTGGGAAACCACGCCACGTTGCACCATAGGGCGGGTGATGCCGATCTCGCGATCGAGGACTGCTTTACTTTGCTTAAAGCCATCGACGGCTTCTTGCATTGCTTTGTGGCGTGCTTCATAAGCAGCAGTTTCACGTGCTTTAAGCTCCTCAGGGATATTGGCGGGGAACTCAAGCGGTGTGCCATAGGCTTCGGCACGTAGGCGAGCAATTAAGGCTTCTAAGTTCTCGACCTTGGCCACGCTTTCACGTAAAACGGCTGAGCTGCGGGTGTCATCCAATTTTAAGAGAATCTGGTCTTTTTCAACCAAATCACCTTCCTTAACATACATGGCTTCAATCGTGCCAGGGTCCAAACTTTGCACAATTTGTTCGCGACTACTGGGGATGATGCGTCCTTCACCACGTGAGACTTCTTCGAGTGGACTGTGATACGCCCACACTAGAAAGACAATAAAGAACGTCACAAACAACATGATGGTTAAGAAATAGCCATGATGTTTCTCAGTTTGTAAGGCCGCGTTTAAGTCGTTAAGCAGTTTTAAATCACGCTTTTTAATGCGTTCCTCTTTGCTTGGTGCTTTAACAACGGTGGTAGATGCTTTCGTAGTCATATTAAGGCTTCTCCTCAACAGGGATGCTAGGAGCGTCTGCAGCTTGGTCTACTGCATGGTTATGAGTCTGATTGTTTTCCGGTGCTGCGCTGGTTGTACTCGCCGCCGTCACAGTCACTGAAACAATCTGTGGGCCTTGTGCAGGCTGAGCGGTCTGAGTTGGTTTAGTGGTCTGAGTTGGTTGAGCGGTCACTGTTTGTGTTGAGGTTGCAGCTTGTGCAGTTCCCGCAACGCGTTTTTCTTGATCTTCTTTTAATTTTTTTTGCTCATTCTCAACCAATTTAGCGAGCACCGCATCGCGTGGGCCGTCCATAACCACATTGCCTTGGTCAATCACAACCACCCGGTTCACTAAGCTTAAAACCTGACGGCGATGGGTCACTACCACCAGTGTTTTATCGCGTGCCCAGTGAGCAATCCCATGTAAGGCTTGCTGTTCGGTCATTTCATCGAGGCTGGCTGTGGGCTCATCCAGTAGTACAATACGTGGGTGACGCAAGGTGAGGCGAGCAAGAGAGATGATTTGTTTCTGTCCACCCGATAAGCCTAGGCCATCCTCACCGAGTGGCATATCTAAGCCCTTAGGGTGTTGACGCACTAATTGGATCAGGTTAAAGCGCTGTAGTGCCTGTAATAATTCTTGGTCTGTCGAGTAACCATCGGTACGAGCCAGATCTAAGTTCTCACGTAAAGTCCCTAAGAAGAGGCGCGGTGATTGGTTGAGGAAGGCAATTTGGTCACGCACAAAGTTAGGATCCAGCTGACGCATATCCACGCCATCTAAGCTCACCGTCCCTGAGGTCGGCTCGTATAAGCCGGCGCCGAGTTTCAATAAGGTGCTCTTGCCGCTACCGATACGTCCGAGAATACCGACTTTTTCACCGGGTCTGATATTCAAGTTGAGATTACGCAGGGCAGGGGCCGCATCCTCACTGTATTGGAACGTTAGGCCTTTAAAACTCAATTGCCCATTGACTTGGTCTAGGGTCAGGTAGGTACGATCAGGATCACGCTCAATCGGCCGCTCAACAATGCTGTTAACCCCTTGGAGAGCGGTACGTGCTTGTTGGAAGCGAATCGCTAAGTTTGCTATCTGTCCAATCGGCGCGAGTGCTCGGCCTGAGAGAATCACTGCGGCAATCACTGCCCCCATAGTGATGCGCTCATCCGGGTTCTCTGAATGCACGAGGTAAGTGCCAACGAGAACCAAGAACACGGTATTTAGTTGCTGCATAGCGACCGTGAAGTTCATCATAAAACTGCTGATGGATTTGACTTTCATCGAGTAGTGGGCGCTACTGGCAGTAAAACCATCCCAACGCTTCTGTGCCCAAGTGGCGGCATTATTGGCTTTGAGGGTTTCCACACCTTCTACCGCTTCTACCGCTAAGCCTTGGCGTTGTCAGCCTTCTTTCATCGAAGCATTGATATAACGCGATAAAAAGGGCTGAATCGCCAAGCCGGCAATAATCACAATCGGAACAATCACCATGGGCACCAAGGCTAATTTGCCACCGACCAGATAAATCACGCCAATAAACAGCACCAAGAAGGGTAGGTCAATCACCGTCAAAATCCCCGCGCTGGTCATAAACTCACGCACTGACTCGAAGTCGCGCAGATTATTGGCATAGGATCCTGAGGAACTTGGTTTTTCAATTAAGCGCAATGCCATCACGCGTCGAAAGAGTGCTGAACTAATCGTCAAGTCCGCCTTTTTTCCTGCAATATCGGTCAGATAGGCTCGAATCTGTTTAGCAATAAACTCAAAACTAATCGCCAGAATCACCCCAATCGACAGCACCCAGAGCGTCTCATAAGCCTTGTTGGGAATCACTCGATCGTAGACGTTCATCACATACAAGGAGCTAACCAAAGCCAAGGCATTAATTAAAAAGGAGCTGATAAGCACTTGGGTGTAGTAACTCTTAAAGCGCCAGATGACTTTCCAGAACCAGGCTTTGGGCAAAGTGTATTCAGGCAGCTCAGAGCGCGCATCACGGGCGACTTTCTGCTTAATGAACCAGCAATAGCCGATATAGCGCTCGTTTAATTCTTGGTGTGAGATCTTTTGAACAGGCGCATCACCTTGATAAATAAGGTACTCACGCTCGTCACCACGACCTTCAACGGCCGCAATCACCACGGCTTCTTCATTAGTTAACATCACCACCACAGGCACCGCCAAGGAAGGAATTTCTAACAGCGAGCGTTTTGATAGGTGATTCTCGTAACCGTGACTTTGCAGTACTTCTTGTAAGGACTGGAAATTAATATCCAAGTGACGGTCACGATAGACGTTGGCCGATAGAGCGGCTTCCGCCACTTGCGAACCGAGTAGGCGCGTAGCAATTGAAAGGTGTTTAATAAGACTGTTCATTATGTTTCTTATAAATTATCTGGCAAACCTGCCCAATTTGAAATCTTGGCTTGCGCCAGTAAAAAGGCGATGCTAGCCGTTCTGAATTGGTGCAAGGCATTGACATAGGTCGATTCGGTGCGTGAGAGCTCTGCGTATGAGTCGAGCACCTCGAGTAAGCTGCGGCGGGAGACCGTAAATTGCTCCGCATAGTTGGCGGCGACTTTTTTCTGTACCTCAATATGTTTTTTCGAGATACGAGCTTGATTTTGACTCTGCTGCATATTGATCTTGGCGGTTTCATAGCGCTCAGTGATATCTCGCACAATCTGATCCATACGCGCACTGGCCGCATACATTTTGGCTGTTGCATGGCCAGTGTTATAGTCGGCCGGGCGGTTAAAAATATCCCAAGATAGCGTCACCGCCAAGTTACGGTCTTGGCGTGAGGCCAAGCCTTCGAGATTAATCTGTGGTTTGGTGGCGGCATCGGCTACATCAATATCGGCTACCGCGCTATCGCGTTCGGCTTCTTGTGCCAAAATGCTTGGATGCATCGTACGGTTCGGATCGGGATAGCGTTTAAATAAAGTCTCAGCGGTTTCCTTGGCGAAGGGATCCACCAAGTCCTTAATCGTTAAGGTCTTAAGCGTATAGAGATTGAGGCTACTCATGGTGGTTTGTAGGGAGCGTTCGATATCGACAATTGCTGATTCTGCATTTAGAAAGCGTGACTCTGCCTGGGCGTATTCTGACTCGCGACCTATGTCGTAGGTTTTTACTACTCGTAAGTCGTTAAGAAATTTCTGGTGACGTTTTAGGTTATTTTGGGCAATCTCTAACGCTTCATTTAAGTGAATTGCAGTCACATAGTGGGTGGCAATAACATTAGCCAATTCCTCACGCGTCTCAAAAAACTTGAAATATGCAAAGCGTTCCTTTTTCTTGTCGCGAGCGACCGATGCCTCAATCCCGCCCCAAGAGTATATATTTAATTTACCCTGCAAACCCACATCGGTTTTGCGCCGATAGTCACTCTCATACTCATGATGCTGGGCTAGTACTTGTGATGATGTCAGAGCCACAGTGGGGTAGTGTAAGGCCTCAGAGGCTTTGCGATTTTGTAACGCGGCGTCTTGCTCTGCTTGCGCCTCAAGCAGCTTAGGGTCCTGACGTAGCGCGTATTGCAAGACTTCATCAAGTGGGGTAGCTGCTGTTGCAGTACTGATAACACCGCTTAATGTAATAAGCATAAGAGGGCGAAGGATAAAGCGAAATTTGAGAAACATGGCGTTGAAAACTTAAAAAAGAGATTAGCCGCTGGCTTTGTTACATAATCCAACATATATCAGCCCTAGCATGCATGAAAGAGTCTGGTAATAAAGAAAAATGCGATTAACCATACAAAAAAACACTGAAAATACGACACAGTGCCTAATTTCTACCATAAGCAAGAAGTGCAGATATATGTTACGTGAAAAACACTTGCTTACGAATACAATTGTGAAAGCATAGTATAGCGTCAAATAAAGCTTATGATAGTTCTATCAGAAGGCTTAGGATTAAGTCTTGTCAAGTATGATGTAATTTCACTGATTTTGGTGTTTTTTTACCATAGTCGGATAAGTGCTAAAGGCCGAGATTCATAGTAAGAATCTCGGCCTTTAGTGTGTTTGGAGGACTTGCGGGTCTATGGTGAATTAATAAACACCTTGCTCTATCATGGCATCGGCCACTTTACGGAAACCCGCGATATTCGCACCTAATACTAGGTTATGAGGTTCACCGAATTCCTCGGCGGTGTTGGCGCATTGGCGGTAGATATTTTCCATAACAAATTTAAGACGACTATCAACCTGCTCAAACGTCCATTGTTGCATACTGGCATTTTGCGCCATTTCCAATTGACTGGTTGCCACGCCACCGGCATTAGCTGCTTTGCCCGGACCATAGAGAATTTTTGCTGATAGGAACTTTTCGACAGCACTTGGTGTGCATGGCATATTAGCGCCTTCAGAGACGAGCAGACAGCCGTTGCTCAGTAGGGTTTCTGCATCCTTGTCATTTAACTCATTTTGTGTAGCACAAGGAAAGGCTAATTCACAAGGTACTGACCAAACCGCATTTTGCCCCTCGGGGTAGCTGTTAATCGGGGTGTAGACAGCATCTGGGTGATACTGAAGATAAAGCGCCAGACTTTCATTGGCGCCTTCTTTGAGACGCTGTAGCGTGTTCAGGTTGATGCCGTTTTTATCATAGATAAAACCTCGGGAGTCGCTACAAGTAACCGGGATAGCGCCTAATTGTTGAAGCTTTTCTATGGTATAAATGGCGACATTACCAGCACCTGATACGGCGCAGATTCTACCCTCAAGGTCTTTGTTTTGTGCATTTAGCATATGTTTTGCAAAATAAACACAACCGTATCCGGTCGCTTCAGTGCGGGCTAAAGAACCACCCCAGAGCGGTCTTTTGCCGGTTAGAACGCCTTCGTAACTACCGGTGATGCGTTTGTATTGACCGAACATATAACCGATTTCGCGAGAGCCAACGCCGATATCACCTGCCGGAACATCGACGGTAGCGCCGATATGACGATATAACTCAGTGACAAAGGCTTGACAAAAACGCATGACTTCGCCGGGTGATTTGTCTTTAGGGTCAAAATCAGAACCACCCTTGGCGCCACCGATAGATAAACCGGTGAGGGCGTTTTTGAAGATTTGCTCGAAACCTAAAAACTTAATCACGCTGGAACAAACGCTCGGATGGAAACGGATACCGCCTTTGTACGGTCCGAGAGCAGAATTATACTGGATGCGAAAACCACGATTAACTCTGACTTGGCCTGAGTCATCGGTCCAAGCAATACGAAATACGATCTGTCTTTCGGGCTCAACAATGCGCTCTAAAATACCATGTTTTTCGTATTTTGATTCACGAGCAAATAAAGGCGCTAAAGATTCCAGAACCTCGTGTACCGCTTGTGTAAACTCAGGCTCATGGGGATTACTTTTATGGAAGTGACAAAAAATATTTTCTAAATAGCTCATGATAGTAATAGGAAAACAGATGGACAAGCGATGGGTTAGATAGATAAATATACCGCATTATCTATCTTTAACCCAACTGACTATTTTCCTATTTTAAGCTACTTTTAAGCAAGTAAAAATGCTTATGCCGCTAAATTTGTATTAGATATTAATTGCTTAAGCAATTTTTCCCTTTTTTGTTCGACATCTTCTACCGATTTTTCTTTGATATGACCATAACCTCTGATATCGTCAGGGTAATTGGCTAATTCCAGAGCAATATCATAATTGTTGTCATTTAAAGACGATTTAATCTGTTCAAGAATTTGGAGGTAATCGTCTATCAGTCGACGCTCAAGCACTCGGTCAGGGTGTCTACCGAAGGGATCGAGGGCGGTGCCGCGCAGAAACTTCATTTTGCTCAAGATTTTGAATAGGGTAAAGATACGTGGTCCGAATTTTTTCTTGCGAGGCGTGCCTGCACCGTCTTTAAGTTTCAGACTGGGGGGTGAGAGGTGGACATAGAGCTGGTAGTCCTTGCCGGGTTCACCTTCGAATTGACGTCTTAAGCGGTTAAAGAATTCCTCAGTTAAGTAGAGTCTGGCAACCTCATACTCGTCTTTGTAGGCCATCAGCTTGTGCAGATTGCGAGCGACGGTCTGAGTGAGGCGACGTGCATGATGGCCAGCGACCTGATGCTCTGCCTCGCGGACGGCAGCAACAGCGGCTTTAAAGCGATCGGCATAGTTTTGGTTTTGATACTCGACTAAGCGGTTACTGAGGCGCTCAATGAGTGCGTCAAGACTTTCAACCATAACGATGGTTTTGCTGCCTTCATCTTCTTCGCTAGTCATCATGGCAAAGGCCGGATCGGTGTTAACTGAATCAGGGCCATGAACGGCTAAATGACGACCCCATTCGAAGGCCTCTTTATTTTTTTCTACCGCCACGTTATTTAATTCAAAGGCACGCATAATGCTTTCATGGTGTAAAGGTATTTTGCCATGCTGCCAAGCAAAGCCCATCAGTAAAGGATTAGCGAAAATGGTATCGCCAAGTAGCTTCAGGGCCTTGCGATTGGCGTCAAAGAAAGCGACATTGTCAGCGCCTAATACATCACGAATATCATGTTCGGTGATCTTTGTCGGGTAACGCCATTTTCGATTGACGATCACCTCTGCGGTCGGTACCTTGGCCTGATTGATGGCGCCCCAGGTACGGCCTTTTTGTGCCTTTGAAGTGATTTCTTTAGAGGCGGCAACCAGAGAGTCACAACCTAAAATAACATCCGCTTCACCGATGCCGATTCGGGTGGCATAGAGATCAGCCGGCGCATCACCGATTTGTACGTGACTAATCACGGCCCCGCCTTTTTGGGCGAGTCCGGTAATATCCAATACATGCACGCCCTTGCACTCTAAGTGTGCGGCCATGCCCAAAATCGCACCCACCGTGACCACACCGGTACCGCCTACGCCCGGCACTAAAATATTATAGGCACGGTTAATGTCCGGCAGCTCCGGTAGCGGTAGGTTTTTATCCAGGGCGGGGAGCTCACTGCCGTCAACTTTGGGTTTACGCATCTCTGCACCCTCAGCGGTCACAAAACTCGGACAAAAGCCCTTGAGGCAAGAGTAATCCTTGTTGCAGCTGGATTGATTAATCTGTCGTTTAGTGCCCAACGGTGTTTCATATGGTTCAACCGATAAGCAGTGAGATTTTTCGCTGCAGTCGCCACAACCCTCACAGACCTCATCATTGATAAAGACGCGACGAGCCGGGTCAGGGTAGGTGCCCCGTTTGCGGCGGCGACGCTTTTCAGTGGCGCAAGTCTGGTCATAAATAATGATGCTAGTCCCCTCGATTTTGCGCATCTCTTCCATGACCGCATCGTAATCGTCACGATGGTAAATCTCAGGATTGTTGACTAAGGTGACCCCTTTGTATTTTTCCGGTTCATCACTGACAATAACAATTTTCTTGACGCCTTCAGCCACCAGATTGGCATTGATCATTGGCACGGTCAGCGTACCATCTACCGGTTGGCCACCAGTCATCGCCACCGCGTCATTAAATAAAATACGGTAAGTGATATTGGCTTTGGCAGCAATGGCAGCCCGAATAGCTAGTATCCCGGAGTGGAAATAGGTGCCATCACCGAGATTGGCAAACACATGCTTGGTATTGGTGAAGTGTTGTTGACCAATCCAGGTCACCCCTTCACCGCCCATCTGGGTAAAGGTCTCGGTGTTTCGATCCATCCAGATGGTCATGTAGTGACAACCAATACCGGCAACAGCGCGTGAGCCATCAGGGACTCGTGTTGAGGTGTTATGAGGGCAGCCTGAACAGAACCATGGCTTACGCTCACTAACCACCGAAATCCGTAAGGCGTCTTTTTCTTTAGCACGGATAATAGCAATGCGTGCTTCAATCGTGGCCCGTATCTCGGCCGGCATCTCGCGTTTTAATAAACGTTGAGCAATGGCCTTGGCAATAATGGCCGGCGACAGTTCGGCATTTGGTGGTAATAACCAAGGACCGCGTGGTACTGACCATTCGCCGCCGCCATCTTGTTTGGAATCGTATTTGCCATAGACCTCAGGACGTACATCATCGCGCCAGTTGTAGAGCTCCTCCTTGATGGCGTACTCCATGATTTGGCGTTTTTCCTCGACCACCAGAATCTCATCTAAGTCGGTGGCAAATTCGCGAGCCCCCTGTGCTTCGAGTGGCCATACACAGCCTACCTTATAGAGACGGATGCCTAAGGTAGCACAGTTTTCTTCATCCAGACCGAGATCAATCAAGGCCTGTCTGACATCGAGATAAGCTTTGCCAGCGGTCATGATGCCGAATTTGGCATTAGGTGAATCGATCACAATACGATCGATTTTGTTGGCGCGAACGTAGGCTAGGGCAGCATACCAGCGGTAATTGTTTAAACGCTCTTCTTGGGCTAAGGCCGTATCAGGCCAGCGAATATTCAGACCGTCGGCCGGCAATTGAAAGTTTTCGGGATAGACCGGTTGAACACGATTGACATCCATATCCACTGAGGCACTGGATTCAACCACATCGGTGACGCATTTCATGCTGACCCAAAGACCTGAGTAGCGACTCATGGCCCAACCATGAATGCCGTAATCCAGATACTCCTGCACACTGGAGGGATAAAGTACCGGAATCCCTGCTGCCTGCAGTACATGCTCTGATTGATAGGCAACGGTGGAGGATTTAGCACCGTGGTCATCACCGGCAATGAGCAGGACGCCACCATGTTGTGAGGTGCCGGCGTTATTGGCATGCTTGAAGACATCCATGGAGCGGTCTAAGCCCGGTCCCTTGCCATACCACATAGCGAAGACGCCTTCGCGCGTGGCTTCAGGGAATAAATTTAATTGCTGTGTGCCCCAGACACTGGTGGCAGCCAGATCTTCGTTAAGGCCCGGTTGAAAGACAATATCGTGCTGATCTAGGTGCTTTTTTGCAGCCCAGAGCGCTAAATCGACATTGCCCAAGGGTGAGCCGCGGTAACCGGAAATAAAGCCGGCAGTATTTAGGCCGTCCTGCTCATCACGCAGTTTCTGAATCAGCGGTAATCTCACCAAGGCCTGAGTGCCATTCATAAACACTCGACCGGAACGAGAAGTGTACTTGGTATCCAGTGTGATTTCTTCGTGTCCCGGAGCCAATTGACAGCTTAATGCATTGGTATTTGTGGTGTTTTTGTCAGCTCCGGCGAGCTTGTCTACTGTTGGGGTAGTATTATCAAACGGATTGTTGATAGCTTGGTTCATCCGTATAGTCTCCTAATTCTGATTTACGCAAAGGGGTAAAATTGCGTTTATAATCGTCGGCATCTTTTGAACGCCTATCATCTATTATGCGCTATTAAGCGAGCGTTTATTATTAGGGTTAAGCCGATAAGGTCTATAGGAGTAACAGCTTGTATCCTAGCTGTTGGGTGATTTTTTAGGATTGATGGAGAGGTTTTTTGGTGAAAAATTTCAAAGATAAAGTAGCGGATCTTTTGGCGTGGATAAACCGTCGTTGGATTTTATTGACGGTGGTTTTAACCGTGATTTTTTGGATTGTCAGCAGTAATATTTTGATTGGTTTTATGGTTGCGTTTTTTGTGGTGGCGTTTCTGATTATGATTCATGCGCTGATTCAACTAACTAAAGCAAAAGACAGTGATGATAAACATTAAAAAAGCTCCGAACCTTAATAGTTCGGAGCTTTTTGGCATCTCTTCAGGGGGCTTAGAAGCGCTCGGCAATCACTCTCAGGATGCGGAGACCAGTATTCGTATTTTCCGGTTGACCATCACGGTTATAAACAGAAATCATTGAACCGCTAGCCTGTGGCGTCACTCTCACTGTATAAGGTAGCGGGGTGATATTGCCGTCGTCACCCCAGAGGCGACTAAGGAAGTTACCGGCCTGACGCTTTTCGCCCGTATCGGTATCCAAATAGCGGACGACATAGGTACCATCAGCGAGGTTAGACTGATCGATTGTAAAGCCGGCGCTATTTAAAGCGGTACCGACACGACGCCAGGTATCATCGGCGGCCAAGGGTGAGTTTAGTGCAGTCTGACCCTCGATTATTGTCAATTGCTGAGCGCTTTGTGGCGCTGCACCGACGACCTGAGCTTCACGTACTGCGTTGCGAGCGCGCTCTTCTTCGGCACCTAAGTAGACCATTAAGCGGGATAGCATCACGGCGTTGAGACCCGGATCTTCTTCAGCCGGCAACCATCTAAAGGTTGTCGCATCACGATCCATCGCTGTTTCAACCATGCGTTGGTGGTTGATATAAATTTCAGTCATATTGGCATTGCGCTCTAGACGAGTCGTAAAGCGCTCACGCTCACCACTATCGGAAACCATATCAACAATCGAACCTAAAGCACGGCGTAAGAAGTTACCTGGGATCTTGGCGCGGTTTTCGGCCCAGTCGGTCTCAATAATACCGGCCTGAGGATTATCACGGTTAATGGTGAAACCCTCGTTGTTCCAGAAGGAAACCAGACGTGGATACACTTGATTAGGATCGGCATTAATCTGTAACCAACGAGTGTCGCCACTACGCATAACCTTCATACCAGCGACTTCGGGTAGAACATTTAAGCCTTGATTGCTTGCTGCGGCTCTTTCTTGAGCTTCGTTGTAAACGAGGGCAGAAGCAGAGCCACCGGTAATACTGTACTGAGGGCTACTAATTTGGGTGTCAGATAAATCAGGTGGTAAGCTTAACGGGTCGCCACGGACAGTGCTTTTATAATCCACTTGATCCTGACTGAGTAAGTCTTGGACCGTATTACAACCGGCAAGTAGTACGGTAGTGCCGGCAGCTAAGGCCAAGATACGAAATTTTGAGTGCAATTTTAGCATTGATAGTAATTCCTTATGGAATGGCTCTTTTAATTAAATTAGACCGATTTCTTGTAAAGCAGCATCCACCAGTGTCTTAGTGGCGGCTGTCGGTTCAACTAAGGGCAAACGATAGCCTAATTGGGTTTTACCCATTTTGGCTAAAGCGTATTTGACCGGAATCGGATTAGCCTCGGCAAAGAGAACTTTATTAAGTGTTGAAAGCTTAGCATTTAGCTCGCGTACCTTGGCGATATCACCCTCAAGTGCAGCAAAACATAAATCATGCATAAGACGTGGGGCAATGTTAGCAGTGACGGAAATATTGCCCTGACCACCGAGTAATATCAAAGCCGCGGCGGTTGCGTCATCGCCACTAAGCACCTGGAAGTCTGCCGGCTTGTGCTTCATGAGCTGCCCTAGACGCGAAATATCACCGGTGGCGTCCTTGATACCGATAATACCCGGTACTTCGGCGAGGCGTAGTACGGTGTCATTTGACATATCGGCGATGGTGCGACCCGGCACATTATATAAAATAATCGGTAAGTTGCTATTTTCAGCAATGTATTTAAAGTGCTGATATAGCCCCTCTTGGGTTGGCTTATTGTAGTAGGGCACAACCGATAAACCGGCCTGAGCACCGGCTTTTTCGGCTTCTTGTGTTAGGTGCAAGGCTTCTTTAGTGGAGTTGCCACCGACACCGGCAATAATCGGGATGCGTCCGGCAGCAAACTCTACCGCGGTAGAGAGTAAGGCAGCATGCTCTTTAAAGTCAATTGTCGGGGACTCACCGGAAGTGCCGATAATCACCAAGCCGTCACTTTGTTCTTGTACATGCCAATCTACCAGTTTTTTAAATGCTTCATAATCTACGTCGCCATTAGGTAGCATCGGGGTGACTAGTGCCGGAATACTACCCCTAAAAACCGGGTAAGAGTTGCTTGACATAATTACATCCTTAAATAACAAATCGTCTGAAACTGAAATATTAGTCTTTAACCCCTTAGTTTACATGAAAAAAGCATAGTCAAATGAAGAATAACAGGGCACAGTCTAATAACAAATTGTTAAGCTTGGTGCCCTATTAATTAAATCAAAGAATTAAAAGATAGCTTATAAACCAATGGTGGCGGGGTCGCCGGAGCCGCGACGAACAATCTCAGTTGGTGTTTGGGTCAAATCAATCACAGTGGTACCCACGCCTGAGCAGGGACCTGCATCAATAATGCCGGCTAGTTCATGTTGATATGCCGCTTGGAAATCCTCGATATTAGTATAAGGTTCGGTTTCACCGGGAGCGATAAAGGTGGTTGCCAATAAAGGCTCTCCAACCGTTTCAAGGAACATCAGGGCGATTTTATGATCGGGCACGCGAATACCGATGGTTTTACGTGAACGGTGATGGACACGGCGAGGCACATCTTTGGTGGCCTCTAAAATAAACGTCCAAGGACCGGGTGTTGCGGATTTTAATAATCGGTATTGTTGATTACCCACTTGGGCAAATTTAGCAATTTCAGATAAGTCGCGGCAGAGCAGGGTCAAGTGGTGGCGATCATCTAAGCCGCGTAGCGCACGTAGTTTATCCGCTGCGTCTTTGTCATCCAGCCTTGCGACTAGTGCGTAACTGGAGTCAGTGGGAATCGCTAGGATACCACCGTTAGCCAATAAACCGGCAGCTTGATTGATTAAACGTTGCTGCGGGTCATCGGGGTGTAGGTCATATACAATAGCCATCGTATATCCTCTCTTGGTTGTTTAAGACAATATGTCATCTTAAAGTAATAAAAAAAAGATTGCTAGACCTAATGAGATTTAGTCTTGCTCTGTTTTGATGGTGGACAAATAGCACCAGTTACCGATGGCAAAGACACAAAACTTCTCTAAAGTAATAACTGAGGCAATTAAGCCTTGGCGTCTTAGCGCATTGCTCGTCGCTTAGACGCTATTTTATACATCGTTTCAGAGGAGATAAATATGACATCTTGCATCAATGAAGTGGTTCTGATGGGTAATTTAGGTCATCAGCCCGAGCTTAGGTATTTCCAAGATGGTAAGCCACATCTACGCATTTCCTTGGCGACCACTGAAAAGTGGCGTGAGCGGAGCAATGGTGATTTGCTGAGCGATACGCAATGGCATACCGTGCTCTTTAAAGGCAGTTTAGCCAAGCGCGTCAGCGATTATATGGATGTCGGTGACAAGTTATGGTTGAGGGGGCGTATCAAAAATCGTCAATATACCGATGATGACGGAGTAGTGCGTACCATTTGTGAGGTGCATGCACGCGAGCTCAAGATGATTTGGAGCAAGAGCAAAAGCCAGAGTCTTGAGAGTATGACTGAGGACTTTGAGGAGTTAGATTCAGAGTTTTTTGAAAGTGATGGCCCGCCACCTTATGCGGTATCGGAGGAAAGCGTTAACTAGCATGTTGTTTTTAAATAGTGGGTTGGAAGTCGATGACAGGATGATTGTTTTCTGTCGTCGATTTTTTTGTTATGGGTCGTAGAAATTTGGCGTTTCACTGTGTTATGTCAAAAGCCTTTACCGTTAATCGTGGCAAATATCTTACAAATAGTGACAGTTTATTTAGTCTTTTTCTAAAAATCTTTGATTTTATTAATGATAATCGTTATCATTTGTATTCTCTTTTTGATTCAGATCAAAGAGATAAGTTTAATTAATCATTCTTAATAAAAAGTGAAAGAGGAAGAGGCTAAATGTCTAAAAAGCTTGGTCTAACTAGACCCGTAACACAGACTGTATTGTTTTCAGCGATATCGGCATCATTGGGAAGTGCTGCCGTTGCTCAAGAGACCGATGAGGTGCAAGAGCTACCATCGATTGGGGTACAGATCTCTGCAGCTGATAACTATCAGGTCACTCGCGCGCAATCTCCAAAAATGACGGCACCATTATTAGATACACCACGTACGGTTAATGTCATTTCTGAAGAGTTGATTAAGGATAGAGGGGCTACTTCATTAAAAGACGTGCTTAAAACGACGCCCGGTATCACACTAGGTTCAGGTGAGGGTGGCACACCGTCCGGTGACCGTCCTTTTATTAGAGGCTATGAGGCGAGTACGGATATCTTTATCGATGGTGTGCGTGATTACGCGCGTGGTTATCATGAAACCTTTAATCTTGAATCGGTCGAGGTGGTTAAGGGTCCCAGTTCGGCCTATACCGGTCGAGGTGGTACCGGCGGTAGCCTAAATATGGTCACCAAAACACCTAAGCTGGATAATTTTATCCATGGTTCAGCGACCTATGGGAATCGCGGTCAGTATCGATTGACCATGGACGGTAACGTGCTCTTGACCGATAGTATGGCTTTCCGCTTAAATGCCATGCGCATGGGTGGTAATGCACCGGGACGAAATGCAGTTGAGTTTGATCGTTGGGGTATTGCACCATCTTTAGCATTTGGTTTGGGCACACCGACTCGCGTGACTTTAAGTTATTCTCACACTGAAAATAACGACACGCCTGATTGGGGTATGCCGTTTGTGAATTATGCTAGGCCCGATCTGACTCAGCCATTAAAACCCGATCGTAATAATTTCTATGGTCGCGCCGGCGTTGACTATAGAAAAAATACCTTTGATACGGCTACTGCACAAATCGAGCATGACATTAATGACAATTTTACCCTTCGTAATGTGACCCGATGGGGTAGAAGTATGAACCATTATCTATACACGCGTCCGACCTTTGATAATTGTGATCCGAAGCCCGGTAGAGGCGGTTCGATGGCGCATTATGTCCCTGCACATGCAGCCAGTTGCGTTTCGCTTGATGAGAACCTGATGTTTACTCGCAATGATCGGGCCCGTTGGCGTATGGTTGAGTCATTGGTTAACCAAACTGATTTATATGGTGAGTTTTATACCGGTGCGATACGTCATAGCATCAGTGCGGGTTTAGAATTTGCTAAAGAGGATATTTATAATCGCGACAACAGCGGTGTGGGCTTAGGTAAGAGTTTCGATAATTTCTGGCATCCTAATCCAAATCAAAACTGGGGCGCCTTTAATAAAACCTTTGGTGATAAATCCAAAGCGGGTGACATTAAGACGAAGTCGATTTATATATTTGATACCATCGAGCTCACGCCGAATTGGTTAATTAATGCCGGTCTGCGTTTTGATAACTTCAAGGTTAATGATCTGGCCAATAAAGAAAAGGGCAGTCACAATATCTGGAGTTATCAAGGTGCTTTAATCTATAAGCCTGTTCACTATGGTTCGATTTACTTGTCCTATGCCAGTTCAGCTAACCCTCCGGGTGAAAATCTAGGTCAGGCCGGCGGTGCGGATGGAGCGGCGAGTTCAGCAGCGGTTCGTGATTTGGATCCGGAACGCGCTCATAGTATCGAATTAGGAACTAAGTGGGATCTGCTGGATGAGCGCTTAACCTTAAATGCCTCGATCTTCCAAACTCGCAAGAGTAATGCACGCTCTACCGATGTCGATGGCACAGTTCAAAACATCGGTAAGAATCGGGTTCGAGGGCTAGAGTTGTCTGCTGCCGGTTCTCTGACGGATAAGTGGGATATTTATGCCGGTTGGACTTATCTGGATCCTAAAGTGCTTAACTATACCAATGGCTCTAATGTTTATGATGGTAAGCAAATGAAGTTTATTGCCAAGCATAGCGCTAACTTGTGGACTACGTATAAGGTACATCCGCAATGGACAGTGGGTGCCGGTGTGACTTATGTCGGTAAGCGTTTTGTTGATGATGTGAATCGATTAGAGTTGCCATCGCACCTTGTGTGGGATGCCATGGTTCGTTGGGATGTTAATAAACACCTTGATTTACAGTTAAATGTCAATAACATCACTAATACACGAGTCTATGAGGCTTCACACGTCGGATTATTTACTAATGTCGGCTATGGTCGTTCGGCCACGTTAAATGCTAACTTTAGGTATTAACGCGATTAGTTAAAAAGGTCCCGGCAGTCGCTTGACTTATGATTAAGCGGTGCCGGGGATGATTAAATAGTAGCCTAACAAGGATTGACCATGATTATTGTAGTTGAACAAGTCATTCGACCGGATGAGCTTAACGTGATACGTCAACGGCTCGAATCCGCCGCGTGGGAAGATGGCAAGAAAACCGCCGGTTTCCTGGCACGGGAGGTCAAAGATAATTTACAGCTTAACCCCCAAAGTCCCTTGGCATTGGAGCTAGGTGATTTTTTAAGACAGGTGCTGCGCGCTAATCCAAGTTATATTGCTGCGGCCTTGCCGGCCAAGATATTGCCCCCACGTTTTAATCGTTATGAGGATAGCGGCACCTATGGCAACCATATCGATAATGCGATTTTCAATCTGCCGGAAAATCAGCAAGCCATGCGCACGGATGTGTCTAGTACAATTTTCTTTAGTGAGCCCGATGAGTATGAGGGTGGCGAATTAGTGATAGAGGATAGCTACGGTTCGCACTCGGTCAAATTAAAAGCGGGCGATATGGTGGTTTATCCGGGTGATAGTCTTCACCGTGTTGAGCCTGTCACTCAGGGGGTGCGTTTAGCGTCTTTTTTCTGGGCTCAAAGCATGATTCGTCATGCCCATCGTCGTCGCCTGTTGTGGGAATTGGATCAGAGTATTCAGCGTCTGTCGATGAGTGAAGACGGGGCAGCTGAAGCCACCGCTTTAAGCGGCATTTACCATAATTTAATTCGTGAATGGGCGGAACTTTAAAATGCCTTTACCCCCTTTAAGTCAAATCCCGTCAAGTATTGCCGCAGTAGATGATTACATCCCTTATGCCAAGGAGCGGATGAGTGCGCAAGCATGGGCTTATTTCTCAGGGGGTGTGGCTGATGAGCGATTGTTGTCAGCTAATCAATCAGCTTGGCAGCAGTTCCACGTCTTACCACAGCTACTGACTGATTTTCAGGGAGCGACGACGCGCTTTTCATTATTGGGAAAAGAGTATGAATTTCCTATTTTCTTGGCACCCATAGCCTATCAAACAATGGCTCATCCCGATGGGGAATTTGCTTCCGCTTTGGCAGCGGCTGCCATGCAAACGCCCTATATTATCAGTATGCAGAGCGCAACCCCTTTGGCTGTGCTATGTGAACAAGCGCCCGGGCCCAAGTGGCTGCAATGGTATTGGCAAGAGGATAAATCAGCTTCTACGCGCTTACTTGAGGAAGCATTCAGTCTAGGGGTTGAGGCCATCGTTTTGACTGTTGATGCGCCGGTTAATGGGGTTCGTAATCGTGAGCAGCGGGCGGCTTTCTGTTTGCCTACCGAGGTGGAGGCGGTGTTGCTGAGAGAGTTTAAGAGTCAATCTAGACCACTCGGTGGACCGGGTCAGAGTCCTTTGTTTGGTAGTGAGTTTTTAGTGAGTGCACCGACTTGGGAAATGGTCGCAGAGTTTATTCGTGATTGCCCATTGCCGGTCATTTTAAAGGGTGTGATTAATCCCATCGATGCCGAGAAAGCGATTGAGATTGGGGCTGCCGCCATTGTCGTTTCAAATCACGGGGCGCGAGTGTTGGATATCTTGCCACCGACAGCGCGAGTTTTAAGTACTGTCTGTGAGGTAGTGGCGGGACGCATTCCCGTTTTGGTAGATGGTGGTATCCGCCGTGGTTCAGATGTCTTTGTGGCTTTAGCTTTAGGTGCTACGGCGGTGATGATTGGTCGACCCTATCTTTATGCGATGGCCGCAGCCGGTGCCAGTGGGGTTGCGCATGTATTGCATTTATTAAGAACCGAACTGGAAGTGGCGATGACATTAACTGGTTGTAGGAATTTAGAGGAAATCCGAGAGGTGGCGTTGTTGAGGGAGTGATGCTGAGTACTTTACAATCACATCCCGCTCAGCTTAACCTTAACCTGCACATCCGTCGGCTTTGCATAGTACGGTGATGACGTCACTAGTACCGATATACCTGTTGCCGCATACTCTTTGATATTAGTGAGGTGGATCCCACCGGCAGCAATTAAGCGACCTTTATAGTGCGTTTTTGTGGCTAATTCCAGTGCTATTTCTACCTCTGTAGGGGTGAATTTGTCCAGTTGCACCACGTCGGCATGAGCACTCATAGCTATTTTGGCTTCTTCCAAGGTATCGGCCTCGACGATGACTTTTTTCTCAGGTGAGCTGCGACGCAGTTGTTCGATATGTTTTGTCCACTCAAAGGGTTGTGGTAGACAATGACGATGATTGGCAAACAGCAAAATGGTTTCAGATGTACCAGCGCGGTGAATAATAGCGCCCCCATCCAGAATAGCGGCTGTCGCTAACAAGCGTGTGCCCGGGATGCTTTTTCTGGTGCAGGCAATTTGTACTTGCGGATTAACACTGCGGGCGTTATTCACCATATCAGCGGTGGATTTTGCAACGCCACAAGTCCATTCCAAAATGTTTTGTACTACTTTCCAACCCTGATGCAAGGCGGCAACATCGCCTTCGGCTTTTAAGAGAAGCTGTCTTTCAGGAATCGCCACACCATCCTCTAGTGACTCGGTGATACGCAATCCCAGTTTGTTTAAGATGCGTGCGGATAGTTTGATACCACTGCTTACAGTAGGCTGTCGATTGACAAAGGTCATGGTCCCTTGTTGTTTTTCTAGGCCTAGGCTACGAGTCGTGAGATCTCACATAGTGATATCTTCAAGCAAAAAATATTCTAAGAGACTATCAGGAATAAAAATCATTTGTCTATCCTTGTTATAAAATCAATTATCGATATATTTTATAAAACATATTGAATTGCAAATTTCATATTACTCATATATGATAAGACATCTTTAGCATAAAGATAATTATTATATCGATATGTTTTCATTGATATATCGTTTTTAAATGAACTTGAACTCTGTCCTTAACTCTATCAGGAGCTTTTAAAATGAAGCGTACTTTTCTTACGATGATGATGCTCGGTGCTGTCGTGACGTCACCCATGGCTTTAGCAGATACGATTACTGTTTCCGCAGCCGCCAGCCTGACAAATGCCTACACTGAGTTAGGTAAATCCTTTGAAGCTAAACACCCGGATCATAAAGTCGAGTTTAATTTCGGTGCTTCAGGTTCTTTATTGCAGCAAATTTTGCAAGGAGCACCGGTTGATGTCTTTGCTTCTGCTGACCAAGCCACGATGAACAAGGCCGTCGCTGAGGGTATGATCAAAGAAGACACGCGTGCTGACTTTATTGCTAATGGCTTAGTCTTAATTGTGCCTATCGATAGTGAGCGACGCTTTGATTCTTTAGAGGAGTTAAGCGCGGCCGATATAGAGCATATTGCCATGGGCAATCCAGACACTACGCCTAATGCACGTTATGCTCGCGCCGCCATGCAAAAGGCGGGGGTATGGGACAAGATTGAGCCTAAATTAGTCCTTGCCTCTAATGTTCGTCAGAGCTTAAGCTATGTGAGTCGTGGTGAAGTTGCTGCAGGTTTTGTGTTTTCCACCGATGCAAAACAAGACGAGGACAAGGTTAAAGTCTCTTTAGTGATTCCTACCGTTGCTGCCGGTGAAAAAGAGGGTGAGTGGGTGCCTAGCCCAATCGTTTACCCTATCGCTGAAACAGCACAGAGTAAATCACCTGTTGCGGCCGACTTCATTGCTTATGTTTTATCCGATGAGGGTCAGGGTACCTTAGCTAAGTACGGTTTTGTACCTATCAAGGAAATAAGTAAATAGTTCAAGTTTTAATTGAAAAAAAGAACAAGGTAGTATCACATGGAGTGGTTTAGTCCCAATGACTGGAGCGCATTAAAACTTACTTTAAAAGTGTCTATTTATGCGACGTTTTTTGCGTTCGTGTTGGGCGTGGCATTTGCTTGGCTATTTGCGCGCTTTAATTTCATTGGGAAAAGCATTCTTGATGCGGTGCTTACCTTGCCGATGGTTTTGCCACCGACTGTTTTAGGTTATTACTTACTGGTTCTTTTTGGGCGTCGCGGTACCTTTGGGCCATGGTTAGAGAGTACCTTTGGCTTACAGCTGGTTTTCACTTGGCAGGGGGCGGTGGTGGCCGCTGCTGTGGTGGCTTTTCCCTTGGTTTTTAAATCGGCTAGAGCAGCTTTTGAAGACGTTGAAAAAAATCTCGAATACGCTGCACGCACCCTCGGCTCTAGAGGTTTAGGGGTGTTTTTTCGTGTTAGCTTACCTTTAGCGGTACGCGGTATTACGGCGGGGACTTTGTTGGCTTTTGCTAGAGCGATGGGTGAGTTTGGTGCTACCTTGATGTTAGCCGGTAACTTACCGGGGCGTACGCAAACCTTATCGATGGCGGTGTACGATGCGGTACAAGCAGGTGATGATATGCGTGCTAATGCCTTGGTGTTACTTATCTCGGTCGTCTGTGTCACGATTCTAGCGGTATCAGGCTATTGGCTTGCGCCTAAGCGATAATTGGGGCAAGGTGATGCAGTTAAGCGTTAATTTCGATCTTAATCTTAAACAAAAATCAGCTAAAAATAAGCGCGAATTCCCCATGTCGGTAGCGTTTGAGACAGCAGCTGATCGCACAGTGATTTTTGGTCCTTCGGGCTGTGGTAAAAGTGTGACCATGCAGGTGATTTCTGGTTTAATTCGACCCGAGACCGGCTACGTTAAATTAGGTGATCGTGTCTTATTTGATAGCGCAAAAAATATCTTTGTACCACCACATCAGCGACGTATCGCTTATGTTTTTCAGGATTATGCCTTATTTCCTCATCTGAGCGTATTGGAAAATGCGGGCTATTCTCTTCGTCGGTGGCCTTTGCCACTGAGTTCAGAGAGCAGAGATAAG
Source organism: Alcaligenaceae bacterium (assembly GCA_030538235.1). Classification (GTDB taxonomy): domain Bacteria; phylum Pseudomonadota; class Gammaproteobacteria; order Burkholderiales; family Burkholderiaceae_B; genus Oligella. The sequence continues at coordinate 75,428 of JAUNUJ010000001.1, forward strand.
ACGCTTGCGATGCTAGATGCATTAGGCATAGCAGAGCTGGCGCATAGTTTGCCGAGTCAATTATCCGGTGGTCAACGTCAACGTGTTGCTTTGGGCAGGGCGTTACTGACTGAACCAGATATTTTATTGTTGGATGAACCACTTTCCGCCCTTGATGTGCTTTTGCGTATTAAAATGCGCGAGGAATTGCTGCAAATTCAGGAGCGATTTAATGTGCCGATGTTGATGATTACTCATGATTTAGATGATATCAAAGCATTAGCAAATCACATCATTGTTTATAGTAAGGGCGTTGTTGCTGAGCGTCTGCCATATCGTCAGATGCAGCAAGAGCTTGGTGGAGAGCATGCTTGGGAGCAGACCTTAGCTTCCTGCTTGAAAGTTTTTGACGATGTTTAATTTTTCTAGGAGAAACTGATGAAAACAAGTGCGCGTAACCAATTTGAAGGGACGGTAAAATCCATCACTCGCGGTGCAGTAAATGACGAGCTTAGTCTCGATATCGGTAATGGTGCTTTTATCACTGCCATTATCACCAAAGAAAGTACTGCTGAGCTGGGTTTAGCAGTCGGTAATAAAGCGTTTGCTTTGGTTAAGGCATCTTCTGTTATCTTAGCGACAGATTTAGACGGAGTTAAGCTGTCTACGCGTAATCAATTGACCGGTAGCGTGACCGAGGTGACTAAAGGCGCGGTAAATACCGAGGTGGTTGTGGAAATTGCCCCAGGCAAATTGATAACTACTATTGTGACCAATCACAGCGCTGAAAATCTAGGCCTGACTGTTGGTGTGAAAGCAACGGCTATTGTTAAGGCGTCACACGTGATTCTAGGCGTTAAGGCTTAATTAATTTAAAATAATTTAAAAAGTTGCAATAATCACCTGTTTAGGATCAACCATGGCGTAGATAGGTGAGCCGCAAGCGGGCGCTAGTGCTGCATCCTCAGTAATGGCGATCAGTTGTTGTCCGCTCTTAAGCAGAATATCGAGCTCAGCGCCTCCGGCTTCATCTATATGTATACTTTCTAAGGTGCCCTCTAGCATGTGCTTTTGCGTATCCGTGTCCGGCGTCGTGCTAAGCATCACCATGGGAGCCTTTATCAGGGCAAAGATTTGTTGACCAATAGAGAGCTTCATTTCATCGATGCTTTTTTGTGTCAAGATGGCTTGTAAGTACTGTTGACCACCCAAGTCTAAGGTCGCCAGTATGCGATGGCCCTTTTTCTCCAGTGCTTGGATTTTACAAGATAACTGGTTTCTAGCGCTGGTGCGTAGTTGTAAGCGCGGACTTACTTGGGAAGTAAAGTCGATAAGCTCGGGATAGCGTTGTTCCAGTGAGATCAGCATCGCTTGGTACTCACTCTCAAGGCGCCTAAAAAAAGCAATCATTTTTTGACCGTATTCAGTGATGGTTGTGCCACCGCCACGCCTGCCGCCCTTGATACTGATAACAAGCGGTTCATCAGCAAGATGATTCATATCATTTAGCATGTCCCATGCGGTTTTATAACCCATGCCAAGTTGTCTGGCCGCTTCAGCGATTGAGTTGCCGGCTTGGATTTTTTCTAATAACTCAATGCGACCCGGACCAAGGAAAGTTTTTGAATGACGCTCAATCCAAAAGCGACCACCGAAATGGATACCTTCAATTTCTTGTTTGTTATGTATGTCGCTCATGTGAATTTTCCAGTAAAAAAACTATCTTAATATCCTATCACTTTTTGTTAGGTAGCTTCACGCGAGATTTAAGATGCGGCTTTTGAGTGTATTTGAATTTGAAGGGTTTCGGTGAACGTGTTGATTGTTAGGTAATGAGCACTACTTAATTGAATTATAAGAATTAAGCATTTATTCGACTCAATAATAACCCTATGTTATTTTAATATTTAAACTAAGTTTTTGATTTTAAAGAATAATATTTCATATTTGCTTGTATCTTTTTTTATTGACTTTGTCCGGATATTTGGATAATATGATTTTAACAAATTAGTAATAAACTAAATAAAATCATCATCGGAGACAAAGATGACACATAGTAGTGATGGTTTCCTTAGTCATTTATCTGAAAGGTTAAGTGATGATAGTAAAGGCGGATTGGCTAATAACGATATAAAAGATATTTTATCGAGTGTCGAACAGCTCAAAAATTTTATGAGCAGCCAGCGTAAGTTGCTTGTTCCTTTTGCGACTATCGAAGATTTCACTGATGTGTTAGTGGCAAATAGCGCACCATTAATTCCTAATGCTCAATCATGTTCTGACCCCGTCAAATCGGCAGATCATAAAAATATGATTGACTCTCCTAAGCAAGCAGTTGAGTCAGCACTAAAACGTATTACCTCCTCTCCTAGAAAAAATTTGCTTTGGATGTCTATTTTTGAGACTGAGGCCCAACAATGCGCTCAACTCTTGGATGAAAAAGAGAAACAGCAACGAGGCGTGTTATACGGTTATACCATTGGTCTCAAGGATATGGTCTCTAATGTCGGACATGTTTCCGGATGGGGCGCTAAGTCTCCGGCAATAGAAAAAGCAGCAACTGAAGACGCTGAAATAGTTAAAAAACTTAAAAAAGCCGATGCCGTCATACTAGGCACTTTGCATATGGCAGAGTTTGCTTTATCGCCAACGGGTCTAAATGAATGGCATGGTTTAGGCCGTAGTCCAATTAATGATAATTATATTAGTGGCGGGAGCTCTAGTGGCTCTGGAATGGCTGTGGCTGCAGGTCATGTAACAGCGACGATTGGTTCCGATACTGGAGGCTCCATAAGATTACCCGCTGCATGTTGTTCAGCCGTAGGTTTAAAGGCTACACAAGGGTTGATTAGCGTAAAAGGAGTCATGCCTCTTTCTCCTAGTTTGGATTGTATTGGCCCTATAGCACGTTCTGTGACTGATTGTGCGAATGTGTTCTTTGCCTTAACGGCAAATAATAGTTCCGATTGTTTGATTGGTGAGGCTTTATTAGAAAACACGGATCCTGCGGATTGTATTGTCTCTATCCCTGCTTTTGTTGAAAGTAACAATTTATCCATCACTATGCTTCAAGCATTAAATGATGTTGAGCAAGAGTTGAGAAGTATGGGCGTTAAAGTTATTGAAGTGCCTATGCCAGATCTTGAAAGAAGCGGACTACTTAGCTCAGTGGTGCTATCTGTTGAAGCAACTTCTTACCATCAACAGAGACTTCAAGAAAGCCCTGAGCTCTACGGTCGACAAGTGCTTCGTAGATTGTCTAGAGGTTTTGGCCTTAGTGGAATAGATTATTACGATGCGTTGCGATTGCGTGGTCCTGTTTTGGAAGAGTTTCTAAAAAACAATTTGCAAGGAGCCCACGCCTTGTTGTTGCCAACGATGCCGGACATGCCTTTATTAGTTAGTCAGACAGTTGACAGAGAGCAGGCAGTTTTAGAAAAAGAGTTTTCTGCTTTGTCTTGGTGGACACGAGGAATAAATTTTTTAGGCGTCCCAGCCATATCAATTCCTGTGAGTCAATCAAAAGAGGGCTTGCCTCTCTCTATCCAGTTGGTAGGGGCTCCTTATGGGGAAATGAATATTCTGCGTCTTGCTCGTTTATTGGAAAAACAATTATCTCTAACAACCCAAGAAAATCAATTTTAGTATTTATCAAAAAGCTATTTTAAAACCATGGAGACTATCATGAAGAAAATTTTATTAAAAGGTTTAACAGCGATGGCATTGGTAGCAACAACTGCTCATGCTGAAAATTTGGTAGTAACAAGCGAGATACCTATAACAACGAATCCTAGTCCAAGTATTGAGAAATTCTTAAAATTAATTAAAGAACGCTCAGATGGGAAGATAACAGGAAATCACTATGCTGCATCACAGCTTTATAACGATAGAGATGCTTTAGGCGCGATTGGTACTGGGGCAGTTCAGATGGTTTGGCCTGTGGCTTCAAGATTAGAGCAAATTGATGAGCGCCTAGGTATTATCAGTTTACCTTTTACTCTAGGAACAGAAGAGTTCACGAACCAATGCTTTGTGGATCAGTTTGCTGATGATATGTCAAAGTTTATCGAACCTAAGGGAATGAAAATTCTTGGTTTTGCTCGAACTGCAGAGCTCGCTTTTGTTATGCGCAATAAGAATGTCATTAATGCTGAAGATTTAAAGGATCAAAAGATTCGGGCAATTGGTGGCAAAGTCATGCTCGATTCACTTAAACAAGTAGGAGCAAGCCCTGTGTCCATGGCTGCTTCTGAGATGTCAGCAGCTTTGGCACAAGGTGCTATTGATGGCGCGTTAACTTCACCTGCTGGTTGGCACGATGTTTTAGGGAGTTCTGCGAAACACACGACTTTAGTGTCAGGATTAAATTTAGCTACCTCACCAGTTGTGGTGGATAAATTGTGGTACGACGGTTTATCAGAAGAGTTGAAATCAGTTTTTGATGAAACCTTAGCGGAAGTGTTAAAAGCACAGTGGGTTGAAACGATCGAAAAGGATAAAGAGTTGATTGCCGCTATGGTGGAAAAAGGTGGGACTTATCATGAGATGGTGCCAGAGCAAGTTCAAATTATTAAGGAGCGTTTTGCTTCTGTAAGTGAAGGATTTAAGTCTAAGCATCCTGAATTATTTGAGAGAATTGAGGAGATTAAAAAATCTTGTTTTTAAAGTAGATAGATTTTAAATATTTAAGGCATATTTTTTATTAAATTTGTCCGGACAATGAAATATTAGTAATAATCAATGTTGTTGATTATTAGAACTTAAATTTAATTAAATTAGTGTATTTAAAGAGGTATTTACTTATGGGTTTAAGAAAGGTTGGTGACAATCGTTACCGTGCAGAAATTGGTTTGTACTTTGAAGACTTCAATGTTGGTGATGTTTTTGAACATAGACCAGGTCGCACCATCACAAAGGCAGATAATATCGAATTTTCATTGTTAACCATGAATTATCACCCAATGCATTGTGATGAGGCATACGCAGCGAACAGTGAGTTTGGTCAATTATTAGTGAATAGCGGTCTTACTCTGGCTATGGTGTTAGGTATGACAGTGCCAGAAGTGAGTGGTAAGGCCGTTGCGAATTTGGGTTGGAAAGAAATCAGACTGACAGCACCTGTGTTCGTTGATGACACGATCTATGCTGAATCAGAAGTTTTGGAAAAAAGAGAATCAAAAAGTCGACCAAATCAAGGCATTGTAACCGTTCGCACAGTGGGTAAAAAGGCAGACGGTACTGAGTTTATGACCTTCATTCGTAGTGCTCTAATTCAAAAGAGAGAAGGAAGTAGAGATCCTGAGTCAAATTATTAGTTCACATTAGCACTCAGCTTGTATTTATCTACATATTACCAAAGGATGCCTATCATGAATGATAGGCAATTAGGAGACAAAAAATGTTACTTAAAAATAAATTAAAAAGCTTAGTAGTTTCAACATTAACAGCCGTCACCATGGCAACTACTGCCAATGCAACAGAGATTGTATTAACTAGTGAGGTTGCAACAACGCACTGGAAAACAGATTACATGAGACAGTTTGCTGAGGCGGTGGAAAAAAGAAGTAATGGGGAAGTTACTGTAAAAATTTATGCGGGTGGTCAGCTTTATAACGATCAAGATGCTGTCGCTGCATTAGGTACCGGTGCGGTTCATATGGTGTGGCCATTGTCGGTGCGCTTAGAGGCTATTCAACAGATTGCTGGGGTAATGAATTTACCATTTATGGTTACTCAAGAACACATGATGAATAGTTGTTATAGCAATGGTTTGAAGGAGCAAATTTCTTCCTATTTGAAGAGTGGAGGATTGGAAGCGCTTGGTTTTTTACGAGCTTCGGACATGATTTTTGTATTTAGGGACCGCGAGATTAAAACCACTAAGGACATAAATGGCGCAAAAATTCGGGTAACCGGTGGTCGTGTTTTTCAAGACTTGATTAAAGCTATGAATGCTAGTCCGGTTTCTATGGCTGCTTCGGAGATGAGCACAGCATTAGCGCAAGGTGCTATTGATGGCATTTTCACTTCACCTGCTGGGTGGTCGGAAATGATCGGTATGGTTGGTAAGTATGGATGGTATGTCCCCGAATTATCTGTTACTAGTTACGCCGTTTTAGTGGACAGTGAGTGGTTTAGAAGTTTGCCTGAAAACCAACAGCAAGCCATCCAGGAAACTATTGATGAGATCGCTGCAAGGCAGTGGACTGAGTCTAAAGAAGCAGATGAAGTGTTAACGCAAAAAATGATCGATCAAGGTGCTACTTATATTGTTGCTGATGATGATGAACAAAAGTTCTTACGTAATTTAGTCGCCGAAAGTTCTAAAGTCTTCACAGACCGTTACCCAGAGTCAGTTGAAGCCTTAAAAGATTTGGAGAATAAGTGTGTACGAACAAACTAATCAAAACAGCCCCAAATCTCAAGATGCTTCAAGTGCAGGAGGATTTGCTAAATGGTGGCGTTTTTTTGAGTTTAGGATACTTTTAAACCTGTCTGCTGCAATGCTTTTAATTGCTAGTTTGATCATGATGTTTGAGGGTTTAGGGCGCTCTGCTTTTAATATTAGCTACTTTTGGGCAGAGGAGGCAGTCAGATATTTACTTATTTGGGCGTTTTTTCTTGTTTTTGGTGTGGCTGGTAGCTCTGGTCATCACATACGCACGGACTTAGTCATTGCTAAGTTACCAAAAGGTGTCAAGCAAATATTTAATGGTTTAGCCAGTCTTTTCGGCGTGATATTTAGTGGTTTTATGTTTTATGCATCGATACCGCAAGTGCTTCGTTATCACAAAATGGGCATGATGACGGAATCAAACCTTGATTTACCGATGTGGCTAGTTTTCATGGCGATGCCTATAGGTTCGGCTCTGTTATTTATCTATTATCTCCGTTGTGTATATCTTGTTTTACGCTCTAAAGATCCATTTACAGAAGATTTAGACGTGACTTCAAAAGGTCTTTAGGAGGAAATTTATGACGTTAATGATAATAGCATTAATTATTATGCTGGTCTGCATGGCTATGGGTACGCATGCAGCTATTGCAATGGGTTTGGTAACAACGGGTTTGGTGCTCTTCTTGGACGGTGTTCCAACTGTGGTGATTGCACAGACTGCTTTTAAATCGGTAAATAGCTACCCATTGATGGCTATTCCTATGTTTGTATTAGCAGGTAACTTCATGATGAAAGGGCAAATTGCTGAGCTTATCTTGGAGTTGGTGGGTAGTGTAGTTCGAGCTGTTCGAGGCGGTATGGCGTTAACAGCGATGTTAGCTTCCATATTTTTTGCAGCAGTCTCGGGGTCGAGTGTGGGTGCTGCTGCCGCCATTGGATCATCAACAGTTGAGGGCTTGAAACGAGAAAAATATCCTACCAATTTTTCGGCTGCGATTGTTGCAGTGGGGGGCACATTAGGATTAATGATACCTCCGTCTTTGGGTTTTATTTTAATCGGTTCAATCGTGGGATTACCAGTTGATAAGCTTTTTATAGCGGGTGTTCTTCCAGGACTTTTGGAGGCTGCTCTATTAACAATCACCGTGATGAGTATCTCTAGACGCAGAGGTTATGGCACAAAAGTAATGAAAGCTGACTGGGGAACATTCTCCCGTCGTTTGCCTAAAGCGGGTGCGGCAATCATGATGCCAGTGTTAGTTTTAGGCGCTATCTATACCGGTTTTTTAACACCAACCGAGGTTGCAGCTTTTGCCGCAGTTTATGCCGCTTTTCTGTGTTTGTTTGTTTATCGTACAGTCAATATAAACGGTATGTGGGATGCAACGCGTGAATCAATCCTACAGACTACGATGATCTTTGCAGTAGTTATGGGTGGAAGTTTGATTGGTTTTGTATTGGCAAGAATGGGTGTGTCGGCTGCTTTGGTTGAAAGTATTACCGCAATGAACATTTCTACATTTGAGTTCTTGTTGATAGTCAATATAGTGCTCTTGCTTCTGGGTATGTTCCTTGATGGTGTTTCATTGATTGTTTTAACGGCCCCGTTGCTATTTCCTGTAGCAACTGCGATGGGCGTGGATCCGATCCATTTTGCAGTAATTATGGTTGCTAACGTGGAAATTGCCACCTTAACTCCCCCCATAGGTTTGAATTTATTTGTTATGAGCGGGATTGCTCGTATTCCGATTCATGAAGTCGTGCGAGGTGTAATGCCTTTTTATGCAACTCGCTTATTAGGTTTAGGCATCATTACGTATGTCCCTGCAGTGTCTTTATTATTGATTTAAAGGTTTAGAAAATGAGTACACAATTAATTTCTCAAAAACTTGCTGACTTTGCTAACAAGGTTGAATTGAGTGACATTCCTGAAAAGGTAAAAGAACGTGCTAAGTATTTGATTTTAGATGCTGTTGGGATTGCATATGCATCTACTAATTATGATTTCACTTATCGTACGATGGTTGCTTTAAGCGAGTTGCAGGATGGTGAGGAGCCAGTGATTGGATCTAAGGTAAAGCTATCCATGCGTGATGCAGCTGTCATGAATGGTTTTCTAATTCATGGTTTAGATTTTGACGATACCCATGTTCGCGGTGTTATTCATGCAACCGCGAGTTGTTTCCCTGCTGCCTTAGGTGTGGCATCTAATCGGGCGTTGCACGGTAAAGATATATTGCTAGGCTATATTCTTGGCATGGAAGTTGCAACGCGATTAGGTATGGTTGCAAAAGGTGGATTTCATCAGGTCGGATTTCACCCTACAGGAGTGGTGGGAACATTTGCATCAGCATTAATCGCTGGTCGATTAATGCAGTTAACTTCAGAACAATTGGTTATGGCACAAGGTATTGCCTTGAGCTTGGCATCTGGCAGTCTAGAATTCTTACAGGATGGTGCTTGGACTAAAAGAATGCATCCAGGTTGGTCAGCCGCCTCAGGAATGACAGCAGCAACATTTGCTCGCCATGGTTTTAAAGGACCGTTTGCTACTTATGAAGGTCGTTTTGGTCTATTCAATACCTATCTTGGCACAGAAGCAGGTCAGGCTGATTTAACGTTAGCGACTGAAGGCTTAGGTGAAGAGTGGGAGGTTGCAAATGTAGCCGTCAAACCGCTTCCTGCTTGTCACTTTACTCATGCTTGTGCTGACTCTGCTATGGAATTGAGAAAAAAACACAATATAGATATCAATGAGATTGATTCGGTTTTGGCTTTAGTTCCTCAAGAAGTGATCAAGACAGTTTGTGAACCACAGCAGTATAAGAAAGCGCCACAAAATAGTTATGACGCACAATTCAGTATCCCATATGCGGTAGCGAGTGGTTTAGCTCGTGGGCATTTTGGTTTAGCAGCTCTAGAAGAGCAAGCTTTGCGTGAACCCGAAGTATTGGCTTTAGCTTCTAAAGTTCAATATCAAATCGATCCTAATTCAAGATTTCCAAAATATTATTCTGGTGAAGTGATTGTCAAATTGAAATCGGGTGAAGAGCTTAGATGGCGAGAAGATATGAACAGAGGTGCTGCTGATAGACCACTTAGTAATGAAGATATTGTAGAGAAGTTCTTAGGCAATATGTTAACCGTGGTTTCTGCAGAACGCGCTCATCAAGTCAAAGATTTAGTTCTTTCCATGGACACGATGGAAGGCCAAGAGTTTAGCAAACAATTAGCTAGTAATTAGTTATTTATAAGAATCAAAGGAGTTGTGTTATGAGTCAAGCAGTCGATTTAGAACAAGAAGAAATGATTTTAGATGCAGTTCGAGATTTTCTTCAAACAGAGGTTAAACCTCATGTTCTTAAAATGGAAAAAGAAGATATCTACCCTGAAGAAATTGTCGAACAAATGAAAGCGATGGGATTGTTTGGTTGTATTATCGATCCAAAGTATGGTGGCTTAGGGCTCTCTACTAGCACCTATGCCAAGATTGTTTCATTGATTACCGAAACGTGGATGTCTTTGTCGGGAATTATTAATTCTCACTTGATTATGGCTTCAGCTGTTCAGCGTCATGGTACTGAAGAACAGAAAAACTATTATTTACCTAAGTTTGCAACAGGTGAATTGCGTGGCGGTGTTGGTTTAACTGAACCAGATGCGGGGACTGATTTACAGGCGATTCGCACAGTAGCGGTGCGAGAGGGCGATCACTATGTCGTTAATGGTGCCAAGACATGGATTACCAACAGTATGTACGGCAATACGATTGCTTTATTAGTTAAAACAGATCCTAAAGCTGAACCAAGACATCGCGGTATGAGCTTATTAATTGCAGAAAAAGGTCCAGGTTTTGAAGTAGTTCGTAAGTTAGAAAAAATGGGCTATCGCGGTATTGATACTTGTGAATTACTTTTTACAGATTATAAAGTTCCAGTTGACCGTTTGGTAGGTGGAGTAGAAGGTCTTGGTTTAAAGCAAGTGTTATCGGGACTTGAATTAGGCCGTATTAATGTGGCTGCACGTGGTTTAGGTATTGCGCAAGCGGCGTTAACAGAAGCAGTAAATTATAGTCAAGTGCGTAAAACCTTCGGTAAAGCGATTTGTGAGCATCAAGCAATTCAATTGATGCTTGGTGAGATGGCAACCCGAGTTGAAGCATCAAAACTTCTCGTAGAATCTGCTGCAAAAGCTTTTGACGAGGGTCGGCGTTGCGATATGGAAGCAGGTATGGCCAAGTACTTTGCTACTGAGGCAGGTTTAAGTAATGCCACGGACTGCATGAGAATACATGGTGGTTATGGATATTCAAAGGAGTATCCAGTAGAGCGTTTGTATCGTGATGCTCCATTGTTAACCATTGGTGAGGGTACAAACGAATTACAACGCATTATTATTGCTAAGCAGTTAATCGAAAGGAGTGCATAATGAGTTTACCTTTGGAAGGCTTAAAAATTCTATCCGTGGAGCAATATGGTGCGGGACCATTTGGCACTCAACACCTAGCGGATCTGGGCGCAGAAGTTATTAAAATTGAAAATCCTTCAATGGGTGGAGACGTCGGACGACATGTAGGTCCGTACTTTTTTGACGAGTTGGATAGTCACTTCTATCAATCTTTTAATCGTAATAAGAAAAGCGTTACTTTAAACTTAAAGAGTAAAGAGGGTATGGAGCTTTTCAGAGAGTTAGTTAAAGAATCTGATGCTGTTTATAACAACTTAAGAGGTGATCTACCTGCTTCATTAGGTTTGACTTACGAAGATTTGCAGGAAGTTAACCCTCAGGTGGTCTGTGCTCATTTATCTGCTTATGGTCGAGAAGGAACCAGAGCAAATTGGCCCGGTTATGATTATCTAATGCAGGCAGAGGCCGGCTATTTGAGTTTAACAGGTGAGCCTGATGGGGCACCTGCACGATTTGGTTTGTCTATCATTGATATGATGACAGGAACTATGTCTGCATTAGCCTTGGTTTCTGCCGTATTAAGTGCCAGAGAGACGGGTAAAGGTCGGGATATTGACGTTAGTCTTTTTAGTGTGGCTTTACATAACTTAAGTTACCCGGCAACATGGTATTTAAATGAAGGCGTTGTTACCACCAGACAACCGCGTTCATCACACCCATCTTTAACCCCAAGTCAGCTATATCGTACAAAAGATGGTTGGATCTTTATTATGTGTAATAAGGAGAAGTTTTTTGGTTTGTTATGCGAAGCGATTGGAAAAGATGAGTGGATCGATGATCCGAGGTTTGTTGATTTTGATGCAAGATTAAAAAATAGAGATCTTTTGACCAAAATGTTGGACGAGACGTTGAGTACAGAAACGACTGCTCATTGGATGGGTAAGTTTGGTGGTACTATTCCTTCTGCGCCTGTGAATGATGTTGCACAGGCTCTGGATAACCCATTTGCATATGAACAGGGACTAGTTGTTAGTTCAACTCATGAGAAAAGAGGGGAGTTTAGAACGACTGCTTGTCCTATTAGCAGTCCCGGAGTTCAACTACCAACTAGAAGAGCACCAAAACTTGGTGAACACAATGCTGAGATATTTGCTCGGGCTCCTCAGGGCGATAGTCCTGAAAAGCTTGAAGACTTAAAACGGAGAGGCATTATATGACGGAAGAATTGACAGTATTAGGCTTAGCAGGATTGCCTCGATACCAGTTAGTAGCGCAAGCGTTAGTCGATGACATTAATGCGGGTAGATATGAGGTCGGTGAACTCTTACCTACCGAAGCAGAACTTTGTGAACAGTTTAATGTTAGTCGATACACGGTGCGTGAAGCACTTAGGCAGTTATCAGAGTTAGGCTTAATTGTCCGTCAAGCGGGTGTAGGAACTCGCTTGGTGGAGAGGCAGTCATCAGTAAAATATATGCAGACTAGTAACGGGGTAGAGGACTTATATAAATTTGTTCGCGACATTCGTTTAGAAATTGTTTCTCAATCAATTATAGTCTGTGATCGTGCGACATCTAATCTTTTAGGTTGTCCACAAGGGCAAGAATGGGTGTATCTCCGCGGCAATCGTTATGCTGCATCTGAAGATACACCAATCGCTATAACAGATGTGTACGTCGCAAAGCAATATCAGCGTATATTGGATGAGCCTCGAGACTGTCAAGTTCCCGTATATTCATTGATTGAAAAAATATACGGCTTTCGTATTATAGAAATTAAACAGGATATTAGTGCTGTGTTGTTAGATAGTACAGCAGCAGCTGTTTTTAATGAAAAACCTGGTTCAGCTGCTTTACAGGTCATCAGAAAATATTATGGTCCTGGCAAAGAATTAGTTGAGGTTGCAGTTAGTCTTCATCCCGGTTCTCGCTTTACTTATTCTTCAACACAACGATTGGTATCTTAGGCATAGCTTATGTCACGACCTGTTTTAGCACTTTTGACAACTTTATTGATCCAGGTGCTGGCATCATTGGCCTTGATGACGGCACCTGTGCTTGCACCGGAAGTGGCCCAATCCTATAGTTTTCAAGCAACTAAAGTGGGGGTGTTTATTTCCGTTGCATATGCTGCAGCAACGATTGCTAGTTTGTTTAGTGGGTTCTTGGTTGAGCGTTTCGGGGCCATCAGAACGAGTCAAATATCCTTATTACTATGTGCAATAGGTTTAGTTTTAACAACTTTTGGGGGCATAGTCGGTATGCTCATTGGTGCTTATTTATTAGGTACTGGCTATGGGCCTATCACACCTGCTAGTTCGCAGATATTGGCTAGAACAACTCCACAACATATGATGAGCATGTTTTTTTCCTTAAAGCAGACGGGAGTTCCTTTAGGCGGTGCTCTTGCTGGACTCATGTTGCCAATCGCAGTTATTAATTGGCAGTGGCAAGGAGCTGTTTTTGTAGTTGTAAGTCTGTGTGTTTTGGGGATGCTAGCCTGTCAATTTGTTAGAGCGAACTTTGATGATGATCTTAATGGGTCACACACATTTAATATTCAAAGTGTTCTAGTACCTTTTAAAGCTGTAATAAAGAATACTGATATTCGGCGACTTGCGATTTGTTCATTGTTTTTCAGCATTGTGCAGATGTGCTTGGCGACGTATATTGTTACATATTTAACTGTTGACTTAGGCATTACTCTTACTTTAGCCGGCATCATTATGTTTGTGGTTCAAGGAAGTGGCGTTGTTGGCAGGATAGTTTGGGGTTTGGTAGCTGATCGTTGGCTGTCTTCTTTAGCTGTTTTAATTATGCTTGGATTTGCAATGGGCGCTAGTTCTTTTCTTATGGCAATGGTTGATTCTAATTGGTCGGTGTGGTTTATTATCATACTTTGTATGGTTTTTGGTGCTACAGCCATCGGTTGGAATGGGGTTTATTTAGCTGAGGTAGCGCGTCTTTCGCCTATTGGGCAAGCGGGCTTAATGACTGGAGGAACTTTGTTTTTTACTTACCTTGGTGTTGTAGTCGGTCCACCGGTATTTGCTTTTGCCGTGGAGAAAAGCAATTCTTTTGCTTTTGCATTTGTTCTTTTAGGTGCCATGATTACTTTAGCTGCCGTGGGTTTACTCAGACAGTATATGATTTCAAAAAAAGCGTTGATAAACAGTCAAGTATCTAAATAATTTTAGTCAATTTTAAATTTCAAAAAAGGAAAATGAATTATATGACTATGCAAGCAAGATCTTATTTGTTTGTGCCGGGTAATAGACCTGAGCGTTTTGACAAAGCCTGTGCCAGTGGTGCTGACGCGGTAATACTTGATTTAGAAGATGCAGTCGGATCTGATAGTAAAGACAAGGCTCGTGAAGAAATTAGACAATGGATAGAACAAGGAAATCAGGCTTATATTCGAATCAACGCAGCAAATACTAAATGGTTTGTTGATGATTGTTCTTTATTGGCTTTAAAAGGTGTCTTGGGTGTTATGCTGCCTAAAGCAGAACGTAAAGAAGATATTCAGAAGTTAGAACAATTAAAACATGATGATTGCCAAATTTTATTGCTGATAGAGACTGCTAAGGGGTTATACCAAGCGGCAGAACTAGCTCAACTACCTTGTGTTAGTCGATTGGCTTTCGGGTCGGTAGATTTTCAACTGGATTGTAGTATTCCTAATTCTGATTTTGCTTTAGATTATGCACGTAGTGCGCTAGTTGTTGCTTCTGCAGTGGGTGGTCTTCCATCACCAATTGATGGCGTAACTGTAAGTTTGGATGATGTGGATTTGATCCGTGGAGATTCAGAAAAGAGTAAATCTTTGGGTTTTTCTGCCAAGTTGTGTATTCATCCAAATCAGATAACGATTGTGAACCAAGCTTTTTTGCCTACAGATAAAGAAGTTCAACAAGCTCAAAGAATCGTGGAGGCAGTCACTTCAGCATCCGATGTGAGTGCTGCTCGATTGGATGGGAAGTTACTAGAGAAACCTATTGTTATATGGGCTGAGCGTATTTTGGCATTAAATGAACAGCATCAATAAATCGTTTTAATGTTTCGTAATCTCGAATCGCTGCGCATCGAGTCCCATTTTTTAGAAACCCCACAGTAATCAGTTTCGACTGTGGGGTTTTATGTTCAGCGTTTTTTTAATCACTTAACGCATATTAAACAGCTCTTGATGGAAGTGTTTTACTGGCAGGCCTTGGGCTTTGAAGTCTTTTTTCAAGGCGTCGCCGAAGCCTGCCGGCCCACAGAACCAGATGCTCGCTGAAAGCCATTCGGGCACTAGTTCGCGAATCCGTTGACCGCTCAGGAGGGGATCTCTGCCATCAATTACGATGTGTAATCTGACCCCGGCCTGAGCTGCATAGCTTTGTAGATGACCTAGCGCTTCTTGATCAGAACTGGCTGTTGGGTGGAAGAGGACAATGTTTTTGCTACCAGCTTGTGTCCTTAGGTACTGCATTCTTGCGATAAAAGGTGTGATACCGATCCCTGCACCAACCCATATTTGCCAAGGCTGTTTATCCTCGAAATTAAAGCAACCATAAGGTCCTTCAACAGTCACCGCTGTACCCACTGTTAACTGCTTAGGTAAACGACTGGTATGGTCACCTAATTCTTTAATGATTAGTCTAAGATTAGGGGCTGCTGGATCCCAACTTGAGGCGATGGTATACGGGTGAGCACGTTCACGTTCGCTCGAGCTAACAAAGGTAAATTGTCCCGCTTTATGGCCTGGCCAACCTTCATCTAATTGAATTAAAGTATCCATTATTTGCAAAGAAGGGGAATAATTGATTTTAATCACTTGCCCACTAACTTTACGATTGGCGCCGATCTTTTTAAATAAGATGACCACCGCTGCATAGGTGCCGCCAATGACTAAAGCGACCACTAACCAAGCGATAGGTTGTGTCCAGTAATTAAAACGCATCAGAATCAATGCGTGGTAGGCAAAGAGTAGGTAAGTAATGGCTAAAATTTTGTGAGTACTGATAAAGTGATGATATTTGAAGCGTTTAATCAGTGCTAAGGCGATCAGAATCACCGCGACATAAAATCCCCATTCTCCAACAGTTTCGGCTAATCCATGCTGGGATGAAAGCCAATTTTGTAGCTCGGAGGTGCCTTGACCACCGCCACTGCCCGGACCTTGACCACCGCCGCTGCCACTGCCGGGTCCGCTAGCGGGTCTGCTGAGCCAACCCCATCCGATCATCCATTTGGTAAATTTTGCCCACCACCAGTGGACGGCACCAATGATCAGCGCGGCAATGCCTAACCATTTGTGAAGACGGTACATTTTGTCAAGACCGTCCAGATGTGGCTCTAGCCATTTCCATCGTAAGGCTAACATCATGGCAACACTCATTGCAGCAATCAGCAGAATGCCGCTCAATTGAACAATGCCTCGGCGAAAGGAAAAATAATTTAATGTCTCGGGCCATAAGGTATCAGCAAACAACCATAGGACTGTAGGCACTAGCAAACAAGCAGCCAGTGCAATTTTTATGCGTTTCATAAAAGAAGACTCCGATCTTGAGATAAGATAAGACGCCGTTGCTGTCATGAAGAAAAGACAGGATGACGACTCTGATAAGTTCAGATAATGATTCATTCTAAATCTACGAATACACCGTCGTCAAAGCTAAATAATTGTTTTATTTGATCAATTTTGAGGTAACTCAAGCTTTGCTGGAATGTCACACATCGCTTTTGTGTTAGATCAGAATTGTGTTTGATTGTGATGTTCTAATCTATGATGGAAGTCAAACCATGCTATGCGTTTGTGACCTTAAGGATAAAAGCACGGCAACCGGCTGTTTATAACCGGCTGCCGCTGTAGCTTTTTACTTGTGTATATCGCTTAAACCCGCTGAGCACTAAGGGGGCGGTTTTTCCAGCGTAACCATAAAATGGCGAGAACCGTTAGAATTAACCAAGGAATTAAGAATAAATTAGTCATTTGCCAATCGGTGGCGTGCAAGAGAGCGCCGCTGCTGAATGAACTGATAAAGCCAATGATAAAAATAACTAAATCGTTAGTGGCTTGAGCACGTGCTCTTTCAGTCTGTGAGTAGGTGGTTGTAAGTAGGGTGGTGCCTCCAATAAACAAGAAGTTCCAACCAACACCGAGCAGCACTAAGGCGATAGCGAATGAGATAAAAGACACGCCACTTAGGGCAAATAGTATATGTCCTAATAACAGAGCTGCACCGGCAAGCATCACTTGCAAGACACCAAAGCGAGCAATCAAGGCGCCAGTGAAAAAGGACGGGACAAACATCCCCAACACATGTAGTTGAATCACTAAGGCAGTGCTGCTAAGCTCATGGCCATAGCTACTCATGGCAATAGGGGCTGCAGTCATGCCGAGAATCATAATGCCTTGTCCGGAGGCGGCAGCAAACATGGCAACCAAGTAGGTAGGTTGCGTGACCATTTGCAACCAACTGCGGCTGCTTTCTGCAGCTGTGGCACCGTGTGTAGAGGTGGCAGGTGCTGGTCTAAAGGCCATTAAAGTACCGATAGCAAGCACTGTTACCATCGCTAAAATCAAGAAGGTACCGAGATATTTGGTGCTTAATAAGGGACCTTCAAAACGAGCTAATACCGGACCGATTAAGGCCGCTGCTACGCCACCTGCCAACACAAAAGAAATGGCTTTTGAACGGAAATGAAGATCAGCCGCTTCGGCTGCAGCAAAGCGATAAAACTGTGCAAAGGCCTGATAAGTGCCTATCAGAAAAGTACCCATCGCAAGCACCAATAATGAGGACTGCCAAACGCCTAAGGCAGCAATCAAGGTACCACTTAGGCCAAAAATGGCGCCAATTAAAAAGCCCGCACGTCGCCCAATCTTAGCCATCCAGAGAGAGGCCGGAAATATCATGATCGCTGTTCCAAGGAACATGGTGGCAATAGGCAGAGTAGCCCAGCGCGGTGAATCTGCAATGATGCTGCCGATTAAACCGCCAACCAGCATCACCGCGACAATGACTATTTGAAAAAGTGCTTGCGCTGTAGCTAACACAAACACTTGACGATACATTGACTTAGTAGACATGAGATTGATGAGCCTTGTTTTGGGAATGGTGAAAATTAAGAAAAAGACGGTTTACGCTTTTGGGTGAAAGCAAGAATGCCTTCTTGCACGTCTGATTCGCTGGCGCTTTCCATAATAAAGCGACGTTCTAATTCTAATTGTTCCTTAAACGATCTCTGAGTCATTTTATGGTCTAGTAAGTGCTTCACTCTTGCCATGGCTTTTCTAGGACCACTCTCTAATTCTCTAAGTAAAGCCTGGACCTGACTCATTAGTTCAGCGTCTGGATAAACCTGATCGACAATAGCTAGGTTTAAACACTCATTTGCAGTAAGAGGCGTATTGGAAAGAAAAAGTTGTTTAGCTCGAAATGTGCCGACACGATTGGCTAATAACCATGAGCTTCCAGCATCGGGAGATAAACCAATGGCCGTGTATCCACAGCGTAGTTTCATCGATTCTGCAGCCAGTACATAATCTGCGATTAATGCTAAGCCAATCCCGGCTCCACCCACCGCGCCGTTAAGAGCAGATACGATAGGAAGTTTTGCTGCTTCTAGTTTGGCTAGAGCGTAATTTAAAGGCTCAAGCAATGAAGCAACAAAGGCTGGAAGTTGTTCACGTTCTGCTATAAATGCACGTATATCACCGCCTACACAGAAGTTGTTTCCAGTACCTGTTATTAAGATGACTTTTACTGAAGAGTTGTTCAAAATCTCATCTGTTGCTTCAGCAAGCAAGGTGACCATCTCAAGGTTCAGTGCATTGCCTTGCTCTGCTCTATTTAGTGTAATCGTTGCTAAGCCATTTGCTATCGTTAAATAAAGTGCTTTATTCTCACCGCTGTTGTCACGATTAAGGTTTAAATTGTTCAAGTTTATCTCCTTTGGATGCTGGATTGCTTCTTGATATTTGCATAAAACTTAGTTTTTAGGATGAATGTTGATATCAAGACTAAAGCTAATGTGTATTTGTAATTTTATTTCAATCACTAATGACACTATACTGGGGTAAGACATCATTGGTGTTCTCAGAGATGGTTTACATAGTGAAGCCATAACAATTGATTATAAGAAAATTATAACTGCCAGATAATTTGTTTTCGGTATGCGCCAGGGGTGCTACCAGTCCATACTTTAAACGCTCGGTTAAATGCTGCCGCGTCTTCAAATCCCAAGCTGCTACCTATGGTTGCAATTGGGGTGTCTGTTTTATTTAACAAATCAATGGCGATATCTCGTCGAAGTTTGTCCTTTGTTTTTTGAAATGTTGTGCCTTCAGCAGTCAGGCGTCTCGCCAGAGTTCGAGGAGATATATGCTGAACTAATGCCACATCATTAACCGTTAAATTCAAATGCAATTTGTCTTGTAAATAGTGACGTAGTTGATGGGTATACGGTCTGTCATTAGGTGAGAAGTAAAACCAATTTAGTGGTGCATTACGTATGAATTCGTTTAAAACGGACTGATCTTGGCGAATCGGTTCACGTAAATAAATTGGATGCATATAAAGCGCCGTTACTTCTTGATTGAATTTTACTGGGCCGGGGTAAAGCTGTTCGTATTCAGATGCATGGTGTGGTGTGTCAAATGGAAATTCAATGGATTCAAATGGAATTTTGCGTCCTATTAACCAAGAAGAGACGCCCTGGACAAGCATTAATAAAAGTTCGAGGGCCCATATGCGTGTAGGACCCAAATCCTTCTTTTCTTGTAGTGCTATTTTAATAGAGCCATTTGGGCAAGGTTGAACTGTGTATTCCACATCGTCATTGATTAGATAGAAGAGGTTACGGAATCTATTAAGTGCTACACCAAGATCAGGTGCGCCCAACATAATCATGCACAAATACTTTAACGTCCCATTTCGTAGTGGGCGTGAGAATAGACCGGGGGTTTCATCATTAAGCTCTATTGCGATAGTGCGGTAGAGTTGAGCAAATTTGTTCATGGTGATACGGGTACCTTCCAGCTCTAAAAGTGCGGGCGATAGTCCTATTTTGTTAAGCCATTTATCACTGCATGTTGAGTGTTTCGATGCGCCGGCGAGCAGGGCATGAACAAAACGTACCGAGATTGTTTGAATTTCCATGGCTTAAAACCTTAATTTAAGTAGTTATTTTATTTTGATAATAATATTTGCCTGCAGAAGTCTATGCGTTTTTAGACAGAGTGATTACCCTATCTTACATAAAAAAACAGAGAAAGTGGCAGCTTTTGCATAGTTTTAGTCCTTCTCTGCCATTTGATTATTTAAATTACTATCCTAGAATGAAATACATAACTAAGTCAGACAAATAAAAATCTAGACTAGAAAAATAAAAATAGTACCGTATCAAAAAACATATAACGGTTGCTATAGGAGACATCGTGAATCAAGCAGTTATTGAACCATTGCTAACGCTTGGCAATATTACGCTCGCCTTTGGTGGCGTCAAAGCGTTAACTGACGTGAGTTTTAGTGTTACCCCTAATACCATTACCACGGTGATTGGTCCTAATGGTGCCGGTAAAACGTCGCTGTTTAATACTATTTCCGGTTTTTACAAACCGCAAGTCGGTGAGTTATTCTTTGAGGGCAAAAACATCACCTCTACTCCTGCACCTGAACGTGCTCGTTTAGGATTAGCTCGGAGTTTTCAGAATATTGCCTTATTCCGAGGCATGACCGTATTGGACAATATCAAACTGGGACGTCACGCTCATTTGCGGACTAATGTCTTGGATTCTTTATTTTATTTTGGTCGTGCAAAACGTGAAGAAATGGAACTTCGACGTGAAGTAGAAGAGCGCATCATTGACTTTCTCGAAATTGACCACATACGTCATCATCCTGTCTCAGCTTTATCGTACGGTTTACAAAAGCGTGTAGAAATGGCTAGAGCTTTAGCCATTCAACCAAAAATTCTTATGCTTGACGAACCAGTTGCTGGTATGAATCGTGAGGAAACTGAGGACATGGCACGCTTCATTTTAGACGTACGACAAGAATGGGGTATTACCGTTCTTATGGTTGAACATGACATGGGTATGGTGATGGATTTATCAGACCATGTCATTGTGCTTAACTTTGGTCAAGTGATTGCTGATGGAACACCTGAGCAAGTACAACAAAACCCTGAAGTAATACGTGCATATTTAGGTTCGGGTGATATTTCCGATCTACGCGAACGTTTGCATCAACCTGTCACACATTAGGTGGAAAAATGGATTTTGATTGGCTGTTTTTTGCAGAAATAAGTTTAGCAGGGCTTGGTACAGGTGGTCTTTATGCGTTAACTGCTTTAGCATTTGTGATTATTTTTAAAAGCACCGGGGTGGTTAATTTAGCCATTGGCGAAATGCTGATGGTTGGTGCCTATTTGGTTTATGGTCTTGCAACAGGCTTTGGTTTACCGATTTGGTTGGCCATATTAATCGGGGTTTTAGGTAGTGGTTTAGCAGGCGGCATCATAGAACGTTTGGCAATTAGACCCATGCTGGGAGAGTCATCAATATCGACTTTTATGATTACTGTTGGACTGGCGTCTGTTTTGGTTGGGGCAGTTGAGCTCATTTGGACAGCTGATCAGAAGCGTATGCCGGCCATTATGCCAGATAAAGCGATATTTATCGGTGAGGCATTTGTTTCTTCCAAAGTGTTCTATGGTTTTTTTGTGACGCTAATTTTAATCTCCCTTGTCTTGTTAGTATTCAGATTTTGGCGTGGCGGGGTTGCTTTGCGAGCAACTGCATTTGACCAAGGTGCTGCTTACTCAATGGGTATTAATGTACCGCGCGTGTTCTCACTTTCTTGGGTTGTGGGTTCAATGATTGCAGCCATGGCGGGAGTGATTGTGGGAGCCATTGGTGGCCTTTCACCTTCAATGGGAATATTTGGTTTATCAGTATTAGTTGTAGTGATTGCCGGTGGTCTTGATAGCGTACTTGGTGCGTTAGTCGCAGGTCTCGCCATAGGATTGATAGAGTCTTGGGCAAGTGGGTTTTTAGGGGGCGAATACAAAATAGTTGTCACCTTCTTAATACTAATCATAGTGCTGATGATAAAACCTTATGGTTTATTTGGTACCCGTCAGATTGAGAGGTTGTAATGCGTATAGGAACCGCAAAATTTAGTTATAGCCATGATGAGGCGTTGTTTGATAGCAAGACCCAATACATGTGGTTGTTGCTTCTGGCGTGTAGTTTGTTTGTCTTTCCTTTTTTGGCAAGTGAGTATTGGTTATACCTAGCTTGTTTAGTGGCTATCAATATTGTTAGTGCCACTGGCTTAAATATACTCACTGGCTATACGGGTTTGGTGAGCTTGGGTCAGGCAGCCTTTATGGGGATTGGTGCTTATGCTGTGGCCTATATGGATAATCACTTTGGAGCACCCATAGTCGTTAACCTTTTAATTGCAGGTGGAGTCACGATGCTAGGTGGAATCATTGTTGGTATTCCATCCTTAAGAGTAAAAGGTCTATATCTTGCTATTGCTACTATTGCAGCGTCTATGATTTTGCATTTTGTTTTCTCCAATTGGAAGCCGGTAACAGGTGGAACTGCTGGTGTAACGGTAGCACCTCCCGCAATCTTTGGTCTTTCTCTTGATACTTCATTCAAGTTTTATTGGATGGTGGTGCCTGTCATGGTGATTATGTTGTTAGGTGCTGCTAATTTGTTCCGTACTCGAATAGGCAGAGCATTTATAGCGATTCGTGATCGTGATATTTCAGCCGAAGTCCTAGGTATACCGCTATTGCGTTACAAGCTTCTATCCTTTGCTTTGTCCTCTTTTTATGCTGGCGTAGCAGGTGGATTATGGGCATATTTTTTCCGTATCGTCACCCCCGAAAGTTTTCCGCTAAGTATGTCGATTTTCTTTTTGACCGCGATTATTGTGGGAGGTATGGGGTCTTTACTAGGTAGTATTTTAGGTGCGATTTTTGTCACGATGATCCCTGAAGCACTTAAGCTGATCGTGGGATGGCTACCTATTTCGGCAGATGCGACGCTTATTTTATCTCCAGTACGCACGATCGTATTTGGTTTGCTTATTATTGGTTTTTTAATTTTAGAGCCGCTGGGTCTTCAGGAAATTTGGCGACGCATACGGCGATTTTTTCACTTATGGCCTTTTAAATCATAAGCGTTTAACACCAGGAGACATCATGAAAATTAAAACTATGAAAAACTGGCTTGTAGCTACATCTGTTGTAAGTATACTAGGATTAGCAGCTACAGCCCAAGCTGAGGATAAAGAAATCGTAATTGGTGGGTCTATACCAATGAGTGGCGTATTCTCTTTTGCAGGGATAGGTATTCACGCAGGTATACAGGACTACGTCAAAATTATTAATGACTCTGGTGGGGTTGAAGGGTACAAACTTAAGTATGTCCCTGAAGACAGTGGTTATAAAGTTGATGTATCAGTAGCTGCCTTTAAAAAAATCACCAGCCAAAACAAAGTTGATTTTTACTATGGAGATTCTACCGGTTTTAGTAAAACCATTAATCCTGAATTAAACCGTATGAATTCCATCTTGATGTCTGGTGCTTCGTTTGCTACTGAACTCAACGATCCGGAAAAATATCCTTACCAGTTTTTGGCTGGTCCTGACTATACGGAAATGTTCAGCATTTTATTAAGCTATATTGCTGAAGAAAAACCCGGTGCTAAGGTCGCTTTTGTTTATTCAGATACTGAATTTGGTCGTGATCCCATTGAAAGTAGCCGCAAGTTAGCAGAGGATCTGGGTTTAAATGTGGCTTTAGAATTAATGACGCCACCAGGTAGCGTTGATGTGTCCACGGAAACGGCAAAAATGCGACGTGCTAAACCTGATTACACTATTTTCCATGGTTATATTTTAGCCCCGATTCCGGAGTTCATTGACCAAGCCAAAAAAATGGGCTTAGAAACAAAATTTATGGGCACCTTCTGGACCATGGATAATTCTACCGTTATGCAAATGGGTGAGATAGGCGATGGATTCATGGGTGTCATGCCATACCGTTACTATTACGATGAGTCTGCACCAGCCCCCATGCTAGAGAAAATTCGTGAAATGCGTCCCGAATATCAAAACGTGCCATATATTCAAGGCTTTTTATCAGCCATGCTTTATACCGAGTCGGCACGTCGTGTGTTAGCCGATGGTAAAGAACTTTCAGCAGACAATATGAAGGCCGCACTCAACACGATTAAAGATTTTGATACCGGTGGCATCATCGGTGTACCTATCACTATTAGCGGTAATTCAATACCTGTTGGTCGCATTTATCAGTCTGATTTCAGCAAAGGTCAAATGGTCCCTGTTTCTGACTGGATTGTTTTGGAGTAATGCAATGCAAGCGATGGCTTCTGTGCTAGAACTAAATAATATAGAGGTTTTTTACAATAAGAGCATTCAGGCAT
Organism: Alcaligenaceae bacterium; assembly: GCA_030538235.1. Classification (GTDB taxonomy): domain Bacteria; phylum Pseudomonadota; class Gammaproteobacteria; order Burkholderiales; family Burkholderiaceae_B; genus Oligella. The sequence continues at coordinate 99,667 of JAUNUJ010000001.1, forward strand.
TACGTGGGCTGTCGCTGCGCGTAGAGCAGGGTCAAATAGTGGCATTGCTCGGATCCAATGGGGCAGGTAAAAGCACTACGCTGAAAGCAATATCTGCTTTGTTGGAGTTAGAAGATGGTGAACTTACTGATGGGCGAATCAGCTTTGATGGTCAGCAAATATCACAAATGCGACCTCATGAACTCGTTCGAGCTGGTTTATTCCATGTCATGGAAGGTCGGCGTGTCTTTGAGGACCTGACCGTAGAAGAAAATCTAGTGGCGGCCACTTATGCATTAAATGGTCGAAAAGGGATGAAACCAGACTTTGATTTAGTCTATGAATACTTTCCAAGACTGCATGAGCGTCGTCATGGTTTGGCAGGTTATTTGTCTGGTGGGGAGCAACAAATGTTAGCGATTGGCAGAGCTTTAATTGCAAAGCCTAAACTGATCTTGCTTGATGAGCCTTCACTTGGTTTGGCCCCTTTATTAGTAGAAAATATCTTTCAAATTATTGCCAGAATTAATGCTGAGCAGGGTGTATCAATGCTTCTTGTGGAGCAAAATGCATCCATTGCGCTAGCCATCTCACACTATGGTTACATCATGGAAATGGGCAAAATAGTCACTGACGGGTCGGCTGAGTTTTTATCCAATGACCCTGATGTGCGTGAATTCTATTTAGGTGTTGGTGGCGGGGGCGAAGCCAAAAGCTTTAAGAACATTAAACATTACAAACGACGTAAACGCTGGTTGTCATAATTATGAGTCATCATTTAATTTCAGATTTAACCTTGCCACAAATGTTGCGTTATCGCGCGCAGCAAGAGCCGAATAAGGTGGCATTACATCAAAAAGATTATGGTATTTGGCAACCGATAACATGGGGTGCATATTACCAACGTGCTGTCTGGTTTGGTTTAGGCATGAAGTCGCTCGGTCTTTCCAATAAGGCTCATGTCGGCATCGTGTCAGAGAACCGAACAGAGTGGGTGTTAGCGCAATTGGGTTGTGGTATGGTCGGAGCAGTTACTGTTGGTGTCTATCCAACCAGTCCTGCCTACGAAGTTTCTTATATCTTAGCGCACTCTGATACTGAGTTCGTTATCTGTGAAGATCAGGAGCAGGCTGATAAAGTAGCCGAGTCTCTACATGAACTACCCCATCTTAAACGAGTAATTATTATAGAGCCTGACGGTTTTCGTAATACTGACGAACGTATAGCAAATATTGCGACACTTTATAGTGATATTGAGGCGGCAGGTAGGGAGTACGAAAAGCATTATCCCAAATTAGTTGATGATGTATTAGCTAAACAGAGTCTACAAGACATTGGACTTATGATTTATACCTCCGGCTCTACAGGCAAGCCCAAAGGTGCGATGATTAGTTACTACAATATTCATGGGGTTACGCCGGGTATCATTGAGCGCTTGAAATTAAAACCTGACTCAAGTCATTTATCTTATTTGCCTCTGTGTCATGTAGCTGAGCAAATGCTGACCACCTTTGTGCCAATTTATCTAGGCTCTGTTGTCAACTTTGGAGAGTCTATACGGACAGTGCAAGAAGACTTGCGTGAATTGGCTCCTACCTTATTTTTGGGTGTGCCTCGAATATGGGAAAAATTACACTCATCAATAACTATTAAAATCACGGAAACCGGACGTTTTCGCCGCTGGTTATTTAATAAAGCTGTCGCTGCTTGTGAGCCATTAGGGTATAAGCTTAAAAGTGCACGTAGTCTAAAAGATAAATTGGTTTATGGATTTTGGTACTGGATTATATTGCGTGCACTACAAAACTTTATCGGACTAAGAAATTGTAGGGTAGCTTTGACAGGTGCCGCTCCGGTACCCCCTACAGTGCTAAAGTTTTTCCGTACGATAGGTGTGCCTCTTGTTGAAGTGTATGGTCTGACTGAGTCAACCGGCATGGTTACCGGGCAGTCTTTGGATGACCCACACCCTAGTTCTGTAGGTACGGCAATTTATGGTGCTGAACACAAATTGGCTGAAGACAGCAGTGAGTTATTAATACGGGGCCCCATGGTTTTTTCCGGTTACTATAAAAATGAAGAAGAAACAGCAAAAACAATTGTGAATGGTTGGCTCCATACTGGTGATGTGGTGACCGAACGCAATGGTCAGCTCTATATCGTGGATCGTATGAAAGACATCATGATTACAGCCGGTGGCAAAAATATCACCCCTTCAGAAATTGAAAATACTATGAAGGGTAGTCCATATATCAAAGAATGTATCGTTATTGCAGATGGTCGAAGATTTGTCTCAGCCTTGATAGAAATCGATCTGGAATCAGTCTCGAAGTGGGCAGAAACGCGTCACATTGCCTTTACTCATTTCCGTTCTCTTACTGAGCTTGAAGAGGTCAAAGAGCTTATAGAAGCGGAAGTTGCTAAAGGCAATGCTTTATTGGCACCGGTCGCAAACATCAGGCGTTTCCATTTGTTGACAAAGGAATTAGACCATGATGATGGAGAGGTAACAGCCACTATGAAAGTTAAGCGTAGTAGCATTTACAAAACTTACGAGACTGAAATTGAGTCTATGTATTCTTAGTTTTTCCCAGTAGATTAAATCGTTGAAATTTATTGTTAATAACAGCCACAACGTGGCTGTAGGGGCAATTGTTGCCCGCGTTTTGTGGTGTGTGCCATATAAGGGAGATTTACATGCAGTTTGAATTGACTCAAGAGCAACAGCAAATTCAGGCTTTAGCTCTGCAATTTGCAAATAAAGAGATAAAACCGATTGCGAGTCAGGCGGATCAGGATGCGCGGTTTCCTATGGATGTTTATGACAGTGCTTTTTCTTTGGGACTGCTAAATTCCTCATTGCCTCAGGAGTACGGGGGGGCAGGTCTGGGATGTATGGACTTAGTGCTAATTACTGAGGCGCTTTGCTATGGTTGCTTAGGGATAGGTGCCGCTTTATGTATTAACACATTAGCCGCAGAACCTATCTTAATAGCAGGTAACCATGAACAAAAAGAAAAATATCTAACACAATTAACGACAGGGGCAATGGCAAGTTTTGCGCTTACTGAGCCTTCAGCCGGTTCAGATGTCGCATCAATAAAAACCAAAGCAGAAAAAGTAAACGGTGGTTATCAATTAAGTGGCAGCAAAATATGGATTTCCAATGCCAATATGGCGGAGTTTTTCGTCGTTTTTGCCAAAACAGATATGACAGCTGGTCATAAAGGTCTGTCTGCATTTATTGTGCCTGCTGATAGCGAAGGGCTGTCTGTTGGCGCCCCTATTTCCAAAATGGGTCAAAGGGCTGCGCCTGCTTGTGAGGTGTTTTTAGATGGTGTTTTTGTCCCTGAGGAGCAACGTCTGGGCGAGGAGGGTGATGGCTTTTCAATTGCCATGAAAGTGTTTGATCATTCTAGACCGATGGTTGCTGCTTTTGGTGTCGGATTGATACAGCGTTGTCTTGAAGAGTCTCTTTCCTATGCTAGTGAGCGCGAGTCTATGGGCAAGCCGTTAATTGCCTATCAAGCAATTGCGCATAAGTTAGCTGATATGCGGATGCGTTTGGAAGCCTCACGTTTACTGACCTATCAATCTGCTTGGCGCTTGGATAATGGGCTTAATAATACGATAGAGGCGTCGATGGCTAAGGTTAATGCTGCTGATTCAGCGATGTGGGTAGCAACAGAGACGATACAAGTGTTTGGAGGAATGGGTTACTCCACCGAGTATCCGGCAGAAAAGCTTTTTCGTGACGCCAAGGTACTGCAAATTTATGAAGGTACCTCAGAGATTCAACGCAATATCATCGCACGTGAATTATTTAAATAGTTAAATAAAGGGTTAAAACATGAGTAACATAAATTCAAATGAAGTGGTCATTATAGAAGCAGTACGTACGGCATTTGGTCGTCGTGGTGGGGCATTAAGAGAGATACGACCAGATGCTATGCTAGCCACTGCACTTGAAGCGGTGATAAACCGTTCTGCTATTGACCCTGCGATGGTGGGCGATGTATTGGCAGGTTGTGTCAGTCAAGCGGGTGAGCAAGGGGGAAATATAGCCCGTCAAGCGTTATTGATTGCAGGATTTCCTGAGACGGTACCCGGCGTGACCATGAATCGTATGTGCGGTTCCAGTCAATACGCGACCCATGCGGCTGCTCAAGCGGTTGGTATGGGAGATATGGATTTTGCGATTGCCTGTGGTGTCGAAAGTATGAGTCGGGTTCCAATGTTTCTTGATCTCACTTTAGGGCAGCATGATTTTACCGGCTTCGATAATCTACATCCCGATTTATTGAAACGTTTCGATATTCCCCATCAAGTAGAAAGTGCTGAATTGATAGCGGACCATTGGTCGTTAAGCCGTACGGCGTTAGATGATTACTCAGTAGAAAGTCATAGACGCGCTAAAGTTGCTCGTGATGCGGGCTATCATTCTGAAATCGTGCCTTTGCAGGGAGTTGATAAAGAAGGCAATACGATAACCTTGGATTATGATGAAGGCATTAGAGACTCAATTGACAGAGCGCGTATGGATGCGATGGCACCGGTCTTTAGAACAGCTGAAACCGGTAAAGTGACAGCCGCTAATGCAAGTCAAATGTCTGACGGAGCGTCGGCGATTTTGGTAGGGCGTTATGAGTCGGCAATTGAATTAGGAATAACACCTAAGGCAAAGTTTTTGGCACGGGTCGTGGTTGGTTCTGATCCTATCATGCAGTTAACAGGAATTATTCCGGCAACGCATCAAGCGCTTGCAAAAACAGGTTTAACGATTAAAGACTTAGATTGGATAGAAGTAAATGAAGCTTTTGCCAGTGTGGCACTTAGCTTTGAACGCGAATTCAAACCTGATGCACAGATCTTCAATCCTTGGGGTGGTGCCATTGCGCATGGACATCCTCTTGGTGGAACTGGTGCTGGCTTAATGGCTAAGATGCTCTCAGGATTACGTCAAGTTGACGGTGAATTGGGGTTGCAGGTCATGTGCATAGGGCACGGTATGGCAACTGCGACGATAGTCCAACGTTTGAGCTAAACAGTAGATTAAATTAGTTTAAGTGCTGTTACGAGGGCCTGAACGTACTCAGGCTCCTCGATACGTAACTGTTGGTTGCTATCAATAGGTTGACTCAGTAGCCGCTTTAATTTAACAAAATACTGTCCGATAAAACCATACCACTTTACTTCAGGCATAAAAAAAGACGCTTGAAGCGTCTAATCATAAAATCTTTGGGGTGACCGATGGGGATCGAACCCACGACAACCGGAATCACAATCCGGGGCTCTACCAACTGAGCTACGGCCACCACTAAGACAATAAATAAGTATAGCAGAAATTATAATTGCGTCAAGATAACCTAAGCTATTACTTAAAATTCTAATCAATTCAACGACTAACTATTGCTAATAAACAACAAAAACGTGTCAGCTAAAAAGATTGATTTTTTGGCGCGCCAGGCGAGACTCGAACTCACAACCGCCCGCTTAGAAGGCGGGTGCTCTATCCAGTTGAGCTACTGGCACGGAAAGATAGATATTCTACCTCATTATTTAGGCTTTGTCTAAGTATTTAATAAAATAATAAATTCGCAAAGTTTGTTTGCACAAGACGACTTCAGCTCTCAGCGTCTACACATTTAAAGCTCGCCAAACTGATTCTTCAGCTGATATAGCAGGTCTAACGCTTCGCGCGGACTGAGGGTATCCGGATCAATTGCCGCTAGTGTTTCCTTAACCGCTTTAAGCTCCAGATGATCGTCATTAGCTTGTTCGTTAATTTCTTCTTCGGGCAGACTAAATAAATCCAGTTGAGGACGATCTTCGGCGGTCAGCTCTAGGTTATCGAGTTCCCGTTTAGCCTGTCTAATAACCGCCATTGGAATTCCGGCGCGTTGGGCGACTTGAATACCGTAACTACGACTGGCGGGACCTTCTTTGACCTCATGTAAAAAGACCAAACCTTGGGGCGATTCAGCAGCGCTTAAGTGGACATTAGCCACATGTTCGAATTGTTCGGGTAGACGAGTTAATTCAAAATAATGGGTCGCAAAAAGCACTAAGGCCTGATTGTGAGTCAGTAGGCGGCAAGCAATGGCCCAGGCCAAGGCCAGGCCGTCATAGGTTGAGGTGCCGCGACCGATTTCGTCCATAAGAACCAGACTGTTTGGCGTGCTGGACGCTAAAATTGTCGCCGCTTCTGTCATTTCCACCATAAAAGTTGAACGACCACCAGCCAAGTCATCGGCCGCACCGATACGTGTAAAGATCCGATCAATTAAGCCGACTTGTGCCGTTTGTGCCGGCACAAAACTGCCCATACGAGCTAGTAAGACAATTAAAGCGATCTGACGCATATAGGTTGATTTACCGCCCATATTGGGACCGGTCACCAACAGCATACGACGTAGCGGATCCAATTGACAATCGTTGGGTGTAAAGCGTTCGATCGTGCGCTCCACGATGGGGTGACGGCCCTGCGTGATGCGAATCATTGGTCCCTCGATTAATTCAGGAGCAATCCATTGATTCAAATAAGCGTGTTGAGCTAGCGCCATATAGACATCAAGATGGGCAAGCGCACTTGAGGCCTGATGCATGGCTTCAACAGCGTTTTGCAGCTCGCTAACGACTTGTTCGAAAAGCCATTTTTCACGATTTAAGCAACGATCTTTGGCCGAGAGGATTTTATCCTCCCATTCTTTTAGCTCAGGCGTAATATAGCGCTCAACATTTTTTAAGGTTTGGCGACGGCGGTAGTCGGCAGGAACCTTATCAATTTGACCTTTACTGACCTCAATAAAGAAGCCGTGAACGCGATTGTATTCAACTCGTAGATTACTGATGCCGGTCGCTTCGCGTTCACGCGCTTCCAGTTTTAGTAAAAACTCACCACTATCATTGGATAAACTTCGTAGCTCGTCTAATTCACTGTCAAAACCATCGGCAATGACACCCCCGTCTCGCAACAAAGTGGCGGGCTCTGCGGCAATTGCGCGTTGCAATAGACCGGCAAGTTGAGGATCGAGATTTAACGCGTCTTGCAGTTTCAAAATGGCCGGGGTGTCGCTAAAGTGTTCACCTATGGTGTAGCTGAGTTGTGGCAGGCTGACTAAGGCATCACGTAAAGCGGCCAGTTCTTTAGGTCGGACTGAGCTCAAAGCAATACGGGTGGCCACGCGTTCGATGTCGGGGGCGCTTTTTAGAAAGCTCTCAAAGACGCTGATGGGGTCTTCAAAGCTGCGTGCTGCGTAGCGATCATAAAAGGCCTGGACGCAGAGTTGGCGCTCTAAAATTGGCGCATTGTGACGCAAAGGGTGATGCAAAAAGCGGCGCAATAAACGACTGCCCATGGGCGTATAGCAATGATCTAATAGGCTAAATAAAGTAGGACTGGCCTCGCCACTGATGGTTTGGGTAATTTCCAGATTTTTGCGGGTGATCGGATCGAGGATTAAGTAATCCTGAATATCATCGAGTTGGATCGGTTTGATATGGGAAAGACTGCGTTTTTGCGTATTTTCCACATAACTTAATAAAGCACCGGCGGCGATGGTGGCATGAGTTAATTCATCAATCCCGAAAGCGGTTAATCGATCGACCCCATAGTGACTGCATAATTTTTCCTCGGCGGCACTGAGTTCGAAGTGCCAATCAGCGGTTTTGCTGTAGGCAGCATCGTATCTAAGTTCAAGCTTGAATGAATCGCCAGTAATAATTTCTGCTGGCGCAATCCGATGCACTTCGGATTCTAATTGCTCTAGGGTGCATTCGTTGACCTTAAACTCACCGCTAGCCAGATTCATCCAAGCCAGGCCGTATTTTTTGTTACGACCCTTATGACTTAGGTAAATAGCCAAGAGCGGGCGATCGCTATTACTGGGCAGTAAATTTTCATCGGTTAAGGTCCCCGGGGTGACAGTGCGCACAATTTGACGCTCGACAATCCCTTTACTGGTGGCCGGGTCACCGATTTGTTCGCAAATGGCCACGGACTCGCCCATGGCAACCAAGCGGGCGAGATATTGCTCCATGGCATGTACCGGCACACCCGCCATCGGGATCGGTTGGCCGGCGCTGGAGCCTCTATTGGTTAGCGTAAGGTTCAGTAAACGCGCAGTTTTTACGGCGTCATCGAAAAACATCTCATAGAAATCACCCATGCGATAAAACACCAACATCGAACCTGCTTCTTGTTTAAGGGTCAGGTACTGACGCATCATGGGCGTATGGGATGATAAATCAATTGTAGTCATTAAAGTTTTAGTTTGTTTTTTAAGCTGTTTTGCGGCTAAGGCTTGGCAATTTATACCATGTTTTGACTTCTTGTTCGGAGGAGTTTGAATCCCTAAAGTAAAGGAGTCTTGATTGTTGTCTCTTTGCGAGTCTCGGGTTGGCAAAAAGTGCTCATGGTAGTGATTGCGGGCTTTGTTGCTCTAAAGAACATGAGTAAGCAGGCGATTAAAATTCCTGATTTAAGCGCACAATAAACCATATTATATGAGGGCTTGTGGCATTGCAAGTCAAGTTGAACTGAGAGAATAGACGCAGAGACGTTGGTGTTTATGGCGTGGGTTTTGGGTCGTTCGTGACGTGACAAAATGGTGCAAAAGGACAAAAAGGCATGTGCTTGCAATTCTTTTTATGCAAACACATGCCCTAATTAAAAAGCAAATCGCTTAGAAAACTATCTGCTTTATTCAGCGCTAACCCCAAGCTCATAGGCCGGGTAATCAGTATAGCCATACTCACCACCACCATAAAATGTCGCTGGGTTGGGAGGGGTGATAGGCCAATTGTTTTTCATTCTTTCAGCTAAATCAGGATTTGATATAAAGGGACGTCCAAAAGCCACTAAATCGCTCAGACCTTCCTGAAGATCGTGATCGGCTTCTGCTTGAGTGTATTCACCGGCTAGAATTAAAGTACCATCATAGGCGTCGCGAAAGCGCTTGAGAAAACTAAGCCCGGCTTCACCGCTGATAATGGCTTTACGATTGCTGATATGAACATAAGCCAAGTTTTTCTTTGACAGTTCACGCGCTAAGGTAAGCCAAGTGTCTTCCTCGCCTTCGAAATCGGGCATATCAAAGATGCGGTTAAAGGGGGAAAGACGAATTCCTACGCGCTCGTTACCGATTGCAGCAACCACTGCATCAACGACTTCCAAGGCAAAACGTATTCTGCCTTCTACCGTTTTACCGGTATATTCATCACTGCGATCATTAATACCGCCATTGATAAATTGCTCAATGAGATAACCGTTGGCACCATGGATTTCGACCCCATCAAAGCCGGCTTCAATGGCGTTTAAAGCAGCGCGGGCAAAGTCTTCGGCGGTTGCTTTAACCTCATCAGTCGTTAAGGCGCGGGGTCTACTGGCTGCTAAATGCGCAGGCTTGCCCTCATCATCATAGGTGAAGGAGGTGGTTTTTTTGGCCCTGATGTTGCTGGAGCTAACGGGTGAGGCGCCATCTTGATGTAAGCTGGTATGCGAAATTCGTCCCACATGCCATAATTGACAAAAAATCTTACCGCCTTCCTCATGCACAGCCTCAGTGACTTTCTTCCAGCCCTGCACTTGTTCCTTTGAGTGAATACCCGGTGTAAACAAGTAACCAACAGCTTGGGTGGAAATTTGCGAACCCTCACTAATAATCAAACCCGCCCCTGCGCGTTGCTTGTAATAAAGCGCGGTGATCTCGCTAGGCACGGTGTCTTGGGCTCGGGAGCGAGTCATGGGTGCCATCACGAGACGATTTTTGAGTGTTAGGCCGGAGAGGTTGTATGCTGAGAAAAGACTTTTCATCATTATTATCCTTTTGAATTAAAGTATATAGTTTATCTGATTTTATATAGTTGTCGCTAAGAAATCAGTTGGGGAAACCTTGACTTTTAAAACGACAACTATCGATACTTTTTATGGTCTCTTACAGCGGCAAATCAAATAAGAGAATTTCGGCGTCTTCGGCGTTAGTCACTGTGATTTGAGGCTCATTAATAATCTTAACGGCATCACCGGCCTTAAGCGCCAGACCATTCACAGTGATGTTGCCGCGAGCTACGTGCAAATAGCCACAACGGGTCTCATCCCAATGGTACTCTAGGCTATCATCGCCATCTAAGATTGAGGCAAAAATCGATGCATCCTGATGGACACGAACCGAACCGTCTTGGCCATTTGGTGAGACGATAAGCTGCCATTTGCCCAGTTTGCTTTCACGGGAGAAGTTTTTTTCCTCATAGCTTGGCTGCAAACCTTGTGTATTAGGGTGAATCCAGATTTGTAGAAAATGTACATCTTCGTTAGCTGAGTGATTAAATTCACTGTGTCTGATGCCGGTACCGGCGCTCATGCGTTGGACGTTGCCGTACTCGATGACTGAGCCATTGCCCATACTGTCTTTGTGCTCCAAGGCGCCTTCGAGGACGTAGGAGATAATCTCCATGTCGTTATGGCCGTGTGCACCAAAGCCCTTGCCCGGTTTAACGCGGTCTTCATTAATCACTAATAAGGGACCAAAGCCCATGTGTTTAGGATCGTAATAGTTGGCGAATGAAAATGAATGACGTGAGCTCAACCAACCATGTTCGCCAACACCGCGGTCTTCACCTCGACGGATTTCTAACATATTTATTCCTTTAGGCTAGTGCCTGAATTAATTATTTAACATCCAAAAAAGACAGATGATTGGATGGGCACAACGGTCTTTGAATCGACCGTGTGCTGCAAGTCATGTGTCGGTGGGGTACTTATTTAGCTTAGTTGTGCTGTGCCACCGATTATTTGGTTTTACTGAAGAATGGCTTCTAGTGCAATATCTAATGTCACTTCGTCGCCTACAGCAGGAGCATAGGCACCTGCATTAAACTCGGTGCGTGAAATAACGGTAGTCGCATTTGCGCCGATAGCATCTTTTTCGAACATCGGGTGAGGGCCATTAAAGAATGATGTAATGCTTAGGGTCACTGGTTTTGTCACATCTTTAATGGTTAGATCGCCTTCGATGCTGACCGGTTTATCACCTTCAAATACTACCTTGGTCGATTTGAAAGTTGCCGTAGGGTATTTAGCGGTATCTAGGAAATCTTCGCCCTGGATGTGTTCGTCAAACATATCAAAACCGGTATTAACAGATGTCATATCAATGCTGATATCAACTTCAGCCGTGTTAGCTGCTTTATCAAATACCACGGTACCATGGGTGTTTTTAAAGCTCAAAATCTGCTTGGACATGCCCATATGATCATAAGAGAAACGTGGGAAAGTGTGCGTTGAATCAACAGCATAGCTTTGTGGTGCAGCCATCGCTTGGGTAGCAAATAAAGCGGCAAATGCGGTTGCGATTAGTGTTTTTTTCATGATAGATCCTTCTCTATAAGTATTAATTAAATTCAATGTTTTAGGGTTTGGTTTTTTTGAGGCTTAATTACTTAGCCACAATATTAAATTTGACTTCGATGTCATCAGCAACAATGCCGGTGCTTTTCCATTGACCTTCGCCAATGCCAAAATCAGTGCGTTTGAAAGTGAAACTACCTGTAAAGACACCCGCATCACCATCTTCTTTGAAGCTAAATGGCGCGCTTACCGTTTGGCTATGACCTTTGATCGACAGTTCACCACTGATTTGGTAGTTGTTGTCACCTAAGGCTTCAACCTGTTGTGAGTTAAAGGTCGCTAGAGGGTATTGCTTAAGAGCCAACCATTCGTCTTTAGCCACTTCTTCATTGGCTTCGCCATAACCAGCATCAATGCTGGAGAGGACGACTTCAATAGTGACTTTAGCGGCTTCCGGCTGAGCCGGGTCAAAGCTTAGCTCCTTAGCTTTTAGTTCAGCAAAACTGCCGTTCATTTTGACGTTCATTTGGCTGTAAACAAAACTGATATTGCTAGCTTCGCTGTCAAGACTAGTGTATTGGGCAGCCTGCGCGCCACTGATAACGCCTAGACTTAAGGCAACGGCCAAAGTTAAGGGGCGTAAAATAGAGTGTTTCATCATTTTTTCCTTGGATTAAAGTAGTTTGCGTTAGTGTTTAGGTGTTATTTGTTGTGGACTATTGGTAGCATACGGCTCATCACGTTGTCTTTTTTAATAAAGTGGTGATGCAAAGCAGCGCCTACATGTCCAAGTAGAGTAATTAGTAAAATGTAATTCAAAATCACATGAGCATTTTTCAATAATTCACCCAGTTCAGCGTTCTTGGCAACTAGATCAGGTAGTGGCAAAATACCAAACCAAACCACGGGAAAACCTTGTGCTGAGCTCATTAACCAACCGCTCATTGGAATAGCGAGCATTAAGCCATATAAAACCCAATGACCGGCATGAGCAGCTAAGCGGGAGATTGTACCCATGCTGTCAGGAAGTGCCGGTGCCGGGTGACTTAAGCGCCAAGCCAGACGAACGACAGCTAGTATGAGTAGCGTGATTCCCGCCCATTTATGCCATGAGTAGAGCTGTAGCTTATTAGGTGACAGTGGTAGGCCTTGCATGTAAAAACCGACTGCAAAAGTGCCGATAATGCCTAATGCGATCAACCAATGTAGAAAAATGGCGGTGCGGTTATATGTCTGTGGTTTCTTCATGTCAGTGTCCTGAAATAGCTAATCTAAGGTGGGTGGTTTTATCTAAATTTAAGAGTTTGGGAGAATCAATAACGACTAGCTTTATGACGACTCTCTATTGATTCTCCTGAATGAATTACTGCTTGCTTAGTTAGAAATGTGTGCATTCAGTGAGCCATCAGCAACCGCTTCGGCTAACTCAGCGCGCACCACTTCACGACTCAAGCTGTTGCTATTAGCTGTAGGGTAGTTACTGGGGGAAACCTGCTTCGCTAAGCGACCACTTTCGGTCACTAACATATTGCCGTTGTTAATTGCCTCAGCTAGCTCAGTTTGAACTTGCGTGCGAGTTTTTGGAGCGTAATCAGCAGCCATGGCTTGGCTTGTGAAAAGAGCGCTTAGGGCAATAGCGATAGCTGAAATTTGAGTGCTTTTCATGGTGATGTATCCTTTTTAATTAATCTGTTATTGGAATTGCTTTAAAGTGAAATTCCCTTTGTTTGTCTCGACTGTTGCTTGTTAATTTGTCGATGTGATAACTTTAACAAAACCATTAATATGAATAAATAGCATATAATCAAATTATCTATTTCTATTTTAAGAATAATAAATTTATCAGTTTAAAACCTTGATAAATAGTGTTGTTGAGAAGAGGGGGGACGAATGGCGTATTTCGCTATGACGTTACGAGCTCACGGTGTTGAGACTTTGCAGACGCCATTAAAAAGGTCACCCCAAACAGTTGTTGGCGTGACCTTTACTTCTAAATTCGCACAGAAAAGTGCTGATTGCTTATTTAAACGCAGTCTCAATAAAGCTTCTTAACTTTCTAGAGTGGATACGTTCTTTAGGCATGCTTCTTAATATTTCCAAGGCACGTATCCCTATTTGTAGGTGTTGGGCCACCTGTACTCGATAAAATTCGGTAGCCATCCCAGGAAGTTTTAGCTCACCATGCAGGGGTTTATCGGAAACACACAAAAGTGTCCCATAAGGCACACGGAATCTAAAGCCATTGGCGGCGATGGTAGCGGATTCCATATCCAAAGCAATCGCTCGTGATTGTGATAAGCGTTGGACCGGACCTTCTTGGTAGCGGAGTTCCCAGTTTCTGTTATCGATACTGGCAACGGTACCGGTACGCATAATGCGTTTTAATTCATAATCTTTTAAGCCTGAAATTTCTTCGACCGCGTCTTCCAGTGCGACTTGAATTTCTGCGAGGGCGGGGATGGGTACAAATAGCGGTAAATCCTCATCTAGCACATGGTCCTCGCGCATATAGGCGTGGGCCAGTACGTAATCACCGAGGCGCTGACTGCTACGTAAACCGGCGCAATGACCAACCATGATCCAAGCAGTAGGTCGCAGCACAGCAATATGGTCAGTAATGGTTTTGGCATTAGAGGGACCCACCCCGATATTGACCAAGGTAATACCCGTACCGTCAGAACGTTTCAAGTGATAAGCAGGCATTTGCGGTTTTTTCACGCCGGCGGTGGCGATTTTAATTTGTTCAGGGGTGAGATAAGCATCAACCTGTATATTGCCTGGTAATACCAATTCCGTGTAGGTAGAGTCCTCATTTAAAACTTGTTCCCGAGCATAATGACAAAACTCTTCGACATAAAATTGGTAGTTAGTAAATAAAATAAATTGTTGAAAATGCTCCGGTTTAGTACCGGTATAGTGCTGTAAGCGCTGCAAAGAGTAATCCACTCGTGCGCCAGTAAAGGGTGCCAAGGGCATGGGTTTGCCCGAACTCACTTGAAAGGTGCCATTGACAATAGAGTCGTCTATTTGTGTGAGATTGGGCACATCAAAGTGGTTCAGCATTTTTGCGCCCACGGCATCAGTCAAAATCGCATTGCGCTCTTCATCTATCGCTTCGCTCTGATTAAAGCAAAAGTGTAGAGGGATAGGGATGTTCGATTCACCGATTTCAATATTTGTCTCATGATTTTTAATCAGGAGATCCATTTGTTCGATTAAATAATGTTTAAACAAATCAGGTCGGGTGATGGTGGTTTCATGCACGCCTGGGCCCTCAACAAAGCCATAAGAAAGACGGGAGTCCACATCGTGGTGGCGCGTCAAGCGGATACGCACAGCCGGATAAAACGCTCGAATGGCTTGATTTTGTGGTAATTGTTGAGCGGTGTAATTGGTAAAATGTTGGCGAATAAAATCACAGTTACGTTCATAAATTAAAACTAACTGCTCCCAAGCGGCTTGAGCATCATCGAAACTTTGAAACGGAATCGTTTGTGGAGTAAGGATATTTCTAACTTGGTTTGGCATGGATAGCTACCTATTTCTTTAATGATTTGCTTTTGTGGCTACTCTAAGTATAAAGTTTCAATGTGACAATTACTAATTTAATGGACCTAAACAAATAGACAGGAGTACTTATGGCCGAGGTAGTTAGCCGTTATATCCCCATGCTTGAAGCATTTTTTATTGATTTCGTCAGCGCTATTATCATTTTGATTATGGGTTGGGTGATTTCAAATATTGTTTGTAAAGCTATTCGTCGTCTAGACAACGCCAAGCGTAGGGTAGATACCACCGCCTTACCAATGATCAGTTCCTTTGTGCAATGGACGATTCGTATTTTGACTCTGGTGGTGGTGTTGTCGCAATTTGGCGTGCAAACAGCCAGTTTAATTGCTGCCTTGGGCGCCGCGGGGGTGGCGATCGGTCTGGCATTACAGGGGACCTTACAAAATATCGCTGCCGGTATTATGTTGCTAAGTCTACGTCCACTTAGTCAAAATGAATACGTCAGTATCGGTAGCTCCTACGAAGGGACGGTGCTTGAGATAGGTCTTTTTTTAACCCGTTTACAGCAGACCAATGGCATTACCCTGACCATACCAAATAGCAATGTTTGGAACAATACGATTATTAATTTCAGTCGTAATTTGAACCGTCGTATTGATTTGCCGGTAGCCTTGCAATACGGTGAAGATACGGATAAGGCGATTAAGCTGTTAACGAACTTGTTGGAAAGTAATGAGCAGGTGATTAAGACGCAGCCTTATTCAGTTTTTGTCAGTGAACACCGAGAAAATTGTCTGATATTAAATCTTAGAGCTTGGGTGCCTACTGCGGTGTATTTTAGTGAGTTAGCCAATCTTATGCTCGATGTACGTAAAAAGCTTGAAGACGAGGGCTTTGATTTGCCGATCACACGTGTTGAGCATGTGCAAGTCGAAAAACCTGCCTTAATTGAAGAAAGTGAGCAGGAAGTAGCGCCCATAACAGCGACGACTCAAGAGACTAAGCAATCGTCTTAAATTGCCTAAACACTAACTGGATGGTTTGTTGTGTTTTAGTATTTGCGTACAAACGCCTCGCATCATATCGCATTCGTTTTGAGTAAGACGGCTACGCATAAGCCAATAGCGCATTTTCAGCATGGTTTTTTTAGGACGCGCTGGATCAATAAAATCAATTCGCTCCAATGCTTCTTGCCAATGCTCTAACAAGGCTTCTACTTGCTCCTGTGGTGCTAAGGGTTCTAGCGGGGGGGCAGGGAAGTTCGGATCTCCAGCAGGCTGGACTAGCATCGCATCCTCCTGAGTGAGTAGGTGCTGCTCTTGTTCGATTAAAGCGTAACGTAGCTCCCACGCCACAAGTTGCATGGCCTGAGCTACATTTAAGGAGCTGTACTCCGGATTGGCTGGGATATAGCAGATGTAGTGGCAATGACTAATCTGCTCGTTACTGAGTCCAGTGCGTTCTGTACCAAAGACAACAGCGATTTGATGATGGCTGTCGGCTGCTAAATGTGCTCGTGCTAATTGTGCTGCTGCACGGATGTTCACACAGTTTGGACCCATATCCCTAGGTCGTGCGGTCAAGGCAAAACTCAAGGTTACGCTCTCAAACGCTTCGCTAAACTCACTAAACTCCTTGCTGTTCGACAAGACATCTTGTGCACCGCTAGCAAAAGCCACGGCGTCTTCATGCCGAGTGATATTGTCAAATCTAGGCTTGACTAGGCGAAGTTGATCGAAGCCCATGTTTTTCACGGCTCGGGCGGCGGCACCAACATTGCCGGGGTGACTTGGATTGGTCATGATGAAATGGGTTCTTTTTAGTGGATTGTTGCTCATCGTGTCTTTTTTATAACTATTACTGGGAAAAGCTGGGCTTTAGTAGCTCAAAAGTGCGTTGTCATTTAAAATAGTGATTTTACTAAATTTGTTCTGTAATAATCATGCACCCAATGCTTAATACTGCCATTAAGGCAGCTCGTCGTGCCGGCGCAATCATCAACCGGGCTAGTTTACATCTTGACAGTATTTCAATCTCAACCAAGGGGCCCGGAGATTATGTCACTGATATTGATCGTATTGCTGAGGACGCAATTATTCAGATTTTGAGTGAGGCCTATCCTGATCACGCCTTTGTGGCTGAGGAGTCAGGCGTCACCGGTGATTCTGATTACCGCTGGATTATTGATCCTTTAGATGGTACCAAGAATTTTATCCATGGTTTTCCAAATTACGCCGTGTCGATTGCTTTAGCCGTGCGCGGTCAAATTGAACAAGCCGTAATCTATGATCCTAGTCGCAATGAACTCTTTACTGCTAGTCGTGGTGGCGGTGCGTTCTTAAATGATCGACGTATTCGAGTGAGCCCTTGTCCGAGTCTGGAGACGGCGATTGTTTGTGTCGCTAGCGGTTTTAGTGATCGACATCCCCAAAATCCTTTTGTTAATGACCTCATCTCCAAGAGCAACGGTTTTCGTCGCTTAGGTAGTACTGTTTTAGAATTAGCTTACCTGGCCAGCGGTCGTCTAGATGCCTATTGTGGTTTGAGACAAAATGCCTGGGACACAGCAGCCGGTAGCTTACTGGTGCTCGAAGCCGGTGGTTTGATCGGTGACTTGCAGGGCGAGCAAAGCTGGATGCGCACGGGCAATGTCCTTGCCGCCAGTCCTAAGATCTTTGCCCAACTGGTTAAGACGTTTAATCCGCCAAGCCAATCTGCCGATTAATTTATTTACTTCGATTTTTTGGCTAGGAACTGAGACTGTGGTTTTGGTTCTTAGCTAATCTACCAAGCACCTAGTCAAAATTCAATAGTTATGGATCTTATTTATCTTTTAAAAGCCGCCTTTATAGGTATTATCGAGGGTTTGAGTGAGTTTTTACCGATCTCGAGCACTGCACATTTAATTATCTGGGGCGACTGGATAAATTTTGATTCCGGTGATGTCAAAGTCTTTGAAATTGTTATTCAGTTCGGCTCTATTATGGCGGTGATCTGGATCTATAGACATTATTTGATTGATTTGGTGCGTGGCCTATTACGGCGAGAAACCAAGCAGCTGTTGGTTGTGCGAAATCTGATTTTGGCCTTTATGCCGGCTGCGATCATTGGCTTATTGATTATCGACCAAGTTGCTAAGCTACTGGATGGTAAGTTCTTCGTCTATGTCTTTACGCTGATCGTCGGAGGTTTTATCATGCTATGGGTCGAGAGCCGTCCTCAAATGAGTAAAGCTAATCAGCAGGTCGATGAAAATGCCCCGCCCGGTGAGGGTCTTGAGGACATCACTTGGAAGCAAGCCTTAGTGGTTGGTTTTGCTCAATGTTTGGCGATGGTGCCGGGTACTTCACGCTCTGGAGCCACAATTATCTCCGGCATGATTGCCGGTATTCCACGTCGTGCAGCCACAGAGTTTTCTTTCTTTTTGGCCATGCCGACGATGTTGGCAGCCACGGTTCTGAGTCTCTATAAATATGGCGATCAGCTAAGTAGCGAAAATTTCTCGGCAATTGTGGTTGGGTTTATTTTTGCTTTCTTGAGTGCGCTAGTTTTAGTGCGGGCTATTTTGCGCTTTGTCTCTAAGCATAGCTATAAGCCTTTTGCCTATTATCGAATTGTTTTTGGCGCCGTCGTCGGCTTATGGGCTTTAGGTTACTTATAGCGCTATAGAGTGACTTATCACTTAATTAGCGATTCGTCTTAATTAGGCGAATCGCTAATTAATTGTACTCCGTCTTTAGTTAAGATGGCATAACCGCTACGTGGATGTTCCTGATCGAGCTCCCAATCGGGTAATACTAAACGCCAATAGCTTTTGCCATTAATTTCTAATGCATGCTTTTTGGGCTTATGGGTATGGCCATGAATCATGCCATTGAGTTTGGGGTAGCGCTTAAAAACCGCAGCGACTGTGCTGGGCACCACATCGCCTTTAGTGTCATCATAGCTAGGGGCAGCTTGTTTTTCTTTACTTTTTCTTCTGGCATTATTGGCAATATAGATACGCCAGCTCATCGGTAGTTGAAAAAAGAGTCTCTGCAACCAAGCTTGACGTGTCCAAGCTCTAAATAGCATATAGCTCTTGTCATTAGTGCACAGTTCATCACCGTGACTTAAGTGGATTAGCTGATGGTCGACCTCTAAGAGTATTTGATCGTCTAATAGCGTCGCGCCAATTAGCTTGGCAAAGTCATGACCCATTAAAAAATCACGATTACCGCGGACTAAATACAGCGGTTTTTTTGCGCTAAACGCTTGTAGATGGGCGATGGCTTCAACTAACCAGGGCTCGGGGTGTTGAATGGCAATGTCATCGCCAATCCAATAGTTGAAAATATCCCCCACTAAAATTAAGCTATCAGCCTGCAAGGCAGCCTGTTTTAGAAATTGATAAAAAACTTGATTAGTGCGGGGGATAGAAGGCCCCAGATGAATATCCGAGGCCAAATAAACAGTTGCTGTGAGACTAAGTTTATTCAACAATTTCAGCGCTTTGAATCACCACGTCTTCGCGCGGTACATCACCGTGGAAACCGCGAGTGCCGGTTTCTACCTTTTCGATAGCATCGACTACTTCAGTCCCTTCCACCACTTTGCCGAAGACAGCATAACCCCAGCCTTGAACGCTTGGTGCAGTGAAGTTTAGGAAGTCGTTGTCCTTGGTATTGATAAAGAACTGTGCAGAAGCAGAGTGCGGATCTTGGGTACGAGCCATGGCGACGGTGTATTTGTCATTTTTCAGGCCATTATCCGCTTCGTTTTTAATCGGTGCGTTAGTATTTTTCTGGTTCATGCCGGGTTCGAAACCGCCGCCTTGAATCATGAAGTTAGGAATCACACGGTGGAAGATGATGTTAGTGTAAAAACCGTCTTTAACATAGTTAATAAAGTTTTCCGTGGTCACCGGTGCTTTTTCACCATCTAACTCCAGAACCATAACACCCATATTGGTGACTAATTTAACGCGTGTATTAGACATAGAACTTAAATCCTTTTGATTACTTGTTTGAGATAGCGCCATGCCGGCTGGTGCCATGGCGAGAGTTGCCGCCATCGTTAATGCGACTAAACGGCTTGATTTTAACATCATTTACTTTGATCCTCTTTGTAAGATTTGACGAACGGATTGTGCTGCTTGGGCAGCACCGCCAACACGCTGTTTAGCGGCAATGTCAAAGCTTTTTTCAGCTTTGAGTAAATGTACCATACCGAGGTTGCGCTGAGCGATACCGTAGTTGGGTCTGAGGGCAATGGCCATATTTAGGGACTCATAGGCCTCATCAAGAAGGCCCAAGCTCATTTGCATGGCCGCTAGGTTATTGTAGGGTTCTGGTAATTCAGGGTATTTGCTATTTAAGTCTTTATAACTTTCCAAGGCTTGCTGATGTTGACCCAAACCGGCAAAGGCGCGAGCCTGCAAAAAACGCAGTTGCACGTCTTCGCCCGGACTCTCGATATAGCCAGTGCTACTAAATACCTTGGCGATTTCACTTAAGGCGGCTTGATGACGACCTGAATTAATCAGGCCATTAATGCGCTGACTTAATTGGCTTCTGCTTTCGGGTAAACTGGTGTCCACAGAGGGTTCCAGTTTCTTTAAGACATTGGCTAAACCCTGCCATCCACCATCGCGCTCAGTTTCTGCTGTGCCGGTGACGATAGGTTCTGGTGTTGTGGTGCTACCATCGGGCACAGAGACTGCTTCGTCAACGGATGTAGCGGTAATCGATGTTGCCGCTACCTGACCATAGGGGGCGTCATGTTGTGCTCGGTTAAAGGTATCGAGGTCAACGCTATCGATTACGTCCAGACTGAGCTGGTCGCTGACTGCATTAACACCGCTTTGGGAATAGGGTTGAATGATCTGACCGCTTTCGTTCATTTGGGTCGGTACCTCAGGCAAGTCAGTCAAGGGAATATATTGGGCTAACACCGGGGTGTTAACATAGCTTAGAGCCAAGGCAAAAGCAAAATAAAAAGGAATCTTTCTCTTATTCATCGGGGCAATACTCAACAGAAATGGCGCTAGATTGCTATACTTAACGATCTTAATTAATCTCCTATTGTATCTTTATTTTTCATAACCTATGTTGATATATAACTCTTTGACACGTCGCAAAGATGAATTAAAGCCCGTTGAGCCAAATAAAATCCGTATGTACGTTT
The DNA here is from genome assembly GCA_030538235.1 of Alcaligenaceae bacterium. Taxonomy (GTDB): domain Bacteria; phylum Pseudomonadota; class Gammaproteobacteria; order Burkholderiales; family Burkholderiaceae_B; genus Oligella. The sequence continues at coordinate 120,668 of JAUNUJ010000001.1, forward strand.
GTGGTATGACCGTCTATGACTTTTGTCACTTAGGTCATGCTCGTATGTTGGTGAGTTTTGATGTGGTGCAGCGCTGGTTACGTAGTCAGGGTTATGAGGTCAATTATGTGCGTAATGTCACTGATATTGACGATAAGATTATTCGTCGTGCCGTTGCGACGCAGCAGCGCTTACATCAGGTGACCAGCTTCTTCACCGAGGCCATGCATGCTGATGAGCGCGCTTTAGCAGTACAGTCACCGGACCATGAGCCTCGCGCTACCCGTCATGTGCAGGGGATGGTCGATATTATTCAAGCCCTTGAGGAAAAAGGTCTAGCCTATCAGGGGGCTGATGGCGATGTGAATTTCCGTGTTCGCAGCTTCCCTGACTATGGTAAGTTATCTGGCCGTAGTCCCGATGAGATGCGCGCCGGTGAGCGTGTTGCTGTTTCTGATGCCAAAGAGGATCCGCTCGATTTCGTCCTCTGGAAGGCTGCTAAAACCGAGGATCCGGAAGACACTAAGTGGGATTCTCCCTACGGTGTGGGTCGTCCAGGTTGGCATATTGAGTGTTCAGCCATGAGTCGTGATCTGTTAGGCATGCCATTAGATATTCATGGCGGTGGTCCGGATTTGAAATTTCCTCATCACGAAAATGAAATCGCTCAATCTGAGGGTGCCTTTGGCGGGTCTTTAGCAAATCACTGGATGCATTGCGGTCCATTGATGGTCGATGATGACAAAATGTCCAAATCTCTCGGCAATTTTATGACGATTCGTCAAGTTATCGGTACTGATAAAGTCAGTCCCGAGGTTGCAGATTATCCCTATCATGTCCGTGAAGCTGAGATGCTACGCTTCTTTATTGTACGTAACCATTATCGTAGCCAGCAAAACTTTGCGCCTGACAATCTAAACGATGCGCAAGTAGCCTTAGACCGTTTTTATCAAGGTTTGAATAACATCGGTTTTGATGAGGTCGAAGTGGATTGGGATAGCGAGCATGCCCACGCGTTTAAAGCAGCGATGAATGACGACTTCAATACACCGGTAGCGATTGCTGTTTTATTTGATATGCTTAATCAGGCTAATCGCGAAAAAAACCGTGCCTTAGCGTCACAAATGCGTGCTCTTGGTGAGGTTTTAGGCATTTTACAACAGGATCCTGCTGAGTATTTGCGATCGTATTCTCGTTATACTCGCTTAGGAGCGGAGCAGAGTAGTGACCGCGATTTGACTGAAGCAGCAATCGAGGACTTAATTAAACAGCGTACAGATGCCAAATCGGCTAGAGATTTTGCTTTGGCCGATCAGATTCGTGAGCAGCTAAAGCAGTCAGGTATTGAGTTAGAGGATAAACCCGGTGGTCTAACCCAATGGCGTAGGATTTAGTATGTCTACAATCGGGACTAAATTGCTTTATTGGGATGAAGCGGTTGAGCATTTAAAAAGCAACGACCGTATTCTGAACAAGATTATTACCATGTACGAGGGGGAGTATTTTCCCACCAGCAATCATGGTGCATTTACTACGCTGGCGAGATCGTTGATTTCAGTCCAGTCTTCCGCTGTTCGCGCCAATGAAACATGGCGCGATCTAGTGAAACTTTGTGGTCAGGGGCCTACGATACAGTGTATTAGTTCACGTACTGTTGAGCAGTTGATGGCGATCGGTATCGCCAGACGCAAGGCGACAAATTTAATCGATCTTGCAAATCACTTTGAAGCAAGAACCGTTAATCCTGCAAAATGGTCTAAAATGTCTGATCAAGAGGTGATTAACGATCTGTGTCAGATTCGTGGCATTGGTGCCTGGACCGCACAGATGTTTTTGATTTTTAATTTATATCGGCCAAATGTATTACCCCTAGAGGACGCTAGACTACTTAAGGCCGTTTCCAAGCATTATTTTAGTGGTGAGCCGGTGTCACGATATGAAATTCGTGAGCTTGCCGATAATTGGCAACCTTGGCAGACCGTAGCGACTTGGTATATGTGGCGTAGTCTAGCTGATGGTAGCCAAGCATAGCAAAGACATATCACTCAGTAGAGTAAAAGGTTATAGAGCAAAAAGATGAAAAATACCTATTTGGAATTTGAAAAACCAATCGAAGAATTGGAGCAGAAAATTGATCAGCTACGTTTTATGTCGGGCGATTCGGTCGTCGATATATCGGAAGAGATCACGAAGCTCCAACAAAAGAGTGACGATTTAACCGAATCCATTTACAAAAAATTGTCACCTTGGCAGACGGCATTGGTTGCGCGTCATCCACAGCGTCCCTATACCTTGGATTATATTGAGGCGATTTTCACTGATTTCCATGAGCTGCACGGTGATCGCATGTATGCCGATGACCCGGCGATTGTTGGTGGTTTAGCCCGCTTCAATGGCGAGCCTTGTGTGGTTATTGGTCACCAAAAAGGTCGTGACACTAAGGAGCGCGCCCGTCGTAATTTTGGTATGCCAAGACCCGAAGGCTATCGTAAAGCCCTGCGCTTTATGCGTTTAGCCGAAAAGTTCGGTTTACCGGTTTTTACCTTTATTGATACTCCGGGTGCTTATCCTGGTATCGGTGCCGAGGAACGTGGTCAATCAGAGGCGATTGGGCAAAATCTTTACACCATGGCTGAGCTTAAAGTGCCCTTGATTGCGACCATTATCGGTGAGGGCGGTTCAGGTGGTGCATTAGCGATTGCTGTCGGTGATGTGGTACAAATGCTGCAATACGCTACTTATGCGGTGATTTCGCCTGAGGGTTGTGCTTCTATTTTATGGCGTAGCGCTGATAAAGCGCCGGTCGCTGCCGAGGCGTTAGCTATTACAGCGCCTAAATTAGAGCAATTAGGCCTGATTGATAAAATCATCGAAGAGCCTGTTGGTGGCGCGCATCGAGACTCTAAGTTGATGTACAGAAATCTACGTCGAGCTCTGTCTGAGTCTTTGCGTTCATTGTCCGGTTTAAGCTCAAAGCAATTGGTAGAGCGTCGACTTGAGCGTTTAATGGCTTATGGCAGCTTCGTTGAGAAAGCCTAATCCGCTGAGCAGCGACATTTATCCCCAATTAGTTAGTTTTTATGAAGCCAAAGAGACCACAGTCTTAACTAAAGCGCTGGTTACTTTATTGGCTTCTCTTCAAACGTCCATATCGACACAGGGCAGCGCAGATAAGTTAAAAATCGCCATCGGTTTAAGTGGTGGCGCTGACTCTTCTATGCTGCTGGCGACTCTGGCTCCCCTAGTGCGTCAGTTTAGTCTTTCCTTGCATATTATCCATATTCATCACGGTTTGATGGCTGATGCCGATGCTTGGGCCGAACATTGTCAATCGTTAGCGGCATATTTCGGTTTTCAATGTGAGGTCTTGAGGGTTGAGGTGGAGCCTCAAAGTGGACTAGGCGAAGAAGCGGCGGCCCGTGTGGCCCGTTATCAAGCGTATAGCGATTATTGCCAAATTCATGCTATTCAACATTTTATCTTGGCCCATCATTTAAATGATCAAGCTGAGACGTTATTGCTGCGTTTGCTACGTGGCACCGGGGTCAAGGGTATGACCGGTATGCTGAGTGCGCATCTTTACGGTGGTGTGACCTATCATCGGCCATGGTTGACTATTGATAGGAAGTTAATCACAGAGGCGGCTACGGTTTTTACAGGGTTGAGTGGCTTTACCATGATCCGCGACCCCAGTAATCTGGATCTTCGCTACAAAAGAGCGGCTGTGCGACGTTTATTAATTCCCGGTTTAGACCAAGCTTGGCCGCAGTGGAAACAAACCTTAAGCCGACACGCTGGTTTAATGTCAGAAGCTCAAGAGCTTTTAGATGAGCTTGCCGAAAGTGATTTACAAGAGCTTGACCTGAAGGATGAGGGCCGAAGTTTTTGTTTGGCTAGTTGGCGCCAGCTCTCTGAACGCAGGCAAGCCAATGTTCTGCGCTATTGGCTTGCTCTGCATGGTGTTCAGATGCCGACGGAGCGACGTATCAATGATTGGTTGCGACAACTTAGAGAAGTTCATCAATTAGGCTTTGATCGTAGTCTGAGTTTGCAGCATCAAAGGTGGCGCATTGTGGTGATGCGCGGCCGAGTTTGTTTGAGTTTAAACTAAAATTTACAGCTACTGTCGCAGCACTGTACAGGGTAAGCGCTTAAGCAAATAATAGCTGTAACACAATCCCTGCCACAATTAACCAGACAAATACCACTAAGCCCAAGGCAAATGGGCGCGGTCCGGCCGCTTTAAAGGTGGAGAGTTGAGTGCTTAGTCCTAAACCTGCCATCGCCATCATCAATAAAATATTATCAAGCCATAAAATTTGGCTAATGTAGCTCTGCGGGATTGGCAGCATCGAATTCAGTACAATCATTAGCAAAAACCAGACCGCAAACCAGGGCAAAGCCACGCGCTTTGACGCTACTTCACCGCCCTTTGTGCGACTTGTTCGACTATCCTGCCGATAAAAAATAAACGAAATAGCAAATAAAAAGGGCGCTAACATAATCACCCGTACCATCTTTGCCAAAATAGCGGTATCAGCGACCTCTGTGCCCAATACTTTGCCAATAGCCACAACTTGCGCTACTTCATGCACTGAAGAACCCACGTAAACACCAAAGGCGGCGTCAGTAATGTAGTGTGTAAAAACAGGGTAGAGCAGTGGATAGATAAAAATAGCCAACGTACCGAATAGCACAATAATCGTGACAGCTTGGCTGACGGCGGCGGTTTTGGCACGAGCTACCGAGGCCGTGGCCATAATGGCAGCCGCACCACAAATACTACAACCGGCACCACTTAAAATAGTGGTGTCTTTATCCATCTTGAGGACTTTAGTGCCAAAGTAGTAAGTCAATACAAAAGTCGAAATCAACATGATCGCGTCAATTAAAATGGCGTGTAAACCTAGGGCCCACACTTTATTGATGGTTAAATTAAAACCATACAAAATAATCCCCAGACGTAATAATTTGCTTTTGGCAAAATTGACACCGGGATTAGCGGCTCGACTAATTCGTTTAAAAAAGGTATTGCCCACAACCATGCCCAATAAAATGGCATAGATTAAAGGGCTTAAACCATAATTTTGACCGATACCCATTCTGACCAAAATAGTAGAGACCACTACAATCGCGGTGATTAGAAGTAAACCTGGCCAAAACTCTTTGACTTGGCTGAGGAAGGTGTTTTTTTGTGTTTGACTCATTGACTAACTGCTTGGAGGAAATACTATCTGATTGTTTATTCTTTAGATATATTAAACGCTTATACTAATAAATGAAAATCAGTAATATAGGTATAATCTATCAATAAAATTTATATAAAGATAAGTTATTGATTACTAAGGATAGAAGTGAGAATTACTCTAAAACAGTTGGAAATTTTCTTGGCGGTTTATCACACAGGGACCACGGTAGCGGCGGCCGAACAGGTGTTTTTGTCCCAATCAGCAATTAGCATGGCTTTGAGTGAATTGGAAAAGCAATTGGATGCCACCTTATTCCAACGTGTGGGTAAGCGTCTGATAGCGACACAACAAGCCCATATGCTGAGTTCTCTAGCGGGTGAAACCCTGAAACAGATTGAGCAAATTGAGTATTTATTTGATTTGAAAATGCAACGTTTAGTGATTGGTGCCAGTACGACCATAGGCAATTACCTGTTGCCACGACTAATACGGGATTTTCAAGCACAATATCCTCAAATCGATATACGTCTAGCTATTTTTAATAGTACTGATATTTGCGAAGGTCTATTGAATTATGACTATGATCTAGGTTTTATAGAGGGTGAAAACCCCTTTGTGGAGCTTAAAGCCACAGACTGGATGGAGGACGAACTGGTCTTATTCGCAGCTAAAAATAGTCGTTTTATTCAATCTTCTGAGCCCTTAGCTAGTTTAAGTGAGCTTGAGCATATACCTTTAATTCTTCGTGAAATAGGTTCCGGCACGAGGATATTTGTTCAAAATCACTTATTGCAGCATCTGAAAACTTCCAAGGTGATGGAGCTGGGCAATTCTGAAGCGATAAAGCAAGCGGTTATTAATGATCTTGGTATTGGTTGTTTGTCGCGTTTTGCCCTACAGGATTTATTGGAATTGGATAAAATCAAGGTGTTATCTGTGCAGCAGGTTGATGCTTTAAGGCGTCCTTTGTATTTATTAGAGAATAAAAAAAGTCGCCATTCCGACGCCCATCAGAAATTTGTTGAATTTGCTTTTAACTATCGCTTTAATAGGGTGACAGAGCGGCAGATATAGGGTACGATAGGTATATTAATACTTACTAATATACATATAAGCAATTAAAGAGGACAATTTATGAATGTTCAAGAGTTTTTTCATGCAGATACCTATACCTATAGCTACGTTGTAAGTGATCCTGTGACTAAAAAAGCAGCCATTATCGATTCGGTGCTGGATTATGATGCGGCAGCCGGTCGTACCTCGACTGAGACGGTTGATACCGTGATTGCTTATGTCAAGGAGCATGGTTTCGAGGTTGAGTGGCTGTTAGAAACTCATATTCACGCTGATCATCTGTCTGCGGCACCGTATTTGAAAGAGCAGGTGGGTGGGCGTATTGCGATTGGTGAGTACATTACCACGGTACAAAATGTCTTCGGTGATTTATTTAATGCCGAGAGTGCTTTTTTGCGTGATGGCAGTCAATTTGATCAAATATTCAAAGATGGCGACACGTTCAATATCGGCGAATTAAAAGCACGTGTTATACACACCCCAGGTCATACACCGGCCTGTTTAAGTTATGTGATCAAAGACGCCGTTTTTGTGGGTGATACTTTATTTATGCCTGACTACGGTACGGCGCGTTGTGATTTCCCGGGCGGCGATGCAGCGACACTTTATCAATCGATTCAAAAGCTGTTTGAATTGCCTGATGACACCGTGATGTATCTATGTCACGATTATCAGGCCGAAAATCGTGATTACTTTGAGTTTAAGACCACGATTAAAGAGCAACGTGACAATAATATCCATGTTGGTGGCGGTATCAGTGAAGCGGCTTTTGTCAAAATGCGCACTGAGCGTGATGCAACCCTTGATATGCCTAAATTAATTCTGCCTTCGGTGCAGTTAAATATGCGTGCGGGTGAGTTCCCGCCGGCCGAGGACAATGGCACGACCTACTTTAAGATCCCTATTAATAAGATTTAATTGTTGTTAATTAGCTACGGATAAATAGTAGTTTATGCATCATTAATCATGCTTAGTTATATGCGCCGATGAACACTTTACACTAGTTGCTTATTGGCGCTTTTGAACGATCTAACCATTGACAAGCAACTGATTTTAAGGGTAAAATCTTTGGCTTACTCATCCTCTGACAATTAAATTACATAGGTGTGTAGTTTACATGTCTGCGCTTATAGTCGACCAAGAACAAGAGCCGCATGGAGTGTTTTCGTTGTGTATGATGATTTGGAGTCCATAAATGAATTTAATTCAAACTCTTGAGCAGGAAGAAATTCAGCGCCTTAGCGAAGGCAAAACCTTACCTGAATTCGGTCCTGGTGATACTGTTGTTGTTAACGTAAACGTGATTGAGGGTAACCGCAAGCGTACTCAGGCTTATGAGGGCGTCGTTATCGCTAAGCGTAACCGTGGTTTAAACTCAGCTTTTACTGTCCGTAAGATTTCATCCGGTGAAGCAGTTGAGCGTACTTTCCAGTTGTACTCTCAGCAAATCGCTTCTATCGAAGTTAAGCGTCGTGGTGCTATTCGTCGCGCTAAGCTTTACTACTTACGTAATCGTTCCGGTAAAGCGGCTCGTATTAAAGAGAAGTTGGTTCGCAGAACTGCTGCTAAGTAATTATCTAGCACAGCTCTTCAAAAGAACTATTTCTTTAAAGCATGTCCTTGGTCTATCCGATGACATGCTTTTTTTTGCCAATTTTTCGAAGTGCTAACGAGAAGCTTAAGATTTTATGATTGTTGCTGGTTTAGCAATAATTAACCCTTGCTTGCTTTTTGTTTATTGCTAAAAATTACTGGCAATATATAATATAAACTATTGATATTAATTAAATAATTCAAATCATTTAAATATAATGAGCAAAGATCCCAATCGTCCTTATAGTTCTGTGCCAGACTTTAATCCTTTTACTCAACCTTCGGAATGTGCGGGTTTTGGTCTACCCGTGATTGGGGATGATGAGTTGGGGATCTTGCTTGAGCGTGCTTTTTTACCCGAATACATCTGGTCTCAAGACGAGTTAGTGCAAGATTGGAATTCACAGAAATCAGTCATTAAAAGCAGCTTTATCGAGGCTGGTGTGCTGATTCCTATTGTTAATCATGACGATCAAACTCAAATCGTGCTGACTAAGCGCTCTTCAAAAATTAGAAGTCATCGCGGGCAGATTAGTTTTCCGGGCGGGCGTTTTGATGAAAGCGACAAGGATCTCGAAGATGCCGCCTTACGTGAAACCGAAGAGGAAATAGGGGTTGAGCGCTCAAAGATTTCAGTCCTTGGTGAGATGCCGGTGTTCTATACCGGCACTGGTTTTGCCATGAGCTCTTATTTAGGTTGGATCACAGAGGTTTCCCGTTTTGTTATTGACACCAGAGAGGTTGAAGAGGTCTTTTTGGTGCCGCTTAGCTATTTGACTAATCCTAACAACTACCGACTGTATACCGCCAGTCGTGACGGGGTCCCCTTTAATTACTACGGAATTAACTGGGCACATCACTTTATCTGGGGCGCGACTGCCTCTATCTTGCGCAATCTCTATCAGCGCATCCAACAAGCGCGTTAATTAAAATTACCACTTAGGGGCGGCTGCATTTTCTGCAATAATCCGCTCATACAGTGCGTAGCGTTCAGGATGTATCTCGCCGCTGTGGAGAGCCGCTGTGACCCCACAACCCGGCTCACGCAGATGGCGACAATTATAAAAACGACAATTCTGAATCGCCTCTGTAAACTCCGGAAAACCTTTGACGATTTGCTCATCACTCAAATGCAATAAACCAAAGTTTTGAAAACCGGGCGAGTCAATAATTGAGGCGATAATCTTGCCATTATTTGTGATATCGTAAAGCTCGGTTTTGGTCGTGGTGTGTCTACCGGCACCCAAGGCTTGTGAATGCTCCTGTGTATGGGCCTGAGCGCTAGGTACTAAGACATTTAAAATACTTGATTTGCCCATGGCGCTTTGGCCTAACAAGAGAGCCGTGTGACCTTCAATCTTGGGGAGTAGCTTGGCTGCTAAGTCCTCTGCCTCTTCGGTACTGCACTCGATAATCTCGACTCCTAAGGCTTGATAGCGTGTGAGACGAGCACGGGCTTCATCCAAGCCCTTGATAATATCGATTTTATTTAGCACAATATAGGGCTTGAGATTTTCATTCCAAGCGGCAGTGAGCGCGCGCCCTAAGAGATCATCAGAAAATTTCGGCTCGACCGCGGTGATCAGTAGGAGCACATCGACATTAGCAGCAAATTGTTTACTCCGCATCTCATCACTGCGATAGAGTAAGTTTTTGCGTTCTAGAGTATTTTCGATGCGTGCTTCGTTATTACCCTGAGGGGATATTTCTACATAATCACCAACGCAGATCCCTGCACGTTTGCCGCGGGTATAGCAATGCCATAATTGCTCCTCAACCCGCGCGACATAATGTCTCCCATGAGCAGAGATAATGCGTCCTTGCATCATAGACTGGCTCCGAGCAGGTTTTTAAGGTGTTGAATACGAATAATGGCCGGCGGGTGACTATCGTAATAGGCTGAAAAGGCCGGATCAGGGGTGAGGGTGCTGGCATTGTCGTCGTATAGTTTAACGAGCGCTGAGATTAGCTGATTGGCATCACTATGTTCTGCAGCAAAGGCATCGGCCTCAAACTCATCGCGTCGAGACAGGCGGCTGTTAAGCGGCGTTAACCAAAATGTAAAGGTGGGTAGTGCCAGAGCAAATAGTACTAAGGTTAAGGCATGGTAGCTATCATGTGCTGGTAGATTCACACCTAAACCCTGATAAAACCAACTCTTGTCGCTAACATAGCCCAGCAGAGCAAAGAAGACGAAACTGCCGATAACCATCAGGGTCAAGCGTTTGATAATATGTTTATGCTTAAAGTGACCAAGTTCATGCGCCATAATCGCCTCGATCTCATGCGCGCCCAATTTGTTCAATAGCGTATCGAAAAAGACGATGCGACGATTTTTACCGAAACCGGTGAAAAAAGCATTGCCATGAGAGCTGCGCTTTGAGCTGTCCATAACAAATAAACCGTTTAACTTGAAATCACAACGAGCCGCCAGCTTTTCGATTTTTTCTTTAACATCCCCCTCATCTAATGGGGTAAATTTATTAAACAAGGGCATTAACCAGGTTGGTGAGACATACATCATCACCGCCATAAAGGCCAAGACCACTAACCAAGCCCAGAACCACCATTGTTCAGTGCTTTGCATAATAGACAAAATTGCCACCAAAATAGCACTGCCAAGCACTAAGGAGACGACCATCGAGATTAGCGTGTCTTTTATAAATAGACCCGGGGTGGTACGGTTAAAACCGTATTTTTGTTCGAGTTTGAAGGTTTTGTAGATGGAAAAAGGCAAACCTAAAATACTCAAAATTAATTGAACGCTAATAATAAATAGCAGCGATTTAAGAATAGTCGGCTCAGTTGCTAAACCAAAGGCTTGGTATAGCCAATTAACCCCACCCAGAATTGTTAGAGCCAACAGAATCACCACATCATAAAAGACCTCTAATTGACTGAGTCTCAGGCGCTCCAGACTATAGCGAGCGGCACGTTGGTGACTCTTTAGGCTAATATGCTCGGCAAACTCTTCGGGCACCGCAACTGCGTGCTTGGAAATATGTCGGATTTGACGGATATTAAGCCAAGTACGAATGCCAAAATCCAAAATAATTAAGCTAATAAATAAGAATGTAAAGTGATGTGCTTGCATGGGTTCCTGTATAAACAATAGTTCTGTGCGACAATACTAAACATTATAGTAAATCAAAAGGAAGTATATATGGCGTCAAGAGACCTTCGTTTAGTTTGGCTGGATATGGAGATGAGTGGATTGGATCCTGAAATTGAACGAGTGTTGGAAGTAGCCGTGGTGGTTACCGAACCGGATCTAACCGTTGTGGCAGAGGGTCCGGTGATTGTGATTCATCAACCTGATGAAATTCTAAACGCCATGGATGAGTGGAATACCACCACGCATGGACGTACCGGTTTGACCGCTCGTGTCAGAGCGTCGACCACCACTGAAGCGGAAGCGGAGCAACAATTAATCGAGTTTCTTAGTCAATATGTTAATAAAGGCGCCTCCCCATTGTGCGGTAATACAGTCAGTCAGGATCGTCGCTTTATGTTTAAGTATATGCCGGAATTCGAGCGTTTTTTCCATTACCGTACATTGGACGTCAGCACCCTTAAAGAGTTGGCGAGACGTTGGAACCCTGAGGTTTATCGTGGTGTGGTCAAAAAGGGCAAACATGAAGCTTTAGCTGATATCTATGAGTCAATCGAGGAGCTAAGGCATTATCGTGATAATTTTTTAAAGTCACCCGCAGGCAGCGGAATAGGTTGTTCAAATGGCTCCGAGGACGATAATTAATTTGCGTCTTAAAATTTAGAGGTTTCTTTAATGCTTGACCCCAGAATTCTTGATCCGCAGCAGACACCAGCGGCTGCAGCCATTGCCGGTATCGGTACCGATTTAATTTATATTAATCGTATTCAAAAGGCCTTCGATCGCCATGGTGAGCGTTTTTTAAAGCGTATCCTTGGGGCTGGTGAGAGAGATAAGTTCCAACGACGTTATGAACGCGATCCGCATCGTGGCGTGACCTTCTTAGCTACACGCTTTGCAGCTAAAGAGGCCTTTTCCAAGGCGGTAGGCTTGGGTATGCGCTCACCAATGCGTTGGTCATCGATGCAAACCTTAAACTCAATAAGCGGTAAACCCATCGTCGTCTTATCCGGCGACTTAAAAGACTGGTATGAGGAGCGTTTTGGCGAAGCTCATGTTTCTCTAACTGATGAATCCGATTTGGCCATGGCCCTAGTGATTGTAGAGCGCAAATAGTAGCGCAATGATATTTTTAAAGGCGAGTTATGTCATCAATAAATAAAAACTCAAGTATGGCCTTAGGCCCTGTTATGGTCGATGTTGAGGGCCTATGTTTGCAAAGTCATGAAATCGAACGCCTCAAAAATCCTCTGGTCGGTGCGGTCATTTTATTTGCTCGTAACTATCAAGACCCTAATCAACTCAGTGAATTATGTCGTCAAATTCATGAGGTACGTGATCAGCCCTTGCTGATTGCCATTGACCATGAGGGTGGGCGCGTTCAACGTTGTCGTAGCGAGGGTTTTACCCATTTGCCGGCGATGCGTGATTTAGGTCGCTTGTGGGATCAGGACCGTGCAGCGGCCATTGCTTTAACACGTGATGTGGGCTATGTCTTGGCTGCAGAGTTGCGTTCTTGTGGCGTAGACTTCTCCTTTACCCCGGTACTGGATTTAGATTATGGCGCTAGTGAGGTGATAGGGAATCGTGCATTTCACAGCGATCCGGCAGCGGTCGCTGAGCTTTCTGAGGCCTTAATTGAGGGTTTAGCGGAAGCCGGTATGGCTTCTTGTGGTAAGCACTTTCCGGGACATGGTTTTGTTGAGGCCGATTCCCATGTTGCGATTCCGGTAGATAGCCGCGACTTTGATGACATTTGGGCGCAGGATATTCAGCCTTATGTGGCTTTAGGACATCTTAAATTACCTTCTTTGATGCCGGCACATGTGATTTACGAAAAGGTCGACTCGATGCCGGCTGGATTTTCCAAGTTCTGGGTTCAGGAGGTTTTGCGTGAGCGCATGGGATATCAGGGCATGGTCTTCTCTGATGATCTCACCATGGAAGGTGCATCAGTGGTTGGCGGTATTTTAGAGCGCGCTAACGCTGCTTTTGAGGCTGGCTGTGATATGGTTTTGGTTTGTAATCGTCCGGACTTGGCAGATGAGCTGTTAGCACAATTAGAACACGAAGCCTCAAGCGAATCTATTGCGCGTCTCACGAATTTAATGCCGTCTATGCCTTTTATGAATTGGCAGCAACTTCATAATGAAACACGCTACGTTAAAGCTAGACAAGCTTTGCAGGCTTTAGGTGCGGATGTCTCGTATTTAGTCTAATCAGTCGTTATGTTTTTCTGTCAAGATGGCAAATAATATGAGTTCAAAGTCATCGTCATTTGATATTCAAAGCTTTTTAAGAGATCTCCCTAATCTGCCCGGTGTGTATCGACATATCGCGGAAGATGGCGAGGTCTTGTATGTTGGTAAAGCCAAGGACTTAAAAAAGCGGGTATCTCAATATTTCCAAAAAAATCTACAAAGCCCACGGATTGCCCATATGGTGGCGCGTGTGGCTAGTGTGGATATTACGATTACCGACTCTGAAGCAGAAGCCTTGATTTTGGAAGTTAATTTAATCAAGCGCTTGCAGCCTAAATACAATATTTTATTCCGTGATGATAAATCCTATCCTTATCTGATGTTTACGGATCATGAGTCGCCACGGATGGTGTATTATCGCGGCACCACCAATAAAGAGGGGCATTTTTTCGGGCCTTATCCTAACTCTTGGGCAGTGCGCGATACCATGCAGTTACTGCAAAAGATCTTCCGTTTACGCACTTGCGAAGACAGTGTTTTTTCAAATCGTTCCAGACCCTGTTTGCTTTATCAAATCCAGCGTTGTTCTGCACCTTGTGTTAATTTAATTAGCAAAGAAGAGTATCAGGCAGATATCGATCATGCGATTAAAGTCCTGCACGGTGCATCCAATGACGTATTAAAAACATTGGAAAGCAAAATGATTCAAGCATCAAGTGAATTGGCTTTTGAACGCGCAGCAATGTTTCGTGATCAAATGAAATCCCTAGCGACTCTGATTCAACAGCAGGCCATGGAATCCACCGATCAGAGTGATGTGGACGTGATTGCGGTTGAGCAGTTTGATGGCAATTACTGTGTTAACTTAGCGATGGTCAGAGCTGGGCGTCACTTGGGTGATAAGCCGATCTTTCCTACTCATGTCAATGGTGATGAGCCCAGTGAAATTCTGGCTGCCTTTGTTGCCAGTCATTACCTGGAGCATCAATTACCACCGGTCTTAGTCTGTTCACATAACCTTGCCGATCCTGAGCTGTTATTGCTCTTGAAGCAAGAGGGTAGAGCGCGCTCCCAACTTATTACGCGCCCCAGTGGACTGCGTAAGAACTGGCTGGAGCAAGCTCAACGTAATGCCCAACTCGCGCTACAAAGACGTTCTGCTGAAGCTGGACAAATGCAAGAAAGGACGCAAGCCTTAGCCGAACTCTTAGGTCTGGATTTGGATCCGGAGGCCTTAGCGCAGTTACGCATCGAGTGTTTTGATATTAGTCACAGTCATGGTGAAGCCACTCAGGCTTCTTGTGTGGTTTACCAGAATCATGATATGCAATCCTCACTCTATCGACGTTACAACATTGCCGGTATTACCGGGGGCGATGACTACGCAGCCATGCGCCAAGTTTTACAGCGTCGTTATGCGCGTGGTTATGAGTCAGAGTCGTTGCCGGATGTGGTACTCATTGACGGCGGTAAAGGACAGGTTGAGGTGGCTCGCCAAGTCTTTACCGATTTGGGCTTGGATATTTCAATGATCGTTGGTGTCGCCAAGGGTGAGGGGCGTAAAGTAGGTTTGGAAACGCTTATTTTTGCGGACTCTCGCCCATCAGTGGAATTAGGTCTTGCTTCTAAGGCATTATTACTAGTAGCACAAATCCGTGACGAGGCACATCGCTTTGCGATTACGGGGATGCGTAGTCGACGCGCTAAGGCCCGAAACGTCTCGCGTTTGGAAGAGATCGAAGGGGTCGGTCCAAAGCGCCGCCAACGCCTATTAGCCCGTTTTGGCGGCTTCAATGGGGTGGTAAATGCCAGTGTGGATGATCTAGCGTCAGTCGAAGGGATTTCTCAACAAATGGCACAACGCATTTATGATGCATTGCGTTAGTCTTTTTTAGCTTAGATTGAGTGTTAGGGTGATAATATAGCTGCTATGAAATCAATGAACTTACCGATAATTCTTACTTGGCTTCGCATCGCCATGATCCCCTTGATCATTGCGTTGTATTATCTGCCTTTTGATGGTTTGAGCGTGTCGCTACGCGATTGGCTCGGAGCCGGCGCCTTTGTGGTGGCAGCAATCACTGACTGGCTCGATGGCTATTTAGCGCGACGCTGGAATCAAACCTCGGCTTTTGGGGCTTTTTTAGACCCGGTTGCTGACAAGCTGATGGTTTGTGCTGCTTTATTAATCTTACTGGATTTGGGTCGTGTTGAATCCTACATTGCGCTGATTATTATCGGTCGTGAATTAACAATATCTGCTTTACGTGAGTGGATGGCCAGTGTCGGTGCCCGCAGCAGTGTAGCGGTTAATCAGCTAGGTAAGTTCAAAACAGCCGCTCAAATGGCGGCTATTCCTTGCCTTATGGTCTATCAGACCGTTTTTGGGGTGAATTTAGTTTTTGTGGGCAATGTCCTGATTTTTGTAGCGGCTTTTTTAACTCTCTGGTCGATGTTTTATTATCTGAACAAAGCATGGCCAGCCCTCAAGCACGCTGACAAAAACTAGCAATAAAGCAGTCGTTCCTCGGAGACAGAGATGGGCGTTGTAGTCCAAAATAAATTATCAGTACGACGAATCTTGCTCTGTGGGGGCTTGATAGTTACTTTATCGGTCGGTATACGGCATGGTTTCGGGTTGTGGTTATTACCGATTAGCCAAGCGCATGGGTGGGAGAGAGAGATTTTCTCCTTTGCCATGGCGTTACAGAATTTGGTCTGGGGGTTAGTCGGTATCTTTGCCGGGATGTTGGCCGATCGCTACGGTGCCTTCAAAATCATCGTGGGTGGTGCGATTTGTTATGCCTTCGGTCTTATCGGTATGGCGTATTCAAGTACACCATTGATGTTTATTCTGACAGTCGGTGTTGTCACCGGCATTGCTCACTCTGCTACCACTTATATCATTATCTTTGGCATCATTGGTCGACATATTAGTGCTACGAAACGTTCCTGGGCAATGGGAGTAGCAGCAGCGACCGGTTCTTTCGGACAGTTTATGATGTTGCCGGTGTCTAACACCTTAATCAGTCTTAATGGTTGGCAGGGCGCGCTCGTGATTCTGGCCTTGATGTCTTTGCTGATAATTCCCCTAGCGGCTTTTCTTCGGGAACGCGTGGTGTGGGTACCATCAGACAGTGATTCGGGTGCTGTAGAACGCGATCAGAGTATTATCGAAGCGTGCAAAGAGGCTCTGACTTATCGCAGTTATGTGTTGCTGATTCTGGGCTACTTTGTGTGTGGTTTTCAAGTGGTTTTTATCGCCGTGCATTTGCCCGGCTATATTAAGGACAATGGTCTGGGTCCTGAGGTGGCGAGTTTTTCTTTGGCTTTAATCGGTTTGTTTAACATATTCGGCAGTTACTTAGTGGGCTCAATGGGGCAACGCTTCCAAAAACGCTATTTGCTAATGGGTATTTATGCTTTGCGTGCAGTGATTATTGTGCTGTTTTTATTAGCGCCGCTGAGTCCCCTAAGCGTTTATCTTTTTTCAATGGCTATGGGTTTCTTGTGGCTATCTACAGTGCCCGCAACCAATGCCATCATTGCTCAGATATTTGGTATTCGTCATTTATCCATGTTGGGTGGGATCGCCTTCTTCAGTCATCAGGTCGGCTCTTTTCTAGGTGTCTGGTTAGGCGGTGTGTTCTATGATAAATTCGGTAATTATGATTTGATGTGGCTGCTCGCCATTGCTATGAGTGTGTTTGCTACGTTGGCAAATTGGCCGATTATTGAGCGTGCTATTGAGAGACGACAAACACCGGTATTAGGTAATTAAAATCATGAAAGGCTTGCGAATTATCTTAGCTTTTGTGGCTATTTTCGTATTACTTCTGTTATTTTCCATGTACCTAGATCCGAGCTTCTGGATGAATGTATCGGATCTAGTCTGGTCCTGCTTTTAATTGATCAAGCGATACTATTTAAGCGTCTGAGCAAAGTCGGCAACCGAAGCAGCATAGAAGTAGCTATTGTTGTATTTAGTAATGGCAAAGAAGTTTTGGGTGGCAATACGGTATTCATTTCTGCCACGCGTCTCGTCCATCAAATTAATCACACCTAGCTGACGACCGTTTTTCCAAGCGGCATTTGGCGTGCTGCTATTTGAGCCCTGAGCTTCTAATTCTTGCCAAGTTAATGTTGGCTCTAAGCCCTTGCCTTCAACCGCTGCCGGATTTCTTGGCAAGCTGGCTGGAGCAAATACCGGCATCCCACGCTGCCATCCGTGTTTAACTAAGAAATTGGCCACAGAGTGAATAGCATCAATCTCACTATGACGTAAATCAATACGGCCGTCACCATCGCCATCGACTGCAAAATGCATAATACTTATCGGCATAAACTGCGGTAACCCGGTGGCGCCGGCAAAGGAGCCTAATTCGGTATTGGCATTTAATTTACCCTGATGATCCAACTTAATTAAAGCGGCTAACTGGTTGCGGAAAGACTGGTGACGTTCTGGGCGGCTTGGATCCGGGTGGTAAAAACCGAGGGTATAGAGCGAATCAAGCAGTCTGAACGTTCCCATATAGTTACCGTAGACGGTTTCTACGCCGATAATACTACCGATAATTTCTGCGGGAACACCGTATTGCTGCTCAACCTGTTTTAGGGTGGCCGCGTTTCTTTGCATAAAACTCTTGCCGCCACGCACACGGATAGGATCCATCACGCGATTTCTATAGGTGGTCCATGAGCGTTTAACTCGACCACCGGTACTAGGTGCCATCAAACGCTGAGTTTGTGAATTAACTTCGGCGGAATTCACTAAATTGGCAACATGATTAATTGGTACCTGATAGCGTTCGGCAACTTCGCGAATAAACATATCTTTATTGGCGCTTAAAGTCCGATTTTCAAAATCAGCACTGACACCAGCGCTGTCAGGAACATCCGTAGTGGCGGTATTGGTTGCTACTTGATGTGTGTCAGGCTGCGGTTGACGATTTGCTGTGGATTGATTGGTTGCGCTGCCGGCACAGGCCGATAGGGAAAAAACGGAAAGTAGAGTCACTAATAGTTTTGTTGGCTTCATATTCAATACGTTTTAAAAATTGTCGAAGAGATTGATTTGGACAAGAAATTGCTCAATAAATTATTTAATCACAGTTAAGCACAGATGAATTATAGGGTAAATACCGAGCCTTCTCTGAACTGAGTCCATATTAAGATGTTACTGATATGATAAATTTTTTACACCCATAGAGCGAGGAATTGTATTGTTAGGCACGCTTTATATTACCCATCCGGAATGCAGTATGCACAATATGCGCAGCTGGCATCCGGAATCCGCCAAGCGTTTATCGGCGATTCACGACCGTCTCTGTGCTACTGACTTGATTTGGTGTCTTACCGCAATGGACGCTCCTCAGGCCACTGAAGAGGATATTTTACGTTGTCATGATGCCGAGTATATGAACTTCATCAAGTCAAATATCCCTGTCGAGGGTTATTTTAATATTGACAATGAGGAGACCAGTCTCAATCCTCATACTTGGAGTGCTGCCCTCAGGGCTGCCGGCTCAGGTCTCTTGGCCGTAGATGAGTTGATGAAATCACGTGCTAAAAATGCGTTTTGTGCCGTGCGTCCGCCTGGTCATCATGCTGAACCCGACAAAAGCATGGGTTTTTGCTTTTTTAATAATGCCGGCATTGCTGCCCGTTATGCGGTAAATAAATACGGCTTGCAGCGTATCGCGATTATTGATTTTGATGTGCATCACGGCAATGGTACTGAAAAAATTTTTGCTCATGACCCTCATGTCAAGATGTTCAGTTTTTTTCAACATCCTTTCTTTCCATATTCTGGTGCCGAGGATGTGGCGCCAAATATGCATAATGTCCCGCTTAAGGCCTATAGTGGTCGCGAAGAAATTGAAGAAGCAGTGAGATCCGTGTGGTTGCCGATTATGGAGGCCTACCAGCCGGAACTCGTGATTATCTGTGCCGGTTTTGATGCTCATCGCGATGACGATATGGGGCAAATGACTTTGCTTGAACGAGATTTTGTCTGGATGACCAAGGAATTGATGGGGGTTGCTGATAGGCATTGTCAGGGGCGAGTGATCAGTTTCCTTGAGGGTGGCTATAATCTTAGCGCTCTGGCTCGCAGCGCCACTGAACATGTGAGAGCCTTAGCCGGATTTTGTTAAAAGTTTTTGTAGTTAACCTCTTAAAAGCAATATATTTTTATGTGGATCATAAAATAGCGTTATTCGCGTTGTATAAAGCTTACAGTTGACCTTAGGTCAAGTGATAACTTAACCCTAGGTTAAGTTGGCCTTTTCAGAAATTGATTAGGTAAATACTGGCAAAGTAGGTAAAATGATTGCGACACCATGTAAAATTTATTGCATTTAAAAATAATTGTCATAGGAGAAAATTTGATGAAGGTCTTAGTACCCGTCAAGCGCGTTGTTGACTTTAACGTCAAAGTACGTGTAAAAGCTGATCAGACAGACGTTGATATTGCTAACGTTAAGATGTCCATGAATCCATTTGATGAAATCGCCATGGAAGAGGCGGTACGTCTTAAAGAGCAAGGCAAAGTGACAGAAGTCATTGTCGTTTCTTGTGGTGTTGATAAGTGCCAGGAAACCATTCGTACAGCCATGGCTCTTGGAGCTGATCGTGGTATTCTTGTACAAACCGATGAGGAGTTGCAACCTTTGGCGGTTGCCAAACTTCTTAAAGAAATTGCTCAAAAAGAAGAAGTACAACTAGTGATCCTAGGTAAGCAGGCGATTGATGACGATGCGAACCAAACCGGTCAAATGCTTGCTGCTTTATTAGACAGACCTCAAGCCACATTTGCCTCTAAGGTTGAGTTAGGTGATAGCAGTGCTACTGTTACTCGTGAGGTTGACGGTGGTCTAGAGACTATCGAAGTCCAGTTGCCGGCGATTATCACGACTGATTTACGCTTAAACGAACCACGCTACGTTAAATTACCTGACATCATGAAAGCTAAGAAAAAACAGCTTGATGTCGTTACTCCTGCAGATTTAGGTGTCGATGTGACACCTCGAATTAAGACGCTAAAAGTAGCTGAACCACCTGCGCGTGAGGGCGGTGTAACTGTACCTGATGTCGATGCATTAGTTGATAAGTTAAAAAATGAAGCGAAGGTGATTTAAGATGACGAATTTAGTAATTGCTGAACACGATAATTCTTCTTTAAAGCCGGCTACCCTAAATACTGTAGCGGCTGCTGCCAAACTTGGCGGTGATATACATATTTTAGTTGCCGGTCAGGGTGCCCAAGCGGTTGCTGATGCTGCCGCAAAGGTAGCCGGTGTATCCAAAGTTTTATTGGCCCAAGGCGACAGCTTAGAGCAGTTTTTAGCTGAAAACGTTGCTGAGCAAGTGCTTGCGGTAGCAGGTGACTATAGTCATATCCTATTCCCGGCGACTGCAAATGGTAAAAACATCGCTCCTCGTGTTGCCGCAAAGTTAGATGCAGCCCAAATCACTGACGTGATCGGTGTTGAGTCTGCTGATACTTTCCAGCGCCCCATCTATGCCGGTAACGCTATCGCTACCGTTCAAGTTGAAGGGGATAAGAAAGTCTTGACCGTACGTACTACCGCTTTTGATGGGGTTGCTGCTGAGGGCGGTTCTGCTGAGATCGTAGCTGTTGATGCCGTGGCTGATAGTGGCTTATCTAAGTTTGTCGGCCGTCAAGTGGTTGAGAGTGATAGACCTGAGTTAACTGCAGCTGCTGTGATTGTTTCCGGTGGTCGTGGTGTTGGTAGCCAGGAAGACTTTGCTCTTATTGAGGGTTTAGCCGAGAAGCTAGGCGCTGCTGTTGGTGCTTCACGTGCTGCAGTTGATGCAGGTTACGCACCTAACGATTTACAGGTAGGTCAAACCGGTAAAGTCGTTGCTCCTCAGCTGTATATTGCCGTTGGTATTTCGGGCGCGATTCAGCACTTGGCTGGTATGAAGGATTCAAAAGTCATTGTTGCGATTAACAAAGATGCAGAAGCACCAATTTTCGGTGTTGCTGATTATGGTTTAGTTGCTGACTTATTCCAAGCTGTACCTGAGCTGACAGAAAAGTTATAATCCATTAGGATTGTATTTTTTGAGATCTTAAAGTCTCATCAAAAGGCCGAGATAATCCTATATCTCGGCCTTTTGCCGTTACAATCTATTAACTGTCTTGTACTTCTAGGCAGTCGTTCCTTTGCATTATTTGTTAACTTATCTTCTTTTCAAGAAAAATAAAGAGTCTTCTTCATGCGTTCTTTACTTGCACTATCCAGGTTCTTTGACTTTATTATTACTAAAGTCGGACAGATGGTAATCTGGCTTACTCTATTGATGGCAATTGTGAGTGCCGGTAATGCCATTTACCGTAAGGTGTTTCACAGCAGCTCTAATGCCTGGCTGGAAATTCAGTGGTATTTATTCGGAGCTGTGTTCTTATTAGCCGCAGGCTACACCTTTTTAAAAAATGAACACGTTCGCGTGGACGTTCTGAATTCACGCTTAAAAGAACGCACCCAGGTCATTATCGATATTATCGGCGTGATCTTTTTTATTTTGCCGGTTTGTGCGCTTATCGTTTATCTGTCCTGGCCATTTTTTGTGCAATCCTATGTTTCGGCTGAAATGTCATCCAATACCGGTGGTTTAATTCGCTGGCCGGTCAAGTTACTTATCCCTATCGGTTTTTCTTTGATGATTATGGCGGGTATTTCCCACCTGATTAAGTGCATTGGTTTTCTAAAAGGTATGGTACCTAATCCTCTACGCAAGGCTAAAAGCACGGATGAAGAGTTGCTCGAAGAGCTTAAAAGTAAAAACCTGACATCTGATACAAACGAGCAATAGGGGATTAGAAAATGATTGAATTTATTGTTGCCAACATGCCACCGATCATGTTCTTGACGTTAGTCGGCTTATTACTCTTGGGTTTCCCTGTTGCCTTTTCATTGGCAGCCAATGGTATTTTTTATGCCGTGGTCGGTATTTTATTCGGTGAATTTACTTTTAATTTTCTGCAGGCTTTGCCTAATCGTGTCTTTGGTATTGTGCAAAATGACACCTTATTAGCTGTGCCGTTTTTTACCTTAATGGGATTGGTGCTTGAGCGCTCAGGTATGGCCGAGGATCTGCTTGATACCATTGGTGAGATATTTGGTCCTGTGCGCGGTGGACTGGCGATTGCGGTAGTTTTGGTTGGTGCGATGTTGGCGGCGACTACCGGGGTGGTAGCGGCCTCAGTGATCTCTATGGGCCTGATTTCATTGCCGATTATGATGCGTTATGGTTACGACCGTCGATTAGCGACCGGTGTGATTGCTGCCTCTGGGACTTTATCGCAAATTATTCCGCCATCCTTAGTTTTAATTATCTTAGCCGACCAGGTCGGTCGTTCTGTCGGTGATATTTATCGTGGTGCCATGCTCCCGGCGCTGACTTTGGTTGTTGTTTATATTGTTTTTATCTTAATTGTTTCGCTTTTCTTTCCTAAATCAGCGCCTGCTTTACCGTCTGAGGCACGTAAGTACCGTGAGGACGATGGACGTTCAGGTTTGCGTTCATTATTAGTCACTTCGGTTTTAGCCGGTGTGATTGCTTATTGGATTGATGCACAGTTTTTTGTAGCGGAAAACACCCCGATGGACGAGAAAATCGTCGTCAGCTTATTGCTTTGGGGGGTGATTATGTTTGTCTTTGCGCTGGTAGATAAGTACTTACCAATCAGTTTGTTATCGAAAATCACCTCACGCGTGGTATTTGTGATGGTGCCTCCCTTATTGTTGATTTTCCTAGTATTAGGCACGATCTTTATCGGTGTAGCTACCCCAACAGAGGGTGGTGCAATGGGGGCTGTGGGAGCTATTATTTTAGCTTGGTCACGTGGTCGTTTAAATCTTACGCTGCTAAAACAAGCCATGGAGTCAACCACTAAGCTCACCAGTTTTGTGATCTTTATTTTGGTCGGATCGACTATCTTTACCCTAACTTTTACCGGTTTTGGCGGTCAACACTGGGTTAATAGTCTGTTTTCTGATTTACCGGGTGGTGTTTATGGCTTCCTTATCGTCGTCAGTATCTTTATTTTCTTATTAGCCTTCTTCTTAGATTATTTTGAGTTGGCCTTTATCGTTGTGCCTTTATTGGCACCGGTTGCTGAGAGTTTAGGCATTGATTTGATTTGGTTTGCGGTTATTTTAGCGGTCAATATGCAGACTTCATTTATGCACCCACCATTTGGTTTTGCCTTATTCTTCTTGCGATCAGTAGCGCCTCAAGATGCCTATATTGACAAGGTCACGAAACAGCGTATCGAAGGTGTTAAGACCACCCAGATTTACTGGGGCTCAATTCCCTTTATTATCATTCAATTATGTATGGTCGGGGTGGTTTTAGCGTTTCCGGGTTTAGTCATGCATTACAAAGGTACCGGACCGACGATTGATCCGGCGACCATTCAGATTGGCACTGACTTTGGCAACAGCTATGGTGACGATCCTTATGCTAGTGATGGCTTCGGAAGTTTTGGTGGTGGTTCTTTTGGTAGCGATAGTGCGACTGATAGTCCTGCCGGTGGTGATGCCTATGGTGCTGATCCTTATGCGGTGGATTCATTTGGCAGTGGTGCTGCGACCAGTCCTGAGTCGATAAGTGATGCTCAAACATCGGAGCCTGCTGAGTCCACACAAAAGGCCGAGGATTCGCTAGAAAAACAGCATCAACAGTCGGATAGCAGAGATCCTTTTGCCGTCGATTTTCAGTAAATTTGTTTATGTCTTATCGAACTCGGATTAAGTTTTGTGGGATGACCCGCCTTGAGGACGTCCGTCAGGCCGTTGACTTGGGGGTCGATGCCTTGGGCTTTATTCTCTACCCAAAGAGCAAAAGGGCCTTAAACTTTGAACAACTGCAGCCTCTGGTTGAGGCTGTGCCTGTGTGGGTCAGTTCTGTGGTGTTGTTGGTCAATTCCCCCGAGGCTGAGGTGCGCAGAGTGATTGAGGAAGTGCGTCCAAGCTATTTACAGTTTCATGGTGATGAAAGCGCAGAGTTTTGTGAACAATTTAATTACCCCTATCTGCGCGCTATCAGAGTGGGGGGACCCAGTCTCTCTACCGAGGCCGAGATAGCCGCCGAGGTAGCAACTTACCCTAGCGCCAAAGCCTTTATCTTTGATGCTTATAGTCCATCCTATGGGGGAGCGGGGATTTGCTTTGATGTTCAGCTTTTAAATCAGCTTCGACAGCAGCAAGTCAAAGATAAAATTATTATTGCTGGTGGACTGGCCCCTGACAATATTAGGAGTTTAATAGAACAGCATCAACCGTATGGGGTGGACTTGTGCAGCGGTATCGAAGCGTCTGCCGGTCACAAGGACCCTATAAAAATGCGTGCTTTTATGGACGAAGTAGCTCACGCTCGACGAATTACCCCAGAGTTATAGGGGAAATACTGTATTAACCTCTGGCGTAGCTTTGTGTTAAATTCGGTTGAGTCAATGTGTGAAACAAAGCCTATTTTCAAAGGAAGATAACATGATTCGTTCAATCTCAAAGCGTTTTTCATTTGCTGCCAGTACTGCCGCTCTAGCAGTTGCTTTCGCAGTTCCTTCAACTGCTTCGGCACAACAAACTTTCGTTAGTATCGGTACCGGTGGGGTAACCGGTGTGTATTATGCCGCCGGCGGTGCCATTTGTCGTCTTGTCAACAAGGACCGTGCCGATCATGGCGTGCGTTGTTCCGTAGAGTCCACCGGAGCTTCAGTTTTTAACGTTAATACCATCCGTGCCGGTGAGTTAGAGTTAGGTTTTGCTCAGTCTGATGTTGGTTACAATGCCTACGAGGGCGCCGGTCAGTTTGAGGGTGATGCGTATAAAGATTTGCGTTCTGTCTTTTCCATGCACCCTGAGCCTTTAACGTATTTAGTTCGTGGCGACGCCAATATTAATTCATTTGATGATCTTAAGGGTAAGCGTTTTAATATCGGTAACCCAGGTTCCGGCACACGTGCTTCACTTGAAGAGTACCTAAAAGAAGCCGACTTAGATCTAAGCTTCTTCGGCTTGGCTTCAGAGTTGCGTGCAGACGAGCATGGTCCGGCACTGTGTGATGGCAAGATTGATGGTTTTGTCTATGGTGTAGGTCACCCATCTGCCAATATTCAGGATCCAACAGCCACGTGTAATGCCAAACTGATGCCGATGCAAGGGCCTATTGTTGACAAGATTGTTGATGAGAAGCCTTACTACGCCAAAGTAGAGATTCCGGGTGGCCTTTACAATGGCAATCCGGATGCTACACCTACTTACGGTGTGGTAGCGACTGTGGTGACTTCTGCTAAAGTGTCTGATGATGTTATTTACACGGTAGTTAAAACTGTTTTTGAAAACTTTGATGAGTTAAAACAGTTGCACCCGGCTTTGGCTAACCTAAGCAAAGAAGAAATGATTAAAAACGGTTTATCCGCACCTCTTCACCCAGGTGCTGAGAAGTACTACAAAGAAGTTGGTTTGATCGAGTAATAACACCGTTTTTTGTATAATTGGTCACTGCTTGGTTTTCAAATAAGTAAAACCGCAGTGACCAATTTTTTTTTACTCAATAAATTAATTCTAATAAAGAGGTCCTAATATGACGCTAGATACTAAACAAGCGCCAGAATTAGAACGGGATTCAGCGATGAATCCAAATCATAGCTTAGAACCGACTCAAGCTATTGATGCTGCCAAGGCCGCAGAGTTGGAGCAGCTGGTTAGTGAAGCTGATAGAGGGGGACGTAATGTCGGTGGCATCGCTGGTGCGGTGCTGGCCATTGGTGCGCTGTGTTGGACGTTTTTCCAATTATGGTTTGCGTCGCCGATTCCATTCTCACTTGGTTTCGGTATTTTTAATGAATCCGAAGCGCGTTCTATTCACCTTGGAACAGCCATGTTTTTAGGTTTTTTAGCCTACCCGATGTTCAAAAGTCAAAGCACCAGAGTGCCGTTTTATGACTGGATTTTAGCTATTTTGGCCGGTTTTTGTGGTGGTTATCTGTATATTTTTTACCAAGAACTAGCCTATCGTCCCGGCTTACCGACCCAAATGGATATTTGGGCCGGTGCCTTAGGTATTATTTTATTATTTGAAGTAACCCGCCGTGCGCTAGGAGCGCCGATGGCGGTGTTGGCCATCGTCTTTATCTTGTATTGTCTCTTCGGCCCCTATATGCCTGAGGTCATCGCACACCGTGGTTACTCTGTTCAGCGTCTGGTGACGCATATGTGGTCAGCTGAGGGAGCATTTGGTGTAGCAACTGGTGTATCGGTTTCCTACATCTTTATTTTCGTCTTGTTAGGTGCTTTACTTGACCGTTGTGGTGGCGGTAATTACCTAGTACAAGTGTCTTTTGCCTTATTAGGTCATTTACGAGGTGGTCCGGCTAAGGTCGCTGTTGTCTCATCTTGTGTCAATGGCATTGTCTCGGCCTCATCAGTAGCTAACGTTGTCACCGGTGGTATTTTCACTATTCCTCTAATGAAAAAAGCAGGTTATGGTGGTGTGCGTGCTGGTGCGATTGAGACCGCGGCTTCTGTTGATGGTCAAATCATGCCTCCGGTGATGGGGGCGGCGGCTTTCCTGATGATTGAGTACGTGGGTATTCCATACACTGATGTTATCAAGCATGCCATTTTACCGGCGGTGATTTCCTATATTTCACTCTTCTACATTGTTCATCTAGAAGCAATGAAGTTGGGTATTGAACCCATGATGGGGGGCGGCCCTGAAAAAACCTATAAACAAAAAGCCATTGGTTGGGGATTGGGTATTTCATCGATCTTTATTGTTTTAGGTGCGGTTTATTATATCGGGACCGGGGTCCAAGCCCTGTTTGGGAAATCAGGGGTTTGGGTGTTATTGGCTATTATTGTGACCCTGTACCTTTACTTGCTTCGTCTTGCTGCTCAGCATGATGATTTAGCCCAAGATATCAGTGTGACTAATCCGGTGCGTCCTGAACCATGGCCGACAGTTAGAGCCGGTTTGTTTTTCTTAATCCCTATCGGTATTTTGGTTTGGTGTTTGAGTATTGAGAAGCTCTCTGCCGGACTTTCGGCATTTTATGCGGTGTGTTCATTGTTAGTTCTGATGTTGACGCAGCGCCCCTTGTTTGCGTTTTTCCGTAAGGAAAGTAATCTGTTAGAGCAAACCATCGTCGGAATCAAAGAAACCTTAGGTGGTCTAGAGGGCGGCGCACGCAATATGATTGGTATTGCCGTGGCTTGTGGTACTGCCGGTGTGATTGTCGGTGCGATTAGTTTGACCGGTTTGGGTTTACGCATGACCGCCTTTGTGGAGTTGGTATCCATGGGCAATGTCTTCTTGATGTTAACCTTTACCGGTTTAGTCTGTCTGATTTTAGGTCTAGGCATGCCGACTACCGCTAATTATATTTTGATGGCAACATTAATGGCGCCCGTAATCGTTGAACTAGGTGCCCAGAGTGGCATGATTATCCCCTTGATCGCGGTGCATATGTTCGTGTTTTATTTTGGACTGATGGCGGATATTACACCACCGGTGGGACTGGCCACCTTTGCTGCTGCAGCGATCTCGGGAGAAGATCCGATTAAAACCGGGATTCAGGGTTTTAAGTATGCGATGCGCACGGTGATTTTGCCATTTATTTTTGTTTTTAATCCCTTGATTCTTTTGATTGGAGTGGAGAGCTGGTGGAATTTACTCCTAGTGATCTCTGGTGCGATTATTGCTAGTTTGGCTTTTGCTGCTGCGACCTTGTTCTGGTTTAGAACCCAGTGTCGATGGTATGAAGCCTTGATACTGTTAATTGCTTCTTTTATGTTTTTCCGACCTGATTGGTATCTGGACCGTTATGAGCCTGAGTATATTTCACTCGAAGCAGCTAAGGCCTATGAGGTGGCGGCAAATATACGCGAGGGCGGTCGTTTTGTGGCGATTATCAGCGGTATGAATGTCGAGGGCGATGAGCTTAGCAAAACAGTAGCGGTTGTGCTTAATAGCCCACCTGCTGCAGCGGGAGATGATATACAACAGCTTGGCAGACAACGTTTGCAGCTTGCCGGAGTAGGTTTAATGGACTTTGCCGGCAACACAACGGTAAGTAATGTCCGTTTTGGTAGTGTGGCGGCTAAATCAAGCTGGCAGGCTAATTGGGATTTAGATGAGGTCTTGATTAAAAATCCTAAGCGTCCATCAGAATTACTGATCTTTATTCCCGGTTTGCTTTTAATTGGCCTAGTTTGGTGGTTACAGGGTCTGCGTCTCAAAAATCAATCGGATAGAGGTGGCGGAGTATCGACGCACAGCTTTGCGCGACGTGATGAAGAGTCACTAGTGTAGATGCAGTGTTAGTAATGTACTAAATATAACCATGGGCTTCGTAGTTCGATTGACTATGAAGCCCATGGTTTTAGTTCTGTTCGATTAACTCAATTTCTTCATTGAGTTGCAACCAACGCTCCTCGAGTTCGTTTTTCTGAGCTTCTAATTGGCCGTGTTCGCTAAGTAGTTCAATGCGTAATTCACGGCTTTCTTCGCTATAGAAATTCTCATCAACCATGGCTTCTTGAATTATCGTAAGCCGTGTTTCGATGGATTCAAGTTTGGTTTCCAGCTGATTGAGCTCTTTAATTAGCGGTTTTTTCAGTACGCCTAAACGCTGTCTTTCTTCCGCTTCGTGACGCCTCTGAGTGCGACGGTCAAGCGGGACAGATCCTGTTAATTCGCTACGTTCTTGTTGTTTGCTCTGATTTAATTCTTGTCGTTCTTCGATTTTACGATCAGCTAACCACTGTTGATAGTCTTCAAGGTCACCATCGAATTCAGTGATATTGCCATCGGCAACAATCATAAATTCGTCGGTAGTACTTCTCAGTAAATGTCTATCGTGGGAGACTAGAAGAATACTTCCTTCAAATTGAGTCAGTGCGGTTGCGAGGGCTTCACGCATATCCACATCCAGGTGGTTACTTGGTTCATCGAGTAGCAATAGATTGGGTTTAGTCCAAACCAGTAGAGCCAAGGCAAGACGTGCTTTTTCACCTCCGGAAAAGGGTGCAACGTTAGCGAGAGCTTGCTCGCCAATAAAGCCGAAGCCGCCTAAATAATCACGTAATACTTGTTCTCGTTCACTTGGGGCAATACGTTGTAGATGCAGCAGGGGCGTGGCCTGAGGGTCTAACATCTCTAATTGTTGTTGAGCAAAGTAAGCAATATTGACGCCTTTTGCCGTGTTGATAGAGCCATTTAATGGTTTTAATTCGCCCACCAGAGTTTTGATAAATGTTGATTTACCCGCACCGTTAACACCCAGAATCCCAATACGAGCGCCGCCACGAATCATCATGCTGATATTTTTTAGAATGGGGCGATTGGCTTCATAACCAATGTCTACCTTATCAATGATAATTAGCGGATCAGGCATTTGTTCCGGTTTAGGCAGACTGAAACTGATACCGGAAGCGATTTGTAGGGGCGCCAGTTTTTGCATACGATTAAGCGCTTTAACCCGACTTTGCGCTTGTTTAGCCTTGGTCGCTTTGGCTTTGAAGCGATCAATAAAAGATTGCATATGTTGAATCTCTTTTTGCTGCTTCTCGTAAGCGTGTTCATGCTGTGCAAGGCGTTCGGCTTGTTGCTCAATAAAAGACTCGTAATTACCACGATAGCGTTGGAGCTTTTGTTGCTCAAAATGCAAGATGATTTTGGCGACATTATTTAAAAACTCAGTGTCATGTGAGATGAGTAGTACGGTGCCTTGATAAGCTGAAAGCCAGCGCTCAAGCCACACCATAGCATCCAGATCCAGGTGGTTAGTAGGCTCATCCAGTAGCAATAAGTCTGAGGGTTTCATCAGGGCGCGGGCGATTGATAAGCGCACTTGCCAACCTCCTGAGAATTCACTGACTGTTTTATCCCAAGTGTCCGGTGTAAAGCCTAAACCGGCGAGTAGTTGTTCGGCTCGAGATTCTGCGGTCCAATGACCGGCATCGCTTAGAGCGGTCTCCAGTTCGGCGATTCTGATACCATCATCTTCAGAAACCTCGGATCGCTCTTGTTGTAATGCGCGTAGACGACTATCACCGTCAATCACAAACTCTCGGGCATTTTTATCCTGACCGTAGACAGTTTGACTGACTGCAGCAATTTCCCAGGTTTTAGGGATTTCCAAGGTGCCGGCGTCCTGCTCGATTTCGTTTTGTATCAGGGCAAAGAGCGTCGATTTGCCGGCGCCGTTTTTGCCGACAATACCGACCCGTTCTCCCGGGTTAATAACAAACTCAGCCTCATCAAGTAAAACTTTTGTGCCACGACGCAGGGTTAAACCTTGGGCCTTGATCATTGCTTAGTGGTGTCCTTCAGATTAAGTAATTGTTCTTTGGTGAGTAAGAGAATGATGTTAGGATCGAATTCGGTTTCCAAAAAGATCGGCTCCAATTCAGGGAATGCACTATAAAAGTGCTCCATATTGAAACCAATTTCTAAAATCACAAAACCCTCATCACTCAAGTACTTAGGCGCTTGTTTTAAGAATTTGCGCACAATATCCATGCCATCATCACCGCCATGAAGTGCGAGTGCCGGTTCGTGACGATATTCATCCGGCAGTCTACGCATGCTCTGCGTTGTCACATAAGGTGGGTTGCAGATAATCACATCGTATTTATGATTGCTATCAAGAGATTTGAATAAATCGCTCTCAATCACTTTAACTCTATCGTCAAGCTTGTACATTGCGACATTTCGCTGTGCTAGTAAAATGGCATATTGAGAAATATCGGCAGCATCTACCGTACTATTTGGAAAGGTCAATGCCATCAGAATAGCCAAACAACCCGAACCCGTGCACATATCAAGCATAGTCATCGGGGTTTGATTGTCCTGCACCCAAGGATAAAGTTCCTCTTGAACGATTAACTCGGCAATTGGAGAGCGCGGAACAATAACGCGTTTATCAGTTAGGAAGCGATGCCCTTGAAGCCAAGCGATACCGGTCAGATGAGCCAATGGCATACGTGTGGTAATACGCTGATGGATTAAATCCAGAACCAGTTTCTTCTCGCTTTCAAGAACCCGTGCGTCAATATAAGGATCCAATTGATCCAAAGGTAGATTCAAGCGTTCTAAAACCAAATAGACTGCTTCATCCCAGGCGTTGTCATTGCCATGACCGAAGCTGAGGTCTGCTTGGTTGAAGCAGGATACGGCATAACGAATCAAGTCACGTATTGTCTTAAGTTCTTTATAGCTTTTAGTGGGCATTGTAAAATTTACTCCCGAAGATTAGGCGCCAGATTTCAATAGAGTTTGTTATGGCAAGCTGAAAGTTTAGCATTTTAACATTAAAGCCTGAAGACTAGAGACGAATGCAGATGGGATATTGTTGGAAAGAAAGATATGTTGCTTATTTCATCTGCAGAATTAGCGCAATGCGAGAGATTGACAGGCCAGATTGTGCCGAATTGTTGAGATTAATGAATACCCGATTAACTTTGCAGTTTCGAATGGATTGAGTCTTTTGAAGGGAAGGTGATTTTATCACTACAAGATATCTCTAAATAGTTCATGATTAAACTATATAAGAGTTTTATGGTGCGAGCGGAGAGACTTGAACTCTCACACCTCACGGCGCTGGAACCTAAATCCAGTGCGTCTACCAATTCCGCCACGCTCGCACTATAAATTAATTACTTAAGCTTTGCACTTAAGTGCTTAGTTAAAACTACCTGATGTTGAAATCAAGTCCGAGTTAACTAAGCATTAAATTCTATTCTTATTTTGATAAAAGGTCAAGGGCTTTTGTTGCTTTAATATGAAAAGTCACTATTTCCACCAAAGTGAAGCAAAAAAGCCACAGATTTGCGCCTTATCTTCTAGGGAGTTTTGGACTTTTGAGTTTTTCTAGGTCCTCTGTCTTTTTCTCTCGGAGTATATTGGCATCGTGTTCAATCATGGTTTCAGCAAATAGCTGCCAACAAACGATAAATAAAGCGGCTAGAAGTGGGCCAATGACAAAACCATTAATACCGAAGACGCTTAAACCACCTAGAGTAGAAATTAAAATTACCCAGTCAGGTAGTTTGGTAGATTTTCCAACCAAAATCGGGCGTAGGACATTATCGGTTAAGCCAATCACAAAAAAGCCGAAAAGAGAGAGCACAATGCCTTTAAAAATGGCCCCGGTAGCAAGAAAATAAACCGCAACGGGTAACCAGATTAAAGCTGCACCTACCGCCGGTAAGAGCGATAAGAAAGCCATAATCACACCCCAGAGTACTGCTCCTTGAACGCTTAAAAAGGCAAAAATAATGCCTCCCAAAATACCCTGAACCATAGCAACTAGGATATTGCCTTTGACGGTGGCTTTGACTACGGTGGTGAAACGCTCGAATAAGGTGTTGCGGTATTCATTAGTCAAAGGAATGGTGTATTTGATTTTCTCAACCAGTTTTGGACCATCACGGAAGAAAAAGAACATGGCATAGAGCATCACACCTAAGGCAGCAAAGAACCAGAGGGCATTTTGACCGACGTAAACAGCTTGGTTAGCTGCAGTGCGACTGAGATTAGCAAGGGAGGCCTGAACTTTGGCCTGAATATCAGCCAGATCAGTAATCTCAAAGTAACCTAGGGCATTATCAAGCCATTCGGGCATTCGCTCCAAGATGGCATTGGAATAAGTGGTGATGTTGAACTGACCGTCGCGAACCAGTTCGTAGAAAGCATTAATCTCTCTAATCAAAGCACCGGTGATCAATAGCAGAGGAATAAGGGCTAGGAAAATCCACAAAACGATTGTGATTAAAGCAGGTAGATTGCGAAATCTAGGCATCATCCGTTGGATACGACTGTGGATGGGCCAGAAAATGACGGCAAAAATGACCGCCCAGAAGACGGAGCCGAACCAAGGCAAAATAGTGGCTATAAAACCAATGGTCACTAAAATCAGTAACACAACAAAAAAGCTAAGATTGGCTTTTGCTGTAGACATCGTATCTCCTAGGATGAACTGGCGTTGAATAGCTTATTATATATGCTAATAAGAACTTGAGCGATTGACTAAATTTTGAGCTTTAAAAAACTGACGCTAGGCATTAGAGAGAGAAGCTCATTTTGAGTTCCGCTAGCTATAGCAAGTCGGTCTTTTAAAAAATCAGGTGTTGTGTATGTTAAAACAAGCTGTGCATAGTAAAAGTAATAAAGCTTTACTTAAATTAATAAGTGTTATAGGTCTGAGTGTGTTGTTAGCCGCTTGTGCTAGTAATCGCACACCACCATCACAACCTGAAAATCTCTGTGCCATTTTTAGCGAAAAACCGGATTGGCATCGTGCTGCTCTTAAAAGTGAAGAGAAGTGGCGAGTACCACCACAAATCTTGATGTCGATCATTTATCACGAGTCAGGTTTTAAGCATGACGCCCGTCCACCGAGACGATGGTTTTTGGGTGTTATTCCTCGGGGTAGGGCGAGCTCAGCCTATGGTTATCCACAGGCTAAAGACGAGGTTTGGAGTGATTATAAGCGCGAGAACAGCTCCTTCGCGAGTCGCTCCAATATGGCAGATGCCTTGGATTTTGTAGGATGGTATTCAAATAAATCACAACAGCTTAATGGTGTATCCAAGTGGGATGCCTATCATCTTTATCTGAATTACCATGAGGGGTGGGGTGGCTATAGCCGCGGTAGTTATCGCAACAAGGGTTGGTTGTTACGAGTTGCCAGCGCAGTCCAAGAGCGTAGTGAGCGTTATGGGGCTCAATACGCTCAGTGCAGACCGTAGCATTTAATGACTGTTAATCTGATGTGGTCTAAGGATTTTTTGAGGTTTGTAGCCGCGCCAGTTTTAATCAACTAAGTTCCATTTGATATCAGCGATTACCGGCGTATGGTCAGAGGGTCTTTCTAGACGACGAGGCGCTTTATCAATCCAGCAAGCTTCACAAAGCGCTTTTAGTGAGTTGCTTAACAGGATATGGTCAATGCGCAAACCGGCATTGCGTCTGAAGCCCATCATGCGGTAATCCCACCAGGAGAAGCTTTTTTCTTCTTGTTCAAACAGTCTAAAGGCATCGTGCAGCCCCAAATCGATTAATTCCTGTAGGGCTGATCGCTCCGGAGGCGAGATTAAAATATCACCTTTGTAACCTTCGTGTACATCACGATCTTCGGGTGCAATATTAAAGTCACCGGTTAGGATTACATGTTGGTATTTGATCATTTCGTCTTTTAGGAAATTAGTCAGTTCCTTGTACCAAGCAAGCTTATACTCGTATTTGTCGCTACCTACGGCACTGCCATTAGGGCAATAGACATTAATGACCCGCACAGGACCTTGCCCCGCATCATAAGTAGCAGCAATCAGGCGTTGTTGTTCATCGTCAAAAAGCGGGTTGTTACGAACCACATCTTTCGCTTCAGTGCGACTAATGATGGCCACACCGTTATACGTTTTCTGGCCGGACCAACAAGCGGTATAACCGATTTCCTCGAAAGCTGCCAACTCAAAAAACTCATTGTCTTGTTTTAATTCTTGTAAACATAAAAAGTCGACCGGGTTTTCTTTTAACCAGTCAATCACATGATCTAAACGTACTTTTAACGAATTGACATTCCAGGTGGCAATCATAATTTTTATAAAATAGTGAATTTAAAGAGCCTATATCTTAACAACCCAAAGAAGTATTTTGCTTAATGTGATGACAGTCGTGCAAATTCTTCATTAATTTTACTAATATATATTCACATATAATTAATATTGTTTAAGCTCAAAATAATGATTACAAAACATGCTCCGGACCCTGAGTTTGATGTGCCCATGATGGTTGAGGACGGCGAAGTGCGATATTTGCACTTTGACAGTCCTTGGGCTCAGGGGGCAATGTCCTTGTCCGACCCCGATTCATTGGTCTTTTTATATACTCGGCAGATGTGTGCTTGGCTGCTTTTTAGCAAGGCAGATGAGCGCTCGCCCATTGCGCTGCTGGGTCTTGGCGCCGGTGGGCATTTTCGCTATTTACAAAAATACACTAACTCACCAGTGACTGCCGTTGAGTGGAGTGAATTGGTGATTATGTGCGTAGAAGATCACTTCTATGTCGAAGCAACTGAGCGCTGTCAAATCGTCCGTGCTAATGCTGATAAGTGGGTGCACGATCCGGCGGTACAAGGCCAATACACGGTCTTGATGGTGGATCTATATGACTATACGGCTGAAGGACCGGTTTGTAGTTCGAAAAAGTTTTACAAGGGTTGTGCTAATGTCTTAGGGGAAAACGGGATTGCCACCTTTAATCTTTTTGGGCATCATCCTAGTTTCCCCAAGAATCTCGCAAATATTCGTGCAGCCTTTGGTAATCGTGTCATCATGTTCCCTGAAACCGTTGATGGTAACCGCATTGTCATTGCTTTTAAGGGTGATCAAGCTCAGACCTTTAGGCGAGATGAGTTGGAGGCACGAGCAAAGCAGGTGCAAGCTATTTATGGTTTGGCGGGCCCGGAGTTTTTGGACATCTTGTTAAAAGAACGGGATAATCAACATATTGTTCAAGGTAATAAAATTCTTATCTAGTCTGTCTATACTTATTCTCATAAAGGAGATGAATTGATGAGCAGTTTCAATAAAAAATACTTAGGTTTAGCCTTGGGTCTTGCTTTAAGCTTTGGTGCGGCAGCCCCTACAGCACTTATGGCTGCTGAAAAGTATGTAGCCATTACTTCGATTGTCGAGCATCCGGCATTGGACTCATTTAAAGATGGCGTGGTCGAAGCCTTAGCCGGAGAGGGTTTTAAAGAAGGCGATAATTTACGTGTAAAATTCCAAACAGCTCAAGGTAATACCGGTACTGCCGCACAAATTGCCCGTCAATATGTGGGTGAAAGTCCGGATGTAATTGTCGCTATTGGTACCCCATCAGCGCAAGCGGTGGTCGCAGCGACTAAGACCATCCCGGTGGTTTTCGGTGCGGTGACCGATCCGGTGGCTGCTCAATTAGTCAAAGATCGTGGTGCCTCAGGTACCAATGTTACCGGCATGTCTGATGAATTACCGTTAGAGGCTTCAATCGGTTTAATTAAAAAGACGTTGCCGGATGCCAAGCGAATCGGACTGGTTTATAACCCGGGTGAGGTGAACTCTAAAATCGTAGTGGATCAGCTAAAAGAGTTAATGCCCGAGCATGGTTTAACTCTGGTTGAAGCGGCTGCGCCGCGCACGGTTGATGTCAGTTCAGCGGCCCGTAGTTTAGTCGGTAAAATAGATATGATTCTCTCTACTACTGATAATAATGTGATCGCTACCTATGAGTCACTGACTAAAGTGTCGATCGACTCCAAATTGCCTTTAATTGCTTCGGATACCGATAGTGTGGCGCGTGGCGCAATTGCCGCTTTGGGCGTGAATTACAAGCAGTTAGGTGTGCAGGCGGGGCAGATGGTCGCGCGTATTTTAAATGGTGAGCAGCCGGGCGATATCAGTTGGGAAACTTCCAATGAACTGGCCATTCATTTAAATAAAAAAATGGCCGATCAAATCGGTATTGAATTTAGCGAGGAATTATTAAATTCAGCTGAAAAAGTGATTGAGTAAGTTACAACTGGCTATAATTTAAACGCTGAGTTGGTCGTTGGTGCCTAGTCACCTAAAGATCAGCTTAGCGTTTATTGTTTTTTGTGACCTCAGGATTGCTTGTTTAGGTGTTTTTAATTCATGTCCTTTTTAGCCTCTTTAGGCGCGCTGGAGCTTGGTTTTATCTATAGCCTTGTTGCTCTGGGCGTTTTTATTTCATTTAGAATTCTTCGTTTCCCCGATTTAACGGTCGACGGAACCTTTGCCACCGGCGGTGCCGTTGCTGCACTGATGATTAGTCAGGGTTACGATCCCTTTTTAGCCTCGTTTTGTGCGGCTTTAGCCGGTGCCTTTGCCGGTTCAATTACCGGTTGGTTAAATACGAAACTGGGAATTATGGATTTATTGGCCAGTATTTTGATGATGACTGCCTTGTACTCCATCAATTTACGTATTATGGGTGGTCCCAATATCCCCCTTATTTTTAATGACACGGTATTTACAGTGACCTTACCGTCCATCATGGGTGACCATATCTGGCGACCTGTGCTGCTTGGCATTATTGTGCTTTCGGTTTGGCTATTATCTAATTTATATTTCTCCACTCGCTCCGGTTTAGCCATGCGTGCTACCGGTGCTAATTTGCGTATGGCGCGTTCGCAGGGTGTTGCTACCGATCGTTCGGTGATTGGTGGTATGGCTTTATCTAATGGCATGGTCGCTCTGGGTGGGGCGTTATTTGCGCAGTCTCAGGGCGGTGCGGATATTTCTATGGGTATCGGTACCATCGTGATTGGTCTGGCCGCTGTAATTTTAGGTCAAAGCGTGATTCACGCGCGTCGTTTTGTGCTGATTCTACTCTCGGTGATTTTCGGTGCGATCATTTACCGTTTCTTTATTGCTTTAGCACTAAATAGTGATTTTATCGGCTTAAAAGCACAAGACTTGAATTTAGTCACTGCTTTATTAGTGACCATTGCATTGATCTTACCTAAGCTTAAAAAATTGATTCAGAAGCGAGAGCGCGATGCTTGATATTAAAAATATTCATATCACTTTTAATCACAATACGCCGATAGAAACTAAGGCTTTACGTGGCGCCTCATTAACCATCGCTGAGGGTCAGTTCGTTTCTGTGATTGGCTCTAATGGTGCCGGTAAGAGTACCTTATTAAATGCCGTCGCCGGGGAGGCTAGGGTGGATCGAGGGCAGATTCTGGTTAATAAACAGGATGTGACTCGGCTGCCGGTCTGGGATCGTGCCAAGGATGTCGCACGAGTTTTTCAGGACCCGATGGCCGGCACTTGCGAGGATTTAACCATCGAAGAAAATCTCGCTTTAGCCTATAGTCGTGGTCAGAAGCGTGGGCTGAGATTGGCAATTAAGCCCGAAATGCGTGAATTTTTTCAAGAGCGTTTAGCCATCTTGGGTTTGGGTCTGGAGCGTCGTCTAAGCGACCGTATTGGTTTATTGTCCGGCGGTCAACGTCAAGCTGTTAGTTTATTAATGGCTACTTTACAACCTAGCAAGATTTTATTATTAGATGAACACACAGCAGCCTTAGATCCTCGTATTGCCGCGTTTATATTAGAGTTGACCGAGAAAATTGTTCAGGAACAGGGTCTAACTACCATGATGGTCACGCATAGTATGAAGCAGGCCTTGGAGTATGGTGAACGCACGGTGATGTTGCATCAGGGTAAGATAGTTCTTGATGTCAGCGGTGAGGAGCGGAGTCGCATGGGGGTCACGGATTTGCTGCAGATGTTCGAGCGAGTTCGTGGTGAAGAGGTTGAGGATGACGCCTTATTGTTAGACTGATATGGGTGTTTTTTTCTGTTTTTTCAGGTACAGAGTTTGTTTTTTTAGGCATTAATAGCCTTAGTGATTTGCAGGAATTGATTGCCTAGGCAATCAGTTTTAATGTATAATATTCAGTCGTTATCCTCAAAATACCGTGAGTTTTCACTTTTTTTGAGTAAAAGATTTTTAATATATAGTTATGCTGATACAAATTCTCAGACGATAAAAAGTAGTTTTTATCGTCCTTTTGTAATTTAATTACAGTGTATGTCATCACATTTCGTTTTAATTGTTCTTACCATCCTTGGTGCTCACGATGCCATTGACGCATTGAACTGGCGAGCTGATGAGGTATAGATACTAAATAGGTTATCCATGAAGAAAAATCAACATGCCACACGTGGCCTTATGGTGGCATTAGGGTTCACCGCATTATTGACCTTGGGTGCTTGTTCGCAAGAGACCGGGGAGCAACAGGCACCCCCGCCGATGGCGGTGACAGTGGTTGAGGCTAAAGCTGAATCAGCCAAGCTTTATAGCACTTTAGCCGGTCGAGTCAATGCACTAAAAGACGCACAAATCTTAGCGCGAGTGACTGGCAATATTGAATCCATCGAGTTTGAGCAGGGTAGCCAAGTCAGTGCCGGTCAAATTTTATTCAAGATCGATCCTAAGCCCTACCAAGCTGCTTATAACCAGGCCGCTGCGGGTTTGAAGCAAGCCCAAGCCACCGCACAGAGTGCTAATTCTTTAGCCAGACGTTATCGTGGTCTGGTGGATTCTTCTGCGATTAGCCGTCAAGAATATGATAACGCCGTCGCCCAATCAGGTCTGGCTAATGCCTCTGTTGAGCAGGCCAGAGCAGCTCTGGAAAATGCCGATATTCGATTAGGTTATACCGATGTGATATCCCCAATTGACGGCATCGTCGGCCGTGCTCTAGTCACTGAAGGCGCTCTGGTCAGCGAGGCCAGTGGCAGCCCATTGGCTTTGGTCCAACAACTGGATCGGGTCTATGTTGACTTTAATCAGACGGTAAACGAGTTAAGTCAATTACGCCGTGATCTTGATGCCGGTCATATTAAAACGCTAGGCGAAGGTGTTGCTGAGGTTGAATTATTACTTGATGATGGCAGTATTTATTCTGAAACCGGTGAGCTACTGTTTACCGGAGTGACTGTTAATCCAGGTACCGGTCAAGTTCAGTTGCGTGCAACTTTCCCCAATCCGGATCAACATTTATTGCCCGGTATGTACGTTCAGGTGCGTTTAGCACGCGCCGCTGTGGATGATGCGATTTTTGTACCTAATCAGGCGATTCAACGCACGTCTGAGGGTGGCAATAAAATTATGATAGTCGATGAGGAGAATATCGTACGTGATAGCCCAGTTGTCTTAGGTCAGGAGTTTGGCGGACGGACTCATGTGTTAAGCGGTGTAGAAATCGGTGATAAAGTGATTACTGAGGGCTTTACAAAAATTCGTGCCGGTCAACCGGTCAGACCTCAACCCAAAGGTGGTCCTCAGGAAGCACAAAAGCCGGCCGATGCACCGTCAGAACAGGCTGAGCAAGGTGGCGAGGTTGAACAGCCCGCTGCTGCGCAGTAGGAGCTTGATTAATGTCTAATTTCTTTATACATCGCCCAATTTTTGCTTGGGTGCTGGCGATACTGGTGTCCTTTGCCGGTTTGCTGGCTATCCCCAGTATGCCGGTAGAGCAGTATCCCGATGTGGCACCACCCGCTATTACCATTAGTGCGACTTACCCCGGTGCCTCTGCCGAAGAGGTGTCGCGTTCGGTTGTTAGCTTGATTGAGGACGAGTTAAACGGGGCTGATGGTCTACTTTATTATTCATCTACTGCCGATGCCGGTGGTAGAGCCAATATTGTGGTGACATTTGAACCAGGAACTGACCATGACTTAGCTCAGGTCGACGTGCAAAACCGTGTCTCTAACATTCAGTCCTCTTTGCCGCAAGCAGTATTAGAACAGGGGGTGCGTTACTCCAAGGGTTTAACCAGTTTCTTAATGATTGTCTCAATGTATTCCGAGAATCCGGACATTGATGCTGCTAGTGTGGCTGATTACGTAAGCCGTAATATCAAGAACAATATTTCTCGTCTAGATGGGGTGGGTAACTTCCAGTTATTCGCTGCACCACGAGCGATGCGTATCTGGGTTGATCCTGAAAAATTGACCGGTTATGGTTTAACAATGACCGATGTTAATTATGCCCTACGATCGCAAAATATCCCTATCCCTGCGGGTATTTTAGGTGCACCGCCGGCCGAAGCCGATTTGACTACGACTGCCATCACTTCCGTTAATGGTGAGTTTACTAACGTCGAGGAGTTTAATAATGCCGTCTTGCGTGCTAATCCGGACGGCTCTTTAGTCCGTGTCCAAGATGTGGCTCGCGTTGAAATTGGTTCAAGCTCTTATAACTTTGGCGGTAAGCTGGATGGTAGACCAGTTGCTACTTTTGCTATTAACCTGGCAGCCGGCGCCAACGCGCTGAAAACCGCATCTCTGGTTCGTGCTGAGATGGAGGAGTTATCACAGTATTTCCCCGATGGTATCAGTTTTGCC
Organism: Alcaligenaceae bacterium; assembly: GCA_030538235.1. GTDB lineage: Bacteria > Pseudomonadota > Gammaproteobacteria > Burkholderiales > Burkholderiaceae_B > Oligella. The sequence goes on from JAUNUJ010000001.1 coordinate 161,784, forward strand.
ATTCCTTACGATACGGCGCCCTATGTTAAAGAGTCGATCCTTAAAGTCTTTTACACGTTGATAGAAGCCGTAGTTCTGGTCTTTATCGTGATGTTCTTGTTTCTGCAAAACGTCCGCTACACGATTATTCCGGCCTTGGTGGTACCGATTGCCTTATTGGGAACACTCGCTGTACTCTGGGCGATGGGGATGTCGGTCAATACCATGACGATGTTCGCCATGGTGCTTTCCATCGGGATTCTGGTGGATGACGCCATCGTGGTGGTGGAGAACGTCGAGCGGATTATGATGGAAGAAAGGATTCCACCGCTCCAGGCAACCATTAAAGCCATGCCACAGATTGGTGGTGCGATTGTCGGTATTACCCTTGTCTTAGTGACGGTGTTCTTCCCATTAGCCTTTATGACTGGCTCGTCGGGTGTTATTTACCGTCAGTTTGCGGTGGCAATGGCGGTTTCTATTGCGTTCTCAGGTTTCTTTGCCTTGACCTTTACGCCAGCTCTTTGCGCGACTTTCTTAAAACCGATTACGGTTGGTTCGCACGAACGTCGCGGTTTCTTTGGTTGGTTTAACCGCAATTTTGATCGCTTGACCGAAGGCTACACCACTTGGGTTGCCAGAATCGTTAAGCGCGGTGGGCGCATGATGTTTATTTATCTGGCGCTGACCATTGGTGCTTTGTGGTTCTTCGTGCGTATGCCAACGTCATTCATGCCTGATGAAGACCAAGGGGTGGTAATTACTAACGTGGAGTTAGCTTCCGGGGTTTCTGCAGCACGTACTGAAGCGGCCTTAGATGCGGCGCGTGCTTTCTTTGAAAAAGAAGAGGCTGTTAAGCACGTGGTTACGATTCGCGGTTTCAGTTTCAACGGGACGGGTATTAACGCAGGTATTATTTTTACGCCACTCAAAGACTTTAGTGAGCGTACAGCCACGGCTCAGGAAATTGTCGGCCGAGCTAGAGGTGCTTTATTTTTTGGGGTGCCTGATGCAACAATGTTCAGTGTGATGCCACCGCCTATTCCTTCTTTAGGTAATGCCTCGGGTTTTGATATGTACTTACAAGACCGTGGAACCTTAGGAGTTAATGAATTACGAGCACAAGCGGAGCAACTAGTGGCATTAGCCTCGGAAAACCCGAAATTGGCTAATGTCCGTATTGCCAGTTTAGGGGCAGGTCCGTCATTACAAATTAAACTGGATCGGGCTAAGGCCATGACCTTCGGGGTGAATTTCTCTGAATTAGCTCAGGTAATTTCGACCGCCACGGGTGGTGCTTATTTAGGCAAATTCCCTAATATGGGGCGGATGCAGGATATTTGGGTTCAAGCAGATAATCCTTATCGACGTTCGCCGGATGATATCTTGCGTCTGAATGTACGCAATCTGGGTGGTGAGTTAGTGGAGTTGTCGAATTTTGTCGATGTGCGCTGGAGTCGTTCACAAAGTTTGGTGCAGCGCTATAACAGTTATTTCGCCGTCAATATCGGTGGTGCAGCAGCCCCCGGCATTGCGAACGGTGAAGCGATGGCCGAGATGGAGCGTTTAATTCAAGAGCATCTATCAGCCGATGTGGGTTTCGAATGGACCGGTTTGTCTTTCCAGGAGATACAGGCAGGCAATCAGGGAGCGATTCTTATGATTCTTTCCTTGTTTGTGGTCTTCCTAGTGTTAGCGGCCTTATACGAAAGTTGGAGTATTCCATTATCGGCTGTTCTGATTGTGCCTCTCGGGGTATTAGGCTCGGTGGCTTTTGCTTATATCTTTAATCTATCCAATGATATTTATTTCCAGGTGGGCGTGGTCACAGTTATCGGTTTGGCAACAAAAAATGCGATTCTGATTGTGGAGTTCGCTAAAGATGCGGTGGCCATAGGTCAGCCATTATTCCAATCAACAGTCCGTGCGGCGCGTTTACGTTTACGTCCTATTTTAATGACCTCATTTGCCTTTATTTTGGGTGTGACGCCATTGATGATGGCAGCTGGTGCCGGTGCGGCAGGTCAGCGTACCTTGGGTACCGGTGTCGTAGGTGGTATGATTGCGGCGACTGTGTTCTCGATTTTCTTTGTGCCGGTATTCTTCTCCGTGATCTTGAAGATCTTTAAAACTAAGCCTAAACTTCTAGGTGTACAGATAGAAGAGCAACAGAGTGAGATGCAAGATCGTCAGACCAAAGACATGATTTACTCTGAAGCTTTCCCTGAGTTAGATCCTTATCGTACGGAGTCGGAGCTGGACCAAGACCAAGACCAAGACCTAGACCAAGACCGAACGGCTGAAAGTGATAGTAGTGAGCCGAGGGATGCCACTAATAAAAAACATGAGGAATAGTTTGTGAAAAAATTATCCATACTCAGTTTGAGCCTGATGTTAGCTGCTTGCTCGCTGAATCCTACCTATGAGCAACCGCAGGCACCCGTTCCAGTCGAGTATAGTGCGCCGTCTGCAGCGGTTCCGATGGGGTTGATTAGTGGGGCTGATTTAGGTTGGCAAGAGGTGATGCGTGAGCCACGTTTGCGAGCGCTGATTGATTTGGCGCTACAAAATAATCGCGATATGTTGATTGCTATTCAGCGTGTCGAAGAGGCGCGTGCACTTTACGGTATTCAACGTAGTGATCAATTACCCCACATTGGCGCTAATGCTCAGCAAAGTGCACAACGTATGCCGCCGGATATGCGTATGCCCGGTCAGGACAGTATTAATCGCACCTATTCAGCCGGTTTAGGTATTACAGCCTTTGAGTTGGATTTTTGGGGCAAAAAGCGTAGTTTGAGTGAAGCAGCTTTTGAGCAATATTTAGCGACCGATGAAGCCCGTAAAAGTATGCAGTTAGGCCTTATTGCTCAAGTCGGTTCAAGCTATTTCGCTTGGCGCACAGCGCAAAGTTCACAAGACTTAGCGCATCGTACCATTGATGCCTATCAACGTAGTTATGATTTGGTGGAGCGTCGATTCCAAGCCGGTGTTGCCTCCGGTTTAGAGAGGAATCAGGCGCGCACCACCTTACAAGGTGCTAAAGCCGCATTAGCCGCAGCAAATCGTCAGGTTCAATTGGCATCCAATGCCCTCGATCTCTTAATCGGTCAACCGCAACCGGCTACCTTGCCAGCTGCTGTACCTTTTGGTGCGGATAATTTAATGAGTGATATTCCGGCAGGTGTGTCATCGACTTTATTAGTCAGACGTCCGGATATCATTGCTGCTGAGCATCGTTTAAAATCAACAAATGCGCAGATTGGTGCGGCTCGTGCGGCGTTCTTTCCGACTATTTCACTGACCGGTTTATTGGGTACGATTAGCCCTCAGTTTAGTGGTTTATTTGACCGTCAAACTGAGACTTGGGCCTTTAATCCTACCTTAAGTGTGCCTATTTTTACGGCGGGCGCCTTACGGAATAACTTGAATCTGGCTGAAGTTCGCAAGGACATCGCTATTCTCGAATACGAAAAAGCGATTCAAAATGCCTTTCGTGAGGTCTCTGATGCCTTAGCCGGCGAGGAGAGTTTTAAGGATCAATTGGCTGCACTTCGTGACCAACAGTCAGCGGCTTACCAGAGTTTAAATTTATCTGAACAACGTTATGAAGCCGGTATTGATAGCTTCTTGCAGGTACAACAGGCGCAGATTAATCTATTTAATATTCAGCAGAACTTTCTGCAAGTTGGTTTGCAGGCTTTACAAAACCGTTTGGAACTTTATAAAGCCTTGGGTGGTGGTTGGACACCAATAACAGTTACTGCTGTTGATTTGCAAAGTAACCAAGCAGTGCAAAGCACAACACTTAATTAAGACTTTGCTGATTATCGTGCATAATAAATAGATATTAGTAGAACCCAAGAATCCAGAGTTTCTTGGGTTTTTACTTTGTATAATTTTTTAAATGTTTTTTGTTGGAGTAATAATGGATTTAGGTGTCAATATCGATCATGTGGCTACGCTTCGTCAACAGCGCAATGTCTCTTATCCCGATCCGATTCGTGCGGCGTTATTAGCTGAGCAGGCCGGGGCCGATGCGATTACTTTGCATTTGCGCTTTGATCGTCGCCATATTCAGGATGCGGATTTGTATAAAATGCGACCGTTGCTCACAACTCGGATGAACCTCGAGTGTGCGATCACCGATGAAATGTTGGACATTGCTCTGGAGGTCAAACCTCATGATGTGTGTTTAGTCCCCGAAAGAGTTGAAGAGCTCACCACAGAGGGTGGTTTGGATGTGGTGACTCGTTTTGCTGAAGTAAAGCACGCCGTTGAGCGACTTCAAGATGCCGGTATTCGTGTGTCTCTTTTTATCGATCCAGTAGAGCAACAAATTGAAGCCGCAGCGCGCACCGGTGCGACTGTGATTGAAATTCATACTGGTAATTACTCGCAAGCTACCGAGATCGCCGCAGAGAGTGAAAAGGCAGCAATTAAAGATGAGCTAGTCGCTAAGGAATTAGAAAGGATTCGTCTCGGTATGGTGGCGGCCTTGGGTCTAGGCCTCAGGGTCAACGCCGGTCACGGCTTGCACTACACCAATGTGCAAGAGATTGTGGCGCTAGGTGGTTTTAGTGAATTAAATATCGGTCATGCGATTGTTGCTCAATCTATTTTTGATGGATGGGAAAAGGCAGTTCGTGATATGAAAGCGCTACTCAGAGTAAACGCTTAATTTAAGAAAATTAATTTGGAGAGTTTTTATGGATGATACTAGCAAAGCAATCGATCTGCTTCTACAGCGAAACTCCATGAAGTTGATTCATGGTCCTGGCCCTACTGATGAAGATCTGGATAAAATTTTAAGAGCCGCCATGACAGCACCTGATCATGGTGCACTTCGTCCATGGCGTTTTAAAATTATTCGCGGCAAGGAAGCGATTAAAGAGTTTGCCGATTTATCATTTAAACTGCGTCAGGCCTCTGAACAGCCTTTTAGCGAAGAGAAATTGGCTTCTAGTAAAGCTTGGCTTTATGAGGTGCCATTAGTCATTGCGGTGGCTACTCAGGTCAATCATCAGCTTAGCGATAAGATCGACGAAGTTGAACAATATTTAGCGACCGGTGCAGCTATGACTCAAATTCTTAATGCGTGTCATTTCCTAGGTTATGGCGCCTTTTGGAGTACTGGTATTGCGACCTATATTGATGAATTTCAGACTGCCATAGGTTTTGATTCATTGGATTATCGTTTCATGGGCTTTATCACAATTGGCACGCCCAAGGTAGCGATCCCGCAAAAAGACCGTCCCGATTACCAGGAGTTTATCCAAGAATGGTCAAAACCACTGCTTTAGAGCAGGGTTTTAGTGGTAATTACTGAGTGTCATGGTCGCGCTTAGTCGGGTATGCTACTAGTTATTTAAATTATCCGATAGTTTAAATTCAAGTAATTTTGTTGAAGGACGAACTCATTATGAAAAAAACTTTCCGTTTATCTGCATTGTTTGCAGCGGCAACCTTATCTTTTGGTATAGCGACATCAGCCCAGGCAGAGGTGGTTAAAATTGGCTTTATCGGCCCAATCACCGGTCCATTGACGCAGTACGGTGACATGGTACTGGAGGGGATGAGCACAGCCATTGAGACAGCCAACGATGCCGGCGGCATCAATGGTAATACTTTCGAGATCGTGCGTGTCGATGATGCGTGTGAGCCTAAACAAGGCCCGATCGCCGCCAATAACATCATCAACCAAGAAGTCAGTTTTGTGGTAGGACCAGTTTGTACTGGGGCCACGGTAGCTGCAGCCAGCATTTTAGACGAACATGGCGTCGTGACTATCACGCCATCAGGTACCGGCCCGGTAATTACTGATGATAAAAATTTCCATTACATCTTCCGTTCTATCGGACGCGATGACCAACAGGGTCCTGCGGCAGCTGAGTACATTATTAATGTCGCCAAGCCTGCACGTTTAGCAGTTTTGCACGATAAACAATCCTACGGTCAGGGTATTGCAGCCTCTGTACGAGACGAAGCTCAAAAAGCGGGCCTTAATGTCGTTATGTTCGAAGGCGTTAACGCCGGTGAGTCTGATTACTCAGCGATTCTAACCAGCTTACGCTCTAGTGATGTAGACTTTGTATACTTCGGTGGCTATCACCCCGAGATGGGTTTATTATTACGTCAGGCCAAGGAACTGGGCTTTGAAGCGCCATTTATGGGTCCTGAGGGTGTAGGTAACCCTGATGTTAACGCTATCGCCGGTGATGCGGTAGAGGGCATGTTAGTTACTTTACCGGCGGATTATTCGGCTCGTCCCGAAAACGCTGATATTGTAAAAGCCTTCAAGGACAAGAATCGTAATCCTTCCGGTGCTTTCCAATTAACTGCTTATGCTGCTACTCAAGCAATCCTTAAGGGTATCGAGCAAACCAATTCAACTGATCCGGAAAAAGTTGCTGACTGGTTGCACGATAACACGGTGTCTACTGTATTAGGCGATATCAGCTGGACCGAGCAGGGCGACTTAACAGAGTTCGTTTTCGATGTATTTAAGTGGCATGCTGATGGTTCTAAAACTTTAGCGACTGAATAATTAGCGTCAAGTTAAGCTAACGCTTTATAATTAAGCACCCGGGTTGATTTTTATATGACCCGGGTGTTTTGCATTTTTAGTTTTGACAATTTAGACAGTTTAAAATTAATGGCATATGTATCGATTTTACAATGCATGGCTAAAAGTCAATTTAAGCTATGTTTTTGATTTAATATATTCAATTAAATTACTCAGGCGATAAAGGATTGGATACAGCTTCCTCATTCTTCAAGCGTAGGTCTCAAGAGCAGTTATCGATTACCGGTGACTGGATCTTGGCAAATTTTGCAGAGCTTAAAAAAATCAACCATCTCTTAGAGCGAGAGTTCTCCGACTCTGTGGCTGTTGATTTTTACGGACTCAATCAGATGGACACCAATGGCGCGTATTTGCTCATCAAAATGCTTGGTGAAGATCGCCTAAGCCTAGTGCTGCAAGAGGACACCACGTTAACGCCGGCGTTTCGTAATTTATTATTAGTCGTATTGCAAAGTCTTGAAGAGGCTAAGCTACAGCAGCAAACCACTAAAAAACGCAATGCTCTCGCGCTCTGGTTCGAACAGGTGGGGCGTCGAACTATTGAAGCAAAAGATGAGGCAATCCAATGGTTTGCTTTCTTAGGAGCAGTCATTGAGGGCATGTTTCTAACCATGTTTCAGCCTCATAAATGGCGTGTGACATCAGTTGTAGCTCATATTGATTCGAGCGGTTACCAGGCCGTACCGATTATTTTCCTGTTGAACTTTTTGGTTGGAGCGGTGGTCGCTTTTTTAGGCGCTACTGTACTGGTGCAATTCGGAGCCACTATTTTTACCGTGCACTTAGTGGGATTTGCCTTTATGCGTGAATTTGGTGTTCTTTTGACCGCTATTTTAATTGCCGGTCGAACCGCTAGTGCTTTTACTGCCCATATCGGTTCCATGCGCTTAAATGAAGAGATTGATGCACTTAAGGTCAGCGGGGTTAATCCCATGCACACCTTGGTGTTACCACGAGTTACGGCGTTGATTGTTAGTCTGCCACTATTGACCTTTATTGCGATTATTTCGGGTATTTTAGGTGGCATGGCAGTCGCCATTTTTATGTTGAAAATTTCACCGACACTTTTTATTGAGATTTTGATCGATAAGGTCGGTTTACGTCACTTTCTAGTCGGTATGTCCAAAGCGCCGATATTTGCTCTAGTCATTGCCACCACAGGTTGTTTGGAGGGTTTCAAAGTGCAGGGTAGTGCAGAGTCTTTAGGTAAACACACCACGAATAGTGTGGTGAAGTGTATTTTTCTAGTGATCTTGATTGATGCGCTGATGGCCATGTTCTTTATGGAAATGGGGTGGTAGCTCATGACTAAATCTTTAGAGCAACACATTGCTATCCACGAGCCGACTAAAGACCCTGCTTCAAGCCTTCAAGACGAGCGCGAAGTGGTGATCAAAGTGCGTGGTCTGCGAAACCAATTCGGTGCGCACGTGGTCCATGATAATCTCGATTTGGATGTTTACAAGGGCGATATTCTTGGCGTGGTCGGCGGCTCAGGCACCGGTAAATCGGTGTTGTTGCGTTCCATTGTCGGTTTGATTACTCCGGCAGCGGGAGAGGTCACAGTATTTGGTAAGACCCTATCTGAGTTATCTGATAGGGAGCGCGAGCTTGTTGATAGACAGATGGGGGTGTTGTTTCAACAGGGAGCACTTTATTCGTCCTTAACGGTCAAGGAAAATATCGCTTTTCCCTTAATCGAACAATTAGGGATGCCACGAGCTGAGGCCGAAGACTTGGCCTTGATGAAGATTTTTTTGGTGGGTTTGGCAGCAGTCGCTGCTGATCGTTATCCTTCAGAATTGTCCGGCGGCATGATCAAGCGCGCTGCCTTAGCACGGTCACTGGCTCTGGATCCGGCGATCTTGTTTTTAGATGAACCGACCGCCGGTTTGGATCCGATTGGAGCAGCCAATTTTGATGAGTTGATTGTTACGCTAAGAGATGCACTGGATTTGACTATCTTTTTAGTTACCCATGATATGGACACGTTGTATACGGCATGCGATAAAATCGCCGTGCTGTCAGATAAAAAGGTGCTTATTTCTGCCCCCATAGAAGAAGTCAAAAAAGTAGAAAATGAATGGATTCAGGAGTACTTTAATGGTCCTCGCGGTCGCGCCGCATACTCTTCTCACCATTTCACGATATAGTATTTTAAAGGTAAAGTATGGAGCCTAAAGCAAGACATATTTTAATTGGTTTGTTTACCGTCTTAGTTAGCATCGGCATTGTTGCCGGGGTTTTTGTGCTGGGTAAAATTACCACTACCAAAGATTGGCAGTATTTTGTTATTCAATTCAATGAAAGCGTCAGTGGACTCTCAAATGGCAGTGCTGTCGAATACAGCGGTTTGAAAATCGGTGAGGTTGAACGTCTGGAATTACAAGCTAATCCCAATCTGGTAAATGCCTATGTTCGAATCGCCGAAAATGTTGAGGTTCGCGCAGATGTAACAGCTATGCTATCGATGGTGGGAGTAACCGGTCAGTCCTTGATTGCAATGTCGGGTGGCACTAAAGATGCCATGCTTTTAGTGGGCGATCGACATAATCGACCAATTATCTATGCAACACCATCGCCTCTGTCACAGTTGTTCTCCAGTGGAGAGGGTTTGGTTTCCAGTCTTAGTGAAAATCTGATCCGTCTAAAAAAGCTACTCAGTGAGGATAATATCGCTCATTTCGGACAGATTCTCGCCAACATTGATAGTCTAACCGGCTCACTAGCAGCCGAGGGAGAGACGTTGCAGTCAGCTATCCGTGAGGCTGATCAGTTAATGCTCAATGCTAATGCCGCCGTTGAGCTCTTTAAAGACTTTAATTCAAGCGTCAATAATTTGCTTAACGAGCAGGGTAATAAAGCACTTGACTCCATGGTAGTTGCTCTTGACTCGGTAAAACTGGCAGCGGAAAACATCAAGAAACTGGTCGAGAACTCTCAGGGTCGACTTTCTAATGGCTTGGAGGGCTTAGAGCAAGTCGGTCCGGCACTTAATGAATTCAAACGTGGTATGAGCAGATTTAATAATTTATTGAGAGACTTTTCAGACAGTCCGGGCCGTTTTATTTTAGAAGGTGAGCAATTAGAGGAGTACAAACCATGGTAAATAGTTCAATTATCCGATTAGTTATTGTGAATTCTCTAGTGCTGTTTTTGTCGGCTTGCTCCATTTTGCCTAAGAGCCCGGACCTCAATGTTTACCAATTACCGCAACGCGAAATACAGCGACAAAGCGCTGCTTCGGTTAATGACGTTCTAAGAGTGGCTATTCCCTATAGCAGAAATTACTTAGATACTCAGCGTGTCGTTGCTGTGACGCCTGAGCGAAGCCTAGCAGTGATGGATGGCATGCGTTGGGAGGATTTGAGTCCTATCGTTTTCAGAGATAGTCTAATTCGTGCATTGCGTAGCGCGGGTATTTATAGGGCTGTGATTAATGATGATACGCCCTCAGGAGATTATTCCTTACGTAGTGATTTGCAGGATTTCCAATTAGATCATTCAGTTCAGCCTGCTGAGGTGGTGATTAGTCTTGACGCTAATTTAACGAATCTAAAGGATATTGATCAAGCCACAAACACTCGTAGTTTCAGGGCACGTGCCCCCTTGCTTGCAGAATCTAATGAAGCAGTGGTAGAGGCTTTTGCTGAGGCTAATCATCAGATACAGCTGCAAATTATTCAGTGGTTGAGTACGCAGCCAAGAGCAAGATAAGAATTATCAAATTCCTTCCCAAGTAACTAAGCTTATTAAGAAATGAATAGCATTTATCACTTGCTGTCTATTCAATAATGGTTGTACTATTGAACTGAAGGCTTGATATCACATTTTCTGTCTACCTATCAGGAGGCTACTATGAGTGAACTTACTAAACCACCGTTAAACGTTTTGTTTCTATGTACCCATAACTCGGCCCGTAGTATTTTGGCTGAAGCGTTGTTAAATGATATGGGTAAAGGGCGTTTTAAGGCATACTCAGCCGGTAGCCATCCTAATCAGGATCAGCAACCGAACCCCTATGCTTTGACGGTACTAGAGAATGCAGGTGTGTCAATTGATGGGCTTAGCAGTAAAAGTTGGGATGTGTTCGGTGGTGAAGATGCCCCAGCCATGGATCTGATTATCACGGTCTGTGATGACACTGTCGGTGAGGTCTGTCCGATTTGGCCAGGCCATCCGGCCACAGCGCATTGGGGCTACTCTGACCCGTCCACTATGGAAGGCTCTGAGGATGAAAAGTTGGAAGCGTTTAAACAGAGTATGCTTCTAATCCGTCGTCGATTGGAGTTGCTGATAAGTCTGCCCATGGAAAAGTTGGAGCAGTCTAAGCTTGAGAGCAGTGCGCGGGATTTGGCTAACTAGTTTTAGTCTGTTTTTCTTATAGCTGTCTATCATCTTCTGTCGCTTAGATTGCCGTCTTTGCGACATGTGGGAGGCTTTTTTGGCTTTTTAGAACCAGTAGTCAATATAGACAGTGTGATTCCCACATTATGGTGTCCCTTTTTTACACAGACCTCCTATAGCGCTAATTATTGGTAATTTAACAAGGTTTCCCCCGGTTCATTTGAAGCGCTCCTCCTCACCTTAGACTCTTATAAATCTAAGGCTTAATAAATCCGAATATTTTTTGGTATTTCAAGCTAGGAAATATTTTTAATTATGTTGTTGATATATGGATAAGCAAAAAGCGGTCACCATGTTTGATTCACTGGCCTCGGAGATCAGGCTGGATATTGTTAAATTGTTATTAAAGTTTGGTGATGATGGTTTGGTAGCGGGCGAGATAGCTGCCGACTTAGATATTCCATCAACAAACCTATCATTCCATTTAAAAAATTTGGTCCACGCCGGTTTGTTGCAGTCAGAGCAAGAGGGTAGATACCAGCGATATAGAGTGGATTTACCAACCCTGATTGATTTAAGTACTTTTTTGATGGAAAAGTGTTGCGCACTGCAAAGCGATAAGAGCGCTAAGCATCTGTTAAGCAGTTGATTTGGCAATCAGAATTAATAGCTTTTATCAATTAGTTAAAACTTAACGAGCACCAACAAAGCGGTAGGCGCGACAACACGCCTACCGCTTTTGAATTATAAGTTGTAGTAGTTTAGAGTCTTACTACTGGCACTTAAAGCTAATGAAATAAGCATCATCGACTGAACCGGAGCCGGTTGGTGCATGTTGCTGAATATTTGTTGCTTTTAATGGCGAACAAACTCTGTCTGCATTAGCTTGGCACATGGCCCAGTCAGGCGTTGTATTGGCGCTGTCAGAGCACTTTAGGCCATAGGCATTGTGATCGCTTAAATCGATTTTGCTAGCACACGCTGATAAAATGACAGGAATTGCGATTAAAAGTAATTTTTTTAATTTCATAAGAGTAAACTCCAACCATCTTCTTTTATAAACAATTGGATTTTATCAGTTGTTAAGCTGAAATCATAGGAAAATACGTTTTGAGCACAGAATAAGCCTCTTACTATTCTTAGATTAGTACTGAAAACTCAGGTAACAATTTGTTTCGTCTAGGGCTCATAATCGCTGTTAACATCAATTAATATCTAAACTAATTTGTTCCTATCCAAATTAAGGAGTTATTTGATGAAGAAAGCATTACTTCTAGTATTATCAAGTTTGATGGTAAGCGGTGTTGCAATCGCTCAAGATGAGGGCCCAGATAACCGTTCAGCTTGGGCTAAATCGCAAGACATGTATGTTGAGCCTACTTTACGTATCACAGAAACTACCATTCCCGTCACTCCTGAACAAGCTGCTCAGCAAAACTTGTCTGTGCGTGAGGTGCCTGCCGGTACAGCCACAGCACAAAGCACCACTACGGTGGTAGGTCCTGATGGTCATGTGGTTCAGCAACAAACTGAGGCAGCAACAACGCTACCGTCCCCTACACTTGAGGTAGTTGAACCGACGTTACAGCAAGGTGCTCCGGTTCATGATCTATCCAGACCAGTACAGTAAACCTATTATTTATCAGCACATGCATTTGTGCTGAGATATCTCTCTAGAAAACCTGTTTGTCAGTTCAGTGACTTACAGGTTTTCTTGTTATGGACGGACAAATATGTCCATCTTGCCATCGACCAACTTTCAGAGTTGCTAAGCTAGTTTGATAGGATTAACAACTTTGCAATAGATGGTCAAAGATGAGCGATTTAAATAGAGAGAGTTTATTAGCCACTGTTGATAGCCCAGACAGCACAGAACCAGAACTAGACGGTTATGGTCAGGTGATTGATGAACTGAGCGAGGAGCAGTATCTAGCCGCTTCCGCTATGAACCTATCCAGTCTTGTCTTAGCCGGTGCCGGTACGGGTAAAACACGCACCTTGATAGGGCGTTTGGCCTATTTATATAGTCAGGGTCATTTTCAGCACTCCACTGTGTTGATGATGGCCTTTGCCACTAAGGCTGCAACTGAGATGCGTGAGCGCATTGATCATTTACTGCCTATGTTGAGAGAGGCAGTTCAGGTCAATACCTTTCATAGTTTGGGCTTGCAGATCGTATCTAAAGTCACCGGTGTTCAGCCTAAGTTGACGGAGTTGAGTCAGAGCGAAGCCTTGTCGCGCTTTATACGCCAAGGTTTTTTTGAGTTTTGTGCCAAAGACAAGGTGTATTTAGACGGGTACTTTAGGTGGATTAATTTCTCAACCATGAATCATAGTGCGGCACACTCCTTACGTAGTCTAAATGACGAGTATGTACATAATCACGTCGAGCTGATTTGTGCTAATTTGCTATATCAATTAGATATTGATTATTTTTATCGACCCCTTTATGCCTATCAGCACAAATGGGTCAAGTATCAATCCTATCAGCCGGGGTTTTATTTGGCGTCGCAAGGCCTTTATTTGGAGGTCTATGAGGTCGCTGAAAGGGCCTTAGACGAGGCGCAACGGTGTCGTAGACAAAAGTATCTATCAATCCATGCACAACATGGTACCGAGGTGTTAGAGCTCTTTGTTGAGGGGTCTTTGTCGTGTTTTTATGAGGAAGCTCAGCGTAAATTGAGTCAGCGACAGACAACAGTAAGAGCGTCTTTAGCGCGACGTCAATCGCTGCGTTTAGGACGCTCTGCTTATCATTATGAGCAACTGGTGGAGCAATTATCCCAATGGCTGCCTTTATTCAAGCATGAGTTACACTGGCCTGATTTAGAGCAGATTTTGCCTGCTGACGGGGCGCTTTTAAATGCACTTTTAGAGCCATTATGGAGACGTTATCAAGACCATTTAAAACAGAGCGGCACCATCGACTTTGAACAAATGATTGTTTTGGCAACTGAGCATGTGCGTTCAGGCGCTTTTAAAGTCCCTTGGCGTGAGATCATGATTGATGAGTTCCAGGATATCTCTGCTCATCGTGCTGCCTTAATTCAGGTGATGCGGCAGCAATGTCCTGAGCTTCGCTTATTTTGTGTGGGAGATGACTGGCAAGCGATTTATCGTTTTGCCGGTTCGGATTTGCGTTTTACTACGGAATTCGAGCGTTTTTTTGGTGAGGTTCAGCGATATACGCTTAGTCAGACATTTAGGTTCGGTGAGGTTTTGAGTAGGGAATCAAGTCGCTTTGTGTTGCAAAATCATCATCAATCTCGCAAAATCTTATACGGTCAACAGGGGCACCAGAACCCATTAGTGCTTTGTCCCCTTGAACAAATGCCTCAGAAATCCTGGATGCATAGTGTTTTGGCGCAAATACAAAAAGATGGCTTCACAAGCTATCAACTATCACAGGAAGCACCTGAAACACAGCAGCAACGCCGTTCAGTCTTAATCTTATCGCGTTTTCATCACTTCCTACCTAGTCTTAGAGAGATGCAGGTTTGGGCAGAGTGCTTTCCATGGCTTGAGCTTTTACAAGGTACAGTGCATGGCGTCAAGGGCAATGAGGCAGACTATGTGTTGTTGCTTGAAGTCAATCGGGGGGAGTTTGGTTTCCCTTCAGAAAAAACAAGTGATCAATTGATTGAGAATTGTCTGCCCATGGCTGAGGATTTTCTCTTTGCAGAAGAAAGGCGTTTGTTTTATGTAGCTTTGACCCGGGCTAGGCAGCAAGTTTATCTAGTGTATTCAGAAGACGAGGCTTCAGTATTTATTGAAGAGTTAAAAAAAGACTATCCCTTGATGTATTTAAGTGAGTTAATACAATCGGCTAATCTTGGCAGTAAGCCTAAAAGAATATCTTGGAGCGGACTAAATATTTTCAAATTTAGGTAGAATAGAGGGATTACCTCATCTGATGTGTTGCAGATGAGTTTTTTCTATTCTGGAATTGCTTGCCAAGTATGCGTTTTATTGTTTATTTTCTTATTTTCTTATATTTTGCCGAGCTTAATGATAGCTTCTTTATCGGTTTAATTGCCGCGATTGGTGCTTCTTATTTGTGGCGTTACATTAGCAATCGTAATCGTCAAAGCAATACCGCAGGTCAAAGACCCTGGGGAGAGGCAAGTTGGGGCGGTGGGGCCCGACAGAGCTCAACTTCCTATGATTTCGGCAAAGGCCATATTCGTTCAGCGATTTTTCCGAAGCAGATTTTCACACCGATTTCTTTTTATGTGGCTAGCCTTTTTGTTTGTTTGGGACGTATTGCCAAAGCCAAAGGTGTTGTCATAGAAAGGGATATCGATTTAGCCAACGGGGTGATGGATAAGCTCCAGTTACCGGAAGCATTACGTGTTGAGGCCAGAAAGTACTTTAATCAAGGCAAGGATTCGACGTTTTCAATTCCCCTTCTAGTGTCTGAAGTCAAAAAGCAGTTTATTGCTTTTCCAAATTTTCAGCGCATGTTTTTTGATATTTGCCTGAGCGCAGCGATACTTGATGGTCGTATTATTCTCTCAGAAAAAGCCATTATTCGTGATCTTTTTCCCTTAACAGGGGCGCGTCCGGAATTATTTGATAATTTTATTTCCCAGTTCGAACAGGGTTCGGGTTTTTCAGACCGGCAACAGAGTGCCGGTGCTGGTTTTGGCGGTCGCACCGGTCAGGGACAATCCTATGGCAGTGGTTCTCAGGAGCAGGGTTGGGGTCGTGCAACTAAATCTAAATTGGCTGAGTCACTAGCGACTCTTGGGGTCACGGAAGACGTTGAACAGGATGAGTTAAAGCGCGTTTACCGTCGATTAATTAATCAATATCACCCGGATAAATTAGCTGGTCAAAATTTACCCGAAGGTCTTATCGAAATGGCCAAGGAAAAAACTCAGCAAATTATCACTGCATATAATTACATAAATGAGTATAAAGGTTGGTCGCGTTAGAGCATCGACTTGAACATCTGATGTGTATTTAGAAACTGATGGCCATGCTCTTGAATGTAGCGAGCACACACCCTAGCGCATTAGTTATCACTGTAGGCCAGTGTGTCTAGTGCAAACGCAATCACCTCGGCTGATTCACAAAAGAAAATTAAGGTGTCACCGTGATTAGCGTTGCTTAAAATGCTTTCAATTTCATCATCAATATCGGTGTGTTGGTGTAATTCACTCACGTGAACAGAGCCACTCTCAAAGCGTTCCTCTGGCAGTATCTCAGGAATTAGCTCGTAATCTGTGGCAGCGACCACAAAGCATAAGAATACCTCTGTGCCTTCGAAGGTGCAGTGTAACTCTAAACCAATGTCTTCAATCATTTCGCCATTGTGACAGCTGATATGGCGATTAAAGGAAGTAGTCAGGTAGTCTTCCATGGCGTTTAACTACTCAGCATAAAGATTGGTTGGAGGGGGTAAGTCCTGTGGTTTTGGAGTAGCAGGGCCTTGATAACTATCCGGGTGTTGAGCACAAGCCGCTAAAAATCCAGTAGCTGCTAAAATAAATAGAAGTTTTTTAATTTTACTCATATGCTGCGCTCCAAAATAACAAATATCTGACTTAATATCAGGAACAATTATTGTAGTGTATTTCTGTAATTATTTCATTGAAGAGGTCTATTGAAACAATGCGCAAGATTATTCATATCGATATGGATGCATTTTATGTTTCAGTCGAGTTGCGTGATCGACCGGACCTCAAGGGTTTACCGGTGGTTGTGGCTTGGGAAGGCGGACGTTCAGTGGTGTGTGCCGCCTCTTATGAAGTGCGAGAGTTTGGCGTACATTCAGCCATGTCAGTGGCTAAAGCTAAGCAACTTTGTCCACAAGCAATTTATCTGGCACCTGATTTCTCCAAATACCGTGCTGTGTCGGCTCAAGTCCATGAGATATTTAAAAAACACACAGATCTGATTGAACCCTTATCACTTGATGAGGCCTATCTGGACGTGACGCAAAACAAGTTGGGTATTGCGATTGCTACGGAGGTAGCGCAATTAATTCGTCAGGATATTTTTGAAACCACCGGTCTAACCGCTTCAGCCGGCGTGGCGCCAAATAAGTTTTTAGCAAAGATTGCTTCGGACTGGAATAAACCCAATGGCATTAAAGTGATATCACCCCAAAAAATGATGGATTTTCTGATGCCGCTACCGGTCGAGAAAATTCCCGGTGTCGGGCGGGTGACCTTGGCTAAAATGCATCGACTCAAGATCTTTACAGTCAAGGATTTATCCGAATTTAGTTTGGGTGAGTTGGTTCATCACTTTGGGAGCTATGGCTATCGCTTGTTTCAACTATCACAAGGAGTGGATAGGCGGCCGGTTAAACCGAACCGTGAGCCTAAGCAAATCTCCGCAGAAAGTACTTTTATGAGTGATTTAGCGATAGAAGACCTTGCCGATACTCTGCCGCCGCTAGCCGAAAAGGTGGCGGGTGCGGCGCAGCGTAAGGGGCAGTTCGGTTATTGCGTGACTTTAAGGCTGAAAACCGCTGATTTTAGAGTGATGACACGATCGATTACCTTGTCACATGTGTTGCATGAAGCGGATGAAATTCTGCAACAAGCTTTACTGCTGCTCGATCAATTAAGCCCCGAAGAGAAATCACAACGTTATCGCTTGTCTGGCATTGGTATTAGTCAATTCCTGACCAAGGAAGCTGCGGATTCTCAACTGAGCTTATTTTAAGGGGTGTAAAGTGTTATCGAAACAGTTTATAGGCTATTAGGGATTCAGTTTCTCTTTTAAAATCTTAGAAACTTCTGACATGTCAGCGCGACCTGCGAGCTTAGGCTTAATAGCACCCATGGCTCTACCCATGGCGGCACCACCGCTAATACCATCAGCACTCAATTGCGCCAAGACGTCGTCGATTAAGGCAGAGATTTCTGCGGCGTCGGCTTGTTCCGGCATAAATTCGCTTAGTACATCGATTTCAGCTTGCTCAGCAGCTGCTGTTTCGCTACGACCGGCTTTTTCATAGGCTTGGATAGATTCGCGGCGTTGTTTGATTTGCTTATCAATAATGGTGACTACATCATCATCGCTAAGTTCGATACGCTCATCGACCTCGCGTTGCTTAATTGCGGCTTGTAATAAACGTAATGTACCTAGACGAGCTGAATCACGAGCTCTCATCGCATCTTTGGTGGCATTAGTAATTTTATCTTTTAAACTGTCAGACATTATTTATCCTGGTTAATTGGGTTGAATTTTAGTGTAATGGCTTTATTATATAACTGTTAAGAAAAAAGAAAATAATCACTTAAGGATTGAGTTTAAGCCAATGGCACAATTTATTATTAACAAAAAATACTTGCCAAAAGATCAAGCGAACATTGCCCAGCTGTTTATGGTCTTGACACGTTCGGCGAAAGCTGAGGATATTGCAGCTGCTGACGAGGTATTAAAGGTTCTCGCGGCTCGATTTCCCTTTGCGGCTTTGTTGAATATCAGTTTATTAGCAACACAGCCGATGCCCGAGGAGTGTTATGAAGCCGAACAAACAGCCTGGTTGGAAGCGATTCAGCCGAGTTGGTTGGAATTTATTCGTCAGCAACAAAGTGAGTTTCGTATTGAGGCTGCCGCCACTGCGCTAGTCGGAGTGGGTAGTTTAGGGGCTCTGGTATTAGAGTTGGCTAAGCTTGAAAAGCCGGTTGCAGGTCGCCTAATTAGCTTTGGTGCTCGTTTTGTTAGTTTGCCCGAAGAGCCTATTTCCCTAGATCAAACCCTACATTTATTCCATGCAGCCCAAGATAGGGAAATTGATGCTAAACATAGTTATATCGCTCAGATGGCCATTGAAAATCTAGAGGGCGACTGTACGGTTGATCTGGTTCAGGGTTTAGATGACTCACTGGACCCGACGTTGATTACGCAAATGCGGGTGCGTTTAGAAACCTGTATCCCTTTACGTATTTTAAAAGAGGTTCAAGCTTCAAGAGACTAATCGGAAGAGTTGGGCGTCTTGTCTTAAAAGCAATGGGGAGTTTAAACTCCCCTTTATTTTTTACCCCTAAGTTAAGCTGTGAGTCTCTCAGCTTCTTGCTCTTCAGCACTTAGTGGACGTTTGCCTAGCCTAGTTGCAATCATTGCGCACACCATCAGTTGAAGTTGATGGAATATCATTAAGGGCAAGATAATCGCGCCAATTGGCATACCGGCAAAAATAATCTGTGCCATGGGTAAACCGCTGGCGAGACTCTTTTTTGAACCACAAAACAAGATAGTGATACGATCAGCTAAGTTAAAACCAAAGGCTTTGCCTATCAAATGACTAAGTCCCAAGCTTAAGGATAAAATTAAGGCGCTGACTAAAAATACAGAAATTAAGGCAGAAATAGGGGTTTCATGCCATAGCCCTTCGTTGACAGCATGAGAAAAAGCCGTATAAACCACCAATAAAATCGAGCCTTGATCTACGATTCTTACTAGCAATTTATTTTTTAATAAAAACTCACCTAAGTAGGGTCGTAAAAAGTGCCCCACAGCAAATGGCACAAATAGTTGAAAAATAATTTTGACTACCGACATTAAGTTGATGCTCGGTATTTGGTCACTGAAATCCGACAGAATTAATGCCACCAACATGGGTGTCACAAAAATACCGACAATACTGGAGGCTGAGGCATTACAAATTGCGGCCGGTAGATTGCCCCTAGCCATAGAGGTAAAGGCGATAGCGGATTGCACAGTGCCGGGTAACATACAAAGATATAAGAAGCCCAGATACAAGGTGGGCGTCATCAACGGTTCCAAGACGGGGCGTAGCAAAATACCAATCAGTGGGAAAACCACAAAAGTAATGCCGAAAATCACCAGATGGATACGCCAATGCATAATGCCTTGGTAAATGGCCTGTCGTGAAAGCCTTGCACCATGTAAGAAGAATAACAAAGCAATGGCTGCTTTACTGGCCCAGTCTGTCACTACCTCTCCTTGCCCTTTGGCGGGCAGGAGAGTAGCGACAATAACAACCAGGGTTAGTAAGAGCGTAAACTGATCAGGAATTAATCGTTTGAAATTAAAGCGCATGGGTTTAGCTTGAATCTGTTTATCAAAAGACCCTAGAGCTTAGCACTTTGGATAATTTTTTACAGCACATCGGAGGCATAATCCGCAAGTCTTGAACGTTCGCCTTTTTGTAGGGTAACGTGTCCGGAGTGCGGCCAGCTCTTAAAGCGGTCAACCACATAGGTTAAACCGGAGCTACCTTCGGTGAGATATGGTGTATCAATTTGCGCGATATTACCTAAGCAAATAATCTTGGTTCCCGGTCCAGCACGGGTGATCAGCGTTTTCATTTGCTTAGGTGTGAGGTTTTGGGCCTCATCAATAATCACAAATTTATTCAAAAAGGTGCGACCTCGCATAAAGTTCAAAGAACGGACCTTAATATGCGATTGGATTAGCTCCTTACTGGTGCTTCTATCCCATTCGTGGAGGTTTTCGCTTTTGTTGCCCGAGTGTAGGAATTCTAAGTTGTCTTCGAGCGCCCCCATCCATGGTTGCATTTTTTCCTCTTCGGTACCTGGCAAGAAGCCAATATCCTCACCCACCGGTACGGTGACGCGAGTCATGATGATTTCGGTATAGCGCTTGGTTTCCAAGACTTGGGTTAAGCCCGCGGCTAGCGCCAACAGGGTTTTACCGGTACCGGCTTGACCAAGTAATGAAACAAAATCCACTTCTTGGCTCATCAGTAGATTCAGTGCAAAATTTTGCTCTCGGTTACGAGCAACTACTCCCCAGATATTGTTTTTCTTGTGCGTATAATCACGTACCGTGGCAAGCACCGCGGTTTTGCCGGCAACTTCTTTGACTTGTGCATATAAGGGTGTATCGCCTTCAAGATAGACAAATTGATTGACTAAGAATTCGGCGCATAAAGGGCCCTTGATCTTGTAGAAAGTAGTGCCGCCCTGAATCCACGACTCCATGTCTTTGCCATGGCGCACCCAGAAATCCTCGGGTAATTGCATGACCCCGTCATACACTAGATCGGAATCTTCTAGGGAGTGGTCGTTTAAATAATCCTCAGAAGCCAGACCGAGCGCCTTGGCTTTTAGACGCATATTAATATCTTTAGAAACTAAAATAACCTCGCGGTTGTTTTCAGCTTGTTCTAGTGCCTGCACCACATTAAGGATGATATTGTCGGGCTTATCGGCAATCAAATGTTGCTGGTTTAATTGCTCGAATTTTTGAGTTTCAAAGAATAATTGACCGGTGGCTTCCTTGTTGCCCAAAGTATTCAGAGGGATGCCTTGGTTGAGATCTTCGTGGTCAGCAACCAGAGAGTCAAGCGTACGACTGACCTGACGGGCATTACGCGCTACCTCGGTTAAGCCTTTTTTATTGTGATCCAATTCTTCTAAAGCCATCATCGGCAAGAAAATATCATGTTCTTGGAAGCGGAATAAACAAGTTGGATCGTGCATCAGAACGTTCGTGTCCAATATAAAGAGCTTGCGCGCTTCGGTGGTAGGTGCAGGACTCACATGGGATTGTTCGCTTAAATCGGCAGTCGAAGTGCGCTTAGCAGCAGTTTTAGTTACTTTTCTGGCCGCCACTTTACTGGGGACAGTTGCCGTTTTCTTGCTGACAGCCTTCTTAGCGACGGCTTTTTTTGCCACTGTCTTACTTACTGTTTTGGTAGTAGCACGTGTTGCAGATTCTTGGGCTTCAGTGATTTGATTACTATCGGTGCTTTCGGTGCCCACAGCTTCTACCGCTGGCACCGCGGTTTTGGCAGCTGCGGTGTCGACATCCGGTGTTGTTGTGATAGTTTGGCCTTCCTCAATTAATGTCTGCTCAATTGTTGCCTCTGCAGCTACAGGCGTCACTTTTTTTGTTGCACTTTTTTGTGCGCGACGTACTTTTGGCGTTGGAATATCACTCATATCAAGACGAGTTGCCGGTTTAAGAGGGGGTTTAGGAAGGGCCATAATCTATACACCAAAATTAGAAATAAAAGGGGAGTGTAAAACTTTTTAACTTTACTGTGACTCTTTAAGTCTTTGTAGTACCTCGTCCACATGGCCATCAACTTTGACCTTGCGCCACTCTGCAATTAAAACCCCCTTAGGGTTAATTAAAAAGGTACTACGCTCAATGCCACGACCAATTTTACCGAACATATTTTTTTCTTTAATGACATCAAACTGATTGCACAGGGCTTCTTCGGTATCTGCAATAAGTTCAAAAGGTAATTCGTATTTAGTAATAAAGTTTTCGTGAGATTTCAAGGAGTCTCGAGAAACACCGACGATTTCAGCATTGAGTGATTTAAATGCCTCGTATTGGTCGCGAAAGTCCTTAGACTCATTGGTGCAGCCTGGTGTGTTGTCCTTAGGGTAGAAGTAAAGGACTAAATACTTACCTTTAAAATCCTTTAGGGTAATTGTGCCTTCGTTGGTTTCTGCAGTAAATTTTGCGACTTTTTGATTGAGTTCTACAGGTTTAGTCATACTAATTACTTCCTCAAGTTAATTATCAGGATACTAAATTTAAAGTCTTATGGTCAATCTAACCCATCTAGTAAGAGAGCTGCAACTACCACGCGATTTTCATTCATCAATACATTGTAGGTTCGCGCTGCAGCACGCGTGTCCATGCACTCTACGCCAATACCAGCAGCCAATAAGGGCTGTAGTATGACAGGCGAGAGAAAACGTTGCCTTTTGCCGGTACCAATGATGATAATTTCCGGTGCATTGTCGTAACCGGGTTGGCTCTTGTCGTCATTGAGAAAGGCAAAGGGGTCTTGCTCTTTTTTGACCAGAGCGGCCGCCTCGATTAGAGATGCTTGGGTGATGTCTTCTAGGGCATTGACTTGCCAGATGCTGACAGGCCCCTCAGGGCGAAAGAATATGGCCTGGTGATACTTTTGCTCGTTGATTTCAATGTAATCATCGCCATAGCCGGTGACTGTGTTAGCAGCGGTTCTTGATTGCAACTGAAGTTCCACTATATCTCCTTTTTTATACCAATCTTAGAGTTCAATTGTGACATGTTAATGAATCTAAGTTGTTCTTGCCACATCTTTAGTACAGAAAATTTGCTATTTTTGCTAATTTAATTGCTCAGCAAACCTAGATAGGATAGATTAAAGAGTTTGTCAATGTTTTATTTTATTAGTGGTGTACTATGAGATCTTTTCCGCGTATTGAGCGTTTACCCCCTTATGTGTTTAATATTACCGGCGAGCTTAAAATGGCGGCGCGTCGTCGTGGTGAAGATATTATCGATCTTTCCATGGGTAACCCGGATGGTCCTACACCACAGCACATTGTTGATAAGTTACTCGAATCTGCTCAAAAACCACACACTCACGGTTACTCCGTATCTAAAGGTATTTTCAGATTAAGAAAATCCATTGTTGACTGGTATCAGCGTCGTTATCAGGTGGAACTGGATCCTGAAACTGAAGCCATTGTGACGATCGGCTCTAAAGAGGGCCTGGCACATTTGATGTTAGCGACTCTGGCCGAGGGTGATACGGTATTGGTACCTAACCCGAGCTATCCCATTCATATTTATGGTGCGGTTATCGCCGGTGCGAATATTCGTTCGGTGCCAATGATTCCCGGCGGTGATTTCTTTGCCGAAATTGAAAAGGCGGTGAGCGATTGTTTCCCTAAACCCAAGATGTTGATTATCGGTTTCCCGAGTAATCCGACGGCGCAATGTGTTGATTTAGAGTTTTTTGAGCGCATTGTGGAACTTGCCAAAGTCCACGATATGATTGTGGTGCATGACTTGGCCTATGCCGATATGAACTTTGACGGCTATGTTGCACCGTCGATTATGCAAGTACCTGGCGCAAAAGACGTCGCAGTTGAGTTTTTTACTCTCAGTAAAAGCTATAATATGGCCGGTTGGCGTGTGGGCTTTATGGTGGGCAACGAAGAGGTGGTCAATGCCTTAGCCAGGATCAAGAGTTATCACGACTATGGCATGTTCACACCGATTCAAGTTGCCGCGATTGCTGCTTTAGATGGGCCTCAGGACACAGTATCTGAGCAGGTGGCCATTTACCAAAAACGCCGCGATGTGCTGGCTAAGGGTTTACATGAGATCGGTTGGATGGTTGAGATTCCAAAGGCTTCTATGTATATCTGGGCAGAAATCCCTGAGTTTTATAAATCATTAGGGTCGTTGGAGTTTTCCAAGAAGCTGCTAGCTGAGGCCAAAGTAGCAGTTTCTCCCGGCGTTGGTTTTGGTGAACACGGTGATAACTACGTGCGCTTTGCACTAATTGAAAATGAGCAGCGTATTCGCCAAGCCGTTAGGGGGATTAAAGATATGTTTAAAAAGGATGGTGCATTCAGTGAATGATTTAAAACCGATTAAGGTAGGTTTACTAGGATTCGGAGTCGTAGGTAGTGGCACCTGGGCGGTACTTCATCGCAATGCGGACGAGATTGCTCGTCGTGCAGGCTGTCGTATTGAAATTGTGCGCATTGCCACCCGTAACCCGTCCAAAGTTGGCGATGTACCGGGGCATGTGCAGATTGATGATGACTTGATGGGCTTAGTCAAAGATCCCGAGATTGATATTGTTGTAGAGTTGATTGGTGGTTCAACCGTGGCGCGAGAACTGATTCTTGCCGCTATCGATGAGGGCAAGCACGTGGTTACGGCGAATAAAGCCTTATTAGCTTTGCACGGCAATGAAATCTTTGCTAAAGCCAGCTCTAAGGGTGTGATGGTCGCTTTTGAAGCGGCAGTCGCCGGCGGTATTCCTATTATTAAATCGATTCGTGAGGGGCTAACTGCTAACCGTATCCAATGGCTCGCAGGTATTATTAATGGCACCACGAACTTTATTTTGTCTGAAATGCGTCGCCGTAACCTAGACTTTGACACTGCTTTGCAGGAAGCTCAGGACTTCGGTTATGCTGAAGCGGATCCGACCTTTGATATCGAAGGTGTTGATGCTGCGCATAAATTAGCGCTGCTCGCCTCAATCGCCTTTGGTATAGAAATACAATTCGACAAGGTATATGTCGAGGGTATTAGCCATTTAACGCAAGAGGATTTTATCCACGTACAAAATCTTGGGTATCGTATCAAATTATTAGCGATCGCCAGACACCGCAAAGACGGTATCGAGCTTCGCGTACATCCTGCCTTAGTTAAGCGCAATGAGTTAATTGCCAATGTCGAGGGTTCAATGAACGCAGTGTTGGTGCGTGGTGATGCTGTCGGTGAGACCCTTTATTATGGTCCCGGCGCCGGTTCAGAGCCAACCGCTTCGGCGGTGGTTGCCGATTTGGTGGATGTGACTCGTATGCATCACACGGATCCTGAAAATCGTGTTCCGCACCTGGCTTTCCAAGCTAATGCCTTAGCGGATTACCCGATTTTACCGATTGAAGAAGTACAAACCTCTTACTACTTACGATTATTAGTTGATGATCGTGCCGGTGTGATGGCTGATATTACTCGTGTCTTAGCCGAGGACAATATCTCCATCGACTCGATGATTCAAGAACAAGTTAATGACGGCAAAGCCACGATTATTTTCTTGACTCATAAGAGTAGAGAGGGTGATAT
This sequence comes from Alcaligenaceae bacterium, assembly GCA_030538235.1. Taxonomy (GTDB): domain Bacteria; phylum Pseudomonadota; class Gammaproteobacteria; order Burkholderiales; family Burkholderiaceae_B; genus Oligella. The sequence continues at coordinate 187,246 of JAUNUJ010000001.1, forward strand.
TGAAAAGGCCATTGGCCAAATAGAGCAGATGCCATTTGTGCATTCTAAAGTGACCCGCATCCGTTTGGAGCAACTAGAGAAATGAAATACGTTTCGACCCGTGGCGGCTTAAGTCCGACAGAATTTAGCGATATTCTTTTAGAAGGCTTAGCTCCTGATGGTGGCTTAAGCGTGCCTTCAATTCTTCCTCGCATCGACAATGCGACCTTAGAGGTTTGGCGTCGTCTAAGTTACGCTGAGTTGGCGACTGAGATTTTAAGTCTATTTATCACGGACATTCCTAAAAATGATGTGCGTGACTTATGTGAAAAGACTTACAACACGGCTAATTTTAATTGTGAAGAAATCGTTCCTCTTAAAAAGATTAACGATAAAATCAGCTTAGTCGGTTTATCTGAGGGGCCAACCCTAGCTTTTAAAGATATGGCCATGCAGTTTCTAGGCAATATCTTCGAATATGTTTTGGCTAAGCGCAACACGACGATAAATATTTTGGGTGCGACCTCAGGTGACACGGGTTCGGCGGCTGAATACGCTTTGCGCGGCAAAAAGGGCGTACAAGTCTTTATGCTTTCGCCACATGGTCGAATGAGTGAGTTCCAACGCGCTCAGATGTTTTCTCTCGATGATGATAATATTCACAACATCACCATTAAAGGGGTGTTTGACGACTGTCAGGATATTGTAAAAGCTTTAAACAATGATCTTGACTTCAAAGAAAATTATCATATAGGTGCGGTTAACTCAATTAACTTCGGTCGTATAGCTGCTCAGGTGGTTTATTATTTCTGGGCTTGGCTAAGAGCAACTGAAGACGACGGTGCGCAGCGTATTTCCATTACAGTGCCTTCCGGTAACTTCGGTAATATCCTTGCCGGTCATATTGCACGTCAAATGGGTTTACCGATTAAGCGCCTAGTGTTAGCCACTAACGAAAATAATGTACTCGAGGAGTTTTTCCGTACGGGCATTTATCGACCGCGTGCTGCCGAGAAAACTTATAAAACCTCCAGTCCCTCAATGGATATCTCTAAGGCTTCTAATTTTGAGCGTTTTGTCTATGATTTAATGCATCAAGATGGTGCCAAGGTTAAAGCACTTTGGGCAGAGTTAGAGAGCAAAGGCTATTTTGACTTAGCGGATGAAAAGCACCGTTTTGAAGCTGAGTTCGGTTTTGTTTCAGGTGCCAGTAGTCATCAGGATCGACTCGACACCATTAAATCTGTGTACGAGGAGAGTGGGTTGATTATTGATCCTCATACGGCTGATGGAGTAAAAGTCGCGCGTGAGAATTTACACGATGGTGTACCTATGCTAGTTCTCGAAACTGCTCTACCATTAAAATTTGCCGAAACGATTCAGGAAGCCATCGGTGTGGAGATGCCGTTGCCGGAGCATTTGACAGATCTAATGCAGTTGCCGCAATATCTAGTAGAGATGGACAATAATGTAGAGCAGGTGCGAGCTTATCTACAGGAAAATATTCAGGCAGATTAAGAAAAAACCTGTTTTTTATAGGGGTTTGTTGGGAGCTTATGATAGTTCAGCATCAAACCCCTTTATTTATTATGAGACCTTAAAACCATGAAGCAGAGCTATTTATTTTATTTATTGCAGTTTGCTAAGTCACTCTTACTCCTAAGCTTCATCTTTAGTTTTACACGTTTTTATGGTTATCCCACAGGTGATGGTGGTCAGTTAAGTTTGTTAGGAAGTTTTGGCTTTGCCGTGTTCGGCATGATAACTACCACGATGCTTTATGCAGCACCGGCCTTAATCGCCCCCTTTGCTTATCGGTATTTTTATAATAAACGCCTGATTGCGGCCGTTATCAGTTTTGCGCTCTTTGCACTCTATCATTACTTTTTTTTAAGTCATATTTCGCCGGAATTTGAAAGTCTATCAGCGCAGTATCCGAGTTTTTTCTGGGTGTTGTTTTTGGCTATTATTGCTTTGACAGAGTTGTTTATCTGGCGCAAAGAAAAAAAGCAGAACGAAGTTAAATAATCATTTAATAATGCTTAAAGCGCAACAGAATTATTTATGTGCTGGCTCAACAGTTATTAATAAGTCCTTGTAGCTTAAGCGGTGGTAGCAAAAAGCGATTAAGCATCGATTCGCAACAGTATATTTAGGAGCTTAATGAACCATGATTAGGTTGCAAGACGACACTCATTCCTATACACCGACTGAGGGGCATGGTTTGGCTCATGATCCTATCAATGCCATTGTCGGTCCGCGTCCTATAGGTTGGATTGGAACAAAAAGCAACGCAGGCGTATTAAATTTGGCGCCATTTTCATTTTTCAATCTGTTTAACTATAAACCGCCGGTGCTGATTTTTTCTGCCATTGGTCATAAAAAAGACACGATTAATAATGTTCTGGAAACTGGCGAGTTTACATGGAATCTAGTTAGCCGTGGATTGGCTGAGCAAATGAATCTGAGTTGTATCTCAGAACCACTGGATGAATTTACCTTTGCCAAACTTACTCCGCTCCGTGGCGACTTAGTAGAAGCGCCAAGGGTGGCAGAAAGTCCAGTGACGATGGAGTGTAAACTACTGTCTTGTGAGCAATTAAAGGATATTGATGGGGTGCTGCAACCTACCTGGATTGCGATGGGTCAAGTGGTGCGAGTGCATATCGCTCGTCAATTGATCGATGAAAATAACATCTATCAAGCCCATCGTGTGCGTCGTGTGCTCCGTGCCGGCGGTCCGGCAGATTATTATGAGATTCTTGAAGACGGTTTATTCAAGATGAGCAGACCGGATGGTCGCAACAAATAAACTCAATCTCTTTGCTTCAATCATCAGATCCTATTAAAAGAGAAGTTATGCTTTTGAGCTATCCAAGCCTTACGCAATGGACTGAGATTAATTCGATGTTCAAACACGCTTTGCGGATTGTTAGAGAGTTTATGCAGTAATTCCTTGTGCATAGTGGCTAGACTGAGTAGGGGGCGAAGTCGTCGAATATCGTCTTGAGGTAGTTGCTTAAGCTCTGTTTGAGCCGCTTTAAAAAAGTCCATAACCGCTTGCACCTCAAAATCAAATAATGCCTTGAAGTTATCACCATATTGTCTTTGCTGCATCTGATGGGCGGTGACATTGAACTGGCGTAAATCCGACATGGGGATATAGATCCTGCCCTGAATGCTGTGTAGACCCACATCTCGCACAATAATACTGAGAGCTATCCCCTTGGCTAGATGAGCGACAACAGGCTCATGTTTTTCGACAATATAGTCATCCCCTAATAGTTGCCAGGCTAAGAGTTTGCCTAGAGCGACGGCATTAAGTTGCAGATAACGCTCCAAGTTAGGCCAATCCAGATAACGGCCCTGACTTAAATCCAGTTCAGCGGCGTCAATCAGTTCGGAAAAAAGCTGATAAATTTTAGTAACAGCGTTGGGATCCGTGCGTAATTTGCTTACTAGACTGCCCTCTGTTAACAGTGCTTTTGAAATAGGGTGATTAGGCTTGCCCTCTAGTGTGTGTTCGAGTTCGGCGCGCCACCAAGCTAGTTTCACTCGTGCTACCGAGGCTTCTTGGCACTCGATTAAAACCTCATTAATCTCTTTGTGTAGTGCAAGTAGAGCGATAAGATGCGGTCGCTGATGGTCCGGGGCAGTTAGTAAGGCATAATAAATACTGCTAGTTGGGCGATTGCTTTTGGTTGCACAATAGTCTAGTGGCGTCATAACAAGAGCTGAAAATTATTAAACAAAGGGCTATTTTAGCAATAGTCTACGCGATAAGATTTTTTAATCTAAGGATAGCGTTTTTAGCTTATGGGTATTAGGGTGAATAACTGCTGCATCATTATTTAAAAGGCGTACAATAATGACTAGGTTCAACGCTTAATGCTTTAGGTTTAAAGTTTTATTGAAGCTTTCATTTTTAAGGTGATATTTTGCCTCGTCCGATCTTAGCAACAATTTCTACGTCAAATATGGCGCATAATTTGCGGAGCGTTCAGCAATTAATTGAACAGCAAGTAGGTTCAGCGCGTTATCAACAGTGTAAAACCATCGCGATTGCCAAGGCCAATGCCTACGGTCATGGTATTGAGGCTGCGGTCCAGGGTTTTGCTGCGGCTGATGGTATTGGCGTGATCGAAACTGAGATGTTATCTCGCTTGCGCGAGTTAGGTTGGCACAAGGAACTCGTCTTGCTTGAGGGCTTTTTTGAAGAGGCTGACTTAGAGATATTACAAAGCGCTCGCGCCACTACGGCACTGCATTGCCAAGAACAATTAGATGCCTTGAGTTTGCTGCCCGAGGGGGCGGCACTTAAGATCATGCTCAAGCTTAACACCGGTATGAATCGCTTGGGCTTCAGACCGGATCGGCTCCCCGAGATCTTGCCACGATTAGCACAGTTACAAGCTCAGACTAAAGTCGGTGAGATTGTTATGATGATGCACTTTGCCGATGCTGATTCTAAGGACCGCTCGTCCTTAGACTATGCTTGGAATAATATGAAGCGAGCGCTTAAGCAGCTTGAGTTAAAGCAATTCAGTGTTGATGGATTGAGTGTATGCAATTCAGCAGCCGCATTACGATATGCTGATGAATTATTACCGACTGCTTATAAAAATTACCTTCGTCCGGGTCTTTGTTTATATGGTGCTTCACCCATGGGCAACACCGAAAATCAAGAGGCGATTGATTTTAATTTAAAACCGGCAATGACCTTAAAAGCTAAAATTATCGGTATTCAACATGTCGCAAGCGGTGAGACCGTAGGCTATGGCAGTCGCTTCAAAGCCACTGAACGAACTAGGGTTGGTGTGGTGGCATGTGGCTATGCCGATGGTTACCCTCGTTGGGCCGACTCCTCCACACCGGTGGTGGTCAATGGCATCGAAACTTATTTAGTAGGCCGTGTTTCCATGGATATGATAACCATCAATCTAAATCCCGTGCCTGATGCGCAAATCGGTGATTGGGTTACCCTCTGGGGTGAGGGTGGGCCGACGATTGAGCGCGTGACCGAGTGTGCCCGCATGGGTTCTTATGAGACGCTTTGTAACTTAAATCAACGAGTTATCAAGCAAATTATTTAGTAATTAGATGGCAAAAGCAAAAATAATTTATAGCTGCCAGTCTTGTGGCGGCACTGCCTTGAGATGGCAGGGGCAATGCCCACATTGTCACGAGTGGAATACTTTAGAAGAAACGGTCGAGCGGTCCGCGCCAAAATCCGCCGTCGCTAATCGTTTTGATCATTTGGCTGCCACCAGCACAGTACGTCGTTTGGCTGATGTACAGATGGAGGAAACACCACGTATGAGCACCGGTCTGGCCGAGTTTGATCGGGTCTTGGGCGGTGGTCTAGTTGCCGGCTCAGTGGTATTGATTGGTGGTGATCCGGGTATTGGTAAATCCACTTTATTGCTTCAAGTTCTAACTAATTTATCACAAAAAGAAAACGTACTATACGTCACCGGTGAGGAATCAGATCAGCAGGTGGCCCTCAGAGCTAAACGTCTTGAACTAAAGACCGATTCGGTGCAGTTATTGGCTGAGATTCAGCTCGAAGCGATCCAGCGGGCGGTCGCTGAGGTCGGTCCTAAAATTGTCGTGATTGACTCAATTCAGACCATGTTTTCATCAGAGTTGACTGCAGCTCCAGGCTCCGTGTCACAGGTTCGCGAATGCGCCGCCCAGTTAACTCGTATGGCTAAACAAAGCGGTATTGCTTTAGTGATGATTGGTCATGTGACCAAGGACGGTAGCCTTGCCGGGCCACGCGTACTGGAACATATTGTTGACACTGTTTTATATTTTGAGGGTGATAGTCATTCATCGCACCGTTTAATTCGTGCGTTTAAGAACCGTTTCGGTGCGGTTAATGAATTGGGTGTATTTGCTATGACCGACAAGGGCCTTCGCGGGATTAATAACCCCTCAGCTATTTTCTTGTCGCAACATTCCAGCGATATTGCCGGTTCTTGTGTGATGGCGACTCAGGAGGGTACTAGGCCCTTATTAGTCGAAATTCAGGCTTTAGCTGATGCAGCCCATGTGCCTAATCCCAGACGTTTGAGTTTGGGTCTCGATGGCAGTCGCTTAGCTATGTTGTTAGCGGTTTTACATCGTCATGGCGGGATTCCAACTTTTGACCAAGATGTTTTTATTAATGCCGTTGGTGGGGTACGTATTACTGAAACTGCCTCCGATTTGCCGGTATTATTAGCGATTATTTCTTCCTTACGCGATAAACCATTACCAAAGGGATTTTTTGCTTTTGGTGAGGTGGGTCTTGCCGGTGAAATCCGACCTGCGACGCGCGGTCAAGAGCGCTTAAAAGAAGCCGCTAAATTGGGTTTTGAGGTAGCGATGATTCCCAAACATAATGCGCCAAAACAAAAGATAGACGGTTTAACTATTTGGCCGGTGTCACGTTTAGCTGATATATTTGATTTTTTAAGAAGGGAATAATAACTTGGAAGTCGTTTTAAGTTTCGCTATGTTTGTTGCGCTTGGCGCTATTATCGGTTTTGTCGGTGCATTAGTCGGTATTGGCGGCGGAATTGTAGCTATTCCTATGTTAGCTATTGTTTTTGATATGCCGCAGCAATTAGCACAGGGTACTGGTTTGGTGATGATTGTCGGTAATGTCTTACTGGCGGTTTATGGCTATAACAAGAATAATAAAATCGACTTTAAGGGCGTCAGTCTGGCGATTATTGTCAATGTCATTGTGACTAACTTCTCATCTTTGTTGGCGCAGGGTGTCGATCCTGTTTTGTTAAGACGCAGTTTTGCCATCATGCTATTTTTGCTGTCTTTGTTATATATTTGGCAAACTTTACCGCGCAAAAATGTTGATTTGAAAAAGCCACGACCGGAACCCAAAAAGATGGGGGCTATAGGCTTTTTTATGTTGGGGGTTGCTGCCGGCGGTGTCGGTGGTTTTTTCGGTGTTGGTGGATCCTTGATCGCGGTGCCTGTGCTCACCTTAATTTACGGTTATCGGCAGGTGGTTGCTCAGGGTATCGGTTTAGCATTGGTTTTGCCGGGTGTCACCATGGCTTTGATAACTTATGCTTGGCATGACAATACAGATTGGGTGATTGGTATTCCCCTAGCTATCGGGGGTGTTATGATGGTCAGACCGGCTATTCAATTGGCAGTGCGTTTGCCTGAGATTTTCTTAAAGAGGCTTTTTGCACTGGTGCTTATCCTGACTGTTGTTTTATTGCTCATCAAGTAGCGCATTTAGCGTTTTAGTAATCAAATTGAGTTAATATTCAAAACAAATTTAGATTTGTCAGGATGGTGGTCTATGGAAATTCAAACGACTGTCCAGGGTGATGATTGGGGTATTTTAATCCATCCGGATTGGCAAGAAGAGGTGTTGAACCGGGGGCTTAGTCTGGATGTCAGCTTTACACCGGATCTTTTTCACGCAGAACATTATCAATCCGAAGCGCTTAGAGTAAGTGCTGGTGGGCGTAATGCAGCCTGGTTTATACCAACCTCCGTCGGACCGGCGGTATTAAGACAGTATCGTCGCGGTGGTTTAATCGCTAAATTTATTAAAACCAAGTATTTATTTAGTAGTCCTGATAAGACCAGAGCGTTTCAAGAATTCAACATTATTAATAATTTACATCGTGCAGGCTTGACTGTGCCCAAGGCATTAGGTGCCTTTTATCAGCAAAAGGGTCGGTTTTGTGAAATGGCATTAATTACCTCTTTAATTGCCGATGCACAACCCTTAGTTACGATCTGTCAGCAATTTCTTGATAATAAACTCAGCGACCAACAGGCTAAAGCGTATACTCAAGTAATCGCCTCCAGAATTCACCAGATGCATGATTTAGGCGTCTGGCATGCTGATTTAAATGCTTATAATATTTTATGCACCAGTGAGCCGATTGAGGCTTATTTAATTGATTTTGATAAGGCCCAAAATACAACCGTTGATGAGCGTTTAAGACAACAAAACTTAGAGCGACTTAAGCGTTCATTAGAAAAGCTTTGTGGTGAACAAAGTATTGTATTTATGGAACAAATTTCAGAAAATTATCATTTATTTGAAAATAATTAGCCCTTTTAGGCTGTTTAGCTATATCATTAGTTTTTTGTTTTTTTGTATAGGGGATTGCTCAGATGAAACTGAAGTCAATAGGTCTCGCTTTAACGGTTTCCGCCCTTGTCGCCGGCACTGCCACAGCACAAGATGATAATGTAGTAAATGTGTATAACTGGGCCGAATACACCGCCCCTGATACAATTCCCGGCTTCGAGCGTGAAACCGGTATTAAAATCCGTTACGACACTTACGATACCAACGATATTTTACAGGCTAAGCTACTAACCGGTAATTCCGGTTATGACGTCGTGGTGCCTGCGACTCACTACGCTGCTCGTCAGATCGAAGCGGGTTTATTACAAAAACTTGATAAATCCAAAATCCCTAACTGGGAGCACTTAGACCCCGAGATCATGGCCGTGGTTGCACAAGTTGATCCGGGTAATGAATACTTAGTACCTTGGGGTTATGGTACCAATGGCCTTGGTTATAACGTCACCAAGGTCAAAGAAATCATGGGTGATGATTATGATTTCCGTGATTGGTCTAATTTATTTGATCCTGCCAAAGTCGAGAAACTACGTGGTTGCGGCGTTTCTATTTTAGATGAAGCGGCGCAAGTGTTTCCTGCCGTTTTACACTACTTAGGCAAGGATCCTAATAGCTCAGAAGAGGCGGATTATCGTGAGGCGATTGAGGTTCTTAAAAACATCCGTCCTTACGTACGTCAGTTTAGTTCATCTGGCTATATTGATGAATTGGCTTCCGGCGATCTATGCTTTGTTTATGGCTATAACGGCGATGTGATGATTGCTTCTGATCGTGCTAAAGAAGCGAATCGCGATTTTGAAGTTGCTTACTTTACCCCTAATGACGGTGCCCCGGTTTGGTTTGATACCATGGCGGTACCTAAAGATGCACCTAACTTTGACAATGCAATGAAGTTTATTAACTACATTGAAACACCTGAGGTGCATGCTGCGATCACTAATGAAATGTTCTTCACTAACGCTAATAAAACAGCGCGTGAACACGTTTTACCTGAAATTGCAGCTAATGAAGAGTTGTACCCAAATGCTGAAAAGGCCAAGACCTTATTTGTGATTAAGCCTCAGCCAATGAAGATTCTTCGTTTACAAACTCGCTTATGGGCTGAACTAAAAGCAGGACGTTAATATCTGAACTAACACAAAGCTTTTAGTTTTTATAAATGGCCCGTATGGATTAAGGACAACTTAATCGACGGGCCATTAATCAATTTTATCAATAGGTATTGAGATCAAAATGACAGAAGGGCGTTTAGTAACAACGGCGGCTGCTGACGATGAGTTTTTAAAACTGGTCGATTTGAAAAAAATTTATGGTGACGTGGTCGCCGTAAAAGGTGTGAATTTAACCGTTAAGCGTAATGAGATATTTGCTTTATTAGGTAGTTCAGGTTGTGGTAAATCGACGCTCTTACGGATGTTGGCCGGTTTTGAGAAACCCACAGCCGGGCAAATTTTCCTGGATGGTGTTGATATTGCTAACGTACCGCCTTATAAGCGCCCGGTTAACATGATGTTCCAATCCTATGCCTTATTTCCGCATATGACGGTTGAGGCTAATGTCGCCTTTGGTTTAAAGCAAGAGGGCGTCGATAAGCAGGAGATTCACCAGCGCGTGTTTGAAGCCTTGGATTTGGTGCAAATGGCCGGTTTCGCACGCCGCAAACCATCACAATTGTCCGGTGGTCAGCAACAACGTGTGGCCTTAGCTAGAAGCCTAGTGAAGCGTCCGAAGCTGTTGCTTTTGGATGAGCCGATGTCTGCTCTTGATAAGCAAATTCGTCAAAAAACTCAGATTGAACTGACCAAGATTATTGAACAGGTGGGTGTTACCTGCATTATGGTGACGCATGACCAGGAAGAGGCGATGACCATGGCCGATCGACTGGCCGTGATGACCGCAGGCGAAATTATCCAACAGGGTACGCCCAAGGATGTGTATAGCTTCCCGAACTCGCAATTTGTCGCCAGCTTTATTGGCAGTACCAATATCTTCAAGGGTCGAATCGTGGTCGATGAGCCGGATCACGTCTTGATTGAATCGGAAGACTTAGAGGATCCGATGTATGTCAGTCACGGTGTGAATGAGCCATTGGGTATGGAGGTGTATGTTTCCATTCGACCGGAACAGATTCGAGTGCTCACTGAAGAACCGGATGACTCGGTTAACGTGGCTTATGGTGTGGTGACTCACGTCGCTTGGATGGGTAGTTATATGCTTTACCAAATTGAGTTGGAATCCGGCAAAGTAGTTGATGCCAGCATGCCTGCGCGTATGGCTCTAGAGGATGCACCGGGGGTTGATGATGAGGTCTATCTGACTTGGGGTGCAGATAGCGGGACGGTATTGCCATCATGACCAGGGTTGCTGCTTTATTTTCTTGGTTGCCGACACGTGAGCGTTTGAGTATTGTGCCGCCCTACGCGTGGCTTATTTTGACACTCTTAGTGCCATTTTTAATTGTATTAAAAATCAGCTTTGCTGAGTCCATTTTTGGTCAACCACCGTATTCACAGCTTGTAGAGTACAAGGATAGTGTCTTACGTTTTGCGCTCTATCTTGAAAGCTACATTACTTTATTTACCGATACCCTCTTTGTAGAGGCTTATTTACGCTCTATTAAAATGGCGGCGATTACAACGCTATTTTGTATTTTGATTGGCTATCCGATGGCATATTTTATTGCTCAAGCCAATCCTAAAACGCGTAATTTACTGTTACTTGGGGTGATTTTGCCTTTCTGGACCTCTTTGCTTTTAAGAGTCTATGCGTGGGCCGGGATATTGCGCAACGAGGGTTTGTTAAATAACTTTTTAATGTGGACAGGCATTATAGATACGCCAATTGAACTGTATCGTACTGATATAGCGGTGTATATCGGTTTGATTTATACCTATTTGCCGTTTTTTATTTTGCCGCTTTACACCAATTTATTAAAACATGATAAGCGCTTGCTTGATGCGGCTTATGACCTTGGCGCCAGACCCATCAAAGCCTTTATCAGTATTACCTTACCACTATCGATTTCGGGGGTGATTGCAGGCTCTATGTTGGTCTTTATTCCTTCGGTGGGTGAATATGTGATTCCGGAGTTATTAGGCGGCACCAACACCTATATGATTGGTCGTGTGATGTGGGATCAGTACTTTACCAACTCGAATTGGCCAATGGCCGCAGCGATTGCGGTCGTTATGTTGTTGATTTTATTAATCCCGTTGGTATTGTTTCAGATTAACCAAGCCAAGCAGTATAAGGAGCAAGACTAATGAAACTAGGTACGTGGTTTAAATACTTTGTTTTTATTCTTGGTTTCGGCTTTTTGTATTTGCCAATTGTGTCATTGATCGTGTTCTCTTTCAATGACTCGGCCTTACAATCAACTTGGACCGGTTTTTCTTTGCGTTGGTATCAAAGTTTGTTGAGTGATACTAATCTCTTAAGAGCGGCTTGGCTATCCATTAAGATCGCTGTGTTGTCGGCAACGGCTGCGGTGGTAGTGGGTACTTGGGCTGCCTATGTATTGGTTCGCAAGGGACCTTTTTTAGGTTTTCCAGTGTTTATCGGTATGTTAAACGCGCCTTTAGTAATTCCTGAGGTGATTCTTGGGGTGTCGATTTTATTGATGATTATCGAGCTACGGGCCCTTATCGGTTTTCCGGTTGAAAATGGCATGTTTACCATCTGGGTAGGGCATGTGGTCCTTTGTGTGGCCTATGTTTCAGTGGTGGTGTCGTCACGAATTCGTGAACTTGATCGCTCTCTAGAAGAAGCCGCACTCGATTTAGGTGCGACTCCGCTCAAGGTGTTTTTCAGTATTGTCTTGCCTTTAATCGCACCGGCCATGGTGGCCGCTTGGTTACTGGCATTTACTTTGTCGATGGATGATGTGGTGATTGCTTCTTTCCTCAATGGGCCGGGCTATACTACCTTGCCGGTGGAAGTGTTTTCACGGGTCAGACTTGGCATTAAGCCTGAGGTCAATGCCCTAGCAACCATCATGATTCTTATTGTCGGTGTTTGTGTCATAATCGGCAATCGAATACAGTTTAGAAAGAGCGAGAGTTAAAATAGCACTTAAGCGGCCAGTTTTGGCCGCTGCTGTTTTTAATCCGTTCTACATAATCAAGGTGTATTAATGACATTTAAATTATTTGGTCTGAAGCGCTGCAGTACTTGTGTAAAAGCTAGAAAGTTTCTCGAAACTCACGGTTATGAGCTTGAAATTATCGACGTCCGTGAGCAAGTGCCGACGGCTGAGCAATTAAGCGAGTGGGCGGCGGCCCTCGGTTGGGACAAATTAATTAACAAAGCCTCTCAGACTTGGCGTCAATTAGACCAAGCAGAGCGTGAACTCTCCACCGATGAGCAACGTATTGCTTTGGTCCAAGCAAATCCCAGTCTGATGAAGCGTCCCTTATTGGTTTATCAAGACGGTTTTAAACTAGGGTTTTCTGAAAAATCATATCAGGAGTTAATAGCATGAGTCTTAGTCAGGATCAGTTAAAACAACAAGTGGCTGAAGCGGCGGTAGAGTATATACGCGAGTTCTTTAGTCCGGACGCTGTGATTGGCGTCGGTACAGGTTCAACAGCTGATCTGTTTATCGATGCCTTGGCTCAGCACAAAGATCAATTTAAAGGCGCTGTGGCTAGCTCTGAGCGCACCGCAGAGCGTTTGCAGGGTCATGGCATCAAGGTCTTTGAACTGAATGATATCGACTCCATGCCGGTTTATGTGGACGGCGCTGATGAGGTCAATCCTAAACTACAGATGATTAAGGGTGGTGGTGGCGCTCTGACTCGTGAGAAAATCGTCGCTTCGGTGGCAGAGCGTTTTGTTTGTATCGTCGATGAATCAAAGTGGGTTGAGCAGTTAGGTCATTTCAAGATTCCTTTGGAAGTGATTCAAATAGCAGTCAATGCTGTCAGTAATCAGCTTAAATCTCTGGGCGCTAGCGAGATATTAGAGCGAGTAGGGTTTATTAGTGATAATGGTCATCCGATCCTTGATGTGGCCGGTTTTCGCTTAGAAGATGCAACGGCCTTAGAGCAGCAGATTAATCAGATACCTGGCGTAGTTACTTGCGGTTTGTTTGCCCTTGAGCCGGCAAGCATCGTTTTAATGGCTAGTCAGCAAGGCGTAAAAACAATTAAAATCTGATGTCATTGAATAGTAATATTTACCTTTTACAATAGAATAATTTTCATAATGGAGTGTCAGATGATTGAACAACACACAAGTACTCGCTATGGTGAGTCTTTAGAGAAAATTCGTTCTCAGTTTCTGCGCATGGGCGGTTTAGTTGAGTCGATGATCAATGACTCAGTTGAAGCCTTGAGTACCGGCAATATGGCCTTGGTAGAGCGCGTTTTTGAGTATGAAGTTGAAGTAAATACCTTGGAAGTCGAGACCGACTCCTTAATTACAGAGGTTATTGCCCGTCAGCAACCTGCAGCCATTGACTTACGTTTGCTTTTATCGGTTACCAAGATGCTTACCGACTTAGAGCGTTGTGGCGATGAGTCAGAAAAAATGGCCCGCACCGTACGTCGCCTCTACGACCAACAAGCGCGTTTTGAACCTATCGTCGAACTGAGTTATATGGGTAGCTTAGTTTCCAAAAACTTGCATGATGTATTGGATGCTTTTGCTCGTTTTGACCCGGTAGCTGCTGCAGAAGTTGTTCGTACTGATAAAAGAATCAACAAAGAATGGCGTAGTGTTTTACGCGAAACCAGTAGCTTTATGATTGAGGATCCACGTACTATTACGGCTGCGATAGACTTGATGTTTATGGCGCGTTCTTTAGAGCGTATCGGTGATCATGCTAAAAACATGGCTGAGCGTGTTATTTATACCGTTCAGGGTGAAGATGTGCGACACACCGGCAACAAAAACATCCTTAAAGTCGCTGCCAGAGATAGCATTAATGTACCTAGCGACCCCGATGCTGACGATGATTCAGATAACTAATCATTCAGTCTAGCTGATATTCCTCTATTTCAAAGCCCGTTTAGCTATAAAGCTTTACGGGCTTTGTTCCTTTAACTGTGATGTTAATTTAATTGTTCAACTAAGGTTCTTCAAAAGATAGTTAAAAGCCTTTAAGGCAAAATCATTGATTTGTCCCTCCGGGCTTTGACCGTCAGGGTAATGCTGCAGATAGCGAGCGATAGACTCACGCATACGTGGTTCCCAAAAGGCGCGAATATGTCCGGCCATATCGGCAACCGCGATTGAGTGATCGGGCATGGTTTCATAAAAGGTGCCAATATCATTAAGCATTTTAATTAGTGGTGCTGTTTCCATCGTTTTCTCTTAATCTTCCTGCAAGGATCCAGCGAATTCACGCTGTTTTTTATCCTCTTGATGCCAACGTTTTTGCCAATCGGAGCTGTCCGCTGCCACTTTTTGTACTTCGACCGCAGTCACTTTATACTCTGGACAGTTAGTTGCCCAATCGGAGTTATCGGTGGTAATAACATTGGCACCGGAGCTGGGGTGGTGGAAAGTGGTATAAACCACGCTTGGCTGCATGCGCATCGAAACATCGGCACGTAATACGGTCTCACCGCTACGGCTCGCCAATTTAACAAAATCGCCATGCTTAATACCTCTATCTGAAGCATCTTGCGGGTGGATTTCCAGTACATCCTCAGCGTGCCAGTAGTGATTACTGGTGCGTCGAGTTTGCGCACCGACATTGTACTGACTTAAAATACGTCCAGTGGTTAATAACAGCGGGTAGCGTTTATTGACACGTTCACTGGTCGGGATATAGGTGGTCGGTATAAATAACCCCTTGCCGTTGTCACGTGAGAAACTATCAATATGCATAATAGGTGAGCCCTCAGGGTACTGATTGTTGCATGGCCATTGCACACTACCACCCATTTTTTCAATAAATTCATAACTGACATTGGCAAAGGTTGGGGTAAGACGGGCGATTTCATCCATAATTTCGCGAGGATGTTGATAATTCATTTCATAGCCTAGTGCCTTGGCTAAGGCCACCGTGATTTCCCAGTCTGCTTTAGCAGAACGGGGTCGAGTTACTTTACGTACCCGTGAGATACGGCGTTCGGCATTGGTAAAGGTACCATCTTTTTCTAAGAAAGAGGAACCGGGCAAAAATACATGGGCAAATTTAGCCGTTTCATTTAAGAATAAATCCTGCACGATCACGCATTCCATGGCACGGAGTGCCGCCTCAACATGTTGAGTATTCGGGTCAGATTGCAGAATATCTTCGCCTTGGCAGTAAAGTGCTTTGAAACTACCACTTAATGCGGCATTAAACATATTAGGAATTCTGAGTCCGGGCTCCGGATTAATACTTACACCCCAAGCTTTCTCAAAAGACGTGCGCACGTTATTATTAGACACATGGCGATAACCCGGTAATTCATGGGGGAAGGAGCCCATATCGCAAGAGCCTTGGACATTATTTTGACCACGCAAGGGATTCACACCGACCCCTGACTTGCCGAGGTTGCCGGTCAGCATGGCTAGGTTAGCAATGGCCATCACAGCAGTTGAGCCTTGCGCGTGTTCGGTAACACCTAAGCCATAATAAATCGCTGCCTTGCCACCGCCGGCATATAATCTAGCCGCTGCACGAATGGTGTCAGCAGCCACACCGCTATGCTCAGCTACGGTTTCGGGAGAGTTATCGTCTCGACAAATAAAATCAAGCCAGCTCTTGAAAGACGCTTCTTCACAACGAGATGCCACAAAACCTTGGTCGTAAAGTCCTTCTTTGACAATAACGTGGGCAAAGGCATTAAGTATAGCGACGTTAGTCCCCGGTCTTAAGGCGAGATGGTAATCGGCTTTGATATGAGCAGAAGAGACGAGATTGGTGGCACGTGGGTCAATAACAATTAGTTTGGCGCCTTCACGAATTCGACGCTTCATGCGTGAAGCGAAAACCGGATGAGCATCACTGGGATTAGCGCCCATCACAACAATCACATCACTATCAGCAACTGACTCAAAGGTTTGGGTGCCAGCTGATTCACCGAGGGTCTGTTTAAGACCAAATCCGGTAGGGGAGTGGCAAACGCGGGCGCAAGTGTCGACGTTATTATTGCCAAAACCAGCGCGCACTAATTTTTGTACTAAATAGCTTTCTTCGTTGGTACAGCGCGAGGAGGTGATGCCGCCAACGGCATCAATGCCGTATTTACTCTGGATGCGTTTAATTTCTGCGGCAGCATAGTTAATCGCTTCTTCCCAGCTGACCTGTCGCCATGCTTCATTAATGTTAGAGCGGATCATTGGGGTCGTGATGCGATCAGGGTGATCAACATAGCCCCAAGCGAAACGTCCTTTGACGCAGGCATGACCCTCGTTGGCTTTACCGTCTTTCCATGGGGTCATGCGAATAATTTCTTCGCCTTTGAGCTCAGCTTTTAGACCGCAACCCACACCGCAATAAGCGCAGGTAGTGACGACCGCATGGGTGGGTTGGCCTTTAGCGATCACAGTATTTTCAATTAAGGCTCCGGTGGGGCAATCATTAACACAAGCGCCACAGGAGACGCAATCACTTTCAAGAAAATTGCTATTGGCTCCAGTGCTGATTACTGAATCAAAGCCACGATTTTCCACGGTGAGAGCAAAGGTGCCCTGGGTTTCTTCACAGGCTCTGACACAGCGACTACAGACAATACACAAACTGGGGTCAAAAGTAAAATAAGGATTGGAGTCATCGATTGTTGATTGACGGTGATTAACGCCATCAAAACCATAACGCACCTCGCGTAACCCGACCTGACCCACGGTATCTTGTAGCTCACAATTGCCATTGGCTGGGCAGGTCAAGCAGTCCAAAGGATGGTCAGAAATATAGAGCTCCATCACATGGCGTCGCAAATCATTTAATCGCTTATTTTCCGTGGTGACGACTAGGCCTTCTTCTACCGGGGTGGTACAAGAGGCCGGAAAGCCACGTCGCCCTTCAATTTGTACCAAACAAACACGACAAGAGCCAAAAGCTTCTAGAGCCTCAGTGGCACATAATTTGGGAATAGTGATGCCAGCTATCATGGCAGCACGCATAATTGAGGTGCCGGCCGGTACTTCTACCGGATGGTCGTCGATGGTTAATTTAATTAAAACATCACTGGTGACTTCGGGTGTACCCAAGTCACGGTTACGTATGACAACGGTTTCTAACATGATTCTGTACCTATGGAGTCGGCATAATTACTTTTGAAATCTTCAGGGTATTTTTTTAAGGCAGATAGTACCGGCATCGGTGCCATTCCGCCTAAAGCACATAGTGAGCCTGCCAGCATGGTGTCACACAGATCATGCAGTAGGGCAGTATTGTCTTCGGGGTGGATATTTTGACGGATTTTTTGGATAACCTCGACGCCGCGTCTAGCACCAATTCGACAGGGCGTGCATTTACCACAAGACTCGATAGCACAGAATTCCATAGCGTATTCGGCCATTTGCCCTAGGTTGGTATTGTTGTCAAAGGCAACGATGCCGCCATGACCAATCATCGCCTCGATTGCCGCATAAGCCTCGTAGTCCAAGGGCGTATCCCATTCATCAGGTGAGAGGTAAGAGCCTAATGGGCCGCCTACTTGCACTGTTTTTAAGGGTAAACCGCTAGCACTACCAGCGCCAAAATCATAAATCAACTCATTTAAACTTAAACCAAAGGCCTTTTCAACCAAACCACCCTGTTTAATATTGCCTGCCAGTTGAAAAGCTAGGGTGCCGCGTGAGCGACCCATGCCGTAGTGCTGATAATAGTCGGCACCTTTACTCATGATGATCGGAACCGAGGCGAGCGAGACCACGTTATTAACCACGGTGGGTTTATTCATAAAGCCCTGTAGCGCCGGCAATGGGGGTTTGAAACGCACCGTGCCGCGCTTACCCTCAAGGCTATTGAGTAAAGAAGTTTCCTCACCGCAAATATAGGCACCGGCGCCTTTGCGTACCTCAAGATCGAAGCTTTGCTCCGAAGTCAGGATATTTTGCCCTAAATAATTTTTTTCATAGGCGATCGCAATGGCTTTAGAAAGTACCTCAACGGCCAAAGGGTATTCAGATCGCACATAGATATAACCGCGCGTCGCGCCGACTGCTAAACCGGCAATAATCATCCCTTCGATCAAGCAAAAAGGATCGCCTTCTATAAGGATACGGTCGGAAAATGTACCGGAGTCTCCCTCATCGGCATTGCAGACAATGTACTTTTGATCACTCACCGCTTGTCGCACTGTATTCCACTTGATACCGGTAGGAAACGCTGCGCCTCCGCGGCCTCGTAACCCGGAGTCTATTACTTGTTGAACGATGTCTTGAGGCTGCAAGCTAAGAGCGCGACGTAAACCGGACCAACCACCGTGATGGCTGTAATCTTCGAGTGATAGGGGATCAATGATGCCGGTTCTGGCAAAGGTTAGACGCTCTTGCTTTTTAAGATAAGGGATCTCTTCAGTCAAACCATGACACAGGGGATGATCGCTACCACTAAGCCAGTCAGCGGTAAATAGACCGTCCAAGTCTTCTGTAGTGACTGGTCCATAAGCGATACGGCCTGCGGGAGTGACGACTTCAAGTAGTGGCTCCAACCAGAGCAAACCACGCGTCCCATTACGAATGATTTGTAGTTCAACACCCTGTGCTAGGGCTTTTTCTTGAATCGGTCTGATCAGTTCCTCGACACCCATAGCGACTGCTGCGGTATCCGTCGGAATATATAGACTCACCTGTTTCATGCCAAAGCCTCTTCGATAGGGGTCTTGAGCTTATCAAGGTTGAGTTTGGCCATGGCTTTGTTATTAATCATGGCGGCCGGACTCTGTGCGCACAGACCTAGGCAATAGACATTTTTAACAGTCACGTCATACGCTTTATCTTCTAAATAAAGCAGAAGTTGTTTTTTTAACTCTAGGGCACCCATGGACTGACAGGCTTCAGCCTGGCATATTTCAATCAATACTTTGCCACCTGCTTCGGTTCTAAAGTGAGTGTAAAAAGAAATTATGCCGTGAACCTCGGCATTGGATAAGTTTAAGGCAGTGGCTAAAGGACTCACTAGAGAAGGAGGTATAAATCCCAGCTCGTCCTGAATGCTATGCAAAATCGGTAATAAATTACCTTCTTTTGTTTGGTGCTCTGTCAAAACTTTATTTAACAAAGGGAGATGGTTTTTTTGAAAGATAAGTGGTTGATTTTCTTGCATGTTTTTTGCCGATCAAAAATATACTGTTGAATAACAATTTATCATAGCTTAGCAGACGTGCTAATCCTTTAAGAGAAAACCCTAGCGCTTAAAGAACAAAACTCAACGATGATTGAATTTTCTTCAATCTTTCTGAAAGGCCCATCAAATAAGCCTCTAAAATAAAAACACGAGTCACTTTTTGTTCTAAGTGAGAGGGGTGAGTAAAATTCAAGAGTAGTTGAAAACGAGTCATTTGTTACTGAATCGAGTTGTGTGCGATATTGATTTTTCATCGAAAAATATAATTAACGGAGACAATATCGTGAAAAAAATCAGTACTAACACGAAAAAAATATCATCCCTCATTATGCTAATGGGCGTCTGTTTTGCGGGTTCGGTCCACGCTCAACAGTATAAATGGGATATGCCTAATGAGTACCCAGGGACTTCAATTCAAGGAGTCGGTGATAGACATTTTTCTAAATTATTAGCCGAAAAATCAGCTGGTCAAATTGAAATTGTTCATCACTTTGGTGGTGCTCTTGGCTATAAATCCAAAGATCAGCTTGATGCGGTTGAGATGGGAGCAGTGGTTATTGCTAATACCTTTATCCCGCCTTTGGGTGGGGTAAATCCTATTTTCTTATTATCCTCTTTGCCTTTTTTATCTGATAACCCTGAACAAGCCAACAAACTTTATCAAGTGGCTAAACCTCACTACAGTGAGGTTCTAAAAGATCATAATCAGATTTTATTATATGCCTCACCCTGGCCATCCAGTGGATTATGGGGTAAGGATGCATATACCAGCAAAGATAAGATTGCTCGTTTAAAAATGCGTTCTTATGATGCTAATGGTACCCGCACCTTCAAAAATATTGGCTCTGCACCGATTCAATTGAGTTGGGCTGATATTGTTCCTCAATTAAGTACCGGTGGGATTGAGGCTGTATTAACCTCCGTCGAGTCAGGTCTAAATGCGAGTTTCAACGACTACACCAAGTTTTTTACTGAGTTGAATTATGACAGTACGATTAACTTAGTCACCATGAATTTGGATACCTTTGAAGGCCTTTCTAAAGATTTACAAGAGGCGGTGATGACTGCGGCTCAAGAAACCGAAGACTATGTCTGGAAAAATATTCATACTGCAATTGCCACCAATTATGACAAAGCAAAAGAGCGGGGCGTCACGATTGCAACTGAGCTGGATGGGGACTTCAAAGCAGAGTTGCAATCAGCAGCCGAGCCAGTTATTGAAGAATGGGTAAGTCGTATGGGGCCAAAAGGTCAAGAGCTACTTGAACAGTATCGCGCTGAATTAGCGAAGTAAGACATATCACTGGCAGGGGAATAGTTCAGAGCAAAAATTCAGGCTCTGGTTTTCCCCTTTTCGAATTGGCTACCGGGTGTAACAATGGATTTTAAGCGAACTTTCTATCTGTCTATTGACAGGATGGCCGCCTTTTTCTCTCAAATAGGTGCGGTTTTATCTATTGCCGTCATGTTTTTGATGACGGCTCATATTATTTACGAAATTGTCCTCAGGGGCTTATTTAATTCATCGACTTATGTCTTGGATGAAATGGTGGGCTATGGGGTGGCGGCCATGACCTTCTTGTCCTTAGGCTATGCTTTTCGACACAAGTCATTAATTCGAGTCAGTATTTTAGCGACTTCATTAAAAAATGAGCTTCTCAAGAAATACATCGAATTGTTCTGTGTTGTTGTCGGGCTTTTTGCTTCAGCTTTTATTTTTAGATATTTTTACCTGAGTATTGTTCGACATCTTGCACGCGGCTCCAAAAGTGAAACCATTGCGGAGGTGCCTCTATGGATTCCGGAGGTCTTCGTGTGCCTCGGTCTGGCGATCTTTATCATCGAACTGATTAGGCGCTTCTTTGGTTTATTACTTAACCAGGAAGAGAGTGTCATGATTTCAACAGAGGCAGAATAGCATGGACGTTTTAACCACGGTTCTAATTACATTTATCCTAATCATCTTCTTTTTAGGAGCTGGTGTCTGGATATTTCTAGGCATCTTTATGGTTGGCTTAGGTGGCTTATATTTAGTTGGTGATTTTCCACTAGATAGAATTGGCTTTATTTCAAAATCAATTATCTGGAAAAGTGCCAGCTCTTGGGAAATTGCAGCTATTCCGTTGTTTATCTGGATGGGTGAGATCATTTTCCGTACTGATATCTCGGATCGATTGTTTAGAGGTTTAAGTCCTTTTGTTGAGAAAATACCGGGTCGCTTACTGCATACAAATATTTTAGGCTGTACCTTATTTGCCTGTATTAGCGGCTCCACTGCAGCGACTACGGCGACAGTAGGCAAGATCACCGTAACTGAACTCAAAAATCGTAATTATTCCAATAGTTTAAGTATAGGCTCTTTGGCCGGTGCCGGTAGCTTGGGCTTGATGCTGCCGCCGTCGATTGTGATGATTATTTATGGTGTATTGGCGGAGGTCTCAATTGCTAAATTGTTTGCCGCAGGGGTGATACCCGGTCTTTTAGTGGCCTTTATTTATTCGCTGTACATAATGATCAAATGTCTCATCGATCCAACGCTGGCGCCCTCGTCAAATGAGCGCTTTACTGCCGCCAAGTTTATTAGTAGCGTCAAGGATCTATTACCGATTTTTATTTTAATCGTATTAATTTTAGGTGGTATTTATACCGGTATTGCAACGCCATCAGAAGCCGCTGCCTTAGGGGTGGCAATGACCATATTGCTGACGGTGATAATGAGAACGTTCTCGTGGAGAATTCTCTTTGATGCCGCTATTGGTTCTATTCGCTCCTCATGCATGGTTTGTTCAATTTTAGTGGCAGCCGCTTTTTTGTCCTCTGCGATTGGTTATTTGCATATACCGACACAACTAGCGACTTTAATTGATTCAATGCAGTTATCACCTTACGCTTTACTAGCGATATTGATGGTCTTTTATTTAATCCTTGGTCTGTTTTTGGATGGTATCTCCATTGTGGTGATGACATTACCGATTACCTTACCACTAATCTTACAAGCTGGTTTTGATCCGATTTGGTATGGCGTCTTTCTGGTATTAATGGTTGAATTGGCTCAAATGACTCCGCCGGTTGGTTTTAACTTGTTTGTGCTCCAGGGGTTAACCGGACAACCTATTAGTCGAGTTGTCAAAGCATCAGTCCCATTTTTTATATTAATGTGCGTTGCCGTATTTATTATTATTATTTATCCAAAACTGGCTTTGTGGCTACCTAGCTTTGTTTAAGAGATAGAGGAGTAATCAAGATGATACAGATCAAGAAGATTTTATATGCCTCATCTTTAAGTGATGGTAGTAAGGCAGTTTATGAGTATGCAATCCAAATGGCTTTGCAAAATAATGCTGAAATTATTTTTGTCCATGCCATTAGTCCGATGTCAGAGATGAGTAAATTTTATATTAATCAATATATACCTCAACATCTGATCCAAAAGGTTAGGCAGGAAGGCGAACAAAAGATTATCGATGAAATGAGGGAGAGGGTGAATCAGTTTAATCAAGAGGAATTAAGTCGAATCGCTCCGGGTCAACAGGTATCGCTTAGAAAAATCGTCGCTTATGGTGAGCATAGTCGAGTTATTCTGGAAATTGCTGATAAGGAAAATGTCGATATGATTGTTATGGGCACCGCTAAAAACAGGGATGATATAAGTAAGAGTTACACAACCAGGGAAGTGCTAAAAAAAGCCAAAGTACCAGTGTTTGTGGTGCCGATCAGAACATAATAAGCGATTGAACCTAACAATAGAGTCCGCGTTTTTGCTAATAAGACGCGGACTTTAATGCTTTAAGTTTGTTTATCTGCATACCATCTTGTTCTGCGCATAAGGCAGCACTGCTTCAAGAGTGATCAAAATCGTAATTTTCATTTAAATCAAATAGCTGTAGAGCAGTCATCAGACTACGCACAGAGTTATCCACAGATTAGGTGGATAACTTCACAGAGCTTATTATTGACATATTTCAGCGGTTTTTAAACAGATTCACCGAATCAAATCGACTCTAATAAAGGATCAAAACTGATTTTAAAATATTATTTTTTACTGAAAAATACTTCAAATACAAATTAATCATTTAAAGTTGGTAAAGATTAATTTTTCCCTATGTTTAAACCTTAAACTGTCAGACTAAACAACAATTGCTTCTAAAGTTATCAAAATCGATTAATCTAGATATATCAATAAGATACAGTTAACTCATCAGACAATGCACAAAGTTATCCACAGAATTGGTGGATAAGATTGCTCTGGACTAGTGATTATTAATCCTTAGTCCAGAGTTGCAAAAGAGTTTTAATAGATGGTGTTTTTATTTTTTGAAAGATTGATGAGTTTTTTTAGTGTCTTTTTAAGTCTTTGATTTGACAAAGAGAAATTAAAGTCCAGTCGTTTAAGTTTAAAAGTATTATTGAGCTTGTCATTATTAATCATGGCGTGATTCATTTATCATCATGATTGGCTAAACCATGTAAATCAATTGGATAGAGTGCATTCATCAATTAATACACAAAGTTATCCACAGTTTCTGTGGATAAGAACGAGTAGAGTTCAGCGTTGTGTTTAGGGTCTTAGTAAGGGTTGCTAGTTTTTTTACGTGACGCAGTGTTAGTACTTTAGAGTATCATTTTAGTCCTAATAAGTTGCTTAAGTGATTGAATATTAAATAAATTTTTTTATAATGATTTTTTTTTAATACGTCAAGTGGATAAATTAGTCTTGATAGTGCTTGTTGGGCAAGACATCACCAATGCAGTCTAAGCGTTAAGAATCAATCGGATAGCTTGAAGTTATTAAATTATCCACAAAGTTATCCACAGTTCGATTGGATAAAACAATCAAATTCGCTTTGAACTGTAAGCGTCTGTTGAACACCGATTGATTTCATCTAAAAGAACAATGCCCCGATAAATTCGGGGCATTGTTCATTCCGCTGTGGCGGTTGGGGTGTTCGGCGCTTGCCACTAAAAAGCCCGCGATCATCATGATCGCGGGCTGTGTGCTACAAAGCTTTGAACCGTTAGGATTAAAACAGATTACTCGCCTTTTTTAACCTCGGCACGCCAGTGATGCAATAAAGGCTCAGTGTAGCCGTTAGGCTGTTCTTTACCTTTAAAGATTAAATCGCTGGCAGCTTGGAAAGCAGCTGAGGATTGCTCATTACCGGACATCGGACGATACAAGGGATCACCGGCGTTTTGTTCGTCAACAACTTTAGCCATACGAGTCAGAGCGGCATCAACATCATCCTTGCTGACAATGCCATGCTCTAACCAGTTGCAAATATGCTGACTGGAGATGCGTAGGGTGGCACGGTCTTCCATTAGGCCGATATTGTGAATATCCAGCACCTTGGAGCAACCAACACCTTGGTCAACCCAGCGTACAACGTAGCCTAAAATACCCTGACAGTTGTTGTCTAACTCTTCTTGCTTCTCAGTGTCTGACCAAGAGGTATCAGTAGCCACCGGAATGGTTAATAAGTCATCGAGGTAGTCAGCCGTATCCTGAGCTTTTTCTTTTTGAACATCAAAGACGTTTACTTGGTGATAGTGCAAGCTATGGATAGTCGCGCCGGTTGGAGAGGGGACCCAAGCGGTGGTTGCGCCTGCCTTAGGGTGAGCAATTTTTTGCTCTAGCATACCCTTCATGAGATCAGGCATTGCCCACATGCCCTTACCGATTTGTGCTTTACCTGCTAAGCCGCACGCCAAACCAACTTGAACGTTGTTAGCCTCGTAAGCTTTAATCCAAGGCGTGTTTCTCATATCACCTTTACGGATCATAGGGCCGGCAAGCATCGAAGTGTGCATTTCGTCACCAGTACGATCAAGGAAGCCTGTGTTAATAAACACACAACGCTCTCTAGCTTCATAAATACACGCTTTTAGGTTCACTGAAGTGCGACGCTCTTCGTCCATGATACCCATTTTGAGGGTGTTTTTAGGCAGTTTTGCTAGTGCTTCAGCCGCAGTAAATAACGCATTGGCAAAAGCCACTTCTTCAGGACCGTGCATTTTTGGTTTAACAACGTATACGCTACCATTACGGCTGTTCTGGTTGCTGTCGCGGGCTTGGTCATAAGCAGCGATAATTGCAGTCACTGCAGCGTCTAGAACGCCTTCCGGGATCATATTGCCGGATTCGTCCAGAACCGCTGGGGTGCTCATTAAATGGCCGACATTACGGCAGAATAATAAAGAGCGACCAGGTAGTATAAATGGCTTTTCATCAGCGGCACTTAAGTATTCGCGATCTTCATTTAAACGACGTGTAAAAATTTTACCGTCTTTGGCGATTTCTTCATTTAGTTCACCGTTCATTAGGCCTAACCAGTTACGGTAAATTAAGGCTTTATCTTCACCGTCAACCGCTGCCACCGAGTCTTCAAAGTCAATAATCGTAGTTAATGCAGCTTCCATGACAATGTCTTTGACACCGGCAGGATCTTGCTTACCAATAGGGTGATTTTTGTCTATCAAGATATCGAAATGCAGTCCGTTATGAAGGAAAATAATAGAATTAGGCGCTGCGGCGTCACCGTTGAAACCAACTAACAGTTCAGTTTGCTGTAAAGCAGTTTCATTGCCATTGCTTAGAGTGACTTTAAGCTGGCCATTAGCAATGCTGTAAGCGACTGCATCGCTGTGGGAACCTTCAACTAGAGGAATGCTCTCATCAAGAAAGCGGCGACCAAAAGCGATAACTTCAGCGCCACGTTTAGGATTGTATTCGCCGCTATGAGCTAAATCACCACTTTGATCAATGGCATCAGAACCGTATAAGGCATCGTAGAGGCTACCCCAACGAGCATTTGCAGCGTTAAGTGAGTAGCGTGCGTTGGTTGCAGGAACAACGAGTTGTGGACCGGCCTGTTGGGCAATTTCACGGTCTACATTGTCAGTGCTGATATTGAAATCGGCAGGTTCATCAACCAGATAGCCAATTTCTTTTAGGAACGCTTTGTAGGTACCCATATCTTTGATTGGGCCCGGATTGGCTTTGTACCAATCGTCTATTTGCGCTTGTAGGGCATCACGTTTTTCTAGTAGGGCCTTGTTTTTTGGTGCAAATTCTTTAACGAAGTTAGAGAAGTTTTTCCAAAACTCATCACGATCTAATTTGTGAGGGTGATTAGCTAAGATATCATCATTGATCAAATTGAAAAGGGTTTCTTCAACTTGAAGGGATTCAATTTTCTTGTATTGAGTCATAACTCACTCCCGGATATTTTTAAACAAAATTGGCTTGCCGTAGCAAGCCAATTTAAAGACATAGAACTATTCGATAAGATAGGTATTAATAATTATCTTAGAAGTCGAATTGGTTCATTGTGTTGTCTTCACCAGAGGCTTTAAGTGCTGCATCACCTGAGAAGAATTCTTTGTGGTTATCACCGATGTCAGAACCGGCCATGTTCTGGTGTCTAACACATGCGATACCCTGACGAATTTCTTCACGCTGAACGCCTTTAACATAAGCAAGCATCGCTTCTTCACGAGAGAAGTAACCTTTGGCTAAGTTATCAGTTGATAGAGCTGCCGTGTGGTAAGTAGGTAATGTGATCAAGTGGTGGAAAATACCGGCTTGAGCAGAACCGTCTTTTTGGAAGCTGCTGATTAGCTCGTCGGCTTCGTTGCTTAAATCAGTACCATCGTACTCAACACTCATTAAACCTTCGCGATCGTAAGCAGAAACGTCTTTGCCTTCTTCTTGCCACTTATCAAATACTTGTTGACGGAAGTTTAGGGTCCAGTTGAACGATGGGCTGTTGTTGTAAACAAGCTTGGCGTTAGGAACAACGTCGCGAATACGGTCAACCATGGCTTTAATCTGACCAACGTGAGGCTTTTCAGTCTCAATCCAGATCATATCTGCACCGTTTTGTAGTGAGGTGATGCAGTCTAATACAACACGATCTTCACCGGTACCGGCACGGAACTGGAATAGGTTGCTAGCTAAACGCTTAGGACGTAATAATTTACCATCACGCTTAAGAATGATGTCACCATTGCCCAATTGGTCTGCAGAAATTTCTTCGCAATCTAAGAAGCTGTTGTATTGGTCGCCTAAATCACCCGGCTCGCTAGTGATAGCGATTTGTTTGGTTAGACCGGCACCTAAAGAGTCAGTACGGGCAACAATAACACCGTTAGGAATACCTAATTCTAGGAAAGCGTAACGTACAGCGTTGATTTTTGAGAGGAAGTCATTATGAGGAACAGTCACTTTACCGTCTTGGTGACCACATTGCTTCTCATCAGAAACTTGGTTTTCGATCTGAATAGCACAAGCACCAGCTTCGATCATTTTCTTAGCTAATAAGTATGTCGCTTCTTCGTTACCGAAACCGGCGTCAATATCAGCAATAATCGGTACGATGTGAGTTTCGTGATTATTGATTTGCTCAATGATTTCAGCTTCTTTAGCAGAATCGCCGGCTTTGCGAGCAGCGTCTAAGGAAGTGAATAATAAGTCTAATTCGCGTGCATCAGCCTGACGCAAGAATGTGTAGAGTTCTTCAATTAGATCAGAAACTGAGGTTTTTTCATGCATAGATTGGTCAGGAAGAGGACCAAATTTAGAACGCATTGCAGCGACCATCCAGCCTGATAAGTATAAGTACTTTTTATCAGTGGTTTTGAAGTGCTTTTTGATGGAAATTAATTTTTGCTGAGCAATAAAACCGTGCCAGCAACCTAAAGACTGAGTGTACTTTGATGGATCAGCATCGTACTCTTCCATGTCTTTACGCATGATATCAGCAGTGTAACGAGCGATATCTAAACCGTTTTGGAAACGATTCATAATGCGCATACGAGCAACTGCATCAGCATTAATTGCGTTCCAGCCGGAACCGCCTTGGTTGATTTCCTCTTGAGCTTTTTGAACTTCAGCTTGATAGGTTTGAGTCATAACTACTCTCCGTTTATTAATAAAATAAAAAAATTGTTGCGTAGCAAGCATACTTGCTGAGCCAATCTACTTATTTTTGGTCTTATACAAGAGCTAAAGTCTTGTTGTGATTGGTTTATAGTTAGTCTTATATAAAACATAAGACTTATTGGTGCATAGCAATAAATTAACGTAAATTTAACCCTGTGTAAATAGCAATTTCCCTAAGTTTGATAAAACTAGGGTAAACCCCGTAGTTATTTGCTGCAAGGGGGTATTTTGAATTGTCAAAGACAAAAGGCTTAATGCAGTGTATTAGTGGATGGCGCCAAGGATAGCGTCTGCAAAAAACCAGTTGCTCTTCTATTTAGTTGTGGTGAATATACCAAGAAAACCATCGCTATGTGGGGAAGTGGGCTTAAATTTGAATATGGATGTTCTAATGTTTTTCAACATAGACATTTAATTAAAGGATGTTATATATTTTGCTTCTAACTTGGAAGCTCCTCAATTGAGATTGATCTTTTTATCTAAGCTTGTTGTGCTTGTAGGGTATAGCTTTGTCGGTATTATTACTGGCATGGCAGGACATACAGCGCAGTGCCCCCTATTATGAAACCGTTACGGCTAGCCGAAAATTAGCTTCAAGAACGAGCGCATGGGGATTGTATGGAATTTGAGACAGGGCATGATGCGATGGTAACGTCAGCGAAACTTTTGGTGACGATATGGTCTAATATTTAGACAGTGTTGTATGCATCATGGTGTGTTTTGTGCTGTGACTGTTATTTGCGGTTAATTTGTTTTTATCTTTTTTTATCTGATAAGACAGTACTTTCACAGCAAGCATAAAAAAACCACTTCATAGCCGAAGTGGCCTTTTTGAAGTGGTTTTTTAAAACTGGCGCGCCCGGCAGGAATTGAACCCACGACCTCTTGGTTCGTAGCCAAGCACTCTAATCCAACTGAGCTACGGGCGCTTAATTTATAAGTATAGATCACATCATTGTGTTTGTGAAGACATTTACTTTAAAACAGCGCTGAAAACTTCAGTTCTGTTGTTTTTAAGTTTGTTATCATAGTCAGTAGGTATATCTAATATATTTTATATGTTTTTAAATTTTCTGAGGTTTTATGAGTATTCGTAGTCGAGCCGATACGACCTCAAGTCCAAATCAGGAGCAAAGCAGCATGTCTACTAAGCATGTCAGTATGAGTATCGGTGGCATGACTTGTGCCTCTTGTGTCGCTCGAATAGAGCGTTTTGTTTCTCGCATGGATGGGGTAAAGTCAGTTAATGTCAACCTCACAACCGAGAGAGCGGATATCACAATTGATCTTGCATCACCCACCACTGTCGATGATATTGAAGCGGTCATCAAAAAAGCAGGTTTTAGTGTTGAATCAGTGAGCATGAGCGGTCAAACGACGGCTGGCGCACATATTGCCCTAGGGGTTGGGGGGATGACTTGCGCTTCTTGCGTAGCCAGAGTGGAACGTTTTGTTGGTCGCATGGACGGCGTTAAATCAGTCGTTGTTAATTTGACTACAGAGCGTGCAGACATTGATTTAGAGCCTAACGCCGCAGTGAGTGCTGACGATATTATGGCGGTTATTAATAAGGCCGGTTTTGAAACCACCTTGCTCGATAATTCTGCACAGTCAACTGGTGAGGGATTAAGTGATGTTGTCGATAGTTCTTGGGTAGAGCAATTGTCAAAACGCAAAGAACAAGAAGAGGGTGTTTTAAAAAGGGATTTAATTATCGCTTTGATCCTGACGTTGCCGGTCTTTGTGTTAGAGATGGGTTCGCACCTGATTCCGCCAATGCATCATTGGGTTGTTAATTCCATTGGTCTTCAAAATAGCTGGTATTTTCAATTTGTTCTAACTACCTTAGTTTTACTCTTTCCGGGACGTCGTTTCTATGAAATCGGCATTCCAGCCCTGTTGCGGATGGGGCCGGACATGAATTCCCTAGTTGCCGTGGGGACTTTGGCGGCTTATGGTTTCTCAGTCGTTGCGACTTTCTTACCGTCTTTATTGCCAGAGGGTTCGGTGCATGTTTATTATGAATCGGCTGCGGTGATTGTGACTTTGATTCTGTTCGGGCGTTATTTGGAAGCACGAGCCAAGGGTCGCACCTCAGAAGCGATTCAACGTTTAGTCGGACTACAACCCAAAGAAGCGAGAGTGCAACGAGACGGGCAATGGGTGCAAATTCCAATCCGTGAGGTGCAGGTCGGCGATGTGATTCAGGTTCGTCCCGGTGAACGTATTGCTGTGGATGGTCTATTACTCGAAGGTCAAAGTTTTGTTGATGAGTCAATGATCAGTGGTGAGCCCATCCCGGTAGAAAAAACCACGGCTAGTGAGTTAGTAGGGGGAACTGTGAATCAGCAAGGTTCATTTACTTTTAAAGCAACTGCGGTGGGTGATAAGACAGTTTTATCTCAGATCATCAATTTAGTTGAACAAGCGCAGGGCTCCAAGTTACCAATACAGTCCGTGGTTAATCGTGTGACCTATTGGTTTGTACCGACTGTTATTGGGTTGGCCTTACTAACGTTTTTAGTATGGATGATTTTTGGTCCAAGTCCAGCCTTAACCTTTGCGATTGTGAATGCAGTGGCTGTATTGATTATTGCTTGTCCCTGTGCGATGGGTTTAGCCACACCAACTTCGATTATGGTGGGGACCGGCCGTGGCGCTGAGATGGGGGTGTTGTTTCGTAAAGGCGAGGCTTTACAAACCCTTAGAGACGCCAAGGTAGTGGCCGTGGACAAGACCGGCACCTTGACTCTGGGGCGACCGACGATGACTGATTTGGAACTGACTGAGGGCTTTGAGCGTCTTGACGTGTTGACTCTAATCGCTTCGGTTGAGCAACAATCTGAGCATCCTATTGCCCACGCCATCGTACAGGCAGCTGAGGCAGAGGGGGCGGTATTAGCACCTATTACTCAGTTTGAGTCCATTACCGGCATGGGAGTCAGAGCACAAGTTCATGGTAGCAAGGTGGAAATTGGGGCGGATCGCTTTATGCGTTCTTTGGCTTTGGAGCCCAGTCGCTTTGACGAGATCGCGTTACGTCTTGCGGCTGAGGGCAAATCGCCCATGTATGCAGCAATTGATGGTAAGTTGGCAGCCATTATTGCTGTGTCTGACCCGATAAAAGACAGTACGCCAGAGGCGATTAAAGCCTTACATGATTTAGGCCTTAAAGTCGTGATGATTACCGGTGATAAACAACAGACGGCCGAAGCCATTGCCAAGCGTCTGGATATTGATCAAGTAATTGCAGAGGTTCTGCCTGAGGGTAAACTTGACCAAATTAAAGCTTTGCGTGCGCAATATGGGGCAGTGGCTTTTGTCGGGGATGGGATTAATGACGCGCCTGCTTTAGCCGAGGCAGATGTCGGTATTGCTATTGGGACCGGAACGGATGTGGCGATGGAAGCAGCTGATGTGGTTTTAATGTCCGGCAGCCTAAAGGGTGTACCAAATGCGATAGCTTTGTCAAAAGCGACCATCAAAAATATTCATCAGAATTTATTTTGGGCCTTTGCCTATAACACCGCATTGGTTCCGGTTGCTGCAGGTGTTTTGTATCCTGCTTATGGGATTTTACTATCACCGATGTTTGCTGCGGGAGCGATGGCATTATCCAGTATCTTTGTTTTGAGTAATGCCTTGCGCTTAAAAACCTTTAAAGCACCGGTGCTTGATTAAAAATTAGGGGTGATATAATTTAAAATTAAACTTTATCACCCCTAATTCTATCTACGAGAATTTAACAATGTAATTAGTTAGTTAAGACTTCTAATTAAACCGACTGCTAAACCCTCAATAGCAAACTCATCTTGTGGCGTCACGATAATCGGTTCAAAGTTTTGGTTTTCAGCTATCAAAGAGATGATTTTATTGCCTTTTTCAAAACGTTTGACAGTAACCTCGTCATTGATGCGGGCAACGACTATCTGGCCATTGCGTGCTGATTCGGTTTTCTTGACAGCCAGTAAATCACCGTCATAAATACCAATATCAATCATGGATTCACCACGCACACGCAGAAGATAATCTGCTTTGTCTTCAAACATGGCGGGGTCTACTGGGATTTCTTTTTCGATATGCTCCTGAGCCAGGATAGGACTACCTGCAGCCACCCGCCCAATTAGCGGTAGGGTAGTGAGATTATCTAATAGTGTAGAGCTGATAACATCACTGTCTTGCTGATGCGAATCCTCTAAATCAGGATTTAAACGAATGCCGCGTGAAGTCCCGGGAGTGAGGATAATCGCGCCTTTTTTGGCTAAGGCCTTGAGATGGTCTTCGGCGGCATTTGCCGAACGGAAACCTAAGCTCTTAGCAATCTCAGCACGCGTAGGTGGAAAGCCGGTGCGACGGATATTGCTTTGAATTAGATCAAAGACTTCTTGCTGTCTGGCGGTGAGTTTTATGTTCATATCACTCCAGGATAAAAAAATGACTGTACGTATATACAGTCATTTTCTATCATAATGCCGATAAATGCAAGTCCTATTTGAAGCCGTCGTATATCTTATAGGACAGCAGCGATGGCTTTGGCAACATAATCGATATTTGTTGAGTTAAGTGCAGCGACACAAATGCGACCAGAACCGACGGCATAGATGCCAAACTCCTCGCGTAAGCGCTCGACTTGTTGTTTGGTGAGACCGGAGTAGGAGAACATACCATTTTGCGTTAAGACAAAGTCGAAATCTTGCTCAACACCGGCATCCTTGATTTTTTGAACCAGTTGCTCGCGCATGGCTTGAATACGTACACGCATCTCGCCCAGTTCGTCTTCCCACGTTTTAAAGAGTTCCGGTGAATTAAGTACCGTAGCCACTACTGTCGCGCCATGAGTAGGCGGGTTTGAGTAGTTGGTACGAATGACGGTTTTGACCTGACTTAAGACCTTTTCGGCTAATTCTTTGGTTTTTGTGGTGAGGGTTAAGGCACCCACACGCTCACCGTAGAGCGAGAATGATTTGGAAAAAGAAGAGCTGACCAGTATCTCGACACCTGCCTCAGCAAATAGACGAACGACCTTAGCATCTTCCTCTAGACCTGCGCCGAAACCCTGGTAGGCAATATCCAGAAATGGAATTAGTTGACGGGATTGAATGATTTCTAATAGCTCTTGCCATTGCTCCATGCTTGGGTCAACACCGGTTGGGTTGTGACAGCATGCATGTAAAATCAGGATGCTTTTTGGAGGTAGACTCTCGAAGTGAGCCTTTAACGCCGCAAAGTCTAAACCGTGAGTTTCTGCTGAGTAATAGGGATAGTTTTCTACCTTGAAACCAGCCTTTTCGAAAATGGCACGGTGATTTTGCCAGCTCGGATCGCTGATATAGACGGTGGAGTCAGGGACAAGAGTCTTAAGGAAATCGGCACCGATTTTGAGGGCGCCGGTACCACCGATAGACTCAACGGTCACCGCACGACCCTCGGCTATCACAGGAGAATCACGACCTAGAAGTAGGGCTTGGGCACCTTTGTTATAAGTAGCTAAACCATCAATAGGTAAGTAGCCACGTGGCTTGGCACCATCAAATTGTTGCTGTTCAGCTGTGCGAACGGCCTTGAGTAAGGGTAAGCGACCACTGTCGTCACTATAAACGCCAATCCCTAAATTAACTTTTTCTGGGCGGGTATCGGCGTTAAACTGTTCGTTAAGACCTAAAATGGGATCGCGTGGAGCCATTTCCACGTTCTGGTAGAGACTACTCATCGTATGTACACACCTGATTTTTGAAAAAAAAGAATAAAAAAGCGATAATAAAAGATTGCCTTTAAGGCACATCCATATCAATTAATTATAGCAAATGAGCCAAGCAAGATTCCTAGAATTTCCTAATAGCCCTTTTCAGCTCTATCAACCATTTCCTCCCGCGGGTGATCAACCTGCAGCGATTGATGCCTTGGTAGAGGGGATAGATGATGGCTTAATGTTTCAAACATTGTTAGGTGTTACCGGTTCCGGTAAGACCTATACCATGGCCAATACCATTGCCCGTTTAGGTAGACCGGCGTTAATTTTGGCGCCCAATAAAACCCTAGCGGCTCAGCTCTATGCGGAGATGCGTGAGTTCTTCCCGCGCAACGCGGTTGAGTATTTTGTCTCTTACTATGATTACTACCAACCGGAGGCCTATGTACCGGCGCGTGATTTGTTTATTGAAAAGGATTCCTCGGTCAATGAGCATATTGAGCAAATGCGTTTGTCAGCAACCAAAAGTCTCTTAGAGCGACGCGATACCATTGTCGTGGGTACCGTTTCGACCATTTATGGTATTGGTAATCAAAGTGATTATCACGCCATGATTTTATTGATCAGGAGAGGCGATGAAATTCCTCGTAATGAGCTCCTAGCCCGTTTAGTCGCGATGCAATATGAACGTAATGATATGGAGTTCAGTCGTGGTACTTTTAGAGTTCGCGGTGATGTGATTGATGTTTTCCCTTCGGAGAACGCCGAGTTAGCGGTTCGTCTAAGTATGTTCGATGATGAGATTGAGACCATCGAGCTTTTTGATCCATTGACCGGCAAAGTACGTCAGGAAATCCCGCGTTTTACGATTTACCCTAGCTCTCACTTTGTGACGCCTCGAGAGACTATTTTACGGGCGATAGAAACAATCAAAGAGGAGTTGCGAGAGCGTAAACAGTATTACTACGATCAGGGCATGTTGGTTGAAGCACAACGTATTGAACAGCGCACTTTATTTGACCTCGAAATGATGCAAGAGCTTGGTTTCTGTAAGGGCATTGAAAACTACTCCAGACATTTATCAGGTGCCGCACCGGGCGAACCGCCAGCCACCTTAATTGATTATTTACCCCAAGATGCCTTAATGTTTTTTGATGAGAGTCATGTGATGATGGGGCAATTGCGGGGGATGTATCGTGGTGACCGTTCGCGCAAAGAAACCTTGGTGCAATTCGGTTTTAGATTGCCGTCGGCTTTGGATAATAGACCTTTAAAAATCGAAGAATTTGAGCAACGCATGCGTCAAAGCGTCTTTGTTTCCGCAACCCCTGCCGATTATGAAAAAGAGCGTTCTGATCAGGTAGTGGAGCAAGTGGTGCGACCGACCGGTTTAGTGGACCCCATTGTTGAAGTCAGACCGGCCTTGACTCAGGTTGATGATTTATTAGGTGAGGCCAAAGAACGTATTGCTGTGGGTGAACGTGTTTTAGTCACTACCTTAACTAAGCGTATGGCAGAGGATTTAACCGAGTATTTAGAGGAAAATGGACTCAAGGTTCGGTATTTGCACTCTGATATTGACACTGTTGAACGAGTGGAAATTATTCGAGATTTGCGCTTGGGCACTTTTGATGTCTTGGTGGGGATTAACTTACTAAGAGAGGGTCTGGATATCCCGGAGGTTTCCTTGGTGGCGATTTTAGATGCGGACAAAGAGGGGTTTTTACGTTCCGATCGTAGTTTGATTCAGACCATTGGTCGTGCAGCTCGTAACCTAAACGGTAAAGCCATTTTATATGCCGATCGGGTGACTGATTCAATGGCGCGAGCGATTGATGAGACCGAGCGTCGTCGTATCAAACAAGTCAGTTTTAACGAAGAGCATGGGATTACGCCGGTCGGTGTGCACAAAAAGGTCAAAGAAATGATCGATGGCGTGATGGCGCCCGTTGATGAACCGATATCTTCAATTCAAATTGATGATCTGAAACGCTTTGTTAATGATGAAAAAGCGTTGAGTCGTGAACTTAAGCGTCTTGAAAAAGCGATGATGGATCATGCTAAAAATCTGGAGTTTGAAGAAGCGGCTGCAGTTCGTGACCAATTGCAAAGGCTTAAGCAAGAAGTTTTGTTAAACTCCTAAGAGCCTTCTGATGTTGTTCGACTAATCCATGTATTATTAGTTGTTTAATTGTTTTATGAATTTTTAATCAATGCGTATTAATTCGCTCTCAAAGAAAATAATCGTTGTTGTTGCTGCAGTTACCTTTACTTTGGTGGCATTAGCCGGCTTAATCCCACAAAAAGACCAACTACCTGAAAACTCGCCTCTTGTTCCTAGTGAGATTGAAGATAGCGAGGGCTTGAGTAAGCAGCGACAAGAGGAAATAATTGTTCGTTCATTAACGAATTTTTCTCATGATATCGATAATGATTTATTAGCTGGTGTGCAGTATACCGGCTATATTAAGGGTGCGGGCAATGCGATTTTCCGCTTACATGCTCAAGCGCAACAGGAATTGGTGGCTGAGTTAGCAGGTCAGGAGAGCCAACTGTTTGAGTTGCTATTATTTAGTAATATCACTAGCAGTGTAGTTACTTTAATTAGTGGTGAACCTTACAAAATACCTGATACCGGACTCTATGAAATACGTATTGTCTTTCGCAGTCATATTGAAACCATTCAGGCAGCAGAGGCTGAGAATCAAGAGGCCGTACCTCAGGTATTTAATTTAAGCTTAAAGTTGCAATAATTTTTTAGTGAGATGTTCATGAAAAACAAACCTTTGGCAGTAATCGTTTTTGAAGATGACGGCGATGAGGCGGTCATGACATTGTGGGAGGCCGTTGAGGAACTGCAAAAGCGAGGCCTTAAGGTTGGCGGATTGCTCAATAAAAAAGATAATAATGGCGGGTATATCGGTGAGATCATTTGTTCAATTAGCGATGATCGTGAGTATACGATTTTAGTGAACCGTGGTGCAGGTGCCAGCGGTTGTCGTCTGGATAGTGTGGCTTTGGCCGAATCCAGTGCGGTACCTCGCGAGGCTCTAGATCAAGGCATTGATGTTCTGGTAATTAATAAATTCGGTATTGCAGAAGCCGAAGGTCGTGGTCTACTTGCCGAGATGACGCGCGCCGCCAGTGAAGGTGTGCCTGTTCTGACTACTGTACATAACAAATACGCTGATGCTTGGCGCAGTTATAGTGATGAACTGGGTGTTGAGCTTTTTCCCATGGTCGAAGAAGTCATGGTCTGGCTTGATGCACAATTAGAAGAAGCTTAGTCATTTTCAGAGTTTTAGCTGGGGTTCTTGTGTCCAAGAGAAAAATTCATCCACAACTTGATTTTAGTCAATGGTATAGAGACTATATGAAGCGTATAGGCTTTGCCGAACGACCGGCTGCCAAGTGGGATCAGCGAGCCCATTCAATGCAAGAAAAAGGTCTTGTCGTCTCTGACTATATTGAGGCTTTTATTGCTAGTATGAATTTTGAAGGCGTTGCTACGGTATTGGATGTCGGTTCGGGCAATGGCCTCTTAGCCTTACAAATTGCCCCACAAGTAGAGCATGTGTATTGTTTGGACTATAGTCGGGTGATGCTTGATTATGTAGAGCTCAATGCTCGAGAAACAGGTCTGAACAATATCAGTACCATTCACTTATCCAAAGAGGCTGACTGGCAGGGACTGGTGCCTAAAGTGGATGTATTGATGTCTTCGCGCTCGGGTCTGGATGCGGATATCGAAAATTTATTTAATAAATTTCATCGTTACGCCAAACAGCATATCTATTATTCCTATCTGGTGGGCGGTCGTTTTGATCAGCCGGCGATCTCTGCGCTTTTAAATCAAGAACAGCACAATTTACCTGACTATATTCATATTATGAATGTGCTTTATGAGATGGGTGTTGATGCTAATCTTAGCTTTATCGATGGTCCGGGTCGTCTGCAAAGTTGCACGGATGAAGGCGGCTTCTTGAAGCAAATGGAAAATCAATATGGTGAGTTGGAGTCGAGTCAAATCGAGTTGCTAAAGGATTTTTACCATAAAGAAAAGGCGGAATTTTCCGGTTCTAACTATGGGATGAAATGGGCTTTGATGGATTGGTCGGTGCCTAGCAAAAATTAACTTACTGTGGACGATTAAAAACTGAGCCCCAAATCATTGATGCAGATTTGAGGCTCAGTCTTTTGATTCGACAAGCAGCTAATCACTGTTTACTGCTTTTTCTCACCACCAAGCGCATGCGTTAAATCCTCAAGTAATCCTGAGAACTCCTTGCACATCAGTGTCATATCGGCTTCATAACGTTCGATTTCATCAGCGCCCCCGGGGTTGCGTTGCTCATCGAGAATCTCAAGCGCCTGTATACGCTTGATTTCCAAGGTATCGTGCAACACAAAGCTAATGCGATCGCGCCAGGTGAGGCCAAGTTTAGTGACGATTTTACCGCTTTCGATATGCTTGCTAACTTCCTCTTGCCCCGGAATAACATTAGTAAAACGGACCATGGCACGATCTTCTTGAGTTGATTTAAACTCTACCTGAGGCTCTAAATTAAAGCTCTCGGGCGCTGCGTCACTGAAAATCCACTCCGTCATAGCAGTGCTTGGCGATACCTCAGTCATAAAGGATTGAATTGGCATGGGATCTAGTGCTTTGACTAGCAGAGAAATCACTTCATCAGCTTTAGAAGGAGTGCCGGCGTCAATATAGAGCCAGTGATTTTCCAAATCCAAGCAGACGCGAGTTTGTCGGAAGATACTAAATGCCTTAGGAATTAGCGTGTCCGTCACCATTTCCTTGATTTCGCGCATTTGCTTGCGGCCGGGTCTATAGCCTTGCTGCTCTTCAACCTCTAGGGCTTTTTCACGGGTAAATTGATTGATAACGCTTACCGGCAAGAGCTTTTTCTCGGCTTGCAAACATAGAAAATAATACTGTCCAAGCTCGTAAACCAGGCCACTTTCCTCGAGCGGATTGACCCAGCCCAGCTTGGTGTCTTGCCCCGGACTGCCCTCAACAAAGGCGTGAGCCTGAAGTTTTTCCTCCAAGTCTTGAGCAGTTATTGTCCAGTCAGGGTTAAGACGGAATAGTTTAAGATTTTTGAACCACATATTTTCGCCAAAAGGCTAAGTGTAGCATTTTGCCAATTAGTCGCAAGAAAAATACAAGAGGTGGATAAAACTAACAATACTGTGCAAATACACAGTATAATTAATGGCATAATGATTGCAAAGTAGCAGATTATCAACTTGCTACCAGAGGCATCACATTTTTTTTAAGGAAACTTTGCATGAGTACAAAAGCAAATAAAGCGGCTAATGACGAGCGTTCAAAAGCCTTAGCAGCTGCCTTATCCCAAATTGAAAAGCAATTTGGTAAGGGCTCCGTTATGCGCTACGGGGATAATGAGATCCAGCATGATATTCAGCTGGTATCGACTGGCTCTTTAGGACTTGATATCGCTCTAGGGGTAGGGGGGTTACCACGTGGTCGTGTGATTGAGGTTTATGGCCCGGAGTCTTCGGGCAAAACCACCTTGACTCTACAAGTGATTGCGGAGATGCAGAAAATTGGTGGTACTTGTGCCTTTATTGATGCTGAGCATGCCCTAGATGTTCAGTATGCCAGTCGTTTGGGTATTAATCTTGAGGATCTCTTGATTTCTCAGCCCGATACCGGTGAGCAAGCGCTTGAAATTACTGATGCCCTAGTGCGTTCAGGTTCGGTTGACCTGATTGTGATTGACTCGGTAGCGGCTTTGACGCCACGTGCAGAAATTGAAGGTGATATGGGTGATAATCTCCCAGGTCTTCAAGCACGTTTGATGAGCCAAGCCTTACGTAAGCTAACTGCATCCATTAAGCGCACGAATTGTATGGTGATCTTTATTAACCAGATCCGCATGAAGATTGGTGTGATGTTCGGTAGCCCGGAGACCACTACCGGGGGTAATGCCTTAAAGTTCTACTCATCTGTGCGTTTAGATATCCGTCGCATCGGCTCGATTAAGCGCGGCGACGAGATTGTTGGCAACGAGACCCGAGTTAAAGTGGTCAAAAACAAGATTGCACCGCCATTTAAACAGGCTGAGTTCGATATTATGTACGGTACCGGTATTTCACGCGAGGGTGAGATTATCGACTTGGGCGTTAAAGCCGGCATCGTCGATAAGGCAGGTGCCTGGTACAGCTACGATGGCACTCGCATCGGTCAGGGTAAGGACAATGTTCGTGAGTATTTACGCGAAAATCCTGCGATGGCCGTTGAAATTGAAAATAAGATCCGCGAGGATTTAGGTCTGCTTCAACGTGCGATGACAATTGAACCGGTAGAAGGCGCTGATGCAGAATCACCCGAGGAAATTTGAGTTTAACTAGATGAGTTCTAGAGATAGTGATAATCAGGCAAGTTACAGCTCATTAGCAGATGAGCTGACTGCCAAATCCTCTGAATCTAAGGCTAAAAAATCACAGCTTAGCTTGTTGGCTCGAGCCATTGCCATTTTGTCTCGACGCGATCACTCCGAAAAAGAGCTTCGTCAAAAATTGCAACGCTATACAGATGACTTTGATGAGATAGACTCAGTGCTTAGTCGTTTGCAACAAGAAAACTGGCAGTCTGACCAACGCTTTGTCGAAAACTTTGTGCAGAGTAGGGAGCAGCGTTGGGGTAATCAGAAGATTCTCCAAGCGTTGGCACAGCATGAATTAGATAGCGAATCATTAACAGAGCTCAAAGAAGATCTTAAAGACACGGAGTACCAAAGAGCTCGCGAGGTTTGGATTAAGCGTTTTGGAGCCAAATACGGGATTGATTTTTATGGCTCGGAGTCTTCAGCGGACTACGAGCTATTAGATCAAGATGAGCAGTTAAGCTTCGAAGAACAAGCCAAAGAAAGGGCCAGACAAATGCGCTTTTTAGCCTCCCGTGGTTTTAGTGCCGATGTGGTTTATAAAGTGGTTAATTCACGTGGTGCGCCAGAAGAGGAGTATTGAACCCTCATCAGCTGCCTTGCATCACTGTTAAATCAGCAAAGGCTAAGAATTTTTATTCTTAGCCTTTACTTTTTTATACTAGAAAAACTCAAGAAAACTTGAGTCTGACATACTTAATTTACTCACTTAAAATACGTTCAGCTTCAGCTTTGACGCATTCAGGTGCCGTACCGCCCACATGTTTACGTGCGGCCACAGAACCTTCTAGGGTAAGTACTTCAAAGATATCTGCTTCAATGCTACGGTCAAATTCTTTCAGTTGTTCTAAATCCAGATCGGCCAGATCACACTGAAGCTCTTCACACCGACGTACGGCTAAAGCAACTACCTCGTGTGCATCACGGAAAGGTAAGCCCTTTTTCACCAAGTAATCAGCCAAATCTGTGGCTGTTGAGAAACCTTGGAGGGCAGCAGCACGCATATTGTCAGCATTGACAGTGATGCCACCAACCATATCGACAAAGATGGTTAAGGTATCACGTAGGGTATCAGCGGTATCAAATAGTCCCTCTTTGTCTTCTTGGTTGTCTTTGTTATATGCCAGAGGCTGTGCTTTCATTAAAGTTAAGAGTGCGATTAGGTGACCATTGACTCGACCGGTTTTACCGCGAGCAAGCTCAGGAACATCGGGGTTTTTCTTTTGCGGCATAATTGAACTGCCGGTGCAGAAGCGATCGGCTAATTGAATAAAACCAAAACGTGGACTCATCCAAATGATCAATTCCTCTGATAGACGTGAAATATGCGTCATAATCAGACTGCTAGCGGCACAGAACTCAATGGCAAAATCACGATCAGATACCGCATCCAGAGAGTTACGGCAAACCGCCTCAAAGCCCAGGCTCTCAGCACTGCGCTCTCGGTCAATGGGATATGACGTGCCGGCCAAAGCAGCTGCCCCTAAAGGTGAGCGGTTGACACGACGACGGCAGTCAGCTAAACGCTCTGCATCACGTCCGAACATTTCGGCATACGCTAAGAGGTGATGACCGAAAGTGACAGGCTGTGCTACCTGTAAATGAGTAAAACCGGGCATGATGGTCGCATGGTTATCAAGAGCAACCTGAGCTAAGGCTTGGCGTAATTGCTTTAGCAGACCAAGCGCGACATCAATTTCAGAACGCAACCAAAGACGCATATCAGTAGCGACCTGGTCGTTACGAGAACGTCCGGTATGCAAACGCTTACCGGCATCGCCAATTAATTCGACCAGTCTTTTTTCAATATTTAAATGAACGTCTTCGAGATCAAGTGACCACTCGAACTCACCGGCTTCGATTTCTTTGATAATAGTCGCCATGCCGTTTTGGATCTGTTGTAAATCATCACCGCTGATCACACCCACATGTGCAAGCATCTCAGCGTGAGCAAGTGAGCCCTGAATATCAAACGCTGCTAGACGCTTATCGAAATTCACGGAGGCGGTATAACGTTTGACTAGGTCGGAAACAGGCTCACTAAAACGTGCAGACCAAGCTTTGGCTTTATTATCGAATTGATTATGGGTGTTGTTATCTGGAGTAGTAGAATCAGTCATTTAATTGAAAATATCTGTAAAATAGAACAGCGCCAAGTTATCAGCAGTCGGCCCTGTTTAATTAATTATTAGTTTGCTAATCTTCAATTATAAAGGCTTTGCTCGCAGCCTGATGAAAACACTATTTTTATTTATGAAAATATTATGACTATGAACCCCTTAACGATTGCCGTTGCCCAGGCTAAATTCGCCATCGCCGATTTTTCTGCAAATATTAAAAAAATTGTCGCTATAGCCAGAGCTGCGCAAAGCAAGGGCGTTGATTTGTTATTGTTGCCTGAGTTGGCTTTAAGTGGTGTGGGCTTGCAGGACTTGGTCTCACGCGAGAGCTTTTTATCTGAACAGCAAGATGCACTCAGCACGTTAACGAGAGAATTAACCCAATTTAGCGATTTGCATGTGCTTGTTGGCCACTTAAGCATGCATGAAGGGCAGTTATTTAATAGTGCCTCGGTCCTATGTGGCGGCGAAATTCAGCAAACACATCATCAACTATCAGCTAAAAGCAGCAAGTTATTGGGCGGTACCTTTTATTTAAAAAATGGCATTGATTTGGAGCAAAATACCCTCGATATTAAGGGGCATCGTTTTGCTACTGCCATAGGTGACGATATTTGGCGTACCGGATTTGTCGAACGCATATCAGAACAGGGCATAGATAGTCTTTTATTGTTGGATGCGACCCCATACCATGTGGGCCGTATAAGTGAATACCAAAAGCGTTTAATTGATCAGCTCGCCGACCATCAATTTAATCTCTTTTATACCAACCAAATTGGTGGCCATGATGAGTTGATTTACGAAGGCCATGCTTTTTTATTGAATCGGGAGCATGAGCTACAGCTTGAATTAGATCATTTTGTTGAAGCGATGGCATTCTTTGAGTTAAACAAGACTAATAACTGGTCTTTTGTTGGAGCGCAGAGCCTAGCTCCTGGTTTCGATACTCAGGAAGCTACTCATGAAAGTGGTGAGTCTTTATTATATCGAGCCAGCGAAGCGACGGAGTCTGAAGTTTGGCGAGCGCTGGTTCTAAGTACACAGGATTTCTTAACCCATAGCGGTATTCATAAAACTATGTTGGGCTTATCCGGCGGGATGGATTCAGCATTGGTTTTGGCGATACTTTACGATGCCATTGGTGCGGATAAAATCACCGCAGTGATGCTATCTTCACAGTACACTTCACAATTATCCTTAGATTTAGCAGAGGATATGGCTCAACGCCTAGGTGTGACCTATCATGATATTAGTATTGAGCCAATGTTTAACGCATATATACAGGGCTTAGCACCTATATTTGGTGATTTACCTCCAGATACCACCGAAGAAAATCTGCAGGCTAGAATTCGTGGGGTCATCTTGATGGCTTTGTCTAATAAACTAGGTGGCATGATCGTCGGCAGCGGTAACAAATCAGAAGCAGCAACTGGTTATAGCACGCTTTATGGTGACACGGTGGGCGGTTTTGCAATTCTCAAGGACGTACCGAAGACCCTAGTCTATCGTTTGGCTGAGTGGCGCAATCAGCAAAAAGAAATTATTCCGGTCGGTATTATTACACGCCCGCCATCGGCTGAACTAGCTGAAGGGCAGGTGGATCAGGATAGTTTGCCGGCTTACGATATTCTTGATGATATTTTGTATCGACTGATCGAGTTAAAGCAAAGTAGTGAGGAGATCATTGAGGTCGGGTTTGATGCTGAAACCGTCAATAAAATTAGCCGTTTGTTAAAATTAAACGAATACAAGCGACGTCAGACAGCGCCTGGGCCGAGAATCAGCGAGGGTGCCTTTGGTTTGGATTGGCGCTATCCCTTGTCACACGGCTTCAAGTTCTAAAAACTACTGTAAATAGCAGACGCTAAGCTGTAAAGTTTTTGTAAATGAACGATAATAGCGAAAGTCATATTTAGAATAACAAATTATTTTAAGGTTTAACTAATGAAACAAATCACTGCAATCATTAAAC
Organism: Alcaligenaceae bacterium; assembly: GCA_030538235.1. GTDB lineage: Bacteria > Pseudomonadota > Gammaproteobacteria > Burkholderiales > Burkholderiaceae_B > Oligella. Next base: position 231,724 of record JAUNUJ010000001.1, read on the forward strand.
CCTTCAAGTTGGACGAGGTGCGCGAGGAGTTATCCGAAATCGGCGTTAACGGTTTAACGGTGACTGAGGTCAGAGGCTTTGGCAGACAACGTGGCCATACTGAGCTATATCGTGGCGCAGAGTATGTGGTCGACTTTCTTCCAAAAGTAAGAATTGATGTGGTTGTGACCAAAGATCAGGCTGACGCTTGTATCGAAGCGATTATCAAAGCTGCTCGTACCGGCAAAATCGGTGATGGCAAAATTTTTGTGACTAATGTCGAAAAAGTTATTCGTATCCGAACCGGTGAACAGGATGCGTTAGCTATCTAAAAGTCTTTAGAAGCTGATTTGTCGTTCTAGCGGGTGCTTAGCGAGTTCTTGCCAAAAACCGGGTAAAAACACTTCATTAACCGTGAGTCCCTCATGATTTTGGAAAAATGTCGATCGGCGTGCTAATAACTCATTCTGAGGGAGTTCAGGATACTGCGCTATAGAACGTTGCAGAGTGAGCTCACTATTTAATTTGGTCGTTTCGAAACTACTACGACTTATGGCCGGATCATTGTATAAAATATCGGCAAGGGGACGGGCATGAAGCGCCCTGATGCCTTGCCAAGCAGCTCTGGAGGCTGTTAACTCTGTGATGCTGCGAGCATAGACAGCCTTTTGTCCGTTGATGCTCATAAGGATCTCTCGAACCCAGATAGTCTGATTAACGGTGAGATTCAGGGGGTAGGCCTCATCCTCATTTATGTAGGCAATATATTCGTTTAAAACTTCAATCGAAAACTCACCTACTTGACGTAAGCCGTTAGTTAGGGCACCCGGGCGATTAAGCCAGTACTTTTCCACCTCAGCTAGTGAGGCTTCGACTTCGGTGTTCCAGGATTTCTGTGGTGAGTGGGTATCAGTCATAATTAAAACTAAAGAAAAACTATGAAAAAATCAATAGAAAAAGTTCGTGTATCAAAGTTATTAGCCGATCGAGGACTTTGTTCTCGACGAGAAGCTGATCATTATATTGAAAAAGGCTGGGTTAAGGTAGATGGCCAAGTGGTGAGTTTAGGGGCCAAGGCAACACCTAAGCAAATCATCACCTTAAATAAACTTGCTCAACAAAGGCAAGATACGCGTGTTACCATCATTTTAAATAAACCCGTAGGCTTTGTTTCTCATCAGGCTGATGGCAATTATAAACTTGCCACCTCCTTAATTACCCCCCAACGTCAATTCGATCGCAATAAAAACACTTTTGATCCACAGCACTTAAGAGGTTTAGCTCCGGCCGGTCGTTTGGACATTGACTCACAGGGCTTATTGGTTTTGACTCAGGACGGCCGTGTTGCTAGGCAGTTGATTGGTGAGGATTCTGAAGTTGAAAAAGAATATCTTGTGCGCGTCGAGGGGATGCTTAGCGATAATGGTCTGCGCCTATTGAATTACGGCCTTTCGCTTGATGGCGAACAATTAAAACCTGCCGAAGTATCATGGCAAAACGACGATCAGCTAAAGTTTATCTTACAAGAGGGCAAAAAAAGACAAATACGTCGTATGTGTCAAGCGGTTGGCTTAACTGTGGTGGGCTTAAAGCGTGTGCGTATGGGCAATGTTACCCTTGCGGATTTGCCGCAGGGCCAATGGCGTTACTTAAAACCACATGAGCGTTTTCTTTAATTGAACTGGTAAATTGATACCGCTAAACTAATGTTTGGCCTCTTTGTATTTGTAGCCATTGGAAACTTTTACTTTTCACTAATTTTTTATCCTTTACGGTAGAATAATGTGTATTAAATCTACAGTGATTAATCAATTTAGAGAGTATAGGAACATGAAGATTAATAAAAAATTGCTGTTAGGAGCGGTCGTCTGTTCTTCGCTGCTAGCGGGTTGCCAGACTTTTAATGATTTGATGGACGGAACCTTCGGTTCTTCTAAATCGACCCCGCGCACTGGTACGCCGATTGAGAGTGTTCCAAAGACGCCACCACCAACGACTGCACCAGCTGAACGTACAACCACTTCATCTTTGGTGATTTATGCTTCATCAGCAACGCCCATGCAAGGTTATGTTTTAGTGGAACGTAATAATCAGCGTATTTATGTGGATCCTAGACAAACCTTATTGCGCAGTGACTTAAATAATGTCCTAGCCGAACAGGATGATCAGGGACGCCCTTATGTGAGATTGTTCTTTAATTCTAACGGCGCTCAGAAACTTCAACGCATTACCTCAAACAATATCGGGCGCACACTAACGGTAACTCATAGAGATAATTTGATTTCTAATATCAATATCACTAGCGCGGTGAGCAACGGTATTTTAAATGTACCTATGGCTTCGGCTAATGATGCGATTGCATTTGAGGGTCGTCTTCTTGATGGTGATTGATTAATTTACCATCATAACCCCCTTAATAGCTCACCTAGGTTTTCTCTTAGGTGAGCTTTTTTGTGAGAACACATTCGCTTAAAAGTATCAGTGGCCTGCTTTTGATCAAACCATGCCACTGATCATTTATTGCATTTGCAATTGTCGCAGGATTTTCTGACCCGCGCGACCTGTCACAGGCATGCCAAAACGTGCTTCCTCAACCTTAATTGCTTCACGAGAGAGGGTGCCAATAAGGCCGTCTGCTGTGCCAATGGCGTGACCGCGTGACAGAAGTATGTTTTGCAATATCACGCGTTCTTCACGCGATAAGCCCAGATCATCTGTAGGCCAAGCGGTAAAAAAGGCCGGGTGATCACGCAAGCGATCGGATAAATGAGCAATCGCCAATGCATAGCTCTCGGCGGCGTTGTAACTGTAGATCACGTCAAAGTTTTTGAACACCAAAAAGGCCGGTCCCTGAGCTCCTGTGGGTGTTAATAAGCCGGCTTGTTGTGATAGCGGAGCGAGTTCACTTAATGACTGGCCCAAGACACCGGTGACCCCACGCTGCTGCCACGTTTGAATACTGCGTTTGCTGCGACGCCCCTCACCACTTGTATTAAAGCCTGGTGGTAACTTGACCTCAAAGCCCCAAACTTGACCGGTTTGCCAACCATTGCGTTTAAGGTAGTTGGCGGTTGAGCCTAGCGCATCAGCGGTGTTGTTCATTAAGTCACGGCGACCGTCACCATCAAAGTCAACTGCCAGTCGTTCGAAGGTAGTGGGCATAAATTGAGTATGACCAAACGCCCCGGCCCAGGAGCCTTTAAATTCTTCAAGCGGAATATCACCGGACTGAACAATTTTTAAGGCTGAAAAAAACTCTTTTCGAAAAAAAGCTTGGCGACGACCGTAGCAACTTAAGGTGCCCAAAGCCTGGATAATAGGATAGCTCCCGAAGTTCTGGCCAAAATTACTTTCTACACCCCAGACGGCGACCACAGTCGCCGGGTCTACACCGTATACTTGCTCTACGCGCTGCAGAAGCTCGCGATGCTGTGCCAGATTAGCTTTACCTTCAACAACCCGTTGTTCATCTACCAGTGCCGCCATATAGTCCCAGATAGGCTGACGGAACTCGGGTTGATAGTTTAGCTTCTCCAAGAGACTTAAATCAGGCTCTAAATTTCCGGTTAAACGCGAATAGGTAGCTGAATTAACCCCGGCACGGTTTGCATCAGCTTGTAATGATTGTAGACAAGAGGGAAAGCTTGTTGCAGACTGAGCTGAGACTGCATTACTTAAGGCACCAACAATGATGACAGTGCTTAACAAGGCGAATTTAGGTCTAATTTGGGTGTTTACTGACATTGATTTACCTGATTGGGTGCAAAATTAAGGGAATTTTTCTGCATTTTAACAGTCTTACAGAAAGATCGCTAAAATGATAGGGTTGCAAATTTAGGCTTGAGGATTTTTTACTAAATGACGATTAGATCACGAATTAGATTGTTGGCACTGGTTATTTCATCGTGCTTTGTTGTGAGTGCATGTGAGAGTTCAGTGCTGCCTGAGCGTCCGGGGCCGGCGATTACTCAGGTGGGCTCTGTAGCTACGCCTTATTTAGCGGCAGTTGAGGAGGCTAGCGAAAACATCGCCAAGTATCAGGACAGTGAGATTTTACCCAAGCTTTCCAGTCGTGATGATTTCTCTAGAGCTTCGATTATCACCAGTCGTATATTATCGACTTTTGAGTATAACAAGCAGCCACTCGATGATGAAATGGCGGGGCGTATATTTGATGCCTACTTTGATGCCTTAGATCCTCAGCGTATGTTTTTATTGCAGTCGGACATTCAGACCTTTCGTCCACAGCGTCTCAATGCTGCCAGTATGATCGCTCACGGTGAGTTGGGCATGGCCTTTGAGATTTATACCCTCTATCGTGAGCGCGTCCAAGAGCATTATCAATACATTTTCAGCTTATTAGATAGTGGTCATCAATTCGATTTCACTAAGAATGAGACTTTTTCCTTGGACCGTAAGAAATTACCTTGGACTAAAAGCAAAGAAGAGTTGCAGGACTTATGGCGTCAACGAGTTAAAAATGACTATTTACGCTTAAAGCTGGTTGATCGCACAGATCAGGAAATCCTCCAACGTTTGCGCAAGCGATACACTAATAATCAGAAACTTACTTTGCAGGCAAATAGCGAGGATGTTGCTGAAATGTTCTTAAATGCCTACGCCGATAGTACCGATCCTCATACCAGTTATTTTAGTCCGACCTCGGCCAAAAACTTTAATGTTCAATTAAGTTTATCGGTTGAAGGGATTGGTGCTGTTCTTCAAAAACGTGATGAGTACGCCCAAATCCGTGAGGTAGTGGCTGGGGGCCCTGCCGATAAATCCGGACAGATACAGCCGGGAGACCGTATAGTTGCCGTTGGTCAAGGAGAAGAGGGGCCGCTGGAGGATGTCATCGATTGGCGTCTTGATGATATTGTGGCCAAGGTTCGTGGTCAACGAGGTACGGTAGTGCGCGTTGAGATTCTGCCCGGCGATGAAGGGGTAGAGGCGCAGAGTCGAATCGTTCGTATCGTGCGTGACCGTGTTCTGATGGAGGATCAGGCCGCCCGTGTTAAAACCCTAGAGGTCGAGGCTGATGAGACTAAACATACCATAGGCGTCATCACCATCCCTAGTTTCTATGAGGACTTTGAGGGTCGTTCAAATCGCCAATCCGACTACAAGAGTTTGACTCGTGATGTTAAAAAAATCCTCGAGGACTTAAACGAACAAGGCGCATCAGCCGTGGTGCTTGATTTGCGTAATAATGGCGGTGGTTCTTTATCTGAAGCGGCAAACTTAAGTGGCCTCTTTGTGGGACCTATGAATCACATTGTTCAGGTCAAGGACAATAATGATCGTATTTCTCACGTGCGTAGTAATCATCAGGCCATTGTCTGGGACAAGCCTGTAGTCGTCATCGTTAACCGTGTGTCGGCGTCCGCCTCAGAAATTTTTGCCGCTGTGATTCAGGATTATGGTCGTGGAATTGTTGTGGGCGATGATACTTGGGGTAAGGGCACAGTACAAACACTGACCAATCTTTCTGATTTTATTAATACCAGTGTGGTTTCCAATCCCGAAGTGGGTGCGCTTAAGTGGACCATTCAGATGTTCTTTAGGGTCAATGGTGCCTCTACTCAATCCAAAGGGGTAGCGCCGGATATTCACTTCCCATCTCAGTTTAATCACGAAGAGTTCGGTGAATCCAGCTATCCAAATGCTTTACCTTGGACTCAAATTAAGCCGGTAAAACATCGTGAGTTCAAAGATATGAAGCCAATTATTCAGGCAGTGACCGAGCGTCACAATAAACGTAGCAAGGAGTCTGGTAGTTGGCAGCTCTTTGCTGATGAGGTAGCTTATAGTACACAGCTTTCTGAGCGTAAGGAAGTCTCTTTGAACTTCGAACAACGTCTCCAAGAACGTAAGGACATGGAAGAACAGCGCCAACAGTTTAATGAGCGACGCAAGGAATTAGGTCAGTCAGATGTCGGGATTTTCCGTCTGGATGATGGTTTGTCTTTTGGTGAGGGTAATCTCAAAGAAGAGTTGGAAAACGAGAAACGTCGCAAAGAAAATATCGACACACCGACACGCGAAGCGGCAAATATTGCGGCAGATCTAGTGCATTTTTACAACTAAGGGTAGCTTGTGCTTCAAAAAAAGCGCTTGTGGCTTAATGTCTACAAGCGCTTTTGGTTTTTTAGATTAGGAAATGAACCTTAGCAAGGTCGACAGCTTTAAAAAGCTCGTGCCCTAAATCAGTGTGCGGTTTATTGTCTGAGGTGTCTTCTAGTTGCTTATAGGTATTTTCAGAGGCTTCGATAATATTATTGATAAGCTCGTCGGTCAGTTCTGCCGAATACGCCCATTGCTCTGTAGGATAATACATTGACGTGCGACCCTTTTCACTTTGAACCTGACTTGTTACAGCCTTCTTAAAAAAGAATTTATTTTTAAGCGTTTCGGACTGATTTAGTAGGTGAATCAGGCTCTTGTCCAGTTCCGCTCCAGCTTCAATCACAACCACGTAGTCTAAATCATTGAATAAGTTGGCACCGTGAGCATTTTGCAGAAACCAATTGAGAGCAATAATTTTTAAAAGCTCTTGATAAGATGCGGGGTTAATTGTATTGCCTTCAGTCAGAGGCTTGTTTTTTAAATTGATTAACAAGTCATTAGGACGAAACTCAGCCAAAAGGTCAGAGTGCTCTAAGACTGCCTGTTTTTGAACTTCGCTCAGTGGCTCATCACTATACTCAATCACAGCGTTAGGACTTAGTTCGTAGTCCCGAGTCAGGGTGATTAAGCTGTGTTGTAGTTGCGCCAAGGCCTGATCAGCCTGAGTGGAGTTCTGATTGATGGCGGATAAAATTAGAAAAGCAGCTTTCATGAAAATAGAGCAAAAATTGGCATAAAGAAGCTCAGCCGAAAAACTGTGCTTAAGGATCTATGGATAACCCTTAATAGTAACCCAATTCAGTGGATTTCAGGCTTATCTTGATGTTTTTACTGAATATTGTTATACTATAAATCAAGCTGTATATCTGATTGACTGACAGTTTTCTGGACGCGGGTTCGATTCCCGCCGCCTCCACCATAAGTGCATTAGGCGCTTATTATGACTTGGTGTATTTATGACGGGGGCGTCATTGGTTTCGACAGGGAAAAATAGGAATATTGGCAGCCGGTAGGCGAAGACCGTAAATCTAGCAAACTCTATAAATGCAAATGACGAAAGTTACGCATTAGCCGCCTAATTTGGTGTCGCTAGGAGCTTGATCCACTTGGCAACAGAACGGATTAAAGGGGCTTCGGCCCCTTTTTTGTTATTCAGGGGTTTCGGACTTTTTTTGGGGCTTCAGTCAATTTCTTGAGCGTTTAGAGCAGCCTTACGTCGATTTCTTTTTGTATTGTTATGAAGCGATGCAATTTCCTCTAGGGTAGTAATTACTATTTTGTCTCGACCAGCACAAACAACAATAGCGCAACAAAGAATTTTGCTGCGCTATTGTTGTTTGATAGCCTTTGTCTGGTGTAGATTTACTTCAGGCGATATAAGTATAGCTCGATACAACGGTTAATCAGGCGATTTTCGCGACTGTCATTGCTTGCTAAGGGATCAATGGCGCCGCGGCCTTCTAGTTCGATTCTAGAGCTTCTCAAGCCCTTTTTGATAAGGTAGTTGGCAACGCTATTAGAGCGATTGAGTGACAGTATCTGGTTTTGCAGATCGTCGCCGCTATTGTCAGTGTGACCAACAATACGTACGCGTAGCTCCTGGCGAGAATTCATTTCCTCAACCACTTTGTCTAGGATCACATGTGATTTACGATTGATCCGTAGTGTATTGCCTACAAACACTTCTGAGGCGGGAATTAAAAGTCGTAAGCTGCCATCGTGTACTTGATTAACTTCAATGGGTAGATTGCGAGTATTGCTTTTGTTAATAGCCTCGCTTAGCTCGTGCCAGTTATCAGCTACCCAAGCAAATCGACTGCTAGTCGCCGGTTGGCCATCTTGATCTACTCTAAAACTACCTTTGCCGCCTTGTTCTGAGCTGGTTAAGGTGCTGCTACAGGCAGTTAAGAGTAGAGCGCAGGAGATGGCGCCTAGGCGGGATAGTTTGGAAATTGCGGGATAAGAGAGTGTATTACGCATGAATTAAGCCTTTAGTATGAGCATCACCAAATAAGAGTGCTGTAATCTCTGCAGGATGATGTGCAATTGCGTCGGGTTCACAAGCGACTGCTGCGGCATTGTCCAGACTATAGCCATAAGTTACGGCGATAGTTTTCATGCCTGCATCTTTACCAGCAATAATATCACGTTCATCGTCGCCTATATACACACATTGACTAGGTTTTTTATCAATTTTTTCTGCTGCATAGATTAGACCGCCGGGTTCCGGCTTGAAGTAAGGTGTGGTATCGCCGCAAACATTAACGCTGCTACGGCCGCTTATGTTTAAATAATCAAATAATGGAAGGGAGAGGGCTTCGCTCTTGTTGGTAACAATGCCCCAGAGAAGATTACGTCGCTCGATGGCGTCAAGTAACTCTGTGATTTGAGGAAAGAAGTGACTATTGTCAAGCATGCACTGGCTATAGTCCTCTAAAAATCTGTCCCTGAAGTAGGGGTAAACTAAATCTTCCTGATTGAGTTCTAAGGCGACTTTGAGCAATCCTCGAGTGCCTTGGGAGGCGACGACGCGTAATACTTCAAAGGGTAATGCCGGAAGCTGACATTTTTGGCGTTGTAGATTAGCTGCTAAAGCCAAACCTGGGGCGCTATCAACTAGTGTGCCATCCAAATCGAACAAAACCGTATCAATCATTTTTGAGCTGCTATAAAGTAATTAACCGTAGCATCTTGCGTGAACGAATAAGTTTTGGAAAATACGTTGTAATCGAGGCCTTTAATATCTCTCATAGATAAGCCTGATTGCTCGATGGTTTGACGTAATTCGCTAGGTTTTAATAATTGTTTATAACTGTGAGTGCCTCTAGGAACCATGCCGAGAATGTATTCGGCAGCCACGATTAATTGTAAAAATGACTTGAGGTTCCGGTTGATGGTAGAGAAAAATACCCAACCACCGGGTTTTACCATCTGCGCACAGGCACGAATAATCGAATGTGGATCAGGAACGTGTTCTAGCATTTCCATGCAGGTGACCACATCAAAATGTTCAGGATATTGCTCTGCCATCTCTTCGACGGGGATTTTTTTGTAATTGATTGAAAGCTGACTTTCAAGGCTGTGTAGTCTGGCCACGGTCAGGGATTTCTGTGCCATATCAATACCGGTGACATTCGCGCCGGCTTTAGCAAGACTTTCGGCCAAGATGCCACCACCGCAACCCACATCAATGATTTCTTTGCCGCTTAGATTGCCGGCGTGCTCAATAATCCATTGAGCGCGGAGGGGATTGATTTGGTGTAGAGGAGCAAATTCACCCTCGGTGTCCCACCACTTTGAGGCAACAGCGCTAAATTTTTCGATTTCAGAGGGGTCCACATTGCTATGTTTTGGATTATCACTCATGGTGTAGGTAATGCTCTCAATAGGGAAGGGTAATGAATAATAAAAAAAGGCTCCGAAATTAAACGGAGCCTATTGCTAAATCAGTGGTATTTCTGCTACATAGACTTTTAAACAGAGCTCAAAAGCTTAGATAGCAGAAATATATCCCGAAACTAATTTAATAATTAGTTAGCGCGAGTACCAACGATTTCAATCTCAACACGACGGTTGCGTGCGCGACCTTCGCGAGTAGAGTTGTCAGCGATAGGCTGAGTCTCACCACGACCAGAAGCGATGATTGAGTCAGCAGGAATACCGCGTGAAATTAGGTAATTCTTAACAGCAGCTGCACGACGCTCAGAAAGACCTTGGTTGTATGCATCAGAACCAACGCTGTCAGTGTGACCTACAGCAATGATTGACTCTAAAGAAAGCTGTTGAGCTTGTTGAGCAACCTGGTCAAGGATGTTACGACCTTCAGGTTTGATGGTTGATTTGTCGAAATCAAAGAATGTGTCAGCGTTAAACGCTACTTTGTTTGCAACCATGTCAGGTGAAGCTGGAGCGCCACAACCTTGAGCGGCAGTAGCTGGAGTCCAGTAGTTGTTACGCCAGCAGTGCTCGTCTGAACCGTTCATCCAAACGATACCGTAGTTACTAACCCAGTTATCGATAGTTTGAGCAGATGCTACGCCAGTAGTTGCAGTGGTTGCAACGGCGAATGCTAATGCGAATTTAGAGGCTTTGTTCATGTTTCTCCTCGATGAGCTAAATAAAGCTAAAAAGTTACTCGCAGCGAAACCGCCGCAGAATGGAAATCAGGTTTAGTATAGCAATCAATGAAACATCATTCAAAGTGTTTTGAGTAGTTTTTCCTTGATGCATGTTTAAGATGTTAAATGATTTCCTATTTTTTTGCTTAGCTTAATGCTGTAAGTCGCTGTATTCTAAGGATAAAGAGTTGTTTTTTGGGTCTCATGTTGTTTATTGGCTACAGTATGTTGTTTATAAACTAAAGTTTTAAGGCTTTTTACTTCCTCGTCTTGTTGTAAAAAAACAAAAAAGTATTTGTTGATCATAGGAAAGTGATCCCTATTTGTTTAGTCATAAATTTGTCTCATTGGTCCCTGCTTAGTCGTAGACATTCGATAAATGTTAGAATAGGGGGTTAATTTTGTGAATTTAAACAGCATTTCTGCTGTTAGCGAGTAAATATGGATTCTTTTGCTAAAGAAACGATTCAAATCTCTTTAGAGCACGAAATGCGTCGTAGTTACTTAGACTACGCGATGAGTGTCATAGTTGGACGAGCGCTACCAGATGCGCGAGATGGCTTGAAACCGGTTCATCGTCGCGTACTTTACGCGATGAATGTCTTAAATAATGATTGGAACCGGCCTCATAAAAAATCTGCCCGTATTGTCGGTGACGTGATCGGTAAATATCACCCGCACGGTGATAGTGCTGTTTATGACACAATTGTTCGTATGGCGCAGGATTTCTCGCTACGTTATACCTTAGTCGATGGTCAGGGTAACTTCGGCTCGATTGATGGTGATGGTGCAGCGGCTATGCGTTATACCGAAGTTCGTTTATCCAAGATTGCCCATGAGTTACTCGCGGATATTGAGCAGGATACCGTGGATTTCGGCCCTAACTATGATGGTTCCGAGCAGGAGCCTTTAGTTTTACCTACGCGTTTGCCTAATCTATTGGTAAATGGCAGTTCGGGTATTGCTGTCGGTATGGCCACCAATATCCCGCCCCATAACTTGGCGGAAGTGGTTGATGGCTGCTTATATGCCTTACGTAATCCGGCTTGTACTATTGATGAATTAATCGCGATTATTCCGGCCCCGGATTTTCCGACCGGCGGTATTATCTACGGTACTCAGGGTGTTGTTGAGGGCTATCGAACTGGTCGTGGTCGCGTGGTGATGCGCGCCAAAACTCACTTTGAGGAGATTGATCGCGGTAATCGTCAAGCCATTGTGGTCGATGAGATTCCATATCAGGTTAATAAGAAAACCCTTCAGGAAAAAATTGCCGAATTAGTTAATGACAAGCGCATCGAGGGTATCTCTGACATTCGTGATGAGTCGGACAAAGACGGCATGCGTTTGGTGATCGAGCTCAAACGCGGCGAAATGCCCGAGGTTGTTCTTAATAATCTGTTCAAAATGACCCAGCTCCAAGATACCTTTGGGATGAACTTGGTGGCTTTGGTTGATGGTCAACCCCGTTTGCTAAATCTTAAGCAGCTTGTCGATTATTTCTTGCAGCATCGCCGTGAGGTAGTGACACGTCGTACGGTTTTCCAGTTACGTAAAGCGCGCGATCGCGGTCATGTGCTCGAGGGTCTGGCTGTTGCTTTAGCTAATATCGACGAGTTTATTCGTATTATTCGCGCCGCCCCTACACCGCCGGTGGCTCGTGAAGAATTAATGTCTCGTGAATGGGATGCTTCTCTAGTGCGCACTATGTTAGCCGCCGCTGATGAGGGTAGTGTGATGGGAGGCTCTGCAGCCTATCGCCCTGAAGATCTTGATCCCGAGTATGGTTTACAGGCAAACGGTTTATATCGCTTAAGTGACGTGCAGGCGCAAGAAATTCTTAATATGCGTCTACAACGTCTGACCGGTCTTGAACAAGAAAAAATCGTTGGCGAATATGAAGAGGTGATGCTGTTAATTGCTGACCTGATTGATATTTTATCTAAACCTGAGCGTATTTCCGATATCATCGCCGAGGAATTGCAAGCTATCAAGACAGAGTTTAGCGTTAATGCCAAAGACGAACGTCGCTCTACTATTGAGGTCAATGCCTTTGAGATCGATATGGAGGATTTAATTACTCCGGCCGATATGGTGGTGACCTTATCCCAAGAGGGTTATATCAAGAGTCAGCCTTTATCCGAGTATCGCTCACAACGTCGCGGCGGTCGCGGTAAGCAGGCGACCTCTATGAAAGAGGATGATGTCATTGACAGCTTATTTATCGCCAATACTCACGACTATTTGCTATGTTTCTCAAATCATGGGCGCATGTATTGGCTCAAGGTCTATACCGTTCCACAGGGTGGTCGTAACTCGCGCGGTCGTCCGATCGTTAACCTTTTCCCCTTGGCCGAAGGCGAGCGAATTAACGTGATCTTGCCGGTCAAAGAGTTTACTGAGGACCAATATGTCTTCATGGCAACCTCTAAAGGTACCGTTAAAAAAACCCCATTAGCAGATTTTTCTAATCCGCGACGTGGCGGCATTATTGCAGTTAATCTTGATGAGGGAGACTTCCTGATCGGTGCTGAGCTAACTGATGGTAAACACGATGTGATGCTGTTTTCCGACGAGGGTAAGTCAGTGCGCTTTGATGAAGAAGATGTTCGTCCTATGGGACGTAATGCTCGCGGTGTCCGCGGGATGAATCTAGATGCTGATCAGTTGGTGATTGCATTGTTGGTTGCGGACAACGAAGAGCGTAGTGTTCTCACCGCCACCGAAAACGGTTTCGGTAAGCGCACTTCTATTGCCGAATACCCTCGCCATAGACGCGGCAACAAAGGGGTGATTGCTATTCAAACATCCGAGCGTAATGGTAAGGTTGTTGGCGCAGTCTTGGTCGAAGAAAGTGATGAGATTATGCTGATTACCTCGGCTGGCGTCTTGGTTCGTACCGAAGTAGAACAAATTCGCGAAATGGGTCGGGCCACTCAGGGCGTTACTTTGATTAGTTGCGATGAGGGCGACTTCTTAACCGGTGTTAAGCGTGTGGTAGAAAGTGATTTAGACGAATCTGATGATGAAAATGGCATTGATGACCCTGATTTAGACGAAGTCGAAGCAGAGGAGCAGGATCAGGATCAGAATCAGCTCAGTGATAATAACCAAGCTCCCGAGTCTGATGATTCTGTGGAAGAGGAATAACAATATATGAAACAGTTTTGGAATTTTTCGGCCGGACCTTCTGTATTACCAAAGGAAGTGTTACAGCTAGCCGCTGAAGAAATGCTTGATTGGCACGGAAGTGGTCAGTCTGTGATGGAGATGAGCCACCGTGGTCCTGAGTTTACGCAGATTTGTGATGAAGCTGAGGATGATTTACGCAAGCTCTTAGGCGTTGGGGATGAGTGGGCAGTCTTTTTCACTCAAGGTGGTGCCACAGCACAAAATGCCATTTTGCCGATGAACTTGATTGCCTTAAAAGAGGGCAAAAGCGCCGATTATGTTTTAACCGGCTCATGGTCTAACAAGGCCTACAAAGAAGCGGTAGCTTACGGTGATATGCGTGTAGCGGCGAGTAGTGCAGAAGCGCGCGAGATTGACGGCGTCGAGTATAAGCCTTGGCATTGGGCCCCTGATTTCAGCGAATGGCAGGTAAATCCTAATGCCTCTTATCTGCATTACTGCAGCAATGAAACCATTGGTGGTGTCGAGTATGGTGACTTACCTGACAAAGCAGCAATCGGTGCAGAAAATGTGCCCTTAATTCTGGACACTTCATCGCATTTCTTAGCGCGTGATTGGAATCTTGATGGGATCGACATGATGTACGCAGGTGCCCAGAAAAATGCCGGACCTGCAGGGACTACCATTGTGGTGATTCGTCGTGAGTTAATTGGTCAATGTCAGGAGGTTTGTCCTGATGTCTTTGATTATAAAAACGTCGCTGAAGCCAGATCGCGTTTTAATACACCGCCAACTTACAGTATTTATATGTCTGGGCTCGTCTTTAAATGGCTCTTAGCGCAGGGCGGCTTAGCTGCGATCGAGCAAAAGAACCATGCCAAAGCCAAGTTGTTGTATGACTATATCGATAGTACTGGTTTTTATCAAAACTTTGTGCAGCCGGCTTATCGTTCAATTATGAACGTGCCATTTGTGACCGGTGATGCTGAATTAGATGCTAAGTTTCTGAGTGGTGCCAAAGAACAGGGTTTATTAAACCTTAAAGGTCATAAATCTGTGGGTGGGATGCGCGCGTCTATTTATAATGCGATGCCGACAGAAGGTGTGCAAGCATTAATTGACTATATGAAAGAATTTGAGCGTCAAAACGGATAATTAACTATGAGCAGCGAATTAAATCAGTTACTTAAGCCATTGCGCGATAAGATCGATGCGATTGATCATCAGATACTTGATTTGCTTAATCAACGCGCCCAAACAGCTATTGAGGTAGGCAAGGTCAAGCATGCTTTTGATGCCGATGATGCTGTGTTGAAGCCTGAGCGTGAGGCTCAGGTTATTGGTGCTTTACAAAAAGATAATCTTTACGGTACTTTTCCTAATTCCTCGGTTGAGGCGGTTTGGACAGAGATTATTTCAGCCTGTCGCGGTTTGGAGCGTGGCTTAACGATTGCTTATTTAGGGCCTAAGGGGTCTTTTTCTGAGCAGGCGGCCTATGAGTTTTATGGTCATGCGGTGCAGATGTTGGAATGTCCATCTTTTGATGAAGTTTTTAGAGCTGTTGAGGCGGGACAGGCCGATGTTGGTATGGTGCCGGTAGAAAATTCAACCGAGGGAGCGGTCAATCGCACCCAAGATCTTTTGCTGAGTACCACCCTCAAGGTTCACGGTGAGCGAACTTTGCCCATTCGTCATTGTTTAATGACCAAGACTGGTGAGATGAAGGGGGTGGAACGGATTATGGCTCATCCTCAGTCCTTAGCTCAATGTCATCAGTGGCTCTCAGTTAATTACCCTAATTTACCACGAGAGCCGGCCGCCAGTAATTCAGATGCTGCCCGCATCGCGGCTGAAGATCCGACGGTTGCGGCAATTGCCGGAAAGCATGCGGCTCAAGCCTGGGATTTAACCATGGTATCTGAAAACATCCAAGATGATGCAAATAACAAAACACGCTTCCTAGCGATTGGACATATTATCAATCAGGCCAGTGGCGATGATCAGACTAGCCTAATTGTAGCGGTACCGAATCGTGTTGGTGCCTTGCATGATTTAATTGCACCTTTTTTAAATCACGGCGTCTCTATGTGTCGTTTTGAGTCTCGTCCGGCGCGTACCGGTCAGTGGCAATATTATTTCTATATTGATATATTGGGTCATCTTGATGACGAAAATATCCGCGCGGCCTTATGTGACTTAGAGGAACAATCCTCATTCTTGAAGATTCTCGGTTCTTATCCGCGTCATAATAATCCTACGGCGTAGATTTAATTGTTATAAAAAGAAAATTATCCATATGAACGATTTAAACTTAACTAAAGATAGTTCGTCTGCTGAGTCAGCGTTTGCCGTACCGGCTAATATCCGTGCCATTAGTCCCTATCGAGCAGGTAAGCCTAGCAGTGAGTTAGCGCGAGAGTTTGGTTTAGAGCCTGCTTCGATTGTGAAATTAGCTTCAAATGAAAATCCCTTAGGCTTTTCGCCTCGTGTCAAGCAAGCCTTAATCGATTATTTAAGTGCAAATTCTCCGGCTGAGTTAGGTCGTTATCCTGACCCCAATGCCTTTGATTTAAAAGCTGTTTTGGCTAAGCATTACGGTGTTGATATGGCCAATATCACCATCGGTAACGGTTCCAATGATTTACTGGAAATCGTCTCCTTGGCCTTTTTAGATGAAACGGCTTCAGCTGTTTATTCGGAAAATGCATTTGTCGTTTATAACCTTAGTACGCAGGCTCGTGGTGCGCGTCATTTGGCGGTGCCAAGCAAGGAACTGGGTCTTGATCTGGAGCGTATGTTTGATGCGATCGAAGAGGATACACGTCTGGTCTATATTTCTAATCCAAATAATCCTACCGGCAGCTTTCATCCTAAAGAAGAAATCATAGCTTTCTTGGCGCGTGTTCAAGCGAGTCGAGGGAATAAAACCTTGGTTGTGCTTGATGAGGCATATAACGAATACCTTGATCCCGAATTGCGTTTCAATAGCGCCGATTTGCTGTCAAAATACCCTAATTTAGTGGTTCTTCGCACCTTCTCCAAGGCCTATGGCTTAGCAGGTTTACGGGTGGGTTTTGCGATCGCCCATGCTGAGGTCACGGATTATTTGAACCGTGTGCGCCAGCCTTTCAATGTCAATACTTTGGCTCAAATCGCCGCCATTGTAGCGCTCGAAGATGAGGAGTTTCTTGAGCAAACATATCAGATGAATAAAGCCGGTAAAGCGTATTTAACCGCAGCGTTTGATCGTATGGGCATTGCTTATGTGCCTAGCTATACTAATTTTATTTTATTTGAAATGAACCAAGGCCCCAAAGTAGCGCAGGCATTATTATCCAAAGGCGTGATAGTGCGCCCGGTGGTGGGTGATGGTTTGCCGAATCACTTGCGTGTATCGATCGGTACCGAAGAAGAAAATCACCGCTTTATCGCCGCTTTACAAGAGGTCTTTGCTTAATGCCTAAACTGCTTCCGGCTTCTTCTTTAAGTGAGGCAATTCGTGTCAGTTTTGATGATGGGATTGCACGAGTTGAAAATCAGGCTAAGCCTGAGCCTTTTAAGACGGTCGGTATTGTCGGTGCCGGTTTAATCGGCGGTTCTTTTGCTTTAGCGCTCAAAAGGGCGGGTCTCTGTGAGCGGATCATTGCTTCCGGTAGACAACAAAGTAGTTTGTTAAATGCCAAGGCACTCGGTGTCATTGATGATGTGGTCACCATGGAGTATTTAGCGGCACATGCAAATTTAATTTTTATTGCCGTGCCGGTTAAAGCGTTTGGAGCTGTTTTTGAACAGCTAGTCCCCAGTCTGTCCGAAAAAGCGATTATTACGGATGGCGGTAGCACCAAATATGATCTGATCGTTGAAGCGAGAGCTATTTTGGGTGAACGAATTCGACAATTTGTGCCATTGCATCCTATTGCCGGCTCGCATCAGTCCGGTGCTGCCGCTGCACGTAGTGATTTATATGAAGATCGTAAGTTGATTATTACGCCTTTAGAGGAAAACTCGCTTGAAGATATTGGCTTAATGGCAGCAACTTGGCAGGCTATCGGTGCCGCAGTGTACTGTATGGATGCGCAAATACACGATAAGATTTTTGCCGCGACCAGTCATTTTCCGCACTATATCTGTGCAGCCTATATGAATAACTTGTTAGCTACGGAGCACAGCGATTTATTTTTAACCATGGCCGGTACCGGTTTTAAGGATTTCACCCGTATTGCCGCAAGTTCGCCTGAGATGTGGAACGATATTTTTTATGCTAACAAAGCAGCCATGCTCCAACAGTTGGATGGGTTTATGCAGCAATTGACTGAGGCCAGAGCTTATTTAGAGGATAATCAAGAGGACAAGATGTTTGATTGGTTTAAGCAAGCTTCTGATGCTAGAAAAAACTGGCATTTAAAATCCTGATGCCTTGACTGCTTTTAGTAATTTATCATCATCTTTTTGTTTAAGCTTAAATTAATCAAAAGATTTTCGGGAGAATACTGTGGTTCAAACAATAACTTATCTAGATTTAGAGCCAACGCAAGGAGCGGCCGGCGAGATTCGCTTGCCCGGTTCAAAAAGTATTTCCAATCGCGTGTTGTTATTAGCTGCCTTATCCAAGGGTGAAACTATCGTCCGCGGATTATTAGATTCTGACGATACTTCAGTCATGCTGGCAGCTTTAAAAAAGCTCGGACTGCAGATTGACGAATTGGGTGAGCATTCAGTTCGAGTGCATGGTTTAGGTGAGTTTCCGGTCAAAGAAGCTGATCTTTTTATGCAAAATGCCGGGACTGCTATCCGCCCTTTAACTGCCGCATTAGCAGTTAGCGATGGTCGTTATCATCTGCATGGCATTCCGCGGATGCACGAACGTCCTATTGGTGATTTGGTTGAGGCCTTAAAGGGTATTGGTGCAAATATTGAGTATTTGCAAAACCCCGGATATCCACCATTGCAAATCGAACAGCCGACGCTTAAAGCAAATACCGTTATTAAAGTGGCCGGTTCCGTGTCTTCACAATTCTTGACGGCACTTTTAATGGCCGCTCCGATGATGGCTAAAAAGTTAAATCAAGCTATTGAAATCGAGGTGGTGGGTGAGTTGATTTCTAAGCCATATATTGGCATTACCTTGAATTTGATGCAGCGCTTTGGGGTTGAGGTTGAAAATCAAGATTGGCAGCGTTATGTCATTGCAGCGGATGCGTCTTACGTATCTCCTCAGGAGATCTGGGTCGAGGGTGATGCCTCATCAGCGTCGTACTTCTTTGCCTTGGGTTTGTTAGGTTCGGGTCCAATCCGTATCTATGGTATTAACAAGAACAGTATTCAGGGTGATATTTTATTTGCTGAGTTTGTTGAGAGAGTCGGGGCGAAGCTTGAATATGGTCCTGATTACGTGGAAGTGAGTGCAAGCCAAGAGGGTGATATTCCGCGAATTAAGGCCTTCGATGAGGACTTTAATCTAATTCCTGATGCGGCCATGACTGCTGCTGTCTTAGCGCTTTATGCAGATGGTCCTTGTACCTTGAGAAATATTGCTTCTTGGCGAGTCAAGGAGACAGACCGTATTGATGCGATGCATGCTGAGCTACTAAAAATGGGTGCTACCGTAGAATCCGGTGCTGACTATATTAAAGTCACAGCGCCTCAGGTCTGGAAAGACGCAACCATCGAAACTTATGATGACCATCGTATGGCGATGTGTTTTTCATTAGCCACCTTTGCCGGTTCTTCTGTACGTATTTTGGATCCGGCTTGTGTCAATAAGACTTTTCCTACCTATTTCGATGAGTACAAGCAGCTGTTGAAGTAGGTTAAAATTAAAATTATTTGTTATGAGGTAAAAGACATGGACACCATCAGCAATATCCCAGTGATAACCATTGACGGACCAAGCGCTTCCGGCAAGGGGACTGTCGCCATTTTATTAGCGCGTGAACTGGGTTGGTATGCCCTAGAATCGGGTGCATTGTATCGACTGACTGCTTTAGATTGCATGAAGAAAAAGGTTGATTTAGAAGATCAAGATGCAGTGGCTGCTGTGGCCGGAAGTTTGTCAGTTAAGTTCTTACCCGAAGGCGTTTTTCTGCATGGTGAAGATGTCACTGATAGTATTGGTAGTGAGCAGGTAGGAGCTATTGCTTCCAAAATTGCAGTTTATCCCAGATTGCGTGCTACCTTATTGCAGAGCCAGCGTAATTGTCGTCGTGCCCCTGGTCTAGTTGCCGACGGTCGAGATATGGGTACTATGGTGTTCCCAGATGCGGATTTAAAGATTTATCTTGTTGCAGATGTGCAAAAAAGAGCTGAAAGACGCTATAAGCAGTTGATGAACAAAGGCTTTTCAGTTAAACTTAATAGTTTAGTTGCTGATTTAGAGGCGCGCGACCAGCGTGATATAAATCGCGAGTTTGCACCATTGAAACCAGCTGACGACGCTATTATCGTGGATTCTTCTGATTTAGATATTGAAGAGACTTTGGCTATTGTCTTAGATCACTGGTATGACAAGTGCAATCCGGCCTACTAGTGTGCTAGTAGTCACCGGCTAAATTAATTTATTATTCATTTATTTATGGTCTTTTGTGCTGCTTTTTTGAGTGGCACAGAAGTTTTTTAACTCCGTCGGTTGCTAGATCGACGTGTATTTTTACTAGGCAAGTATTGCCTTTGGATTATTAATTTAATGACATCCTTAAACTACCAAGAAGCCCTAGGCGGCGAAAGCTTTGCCGATTTATTCGAGAAAAGCGTTCAAGATCAGGAAATGAAATCCGGTGAAGTGATTTCAGCTGAAGTTGTCGGTATTGATCGTAACCTTGTTACTGTTAATGCTGGTCTTAAGTCAGAAGCCTTAATCCCTATCGAAGAATTCTTAAATGACCAGGGTGATTTAGAGGTTGAAATTGGTGATTTCGTATCAGTTGCTATCGACTCTATCGAAAATGGCTACGGCGCTACTATTCTTTCTCGTGATCGTGCTAAGCGTTTATCTGCTTGGTTACAGTTAGAGCAAGCCTTAGAGTCCGGTGAACTAGTTAATGGTACGATCACCGGCAAGGTTAAAGGCGGCCTAACTGTTATGACTAACGGTATTCGCGCTTTCTTACCAGGTTCTTTAGTTGACTTACGTCCTGTTAAAGACACCAGTGCCTTCGAAGGTAAGACCTTAGAATTCAAAGTGATCAAATTAGATCGCAAACGCAACAACGTTGTACTATCTCGTCGCGCCGTCTTAGAAGTGACTATGGGCGAAGAGCGTGAGAAACTACTAGAATCTCTACAAGAGGGCGCAGTAGTTAAAGGTACTGTTAAGAACATTACCGAATACGGTGCCTTTATTGACTTAGGCGCAATTGACGGTCTCTTACATATTACTGATATGGCATGGCGTCGCGTACGTCACCCATCTGAAGTTCTTACAGTTGGTGAAGAAATCGATGCTAAAGTACTTAAGTTTGATCGCGAGAAAAACCGTGTATCACTAGGTGTTAAGCAGTTAGGCGAAGATCCATGGATCGGCTTATCTCGTCGTTGCCCTAAAGGCACTCGCTTGTTCGGTAAAGTAACAAACCTTACTGATTACGGTGCATTCGTTGAAGTTGAATCCGGTATCGAGGGTTTAGTTCACGTATCTGAAATGGATTGGACTAACAAAAACGTTGATCCTCGCAAAGTTGTTAGCTTAGGCGAAGAAGTTGAAGTTATGGTTCTGGAAATCGACGAAGATCGTCGTCGTATTTCTCTAGGTATGAAGCAGTGTCGTTCTAACCCTTGGGAAGATTTCTCAGCTAACTTTAACCGTGGTGACAAGGTTCAGGGTGCGATCAAATCAATTACTGACTTTGGCGTGTTTATCGGTTTACCGGGTAACATCGACGGTCTAGTTCACTTGTCTGATTTATCTTGGAACGAAACTGGCGAAGAAGCTGTTCGTAACTACAAAAAAGGTGACGAAGTTGAAGCGGTTGTTCTAGCTATCGATACTGACAAAGAGCGTATCTCTTTAGGTATTAAGCAACTAGAGGGCGATCCATTCAACAACTACGTTTCAGCTAATGACAAAGGTGCTGTTGTTAAGGGTACTGTTAAATCAGTTGAACCGAAAGGCGCAGTCGTTACTTTATCAGTCGATGTAGAGGGTTATTTGCGCGCTTCTGAAATCTCTAGCGGACGTGTAGAAGATGCTACGACCGCTCTTAAAGAGGGTGAAGAAGTTGAAGCGATGATTCTTAATGTGGATCGCAAGCAGCGTTCAATTCAGTTGTCAATCAAGGCTCGTGACAACGCTGAAACTGCTGAGAAGCTTGAAAGCATCAAAGGCTCAGCTGCTCAATCCGGCACCACTAGCTTAGGCGCTTTATTAAAGGCCAAGCTTGATGAAGCTAAAGACGAAGAGTAAAAGTGACGAAATCCGAGTTAATTGAGGCTTTGGCAGCTGGTTTCCCACAGCTGCCAGCTCGTGACATTGATTATGCAGTCAATACGATCCTAGATGCCATGGTTGATGCCTTGGCCGAGGGCAAGCGGATTGAGGTGCGTGGTTTTGGAAGTTTTTCTTTGTCGCAGAGAGCCCCTCGTGTCGGTCGTAATCCTAAATCAGGTGAAAAAGTCATGGTACCCGGCAAAAAGGTACCTCACTTCAAAGCCGGCAAGGAGTTACGCGAACGAGTTGATGCGACCTTCCAAGAGGAATCGTCAACGCCTCAGGATGTTTCCGGGGCCAATCATGACGATTGTCAATTAGAAGCTATCGGTTAATTTATTCAACGCTTTTCCACGCTTTTGATACTAAACCCGAAGTCAGGATTAATCTCCGGCTTCGGGTTTTCTTATTTAGGGTAGAATAAAAGATACCGCTCTTACTATTGATAGGGGGTAGCTATGAAAAATTCAAACTGTACTAAACGCATTGTGGTGTTGATGGTGTGGCTGTTCATTGCGCTAAATATGATCTCGGTAGCTACGTGGTTTTATTTTTACTTTTTCTAGACCCATCTCTAATTATTCTAAGCTTTAAGTAATATCAACGGTTCAGGGCTTAAATTTTTTTCTAATTCCTATTACAATAGACGATAAATAAATTTCCGGAGTGACGTCGATGAAATATTTGGTTTGGATTATTCGCATAATCATTTTTGTACTTGTCCTATTGTTCGCTATTAATAATACTCATCTTATTGATGTGAATTTCTTTGCGGATTTGCGAGCTAAGGGCGTGCCACTAGTTCTGGTGCTTCTAATCGCCTTTGTACTGGGTTCTGTTTTTTCTTATTTCTTGATGGCGCCTTCTTATTTTCGTGGCAAGTTTCAACAAGCTAAGCTTAAAGACGAAATTGCTGGTTTGCATCGACAAGCAGCCTCCAATGTCCGTGAAAAGGTTCAAGAAGAGCATAGCTCTAAGGCTGCCGGCGCTAATAGCCCTGATATTTTCATTGCTTTACAACCACATAATAAATCTTAAACTATGGAAGCAGGTGTAGATTTTGAAGTATGGTGGTTTATCTTAATCCCTATTGTGTTTGCATTGGGATGGATAGCCGCTAGGATGGATTTCAGGCAGATGCTTTCTGAGACTCGGCAATTGCCTGAATCTTATTTTAAGGGTCTAAATTTTTTATTAAATGAAGATCATGATAAAGCCATTGATGCCTTCATCGAAGTAGCAAAACTGGATACTGAAACCACAGAGTTGCATTTTGCCTTAGGTAATTTATTCCGACGTCGTGGCGAAATTGAGCGTGCTATTCGTGTTCATCAAAGCTTGTTAAATCGTGCTGACCTGCCACTCAAGGATCAAGAGCAAGCGCTTTATCAAATTGGTCAAGACTTTTTCAAAGCTGGTATGTTTGACCGTTCCGAAGAAGCCTTTCAGCGGGTTATGAATAGCGAAAACTATAGTGTGGCGGCGACTCGTCATCTGATTCGTATTTATGAGTCTGTCCACGACTGGCCTAAAGCCATTGAAACCGTTAAAAAGCTTCAGACTTTATTAAATGAGTCGGTCCCGGCATTGATACATTATCATTGTGAATTAGCTGAGCAGGCCTTACATCCTAAAGTTGCTAATCTAGCGGAAGCTATCAAGCAGCTGGATTATGCTGAGCAGGCCATGCAAAAAAACTTGATCGATGATCAAAGCGAGGCTTCCAGAGCTCGAATTTCAATATTGCGTGCCGAAATTGCTGCGCAACAGGGACAAACACAAAATCAGCGTTTGCACCTTGAGAGCATTCTAAAGGAAGCACCGACATACAGCAGTTTGGTTGCTGAGAAGTTGTTACAAAACTATCAGAGCACCGATCAATTAGAGCAGGGCTTGGCTTTACTAGCACAGCATTTTGATCAGCATTTCTCATTGGATCTCTTTGTGATTCTATTAAAGCATTACCGTCTCCAAGGTGATGACGAGGCTGCCCGACATTTTGCCGCTAAGGCATTAAGTGAACATCCGACGTTGCTGGGTTTAGAGAAGTTTTTAGAGTCTGAAATTAATTTGAAACATCAAGAAGGGTCTACGAAGACAGCAGAGTTTTCGGCGCTTGATGACATTTTGGATATTAATTATTTACACAGGATAATCCACCAACATGCACAACGTCTGGATCGACGCGAGTGTCGTGTCTGTGGCTTCCAAGCTCAATCATTTTATTGGCAGTGTCCCGGCTGTAATCAGTGGGAGACTTATTCAACCAAGCGCTTAGAGGGAAAGTAGTTATGCGCCCTTATCCTTTAGAAGAAATTCGACATAAGAAAATTTTAGTTGTTGGCGATTTAATGCTTGATCGTTACTGGTTCGGTGAGGTCAATCGAATCTCACCGGAAGCGCCGGTGCCAGTTGTGCGTGTTGTCAAAAAAGAGGATCGTCTAGGTGGTGCTGGCAACGTTGCCCGTAACGTCGTCAGCCTCGGTGCCCAAGCGACTTTACTCGGTGTAGTGGGTGTTGATGAGGGTGGTGAGCGTTTATTAAAAATTGCTGAAGATATGGGGATTAATCCAGTTCTCAGCATGGATCAGCAGATCAGCACAACCCTCAAAATGCGTATTTTGGGTCGAAAGCAGCAAATGCTTCGTGTGGATTTTGAACACCAACCCACTGAGCATAGTTTGCGAGATATGCAGAGCAATTTGCTGGAATTGCTCCCGCAGCATGATATCTTGGTTTTATCAGATTATGCCAAAGGTGCACTAAAAGAGGTAGACCGCATTATTGCGTTTGCTAAAGCGCATAATATACCTGTTTTGGTTGATCCCAAGGGCAATGATTATTTGCCCTATAGTCAGGCTAACCTACTCACACCAAATCAGTTGGAAATGTCGCAAGCCGTTGGTCCTTGGAAGAGCGAAGCTGAATTAGTACAAAAAGCCCAAGCTTTGCGCGAAAAGTTGTCATTAGAGGCTTTGTTAGTTACTCGTTCCGAAAAGGGCATGACCCTATTTGCTGATAGTGGTGTTCATCATGTCAATGCAGAAGCCAAAGAGGTCTTTGACGTGTCAGGTGCCGGTGATACGGTGTTGGCGACTATGGCCGTCACCCGAGCGGCCGGAATGGCTTGGTCGGAGTCAATTAAATGGGCCAATAAGGCCGGTGGTATTGTTGTGGCGAAACTTGGAACGTCAATCGTCAGTGCAGAGGAATTATTATGATTGTTGTAACTGGAGCCGCCGGCTTTATTGGGAGCCAATTAGTTAAAGGCTTAAATAAGCAGGGCTATAAAAATATTTTAGTGGTTGATGATTTAGAGCAGGGCGATAAATTTATTAACCTACGTGATAATCAAATTGCTGATTACAAAGATAAGGACCTGTTTCGAAAGGAGTTGTTGGCAGATGAATTGCCGCCGATTTCTATCGTGTTCCATCAGGGCGCTTGCTCTGATACCACAGAGCGTGATGGTCGCTTTATGATGGATAATAACTATCAGGTTTCCCTGGAGTTATTAAATTACTGTCAACTTAAGAATATCCCCTTTATCTATGCTTCTTCGGCGGCGACGTATGGCGCCAAACAATCATTTACCGAGGAATTGGCTGCCGAAGGGCCTTTAAATGTTTACGGTTATTCCAAATTTCTTTTTGACCAAGTTGTGCGTCGACGATTACTTGATAAAACAGCACAAATCGTTGGTTTACGTTATTTCAATGTTTACGGTCCGCACGAGCAGCATAAAGCACGTATGGCATCGGTAGCTTTTCATCATTTTAATCAGTTCATGACTGAGGGTCAGGTTCGATTGTTTGGTGAATATGATGGTTATGGGCCTGGCCAACAAGTGCGTGATTTTATTTATGTCGAGGACGTGGTCAAGGTTAATCTGCACTTTATGGAAAATCCGCAGATTAGTGGCATTTTCAACTGCGGTACCGGTCAAGCTCAGCCCTTTAACGACATTGCTCACACGGTCATTAATTCAGTGCGTGAGAGTCGTGGCGAATTGTCTTTAAGTCTACAAGAGCAAGTCGATCAGGGCTTATTGCACTATGTTGATTTTCCTGAGGATCTAAAGGGTCGTTATCAGAGCTATACGCAGGCGAATACAGATAAGCTTAGACAAGAGGGTCTCTATCAGGAGCCTTTCAAACGAGTTCAAGAGGGCGTAGCTGAGTACGTGCAGCACCTGTTGAGTGTTAATTCGCTTTAAGTTGCTATAGTGACTGGCTAAAAAAATCCACTTGCTCAATATCAAGTATTTATTTCCTCATAATAAATTGAAGATTAATTAATTTGTTATGAGGAATTTTTATGTCTGCTTTATTAAAGTTTCTTGCTGTTGTTATGAGCTGCGCTTATTTATCTTGGGTGCCTTTGGCCTCAGCGCAAACGGTCAATGCCAATACTGCCGGCAACAGTGAGCTGCAAAGCATTAAAGGTATTGGCGAGAAAACCGCTCAGCGTATTATTGAGGAGAGAGAGCGAGGTGGTAGTTTTGAGTCGGTGGAGGATTTTACCCTGCGGATTAAGGGTCTTGGGCAAAAGCGGGCCGCCAAGATGGTCGAAGGCGGTCTTGTTTTTGGCAATGAACAGGCATCACATCAGTTGAAATCGGTTCAGGGGACAACCACTGAGCGCTCAGTGGTTGTTGGGGAGATTGCTGCGGTTAAAAAACGTTTTAAATACAGTGCGCCCGGTGGTGGCTCCGAGCCCTATCTGATCAAGCTTGACTAGCTTAGATTATTAATGACGAATTGTAGCGTCAGCCTTGATTGCGATTGTTTATCACAAACTTGAGCAGCGCAATTAGTGTAAAGTGTTAAAATACACCGTTATCTCTGCTATATACAGATAGCGGCTATTTATTTGAACATTTTTGTGCTTAAGTTTATGTCTGAAAAAATTGTTAATTATCCTACCATCGAACAAACTGTCGGTAATACACCTTTAGTCCGTTTGCAGCGTCTTCCGCAGCAGTTCGGCGTCTCTGAACAGGTGGTTGTTTTGGCTAAGTTGGAGGGCAATAACCCGGCAGGCTCGGTCAAGGATCGTCCTGCGCTTAAGATGATCGCAGAGGCTGAAGCCCGGGCTCAGATAAAACCGGGTGACACCCTGATTGAGGCTACTAGTGGTAACACAGGTATTGCCTTAGCCATGGCTGCGGCCATTCGTGGCTATAAAATGATTCTTATCATGCCTGATAACTTATCCTTGGAGCGCAGAGCGTCGATGAAGGCTTATGGGGCCGAGTTGATTTTGACTGAAGCGAGCAAGGGGGGTATGGAATATGCTCGCGATCTTGCCGAACAGATGCAACAAGAGGGTAAGGGATTAATTCTTAACCAGTTCGCTAACCCGGACAATCCTTCGGCACATTTTACTTCAACAGGGCCGGAAATTTGGCAACAAACACAAGGCAGTATTACCCATTTTGTGAGCGCCATGGGTACCACCGGAACCATGATGGGCACCGGCAAGTATTTAAAGCAGCAAAATCCGCACGTACAATTGGTTGGTGCACAACCGGCGCCCGGTGCTTCTATCCCCGGGATTCGCAAGTGGGCCCCTGAGTATCAGCCGTCTATTTATGAGCCCGAAATCATTGATACGTTTGAGGCTATAGAGCAAGAAGAAGCCGAACAAATGGCTCGCGATCTCGCTGCTCGTGAGGGGATATTCGGGGGCATCTCTTCGGCCGGTGCGTTAGTAGCCGCTATCCGTACCGCAAAACGTCTGGAGAGCGGTACAGTCGTGTTTATTGTCTGTGATCGTGGCGACCGTTATCTTTCAGATGGTGTTTTTAACTAAGGTGTGAACCACTAACTTGGCTGATTAAGTTTAATGAAAGCAGTTTCAATATTTGCTATACCCAAAGATTTACCCGAAGAGGATCGTCTAGAGCGCCGCCGTATGGTTGTGCGTCTGGGCCTTGCTTGGTTGATTATGATGCAGGTCATGATGTTCGCTGCGCCCGGTTATTTCAAACACCAGTATGTAGGGACGGATATTCAGGAGTCGCTAGAGGTAGCGTTGGTCTTATTGAACTGGATTGGTCTACTATTGACGATACCAGTGCTTTTTTATTGTGCAGTGCCTATCTGGAAGGGCTTATTTGCTGCTGATAGGGATTTTGATCATCGCCATAGCATGGTTAATATGAATCTACCTGTGGCTCTTGGTATTGCCGTGGCTTTTTTCCCCAGTGTGCATACGACGATTTACCATCATGGTGAGGTATATTATGACTCCATCGTCATGTTTATTGCCTTTTTATTGACTGCACGTTATTTAGAGTATATTGCGGTTCAATCATCCTATATCTCAGGCGATCACGCGATTCTTGATAGAATTAATCAGTTTCGCAATACAGATATGGCGCACGCCGATAAGTACGCATTTTATTTCGTCGTGGTGCAAATTATCTTGGCTGTACTTAGCGGTTTGGTCTGGTACTTTTTTATTGACTCATCACACGCCTTGGCTGTTACAGTATCCCTATTCGTGATGAGTTGTCCTTGTGCTATGGCAATGTCAGTGCCTTCAACTTATGCCGCGGCACGCACTATTCTCTTAAACAGTGGTAGTGATTCACAGATTGATGCGGCGTTTGCTGAATCCATTCTGGAGAAAACTAGAAAAACCGCGCGCTTCTGTTTAAATATTTCTATCGTCTTTCATCTGCTAATGGCTCCGCTAGCCATGGTTGGTTTGGTCTCTCCTTGGTTGGCGGCGATTATTATGTTCGTTTCATCGATGTGGGTCGGACTGATGGGCTTGCGTTTGTACAAACGTTTTCGTCGTGAGCTTGATGCTAGAACCTCACAATTGGTTGATAGTGACAATTTAACAACAGTTTAGATAAGCAAGTGTTTCAAACAAAGGTAACTCGCCAATGAAGATTTATTTGATTCTCGGCACAATAACAATTGTTATTATCGCATTCATCAGTTTTTTCTTGTATTGGGCTGTCTTCAAAGGACAGTACGATGACATCGATGAAAAAGGCGATTCAATTCTCTATGATGACGATAGAACGAGTCATTTGGTGACTGAAGAGCATAAAAAGACCACAGATCAGTAGTGTTTCAAACTTCTACAAAAGTTACATTAAATATTTCTACAACAAAATCTATTTAGACTTAAAAAAACAACAAAAGGTTCCTCAGTTTGGGGTAATATCACCTGTTCGCGCTTGATGTTCATAAGCATAGGGTTTTCAGTTAACACATACTAACCGTCTTTTGTAGTAGAATATGTGGTACTTGGGATTGAATTTTTGTTACAAATGACTTGATTTCATTCTTATTAACCCTTGCTGTGAAGCGATACTTACACAATAAAGCTTACATAGCAGTAATAAGTTTTTGTTTTTAAAGAGGAAGGTACTATGAGTACTCAAAATGTGATTGGGTCGGAAACCTTTAATTATAAGATAGTCCGACAGTTCTCGATCGCGACAGTTATCTGGGGTGTGCTCGGCATGACGATGGGTGTTTGGATCGCCAGCCAGCTCGTATTCCCGGAGCTAAGCTTTAACGAGTATTTTGGATATGGTCGTTTACGTCCTGTTCATACAAACTTGGTAATTTTTGGTTTCGGTGGTAGTGCATTGTTTGCAACGTCATATTATGTTGTTCAACGCACCTGTCATACCACGCTGTTTGCACCTACATTAGCCGCTTTCACCTTTTGGGGCTGGATGGTTATTTGGACAGCGGCAGCGGTTTCCTTTTCGATGGGTTACACCTCATCAAAAGAGTACGCTGAAACCGAATGGGTGTTGGATTTACTGATCACACTGGTCTGGGTGTCTTACGCGATTGTGTTCTTCGGCACTATTGCTAAGCGTCGTACCAAGCATATTTATGTTGCTAACTGGTTCTATGGTGCCTACATTATTACCATTGCCATGCTGCATATTTTTAACAACCTTCAAGTACCTTGGAGTTTGTTTAAGTCGTACTCATACTACGCCGGCGTACAAGATGCGATGGCTCAATGGTGGTACGGTCACAACGCGGTTGGTTTCTTCTTGACCACCAGCTTCTTAGGCATGATGTACTACTTCGTACCTAAGCAAGCCGAGCGTCCGATTTACTCATATCGTTTATCAATTGTTCACTTCTGGGCTTTGATCTTTACGTATATGTGGGCCGGCCCTCACCATTTGTTATACACTTCCTTGCCTGACTGGACTCAGAGCTTAGGTATGTTGTTCTCCTTAATCCTTTTGGCACCATCTTGGGGCGGTATGATTAACGGTGTGATGACTCTATCCGGCGCATGGCACAAACTAAGAACTGACCCTATCTTGAAGTTCTTAGTGGTTTCATTGTCTTTCTACGGTATGTCTACCTTCGAAGGTTCAATGATGGCAATTCGTACTGTTAACTCTTTATCTCACTACACTGAGTGGACTGTAGCTCACGTACACTCCGGTGCTTTGGGTTGGGTTGCGATGATTTCCTTCGGTTCTATCTACTACATGATTCCTAGATTATGGGGCCGTGAGGGTATGTACAAGAAATCCTTAGTTGAGTTGCACTTCTGGTTAGCTACTATTGGTATTGTTCTTTACATTGCCTCTATGTGGATTGCCGGTGTTATGGAAGGCTTGATGTGGCGTTCTATTGAAGCTGACGGTACTCTGACCTATAGCTTTGTTCAGGCCCTAGCCTCCAAGAAAATCTTATTAATTATGCGTGTTATCGGCGGTAGTTTATTCCTGACTGGTATTTTAATCATGCTCTTTAATATGCTTGTTACTATTCGTGGTCGTGTTGGTGTTAACCCACCAGTACCGGCACCGTCTTATGGTCAACAAGCGCCTGCAGCAGCTGCTCCTGCCAGTGCATAATTTGAAGATAAAAGGGTTTTAAAAAATGTCTGATGATAAAAAAGTTAAGTTTTTCTCTCATGCGATGGTTGAGAGAAACCTACCTATGCTGATGGTACTGACCTTCATCACAGTAGGTGTTTCAGGACTTGTTCAAATTGTTCCGTTGTTCCATCAACACTCTACAACAGAGGCGTCGCCTGGTGTTAAACCACATCAACCGTTAGAGTTGATTGGTCGTGATATTTACATCAAAGAGGGTTGTGTGGGTTGTCATAGCCAGCAGATTCGTCTGTTGAACTCTGACGTACAGCGTTATGGTCCTTACTCCGAGGCCGGTGAGACTGTTTACGACTATCCTTTCTTGTGGGGTTCTCGTCGTATGGGTCCGGATCTTGCTCGCGTAGGCGGTCGCTATTCTGACGAATGGCATCGCGTTCACTTGCGTAATCCTCGTGATGTAGTGGCAGAGTCTAATATGCCTGCCTATCCCTGGTTACAAACTAAGAGTGTCGAAGGTCACGATGTTCAGGCCCGTATGCGCGCTCTTAACTGGCTAGGCGAACACCACGACGGTAAAGCGATGTACAGCGAAGAAGAGATTGCTAAAGCACCGACTTTTCTTGCAGGTAAAACTGAAGAAGATGCGGTTGTTGCATATCTTCAGAGTTTAGGTGTTGGCTACATGAATGCATGGCGCCAGCGCGATACATCTGCTGCTGCAAAGTAAAAAGAGGGAGCTAAACTATGTGGGGTGCGTTCAACGGTATCGCGACTATTCTTGCAATAGTTGTTTTCTTCGGGATTGTGTGGTGGGCATTCTCTAACCACCGTCGTAAGGATAACGACGAAGCGGCCCTACTACCGTTTAGTCTAGAGGACGAAACAAATTTAAGCGCTGATGAACAGCGCAAGGACAAGGATCATGAGTGATTTTGTTAATAGTGGCTGGGCTATTTGGGTTTCTGCCATTTCAATCTTAGGTGTAGTCTTTGTACTATGGCTTTTATGGACTCAACGTTCTTGGTTAGGTCAAAAAACTGTTGTTACAGAGGATACAGGCCACGAGTGGGATGGTATTAGAGAGTTAAATCACCCATTACCACGCTGGTGGATTATTATGTATCTCGGCCTAACTGTGATTGGTGTGGGCATTATGTTCTTATACCCTGCAGTTGGTACTTGGAGTGGCTTGAGAGGTTGGCAGGCTGCGTACGAAGTAGAGCAGAGCCAGCAGCAGTTGCGTGAGAGCATTGCACCGGTTTATGCTCGTTTTGAGGGAATGAGCGCTGAGGATTTATCAAAAGATCCAGAAGCTCGTATTATCGGTGAGCGTTTATTCCTTAATACCTGTGCTCAGTGTCACGGTTCTGATGCTCGTGGAGCGACAGATTTCCCTGATTTGACTGACAATGACTGGTTAGGTGCGGGTACACCCGAATACATTAACGGTGTAATTACTAGTGGCCGTGTTGGTTTGATGGCACCACTTGGTGCAGCGTTGGGCGCATCCGCTGGTGAACAAACTGACAATGCAAACGCTATTGCTCACTACGTACGTTCACTTTCAGGTTTAAGCGCTGATGCTACTCTTATCGCTAAGGGTCAACAGCACTACGGTACGGTTTGTGTGGCTTGTCACGGTGTAGATGGTAAAGGTAATCCTTTATTAGGTGCTCCTGATCTAACCGATGATATTTGGTTGGGCAGTTCCTCTCACCAGACGATTGTTAAAACGATTATGGAAGGTCGTACTAACATTATGCCTCCACAAAAAGACTATTTGACGCCTGAGCAAATCGAAGTGTTAACTGCTTATGTTTGGGGTTTATCCAATAACGAATAATTAAATTCGAATTAATACTTTCTAAAGTCATTGGATTGGCAATTTAGCTAAATCTGTTTTAGAAAAACAAATAAACCTGCGCATACATAACGGCCCAATTGTCCGAGAGGATAATTGGGCTGTATAATATCTGGGTATGTATTAAATTTTGAGATGATATCTAATGAGCGAAGAAATTTCCAAAAATCCTCCTGAGCAGCCAAAGGAGGCGCCTGAGTGGCAGCCACCACGCCCTGAGAGTAAAGAGCCAGTCAGACCAAAGGCTAAACCAAAGACAGCGGTAGCAGGGCATATTCCAACAAGTTTGGATGGAAGTGAGGTTGAGTTTGTTGACTTGACCCAAAAGATTTACATGCGCTCAGTCAAGGGTCGTTTTAATAATTGGCGTATTGCCCTGATTTGGTTTACCCAGATTTTATTCTATGGATTACCGTGGTTTAATTGGGATGGTCGCCAAATTGTATTATTTGACCTGATCGAGCGTAAATTCTATCTATTTGGTCTAGTATTGTGGCCACAGGATATTTTCTATCTAGCAATTATCCTGATCGTTTCTGCTTATGGCCTGTTTTTGTTTACAGCGATAGCAGGACGGCTATTCTGTGGGTACGCCTGTCCGCAAACCGTTTACACTCAGATCTTTATGTACATAGAAAAGTGGGTTGAGGGTGATCGCATGCAGCGTATTCGTCTGGATGAAAGCCCGATGAGTGCACGCAAGTTCAGACTTAAGGCGACAAAGCATGTTTTATGGGTTTTAGTCGGTTTCTGGACCGGTTTTACCTTTGTGTCGTACTTCTCACCAATCCGAGAGCTCTTCCCTAGTTTATTAAAGTTGGATCTTGGTTTCTGGGAGTGGTTCTGGATTTTCCTCTATGGTGGTTTCTGCTGGTTAGCTGCCGGTTTCTTGCGTGAGAGTGTTTGTCGTTATATGTGCCCATATGCTCGCTTCCAGAGTGTGATGGTCGATGCCGACACCATGATCGTTACTTATGATCAGGGGCGCGGTGAACCACGTGGTAAGCGCTCTAAAAAGGCCGACCTGAATGAGTTGGGATTAGGTGATTGTATTGACTGTACACTCTGTGTCCAAGTCTGTCCTACCGGTATTGATATTCGTAACGGTTTACAGTATATGTGTATCGGCTGTGGTGCCTGTATTGATGCCTGTGACGAAGTTATGGATCGGATGGAGTATCCGCGCGGATTGATTCGATATACCTCCGAAAATAGCATGGCCATGGGTCTAAGCAAAAAAGAGGAGCGCAAGCGTTTATTTAAACCGCGTACGCTTGTCTACTTGACTCTCTTGTTGATATTTATCACGGGGATTATTACTTCCTTAGCGATGCGCAACGAATTACGTTTCGACGTAGTGCGTGACCGTAACTCCTTAGGTCGAGAGGTTCCTGGTGGTTACTATGAAAACGTGTATCGTGTTTTACTGGTTAATATGACTTCCCAACCACGTCAGTTTGTTATTGATGCAGAGTCTCCTGGTTTGGGTGATTTGGACGTAAACCTTGAAAACTCTGGTACCAATACGATTACTGTTTCACCGCGAACCAACCATTGGACGCCTGTTATTGTCCGTACGCCGGTCGAGGGAAGCAATGTCGGTCGCTATGACATGGAGTTCCACGTTCGTACAGTCGACGAGGGCAAAGAGCTTAAGATTGATAAATCCAGTAGTTTCTTTGTACCCGAATAATTAAGGTTTTATTATGTCTTCAAAAGTAATTAAGAAAGCAGGCTCTATGGAGTCTCAAGTCAGTAAACCATGGTACAAGGAGCGTTGGCCATGGATTCTGATGGCAGGTCCGGCGATTGTTGTTATTGCTTGTATCATCACCATTTATCTTGCCTTTACACAGGATAGGGATATCCCATTGGTTAATAAGCAGAATCGCCAAGGGTTGATGACTACGCGTACTGATAACCCTGAATCGTTACGATTTTTGCCGCCTGAGGATCGTCCGATTCCCGAGCATTTACGCTCACAGTTTGAAAAATAAGAACTGAACACAACAAAGGCCTTTTAGTTGAAACTAAAAGGCCTTTGAACGTTAATAATCAGTTATCTTCTTTGCGAACTAGTGCTTGAAGTGCATCCCGATTAAGAATTTTGACTTCTCTTTGTTGTACTTCTATGAAGCCTTCACGTGCAAAACGGGAGAGTAAACGACTGACGGTTTCTAGGGTGAGTCCTAAATAAATGCCGATTTCCTCGCGAGTCATACGTAGCACAAATTCGGTTGATGAATAACCTAATTGGCCTAATCGATCAACCATATTTAGTATAAAAGCAGCAACACGTTGATCGGATTTGAGTGACCCCAAAGTCAGTGCCATGCGGTGTGAGCGATTGATTTCATTGCCCATCAAATGACGTAGTTGGGTATGCAGAGCCGGGATCGATTTGGATAAGCGATCCAGATCATCCAGTCTGATCACACAGACTTCAGTGTCTTCAAGCGCGATGGCGGTCGATGAATGCTCTTGAGTAGCAATGCCGTCTAAACCGACTAATTCGCCCGGTAAGGAGAAACCGGTGATTTGCATATGGCCGTCTTCGCTTTCCAGTTGCGTCTTCATAGAGCCTGAACGTACGCTGTAGATGGAGCTAAAGGGGGTGCCTGCTTGAAATAGTGCTTGGTTTTTGGGAATGCGAATACGCTCTTTGACTAGTTCAGTAAGCTTATTAGTCTCTTGTTCATTTAAACCTGCGGGCATACATAGATGATTACTCATGCACTGACTGCAGTGCACAGATTTGTCATCAAGAATAATAGTTTTGGACATACTCCTACCTATTTAAAAAACTAGTTATCACTAGTTTGATATATGACATTGGTATTTTAGCAAATAATTTGTTTTTTTGATGTAAATCAAAGCGTATTAGTTGATATAACAGTATGGATATTAACTACTGTCACCATTTTATGATTCGAAAAAATCACATTTATTAGTCTTTGTGGTTAAGTGAAGGTGTTTGAAAAATTCATATAAAACGGGATGAAATTGCTAAGTTGTTCATATTACTAGAAGAAATATGCAACGTTTAGATTCAACTCAATCCTAATCACTAGTCTAAGTTATTGTCAATGTGACTTGTTAGCTTCAAACTGGCAGAGACAAGAGGGATTAAATTTATTTTTTCTGTTGCTTAGTTGCCACTGGATGTAAAGAATTTGGCGTTTTATAGTTTAAACGTGTGACTTGATAGCTCTCGATACCGTTGGCTCATACACAGCAAAGGCTGGTTCCGCAAAGAGGGTCATCGAGTATGTCGCCACTTGGTTTGTCAGAAGACCAGGGGTCACCGGAATCGTTAGCATTGTTGTCAGCGCTTTGAGTCTCGTTTTGAGGTGGATTGTAAGCCTCACGTTCGGCCTTAGTGAGCTCAGCCTGATTGGCGGGAGCTGAGCCGGGGTGATAACTGCCGTTATCGCTTGGGAAGCCCCTAGTAAGCTCTGAGGCTTTCTGACTGCTTGACTTGGGACACCAAATTCCGCTGCACTCATGCAGGGATGCCGGATTTTCTGAATTACCCGGCAGGGCTTTATCTAATTCAGCTATTTGCCCGTGCCATTGTACTTTGGAGTCGGGATGATTGGGCCATTGTACTGGGTGTGACTGCATGCCGATATGTGAACTCAGCTCCATGGGTAAGTAGCCGGCTTGATAATAACCCTGCTTAAACTTAGAGCCAGTGCTACCACTTAAGAGCTTAATTAAACCGCTGACTCCGGGAACTAAAGATTTGTATGGATAGATTAAGTTTACGCTTAAAATATTTGCTTCATAAATGCTTTCTTGTGAATGTAGGCCAATGCTTTTTTCCTGATGTTGTTCAAATTGGTAGTTATTATTGATAGCTGGAAAACCGCTAATACGTGAGATTTCTAGATCACTTTGTTTAAAGTCCATGAAGTGTTCAGGTGTTGGTGAGCTGATCGTGATGCGCCATGGTGTCAGACCGGTTTGTTGAGCGACTGCTAATAAATAGGCATCGCGTCTGGCCTCAATGCTCTTATACTGACCGGCCGGGACAAACAATGGTTTTAGGGCTTTTTCAAAACTCTCGATTATCTCTTCAGGTCGAGCATGTGAGACAGAGGCCGCACGTTGTGCTTCCAATAAGGCATAGCGAATATGCTGCTTTTGTATATACCAACGTGCAGTTTCTGTGGCACCCATCGCTAATAGTAAGACCGGCACCGCAGTTACCAGAAATTCGATAATTGCACTGCCTCGCTGTGAGCTCAGATGGGAAGAGGGGGGTTTGACATTTCTCATAGGAAATAGTATGCGTATATCTCACTTTTAGGGCAATACACAAAACTACATACAGAAAAACCTAGATTCCTCGGGCTTTAGCGGAACAACAAAAAACCGGTTCTATAATCAAGAACCGGTTCCTTTTTAACTGTTAATTATCACTTAATGTGCGCTAGGATTTTCCTGAACAGGAATTTTGTCTTTATCTATAAAGAGTTGGGCGCATTCGATTGCATCAAAATGATAGGGCTTGCCACAGTAATCACAACTGACATCAATCTCACCGCGTTCTTCGAGAATAGAATCTACTTCCACGACGCCGAGCATACGTAGCATATCGGCTACCCGTTCGCGGTTGCAGCTGCAGAACCATTGAATAGAATGATCTTCCTCTGTTTTGACTAGTTGATCTTCCCAGAATAGGCGATGTACTAGTTCGTTTTCGGCAAGTTTAAGTTGCTCTTCTGCTGTCACAGTTTGAATAAAATGACCTGCTTTTTCCCAATTTTCTTCGGCTTTTTCTTTATCTATCACGATACCGCCGGTAGTGGCTAAGCGTTGTAATAGAATGCCCGTGGCTTTGTTGTCATCGGCGGCCAGACGAATATGAGTATCCAATTGTTCGGAGCTGCTCATATAATTTTCTAGCACTTCGGCCACGCTATTGCCCTGTAGAGCAACGATACCTTGATAGGCTTGTTGACCCTCTTGGCGATCCTTGAGGTCTAAAATCACCACAAAGTGACCACTGCGATTCGGGTTGACAAGTTCCTGAAAGGTTGCGGTTTCAGTAATCGCATATTCCTGACGCAATTTCACGGTAGCACGGATTCGCAGATTAGAATCGCACTCAACCACCAATAAGGCGATGGGGCCATCACCCTGGATTTGCAGTATTAGGCTGCCATCAAATTTGATATTTGAAGCGAGCAGGACGGATGCGGCACACAGTTCGCCCAATAGTTTTTCGATGACTTTAGGGTGTTTTTGATGTTGACGGGCATCTTGCCAAGTTTGACTAAGATTAGCCGTCTGGATGCGCATGCTGCGATCAGCAAAGAGATATTTTTTTAATAAATCGTTCATAGAGTTGTGGCTATGCCTGAATAATTAAAGACTTTAAGATTAAGAACAGTCTTTTTGGGGGACTAAAAGCACTATATGTGTTCTGCGGCACGCTTTTTCAAGGGCCGAGACAGGGGACATGAGGCGTTATTAATTATCAATGCGCTTAAGATGTTCGCGATAAGTGCGACCCTGTTCAACATAATGTTGAGTTCCTCTATGGCTTCGTTCAAGATCTTCAGGACTTACTTCACGTAAAATCTTGGCAACACCGACAACCACTGAATTATCAGGGATGATCTTGCCTTCAGGAATCAGCGCACCGGCTCCTATAATGCAGTTTTTACCAATCACGGCATTGTTTAAAATGGTCGCGCTCATACCAATCAAACTTCCGTCACCGATGGTGCAGCCATGGAGCATGACTTTATGACCGACGGTGACATTTTTACCAACATAGAGTGGGGTACCGGCATCAATATGAAGCACCGAACCCTCTTGGATGTTGCTATTTTCGTCAATGGTGATGGTGTCATTGTCGGCACGAATAATCACGCCAGGCCAGATACTGACATTGGCCTTAAGAGTGACTTGACCAACTAGAATCGCCCCATCAAATACAAATGCGCTGGGGTCAATTGTCGGTTTAAGATCAGCTAATTCATAAATGGCCATCATGTCTCCTGGCTTGTTTGAAAAAAGATGTTAGACGCGGAATATATAGCCGTCATCATCCTGATAAGCGGCGATACCTGTGCTATACCAACCGTCCATGGTTTCAATTTCGTGGATTTGGGCTTGTTGCCAATAATGTGTAGCTAAGCCGGGGTCGTCATGGCCATGGTAATCAATGGCGGCGACGGCTAGGATGCCTTTGGTGCCATTAGTAACCGGCATCCCCTCATCGTCAATAATGCTATAACGACGGCCTGGAAATACGTGGCCCATACTGTCCTTACGATCAGGCCATTTTTCGGCGCTGTCGCCACTCAGATAAATAAAGCCAACATCAGAGTAGAAGCCGTTTAAAGAGGCATTGAAACGCTCTTTGACCCAGTCTTTTAGTTCAATACTTTTCTCATGATCGGGAATAGAGACACAACGAATGGCTAGTTCATACTCTGGTAATGGTTCATCAAAGTCGCGAATACGCTCTAATTCCTCGGCAGTGGTCAGGATATTGGTGACTTGGTAATGTTCTAACAAGGTAAATAGTCGTGGAATCGTGCGACCGCTAGGGCAACCCACAATCGAATGGCCGAAGTATAAAGCCGGTAAGAGTGAATTAATTAAACCCTCACCGCTATTCCAGTCATAGGAAGACCAAAAAATGTCTTTTTTTCTGGGAAACCAGTTCTGAGATGCAACAAAACCGGGCAGAGCCCCAATTAAGGCGCGATGCGGCAGGATAGTCGCTTTAAGCTCTGGGTCAAAAGGAATATCGTTTTTAATTTTTCTATCTAGCGGCTCAGGACTCGGATCGGGCTGCGGATAAATCATCATGGCGGGACTATCAGAGGGCGTATTAATCGCGACAAATTGACTCGGTTGGCGAGCCAATAAGGTTTCTAGTGCGATCATGCGATCGTCTTCGGTGTCGACGCCGATGATTTGTTTGACCAGAGTTTGGTTGTCTAGCGAGGCCATAAATGGCGCTAGGGTGTGTTTATCGATAATCGCCACTTTGGCTTGACTATCAATCACCCGAGGTGCGTACTGATAGCTGCTTAGACCGGCAGTCAGAGGCACAGCAATAGCACCGACAGTAAAAGCGGCTAACATGGCCACCGCACTGTCAGTCGAATGCTGCAGTGTAATAATAATACGGTCCTGTGGTTGCACTCCCATGCGCACCAAGCCATTGGCCAGTTTGTTAACACGTTCAGAGAGCTGACGGTAAGAATACATCGTCAGTTGACCCACTTGGTCCTCAAAAAAAATCGCGGCTTGTTGGCGCACTTCTTGGGGATTCGTTGCCCAACGATGGCAGCAGTAGTCGGCCATATTGAAATGTTCTGGCACCAACCACCGATAAGACTGGTATAGGTCTTGATATTGATCAGTCATAGTATAAGAAGTGAAGTAAATACGGTGAAAAGCGTGCGAAATGGTAACATTTCGGCAATATTTCCTATGATTTTAACATTTTTAGGATTTTTAGCTAGTACCTATTTTTTAATGTTAATCAGTTCGGTTCCGACCAAGACATCATGAAGCATTTGACGGTCCTTTCTAAAGAAGGTTGGTAGCAAGTTTAAGAAGGGGCAAATAACAATAAACATGGTAATTGATTTCCATCCGACGACGAGAGCAACCTGATTAACAATAAAGGCACCAAGTAGCGGTAGGATCCACATTAAGACATAGCGAGCGATGGCCTGCACCCAGGTGAGACGTGGGTGCAATTTGTTGCGCAGAGCGATCCCCCAAGCTTTCATGGCTACAGTTTGTCCGCGTCTAAACCATGACAGTAAGAAATACGTCCCTAGCAGCAGAAAGAGGGCTAATTGGCGTTGCCACATTAGACGATCGGCCTCGTGGCTTTGTGTGAGGGTATCAAAAATATAAGCCCCCACAAAAACCAAACCAAATAACAACATGCCTTCGTACATCATGCTGGCGAAGAGTTTTAAACGTCTAGGATAGCGATCGTTAGTGATAGGCGACTGTTGGAGAGAATCCGTTTCAATTGTGGTGTTTATCTTATTCATCTTGATTATTGCCTGGCTATTGATCGCGGAAACTGTCACGTACCATATCAAATACAAACATACGAGTCTCTAAATTACCGTTATAGAGCGGGATGCGACGTTGGGCTTTAAGACGTAATTTCTTCG
Source organism: Alcaligenaceae bacterium (assembly GCA_030538235.1). Taxonomy (GTDB): domain Bacteria; phylum Pseudomonadota; class Gammaproteobacteria; order Burkholderiales; family Burkholderiaceae_B; genus Oligella. The sequence goes on from JAUNUJ010000001.1 coordinate 272,372, forward strand.
GTAGCTCGAGGTCACTGGTAATAATATTAACTCGCCAGCCATCGAATTCATTTTTGAGTCGACCGGAGAAAGGTTGCCAGATATCGTCCTGACCGCTATCGAGACGCTCACCATAAGGTGGGTTGGTGATAATCACACCATGCTCGCTCGGTGCTTCAAGCTCTAAGGCATTTTTAACTTGGAGTTTAATGCTATTAGGATTTAGGTTTGCTCTTTCCATATTAGCTCTAACGGCTTCAATCGCTTCTTCAGAAATGTCTGAGCCATAAAGCGGTGTATCTAAGGTCGGTTTAATATTGGCAAAGGCTTCATCTCTTAGGGCATGCCAAAGTTCTTTTTGGTGATTTCTTAGGCGCATAAATTGGAAGGGACGATGCAGGCCCGGTGGTACATTTTGAGCCCACCATGCGGCCTCAATTAGAATTGTGCCACTACCGCAAAAAGGATCTAATAAGGCTTGACCTGGTTCCCAACCAGCAAGTGCCAACATGCCGGCAGCTAAGTTTTCACGCAGTGGGGCCGCACCTTTATCGAGACGCCAACCGCGTTTAAATAAAGATTCACCTGAGGTATCTAAATAAAGTGTTGCCTGCTCTCTATATAAGAACAGATGAACTTTAGCATCAGGTCTGACGGTATCAATTGAAGGTCGTTCGCCTTCTTGCTCACGAATGCGGTCAACAATGCCGTCTTTTGCTTTTAAGTTACAGAAGTGTAGACTTTGCATCGGACTTCTAATGGCCGAGGTATCGACACGCAAGGTGTGTTCCGGGCCAAAGAAATGCTCCCATGCGGTTCTGTAGGCAAGCTGATAAACATCATCTTCAGAATGTACTTCGCCTTGGGCAACTTGGAGTAAAATTCGGGTGGCTAGGCGGCTATATAAATTCGCCTTCATCATACCTAACCAGTCGGTTTTGAAATGTACGCCTGAACGCCCGACATCAACCTCACTAAAGCCTAAGTGTTTTAACTCCTGTCCAAGAGTCTCTTCCAGTCCTTGAGGGCAGGTGGCAAACGCAGTGGCTAGTTGTTCCGGTGCTTCAGGGTTGTAATTACTGCCTTTAGGGGTCGGACGACCGGGACGAGGATCTAAACGTGGCGCGCTACGAGGAGCTTCAGGTCTTAGGCCGCGGCCTTCACCACCGCGGGTGTCGTATCTATTACGGCGCTCACCGCCACGCGCATCGAATCTATCACGACGTTCGCCATCATCACGGCGATTATCCCAACGATCGCCACCGCGGGTGTCACGACGACTGTCATCGCGTCTTTCATACCTATCGCGACGCTCACCGCTCTCAGGTCTTGGGCCGCGGCCTTCACCGCCACGCGCATCGAATCTATCACGACGTTCGCCATCATCACGGCGATTAT